>CP011020.1:3540000-4767500 GCA_001023535.1 Pseudomonas chlororaphis
GCCGAGGCGCAGAAACCCAGGCTGCCGGAGGGTGAAGCCCACAGCGACGAGTTCTTCGGCGACCAGCAGGTCTATCGCCAGGCCTTGGAACTGAAGATCCCGGCCGGTGCCACCGGCAAGGTCAAGGTCGGCTTCCAGGGCTGCGCCGACGCGGGCCTGTGTTACCCACCCCAGACGCAAATCGTCGATCTGGGCGGCGCCGCACCTATGGCCGCCGGCAACCAGGCGCCGGACCAGGCCCTGGCCAGCGGCCTGCAACAACGGGCATTGGGCTGGAGCCTGCTGGTGTTCTTTGGCCTGGGACTGTTGCTGGCGTTCACCCCGTGCTCCCTGCCCATGCTACCGATTCTGGCGGGCCTGGTGGTGGGCAGCGGCGCCGGCCCGCGGCGCGGCCTGGCGCTGGCCGGCAGCTACGTGATCAGCATGGCCCTGGTGTACGCCGCCATGGGCGTATTGGCCGCGTTGCTGGGCGCCAACCTCCAGGCGTTGCTGCAGCAGCCGTGGCTGCTGGGCACGTTCGCGGCGATCTTCGTGCTGCTGGCGCTGCCGATGTTCGGTTTCTTCGAGTTGCAGTTGCCGGCCGCCCTGCGCGACCGCCTGGAAAACGCCGGGCGCCAGCGCCGCGGTGGCAGCCTGGTGGGCGCCGGCATCCTCGGCGCACTGTCCGGTCTGTTGGTGGGGCCGTGCATGACCGCCCCGCTGGCCGGCGCGCTGTTGTACATCGCCCAGGGCGGCAATGCGCTGCACGGTGGGCTGATCCTGTTTGCCATGGGCCTGGGCATTGGCCTGCCGCTGTTGCTGCTGGTGACCGTGGGCAATCGCTTCCTGCCCAAGCCCGGCGCCTGGATGAACCTGCTCAAGGGCTTGTTCGGCTTCCTGTTCCTGGGCACGGCCCTGTTGATGATTCGCCCGGTGATCGATGGCTCGCTGTGGATCGGGCTGTGGGGCGCGCTGTTGTTGATCGCCGCGTACAGTGCCTGGCGCCAGACCGAAGGTTTTGGCCGCGCCGCCTATGCCTGCGGCAGCGCCTCGTTGCTGTTCGGCCTGTGGGGCAGCGTCCTGGTGGTCGGTGCGGCGGGCGGCAGCGATGACTTCTTCCAGCCGCTCAAGGTCTACACCACCACCGCGCCGGGCGGCTCGGTCGCCAAGGCCCATGACGCCTTCGTCACGGTCAGTGAGCCGGCGGCCCTGCAACAGCAATTGGACGAGGCCAAGGCCCAAGACCAATGGGTGCTGCTGGACTACTACGCCGACTGGTGCGTGTCCTGCAAGATCATGGAAAAACAGGTGTTCGGCCGCGCCGACGTGCAGGACGCCTTGAACGGCGTGCGCCTGCTGCGCCTGGACGTCACCACTGACAACGCCGCCAGCCGCGCGTTACTGGGCCGCTACCAGGTGCCAGGGCCGCCGAGCCTGTTGTGGATCGGCGCCGACGGTGAAGAACGCCGCAGCCAGCGGATCACCGGGGAAGTCGATGCCAAGGCCTTCCTGGAACGCTGGAACGTCACCAGGGATGCCCGCTGATGCTCACGCTCACCCTCGGCACTTTTGCCATCGCCCTTAACCACCTGCTGCTGATCAGCGCCTTGGCGCTGGCGACCTTCGTGGGCTGGCGGGTCGCCAAGCGCGGTGGCGAGAACCCCGAGTCGGTGCTGTTCGTGCTGTTTTTGCTCGGCCTGCTGGCCGCGCGGGTCGGCTTTGTCGTCGCCTACTGGAACCATTACCAGGACGATGCCTGGCAAATCGTCGACCTGCGCGACGGCGGTTTCCTGGCCTGGCCGGGGGTCGTCGCGGTGTTAATCGGCGCATTGCTGTGGGCGCGGCGGCGCCCGGCCCTGCGCCGGCCGTTGGGTTTCGGCGTCGGCAGTGGCTTGCTGTTCTGGCTGGTGGCGTCCCTGTCGCTGACGATCTACGAACAGGGCACGCGGCTGCCGGACATCGACCTGCGCAGCGCCGACGGGCAGACCGTCAAGCTCGGCGACTATCAGGGCGGCCCCCTGGTGATCAACCTCTGGGCCACCTGGTGCCCGCCCTGCCGGCGTGAAATGCCGGTACTGGAAGAAGCCCAACAGCGGCGTCCGGACCTGACGTTCCTGTTCGTCAACCAGGCCGAAAGCATGCAGAGCGTGAGCACCTACCTCGCCACCCAGGGCTTGAGCCTGGACAACGTGCTGTTCGACGGCAGCGGTCGCCTCGGCCAGGCCGTGGGCTCCATGGCCCTGCCGACGACGCTGTTCTACAGCGCCGACGGTCGCCTGCTGGGCAGCCACCTAGGCGAGCTGTCGGAAGCGAGCCTGGCCCGCGCCCTGGAAAATTTTGAAGCGCCGGGTTCGCCCGTGCCGCCCCACCCTGTCACAAGGAAATCGCCATGCCCCGCCTCCGCCACCTGCTGACCCTGGGCTTTTCGGCCGCGTTGCTGCAAGCACCACTGCTCCAGGCCGAAGAGCTGCCAGCGGCGATCAAGAAGATCGAAGCCAAGGGCGCGAAGATCATCGGCACCTTCGACGCCCCGGACGGCCTGCGCGGTTACGCGGCGCAATACCAGAACCGAGGCATGGCCCTGTACCTGACGCCGGACGGCCAGCACGTGCTGCTGGGCAACCTGTATGACGCCGACGGCAAGGACCTGAGCGTGGAACCGCTGCAAAAGCTGGTGTATGCGCCGATGGCCAAGGCTATGTGGGCGAAGATGGCCGCCAGCCATTGGATCGCCGACGGTAACCCGGACGCGCCGCGCACGGTGTACCTGTTCAGCGACCCGAACTGCCCGTACTGCAACATGTTCTGGGAGCAGGCGCGGCCCTGGGTCAAGGCCGGCAAGGTGCAACTGCGCCACATCATGGTGGGGATCATCCGCGAGGACAGCCCAGGCAAAGCCGCGGCACTGCTGGCGGCCAAGGCCCCGGAGAAAGCCCTGGAGACCCACGAGAAGGCCGGCAAGGGCAGCGCCCTCAAGCCCCTCAAGGACATCCCGCCGGCCATCCAGGCGAAAATGGACGCCAACCAGCAGTTGATGGACGAACTGGAACTGACCGCGACCCCAGCGATTTTCTACCTCGACGACAAAGGCGAACTGCAACAACAGCAAGGCGCGCCTTCGCCGGACAAACTGGTGAAGATCCTCGGGCCGAAGTGATGTCGGCTGGGCGGGCTTGCTCGCGATAGCGGTCTGTCTGTGCCGGTGATGCTGGCCGGGCGGGCCCCTTCGCGGGCAAGCCCGCTCCCACAGGGATCTTTGCCAGGCGCAGATTGTGTGTACATCCCCCATTAATTGTGGGAGCGGGCTTGCTCGCGATAGCGGTCTGTCTGTGCCGGTGATGCTGGCCGGGCGGGCCCCTTCGCGGGCAAGCCCGCTCCCACAGGGATCTTTATCAGGCGCAGATTATGTGAACATCCCCCATTAATGGTGGGAGCGAGCTTGCTCGCGATAGCGGTCTATCTGTGCCGGTGATGCTGGCCGGGCGGGCCCCTTCGCGGGCAAGCCCGCTCCCACAGGGATATTTGCCAGGCGCAGATTGTTTGAACTGAGGTGGTCAATTTTTTCCGGACACCTCAATCGGTGTTTTTCAGGCTGCTTGCCGCTCATACTGATTGGGCGGCAAATAGCCCAAGGATGAATGGATTCGCCTTCCGTTATAGAACCGCACGATGTAGTCCGTGATGTCTTTGATCGCTTCGCCATGGTTGGCGTAATCCTTGCGCCAAACACGCTCCATCTTCAGATTCAAGAAGAAGCGCTCCATGACCGCATTGTCCCAGCAGTTGCCCTTGCGACTCATGCTGCAACGCATTCCATGTCGCGTCAGCAAGTTCTGGTAATCCGTACCGGCATACTGGCTGCCTCGATCCGAATGAGCGATCAAGCCCGGTTCAGGTTGTCTCTGCGCGATGGCCAGTTGCATCGCACTGCATACCAACTCTGCTCGCATGTGGGGTGCCATGGCCCAGCCCACGATTTTGCGTGAGTACAGGTCCATGACGGCCGCCAGGTACAGCCAGCCGCTGCGGGTACGGATGTAGGTGATGTCAGCGACCCACGACTGGTTGATGCGCTCGGGATTGAACTGGCGATTGAGCAGGTTCTCAGCCACCGGAAAATTGTGATTGCTGTCAGTGGTATGAACGAACTTGCGCTTCCAAATCGGACGCAAATCCTGTTGTTTCATCAGGCGGCGGACCTTGTTCCGTCCAACGGAGACGCCAGTGTCACGCAGCGCTTTCACCAAACGACGGCTGCCATAACAGTGTTCATTGGACACGAAGGCAGCCTTGAGCTGAGCGGAAACCGAGCACACAGGTTTTGGCTTCAAACGCCGCTGACGAGCTTCGTAAAACCCCGAACGACTGATCCGCAACACCCGGCAGATACGCGCCACCGGGTAGGCCTTGCATTGGACTTGGTGAACCAACTGGTGGATCACTTCAACTCGCGGGCAAAGAAGGCCGTAGCTTTTTTTAATATGTCATTATCCGTCTTCAGTTCGCGGACTTGCTGTTCAAGCTGGCGAATACGCTGCTGGTCGCTGGTCAATGGTTTGCCAATCCCCGTACCGCCCGACTGCTCGGTTTGATACTGCTGAACCCAGCGGCGCACGGCGGTATCGCTCAGGCCTAAATCGGTACAAACCGAGTTCACGCTCAGACCTTGATCAACAACCATCTTGCAGACCTTCAGCTTGAACTCGGCGTCGAATTTTCTGTACTTCTTAGTCATGGAATATTCCTCAATGAGTGTAGTTTCACCCATTGAGGTGTCCGGGGCTATTAGACCAGCTCAGTCAGCGGCGCAGGAACTCCAGCAATACCTGCGTCACGAACTCCGGGTTTTCCAGGTTGGAGATATGCCCCGCCTCCGGGATCAGCACGTGGGGGCAGCCGATCCGCTCGGCCATCTCCAGCGCTTCGGACGGCGGGCGCGGCTTGTCCTGGTCGCCGCACATCACCAACGTGCGCCCGGCGTCCAGTTCAGTCAGGCGCGGAAGGATGTCGTCCCGGCCAAAAATGATCCGGCCCAGCGGCACGATGCTGTCGCGCAGGCGCTCGGTCGGCAGCGCCGCCAGGGTCGCACGAAACTGCTGGTACAAGGAGGACTGCGGATCGATGCCAGGGCGGAAGAAGATCGGCACGACGATGTCCAACAGCGGTTCGGGAATGCTGCCGCTGGCTTCGATCTTGTCGAACAGCGAGAAGTAGTACTGGCGGGTCGGCTCCGGCTCGACGCCCACGTAGGTGTCCATCAGTACCAGGGACTTGACCCGCGTCGGCGCCGCCAGCGCCAGCCGCGCGCCCCACATCCCGCCCACCGACAGCCCCACCAGGTCGAAGCCGTCGACCTGCAGGTGATCCATCAAGGCCAACGCCTGGCGAGCCAGGTCGTCCAGCGAGGTCATGCCTTCGGGCAGCCGCCCGGATTGGCCATGGCCCCACAGGTCCATGGCGATGACCCGGTAATGCCGGGACAACGCCTCGATCTGCGGCGCCCACATGGTGTGGTCCCACAAATAGCTGCTGCCCAGCAGCACCACCGGGCCATGGCCCTGATCCAGGTAATGAAGCGGTTGTCCGTCAACGGTTGCAAAAGGCATCGGCGACCTCCTTGTATGAATGAAAAAGGCCTGGAGAGACTGGGCCGTGCAAGGCGAGGCGTCAACCTCGGGTTGCGGCGCATCACGCACGACCGCCTTCGCGAGCAAGCCCGCTCCCACAGGGGCTCAGTGTTCACAAGCCTGGAGGGGGAGCGGGCTTGCTCGCGAAGAGGCCCTCACCGCCACCGCCGCCCTACAGCCCCTCCAGCTCGGCCATCAAGTCGTTCAGCCGATCCACCTTCTCCCCGGTGATTTCACTGGCCGCCAGCCCCTCGATGTAACGGGCCAGCGCTTGCACCGTGCTGCATTCGAACATCGCCCGCAGCGGCACCTCGCGTTGCAGGGCCTTTTGCACCCGTGAAGCGATTTGCGTCGCCAGCAGCGAATGCCCGCCCAACTCGAAGAAGTTGTCGCGTACCCCCACCCTCTCGACCTTCAGCACCTCGGCCCAGATGTCCGCCAGGGTCTGCTCCAGTTCATTGCCGGCCGCCTGGTAGTCCTGGCTTTGCAACTGGCCGATCTCCAGGGCCGGCAAGGCCTTGCGGTCGAGCTTGCCGTTGGCGTTGAGCGGCAGGCGCTCGAGCCACAGCCAGTGCAGCGGCACCATGTACTCCGGCAGTTCGGCCCGCAGCCGCTGCTGGATGCGCTCCAGGCGCTCGCTGGGGCTCAGCGCCGAATCGGCGGCCACCAGGTAACCCACCAAATGCTTGCCATGGACGCCTTCCTGCACACCCACCGCCGCGTCGCGCAGCTCGGGTTGTTCGTGCAGACGCGCCTCGATTTCCCCCAGTTCGATGCGATAGCCGCGCACCTTCACCTGATGGTCGATGCGCCCGACGTACTCCAACACCCCGTCAGGGCGCCGCCGGGCCAGGTCGCCGGTGCGGTACAGCCGCTCTCCCGGCGCCCCGAACGGATTCGGCACGAACACCGGCGCGGTGCGCAAAGGATCGCTGACATACCCGCGCCCCACCCCGGTGCCAGCCACGCACAACTCGCCGACGGCGCCCAACGGCACCAGGTCCAGCGCGCCGTCGAGCAGGTACAAGCGGTTGTTGTCGGTGGGCGTGCCGATCGGCAGGTAGGTGCCACGGGTCGAGGCCAGGTCCACGCGGAAGAACGCCACGTCATCGGAGCACTCCGCCGGACCGTAGGCGTTCACCAACCCGATGGCCGGGTAGCGCAACAGCCATTGGTGGGCCAGCTCCGGTGGCATCGCCTCGCCGGTGGGCAGCATCCAGCGCAGGCCATCCAGGCCGATGCGCTCCTGGGCGAGCATGCCCTGGATCAACGACGGCACGCTTTCCAGCACTGTGATGCCCTTGTGCTGCACGTGTTGCAGCAAGCCTTGCGGGTCATGGGCGATGGCATTGGGCACGATGTCCACCCGCGCGCCGAACAGCGGCCCGGCGAGGAACTGCCACACCGAAATGTCGAAGCTCTGGGACGCCGTCTGGGCGATCACGTCGGCTTCGCTCAACGCCAGGTACGGCACCTTGCTGAGCTGGTTGTTGAGCATACCCCGTTGTTCCACCATCACGCCCTTGGGCAATCCGGTGGAGCCGGAGGTGTAGATGACGTAGGCCAGGTGTTGCGGCCCGCTGTAGATGCCAGGGTTTTGCACCGACGCAGCGCTGGCCTGCACCTCTTCCCACACCAACAGCTTCGGCCGCCCGGAACAAGCGAATGCGTCCAGCAGGGCCAACGCCTGGGCGCGGCAGGCCTGACTGCACACCAGCAACGGCGTGCGGCTCAGCTCGATGATCCGCTCCAGGCGCTGGCTCGGCAGGCCCGGGTCCAGGGGCAGATAGCCGGCGCCAGCCTTGAAGCTGCCGATGATCATGCCCAACAGGTCCGCGTCCCGCTCGGCCAGCAACGCCACCGGCTGGTCGAAACCAACGCCGGCGGCCACCAGCGCATGGCCGAGGCGATTGCTGCGGGCGTTCAGTTGCGCATAGGTGTGCGTCACGTCCAGGCAACTGACGGCGATGCGCTGCGGATGGGTCGCCACCTGGGCTTCGAACAGTTCGACGTAGCTGTGTTCCAGCGGGTAGGCCCGCTCGCTCCGGTTGCAGCCATGCACCAGCAAGTCCCGTTCCTGGGCGCCAATCAGCGGCAGCTCGGCCATGTCCCCGTGGAACCCGTCCATCAAGGCCAGCAACAGGCGCTTGAACTCCGCCAGCAAGCCCTGGACGGTGGATTCGTTGAAGTAGCGCTGGTCGTAGGAAAGGTGCAGACCCAGGTCATCCCCCGGATAGCAAACCGCGGTCAGCGGGAAGTTGGTGTGGGTGCGGCCCGAGTCCGAGGTGGCGTTGAGACTCTGGGCGCGGTCCAGTACCGAGACCTCCACCGGCGCGTTCTCGAACACGAACAGGCTGTCGAACAGCGGCTGGCCCTTGGGCAGCTCGCTGGCCTCCTGGATGCTCACCAACGGCAGGTATTCGTACTCACGCAACTGCATGTTGCTGTCCAGCAGGCCGCCGAGCCACTGGCGCACACTGCACGGCTGATGGTCCTCGGGCATCTGCACCCGCAAGGCGACGCTGTTGATGAACAGGCCCACGGTGCGCTGCATCTGCGGCAGTTCCACCGGACGCCCGGCCACGGTGACGCCGAACAGCACGTCGCGGTCGCCGCTCACACGCCGTAGCACCAGGGCCCACGCGCCCTGGGCAAAGGTGTTGACCGTCAGTTGATGGGCCTGGGCCAGTTCCCGCAGGCGCGCACCG
This sequence comes from Pseudomonas chlororaphis, assembly GCA_001023535.1. Classification (NCBI taxonomy): domain Bacteria; kingdom Pseudomonadati; phylum Pseudomonadota; class Gammaproteobacteria; order Pseudomonadales; family Pseudomonadaceae; genus Pseudomonas; species Pseudomonas chlororaphis. The sequence continues at coordinate 3,548,315 of CP011020.1, forward strand.
TCCCGGACATCGAGGCGAGTGTAGCAGTCGCCGACGATCATGCCGCCGCTGTCACCGGCGTGTTCGCGCAGGAACGGCCGGTCGGCGGGGATCGGTGTGGTCCGCTCGAAGCCTTGCAGGTTGCGCTGCCACCACTGCCGGGCCTCGGCCAGGCTCTGGTGCTGCAACCAACCGATGTAGTCGCGGTAGCGCGGCGGCACGGCGAGCCGGGGTTCGCGGCCCTCACCGAGGGCCGTGTAGAGCTCGAAAAAATCGTCCATCAGCAGCGAACGGCACCAGGCATCGATGAGGATGTGGTGGTTGCTCATCATGAACCAGTAGCGCGCCGCGCCGACCCGGATCAGGCGCAAGTGGAACGGCGCCTGGTTCAACAGATCGAAACCGGCCTCGCGCTCGTCCTTGAGCAAGGTTTGCAGCCTGGCTTCCTGCTGGTCTGGCGACACCTCGCTCCAATCGAGGTAATCCACCGGCGTGCGACCGGGCTTGTGGATGATTTGCAGCATGTCTTCGCCCACGTTCCAGCAGAACGAGGCGCGCAGGGCTTCGTGCCGGGCGATGACCGCTCGCCAGGCCTGGGCAAAACGCTGCGGGTCGAGTTCGCTGTTGATGCGGTAACGGTCCTGCATGTAGTACAGGCCGGTGCCTGGTTCCAGCAAGGTGTGCAGCAACATGCCTTCCTGCATCGGCGTCAGCGGGTAGACATCCTCGATCTGCGCGGCGGGAACCGGCAGGCTGTCGAGCTGGCCCTGGGTCAGTTTCGCCAGGGGGAAATCCGAGGGCGTCAGGCCGCCCGCTTCATCCGAGAGGCAATGGGCGATCAGTTGCCGCAGCTCATCGAGGTAGGCCTCGGCCAGGTGGGCGATCGCGTGTTCGTCGTGGCGTTCGCGGCTGTAGGTCCAGCGCACCACCAACTCGCCACCGCTGACCTGGCTGTCGACGCTCAGTTCGTTGGGCAGCGGCGCGTCGGCGTCGTGGATCGCCCCCAGGGGTGCGTCCAGCGCTCGGAACAGTGCGTCGTGGCCCAGGGTCTGGTCGAGCTGGCCCAGGTAGTTGAAGGTGATCGACGCTCGCGGCAAGACGGCCATGGCCTCGCGCGAGGCCTCGTCGGCCAGGTAGCGCAGCACGCCATGGCCGAGACCTTTGTGGGGCACGGCGCGCAGCTGTTCCTTGATGGCCTTGATCGAGGCCCCCAGGTCGTTGACCTCGGGGCGCAGGCGCAGCGGGTAGACGTTGGTGAACCAGCCCACGGTGCGGGTCAGGTCGAGGTCATCGAACAGCGCTTCGCGGCCGTGCCCTTCGAGCTGGACCAGCACCGACTCATGGCCGCTCCAACGGCACAGCACCCGGCTCAACGCCGTGAGCAACAGATCATTGACCTGGGTGCGGTAGGCACTCGGCGCCTGTTGCAGCAGTTGCCGGGTCAGCTCGCGGTCCAGGTGCACGCTGACGGTTTGCGCGTGACGCTCCAGGCGACCGCCGTCAGGGTGCGCGCACGGCAGCGCCTGCGCCGGGCCACTCAAGCGTTCTCGCCAGCCGTCCAATTCTTCGCGCAGGGATTCGCTGCCGGCGTAAGCCTGCAGGCGCGCCGCCCAGTCACGAAACGGGCTGGTCTTGGCCGGCAACTGCGGCGCCTGGCCGGCGGCCAGCTGGCGGTAGGCGGTTTGCAGATCGTCCATCAGCACCCGCCACGACACACCGTCAACCACCAGATGATGGATGACGATCAACAGCCGTTGCCGGCCTTCGGGCAACTGCGCCAACAGCGTGCGTAGCAACGGCCCGGTGGGCAGCTCCAGACTGCGCTGCGTTTCGGCGAACAAGCTCTCGCAGGCTTCCAGGGACGTGACCTGGACAGACTCCAGCCACCGCGCCTCGGCCAGCGGCTGGTGTGCGGCGCGCCAGTGTCCGGTGGTGGCGTCGAAGCCCAGGCGCAAGGCATCGTGCTGTTCCACTACGCTGCGCAGCGCCTGCTCCAGGCACTGCGGGTCGAGGGCGCTGGTCGGTTCCAGCAACAGCGCCTGGTTCCAGTGATGACGGTTCGGCATCGGCGTTTCGAAGAACCAATGCTGGATCGGCGTCAGCGCCGACTCACCGCTCACCAGGCCCTGCTCGGCGCGCACCTGCTCGACATGACTGGCCACGGCCGCCAGGGTCTGCACGGTCTGGTGCTGGAACAAGTCCCGGGGCGTGAAATGAATGCCCTGCTGCCGGGCGCGACTGACGACCTGGATGGACAGGATCGAATCGCCGCCCAGTTCGAAGAAGTTGTCGTTGAGGCCGACCTGCGCGACGTTCAGCACCTCGCCCCAGATCGTCGCCAGGGTCTGCTCCAGGGCACTGGCCGGCGCCACATAGTGCTGGCGGTTGAGCTCCGGGTCCGGCGCCGGCAAGGCGCGGCGGTCGAGCTTGCCGTTGGCGGTCAGTGGCATGTTCGCCAGCAGGATCAAGTGCGTGGGCACCATGTAGTCCGGCAGTTGTGCCTTGAGCTGGCTGCGCAAGGCTTCGCGCAATGCCGCCTGTTGCCCGGCGTCCTGTTCGGCGATATCGCTCACCAGATAGGCCGCCAGTTGCTTGCCTCCTGGCAGGTCAAGGGCGAGCACCACCGCTTCGCGAATCGCCGGGTGTTCCAGCAGGCGGGTTTCGATTTCCCCCAGTTCGATGCGGAACCCCCGGACCTTCACCTGGTGGTCGATCCGCCCGAGGTACTCCACCTGGCCATCGGCGCACTGGCGCACGAGGTCGCCGGTGCGGTACAGGCGCCCGCCAGCAGTGGCGAACGGGTCGGCGACGAAGCGCTCGGCGGTCAAGCCCGGACGCTGGTGATACCCCTGGGCCAGCCCCGCACCGCCCACATACAACTCGCCCGTGACGCCCTGGGGCACCAGTGCCAGGTGCGCGTCGAGGATGTAGGCCACCCGCGCGCCGACCACGCTGCCGATCGGCACGCTCGCAACGCCCTCCTCCAATCGCTCCGGCGCCAGGCTCGCCAACGGCATCACCACGGTTTCGGTCGGGCCGTAGGCGTTGAAGAACAGGCTCGGGCTGAATGCCGCCCGGATCCGTTGCAGGTGCTCCCCCGTCAGCGCTTCGCCACCGGTGATGCACATGCGCACCGGCAGGGTTTGCCCGTGGCTCGCCAGCCATTGCGCCAACTGGCTGCCATAGCTGGGGGTGAAGCCGAGGACGTTGACCCGATGCGCGCGAATCAACCCGCAGATGCCCTCGGCGTCCCACTGCCCCTGGGCCCGCAAGACCACCTGGGCACCGCTGAGCAGCGGCACCAGCAGGCGCTCGGTGGCGGCGTCGAAGTTGATTGAATAGAAATGCAGCTCGCAATCGTCCGGGCGCATGCCGAAGCGTTGGATCACGGCCTGGCAGTGCATGGCGATTTCCCCGTGGGACACCACCACGCCCTTGGGCTGGCCGGTGGAACCAGAGGTGTAGATCAGGTAGGCCGGGTGCTGCGGCAAGGTGTTCGACGGCGGCGCCTGGTCCGGGTATTGCGCCAGCGCCGGGCTGTCGTCTTCCAGGCACCAGCACGCCACGCCGTCGGGCAACGGACCGAGGGCCTGGAACAGGGCCCGGTCACTGAGCAGCAAGCCGACGCCGCTGTCCTCGATCATGTAGTGCAAGCGGTCCAGCGGATACTCCGGATCCAGCGGCACGTAGGCACCGCCCGCCTTGAGGATCGCCAACAGGCCGATGACCATCTCCAGCGAACGCTCCAGCGCCAGGCCCACCCGCACCTGCGGCCCGACGCCGCGCTCACGCAGCACCCAGGCCAGGCGATTGGCGCGGCGGTCCAGCTCGCCGTAGCTCAGGGTCTGCTCGGCGAAGGTCAGGGCCGGCGCTTCGGGACGGGCCTGGACCTGTTTGTCGAACAACCCGTGGAGGCACTGGTCCAGACGATGTTCACCGGGTTCGACCCCGAGGCTGTCGAGCAACTGTTGCTGTTCCTCGGCGGCCAGCAGCGGCAGTTCACCCAGGCACCGGGCCGGGTCGGCCAGCAGCGCCTCCAGCAGATTGCGCCAGTGCCCGGCCATGCGGGCGATGCGCGGCTCGTCGAACAGGTCGGTGCTGTAGGTCAGGCAGCAACCCAGGCGATGATCGAGGTCGGTGACCTCCAGGTTGAGGTCGAACTTGGTGGCCCGGGCGTCGTTGGCCAGGTATTCGACGCTCATCCCGGCCAACGTGCGGCGCTGCTGGAACTCCCAGCGCTGCACGTTGCACATCACCTGGAACAGCGGGTTGTAGGCGGCGCTGCGTGGCGGTTGCAGGGCTTCGACCAAGTGATCGAACGGCAAGTCCTGGTGAGACTGGCCTTCGATCACCGTGTGCCGCACCTGCTCGAACAACTCGCTCACGGTCATCTGCCCGTCGAGTTGGCAGCGCAGCACCTGGGTGTTGAGGAATGCGCCGATCAGCCCTTCGCTTTCCGGGCGAATGCGGTTGGCCACCGGCGCGCCGATGCGCAAGTCGGTCTGGCCGCTGTAGCGGTAGAGCAGCACCGCGAGGGCGGCGGTCATGGTCATGAACAGGGTCAGGCCGTGTTCGGCATTGAAGGCACGCACCCGCGCCGCCAGGTCATCGCTGAGGTCGAAACGAAACAGCTCGCCGCGATGGCTTTGCACTGGTGGGCGCGGACGATCGCCGGGCAACTCCAGCAGCGGGTGTTCGTCGCCCAGTTGCGCGGTCCAGTAGTCCAGTTGGCGTTGCCGCTCGCCGGACTCCAGCCACTGGCGCTGCCAGACGCTGTAGTCCAGGTACTGTACCGGCAAGGGCTCCAGGGGCGACTCGCGGTCATCGACAAACGCTTCGTACAACGCGCTCAATTCGCGGGCGAAAATGTCCATCGCCCAGCCTTCGGTGACGATGTGGTGCAGGGTCAGCACCAGGTAATGTTCACGCTCGCCGGTCTTGACCAGGCAGGCGCGCAGCAATGGCCCGGTTTCCAGGTCGAAAGGCCGGTGGGCCTCGCTGTCCGCCAGTTGTTGCACGCGTTGTTCACGGACGTCGGCGGCCAGGGTCGAGAAGTCCTTCCAGTCCATGCGCAGGCCTGTCTCGGCGTGCACCTGTTGCCGGGCAACCCCGTCGATGCTCGGGAAGGTGGTGCGCAAGGTTTCGTGGCGCAGGATCAACGCCTGCAACGCCGCCTCGAAGCGCCCGACGTCGAGCACCCCGCGCAGGCGCGCCATGCCGCCGACGTTGTAGGCCGGGCTGTCCGGTTCCATCTGCCAGAGGAACCACATGCGTTGCTGGGAATAGGACAGCGGCACCGGTTGGCCGCGGTCGACCTGCTCGATGGGGGGCTGGCGGTTGGTCTGGCCACTGGCCTGGATCAAGCGCACCTGCTCGGCGAAGGCCCCCACCTCGCTGGCCTCGAACAGGGCCCGCAACGGCAGCTCGACGTCGCAGGCCTGGCGGGTGCGGGAGATGATCTGGGTCGCCAGCAGCGAATGGCCGCCCAAGGCAAAGAAATCATCCCGCAGGCCAATCCGTGCAAGCCCCAGGACGTCGCGCCAGATTCCGGCGATCTGTTGTTCGAGGGCGCTGGTCGGCTCGACGTGTTCGCGCACCTGCCAGTGCGGCTCGGGCAAGGCGCGCCGGTCGAGCTTGCCGCTCGGGCCCAGGGGCATGGCGTCCAGGCGCAGCAGTTGGGCCGGCACCATGTAGTCCGGCAACTCGGCGGCCAGGGCGGCCTTGAGCCGGGCGTGGATGGCATCCTGGTCTTCGGAGACATCGGGGGCGGTGTAGTAGCCGATCAGTTGCGGGCCCACCGAGGTGTCCCGCACCAACACCGCAGCCTGGGCGACACCGGCCTGGGCCAACAGCCGCGCTTCGACTTCCTGGGGCTCGACGCGAAAGCCTCGTAGCTTGACCTGTTGGTCGAGGCGACCCAGGTACTCGATCACGCCCTCGGCGTTCCAGCGCGCCCGGTCGCCGGTGCGGTACAGCCGCGTGCCCGCCTCGCCCAGCGGGTCGGCGACAAAGCGCTCGGCGCTCAGGCCGGGACGGGCAAGGTAACCACGGGCCAATCCCAGGCCACCGATGCACAATTCGCCCGGCACACCGGCCGGCACGGGATTGAGTTCGTCATCGAGGATGCGGCACAGCACGTTGCCCAGTGGCCGACCGATCGGCGAGTGCTCGCCATCGGCCTCGGTGCAGTGCCAGTGGGTGACGTTGATGGCTGTTTCAGTCGGGCCGTAGCGATTGTGCAATTGCGCAGCCGGCAGGTGCGCCAGCACCCGGTTGCGCAGCTCGGCCGACAAGGCTTCGCCACCGCAAAAGACGCGACGCAGGCTGGTGCAACGGGTGCTCAGCGGTTCGTCGATGAACAGGCTGAGCAGCGGCGGCACGAAGTGCAGCGTGGTCACGCCAAACTGTTGCACCAGTTGGGCGATGCGGTGCGGGTCGCGGTGTTCCCCCGGGCCGGCAAGCACCAATTGGCTGCCGGTGAGCAGCGGCCAGAAGCATTCCCACACCGACACGTCGAAGCTGATCGGCGCTTTTTGCATCAGCACATCGGTTTCATCCAGCCCATAGGTGGCCTGCATCCATTGCAGGCGCTCCGCCAGGGCCGCGTGAGTGTTGCCCACGCCCTTGGGCTGGCCGGTGGAGCCGGAGGTGTAGATCACGTAGGCCAGGTGATCGCCATGCAGGTGCAGGCCCGGTGGGTTGCTCGGCCATTGCTCCAGGTGCAGGGCGTCCAGGGCGATGACGCTGACGCCCGCGCAGGCGGGCAAACGATCGAGCAAGGCGCTCTGGGTCAGCAGCAGTTCGACACCACTGTCCTCAAGCATGTAGGCCAGGCGCTCGGCCGGGTAATCGGCATCCAGCGGCACATAGGCACCGCCGGCCTTGATGATCGCCAGCACGCCGACGAGCAACTGCGGCGAACGCTCGGCGGCAATCGCCACGCAGACATCCGGGCCAACGCCTTTGTCGCGCAGGTAGTGCGCCAGTCGATTGGCCTGGGTGTGCAGCTCGGCGAAGTCCAGGCGACCGCCGTCCCACAGCAACGCTGTGTGCTGCGGCGTGCGCCGGGCCTGTTCGTTCAACAGCTCCGGCAACCACTGGCTGGCCGGCGCGCACGGCGCCGCGCTCCACTGCCGTTGCTGGGCGTATTCATCGGCGCCGAGCAACGGCAGTTCGCCGATGGCTTGTTGCGCATCGGCACAGACCGCGCGCAACAGGTTGCCGTAATGCTCGGCCAGGCGAGCGATGGTCGAGGCCTCGAACAGGTCGTCGGCGTAGTCGAACGACAGCGTCAGCCGGCCGTGGCGATCCTCTTCGCTGTGCAATTGCAGGTCGAACTTGGCTTCGCGACTGTGCCACGGCAACTCATCGGCCAGCAGCCCCGGCAGGCGACGCAAGGCGCCCAGGTCGCGTTGCTGATGGTTGAACATCACCTGGAACAGACCCTGCTCCCGAGCCTGGGGAAACGCTTCCAGCAGTTGCTCGAACGGCAGGTCCTGGTGGGCCTGGGCGCCCAGGGTGGCCTCCCGCGCCTGGCCCAGCAACGCGGCGAACGGCTGCCGCGAATCCACCTGTCCGCGCAGCACCTGGGTGTTGATGAAGAAGCCGACCAGACCCTGGGTTTCCAGGCGTGGCCGGTTGGCATTGGGCACGCCGATGCGGATGTCGGCCTGGCCGGTGTAACGCTGCAGCAGGACCTGGAAAACCGCCAGCAACAACATGAATGGCGTCGCGTCGTGGGCCAGGGCCGTTTGCCGTACTGCGTCGCTCAGGGCCTTTTCCAGGCGCAAGCCATGCCGCGCGGCACTGCGCCGAGAGTGGGCGCGGCGGGGATGATCCGTGCTCAGCGCAAGAGTCGGGTGCTCATCGCCCAGTTGCTGCCGCCAGTAGGTCAATTGGCGTTCGGCCTCGCCCTCGGCGAGCCACTGGCGCTGCCAGTTGCCGTAGTCGGCGTACTGCAACGGCAGCGGCGCCAACGCGGCAACCTGCCCCTGGCAGGCCGCCGCGTACAGCCGCGAGAACTCATCGACCAGGATGTTCATCGACCAGCCGTCGGCGATGATGTGGTGCAGCGTCACCAGCAGGTGGTGGTCCTCGTCGTCCAGACGCACCAGGCGGACCCGCAGCAACGGGCCCTTTTCCAAGTCGAACGGGGTGCTGGCTTCTTCCTCCCGGATCTGGCGTGCGCGGGCGTCGCGCGCGTCCCTCGGCAGGTCGCGCAGGTCGAATACCGGCACGTTGAACTCCACCGCCGGATCAATCTGTTGCAGCGCGACGCCGTCACGTTCCAGGAACCGCGTGCGCAACGATTCGTGGCGCTCGATCAGGTGCTGGAAGCTGCCACGCACGGCGTCTTCATCCAGCTCACCGCGCAGGTGCAAGGCGCCGGGAATGTTGTAGGCGCTGCTCGCGGGATCGAGCTGCCAGGTGATCCACAAACGGTTCTGCGCCAGGGACTGCGGCAGCGCGTGGTGGCGCGCCAAGGTGCCGATGGGGTCCTGGGCCCGACCATTGGCCGAGGGCAGGCTGGCCACCGCGGCGGTGAAGGCGGCCAGGGTCGGGGCCTCGAACAGCAACCGCAGGTTCAGTGCCATTCCCAGGGCTTCACCCAACCGTGCAATCACCTGGGTCGCGGCGATGGAGTTGCCGCCCAGCAGGAAGAAATGATCGTCGGCCTGGACCTGTTCGACCTGCAACTGCTCGCACCAGAGCTGGCCGATCCGCGTTTGCAGGGACGTTGACGGCCCGGCCTCGGCGACCGCCTCCGTGGCCTGCGACGGAAACCGCGCATAGCTGTCGAGGCTGCCGTCCGCCAACCGGGCACGGCAGGCCGAGCGCTGCAACTTGCCGCTGGACGTCTTGGGCAAGGCGCCGGGGTTGAGCAGCGCCACCACGCTCGGGGCTTGCTGGCAGGCCTCCGCCACGGCTTGGCGAATGGCCTTGATCAAGGTGTCGGGCGCCAGGAGTTTCTGCACGCTGCGGCTGATTTCCACGGCAATGCCAATGCCTTCCTCACCGTGGTCATCGACCGCGAACGCTGCCACCCGGCCTTTGCGCACCGCCTCGACCTCGCGCTCGACGGCTTGCTCGATGTCCTGGGGATACAGGTTGTGCCCGCGCACGATGAGCAAGTCCTTCAGGCGACCGGTGATGAACAGCTCGCCGCCGCGCAGGAAGCCCAGGTCGCCGGTGCGCAGCCAGGTGCGACCGGCGTGCTGGACGAACGTCTGGGCGCTGGCTTCGCGATTGCGCCAGTAGCCGTGGGCGATGCTGGGCCCGGCGGCCCAGACTTCGCCGACCTGGTTGTCTTCGCGCACCTGTAACGTGGTGGGTTCGACGATCAGCACGGCATGGCCCGGCTGGCTGACACCGCAACTCATCACCGCACTGCCCTGCCCCGGCTCGACACGGTTGAGCGCCAGTGCCGCGTCGTCCACCCGTAGCGAAGGAATGCCTTGGCGACGCGGCGTGCCGGCCACGAACAGGGTGGCTTCCGCCAAACCATAGGAGGCCATGAAACTGGCCTCGGTGAAGCCGCACGGGGCGAACTTTTCAGCGAAGCGTTGCAGTGTATCGAGGCGAATCGGCTCGGACCCCGAATAGGCCACGCGCCAACCGCTCAGGTCGAGACGCTCCAGGGCCGCCTCACTGACCCGCTCGCTGCACAGCCGGTAGGCGAAGTCCGGGCCACCGCTGATGGTGCCACCGTACTCGCTGATCGCTTCGAGCCAGCGCAGGGGCCGGGCCAGGAAGTAGCCAGGCGACATCAGTACGCACGGCACACCACTGAAAACCGGCTGCAACAGCCCACCAATCAGGCCCATGTCGTGGTACAGCGGCAGCCAGCTGACGATGACGTCATCGGGGTTCAGGTCGATGCCGAAACCCTGGCGGATCAACAGCTCGTTGGCCACCAGGTTGCCGTGGCTGACCTGCACGCCCTTGGGCAAGGCGGTGGAGCCGGAGGTGTATTGCAGGAAAGCGATGTCATCGTCCTGCAACGTGGGTGGCAGCCATTGCTCGGCGAGCCCAGGCTGCAACGTATCGACGCACAGCACCGGCGGCGCCGATTCGAGGGCTTGCAAGGGCTCGCGCAAATCACTGCTGGTGAGCAACAGGCGCGGCTCGGCGTCGGCGATGATCGACAGCAGGCGCTCCTGGTGATGACGGCGCGCGGACTCCGGTGGATAGGCCGGCACCGCGATCACGCCGGCGTACAGGCAACCAAAGAACGCCGCGACGTAATCCGGGCCGCTGGGGAACAACAGCACCGCACGTTCGCCGAACGCTGCCTCGGCCTGCAAGGCGGCGGCGATGGTTCGGGCACGCACATCCAGGTCGCGATAACTCAACACCACACCCTGCTCCGGGGTATCGGCAAGGAAGCGCAGGGCCACCCGGTCCGGCGTCAACGCGGCGCGGCGCTGGAGGGCATGGGCCAGGGTGCTGGGGAGTTCGAACGCGTCGGTCATGAGGTTTCCTGCCTGAAATTCGGCTTGCAAGTGGTATCGGGTGTTCTTCCATCCAACCAAGGGAACGGATGCCACGGGCAAAGAATTAGTCGGCGATCGCGTGCGCCAACCCTGTCAGGGGTGTGATCCGACTGCGGCAATGGGTCGCGCTTCAGGCGCTGGACTTACACGCTGCAATAATTCTTTTTCTCAATTGACAATCATTATCATTAAGCCTAATTTGGCGCTCGATGCGTAGGACAGGTCGGACAGATCAGTCGTCCTGCTAACTTTTTGCAGCAAGGTGAATTCCATGACGGAACAAGTATCCACAAGCAGGTGTGAGTCACCGTTACTTCAGGCGTTCGTCGATAATCGCTTGATCCTGGTCAAGATTGCCGCGCGTATCACCGGGTGCCGGTCCCGCGCGGAAGATGTGGTGCAGGACGCGTTCTTCCGACTGCAATCGGCACCGCAGATCACCTCGTCGTTCAAGGCACAGCTCAGCTACCTGTTCCAGATCGTGCGCAACCTGGCGATCGACCACTATCGCAAGCAGGCGCTGGAGCAGAAATACGCGGGGCCGGAAGAGGAAGGCTTGAACGTGGTGATCCAGGGTGCGTCGCCGGAAACCTCCCACATCAACTTCTCCACGCTGGAGCACATCGCCGATGCGCTCACCGAATTGCCCAGCCGAACCCGCTATGCCTTCGAGATGTACCGCCTGCACGGCGTGCCACAGAAAGACATTGCCAAGGAACTGGGCGTCTCGCCGACCCTGGTGAACTTCATGATCCGCGACGCCCTGGTGCACTGCCGCAAGGTGTCCGGGGTACGCGGGGACACCTTCGCCCGGCGATAAGCGCCGGGCCATCGGATAGCCCCTTCGCGGGCGGACTCGCTTGCACAGGTGTCCGCCGCACGCCCTGCCCTACATCAGTGAGCAACGGTCAAAAAACCGCTCCCGCCCCAGGATCATCAGCGCCGCGCGCTTGTGGGGGAAGTCGAATTCCTTTTCACAGTGGAAACACTGGTTGTGCAGGTGCCCGATCATCCGCGCGTTGTCAGCCCGAGGTTCGGCCACCACGCGCTGGGTGCGCGGGTCGTCGAGGAACAGGTAATGCACCAGCGCCGACAACCAGCTCGCCACTTTGTGCGGCCCGCGGTGCTGTTCCTCGCCCACCAGCATGTGGATGCCGCGATCGTAGTGCCCGGCCTCATAGAACGGCGCAATACGGTCTTCCTTGGCCCAGTAGGCTTCGAAATAGGCGAACGGCTGGTCATCGAAACAGCCGATCAGGGTCAGCACACGGGGATCGTCCGCCAGCGTGTCCAGGTACTCGCGATGCTGCGCCAGGGTGCCCTCCTCCTGCCAGAAGCTCGCCACCCGCGGGCTGTTCTGCCAGCGGTTGAAACGCTCCAGGTCCTGCTCGATCTCCAGGGTACGCAGTGATACCCAGGCGCCCAGCCGCGCGTCGAAGCGCCGGTACACCTCGCCACGCGGCTTGACCGGCCGGCGCGGATGACGCCGGCCATCAGTGATGATCATCTGCTGCGGGTAACTGCCATTGAACGACTCCCCCAGCCAGGGTTGCGGCAACTGCCAGAACATCGTGCGCTCGCAGACGTATTCGCCGGGACGCCCGGCGCTGGTCAACAGGCCACTGAGCAAGGCTTCGCCGGGGCGCTCCTGAAGGTGCCAGACCAGGCGTCGACAGTCCGGGTCACGGGCAAACAACCAGTAGCAGGCCGCCCAGAGCGCCGGGCCCACGGGACGGTCGTGGACCTCCTGCAAGTGGACATGCAACTCGGGCCCGCGCTCCAGACGCAGCCGGATCAGCGGCGCGCCTTCAAGCATCAGGCTCAGGTGGCGTTCGGTTTCATCGGCGCCGAGACGGCGCCCGCCGGGCAGGGGCAACGCCATGGGCTGGTTGAGATTGGACATGGAAAGGGGCTCGCGTAGTCGTCGGTAGTCAACGAGGGACGTGAGCCGCGCCGGGAAATTTAGGGCCCGCTCAGTGGGCGTGCGTGGGCACCAGCTCGATCTGGTACGGCTTGAAGATCTTCAACAGCTGGCCGTTGTCCCGCAGCGTCTGCAACAGTTGCGCAAACGCCTCGCTGGTAATGGGTGCCTGGGGCCGGATCAGGGCGTAATGGTGGTAGACCTGATCGATACGTTCGGACACCAGCAATTGCGGGCCGACCTCAGGATTGCGCAGCACATAATCGTTGAGGTACGAGCGAGTCACCAAGGCGATGTCGGCGCGCCCGCGCAAGACCATCAGCAGGTTGCTGTCGTGGGAGTACGTCAGGGTGGCGTTGTACTGGCCGGCGAGGAACTTGGGGTCGGCGTTGAATTCGGCAAAGGCGTAGTGGTAACCGCTGAACAGCGCCAGGCGCTTGCCCCTCAGGTCGGCGAAATAATTCTGCTGGCGGTCCGGCTGGCGCTGGGCGACGAACACCTCGGCGTCCTCCAGCCCCATGTCGACAGCCGTATGCGGCACATCCTGCCAGCCCCAGTCGGGGTTCTCGAAAATCGCCATGTCGACCCGGCCCTGCTTGAAGTCGTTGAAACGGCGAGGTATGGAGGTCGGGACCAGGACGAACTGATAGGTTGCCTGCGATTGATTCAAGGCCTCCACCATCTGCGGCAGCAGGCCCGTGTCGGCACCGTTCTCGGGACGAACGGTGTAGGGTGGAAAATGCGCGGCACCGATCCGGACCAATTGCGCCGCCGAGGCCGGCAACGCCAGGAAAGCGGCCAGGGCAGCCAGCAGCACACGGGAAGTCATCCCCATCGGCGAAAACGTCAAGATCCCCACTCCCCAAAAGTACCCGTCAATACAATCAAGCTAGGCGGTTTCAGCCGCTTAGCCAGCCCTATGGCGATTTAAAGCACCGCTTGATTATTGTTTTTCTTCAAGCACCAGGATCAGGGCTTGCTCGGCCAGCTCATCGAGACTCAAGTTGCCTTCGGCGCGAAACCAGGTGGTGGTCCAGGACAATGCGCCGGTGAGGAAACGCCGGGTAATGAACACGTCTCCGCGAATATACCCGGCCGCCTTGGCCTGGCCCAGAACCTCGAGCCACAAGTCTTCATAAATGTCGCGCAGGGCCAGCACCTGCCGTTGCCCGTCCTGGGACAGCGAGCGCCATTCGTAGACCAACACGGCCATCGCCTCGCCGGTGCCGCCCATGATCGACTGCAATTCACAGCGGATCAGCGCCAGTACCCGTTCGCGCACGCCACTCGCCTCGGCCAGCGCGGCCCGCATCAACGCCGTGTTGTAGCGCACGGTTTCTTCCATCACCGCCCGCAGGATCTCGTCCTTGCTCTTGAAATGGTGAAAGATGCTGCCCGACTGGATGCCCACGGCGCTCGCCAGGTCGCGCACGGTGGTGCGTTCGAAGCCCTTGTTGCGAAACAGATGGGCAGCGCTCTGGAGCAGTTTGCCACGCGCGCTCTGCGGGTCGGTCAGTTGCCCGTTGTCGACCAGCTCGTGCATCACATCCAGGGCTTTTTGCTCGTCCACCCATTCTCTCCTACAGTCGATCAACCTATGCGCGGCCGCGTCCCAATCAACAGAGCTGCGCGGGCAATTTAAGCCGACCCAGGCCACCAAGCAAGCGCTCGGGTGGAAAACCCGCAGCCGTTTACAGACCAAGCGCTTGCTTGGTAGTCTCGAGCCACGCTTGCCGGAGGGAATCTCATGCCAGGAACGATCCGCATCGGTTGCGCCAGCGCCTTCTGGGGCGATACCTGCAGCGCCGCCGCGCAACTGGTCGAAGGAGGCGCGCTGGACTACCTGGTGTTCGACTACCTGGCGGAAGTCACGATGTCGATCCTGGCCGGGGCGCGCCTGAAGGATCCCCAGGCCGGCTATGCCACGGACTTCATCGAGGTGCTCACGCCACTGCTCCCGCGCTTGCACGCCGAGCGGATCCGCGTGATCAGCAACGCCGGCGGAGTCAATCCCCAGGCCTGCGCCGCGGCGCTGCAAGCGGCGTGTGACCAGGCGGGCGTGCCGTTGAAGATCGCCGTGCTGCTGGGCGATGACTTGCAAGGGCAATGGGATCGGCTCGCCGGCCAGGGCCTGCGCGAGATGTTCAGCGGCGAGCCCCTGCCGCCCGCGTGCGTGTCCAGCAACGCCTACCTCGGCGCGCCGGGCATCGTCGAAGCCTTGCGCCTGGGCGCGGACATCGTGATCACCGGGCGGGTGGTGGACAGCGCCGTGGTCAGTGCCCCTCTCGTACATGAATTCGGCTGGGCCTGGGACGACTACGACAAACTGGCCCAGGCCGCGCTGGCAGGCCACCTCATCGAGTGCGGGGCACAATCCACCGGCGGGAACTTCACCGACTGGCGGGAGGTACCGGACTACGAGCACATCGGCTTTCCCATCGTCGACGTTAGCGCCGATGGCCAATTCATCGTCACCAAGGCCCCCGGCACCGGCGGGCTGATCACGCCACTGACAGTCGGCGAGCAATTGCTGTACGAGATCGGCGACCCGCAAGGCTACCTGCTGCCCGACGTGATCTGCGATTTCAGCCAGGTCCGGCTGATCCAGCAAGGCAAGCATGCGGTACGCGTCCATGGCGCCCGGGGCCTGCCGCCCAGCGACCAGTACAAGGTCTGCGCCACCGGGCTGGACGGCTACCGCTGCACCGCCACCTGCCTGATCGCCGGTATCGATGCGGTGGCAAAGGCTGAACGGGTCGGCCAGGCAATTATCGCCAGGACCTCGCAGATGTTCAGCCAGCGCGGCTGGGCGCCCTACCGCGAGGTGAACGTCGAGTTGTTGGGCAGCGAAGCCACTTACGGTCAGCACCGCCGGCGCCAGGACACCCGTGAAGTGGTGCTCAAACTGGCGGTTCGGCACCCGGACAGGCAAGCGCTGGTGCTGTTTTCCCGGGAAATCGCCCAGGCTGCCACCGGCATGGCACCCGGGCTGACCGGCATGGTGGGTGGCAGGCCGACGGTGTCGCCGTTAATCCGCCTGTTTTCGTTCCTGATCGACAAAGCCCACTGCACGCTCGCGATTGAATGCCAGGGGCAACGCCACCCGTGCCCCCTGCCCCCTCTCGACACCTTGCAAACCGACGACCTGCCGCTCGCCGCAGACGTGCCCAAACCCCAGGGTCGGGCCGATGCCAGCGTGCCGCTGGTCAAGCTGGCGGTGGCGCGCTCCGGCGACAAGGGCAACCACGTCAATATCGGCGTGATCGCGCGTGCGCCCGAATACCTGCCGTGGATCGCCGAAGCCCTGACGCCGGAAGTGGTGGTCGACTGGATGAGTCACGTCCTTGACCCGTTGCTGGGCCGCGTCGAACGCTGGTACCTGCCGGGCACCCATAGCCTGAATTTCCTGCTGGAAAACGCCCTGGGCGGCGGTGGTGCCGCCAGCCTGCGCGGCGACCCCCAGGGCAAGGCGCTGGCCCAGCAGTTGCTCGATATCCAGATACCGGTGCCGCAAAGCATCGCCGATCAACTCGACTAGCGCGTTCGCATCGAAAAAGGAGAACGGTCCATGCCGGTCATCGAAACGCTGCTTGACCCTCACAGCACCGACTTCGCCCGCCACCACGCGGCCATGCTGGCGGGCGTCGAGCAACTGCGCGCGATCGAACAGGCCGTGCTGGAAAAAGCCGCCCAGGCCCAGGACACCTTCGACCAGCGCGGCCAGTTGTTGCCGCGCCAGCGCCTGAACCTGCTGCTGGACCCCGGCGCGCCGTTCCTCGAACTGGCGAGCCTGGCCGGCTACAAGCGCCATGATGACAAGGATGGCAGCCAGGCCGGCGGTGGCCTGATCGCCGGGATCGGCCATGTGTCCGGCGTGCGGGTGCTGGTGGTGGTCAACAACAGCGCGATCAAGGGCGGGACCATTTCCCCCAGCGGCTTGCAGAAAACCCTGCGCCTGCAACAGATCGCCATGGAAAACAAACTGCCGGTCGTCACCCTGGCCGAAAGCGGCGGCGCCAACCTCAACTATGCCGCGCAGATCTTTGTCGAAGGGGCGCGCTGCTTTGCCAATCAGGCACGGATGTCGGCCATGGGCCTGCCGCAGATCACCGTGGTCCATGGTTCGGCCACCGCCGGCGGGGCCTATCAGCCGGGGCTGTCGGACTACGTGGTGGTGGTGCGCGACAAGGCGCGGTTGTTTCTGGCCGGGCCGCCGCTGCTCAAGGCCGCCACGGGCGAAGTCGCCAGCGAAGAGGAACTCGGCGGTGCGCAGATGCATGCGCAAGTGGCAGGCACCGCCGAATACCTGGCGCAGGACGATGCCGACGGCATACGCCTGGCCCGGGAGATCCTCAGCTTGCTGCCCTGGAACGCGCAACTGGCGCCCTCGCCCGAACGGACCTGGGCCGAGCCGTTGTACCCCGCCGACGACCTGCTGGGGCTGGTGCCCGACGACCCGAAGAAGCCCTACGACGTGGCGGAAATCATCGCCCGCATCGCCGACGGCTCGGCGTTCCTGGCGTTCAAGCAAGCATTCGACCCGCAAACCGTTTGCGGCCATCTGCACATCCGCGGCCATGCCTGCGGCGTGATCGGCAACAACGGCCCGATCACCGCCAAGGGCGCCAGCAAGGCCGCGCAGTTCATCCAGTTGTGCGACCAGAGCCGCACGCCGCTGCTGTTCCTGCACAACACCACCGGCTTCATGGTCGGCACCGAATCGGAACGACAAGGTGTGATCAAGCATGGCGCCAAGATGATCCAGGCCGTGGCCAATGCCCGGGTGGCCAAGCTGACGGTCGTGGTGGGCGGTTCCTACGGCGCCGGCAACTATGCCATGTGCGGTCGCGGGCTGGACCCGCGCTTCATCTTCGCCTGGCCCAACAGCCGCACGGCCGTGATGGGCGGCGCCCAGGCCGGCAAGGTGCTGCGCATCGTCACCGAGGCCACGCAGATCAGGCAGGGCGTGAGCCCCGACCCGAAGATGCTGGACCTGCTCGAACAGACCACCGCGCAAAAACTCGACAGCCAGTCCAGCGCCCTCTACGGCAGCGCCCACCTTTGGGACGACGGGCTCATCGATCCGCGTGACACCCGCACACTGCTGGGCTACCTGCTGGACATCTGCCACGAAGCCGAGCGGCGGTCGCTGCAAGCCAACAGCTTTGGCGTGGCCCGTTTCTGACCCGGTGATGGATTTGCGACCACGGAGAACAAAAAAATGATCTTCAGCCAGGAACATGAAGCACTGCGGCGTAGCGTTTGCCAGTTCGTCGAGCGCGACATCAACCCCTATGTCGACGAATGGGAGCAAGCCGGGCAGTTCCCTATCCACGAGGTCTTGCGCAAGGCCGGCGACCTGGGTTTGCTGGGCATCTCCAAGCCCGAACAGTTCGGCGGCATGGGCCTGGACTACAGCTATTCGATCGTCGCGGCCGAAGCGTTCGGGACGATTCATTGCGGCGGCGTCCCGATGTCCATCGGCGTACAGACCGACATGTGCACGCCAGCGCTGGCGCGTTTCGGCTCCGATGCACTGCGTGAAGAGTTCCTGCGCCCGGCCATCCGTGGCGAACAGGTGGGCTGCATCGGCGTTTCCGAGATCGGCGCCGGTTCCGACGTCGCCGGGCTCAAGACCACGGCCCGCAAGGACGGCGACGATTACCTCATCAACGGCAGCAAGATGTGGATCACCAACGCCCCGAGCGCCGACTTCATGTGCCTGCTCGCCAACACCTCCGACGACAAGCCCCACCACAACAAATCCCTGATCATGGTGCCCATGCGCAGCCCCGGTATCAGCCTCGGCGAGCCCCTGGACAAACTCGGCATGCGCAGCTCGCAGACCGCCCAGGTGCTCTTCGATGACGTGCGCGTGCCGCAACGCAATCGAATCGGCCAGGAAGGCGCCGGGTTCATGATGCAGATGCTGCAGTTCCAGGAAGAACGGCTGTTCGGCGCGGCAAACATGCTCAAGGGCATGGAGCGTTGCATCGACAGCACGATCGAGTACTGCCGTGAGCGCAAGACCTTCGGCAGCGCCCTGATCGACAACCAGGTGATCCACTTTCGCCTGGCGGAACTGGCCTGCGAGGTCGAATGCCTGCGGGCGCTGGTCTACCAGGCCACCGAGCAATACATCAACAGCCAGGACGTGACCCGGCTGGCGTCCATGGCCAAGCTCAAGGCCGGACGCCTGGCCCGGGAAGTCACCGACAGCTGCCTGCAATACTGGGGTGGCATGGGCTTCATGTGGGACAACCCGGTCGCCCGGGCCTACCGCGACGTACGGCTGGTGTCCATCGGCGCCGGGGCCGACGAGATCATGCTGGGCATCCTGTGCAAGCTCATGGGGACGTTGCCGGACAAGCAGCACTGAAAGCGGCCCACCAGACACCGCAGAACCCAGGACAGAACCCATGCCCGTCTTCAGCAAACTGCTCATTGCCAACCGCGGCGAAATCGCCTGTCGGATCCAGCGCACCGCCCAGGCCCAGGGTTATCGCACGGTCGCGGTGTTCAGCGAAGCCGACGCCGATGCGCGACATGTGCGCATGGCCGATGAGGCCGTGCTGATCGGCCCGGCCTCGGTCCAGCAGTCCTACCTGGATCCGACGGCCATCCTCGAGGCGGCCCGGCGCACCGGCGCCGATGCGATCCACCCCGGCTACGGCTTCCTCGCCGAAAACGCCGGGTTCGCCAGGGCCTGCGCGGCGGCCGGTATCGTGTTCATCGGTCCCAGTCCCGAGGCCATCGAACGGATGGGCAGCAAGCGCCGCTCGAAAATCGCCATGCTCGCCGCCGGCGTGCCTTGCATCGCGGGCTATGAAGGTGAAGCCCAGGACGACGACAGCCTGTGCCGGGAAGCCGCGCGCATCGGCTACCCGCTGATGATCAAGGCCAGCGCCGGTGGCGGTGGCCGGGGCATGCGCCTGGTGCAGCGGGCCGAGGACCTGCCTGAACAACTGCGCATCGCTCGCGCCGAGGCGCTGCACGGGTTCGGCGACGCTGAACTGATCCTCGAACAGGCACTGCTCGACCCGCGCCACGTGGAAATCCAGATTTTCGGCGACCACCACGGTCAACTGATCCACCTCGGCGAGCGGGACTGCTCGATCCAGCGGCGCCACCAGAAAATCATCGAAGAAGCGCCCTGCCCGGTCATGACCGCCGAACTGCGCCAGGCCATGGGCAATGCGGCGCTCATGGCGGGCCGCGCGGTGGACTACGTCGGTGCCGGGACCGTGGAATTCCTCTTGGCCGCGGACGGTCGGTTCTACTTTCTGGAGATGAACACCCGCCTGCAAGTCGAACACCCGGTCACCGAACTGATCACCGGCCAGGATCTGGTGGCCTGGCAACTGGACATCGCCGCCGGCCTGCCCCTGCCGCTGCGCCAGGACCAGGTACACCTGAACGGGCATGCCATGGAGGTGCGCCTGTACGCCGAAGACCCCGCGGCGGATTTCCTGCCGCAGACCGGCCGCTTGATCGGCTGGGCGCCCCCCACGGGCGAGGGCGTGCGAATCGACCACGGCTTGCTGGAAGGCCAGGCCATCACGCCGTTCTACGACTCGATGCTGGGCAAACTGATCGCCCACGGCGCCACCCGCGAGCAAGCCCGACGCCGATTGCTGCGGGCAGTGGAAGATTGCGTACTGCTGGGCGTGCAGAGCAATCAGCGGTTGCTGGCGGCGTTGCTGGCGCATCCGCGCTTCATCGACGGCGACGTTGGCACCGGCTTCATCGAGCAGCACTTTGTCCGGCATGTCGCCCTACAGGCGCCGACGCCATCCGCCGAGCAACTCGCCATCGCCACGGCCCTGTTCTATCAATGCGCCCGCGCCCGGCATGCCGCCGACCTGGGCGGCTGGCGCAACAACGCCGGCTCGGCGCTGCGTTACCGGATCGGCATGGGCGAGCGCGACTGGACCCTGGACCTGCTGGCCAGGCCCGACGGGACGCTGAGCATCCACGGCGCCGAACGCTCGGTCGAACTGAAATGGCTGGAGGTCGACCAGTCTGGCGCCGTGCTGATGCTCGATGGCCTTCGCCAACGCCATCGCTGGCGCCTCGACGGCAACGATCTGTGGTTGTTCACCCGCCCCGGTGGCCTGCCGCTGCAAGACCGGACCCGCGCCCCCATCACGCCCGCCGCCAGCGCCCCTGGCGACGGCCTGCTCAAGGCCCCCATGGACGGCGCGATCGTCGAGGTGCTGGTCAGCGAAGGCACGCGGGTTCGCCAGGGCCAGCTGTTGCTGGTGCTGGAAGCGATGAAAATGGAGCACCCCCTCAAGGCGGGCTTCGACGGAGTGGTCAGGCAATTGCAGGTCGCGCCCGGCGAACAGGTCAGGCAGCAGCAGGTTTTGTTGCGAGTCGAGACAGCGCACTAGGCGGATGCGCCGGGTTTGACTACGCTCAAAGCCATCAGCACGCCGATACCGGGAACCTTGCGATGCCTCACTGGCTGGTGATTGATCTGGAGGCCACCACCGATGAAGGTGGCTGGCCGGTAACCGAAATGGAAATTATCGAAATCGGCGCCACGCTGGTGAA
Source organism: Pseudomonas chlororaphis (assembly GCA_001023535.1). Taxonomy (NCBI): domain Bacteria; kingdom Pseudomonadati; phylum Pseudomonadota; class Gammaproteobacteria; order Pseudomonadales; family Pseudomonadaceae; genus Pseudomonas; species Pseudomonas chlororaphis. Next base: position 3,569,264 of record CP011020.1, read on the forward strand.
TCGTGACGGGCGTGAGGTCGATCATTTCCAGCGCTTCGTACGCCCCTTGAGACGTCCGCTGCTCACGTCCTTCTGTCGCGAACTGACCCACATCACCCAGGCCAACATCGACGGCGCCGCACCGCTGACCGAGGTCTGGCCGGCATTCGAACGCTGGTTGGCGCCGTATCATTCGAACCTCGAAGGCTGGGTCAGCTGGGGCGACTACGACCGCAAGCAACTGCTCCAGGAATGGCAGCACCAACACCTGCACAGCGTGCTGGGCCAGTTGCCGCACATGAACCTCAAGCAGCGCTTCGCCAAGGCCCGTCGCCTGGAACGCCCCCTGGGCCTCAATGCCGCGTTGCAACTGGCGGGCCTGCAATTCTGCGGTCAACAGCACCGCGCGCTGGAGGATGCCCGCAACACCGCGCGGCTGTTGCCATTGGTACTGCCGGGTTGAGGGGCGGGTCCGAACCCGCTCGGCAGATGACGAACACCGACGCCTTGTGCATACTGGCCGGCCTTTTTCAGCCCCTTTTTCGAGGAATCGCCCATGTTTAAAGTCAACGAGTACTTCGACGGCACCGTCAAGTCGATCGCTTTTGGCACTGCCGAAGGCCCTGCGACCATCGGCGTCATGGCACCGGGCGAATACGAATTCGGCACGGCCCAGCGGGAAATCATGCACGTCGTTTCCGGCGCCCTGACCGTAAAACTGCCAGGCAGCAGCGACTGGGAAACCTTCGCGGCGGGCAGCCAGTTCAACGTACCGGCCGACAGCAAGTTCCAGCTCAAAGTGGCCGTCGACACCGCTTACTTGTGTGAATACCGCGGCTGACCGTCAAGCAGTCACAAAGTGTCGGTATGAGAAACAAAAATGCCCGTGTCCAATGACACGGGCATTTTTTTCAAGCGCAAGACTTACTCAAGCACCTCAACCGGCATGCCGACTTCCAGCCGGCCATTGCCGTCATTGACCAGGTTCTGGCCAAACATCGCGCCGTCAGGGGTCGAGCGGTATTGCTGCAAGGTCGCGAAAGGTTCGCGGTTGGGGTCGCGATCACCGGTTTGCGGATCGACCGTGGTCATGATGCAACGCGAACATGGCTTGACCAGTCGGAACTCCACGTCGCCGATACGAATGCGCTTCCAGCCATCCTCGGCAAACGCCTCGCTGCCCTCGACCACCAGGTTGGGGCGAAAGCGCAGCATTTCCAATGGACGCCCGACCCGATTGGACAGGTCCTGCAATGAGGCCTGGCCGATCAGCAGCAGCGGAAAACCGTCGGCAAACGCGACCTTGTCGTCATCCTTGCCGTAACCGGCGGCAGTGGTGCGCGCCAGTTCCACCGGCACATGCACCAACCGGGTGGGGTTGCCAATGAACGCACTGACCCAGGCCGCTGCCTCGTCGCCGGCGTCCGGTACCCGCAAGGTGTCGCGCCAGATGATCACCCCGCGCAGTTGCTCCTCGAGCGTGGAAGGCAGCGCCACGTCAATGGCGCCGTGGCCCGGTGCGCTGAGCGTCAACCCACCGGCCTCATTCCACAAGGCCGAGAGCTGGCTCATCTTCGCCACGGCCCGCTGGGTCAGGAAACGCCCTGTGCCTTCGTCCACCAGCATCCAGCGCCGGTCACCGTCCAGCCCGAGCTTGTCCAGGCCAATCCCTTGCAGGGGCTGGCCCTTGCCGGACTTCAACGGATAACGGTACAGCGCGCTCAGCCGCAACATGGTCAACTTCCCTGGGGGCGAAAAAGTGCCACCTTATACGAGCCGACCGTTGAAGCAAACCACCCATCGACCTCAGTCAAGCGACAGGCGTTGGCGCACCACATCCACCAGTTTGTCCGGCTGGAATTTGGAGAGGAAATTGTCGCAACCCACCTTCTTGACCATCGAGTCGTTGAAGCTGCCGGACAGCGAGGTGTGCAGCACCACGTAGAGCCCCCGCAACCGCGGATCGTTGCGGATCTCGGTGGTCAGGCGGTAGCCGTCCATTTCCGGCATTTCGGCATCGGTGAAGATCATCAGCAACTTGTCGGTCATCACCTCGCCAGTATCGGCCCAGGCCTTGAGCATGTTCAGGGCTTTCAAGCCATCGCTGGCGATGTGCATCTTCACCCCCAACTGGCCCAGGGTGTCGCGCAACTGCGACAGCGCGACATTGGAGTCGTCCACCAGCAGCACTTCGCGGCCACGGGCACGCTCCAGCACCGGGTCTTCGAGTTTGTCCCGGGAGACCTTGGCGTTGTACGGCACGATTTCGGCCAGGACCTTTTCCACGTCGATGATTTCCACCAACTGATCGTCCACCTTGCTGATGGCCGTCAGGTAATGCTCGCGTCCCGCACTGCCCGGAGGTGGCAGGATCGCTTCCCAGTTCATGTTGACGATGCGGTCGACGCCGCCCACCAGGAACGCCTGGACCGAACGGTTGTACTCGGTAACGATGATGGTGCTGTTGGCACCCGGCACCAGCGGCCGCATACCGATGGCCTGGGACAGGTCGATCACCGGCAGCGTCTGGCCCCGCAGATTGACCACGCCACAGACGAAGGGATGGCGCTGGGGCATCAGCGTCAGCTTCGGCAGTTGCAGCACTTCCTGGACCTTGAACACGTTAATGGCGAACAGTTGCCGGCCCGCCAGGCGAAACATGAGAATTTCCAGGCGATTCTCACCCACCAGTTGGGTTCGTTGATCTACTGTGTCGAGAATGCCGGCCATCGATGACTCCTGGGCTTGTTCGGATGAATCCAATGAAAGGGATATCGGCTGGGTCCGCCGGATCTTGACCCCTGATAAAATACAAGCGCGGGGCATTGATGTCACATTAACATCATGCTTTACTGGCGCAGCATTTTCATCCGCTATTTCCCCCGCTGCGCGACCTCGGTTTGCGCATTAGGTTCCGCTGCCTAAGGGATTCCCCTAGGCACAATCAGGTCCAACCTGATATTCCCGCTATCCAATAGCCATTAATGTGACGCCATTCTCATTGCTGAACGGAGTCAGGCTTCTGTGCGCGCCCCCAGGACATCGGATTCCGGCCTTGTAGCCGAGCCCACCCGTGCAATCGTTTGCGGGTTCGTCGCCGTTGATCGGCCCGGACCTCATGCCGCGCGCGTGTCCGTCGTCGACCTTGAGATCCAGCCGTTCGCTGTACACGGTTTTCTTTCGCCTGACATGATGTTGTGGAGATAAGCATGCCGAATGATCGCAGGAACTGGAATGAGCGCCTGCCCGAACTCCTGGTCGAGGCCGAGACGCTGTTGGCCAAGTCGGAAGAGTGCCTGAGCCATTTGCAATTGATCAGCAATGACAGGGATGCGATCGACTGCATGCTCAGTACCTTGCTGAAACTGGCAGGCAAGGCCAATGCCCTCGCCCTGGAAGCCCTTTCGGAATTCTCGCTGCACATCCATGGCCTGCTCAGCCATGCGCAGAATCACATGGAACTGCATGACCAGGCCCTGTGCGCCTTGAAGGACTGCTTCACCCTGATGGCCTGGCAACTGGAACTGGTCGATCACACCACCGGCACGCTGGGCCTGGATCGCAGCGAACAGACCTCGCTGATCGAAGCCTTTGCCTTCCAGGTTGGCCAGAGCCCCTGCGAGGCGCTGGCTGCCTCACGCCCACTGGCCTTGGTGCATTACGCCCAGAAACAAGCCTGACTTCGATGCCGACGGCGCGATGCCGAGCGCGACCAACGTTGCGCGAAGTGGTAGTATCTCTCGCGTCAGTCGCTTCACGACCGCGCCGTCATGGCCGCCAACCGAAGCGGCCCTCGACCTGAAACGTTTACCCAACCCGGCCTGTCAGATGCGCTGACCGGCCAGCCCGCAGCGAACATCATTGGCTCCATCCGCTATGTACGCCAGCCTCAAGTCATTCATCACCTGGCCTCCCTCCCGAGAAAATGCCCGCCGCTTCACATTGTTGTTGTGCGTCTGCTCGGCCGTGGGCTGCCTGCTGACCTACCTGTTCGCCCATACATTGCCGCTGAGCGTGGTGGTGCTGAACCTGGTGGCCGTGGCCTGTGTCTGGATCGGCCATCGACTGTCGCGCAAATCCATCAAGCTGCAGCCCCAGGAACTGGCCGACCGCTTGCTTGAAGTCCAGGAAAACGAACGCCATCGACTCAGCCGCGAATTGCACGACGACATCGGCCAACTGCTGACCGCCGCGAAACTGCAAAGCGAATGGCTCAAGCAGCGGATGCCGGAAGAGTTGCAGGGCCAGTGCGCCATCCTCTGCGACACCCTCAGCGAGACCCTCGACAAGGTCCGCGACGTGTCAGCGATCCTCAACCCCAGGCAGTTGGCCAGCCTGGGACTGGAAGCCAGCCTGCGGGCGCACCTGCTCAAGACGCTGGCCAATGCGCCGGTGAAATGGAGCCTCGATTGCCAACAGCGCATGACCGGCATTCCCGAAGAAATGTCGGTCGCCGTGTTCCGGATCACCCAGGAAGCGGTCACCAACATCCTGCGCCATTCCCGCGCGACCAACCTGCTGGTGCGCCTGCAACGCCTACCGGATGGCCTCACCCTGCTGATCAGCGACGATGGCCAGGGGTTCGCCCCGGCCACCCACCCTGGCCGCGAAGGCCAGCGCGGCATGGCCGGCATGTCGGAGCGGGTCGAGCAACTGGGCGGCACGCTCGAGGTCACCAGCGAGGCCGGCAAAGGCACTCACATCGAAGCACGCTTCCCCTGGGCGCCCCGCGCCCTGGAACGGGCCAGCAAGAATAAGGTTCTCCATTGATCTGTAATTTGCTTCTGGTCGATGACCACTCCCTGATCAGGGCCGGCGTACGAGCCCTGGTCATGGATATCCCAGGCTACGCGGTCATCGGCGAAGCCAGCGACGGCAAGCAGTTGGTGGAGCTGGTGGAACGGCTCGAGCCCGACATCGTGTTGCTGGACATCTCCATGAAGGACACCGGCGGCCTGGAAGCCTTGCAGCAACTCAAGCGGGTGCGCCCCCACAGCAAGGTACTGATCCTGTCCATGCACACGGATCCGGCGCTGATCATGCAGGCGCTGGAATGCGGCGCCCACGGCTACCTGCTCAAGGACACCACCGTCAATGAGCTGAAACATGCCCTGGAAGCGCTGCGCAAGAACGAGCGTTACCTGAGCCCGGCCATCGCCCATACCGTGATCAACCAGGCGCTGACCCGCGTCCAGAAACGTCAGCCCGAACCTGCCCAGACCCATAACCTGACCGCGCGCCAGCTGGAAATACTGCGGCTGATCGTGCGCGGCAAGTCCACCCGGGAAATCGCCAACGGCCTGAGCCTGAGCATCAAGACCGTGGAAACCCACCGGGCGCAGATCATGAAGCGCCTACAGATCCATGACGTCGCCGGCCTGGTGTTGTTCGCGGTACGCGAGCAGATCATCAGCCTGGACGATTGAGCGCCGCCGAGCCTCCCAACAGCGGCGAATCGGTCGGCAGGTGCACGCGCAGCGCCTTCGGGCGCACCGTGAAACGCAGCGTGTCGACCTGCAATGGCTCACCGTCCAGGTTCATGTCCAGGCCCTGGGCGACCTTGATCTCCACCCAGGGCAAGCGGGCGCGCACGAACATGTTGTCGATGCCCAGCCCGCCCGCCAGCAAGTCCTTCAACGTGCCGACCACCTCCTGGGGCGCCGGCAAGATGCTGATATCCAGCAGCCCATCGTCCGCCAACGCCTCGGGGCACAGTACATGCCCTCCTCCCGCTTGCCGGCCGTTGCCGATGCCCAGCGCCAACAGATCCCCCGCCCAATGGAAATCAGGCCCCTGCAGCTCGCCATAGGCGGCGCTCAGCTCACTGAATCGCGACAGGCCGGTGAACAGGTAGGCGGCGCCTCCGAGGACCTTCTTGAGGTCTTCGGACGTGTTGGCGGTAACCTGGCTGCCGAAGCCGCCCGTGGCCATGTTCAGGAACATCCGCCCGCCGACCTCGCCCAGGTCGACGGGCTGGGCGGCCACGTCCAGTAAGTCCAGGGCCTGTTCCGGTTCCAGCGGCACACCGGCGGCGCGGGCAAAGTCATTGGCGGTGCCCAGCGGCATCAGCACCAGGCTGGCATCGCCGGGATTGAGGGCCATCGCCTCGGCGATATCGCGCAAGGTTCCATCACCGCCGCCGGCAATCAATTGCTCGTAGCCCGCCGCCAGGGCTTCCTCGACGCATCGTCGGGCGTCCCCGGCCTCCCAGGTCAACCGCACTGCCAGGTCCCACCCCTGCTCGCGCTTGAGCATCACGGCCGCGCGAACCTCTTCGTTGAGCGCTTGCTTGCCATGCAAAATCAACAGCGCCTTGCCCTTGCTCATCGTCGTCTCCGTCATTGGAAGGTTCAGCAAATGGGACCACTCATTGCGCCGAAAAAGCCCGGCCTGGCTCAATTTAATGGAAAAATCGCAAACGACTGCCCAAGCGAACCCCATGCGCAGGGGTGGCCCGACCGATACTTCTGCATTCGAAGAGTTTTCTTACAAGACCCGGCGAATCAGCTCAATTGACCCTCCAGCGCTATTGAGACAACTTGGCATTCTGTTTTGCCAAACCGGTAAAACGCTCATCACCACACAAGGAAGTGCCAGACCATGAATAGATACGTCACGGCCCGTCGGGGCCGGATCAAGGGTTCTGAACGTAATGGCCAAGGGGATGAACCGTCCCATGCATAGCCGTGAATACAAGCTGTCGCCCCCACAGCTCGCGTCTTTTGGGAGCGGACGGGCCGACCCTCAAAACGATTGCAAGCATTGCAGTCATCCCGCTGGAGGAGTTGATTTGGAACCGCGCGTCGTTGAACTGGAAACCCACCTCAAGTACATCCGCAAAGACATGGATGAGATTCGCACCGACGTCAGGGTGATCCGCCACAGGCTGGCCTACTCGGCTGGCGCGGCGGCGGTGGTCCTCGGTCTGTTGGGCTGGGTGGCCAACAGTCGCTTCGACCAACTGGTGGCACTGCTCACGGGATAATGGCCATGCAAGCGAGGGCCCGGGTATCCGTCCCGGGCCCCACGACACTGCACGGCGCTAGCCCAGGACTTCGCTCAGGGGGATGAAACCCACTTCGTCGCCTTCGACCAGGGTCTGCCCTTCCAGCACCTCGACCAGCCCTTCGGCCCAGGCCGCGCTGCGCAGGACACCGGAGCTCTGGTTGCGATAGATGATCGCGCGACCATTCTCCATTCGGCCTCGCAAGTACTCCCGTCGGCTGCCCGCCTTCGGCCAGGCGAAACCGGCCGGCACCTTGAACTTGAGCGGCATCACCGACTCGACACCCTGGCGCCTGAGCAGATAAGGCCTTGCCAACAGCGCGAACGTCACCAGAGTCGAAGCCGGGTTCCCGGGCAGGCCGATCACCGGCACGCCACGGTAGTGCCCGAACGTAAGCGGTTTCCCAGGCTTGATGGCAAGCTTCCAAAGCGCCAGCTCACCGTCCTCGCGCAAGGCAATGCCCAGGAAGTCCGCCTCTCCCACCGAGACGCCACCGGTGGACAGGATCAGGTCGACATCCGACAACTGCGCCAGGCGTTCACGGGTGGTCGGCAAGTCGTCGGGCAGGATACCCGCGTCGACCACCTCACAACCCAGGCCTCGCAGCCAGCCACACAGCAGCACGCGGTTACTGTTGTAGATCTGCCCCGGCCCCAGTGGCTGGCCCGGCTCGACCAGCTCGTCGCCGGTTGACAGGACACCCACACGAACCTTACGCACCACCTCCAGCGATGCGCACCCCAGGGATGCCGCCAACCCCAGTTCGACCGGCCCCAGGCGCGTACCCGCCGCAAGGACCTGCTCACCGACGGTGGTTTCCTGCCCCTGAGGGCGGATGTTCTGGCCAATAACCATGGGCTCGGTGAAGCGAACGCGCTCGTCAGCTTCGACCACGGCATTTTCCTGCATCTCGACGCAATCCGCGCCCGCAGGAACAGGCGCCCCGGTGAAGATTCGCGCACAGGTTCCAGCCGCCAGCGGCGCCGGGGCCTGCCCGGCAAAAACCCGCTGGCTGACCACCAACGGCTCGTCCTTGCAGTCCGCCAGCCGCAAGGCATAGCCGTCCATGGCGCTGTTGGGCCATGGCGGCAAATCAAGGGTCGACACCAGGTCCTGCGCGAGCACCCTTCCCTGTGCCGCAGCCAACGGCAATGTTTCGCGCTCGACGATCGGCGCGGCTGCCGCCATGTCGAGCAAGCGCTGCAACGCCACTTCGACAGCCATCAAGGCCCCGGCCTTGCCCGGTTTACCCACGGGATTCACACGGCGCCGCCTGTTTCAGATGAGGCACGAAATTACAGGGTCGGTGCCGTGCATCCAGTTGTTCAGCCAGGATCCCATCCCAACCGGTCCGCACCGCATTGGTGGAACCCGGCAGGCAACACACCAGCGTGCCATTGGCCAGGCCGGCCAGGGCCCGCGACTGGACGGTGGAGGTGCCGATGTCCGCCACGGAGATCTGCCGGAACAACTCGCCGAAGCCATCGACCTGCTTGTCCAGCAGGCACGTGACCGCTTCAGGGGTGCTGTCGCGCCCCGTGAACCCGGTGCCGCCGGTGATCAGCACCACCTGCACCACGTCCTCGGCGATCCAGGTCGCGACTTGCGCGCGGATCTTGTACAAATCATCTTTGAGCAGGACCCGCGCCGCCAGGTTGTGGCCGGCCGCCATCAGCCGATCGACAAAGACCTGCCCGGAGGTATCGGTTTCCAGGGTACGGGTATCACTGACTGTCAGCACCGCGATATTGAGCGGCACGAAAGGTACATCAGCCTTGGCTTTCATAGGCTCGTCCAGTTGTAGGGGAAACAGGCCGGTGTTATATCACAGCGCTTCATTTATTCGCCCGTGCGGAGACACAACATGACCAACACGCCCCTGCCCCCCTGCTCGATCCTGCTGCTGGCAGGCGGACGCGGCCAACGCATGGGCGGCCAGGACAAGGGCCTGCTGGAGTGGCAAGGCGAGCCATTGATTGCCCATCTCCACCGCCAGACCCGCGCGATAAGCGACGACCTGATCATTTCGTGCAACCGCAATCCGGCACGCTACGCGGTGTACGCCGACCAACTGGTGCATGACGACGAGGGTGACTTTCCCGGCCCGCTGGCAGGCATCCGCGCCGGCCTCAAGGTGGCCCGACACGCACAGTTGCTGGTGCTGCCGTGTGATGTGCCGCAAATCGATGCCGGCCTGCTCGACAGCATGCGCCGGGCGGCCAGCCAGCACCCAGACAAACCGCTGATGGTGCGGCACGGCGAGCATTGGGAACCGCTGCTGTGCGTCATCCCACTGACATTGGCCGACACCTTCGAGAAGGCCTGGCACGACGGCGAACGCAGCCCCGGCCGGATCATGCGCACGCTGCACGCCGTTGCCTTGCAATGCCCCGCCGACGACCCGCGACTGGCCAACCTGAACACGCCGGAATTACTGACCCGTTACAAAGGCGTGTCAGATTGACACTAGCCAGGAACTTGCGCGCGTTGTATACGTCTGAGGGTTAGTAACTTGAAGAATCCATTTCGGAGAAACACCATGACTCAACGGACCCTCGCCACTTTCATGCTTGCTCTGGGCCTCGCCACCCTCGCCGGTTGCGCCTCGCCAACAGTGATCACCTTGAATGACGGTCGCGAAATCCAGGCCGTCGACACACCCAAGTACGACGAAGAAAGCGGCTTCTATGAATTCGAGCAACTGGATGGCAAGCAAACCCGCGTGAACAAGGATCAGGTTCGTACCGTCAAGGATCTGTAATCTTCGACGCTGGCGTCTGCTGTGAAATAGCGGCGCATTGCTGTTGACCAAAAAAACCGGCGCCTGCCTTTTTTCAAAGGCAAGCGCCGTTTTTTTTTTATGGGACCGTTCTAGAGAAAGCAGCCGTGGTGAACGGAAAAGTTTCGATCAGGGCAACTTAGCCTGTGACCAGAGCCCCGCCTCAGCTCACCACTGCAACGTAATACGGCTCTCGAACACCCGCTCCTGACCACTCAGCGGGTCGTTAAAACGCAGCCCCTGCGCCAGCAGCTTGAGCGGGTTGGCGTAATCGTCCTCCACATCCCGCAGCACGTCGGGGTAAAAGGGATCGTTGCAGATACCCGCCCCAAGGGCATTCATGTGCACCCGCAACTGGTGCTTCTTGCCCGTGACCGGAGACAGGCCATAGCGCCAAAGCTCGCCGTTTCGCTCCAGGACTTCGATGGCCGTTTCAGTATTCGGCTCGCCCGGCCCCTCACACATCCGAAAGAACGGCTCGCCATCGATCATTCGGCTTTTATGCACGCGGGGAAAGCTCAACCCAGGCAGCGCCGGGGCAATGGCCTGGTAGTGCTTTTCGATCTGCCGGGTGGGGAACAACGCTTGATACGCCGAACGACTGTCGGGGTTGGCGGAAAACAGCACCAGGCCGGCAGTGTGTCGATCGATTCGGTGCAACGGCACCAGGTGGGGATTGTCCAGGCGTCGGATCAGCCGCCGCAACAAGGTTTGCTCGACATATTCGCCCGCCGGCGTGACCGGCAGGAAATGTGGTTTGTCTGCCACCACCAGGTGTTCGTCGGCGTACAGGATCGACTCCACCACCGGGATCGGCTTCTCGTCGGGCACTTCACGGAAATAGTGGATGCGCAGGCCCTCACGGTACGGCAGGTCGGCACGGATCGCGTTGCCCTCCCCGTCCAGCACCCGCCCGCGAGCGATCCGGTCCAGCCATTGCTCGCGGCTGATGGCCTTGAAATGTTCGCACAGGCACTCCAGCACCGTCGGCCAGGAGCCCGGGGGCAGGTACAACGTGCTGGCCTGATGGTGTGCAGCGGAAAATGATGAAACCATGGAAAACTCTTGAGCCTTTTCGCAGGGCGGTATTATCCACCAGTCGCGCCAGCCCGCCCAACAATGATTGCTTCAGGCCGGGACCGACGCCGGTTTGGCTGCCGCCTCGGTGAACTCCTTCAACCAGCGCAATACCTCCACCGCCTCCCAGCGACCAGGGTCGTACAATGCGTACAGCAAGCCCTGGTAACCCACTACATCCAGTTGCTTGTGATAGCCGGCACGCTGGAACAACGCCTCGATCTCGGCGAAACAGGTGTTGAAATGCAATTTATTGAAAGGTGTCTTGCCTTCGGTGACCAAGCCATCCAGGCGCAGTTCCAGGACCGCCTCGCGCACAACGTCCGCGGACATCCTGTTTACGCTGCTTTTCAGTTGTTCGACATTGACCAAGGGAACGCACTCCAGATAGCTGTATGGGCATACAGTAACCGAAGAATGCAGCTTACGCCAATGACCGCGGGCGAATGGAAGGTGCGAACGGTTCAAGCAGGAACGCGGCCACCCGGTCGGGATCGTCGAAAGGCCAGTCCAGCTCCGCGCCGGTATCGGTTCGCCGCAGGACCGGGATCCGCAGTCCATAGGCCTCGGTCAGCATCTCGCTCTCGGCGATGTCCACCAGTTCCACCAGCAATCCATGCTCGACGAAAGGCATCAACACACCCTCGGCAACTTCACACAAGTGACAACCCAGGGTGCCGAGCAGCTGGCATTCAGGAGACATGGCAGGTAGACCCAAAAAAGATAGACGGTCATTCTAGGCCCGCACCGGGAAACCGTCGAGCCGCTGCCTCGCTTCAGGGTGTTTCGGCAAAACGCTGATGCAAATCACTGAAGATTGAGGCTTTTGCGGCGAGGCTGGGTGCCTTTCCCCCGCTACGCTGTCAGTTGTCGTCTTGAAACGGAGTGCCCCTTGTTTGCCAATCTGCTGATCATTCTTGCCTCATCCCTGGTGGTCATCGCCTTGTTCCGACGCCTGCGACTGCCGCCCGTGCTGGGCTATCTCTGCGTCGGGCTGGCCGTGGGGCCGACCGCGCTGGACTGGGTGAACGACAGCGAAGAACTGCCCGACCTGGCCGAACTCGGGGTGGTGTTCCTGCTGTTCTCGTTGGGGCTGGAGTTTTCCCTGTCGAAAATGCTCGAGCTGCGTCGGGTGGTGTTCGGCCTCGGCAGCCTGCAAGTACTCGCCACGGGGACGGTCCTCGCCGGGCTGTTGGCCTTCTCTGGCGCGCCCCTGGCCGCGACGCTGTTGCTGGGGGCAGGGCTGGCCTTGTCGTCCACCGCCATCGTCAGCAAGGAACTGACCAGCCTGGGGGAAATCTTCAGCAGCCATGGCCAGAACGCCATCGGGGTGTTGTTGTTCCAGGACGTCATCGCCGTGCTGCTGTTGACCCTGGTGCCGGTATTCGCCGGCAGCAGCGAGCACCCGTGGTATTGGGCGCTGCCACTGACCCTCGGCAAGACCCTGGTGCTGTTCGCTGGTTTGTTGCTGGCCAGCCGCCTGCTGCTGCCCCGATTGTTCCATGAGGTGGCTGCCTCGCGGTCCGCAGAACTGTTCGTGCTGCTGGCCCTGGTGATCGTGCTGCTGACGGCATGGCTGACTCACCTGCTCGGTCTGTCCCCCGCCCTGGGGGCATTCCTGGCGGGCATGTTGCTGGGTGAAAGCCACTACCGGCATCAGATCGAGGCCGACATCCGCCCCTTCCGCGACATCCTGCTGGGGCTGTTCTTTGTCAGCATTGGCATGCTGATCGACCTGCAATTGTTCGTCGACGACGGGCTGTTGATCCTCGGCCTGACGCTCGGCCTGATGCTCATCAAGGGCTGCGTGGTCGCTGCCCTGGTGAAGTGGCGCGGCAGCGACGGTGAAACCGCCTGGCGCAGTGGCCTGGCCCTGGCCCAGGGTGGCGAATTCTGTTTTGCCCTGATGGCACTCATGCAGCAGAACCGCCTGATGCCTGCCGACATCAGTGGCCTGCTGCTGGCCGCGACATTCTGCTCGATGCTGCTGACCCCGCTGTTGCTGCGTGCCGCCCCCCACATCGCCGCCCGTCTGCACCGCAAACCCAACCAAGAGGCACAACTGGAGCAGATCAGCGCGCTCAACGCCGGGCTGTCAGGGCATGTGGTCATTTGTGGTTACGGCCGCGTCGGCCAGTCCATCGGCCGGTTCCTGCGGCGCGAAGGCCTGGCGTTCGTCGCTCTGGATGACGACCCGGTGATCATCCAGGAAGCCAGCGTCGACGAACGCTGCGTGCATTACGGCGATTCGCGCCGAGGCGACCTGCTGGGAGCGGTCGGTTTGAATCGTGCGAGGTTGCTGGTGATTGCCGTGGACAAGACCGACATCGCCATCACCGTGCTCAAGGAGGCACGGCGGGTCAACCCGCAGGTGCCGATCCTGGTCCGCACCCGCGACGACAGCCAACTGGCCGAGCTGCAAGCGGCCGGGGCCAGCGAAGTGGTCCCGGAGTTGCTCGAGTCGAGCCTGATGCTGGCCTCCCATGCCCTGATCATGCTCGGCCTGCCCGAGCAGCAGGTCCGCCATCACGTGGACCAGGTTCGGCACGACCGCTATCGCCTGCTGCACGGCTTCTACCCGGGCGACCAGGACAAGGCGCCCTAGTGCATCGGTCAGTCCTGGCTGATGGCGCCGATCTTGTGAATCGACAAATCGGCGCCGTAATACTCTTCTTCCTGGCTCAGGCGCAGCCCCAGCAGCCCCTTGATGACGCCATACACCGCAAAGCCGCCGGCCAGGGCAATGCCGACGCCCAGCGCCGTGCCGATCAGTTGGCTGGCCAGGCTCACGCCGCCCAGGCCGCCGAACGCGCCTTGGCCAAAAATGCCGCAAGCAATGCCGCCCCAGACACCGCACAGCCCATGCAGTGGCCAGACCCCGAGCACATCATCGATCTTCCATTTGCCTTGGGCGGCGGTGAAGCACCAGACAAACAACGCACCGGCGATGGCGCCGGTGGCCAGCGCACCTACCGGGTGCATCAGGTCGGAACCGGCGCAGACCGCCACCAGGCCGGCGAGCGGGCCGTTATGCAGGAAGCCGGGGTCATTGCGCCCCACGAGCAATGCCGCCACGGTACCGCCGACCATCGCCATCAACGAGTTGACCGCCACCAACCCGCTCACCCCCGGCAGGGTCTGGGCACTCATCACGTTGAAGCCGAACCAGCCGACAATCAGGATCCACGACCCCAGGGCCAGGAACGGAATGCTCGACGGCGCGAACGCCACCAGCCGACCGTCCCGGTAGCGGCCATTGCGCGGCCCGAGCAGGAGTACCGCGGCCAGTGCCAGCCAGCCGCCCATGGCATGCACCACCACGGAGCCGGCAAAGTCGTGGAAACCGGCACCGAAGCGGGCTTGCAGCCAGGCCTGCACACCAAAGTTGCCGTTCCAGACCAGGCCTTCGAAGAACGGGTAGACGAACGCCACGATCAGCACCGTGGCGCACAACTGCGGAGCGAACCGGGCACGTTCGGCAATACCGCCGGAAATGATCGCCGGGATGGCGGCGGCGAACGTCAGCAGGAAAAAGAACTTCACCAGGCTGTAGCCATGGTCGGTGCTGAGCACCGCCGCCGGTTGCATGAAGGTCACGCCGTAGGAAATCCAATAGCCGATGAAGAAATAGGCCAGGGTCGAAACAGCGAAGTCGCTGAGAATCTTCGACAGCGCATTGACCTGGTTCTTTTGCCGGACCGTTCCCACTTCCAGGAACGCAAAACCGGCATGCATGGCCAGGACCATGACCGCACCCAGCAGGATGAACAGTGTGTTGGAGCTGTGGACCAGACTGTCCACGGCACTTTGCATATTTTCCATGGTGATGGCAGACCTGAAAAAGTGGAGAAAGGCACCAAACCGGTTCGCTCGCGCCGACGACGCACCAAGTTGAAACGCGTGGCCGGCTTTGGCCAGCCAAGCGAACCGCTTTGGTGCATCGAAACGGCTGAAACGCAGTCCCGCTTCAAGGCGCTTCGCGGGTTTTGATTATTTGGGTTAAGGTTTTCGGGCTCGCGCCCAGCTTCAGCGCACCAGCGCGGGCTGACGCACCAGTACATGGCAAAAGCCAGAGCAAAAGTTGTACCAGTCACTTTCACTGAACCTTCCGGCAAGGCTCATACTCGAACGCTTCAGACGTCACTTACGGAGATTCACCCCATGGCCAGAACCCAGGCACAGACTGCTCAAGAAATCCTGAAGGAAGATTTTCAGACGCTGGTCAACGACACGGAACGCTTGCTGGACCACACCGCAACGCTGGCGGGTGACCAGGCGGACGTGCTGCGCAGCCAGATCCAGGAAACGCTTTTGCGCGCCCGTGAAACGCTCAAGCTGACCGAAGATTCCATGCGCGAACGTGGCCAGGCGGCCGTGGACGCCACCGAGGAATATGTCCAGGCCAACCCTTGGCAATCCGTCGGCATCGCGGCGGGCGTGGGCTTTCTGATCGGCCTGCTGGCGACCAGACGCTGATGATCGGCCTCGACGAATCCGGCTCGCCCGAAGCGGGCACCGCCCCCACGGCACGTCGCCTGAGCGCAGCCTTCCTGGGTTTGCTGCACAGCCATGTCGAATTGTTCGGCATCGAATTGCAGGAACAGAAAGCGCGCACCGTCAGCCTGCTGTTGTTCGCGGGCCTTGCCCTGGTGTTCGCCTTGCTCCTGCTGGTAGGGCTCTCGGCCCTGGTGCTGATCCTGGTGTGGGACACCTATCGCCTGGCGGGCATCATCGGCCTGTGCCTGTTCTACCTGTTGGCGGCGCTGTTCTGTGGCCTTCGGTTGCGAGCAGCGATCTATGACGAATCGTCGCCCTTCCATGCCACCCTCGAAGAATTGGCCAACGATCGGGAGCGCCTGCTGCCATGAGCCTGCCTGATATCCCTCAAGCCCAGACCCGCCAGGAAATGCGCAAGGCGCTGGTGCGCCTGCGCATGGAGATGCATCGCCAGGAGATCCGCCAGGAAACACGGCAGTTGCTGCTCCCCCTGCGACGAGTACGCGGCCTGTCGCAAAGCTGGCACGAAGGCTTCGGCATCAAGCACGCGCCATTGTGGGGCGTGGCGGCGGTGTCGCTGCTCGGCTTTTTCACCGGCAGGCGCACCCGCGCCGGGCGTACCGGCGGCCTCACCGGTTTGGTCCGGCTGGCCACGACGCTGCTGCCGTTGATCAAATTGGCCAAGAGCGCGCGCAAACCCTGAGGCAACGGTGACAAGGGCAGGTAAATCGACTTGCCCTTGCACCACGCCTCACGAACCGGGAAGCTAGGGCATCGACCCTATCAAACGGAGCAACCGGCCTTGGATTGGCACACCCTGCTGACACGCGAACGCCTCGGAAAACCCCTTCACAGCCCGCAAGAACTGGGCCGCAGCCCCTTCCACAAGGACCACGACCGGATCATCTTTTCCGGCGCCTTCCGCCGCCTGGGGCGCAAGACCCAGGTGCATCCGGTGTCCAGCAACGACCACATCCACACGCGCCTGACCCACTCGCTGGAAGTCAGTTGCGTGGGGCGCTCCCTGGGCATGCGCGTGGGCGAAACCATCCGCAGCGCCCTGCCCGACTGGTGCGAGCCGAGCGACCTGGGCATGGTCGTGCAATCGGCCTGCCTGGCCCACGACATCGGTAACCCACCGTTCGGTCACTCGGGCGAGGATGCCATCCGCTATTGGTTCCAGCAGGCCGCCGGGCGAGGTTGGCTGGATGCCATGAGCGAAGCCGAGCGCGGCGATTTCCTGAATTTCGAAGGCAATGCCCAGGGCTTTCGCGTGCTTACCCAGCTTGAATACCATCAGTTCGACGGTGGTACGCGGTTGACCTACGCCACCCTCGGCACCTATCTGAAGTACCCCTGGACCGCTCGCCACGCCGACTCCCTGGGCTACAAGAAGCACAAGTTCGGCTGCTACCAGAGCGAACTGCCGCTGCTGGAGCAGATTGCCAACAAACTCGGCCTGCCGCAGATCGAGGACCAGCGCTGGGCCCGGCATCCGCTGGTGTACCTGATGGAGGCCGCCGATGACATCTGCTACGCGTTGATCGACCTGGAAGACGGCGTGGAAATGGATCTGCTGGAATACCCACAGGTGGAATCGCTGCTCCTGGACCTGGTGGGGGACGACCTTCCGGACACCTACCGCCAGTTGGGCCCGCAGGATTCCCGGCGGCGCAAACTGGCGATCCTGCGGGGCAAGGCCATCGAGCACCTGACCAACGCCGCCGCCCGGGCATTCGTCGAACAGCAGGAGGCGTTGCTGGCCGGCACGCTGCCGGGGGACCTGGTGGAGCACATGCACGGCCCGGCCAAGCGCTGCGTGCTGAATGCCAAGGACATGGCCCGCAAGAAAATTTTCCAGGACAAGCGCAAGACCCTGCATGAGATCGGCGCGTACACCACGTTGGAGATCCTGCTCAACGGGTTCTGCGGCGCCGCACTCGAACAGCATGGCGGCCGCACGCCTTCCTTCAAGAACCGCCGCATCCTCGACCTGCTGGGCAACAACGCCCCCGACCCGAATGGCCCACTGCACGCGGCATTCCTGCGCATGATCGACTTCATCGCCGGGATGACGGACAGCTACGCCAGCGACATGGCCCAGGAGATGACAGGCCGCACGCGTCAATAAAAGGTGTGGGAACAACGGTTTGATGGGCCTGGCACAATCCTGTGGGAGCGGGCTTGCTCGCGAAAGCGGTAGGTCAAATTGCGACGGTATCGAATGACCTGCGCCTTCGCGAGCAAGCCCGCCCTCACAACGGATTCATGCAAGTTTCACAGGAGAAAACACGGAAAACCCGTCCGCAACATTCAATAAGCCCTGCACGCCACTTGTTTGCATAAACATTCCGCGAAAAGAAACACCTTTTCACAAAAAAGCCTTTAATTCTCCACCCTGTTTCACCCACCTACTAAAAAACCGATTACATCGTAATATCTTGCCTCTTTTTTTGTAGGAAACTTCTGAAATTGAAGTTGGGTGCCCGTCTCTTCGTACGACCCTGGCTGTAACTGGGCTAAGGTGCGCGCTTTATTAAGCTCGCAGGGTATTTTATTCATGAACTCCGTTTTCATTGTCGACGATCATCCGGTCATCCGCCTCGCCGTTCGCATGCTCCTGGAGCATGAGGGCTATAAGGTCGTGGGGGAAACTGACAACGGCGTCGATGCGATGCAAATGGTGCGCGAATGCATGCCAGACCTGGTGATCCTGGACATCAGCATTCCCAAACTTGACGGGCTGGAAATCCTCTCGCGCTTCAACGCCATGACCACGCCCCTCAAGACATTGGTGCTCACGGCCCAGTCGCCGACCCTGTTCGGCATCCGCTGCATGCAATCGGGCGCTTCCGGCTATGTGTGCAAGCAGGAAGACCTCAGCGAACTGGTCAGTGCCATCAAGGCCGTACTGTCTGGCTACAACTACTTTCCGAGCCAGGCCTTGAACCCGATACGCCCGGATGATCCGCGCAGTATAGAGCTGGATCTTTTCAAGAGCGTCAACGACAGGGAGTTGATGGTCCTGCAACTTTTTGCCCAGGGCCGCACTAACAAGGAAATCGCCAAGGGCATGTTTCTGAGCAATAAAACCGTCAGTACCTACAAAAAAAGACTGATGCAGAAACTCAAGGTCAAGTCCCTCGTAGAACTGATCGAAATGGCGAAACGCAACGCACTTGTGTGAGAAGAACAGGATGCTCAGACGCATAAAGGAATGCCTGCTGCTAGTGAGTGCAGGGTTATATGCAAGTGTCCTCGCGGCGGCGCCAGCCATGCCCGAGCACCTGACGCTGCTGGGCCGCTCGACGGCGGCTGCGTCGATCCAGCTCGACGACGCCCAGAAGGCCTGGCTGCAGGGTCGGCGTGAATGGGTCCTGGGCACGTCCGCGCCCGACTATCCCCCCTTCGACCTTTCCACCAGCGGCCACGACTACGAAGGCATGACCGCCGACTATGCCGGCCTCCTCGCCCAGGCAACCGGCCTGCCCATGAAGGTCCTGCGTTTCGAATCCCGCGACGCCGCCGTGGCAGCGCTCAAGGCCGGGCAGATCGACCTGCTGGGCACCGCCAATGGCTTTGAAGCCCGCCAGCCCGACATCCTGCTGTCGACGCCCTATGCCGTGGACCAGCCGGTGCTCGTCACTCGCGCCAATGAAAGCCGTTCCCTGGCCGAAGGCCTCGAAGGCCTGCGCCTGAGCATGGTCTATCACTACCTGCCCCTGGAGGAAATCGAGCACCTGTACCCCAAAGCCCACCTGACCACCTACCCCTCCTATCAGAACGCGATCAACGCCGTTGCCTTTGGCCAGGCCGACGTCTTCCTCGGCGACACCCTGTCCACCCATTACATGATCAGCAAGGGCTACCTGAGCAACATCCGCATGGCCAGCTTCGGCAAGCATGAGGCCTTTGGCTTCGGGTTCGCGGTGCGCCGCAGCGACACCCGCCTGTTGGAGATCATCAATGCCACGCTGAACCAGATTCCCCTCGCCGAACACACCAGCATCGCCAAGCGCTGGAGTGCTGGCAGCGACATGTACCTCGCCGATCACCGGATCCAACTGACCGACCGCGAACAACGCTGGCTGGCGGCGCATCCGGTGGTGCGGGTGGTGGTGAATGAACATTCCGCGCCCTTCACCTTCTTCGATTCGGACGGCGCCTTGCGTGGGATCAGCGCCGACCTGCTGGAGTTGATCCGCCTGCGCACCGGCCTGCGCCTGGATATCCAGCGTCGCCAGAGCGACAGCGAGATGATCGCCGCGATCCAGGAAGACCAGGCCGACCTGATCGCCGCATTCCTGCCCAGTAGCGAACGGCAGCAGAAATTGAAATTCAGCCGACCTTACCTCGACAGTTCGTTCGTCCTTCTGACCCGTAAACAGTCCGGCACCCCGGCCACGCTCGACCAGTTCGGCAGTCGGAGCCTGGCCATCGCCAAGGGCAACCCACTGATCGAATGGCTGCGCCAGCACTTTGCGGACATCAGGATCGTCGAGGCAGACGGCACCCTGGGGGCGATGGAGATGCTCGCCCAGGGCCAGGTCGACGGCGGGGTCAGCTCGTTGGTCATGGCTAACTACTTCATCTCGTCCCACTCCTGGCGCGACACATTGCAGATCAACAGCACCGTCGGCACCCAGCCGGCCCTGTTCGCCCTCGCCAGCGCCAAAAATGCCACCGAACTCAATTCCATCCTCGACAAGGCCCTGACCAGCATCGACCCCGATCAACTGGGGGTGATCAACAACCGTTGGCGCGGCTACGTATCGGCGTCGCAACATACCTGGCGCACCTATAACCGCCTGTTCTTCCAGATCGTCGCAGGCGTCGGCCTGCTGTTGCTGCTGTCGCTGGCCTGGAACGCCTACATGCAGCGCCAGATCCGGCAACGCCAACGGGCCGAGCTCGCCCTCAACGACCAGTTGGAATTCATGCACGCACTGCTCAACGGCACGCCGCACCCGATCTACGTGAGGGACCGCAACGGCTGCCTGCAAAGCTGCAACGACAGTTACCTGCAAACGTTCGACGCCAGGCGCGAAGACGTCATTGGCAAGAACGTGATGCCGGGGGCCATGAGCAATGCCTTCGAGGCGCAGGAGTACCAGGCCGACTATCAACGGGTGATGGCCGAAGGCACCCCGCTGATCGTCGATCGCCCCCTGCACATCGGGGACAGGGAACTGACCATCTATCACTGGATCCTCCCCTACCGGAACTCGGCCGCGCAGGTGCAGGGCATCATCGGCGGGTGGATCGACATCAGTGAGCGACGCCAGCTTTTCGAAGAGCTGCGGGCGTCCAAGAAGCAGGCCGAAGACGCGAACCGCGCCAAGAGCACCTTCCTGGCGACCATGAGCCATGAGATCCGCACGCCCATGAACGCGGTGATCGGCATGCTTGAACTGGCCCTGAAACAGACCGACAAGGGTCATGTGGACCGTTCGACCATCGCCGTGGCCTACGAATCGGCCGCCGGCATGCTGGAGCTGATCGGCGACATCCTGGACATCGCCCGGATCGAATCGGGCCACCTGAGCCTGGCACCCGAGCGCGTCAACCTGCGGGCCATGCTGCAATCGGTGATCCGGGTATTCGAAGGCGTGGCGAGGCAGAAAAACCTGGCGTTGTCGCTGCAGTTCGACGCCGCCGAAGGCAACCCGGACGTGTCGATCGACCCGTTGCGCTTCAAACAGGTGCTCTCGAACCTGATCAGCAATGCCCTCAAGTTCACTGAACAGGGCCGGGTGCTGGTCAAGGTCCGGTTGTCACCCACCGACCAGGACGACGTCCTGCACTTGCACCTTGAGGTCAACGACAGCGGCATCGGCATCGGCCCGGCAGACCTCAAGCGCCTCTTCGAACCCTTTGCCCAGGTCGACAACAATGGCCGGATGGCGCGCAAGGGCGCCGGACTGGGGCTGGTGATCAGTCGCAACCTGTGCCAGATGATGGGTGGCAACCTGCACATGAACAGCCAGCCCGGCCTTGGCACCCAGGTCCAGGTCCGGCTGCGGCTGAACGTCTTGCCAGCGGCGCCGGCCGGCGTGGCCGCCGAGCCGATCATCGAAACGGCGGCAGGCGTGCTGAACGTCCTGGTGGTGGACGATCACCCGGCCAACCGCCTGCTGATGTCACAGCAACTGGAGTACCTCGGCTACCCCTATCAGGTTGCCCATGATGGCGCCCATGGGTTCGAGGTCTGGCAGCAAGGGCATTTCGACCTGGTCATCGCCGACTGCAACATGCCCATCATGAGCGGCTATGAATTGGCGCGTTCGATTCGCCGCGAGGAGTCCGAGCAGCAACGCCCTCCCTGCACCATCCTGGGGTTCACCGCCAATGCGCAGCCGGAGGAAAAACAACGGTGCCAGGACGCGGGAATGGACGACTGCCTGTTCAAGCCCATCAGCCTGAGCGCCCTGAGCCAGTGGATCAAGGCCGTCAAACCCAGCCGGCAGGCCCGGGTTTTCAGCCTGCAAGGCCTGCAAGCACTGACCGGCGGCGATCCCTCGTCCACCCACCGCCTGCTGAGCGAGATGCTCAACAGCAATCGCCTGGATCGCCAGGAGCTGCTCGACGTGGCCCGGAGCGGCGAGCGCCAGGCCTTGAGCGAGACGGCGCACAAGATCAAGGGGGTCGCCCGGATCATGCAGGCGACGTCGTTGATCCAGCGTTGCGAGGCACTGGAACAGGCCTGTCAGCCCGCCTCGGCACCGCAGCGGATCAGCGAATGCGTCGAAGCCCTCGACCAGGCCATGATCGACGTCGGGGTTGCCCTCCAAACAGCACTCGCCAAGGCACGATAACCCAGCGTTTACTATGCTGTTGCCTGAGCAGTGCGTACCAGGGGTGTTCTCGATCAGCGTCCCCTCCACGCGGAAACACCCTTTGAGAACGCCCCTTACACTTGGAGTGACTGCAATGCCCAGCGCACCGCGTACGGATAAACGCCGGTTCCCCCTGCACGTCCATATCAGCGTGATGTTCACCCTGCTTCTGCTGCTGACCGGCGTGGTACTGGGCATTTTCAACTATCGGCAGACCACGCAAATCATCCTCTCCAGCAGTGAAAAACTGTTCAACCGGATCGAGCAGGACGTGCGCCTGGATTTGTACGACACCTACGAACCGATCCGCCACCTGCTGGGTCTGCTGGCCGATTACCCGGCCACGCGCTCACCCCGGATGGAGCAACGCCTGGCCTTGCTCGGGCCCTTCAGCCAGGCGCTGCGGGACAATCCGAACCTGGCGTCGTTGTACCTGGGTGATGCCCTGGGTGATTTCCTGATGGTCCGGCCGTTGCGCAGCGCGGCCCTGAAAACCGCCGTGGGCGCCCCGGCCGACGCGGCCTACCAGGTCTGGACCGTGGAGCGAGCGACGTCCGACGGCTCGGTTCGCGCCCAGTCGCTGTTCTACGACGAACACCTGACGCTCATCGATCACCGGGACATCGCTGAAGAGACGTTCGATCCGCGCAATCGAAGCTGGTTTCGCAGCGCCGCTGGCTCCGCCGAGCAGATCACCACCGAGCCCTATCTGTTCTTCTCCACCCACACCATCGGCACCACCCTGGCCCGGCGCAGCGGCGAGCAAGCGGTGATCGGCGCCGACCTGACACTCGCGGCGCTGTCACAGACCCTGGCCAAGCACAAGGTCACCACCGACACCGAGATCGTCCTGCTCGACCCCAAGGGTAACGCGGTGGCCTATCCCGACAGCAGCCGACTGGTGGCGGACGCTCAATCCGCGCGCCTGGTCAAGGCCCGCGACCTCAACCCGGCCATCGCCGCCACCCTCGACGACAGCACGGGCACGTCGCGCCTGGAGGCCGCCGGACGGCGCTGGATCGTATCGCACAGCCACATGCAGGAAGGCGGACCGCAAGGCCTGGAACTGGCGCTGCTGGTGCCCGAGGACGAACTGCTCGACGAGGCCTATCGCATGCGTTGGCAAGGCGCGCTGATCACCCTGGCCACCCTGCTGTTGTGCCTGCCGCTGGGCTGGCTGACATCGAGGATCCTGGTCAAGCCGCTGCGCGCGTTGGTGCAAGAGGCCGATGCCATTCGCAGCTTCGACTTCAATTACCCGGTCTCGCGGCGCTCACCGGTGCTGGAAGTCGACCAGTTGAGCGTGTCGATGGCGCGCATGAAGGAGACCCTGGCCAGCTTCTTCAAGATCACCGCCAGCCTGCGCGCCGAGACCCGCTTCGCGCCGCTGCTGGAGCGGGTGTTGTTCGAGACCGTGGCCATCGGCCAGGCCCAGGCCGGGCTGATCTACCTGCGCGAAAACGATGACAATCGGGTCAAGCCGTATGGGCTGGTGATCGAAGGTGTCCCCCGGGACCTGGCAGCGTTCAAGCTCAACAGTTACGAGCTGCAGGCCGAGCGCAGCCCGCAATGGCTCCAGCAACTGGCTGTCTCGGACAATCTGGTGACCTCCCTGGGCTTCGAACAGGCGGCCGACCTGCAAGGTGTCCTGAGGGCGATGGACGCTCCCCGGGCCCACCTGATCGGCATCCGCTTGCGCAATCGCCACCAGGAAACCGTCGGCGTCCTGGTGTTGCTGATCAACGACAGCGGCACCGAAGCCGACCTGGAAAAGCTGCAACCGGACCGCATCGCGTTTCTCCAGGCGGTGTCCGGGGCCGCCACCGTCAGCATCGAAGGCCAGCGCCTGCAAGCCCGACAGAAGCAATTGCTGGATTCGTTCATCCAGTTGCTGGCCGGCGCGATCGACGCCAAGAGCCCCTACACCGGTGGCCATTGCCAGCGGGTGCCGGTGCTGACCCTGATGATCGCCGAGGCCGCGGCGGCGAGCCAGGCGTCGGCGTTCGAGGCGTACCAGCCAACGGAAGATGAATGGGAAGCGCTGCACATCGCCGCCTGGCTGCACGATTGCGGCAAGGTCACCACCCCCGAATACGTCGTCGACAAGGCCACCAAGCTGGAAACCCTGAACGACCGGATCCACGAGATTCGCACGCGCTTCGAAGTGCTCAAGCGAGACGCCTGGGTCGACTACTGGCGAGCGATGGCGGCGGGCGGCGACCCGGCCTCACTGGCGCAGCAACGCGATGCGACACTGGCCAGCCTCGATGACGACTTTGCCTTCGTCGCCCGCTGCAACCTGGGCTCCGAAGCCATGGCCGACGCCGACCTGCAGCGCCTGCAAAACATCGCCCAACGCCCATGGCAGCGCACGCTCGATGACCGCCTGGGGGTGTCCTGGGAAGAAAACCGCCGCCAGGCGCGCACGCCCCCGCCGACGTTGCCCGTCACCGAAGCGTTGTTGGCGGACAAGCCAGAGCACCTGTTCGAGCGTCACGAAGCCGAGCTGATCCCGGCGGACAACCCGTGGGGCTTCAAGCTCGACGTGCCGCGCTGGAAGTACAACCGCGGCGAACTCTACAACCTGAGCATCACCCGCGGCACGCTGACCCGTGAGGAGCGCTACGTCATCAACCATCACATGGTGCAGACGATCCTGATGCTCAGCCAACTGCCCTTCCCCAGCCACCTGGACAACGTGGCGGAAATCGCCGGCGGCCATCATGAAAAGATGGACGGCAGCGGTTACCCCAAGGGACTCAAGCGCGAGGAAATGAGCCTGCCGGCCCGCATGATGGCAATCGCCGATATTTTCGAAGCGCTGACGGCAGCCGACCGGCCCTACAAGAAGGCCAAGAAACTGAGCGAAGCCCTGGGCATCATGGCCACCATGTGCCGCGACGCCCATATCGATCCGCAGTTGTTCGGCTTGTTCATCGAAGAACAGATCTACGCCCGCTACGCCGAGCAGTTTCTCGACCCGCAGCAGATCGATGAGATCGATCGGGACGCCCTGCTGGCCCGAGCGGGATTACGACCATGCTGAATCGCACCGCACCCCGTGTTGGAGCAAACCTGCCGGCCCACCGCAAGGTCATGCACCCGACAGGGCCCGCGCGATGGCGGGCCAGCCTTGCTCCAGCCGGTTGGCCTCGTTCAGCACTCGGTCAGGCGCAGGAAAATCGCCGCCATCGCTTCGATGCCGGCCTGATCGTGCTCGGTAAAACGCGCCAGTTTCGGGCTGTCCAGGTCGAGCACGCCAATCAGGCGCCCGTCCTTGACCAGAGGCACCACCAGCTCGCTGTTCGACGCGCTGTCGCAGGCGATGTGCCCGGGAAACTGGTGGACATCTTCAACCCGCTGGGTCTGTCGGGTCGCCGCCGCCGCGCCGCACACGCCCCGGCCGAAGGGAATCCGCACGCAGGCGATCTGGCCCTGGAACGGCCCCAGGACCAGCTCGTCGTTGCGATTGAGGTAGAAACCGGCCCAGTTCAGGTCCTCCAGCTGGCTGAACAGGAACGCCGAGAACTGTGCCGCGTTGGCGATGAAATCACGCTCATCGGCCAACAGGGATTGCAGCTGTGCCGATAACAGACCATAGCCGTCGAGGCCCTGGCCGGTGCTCTTCAAATCGATCATGCCTTGTGCTCCAAGAGTTTGAGCCCTACCCAATAACGGGCGAACTGGTAGGCGCAACGTCCGTTGCGGTTGCCGCGGCCGGTGGCCCAGCGCACCGCCTGCACGTCCAGCGCCTCGTCGCGCTGCCAGGTCAACCCGGCCTTGGCCGCCAGCTCACCGATCCAGTGCTCCACCACGTCGAGGAAATGCTCCTGGGTAAATGGATAGAACGACAGCCACAGGCCGAAGCGGTCGGACAACGCGATCTTGTCCTCCACGGCTTCGCTGGGGTGCAGCTCGCCATCGACTCGCTTCCAGTTCTCGTTGTCGCTCTCCTTTTCCGGCACCAGGTGACGGCGGTTGGAGGTGGCGTACAACAGCACGTTATCCGGTGCCTGTTCGAGGGAGCCGTCCAGGACGCTTTTGAGCACGCGGTAATCGCCTTCGCCGGACTCGAACGACAGGTCATCGCAGAACAGCACGAAACGCTGTGGCAGTTTCGCCACCTGCTCGACCACCCGAGGCAGGTCGGCCAGGTGGTCACGCTCGATCTCGATCAACCGCAAGCCATGCTGGGCATGTTCGGCCAACAGCGCACGCACCAGGGACGATTTGCCGGTGCCCCGCGAGCCCCAGAGCAGCGCGTGGTTGGCGGGCATGCCGTCGATGAACTGGCGGGTGTTGCGCCCCAGTTGCTCGACCTGGCGATCCACGCCGATCAAGTCCGACAGGCGCATGTCGAGGCTGACCTGAAGCGGCAGCAGGAAACCGCTGCGCCCATCCCGTTGCCAGCGGGCGGCCAGGGTCTGGGTCCAATCGATGGCAGGGCGCGGCGCAGGCAACAAGGGCTCGATCCGGGCCAGCACCGCATCGGCGCGTTCAAG
This sequence comes from Pseudomonas chlororaphis, assembly GCA_001023535.1. Taxonomy (NCBI): domain Bacteria; kingdom Pseudomonadati; phylum Pseudomonadota; class Gammaproteobacteria; order Pseudomonadales; family Pseudomonadaceae; genus Pseudomonas; species Pseudomonas chlororaphis. The sequence goes on from CP011020.1 coordinate 3,595,940, forward strand.
AAAAGCATTCAATCGAGAGTCCACGTCTTTTCCTCGGACTGGTTCACGGTAATGATGGCGCTGCAGCGACGAAACGCCTTACCCAATGGCGGGTCTACCCCAAATAACATAAACCGGCCACGCCGGAATTCAGCGATGATCAGCTATGCTTGAGCGGCGAAGGGAAACGTAAGTGGTTCATCACTCAATGGACATCAGATTCACCCAGCGGCTGTCCTACAAACAGGCCCGCCTGACCGTCCTGGTGGGCTTCGTGCTGGGCACCTTGTTGAGCCTGATGCAGATCGGCATCGATTATGCCAGCGAAGACGCCTCGATCAACCGTGAAATCCTGTCGCTTTTGGAAATCAGCCACAACCCGGCCTCGCGCATCGCCTACAACATCGACGCGGAACTGGCCCAGGAGCTGTCCCAGGGCCTGTTGCGTTCACCGGCCATCATCGGCGCCGAACTGGTGGACAACAACAGGACGGTGCTGGCCAGCGTCAAGCGACCCGAACTGCAAAGCAGCTATCGATTCATCAGCGACTTCCTGTTTGGCGCCCAGCGCCAGTTCGAGGACCGTCTCTACCTGGACCATCTGCCTGGCGAGTCCCTCGGCGTGCTGCGCCTGGATGTCGACACCTACTCATTCGGCAGCCGCTTCCTGCGCCGGGCCGAAGTCACCCTGCTCAACGGGTTCGCCCGCAGCCTGATCCTGACCGGCCTGCTGCTGGCGCTGTTCTACGTGATGCTGACCAAGCCCCTGGTACGGGTCATCCGCGAGCTGAGCAGTCGCGACCCGGGCAGCAGCGAACAGAGCCGCCTGGAATGCCCCGCCGGCCACCAATACGACGAAATCGGCGTGCTGGTGTCAGTGGCCAACCAACAGTTCGAGAACATCTCCACCGAAATCCAGCAGCGGCGCACCGCCGAAAACCGCCTCACCGAATACCTGGCGCAACTGGAAAACATCGTCTCGGCGCGCACTGCCGAACTCAAGGCCATCAACGCCCGCCTCAGCCAGTCCAACGAAGAGCTGGAAGTGGCCCGGCGTACCGCACTGGACATGGCCGAGGCCCGCTCTGCCTTCCTCGCCAACATGAGCCACGAGATTCGCACGCCGCTCAACGGCCTGCTGGGGATGATCGCCCTGTCCCTCGACGGCCCGCTGACGGCCGAACAACAGCAGCAGCTGTCGATTGCCCACGACTCGGGCAAGGTCCTGGTGGAACTGCTCAACGACATCCTCGACCTGTCGAAATTCGACGCCGGTCAGTTGGAACTCGAGCGCATCCCGTTCGACCTTGGCTCGCTGGTCGAAGACACCGCCAACCTGCTGTCGCAGAATGCCGCCCCCAGCGTCGAGCTGGCCTGCCTGATCGACCCGCAGTTTCCAGCCCAGGTCCTGGGCGACCCGACGCGGGTACGCCAGATCGTCAGCAACCTGCTGTCCAACGCGTTGAAATTCACCCGCTTCGGCCGGGTCGATGTGCGCTTGAGCCAACACGAAGGGGGGGTGCGGATCGAAGTCTGCGACACCGGCATCGGGATTCCCCAGGAAGCACAGGCCAGGATCCTGCAACCGTTCACCCAGGCCGGCGCCGGGATCACCCGCCAGTTCGGTGGCACCGGGCTGGGCCTGGCACTGACCTACAACCTCTGCGAAGCCATGCAGGGCCGGTTGACGATCAGCTCCGAGGCCGGCTTCGGCAGCCAGTTCTGCGCCGACCTGCCCCTGCCCTGCCACACCCCGGCGCCGTCGGTCGAACCACTGCGCGGCAAGGTCGTTGCCATCACCGACAGCAACAGCGGGCTGGCCGAGTTGCTGGGCATGCTGTTGCCCGGCTGGGGCCTGGACTATCTACGGCGCTCCGTGGATGACGGGCTGCTGGGGCTCGAACCCGACGTGCTGATCACCGACTGCCCGGAGTGCCTGTTCAACCTGCGGCCGACCTTCGACGCCCCGATCCTGCTGGTAACCGCCTACGGCAGCTTCATGCCCAGCGAACAGGCCGCGGCCCTCGCCCCGCTGTTGCAACAAGCCCGGCCGTTGGCGCGTCATGCGCTGTACCAGATTCTGCGCCGGGCCCTGCAAAGCGAGGAAACCACCATCAACGATGCCCGGATCGATACCCTGGCGCCCTCCAGGCGTGGCCGGGTGTTGCTGGTGGAGGACAATCCGGTCAACCAGTTGGTGGCCAAGGGCATGCTGGGGAAACTGGGCTGCGAAGTCACCATTGCCGCCCACGGTGTCGAAGCCCTGGACCAGCTCGAACAGCATGTGTTCGACCTGGTGCTGATGGACTGCAACATGCCGGTGATGGATGGCTACGAGGCCAGCCGGCAGATCCGGCGCAGCGGTCGCTGGTCGCAGTTGCCGATTGTCGCCCTGACGGCCAATGCCATGCCCGAGGAGCGCGAGCGCTGCCGCGCGGCGGGCATGAACGACTACCTGTCCAAGCCGTTCCGCCGCGAAGAACTGGCGGCGATCCTGGACCAGTGGGTGCCCACTACGTCAGCGCTCTGATCTGCCCCAATAAATGATCGAGACCGTCGCGCAGTTCCCCGAGGCGGTCCAGATCAATCCCGCTGTCGCATAACAGGCGGGCCTTGAGCGGCCCGACCTGCTCTCGCAAGGCCCGCCCCGACTGTGTCAGGCTCAGGTGCACCTCACGCTCGTCCCGAGGCGAACGCTGGCGCTGGACCAGCGCCAGTTGCTCCAGGCGCTTGAGCAGCGGCGTCAACGTGCCGGAGTCCAGCGACAAGCGCTCGCCCAGGGCCTTGACGGTGGGTTGTTCCGGCGCCGTTTCCTGCCATTCCCACAGCACCAGCATCACCAGGTATTGCGGGTACGTCAGGCCGAGCTGGTCGAGCATCGGCTTGTAGCCACGGATCACCGCCCGCGAGGCGGCGTACAGCTTGAAGCACAACTGGCTGTCGAGCTTCAGCGCATCGGCTGGCAACGGGTTCATTTGAGCAGTGCTTCGATCTCGCCAGTCAGGTCCTGGGGCTTGGTGGTCGGGGCGAACCGCTTGACCACCTGGCCGTCCTTGCCGATCAGGAACTTGGTGAAATTCCACTTGATGCCCTTGGACCCCAGCACGCCGGGGGCCCGTTGCTTGAGCTGGACGAACAACGGATGGGCGTTGGCCCCGTTGACCTCGATTTTCTTGAACAGCGGGAAACTCACACCAAAGTTCAGCTCGCAAAACTCGCTGATCGCCGCCTCGTTACCCGGTTCCTGCTTGCCGAACTGGTTGCAGGGAAAGCCCAGCACCACCAGGCCCTGGTCCTTGTAGGTCTGCCACAGGGCCTCGAGCCCTTTGTACTGTGGGGTGAATCCGCACTGGCTGGCGGTGTTGACGACCAGCACGGCCTTGCCGGCGAAGTCGGCCAGGGTCTTTTGCTCACCCTGGAGGGTGGTGCACGGGATGCTCAGCAGGTTGTCGCTCATGGCAAGGCTCCAAAGGAATGGGACTGGCGTGCAAGATAGCGAGCAATTCAATTGTGTGCAATTTAATTACCAGCAAACAGCACTGGAACATCTTGGGCTGTTGCCGACAACGGACATGTGGCGAGGGGATTTATCCCCGCTGGACTGCGAAGCAGTCCCCCTCGGTCCGTCTGACAAACCGCATGCTCAGGCCTTGGGGGCGCTTCACGCTCCAGCGGGGATAAATCCCCTCGCCACACGTCTATTCGCGGGGGACGAGATCCAGGCACACCGAGTTGATGCAATAGCGCAGGCCCGTGGGCGGCGGACCGTCGGGGAAGACATGGCCCAGGTGTGCGTCGCATCTGGCACAGACGACCTCGGTGCGGATCATGCCGTGGCTGATATCCCGTACTTCCACCACCGCGCTTCCCTCTATCGGCGCATAGAAGCTCGGCCAGCCACAGCCGGAATCGAATTTGGTCTGCGAATCGAACAACGGTTCGTTGCAGCAGATGCAGTGGTACACGCCGTCGGTCTTGGTGGCGTTGTATCGACCGGAGAACGGCCGCTCGGTGCCTTTCAGCCGGCAGACGTTGTACTGCTCCGGGTCGAGCATGGCACGCCATTCTTCAAGGGTTTTCTCCAACTTTTCCATCGTCCTACCTCGGCAATTGAAAAAGCCCGATCCGACGCTTTTCCGCGGATCGGGCGGCACGTATGATTGCGCCTCGTCAGACGCCAGTCTGGCAGTCACGCCATGCGCATTCAAACGGATTGTGACGCCCATACCGCGTCAGGCCTGGGCACAGGCGCAGGGTCCCCAGTACGGTAGTTCACTCACCGCCTGGATCGTTCATTTTCAGGAACACATCGCCATGCAGGTCAGCAAATCGAACAAGCTCGCCAACGTCTGCTACGACATTCGCGGCCCGGTGCTCAAGCACGCCAAGCGCCTGGAAGAGGAAGGCCATCGCATCCTCAAGCTGAACATCGGCAACCCGGCGCCCTTTGGTTTCGAAGCGCCCGATGAAATCCTCCAGGACGTCATCCGCAACCTGCCGACCGCCCAGGGCTACAGCGATTCCAAGGGCCTGTTCAGCGCCCGCAAGGCCGTGATGCAGTACTACCAGCAGAAGCAGGTCGAAGGTGTCGGCATCGAAGACATCTACCTGGGCAACGGCGTCTCCGAGCTGATCGTGATGTCGATGCAGGCGCTGCTCAACAACGGCGACGAAGTGCTGGTGCCAGCGCCGGACTACCCACTGTGGACCGCCGCCGTGAGCCTCTCCGGAGGCAACCCGGTGCATTACCTCTGCGACGAGCAGGCCAACTGGTTCCCTGACCTTTCGGACATCAAGGCCAAGATCACACCGAACACCAAGGCCCTGGTGATCATCAACCCGAACAACCCGACCGGCGCCGTGTATTCCAGGGAAGTGCTGCTGGGCATGCTGGAGCTGGCCCGCCAGCACAACCTGGTGGTGTTCTCCGATGAAATCTACGACAAGATCCTCTACGACGATGCCGTGCACGTGTGCACCGCGTCCCTGGCACCGGACCTGCTGTGCCTGACCTTCAACGGCCTGTCCAAGTCGTACCGGGTCGCCGGCTTCCGTTCCGGCTGGATCGCCATCTCCGGTCCCAAGCATCACGCCCAGAGCTACATCGAAGGTATCGACATGCTGGCCAACATGCGCCTGTGCGCCAACGTGCCGAGCCAGCACGCAATCCAGACGGCACTGGGCGGCTACCAGAGCATCAACGACCTGGTATTGCCCCCGGGCCGGTTGCTGGAACAGCGCAATCGTACCTGGGAGCTGCTCAACGACATTCCCGGCGTCAGTTGCGTCAAGCCGATGGGCGCGCTGTATGCCTTCCCACGGATCGACCCGAAAGTCTGCCCGATCCACAACGACGAAAAGTTCGTCCTCGACCTGCTGCTGTCGGAAAAGCTGCTGGTGGTCCAGGGCACGGCCTTCAACTGGCCGTGGCCGGATCACTTCCGTGTCGTGACCCTGCCGCGGGTCGATGACCTCGACCAGGCCATCGGCCGGATCGGCAACTTCCTCAAGTCCTACCGCCAGTAAGCCAGACAGCGTGCGAGGCCTCCTTGCCTCGCACGCTGTCTGATTCAGCAACATATCCGTTCCGATGACGCCGGCTGGCCTTCTACACTCAAGGCTGGATGGCCGGCGCGCACCCTCGTTCAACGTTCACGGGGGCTGGCGCCCCATTTTTTTTCCCTCGTCACTTTCAGAAAAGTCTTTCAATCATTTAGGACGCCTGTAGGACACAGTTTGAAATAGTCGCTCAGTTGAATCGCCTGCGGCAGCACCTTATATACCCCGCATGACGCTACATCTTAAGCATGAGGAGAATTCCACCACCATGATGCGCATCCTGCTGTTCTTGGCCACTAACCTGGCGGTCGTGCTGATTGCCAGCATCACCCTGAGCCTTTTCGGCTTCAACGGGTTCATGGCGGCCAATGGGGTTGACCTCAACCTCAATCAGCTGCTGATCTTCTGTGCGGTGTTCGGTTTCGCCGGTTCCCTGTTCTCGCTGTTCATCTCCAAGTGGATGGCGAAGATGAGCACTGGCACCCAGATCATCACTCAGCCGCGCACTCGCCATGAACAATGGCTGCTGCAAACCGTCGAGCAGCTGTCCCGCGAAGCCGGTATCAAGATGCCCGAGGTCGGGATCTTCCCCGCCTACGAGGCCAACGCCTTCGCCACTGGCTGGAACAAGAACGACGCCCTGGTCGCCGTCAGCCAGGGTTTGCTCGAGCGGTTTACACCCGACGAAGTCAGGGCCGTGCTGGCCCACGAGATCGGCCACGTCGCCAACGGCGACATGGTGACCCTGGCATTGATCCAGGGCGTGGTGAACACCTTCGTGATGTTCTTTGCCCGGATCATCGGTAATTTCGTCGACAAGGTGATCTTCAAGAACGAAGAAGGCCAGGGCATGGCCTACTACATCGCGACCATCTTTGCCGAGCTGGTCCTGGGTATCCTCGCCAGCGCCATCGTCATGTGGTTCTCGCGCAAGCGCGAGTTCCGCGCCGACGACGCCGGTGCACGCCTGGCCGGCACCGGTGCCATGATCGGCGCCCTGCAACGCCTGCGAGCCGAACAAGGCTTGCCGGTACACATGCCCGACACCCTGAACGCCTTTGGCATCAACGGTGGCATCAAGCAGGGCCTGGCGCGCATGTTCATGAGCCACCCGCCTCTGGAAGAGCGGATCGAAGCCCTGCGCCGTCGCGGCTGAGCATGATCGTTCCCACGCGCTGCGTGGGAACGCAGCCTGGGACTCTATGTGTCCCAAGGCTGAATGCGGAGCGTCCTTTTGGGGCGCTCACCCGCGCTTCAACGACTGGAAATCCGATACACCCGCTCATCCAGCCTCGTCACACCCGCCTGCAAAAACTTCCAGCTCTCCCCCAGTACATCCTGCACCTGCAAGACCTCCAACTGCCAGGCACCTCCCAGCAGCCGTTGCACCTCGTCATCTCCCACGGAGAACGGTGGGCCAGGCATTTCATCCTGGTTGTAATCGAGGGTAATCAACAGGCCGACGCCGCGGGGCAAAATGCTCTGCAGATGAGCCGCATACTGTTCCCGCATCGGCACAGGCAAGGCGATCAGCGCCGCGCGGTCGTACAACGCCGAACAGTCAGCCACATCACCCGGCTCCAGGGCGAAGAAATCACCGCAGCGAATCTCGATACCGGCGGCACGAAAGACCTTGAATGCGCCCTCCTCGCTCACGCTCGGCTCAAGCTGATGCTCAAGGAAAAAATCAGTCGCGGCCTTTTCCGACAACTCCACCCCCAGCACCGAATACCCTTGCTGGGCGAGCCAGATCAGATCCAGGGTCTTGCCGCACAGCGGCACCAGCACACGACTGCCCTGGGCCACCCCCAGTTGCGGCCAGAAACGTTGCAGGTAAGGGTTCACCTGCGGCGAGTGAAAGCCGATCTGGTTCGATGACCAACGCTTGTGCCAAAACTCGGGCTCCATGTTTCCCTCCAGAAATTCGATCAAAACGGGCTAAAACTTATATTAGATTCCGATCATAGTCCTGACGGAAGATGACGGCATCTTAACGCTCAGGAGCCCGCTCATGCTGCCCAGCCTGTTTATCTCCCATGGCTCACCGATGCTCGCGCTGGAGCCTGGCGCCAGCGGCCCGGCATTGGCTCGCCTCGCCGCACAATTGCCCCGGCCCAAGGCCATCGTCCTGGTGTCCGCCCATTGGGAGAGCGACGAACTGTTGGTCAACGCGAACCCGCAGCCTCGCACCTGGCATGACTTCGGTGGCTTCCCTCCGGCGCTGTACCAAGTGCAATACCCGGCAGCAGGCGACCCGGCGTTGGCGGCCCAGGTCGCAGAGCTGCTCAACGCCGCGCACCTACCGGCACGCCTCGATACCCAGCGGCCCGCCGACCATGGCGTCTGGGTGCCGTTGTCCTTGATGTACCCCGAGGCCGACATCCCAGTGGTGCAGGTGTCTCTGCCCAGCCGCCAGGGTCCCGCGTTGCAGACCCGGGTCGGCCGGGCGTTGGCGAGCCTGCGCCAGCAAGGTGTGCTGCTGATCGGCTCCGGCAGCATCACCCATAACCTGCGCGACCTGGACTGGAATGCTGGCCCTGAAAGCGTCGAACCCTGGGCCCAGGCCTTTCGCGACTGGATGGTCGAGAAACTGGCAGCCGACGACGAGCCCGCGCTGCATGACTACCGCCGCCAGGCGCCCCATGCCGTGCGCAGCCACCCCAGCGATGAACACCTGCTGCCGTTGTATTTCGCCCGGGGGGCGGGAGGCGTGTTCAGCGTTGCCCACCAAGGGTTCGAGATGGGGACGCTGGGAATGGACATCTACCGGTTTGACTGACCGGTAGACCGACTCGCCCCCTTCGCGAGCAAGCTCGCTCCCACAGGGGTATGTGTCGGCGGTGGGGGCGAGCGGCTCGCGAAGGCCTCAACGCCCTTGAGCGCCGTCACCCCGCAACAGGCAAAAAAAATCCCCGAACCAGTCGGGGATTTTTTCGCTCAATCAGCCCAGGGGCCGATCAATCTTCGCGGTAGCGACGCAGCTTGAGTTGCTTGCCGGCCACGCGGGTGTCCTTGAGCTTGGTCAGCAGTTTTTCCAGGCCATCTTCCGGCAGTTCAACCAGGCTGAAGCTGTCACGCACCTGGATGCGACCGATGGCCTCACGCGCCAGGCCACCTTCGTTGAGGATGGCACCCAGCAGGTTCTTGGCCGCGATGCCGTCACGGGCACCCAAGGCGGTACGGCAGCGAGCGCGGCCTTCGGCCAGCGGGATCGGTGCGCGACGCTCACGGTCACCACGGTCCGGACGATCGCCACTGCGCTCAGGGCGGTCGCCACGCGGTGCGCTGTTCGGCACCAGTGGACGTTCCTTCTCGATGGCCGCCAGGTTCAGCGCCTGACCATTGGTGGCCTTGCGCAGCAGGGCAGCAGCCAGGGCACGCGGAGTGCAACCGATGTCGGCAGTCAGGCGGTCGAGCAGATCACCATGGGTCGATTCGGCATCGGCCACCAGCGGCGACAGGCTGTTGGTCAGTTTCTTGATGCGAGCATCGAGCACGGCCTGGGCGTCCGGCAGGCGAACCTCGGCCACTTTCTGGCCGGTCACACGCTCGATCACTTGCAGCATGCGGCGCTCACGCGGGGTGACCAGCAGCAGTGCACGACCTTCGCGACCGGCACGGCCGGTACGGCCGATACGGTGGACGTAGGATTCCGGATCGTACGGCATGTCTACGTTGAACACGTGGGTGATGCGCGGAACGTCCAGGCCACGGGCAGCCACGTCGGTCGCCACGACGATGTCCAGGCGGCCATCCTTGAGGGAGTCGATGACGCGCTCACGCTGGTTCTGGGCAATGTCACCGTTCAGCGCGGCAGCCTTGTAGCCTTTGGCTTCCAGGGCGCTGGCCAGGTCCAGGGTCGCTTGCTTGGTGCGAACGAACATGATCAGGGCGTCGAAATCCTCGACTTCCAGCAGGCTCAGCACGGCAGAGGTCTTCTGGTCAGCATGAACCAGCAGGTGAGCCTGCTCGATCGCGGTGACGGTCTGGGTCTTGCTCTGGATCTTGACGTGTTTCGGGTCTTTCAAGTGACGCTCGGCGATCGCACGGATCGACTGCGGCAAGGTGGCCGAGAACAGGACGGTCTGACGGGTTTCCGGCATGGCCTTGAAGATGACTTCCAGGTCGTCCATGAAGCCCAGCTTGAGCATTTCGTCCGCTTCGTCGAGAACCAGGTGGTTCACGGTGGCGAGGACTTTCTCGTCACGACGCAGGTGGTCGCACAGACGGCCAGGGGTGGCGACAACGATTTGTGCGCCATTACGGATTGCTTTCAGTTGTGGGCCCATCGGCGCGCCGCCGTAGACAGCCACGACAGTCACGCCTGGCATTTGCTTGGCGTAGGTTTCGAAAGCGGTTGCAACTTGCAGCGCCAACTCACGAGTTGGGGCCAGGATCAGAGCTTGCGGCTCGCGCTTGGACGGATCAATGCGGTGCAGGATCGGCAGGGCGAACGCGGCGGTCTTACCCGTACCGGTTTGCGCCTGGCCAATCATATCGTGACCGGCGAGGATGATCGGGATCGACTGCTGCTGAATGGCCGAAGGCTCTTCATAGCCGGTAGCGACTACTGCAGCGACAATATTGGGATGAAGTTCAAGAGCGGCGAAGCCGCCGATTTCCTGGGTCATGGGTCTGCCTCTAAGTGCATCCGCAAAGACCCATGCTCCAAAGTTGCGCATGCCGTGTTGAGACTCAAGAGTCGCCCTGGCAGCTTTGTCGGCGGGGATTTGCGAAAACGAATGAATGAAAAAGAACGTCGTGGGTGTGTCCGTTGTGCGGACATGCAACCGAAGTTGCCTTCGAAATTGCGCTACCTTGACGCGGCCCGGCTAAAGGCCGGCGCGCACTATACCGGAATTCGCCCGAAAAGGGAGCTTTTTTTAATCCAGCTGAAACGCTTCACCTCAGTAATGTGGCAAGGAGATTTATCCCCTCGCCACAGGAGCCGCCACGTTTCAAGTCGCCGGCCGAATCGCCTTGATCAGCGGCAGCAAGGAATAACCCAGCTGTGGCGAGAGCGCTTCGGCGCGGGCCACCAGGCCTTGCATGTCCAGTGCCTGGTCCAGGTCCGCCGGGACGATCAGGATCACGTTGCCCTCCTTCACTGGCAGTTCCCAGTAATGCCGGTGGTACAAGCCGCGCAACAGCGCCGCGCCCAAGGGCTTGCCATCGTCGGTGGCCCATTGGTTGATCACCAGCCAGCCGCCCGGGTTGAGGCGTTTCTGGCAGTTTTCCAGGAAGCCCCAGGCCAGGTGCCCGACGCCAGGGCCGACGTCGGTGTAGAGGTCGACGAAAATCAGGTCCGCCGGCTCGGCGGTCTCCAATAGCTCCAGGGCGTCGCCGATGCGGATGTACAGGCGCGGATCGTCATCCAGGCCCAGGTATTCAATCGCCAGGCGGGGCACGTCGGGACGCAGTTCGATGGCCTCGACGTCCTCCAGCGGCAGGAACTTGAGGCAGGCCTGGGTCAGCGTCCCGGCCCCCAGCCCGAGGAACAAGGCACTGTCCGGTTGCTCATGGCACAACGCCCCGATCAGCATGGCGCGGGTGTAATCGTATTCGAGCCAACTGGGGTCGGCCGTGAACACGCAGCTTTGCTCGATGGCATCGCCGAACTCCAGAAACCGGTAATCGGCCACTTCGAAGACCCGGATCATGCCGAACTCGTCGTGCACCTCGGCGAGCAGATGCTCGACGCGTTCCTCTGTCATTTCATCTCCTGATGGTTGCCGCACCGGCGGCGCAAAAGCCGTGATTGTCCGCGAAGCCACGCAAACAGGTCACGCACTAATTTGCTGCTAACATGGCTGTCCGAGCGTAAACCACCTTAGAGATCATGATGAGCCAACCCTGGAGCCCTGACAGCTGGCGCGCCCTGCCGATCCAGCAACAACCCCGTTACCCCGACGCCGCGCACCTGTCGCGGGTGGAGCAGACCCTGGCCAGTTATCCACCGCTGGTGTTTGCCGGTGAAGCGCGGGAGTTGCGCCGTCAGTTCGCCGAGGTGACCCAGGGCCGGGCGTTTTTGCTGCAAGGTGGCGATTGCGCCGAGAGCTTTGCCGAGTTCTCGGCGGCGAAGATCCGCGACACCTTCAAGGTCCTGCTGCAAATGGCGATCGTCATGACCTTTGCCGCCGGCTGCCCGGTGGTCAAGGTCGGGCGCATGGCCGGACAGTTCGCCAAGCCGCGTTCGGCCAACGATGAAACCATCGACGGTGTCACGCTGCCAGCGTACCGGGGCGATATCGTCAACGGCATCGGCTTCGACGAAAAAAGCCGCGTACCGGACCCGGAGCGACTGCTGCAGTCCTACCACCAGTCCACGGCCACCCTGAACCTGCTCCGCGCCTTCGCCCAGGGCGGTTTCGCCGACCTGCACCAGGTGCACCAATGGAACCTGGACTTCATCGCCAACTCGGCCCTGGCGGAAAAATACAGTCATCTGGCCGACCGCATCGACGAGACCCTGGCCTTCATGCGCGCCTGCGGCATGGACAGCTCGCCACAACTGCGCGAAACCAGCTTCTTTACCGCTCACGAGGCGCTGCTGCTCAATTACGAAGAAGCCTTCGTGCGCCGCGACAGCCTGACCAACGACTACTACGACTGCTCGGCGCACATGCTCTGGATCGGCGACCGGACCCGCCAGTTGGACGGCGCCCACGTCGAGTTCCTGCGCGGGGTGAACAACCCGATCGGGGTCAAGGTGGGGCCGAGCATGGACCCTGACGACCTGATCCGCCTGATTGATGCGCTCAACCCGGACAACGACCCGGGCCGCCTGAACCTGATCGCCCGGATGGGCGCCAACAAGGTCGGCGATCACCTGCCGCCGCTGTTGCGTGCCGTGCAGCGCGAAGGCAGGCAAGTGCTGTGGAGCTCCGACCCCATGCACGGCAACACCATCAAGGCCAGCAGTGGCTACAAGACCCGGGACTTCGCGCAGATCCTTGGCGAAGTGAAACAGTTCTTCCAGGCCCACGAGGCGGAAGGCACCTATGCCGGCGGCATCCACATCGAGATGACCGGGCAGAACGTCACCGAATGCATCGGCGGCGCACGACCGATCACCGAAGATGGGCTGTCGGACCGCTACCACACCCATTGCGACCCACGGATGAATGCCGATCAGTCGTTGGAGCTGGCGTTCCTGATTGCCGAGACGTTGAAGCAGGTCAGGCGCTGAACCTGACAGGTTTGTAATGCCTGGCCTATGGCTTTCGCGAGCAAGCCCGCTCTCCCATTGGAACGAGTCGGTCACTGATTTTGTGAACTCAACAGATCCTTTGTGGGAGCGGGCTTGCTCGCGAACTGGCCCGTTCAGTCACCACTTGACTGAGCCAATGCCAGAGCCAACCGAACCCCACTCACTCGCTGGCAGTTGAGCTGGACCCGCTCCAACCCCAGCCACCGGGCCATGCGACGCAGGTTCAGCGCCAGGGCCTGCACACCCTCCTCGTCCAACCCCGGTGCCTCCTCGTGCACCGCATGCACCGCTAGTCGGCCTAAGGCCCGCTCTGCCCGCAGGTCGACCCGCGCCGCAATGCGTTCGTTGTGCAGGAACGGCAAGACGTAGTAGCCATACACCCGCTTGTGCACCGGGGTGTAGATCTCCAGCCGGTAACGAAAATCGAACAGCCGCTCGGTACGGCTGCGCTCCCACACCAGGGAATCGAAAGGTGACAACAAGGCGCTGGCCGCCACTTTGCGAGGGATTTTCGCCGAGGGTCGACACCAGGCCACTTGCTTCCAGCCCTGCACCTGGCAGCGCACTAATTCGCCGGCCTCCTCCAGCTCGGCCAGGCGCCCACGGCAGTCCGCCGGTTCAAGGCGAAAGTAGTCGCGCAGGTCCTTTTCCGTACCCACCCCCAGGGCGTCGGCGGCGCGCATCAGCAACGCCCGTTGAGCCTGGGCCTCGTCCGGCGGCGCCTGTTGCAGGATTTCGGCGGGCAACACCCGTTCCGGCAAATCGTAGAGCCGCTCGAAGCCTCGCCGCCCCGCCACCGTCACTTCGCCTGCGGCGAACAACCATTCCAGGGCATGCTTCTCCTCGCTCCAGTCCCACCAGGGCCCGGCCTTTTCCTGGCGCGTGGACAAGCTGCCCGCGCCCACGGCGCCCTGCGCCCGGACCGACGCCAGCACCCGACGAATCACGTCCTGGCGCTCCTGCCCGAAACGCGCCAACTGCTGGTAGATCCCCTCGCCACGGGCGGCACGCTGCATGCGCCAACGCATCAGCGGATACAACGCCATCGGCAACAACGACGCTTCATGACCCCAATATTCGAACAGCGTCCGGCGTCGGCCCTGGCTCCAGGCCGCCTGGTCGAGTAAATCGGGGTTGTAGGTACCGAGACGGGAGAACAGCGGGAGGTAGTGCGAGCGCACCAGCGCATTGACCGAGTCGATCTGCAGGACGCCGAGGCGTTCGATCAGGCGATTGAGGCGCGAGGGTTGCACCGAAGCTGGCGGCGACCGCCCATCGAATCCTTGGGCGGCCAACGCCAGACGCCGGGCCTGTTTGAGGGTAAAGGACAGCGTCGCGGGCATGGAGATCTCCTTGTCTGCTCGCAACCTACCTCACCAATAAGGGGTTTGTGTAGGAAAGGATGGCTCATTTGTGCATCGGGTCATCCCAGAACGGCCGGACCACTTCCCGTTCCACGTCGGCACGGCTGACGCCAATGTCCTTGAGTGCCTCGTCGCTCATGCCGGCCAGCAGTTCACGTTCGTGGTGCAATTCGTACCAGCGGCTAAACTTGTGCATCAGCGCGCTGAGCGAGAAGCCATGGGAGAGTTTGTCTACCAGTAGATATCCTTTTTGACCTTTCATCGTGATGTCCTCCGTTGGGGATGGCTCAAGTCTCGCGCCAACGCTAAGATCAATCCAACGAATGTTTTTTATGCAATACATCTCGGAGATTGATCAATTGTCGAGTTACCCGAGCATCGATACGGAAGTGCTGCGCACCTTCGTCGCCATCGCCGACCAGGGCGGTTTCACCCGCGCCGGCGAATTGGTCAATCGCACCCAATCGGCCGTCAGCATGCAGATGAAGCGGTTGGAAGAGGATGTGCTGCAGCGGCGGCTGTTCGAGCGTGACGGGCGCCAGGTCAAGCTCACCGCCGAAGGCCAGGTGCTGCTCGGCTACGCCCGGCGGATCCTCAAGCTGCACAGCGAGGTGTTCAATACCCTGCGCGAACCGCACATGGTCGGCACGGTGCGCATCGGCACGCCGGACGACTACGTGATGCGGTTCCTGCCGGGGATCCTGCAGCGCTTTGCCCAGTTCTATCCCCTGATAGAGATCGAGGTGCACTGCGAGTCGTCCAAGCAATTGTTGCTTCGCCAGGACCTGGACCTGTCCATCGTCACCCGCAAACCGGGGGACGAAATCGGCCAGCTGCTGCGCAAGGAACGTTTTGTCTGGGCCGAAGCCGCGTGCTTCAACGTTCACGAACAGACGCCGTTGCCACTGGCGATGTTCAACAGCGATTGCTTCTGCCGGCAGTGGGCCTGCAACGCGCTGGATGCCATGGGCCGCGAGTATCGCGTGGCGTACAACAGTTCGAGCCTGTCGGCGCTCATGGCAGTGGTGGGCGCGGGCCTGGCCATCACCGCCCAGCTGGAAAGCCTGCTGACCCCGGACATGCGCGTGCTGGGCGAGGCCGAAGACCTGCCGGAATTGCCCGAGGCCAGCATCATGCTGATCCGCAACCTGCACAATCCGTCGCCGATCACCGAGTGCCTGGCCGAGCACATTGTCGAGGGCTTCAAACTTTAAGGGCGAGCAGCACCGCGCACAGCACCAGGAAACCGCAGAACAGCCCGCGCAGCAGCCGCTCGGGCAAGGCATGGGCCACCTTCACGCCCCAGCTGATGCTCAACAGGCCACCGACGGCCAGCGGCAGGCCGATGCTCCAGTCCACCTCGTGATGGAAGGCATACGTGGCGAGGGTCACGCCAGTGCTGGGCAAGGCCAGCGCCAGGGACAACCCTTGGGCAACGACCTGGGTAGTGCCGAACAGGCTGGTTAGGATCGGCGTTGCAACGACCGCCCCGCCCACACCGAACAACCCGCCCATGGCACCGGACGCCGCCCCCAATACACCGAGCCATGGCCAGCCATGACGCATCTGCGCCGAAGGCGGTGCCGTCGCGGTGAACATGCGGGCAAGGTTGTAGAGCGTCAGCGCCACCAGGAACGCCACGAAACCGATCCGCATGCTCTGGGCATCGATACCGACGGCCCAGATCGATCCGAGCCAGGCAAAACAGAAGCCCATGGACGCCAACGGCAGGACATGGCGCAGTTCGATACGATTGCGCTGGTGATAACGCCATAGCGCGAGCATGACATTGGGCACCACCATGACCAGCGCCGTGCCTTGGGCCAGTTGCTGGTCAAGCCCGAACCATACGCCCAGCACCGGAATTGCAATCAGCCCGCCACCGATGCCAAACAATCCCCCCAGGGTGCCCAGCGCGGCACCGAACAACAGAAACACCACAAACTCGATCACAGACGACTCCCCTTTCACCAAGGCGCTTATCCTACGCAGTCGCCGCCAGCGAGGGAACGCAACATCTGATCAGATCGTCAGAATTATCTGGCGCATTAAAGATTCGCCCGCTAGATTCAGCTCATCTCTGTTTGAAGGTTCTGCCATGACCACCCAGCGCGACACCCCCGAAGCTTGCGAAGCCCTGTTGCTCGACAACCAGGTCTGCTTCGCCCTGCATTCCACCTCCTTGATGATGACCAAGGTCTACAAGCCGTTGCTCCAGGCACTGGGCCTGACGTATCCGCAATACCTGGCAATGATGGTGCTGTGGGAAAAAGATGGCCTGACTGTCGGTGAAATCAGCACCCGCCTGCTCACCGATCCCGGCTCCCTCACCCCATTGCTCAAGCGCCTGGAAGCCGAAGGCCTGTTGAGCCGCACCCGCAGCCGCGAAGATGAACGCGTGGTGATCGTCGAACTCACCGAGCAAGGCCGTGCCCTGCGCGAAAAAGCCCTCGGCATCCCCCAATGCATCCTCGCCGCCAGCGGCCAGACCATGGAGCAGTTGAAAAAACTGCAACTCGAGCTCCAGGCATTGCGCAGCCATCTGCAAGACACCCTGTAGCCATCAGAACGTCCCGGTGGAGCGAGCCGATTCAGCACTTCGATAGCTGACACACCGTTTCGCGAGCTGGCTCGCTCCCACCCTGGATCTTGGATAGGCGTACGTCCAGCCGCCCCCCTGCTCGCGAAAGCGCCAGCCCTTCCACCAAAACCCTCCCTCACCAAAAAAAACTCACCTCCTTCAAACAGCTCTAACTCAATAGTTTCAGCCTGATGAAAGGCCTTTCGCCAAAACTTTCTTGAAAATTTATATTGCGCGCAAAACATTAGCGCTATACATTCTCTTCACACCTACTTAGCGCGCAAACATTTAGCGCAAAACATCAACCAGAAATGAGGATTTCACCATGCAAACACTCTATACCGCCATCGCAACCTCCACCGGCGGCCGTGATGGCCGTGCGATCTCCAGCGACAACATCCTCGACGTCAAACTCGCCACCCCCAAGGAACTCGGCGGTGCCGGCGGTGCAGCAACCAACCCTGAACAACTGTTTGCCGCCGGTTACTCGGCCTGCTTCATCGGCGCGCTGAAATTCGTCGCCAGCCAGGGCAAGCGCAAGATCCCGGACGACGCCTCGATCACCGCCCACGTCGGCATCGGCCAGATCCCCGGCGGTTTCGGCCTGGACATCGACCTGCACATCAGCCTGCCGGGCCTTGATCAAGCCGATGCCCAGGCGCTGGTCGACGCAGCCCACCAGGTCTGCCCGTACTCCAACGCCACCCGTGGCAACGTCGATGTGCGCCTGCACGTCACGGTTTAACCCACCGTTCCCGAATTCGAACCTAAGGACGCTCACATGAACACGCTCAGCAAAGCCTTGACCGGTACCCTCCTCGCCCTCAGCGTCAGCAGCGCTTTCGCCAACGGCATCGTGGAACACAACACCCAGGCATTTCTCGATGCGCTGAACGCCGGCACCGGCAAGCCACTGGAACAACTGTCGCCCAAGGACGCTCGCGCCGTGCTGGTGGGCGCCCAGGCCGGGGTCAAGCTGACCTTGCCCAAGGCCGATGTCAGTGAGAAGACCATCCAGGCCGATGGCCAGTCGATCAGCCTGACCATCGTCCGTCCGGCCGGGGTCAAGGGTGAGTTGCCCGTGTTCATGTTCTTCCACGGCGGCGGCTGGGTGCTGGGCGATTTCCCGACCCACGAGCGATTGGTTCGGGACCTGGTGGCGGGTTCGGGTGCTGTCGCGGTGTTCGTCAACTACACGCCTTCACCTGAGGCGCATTACCCGGTGGCGATCAACCAGGCCTACGCCGCGACGAAATGGGTGGCCGAACACGGCAAGCAGATCAATGTCGACGGCAAGCGCCTGGCGGTGGTCGGCAACAGCGTGGGTGGCAACATGGCGGCCGTCGTGGCCCTGATGGCCAAGGACAAGGGCACCCCGGCGATCCGCTTCCAGGCGCTGTTGTGGCCCGTGACCGACGCCAACTTCGAGACCGCGTCCTACAACCAGTTCGCCGAAGGGCATTTCCTCAGCAAGAACATGATGAAATGGTTCTGGGACAACTACACCACCGACGCCGGGCAACGCAGCGAGATCTATGCCTCGCCGTTGCGGGCCAGTACCGCGCAGCTCAAGGGCCTGCCGCCAGCGCTGGTCCAGACCGCCGAGGCCGATGTCTTGCGTGATGAAGGTGAAGCCTATGCGCGCAAACTGGACGCCGCCGGAGTGCCGGTCACGGCCGTGCGCTACAACGGAATGATCCACGACTACGGTTTGCTCAACGTGGTTAGCCAAGTGCCAGCGGTGCGCTCGGCGATGTTGCAAGTGTCGCAAGAGCTCAAGCAGCACTTGAAGTGATTGCACGCCGAAACTTTTGTGGCGAGGGAGCAAGCTCCCTCGCCACAGGCGATTGGGTGCCTAGTCCTGAAATAAAAAAGCCCGACTCGATGGTCGGGCTTTTTCATGCAAAGGCTTCGCTTATTTAGCGCGGCCTTTGTAGGAACCGCCTTCGCGGGTATCGATCTCGATCATGTCACCGATTTCGATGAAGTCGGCCACCGACAGTTCGGTACCGTTCTTCAGTTTGGCAGGCTTCATGACCTTGCCGGAAGTGTCGCCGCGAGCGGAACCTTCGGTGTAGTCAACCTGACGCACGATGGTGGTCGGCAGCTCTACGGACACCAGGCGCTCTTCGAAGAACACGGCTTCGCAGACGTCGGTCATGCCTTCTTCCACGAATGGCAGAACGCTTTCGATGTCTTCGGCGTTCAGCTCGTACATGGTGTAATCAGTGGTGTCCATGAACGTGTAGGTGTCGCCGCTGATGAAGGACAGGGTCGCTTCCTTGCGGTCGAGGATCACGTCGTCCAGTTTGTCGTCCGCACCGTAAACGGTTTCGGTCTTGTAACCGGTCAGCAGGTTCTTCAGCTTGGTCTTCATGATCGCGCTGTTACGACCCGACTTGGTGAATTCAGCTTTCTGAACCAGCCAAGGATCGTTGTCGATACGAATCACGGTACCGGGTTTGAGTTCTTTACCAGTTTTCATTGCGAATATCCGAATTTGGATGGGATTTACAAAAATCTAGGCCGCGTATCATATCCAATTTCCATAAAACTTCACCAGCGCCGCGGCAAGATCGGGTCGCGAGGCCTGTTCCAGACACCACGCCTGGGCATGTTCGGCCAGTTCCTGCTGCTGTTGGCGGGTCGATCGCCAGTGTTCGGCCATGTCCTGGCCGGCATTCCAGGCCCGCCAAAGACCGCTGATCGCATTTTGCGCCGCCTCCGAAAGACCCTGGGTGTACAGCCTGAGGAACGCCTCGAGTTTTTCCAGGTGAACGTCTTCTTCCTGCTGGTAGATATGCCAGAGCAGTGGCCGGCCGGCCCATTGGGCACGGACGAAGGAGTCTTCGCCACGCACGGCGTTGAAATCGCAGCACCACAGCAGTTGATCGTATTCGTCCTGGCGGATGAACGGCAGCACCTGCACCGTCAGGGCGCCGCGTCGATGCACCGCACCCACGGCCAGGCCATCGACCCCGAGCCAGCGCTGGACATCCCCCAGCACCCGCCCTTCGGGCACCAGCACGTGAAACGCCTGGGTATCGGCGGCCATGGCGTCGAACCAACTGGCGAGCCCGCTGTTTTCATAGGCAAACAGCGAGATCAGGCACGCATCGGGCGACCGATCGACGCCCAGCCCCTGTAGGAAAAGCGTCTGCGCCTGGGCATCCAGCTGAAATTGCCGACGGCGCTCCAGCAGGCCCGCTTCGCGCAGCAAGCCTCCGGTGCCCTGCGCAAAGCCCGGGAAAAAGAAATACTTCTGCACGTGGTGGTACTTGACCGACGGCAAGCCGTGGCAACCGATTACCCAGTCTTCGGCACTCAGGTAGTCGAGGTTCATCCACAACGGCGGTGTCGGGCGCTCGGCCATTGCGTCCATGTAGGCACTTGGCAGTTGGCAAGCGAACGCGGCAATCACCACGTCGGCGGCTTCGGTGGTCGGCCATTGCTGCGGCCAGTGGCGCACCTCCACACCCTGCTGCCATTGCTCGGACAACGTGGTGTCGACCTCCGGGCACAGCCGCTCGAACGCCCGCAGGTCGTCGACCCACAGCCGCACCACGCATCGATGCTCGGCCACCAGTTGCCGAGCCAGGCGCCACGTGACGCCAATGTCGCCAAAGTTATCGACGACGGTGCAAAAAATATCCCAGCGCACGGTCATTCCCGACTCCCTGTGGCAAAGGCCTGATTGTCCCGAATAAACCAGGCATGCAGAAGAGCCGACGGCGATTAATCTTCATGCGACAATCACTCCCTGCCCATGCCCATGCCCCTGCCAGGAAGCAGCCATGTCTGATTACCCGCCCGCCCCACGTCTTTCAGCCTTGAAACTGACCGTCAGTATTGCCCTTGGCCTGTGGCTGGGGTTCCTTGCCATTGTCCTGACGGGCTGGCTCATGTCGCGATTGTTCCTGGGTGAAACCCTGGCGCCGGTCGCCGCTGCCGTGCATCAACTGGCACAACCACCGGCGGCGCAACCGGCCCCGCCACCGCCCACGCCAATGTTCGAGCAATACCAGCAGAACCTGCAACGCAACGAGCAGCGGCAAGCGCTGGACCAGGTCCGCAACAACCCCCGCAACCTGTCCAACCCCAAGTGCCAGTTCTGGTTGCAACAGGACCAGAACGCGCCCAGCGAAAAAAGCCGCGCCAACGTGCTGCAATTCTGCGAATGAGCATGAACAAACAGACCGTCCACCAACTGATCCTGGACAAGCTCAGGATCGATCTCGACATCGCCGAACGCGCGGCCCTGACCGCGTATGAAACCGCGACCCACGAAGAAAACATCGCCGAGAACAAATACGACACCCTCGGCCTTGAGGCCGCCTACCTCGCCGCCGGCCAGGCCAGGCGCGTGGAGGAAATCCGCCAGGCCCTCACCCGTTGCCAGAACCTTTCGCCCAGGCCCTACAGCGAGCAGCGCGGGATCGAGGTCGGTACGTTGATCGGGCTGGAAGATGAAGACGGCCGCCAGCAGTGGCTGTTCCTGGGGCCGGACGCGGCGGGGTTGAAGGTCTCGCTGGTGGGCCAGCCGATCACGGTCATCACCCCTCGCTCGCCGCTGGGCCGGGGCCTTCTGGGCAAGTTCGAAGGGGATGAAGTGGAGATTGTCGTGGCGGGCGCCCGGCAACAGTTCGCTGTCACCGAGGCGATCTAGAAAGCTGGCTTAATGCACGGGCAGTTCGACGCCGTCGAACAGCTCTTCGAGTTCCTGCTTGTTGTGGCACTGGATGGCCTTGGCCATGACTTCACGGGTCAGGTGCGGTGCGAACTTCTCGATGAAATCGCACATGAAGCCACGCAGGAAAGTACCGCGACGGAAACCGATCTTGGTCACGCTGGACTCGAACAACTCGCTGGCATCCAGCACCACCAGGTCATTGTCGAGCTTGGTGTCGACCGCCATCTTGGCCACGATGCCCACGCCCAGGCCGAGGCGCACGTAGGTCTTGATCACGTCGGCATCGGCGGCGGTGAACACCACCTTGGGGGTCAGGCCGCGATGGCTGAAGGCTTCGTCGAGCTTCGAACGACCGGTGAAACCGAAGACGTAGGTCACGATCGGGTACTCGGCCAGGGCTTCGAGGGTCAGCTTCGGCAACTTGGTCAGGGGATGGCCCTGGGGCACGACCACACAACGGTTCCAGCGGTAGCACGGCATCATCACCAAGTCGCCGAACAGTTCCAGGGCTTCGGTGGCGATAGCGAAATCCACGGTGCCGTCGGCGGCCATTTCGGCGATCTGCATCGGCGAGCCCTGGTGCATGTGCAGCGCCACGTCCGGGTATTGCTTGATGAAGTTGCTGATCACCGGCGGCAGTGCATAACGGGCCTGGGTGTGGGTGGTGGCGATCGACAGGGTGCCTTTTTTCTCGTTGGAGAACTCCTGGGCGATCTGCTTGATGCTTTCGACCTTGCGCAGGATCTCGCCGGCCGTGGTGATGATGCGCTCGCCCGCCGGGGTTACGCGGGTCAGGTGCTTGCCGCTGCGGGCGAAGACTTCGACGCCCAGTTCGTCTTCCAACAGGCGGATCTGTTTGCTGATGCCGGGTTGTGACGTGTACAGGCTCTGGGCAGTAGCGGAAACGTTGAGGTCGTGGTGCGCCACTTCCCAGATGTAGCGCAGTTGTTGAAGCTTCATATGTATCCCTCAAAGCAGTTGGACGCCACGGGCATCAGCGACGGTATATAACTATATGAAAGGTTTTGGCAATAAATCTAGAACTTTTTATAAAAAGCCATCATTTAGCCTCAAGCCTCTCCCTGGCGTCGACGCTGCACCAGCGGCACGAGGTAGACCGGCACCCGGGACAACTGCAATACCCGGGCGGCAGTCCTGCCCAGGGGGCTTTCTCCATTGGCCCCCTGGCAATGACTGCCGACGATCAGCAAATCGACCGAGAGCTTCGCAGCCTGCTCGAGGATGACCTGGGAAGGATCCCCCTGGAAAACCCTGACCGACTTGATCAGTTGCAAGTCCTGCTGCCCTTCGCCCAACTCCTCGCGAAAACTGTCGAGCACCCGTTGCTCAATGTTGGCCATCACCGTATTCAGACCTTGGCGATGAAATTCGTTCAGCGCCTGCTCGTCGAGATAGCTTTGCAACACCGATTCGGCGAACAACCCCATCGGCTCTACCGCATGCACCACATACAACTCGGCTTTAAACGTCCGTGCCAACGCCAAGGCATGCTGCATCACATAAGGGGCGTAGAGCCCCAGGTCTGTGGCGTACAGCATCGAACGAATCATGTGACCTCCTCGCGTGCCAGAATGGCGGAGATGGATTGAGCTTAGCAGCGCCTTCGCCAGCACGACGTGCGGCTTAGCGTCCTGAACAACCGGTCGTCAGGGCTTCACCTCGTTACTGATGCCGTGGGGGACATGCCCCGTGGCGACCACCTCACGGGCCAATTCGCAGTGGCCGGTCTGGTCGTCGAAAAACACGTCGGCGGCGAAGGCTTCAAGGAATGCCGACTTGGTCAGGCCGCCAAGGAACAGCGACTCGTCCAGGCGAATATCCCATTCACGCAAGGTTCGGATGACCCGCTCGTGAGCCGGTGCCGAACGGGCCGTCACCAGCGCCGTGCGAATCGGGCAAGCGTCCTCGGGAAACTCGCGTTGCAGGGCATTGAGCGCGGCCAGGAAGCCCTTGAACGGTCCGCCTCGCAAGGGCTCACGGGCCGCCTGCCGTTCGCTGGCCTGGAACGCTTCGAGACCACCAGCCTGATAAACGCGCTCCGACTCATCGGAGAACAGTACCGCGTCGCCGTCGAACGCGATGCGCAATTCCTCGCTGGCGGCGCGGCTGGCACCGCCGGAGAGAATGGTCGCCGCGGCGAACCCGGCATCAAGGGCACTGCGCACGTCTTCGGCATGGGTGGACAAGAACAGGTCGCAGCCGAACGCCTTCAGGTAGGGATAAGGACTCCGGCCGCCGACGAACGCGGCACGCGAGATCGCCAGGCCATAGTGACCAATCGAGTTGAACACCCGAAGACCGGTGTCGGCACTGTTGCGCGAGACCAGCACCACTTCGACCCGGGCACGCCCCAGGTGCGCATTGAGGCTCAGCAGTTTCTCCACCAGGGCGAACGCGTCTCCCCGCGCCAGGACTTCATCTTCGTGCTCGATCTGGTATTGCCGGTAGGCCTCGACGCCACTGGACAGGTACACCTTGTGGCTTTCGCTGAGGTCGAACAACGCCCGCGATGAAATCGCCAGCACCAGCTTGTCGTCAATATTGTTTGCCATGTCGCCCCCCATCCGCGCTCAGCGGTTATGCCGATCCATGAACGCCAACGCCTGGTACAAGGCTTCGATTTTCGGCAGCGCACACCCCGCCGCTTTCGCCGCCGCCAACGGCCGGGCGTAGATTGCCTCCAGTTCCAGCGCGCGTTTATGCAGATGATCGTGGTGCATGCTCGGCCAATAGTCGGGCATCTTCTCGGTCATCGCGAACAGGTAGTCGGCGTAGCCCGGTGCGATGTGATGACCGCAGGCCTGGGCCCCCTGCACCACTTCGCGCATCAACGCCTGGATCAGCTCGCGACTGGCGGCATCGGCCATCAACGGCGTGGTGCTGGCCCCCAGCAACACCGAGAGACCGTTGTAGGGCACGTTCCACACCAATTTCTGCCAACGGGCCTGTTGCAGGTCGGCCATGGCCTGGGCATCGATGCCGGCATGGCGAAACAGCGTCGCAGCCTCTTCGACAATCAGCATGCGTTCAGCCTGATCGCCGCACGGACCGATGTGGTAACCGATGTTGACCGCGCCCAGCGCCTGGTGGGTGATGACACCGGGACCGGCCCGATGAACACAGATCAGGCAGAGCCCGCCCAACAGGTGCAGCGAGTCGGGCAGCAAGGGGCGCAGCGCCTCCTCGACATCCAGGCCGTTCTGCAATAGCAGGACCTTTGCCCCGGGCGCAGCCGCCTGGCGGATGACCGGGGCCAACTCGGCGTTGCTGGTGGTTTTGGCGCCCACCAGCAACCAGTCGCAGGGCGGCATCTCGGCCGCCGAGCGGTAGGCCTGGACCGGGTTGAGGGCCAGTGCGCCATGAACCGCACTGTCGACCTGCAACCCGCCTTCGGCCACCGCATTGAACTCACTGCGTAACAAGAAGTGCACGTCAAAACCGGCACGCGCCAACATCACGCCATAGAACCCGCCAATGGCCCCGGTGCCGATCATGCCGATCCGCGGTTTAACACCTGCCTGCATCTTTGCGCTCCTCTGGTAAACGGCCCTGCACATCATTGCACAGCCCCCCGGGACCCGGGGACTTATCCCACCGGGGATAAATCCCCTTCAAACCGGCCCCTGCCCATTGTCGAGCCCCCTCGTAACGCGATAAGGTTCGGCTCCCCGACGCGCTTAAATCCGCTGTGCACCGCCGCGCGGGGATCGCTGGCGGCCGGCACCCGTGACCTGACGAGTAACACGATGGCTGATTTACCGATCAATGACCTTAACGTCGCCTCCAACGAGACCCTCATCACGCCTGACCAGCTCAAGCGCGATATCCCCCTGAGCGACGCTGCCCTGCGCACCGTGACCAAGGGCCGGGAAGTCATCCGCAATATCCTCGACGGCAGCGACCATCGCCTGTTCGTGGTCATCGGGCCCTGCTCGATCCATGACATCAAGGCCGCCCACGAATACGCCGAGCGCCTGAAGGTCCTGGCGGCGGAAGTGTCCGACACCCTGTACCTGGTGATGCGGGTGTATTTCGAGAAGCCGCGTACCACCGTCGGCTGGAAAGGCCTGATCAACGACCCGTACCTGGACGACTCGTTCAAGATCCAGGACGGCCTGCACATCGGTCGTCAGTTGTTGCTGGACCTGGCTGAAATGGGTCTGCCCACCGCCACCGAAGCGCTGGACCCGATCTCGCCGCAATACCTGCAGGACCTGATCAGTTGGTCGGCCATCGGTGCGCGCACCACCGAATCCCAGACTCACCGCGAGATGGCGTCCGGCCTGTCCTCGGCGGTGGGCTTCAAGAACGGCACCGACGGTGGCCTCACCGTGGCCATCAACGCCTTGCAATCGGTTTCCAGCCCTCACCGCTTCCTGGGCATCAACCAGGAAGGCGGCGTGTCGATCGTCACCACCAAGGGCAACGCCTACGGTCACGTCGTGCTGCGCGGTGGTAACGGCAAGCCGAACTACGACTCGGTCAGTGTCGCGCTGTGTGAACAGGCGCTGAACAAGGCGAAGATCAAGCCGAACATCATGGTCGACTGCAGCCACGCCAACTCCAACAAGGACCCCGCCTTGCAACCGCTGGTGATGGAGAACGTGGCCAACCAGATCCTGGAAGGCAACCAGTCGATCATCGGCCTGATGGTCGAAAGCCATCTGAACTGGGGTTGCCAGGCGATCCCGAAAGACCTCGCCGACTTGCAGTACGGCGTCTCCATCACCGATGCCTGCATCGACTGGAGCGCGACCGAAAACACCCTGCGCAGCATGCACGCCAAACTCAAGGACGTGCTGCCCAAGCGTCAGCGCGGCTGATCGAGCGTCTTCCCTATCAGGAAGATCGAGGCAAAAAAATGCCGGGCTGAAAAGCCCGGCATTTTTCATTGGGGAATCCGTCTTCGGTCAAAGCTTCGCCGCGTGCCGCTGGTGACGCTCCATGTAGCGCTCCACGTAGGAGCAGGACGGGATCACCGTGTAGCCCATCTCTTCGGCGTACTGCAGCGCCTTTTCGGTCAGCGCCGCCGCAATGCCCCGGCCGCGCAGGGCGTTGGGCACGAAGGTGCGATAGATGTCCAGGGTCTGCTTGCCCAGGTCCATATAGGTCAGATAGGCACGATGACCGTCCACGGTGGTCTCGAATTGATGACCAGCCTGGTCATGGTGGATGGACAACGCCTCGCTCATCACTACTCCTCGCGGGTCTGAATGCTGACCCCTACCTTACCGATGTTTTTCCGGCGAAGGAACATCTACGCCACCCCGTGCCTTCCTGGTCACCGAGCGCCAAAACCGATCCGCTCAAACCCGAGCACGTCGTGAATAGTAGGCACCAATGACGCAAATGCTCAAGACACACCTGTCATCGAAGGGGTAACCTCGTCGGTTTTATCGACCGGGCGCCATCGCCGTGCTGAAGTCGGTGTCGCGGTGCAATAGCTGAACATCGCCAGTTGTTGAGTCTTGAGACGAGCGCCGGTAGTTAAAGTCACCGCCAAGACCCAATAAAGATGCCTGGGAGATTGCGCAAAAAATGTACAAAAGTCTAGGCGAATCAATCAACAACGACGTTAGCGGGCCTTTGGGGAGTTGATCCCGGCGCGGAACTTTTCTTCATCTAGACACTCCAGTCTGGGGCTTGGCGCTGGTGCTTGTTCAACAGCGCACAGAAAAGTTGCTCGAAAAAGAATCACCGCCTACAATTTTTTTGCTTCTTGCGTTACGTCAGTTTACTTACTACAAGTAATGGGTAGTATGTACGCCGGCTAACTCCCCAGTCTGGGGAGACAGTCACTAATAGAAAGTCCTTGAAGGGGAACACGATGAACAACGTTCTGAAATTCTCTGCTTTGGCCCTGGCCGCAGTTCTGGCTACCGGTTGCAGCAGCGCATCGAAAGAAACCGAAGCACGTCTGACTGCTACCGAAGACGCAGCTGCTCGCGCCCAAGCTCGTGCAGACGAAGCTTACCGTAAAGCTGATGAAGCTCTGGCTGCTGCTCAAAAAGCACAACAGACTGCTGACGAAGCTAACGAGCGTGCTCTGCGCATGCTGGACAAAGCTAGCCGCAAGTAATAGTCCTTCGGGATTGTTATCGAGCCGACCCATTCATGGGTCGGCTTTTTATTGCCCGGTGTTTTTTTCGGGTAATAAAAAACCCGCCGACCTCGCGAGACGTCGGCGGGTTGCCTTGGAGCGTTATTACTGCTGCAGGTCGATCGGTGCACTCGAGACCATCGGGGCCGACGTGCTCGGCACGGCGATCTCCACCGGCAGGCCATCTTCGGCCGCCACCACGTCCCGCACCACATCCCAGTTCATGCGCAGGTTGCTGGTGATGTCTTCGCGCTTGAGCATCGCGTTGATCACCGCCGTGTGCTTGTCCACCACCGACGGGTTGCCGTTGTCATCCAGCGGCGTGTGGGCTTCGAGGTAAACCTTGCCGCCGCTCAAGCCCAGTTTGTAGGGGTCGTTGATGATCCGCACCGACGTGCCCACCGGCACCATGCCGGCCATTTCCAGGACGTTGTTGTTGAACATCCGGAAGCAACCGTGGCTGGTACGCATGCCGATGCCGAATTTCTTGTTCGAACCATGGATCAGGTAGCCCGGGGTGCCCAGGGTGAACTTGAAAGGCCCCAGCGGGTTATCCGGGCCGGCCGGCACCACATTCGGCAGCGGGTCGCCATCGGCGGCGTGCTCGGCCTTGATCGAGGCTGGCGGGGTCCATGTCGGGTTAGGCGTCTTGGCAATGATGCTGGTGTGGGCGATCGGCGAGCCCCAGCCTTCACGGCCGATCCCCAGCGGGAAGGTGTAGACCACGTTCCGGCCCTTGGGGAAGTAGTAGAGGCGGTACTCGGCCAGGTTGATCACGATCCCCTCGCGCGGCCCCGGCGGCAGGATGAAGCGGGTCGGCAGCACGATCTCGGTGCCCGCGCCCGGCAACCAGGGGTCGACGCCCGGGTTGGCCGCGACCATCTCGGTGTAGCCCAGGTCATAGGTGGTGCCCAGGTCGGCGAAGGTGTCTTCGTACTTGGCCTTGATGACTTGCACCTGGCCGATGATGTCTTCACCCGGCGGTGGCAAAGGCAGCTCCAGTGCTGCAACGGGGCCGGCCATACACAGGGCGGCTAGAGACAGGCAGCGGGCGACGGCAGGCAAGCGCGGCAACATCCGGGAAATCCTTCGCAGATCGAACAGAGGGTATGAAAGCGCCGATTGTACACCGCAGCCTGTTACTTCGGGGAGGGCGGCATCAAGGCGTCCGATGTGCAGCAGATCGAGGGCTGCACAGACTCCCGCAGGCATTACAGCTCGAACCGCAGCTCCGGCCAGATCGGCGAGGTGCCGCGCTTCTGGGATTCGAGGATCGCCCGGCACAAGGAACACAGGCGATGGTCCTGGAAGATCCGCCGATCGACACTCGACCAGCGCGGCTGGGCCGGCAGCAGGCTGCCGCAGAGCGTACGGTCGGCGGAGCCGCCAAGTTCCAGCTGCCGAGTCACCAGATGCACCCGCACTTCCTGGCAGGCGAACAGGTCCAACTGCTCGTCAGGCTCGATCAGTTGGTAGGCAAACAAGGACCAGGCGGGACGCGGCATCGGGGGCTCCAAATCGGGGGCGCCACATTAGCCGAAAGCCCGCCTCTAGAAAAGCGTCAAAGCAGCGGTTTCAGCGTCGGCCAGACATTTTCCAGCAACTTGCCCTGGGCGGCGACGGACGGGTGCAATCCGTCGCCCTGCATCATCCCCGGAACACCGCCGACGTCCTTGAGGAAAAACGGCACGAGGGGGACTTTCTTCTCCTCGGCCAGGGTGCTGTAGACCTGGGCAAACGCATCGGTGTACCGCCGCCCATAGTTGGGCGGCAGTTGCATGCCCAGCAGCAGGACCTTGGCACCGCTGGCACGGGCGCTGTCGATCATCGCTGCAAGGTTTTGTTGCAATTGTGTTGGCGGTTGTCCGCGCAAGCCATCGTTGCCTCCCAGTTCCAGGACCACCAGGTCCGGTTTATGGGCTGCAAGCAGCGCCGGCAGCCGCGCCTGGCCTCCCGCGCTGGTGTCGCCACTGATCGACGCATTGACCACTTTGTCGTCAAAACCCTCGGCCTTGAGCCGTTGTTCAAGCAACGACACCCAGCCCTGCCGGGTATCCAGGCCGAAAGCCGCGCTGATACTATCGCCAACGATCAGGACTGTACCCGCCGCTGCGTTCTGGACCATGCACATCAAGGCCAGGCCGGCACTCAAAAACCACACACGCATCGGATTCTCCATGGGCTCAAGCATTCTCACCGCGACGGACCTTAGCAAAGTGGTCTCCAGCGCGGAAGGTGAACTGACCATCCTGCACGAACTCAGCCTGGAACTGAACAAAGGCGACAGCCTGGCGATCGTCGGCGCGTCCGGCTCCGGCAAATCCACCCTGCTGGGCCTGCTGGCCGGCCTCGACCTGCCCAGCAGCGGCGAGGTCACGCTCGCCGGCCAGGCCCTGAGCGCCCTTGATGAAGACCAGAGGGCGCGGATCCGCGCCGAGCACGTAGGCTTCGTCTTCCAGTCGTTCCAGTTGCTCGACAGCCTCAACGCCCTCGAAAACGTCATGCTGCCGCTGGAGCTGGACGGGCGCAAGGACGCCCGCGAACGCGCCGCCGAACTGCTGCAACGGGTCGGCCTGGGCCAGCGCCTGACCCACTCGCCCCGCCAGCTCTCCGGCGGCGAGCAGCAACGCGTGGCGATTGCCCGCGCCTTTGCCGCCGAACCCGATGTGCTGTTTGCCGACGAACCGACCGGCAACCTCGACAGCCACACCGGCGAGCGCATCAGCGACCTGCTGTTCGAACTGAACAAGGAACGCGGCACGACCCTGGTGCTGGTCACCCACGATGAACGCCTGGCCCATCGCTGCCGGCGCCTGATCCGACTTGAAGCCGGCCAGATGGTCGCGCCCCTGGAGCCTTGATGGCACGCTTGCCGCTGTTGCGCCTGTTCAGTCTTGCTGTTCGTCAATTGCTGCGCGACGCCCGCGCCGGCGAGTTGCGGGTGTTGTTCTTCGCCCTGCTGGTGGCGGTGGCGGCGAGTACCGCCATCGGCTACTTCGGTGCCCGCCTCAACGGCGCGATGATGTTGCGTGCCACCGAGTTCCTCGGCGCCGACCTGCTGCTCGAAGGCAGCTCGCCGGCCCGCGCGGAACAGATCCGCAGCGGCACCGAACTGGGCCTGGAACATGCCCGGGTGGTGGAGTTCTCCAGCGTCGTCGCCACTGACAATGGCATCCAGTTATCCAGCGTCAAGGCTGCCGATGACCTCTACCCATTGCGCGGCGAGCTGAAGAGCGCCGCCGCGCCGTTCGCGCCGGAAGAAACCGGCGGGCGTCCGAGCCCGGGCGAAGCCTGGGTCGAGTCCCGGCTACTGACGGCCCTGGACCTGAAGATCGGCGACAGCATCGACATCGGCAACAAGACCCTGCGCCTGAGCCGGGTCCTGACCTATGAACCCGATCGCGCCGGGAATTTCTATAGCCTCACGCCGCGGGTCATGATCAACCTCAAGGACCTGGACGCCACCGGCGTGGTGCAACCCGGCAGCCGTGTCAGCTATCGCGACCTGTGGCGCGGCCCGGCGCCGGCGCTGCAAACCTATCGCGACCTGGTCAAGCCAGGCCTTGAGCCTAACCAGCGCCTGCAGGATGCCCGCGACGGCAACCGGCAGATCGGTGGAGCCCTGGGCAAGGCCGAGCGCTACTTGAACATGGCCAGCCTGGTGGCGGTGCTGTTATCCGGCGTCGCGGTCGCGCTGTCGGCCAACCGTTTTGCCACCCGCCGTTTCGATGCCAGCGCCCTGCTGCGCTGCCTGGGTTTGTCACGCCGGGAAACCATGGTGCTGTTCAGCCTGCAATTGGCAGTGCTCGGCCTCCTGGCCAGCATCAGCGGCGCCCTACTCGGCTGGATCGCCCAATTGGGCCTGTTCGCGCTGCTGCATGACCTCTTGCCCACGGCGGTTCCGCCAGGGGGCGTGCTGCCGGCAATCGCCGGGATCGGCACCGGCCTGGTGGCCCTGGCGGGGTTTGCCCTGCCACCGTTGGCCGCGCTGGGCCGGGTGCCGCCGCTGCGCGTGCTGCGCCGGGACATGCTGCCGATCCCGTCCAGCACCTGGGTGGTCTATGGCGCCGCATTGGGCGCCCTGGGCCTGATCATGTGGCGCCTGAGCCTGGACCTGGTCCTCACGTTCGCCCTGCTCGGTGGCGGCGTCGTCGCGGCGCTGGTACTCGGTGGGCTGTTGCTATTGCTGCTCCAGAGCCTGCGTCGCCTGCTGGCCCGCGCCGCCCTGCCCTGGCGGCTCGGCCTCGGCCAACTGCTGCGCCATCCCCTGGCGGCGGCCGGCCAGGCCCTGGCATTTGGCTTGATCCTGTTGTCCATGGCGCTGATTGCGCTGTTGCGCGGCGAGCTGCTGGACACCTGGCAAAACCAGTTGCCGAAGAACGCGCCCAATTATTTCGCCCTGAACATCCTGCCCGACGACAAGCAGGCCTTCACCGACAAGCTGGTGGCGCTGTCGGCACAATCGGCGCCACTCTACCCCGTGGTGCCGGGGCGTCTGATCAGTATCAATGGCGAGCCGGCCAGCGAGTTCGTCACCAAGGACTCCGCCGGTGACCGGGCCCTGCAGCGCGACTTGAGCCTGACCTGGGCCGCGGACCTGCCGGCGGGCAACGTCGTCACGGCCGGCACCTGGTGGCCGCAACAACCACCAGACGATATCCCGGGGGTTTCGGTGGAAGGCAAAGTCGCCGACAACCTCAAGATAAAGCTCGGTGATCGCCTGGTCTTCAGCGTGGGCGGCGTCAACCGCGAAGCGAAGGTCACCAGCCTGCGGGAAATCAACTGGGACAACTTCCAGCCCAACTTCTTCATGATCTTCCAGCCCGGAACGCTGAAGGACCTGCCGGCCACCTACCTCACCAGCTTCTATCTGGCGGCGGGCCACGACCAGCAGATCGTCGACCTGTCCCGGGCCTTCCCGGCGGTGACGATCCTGCAAGTCGAGGCGCTGCTCGAACAGCTGCGCAGCATCCTGGCCCAGGTCACCCTGGCCGTGGAATATGTGCTGCTGTTCGTCCTGGCGGCAGGCATGGCCGTGCTGTTCTCCGGCCTGCAGGCGACCCTCGATGAGCGGATTCGCCAGGGTGCGCTGTTGCGGGCCCTGGGTGCCGAACGACCATTGCTGGTCAAGGCCCGACGCATCGAATTCGGCCTGCTGGGCGCGGTCAGCGGCTTGCTCGCGGCCCTGGGCTCGGAGCTGGTGAGCCTGGTGCTCTACCGCTACGCGTTCGACCTGCCATGGCATCCGCATCCGTGGCTGCTGTTGTTGCCGTTGGTGGGCGCTTTGTTGATCGGCGGCGCCGGGGTGTTCGGCACCCGACGAGCGCTCAATGCCAGCCCGCTGACAGTGTTGCGCGAGGGTTGATAGACTTCCGGCTTCGCCATTACAAGAAGTTGCCATGAGCCGCTATCGCCCACCCCGCACCGCCGGTACCGCGCTGATCACCCCCGAGGGTGAAGCGCGGATGCGCGCGGAGTTCCATGAGCTGTGGCATGTGCGCCGCCCCCAGGTGACCCAGGCGGTCAGCGAGGCGGCGGCCCAGGGTGATCGCTCGGAAAATGCCGAGTACACCTACGGCAAGAAAATGCTGCGGGAAATCGACAGTCGCGTGCGCTTTCTCACCAAGCGCCTTGAAGCGCTGAAGGTGGTCAGTGAAAAGCCCAGCGATCCCAACAAGGTGTATTTCGGCGCCTGGGTCACCGTCGAGGACGAGGAAGGCAAGGCGTCGCGCTATCGCATCGTCGGCCCTGACGAACTGGATCTGAAACAGAACCTGATCAGCATCGACTCGCCACTGGCCCGGGCCCTGATTGGCAAGGCCCTGGATGCGGAAGTCAAGGTCCAGACACCGACCGGCGAAAAAATGGTCTATATCGTCGACATCACCTATCCGTAAGGGCCGGACACCTCAACGGCGGGTAATCAGCCCCTGCCGCGCGACACGGGTCAGTTGCCGGATCATCTCGGGGGCGTCCGCCGCGCTGGGTGATTGGATAACGGCCAGGTCGAAACTGTCATTGGCGAAACGCGCCAAGGATTCACCGTCTTCGACAAACTGGATCAGGAAAGCGGCCGGCCCGTGGTTACGTCGCGGCCAGCCGTCAAGATAGCGCAGCAACGTGGGCTGGTGGGTGCCACCCAGGAGGATTTTCGGATTGCGTTGCACTAGGTTCGCCGTGATGGGCGCAAGACGTACAAGGGGGCTGGGTGCATTCATCGTGTCGTGTCTCTGCCTCAAAAGTCTGCATGGCAGGTGAGAGGCAACACCGAACCAGCGCTTTAGCGGTACTTCGAAGCCACGTAACCCGGCTTCTGTCGGCAACTGGATGAGTCACCTGGCGCCCCGCAAGTAGCTGTTTAAATCGGCGCATGAGCGGCATCCTAGAGAAGCTGACCGGGCGGTGTCAAGAACGGCGGCAGGGTCACCCCCTGTGGGAGGGCACGACCATGGCGGCTGTCAGCCGCAAAAGAAAAAGGCGCTTTCCTCGAAAAAGGAAAGCGCCTTTGTTTTCAGTTGAGCATCAGCCGGCGATGGCTCGATCCACCGACAGT
Source organism: Pseudomonas chlororaphis (assembly GCA_001023535.1). Lineage (NCBI taxonomy): Bacteria > Pseudomonadati > Pseudomonadota > Gammaproteobacteria > Pseudomonadales > Pseudomonadaceae > Pseudomonas > Pseudomonas chlororaphis. The sequence continues at coordinate 3,629,997 of CP011020.1, forward strand.
TTGCCAGCGCCTTCGACCAGGATGGCAACGCTGCCCGCCAACAACGCCAGGGCAAACTCATAGCCGTTGTTGGCCATGAACAAACCGTTACCAATGTGCACCGAGAAAATCGCCACCAGTGACAGGAAGGCCAGGCCCAGTGCCGCCGGACGGGTCAGCAGGCCGATGATCAGCGCCAGCCCGGCGAAAAACTCGGTACCGCCGGCCAATGTCGCCATCAGGTAGCCAGGGGTTAGGCCAATGCTTTCCATCCATTGCGCCGTGCCAGCCAGGCCGTAGCCGCCGAACAGGCCGAAGAGCTTCTGCGAACCGTGCGCGGCGAAGATGATGCCGACGGCAATACGCAGGACAGTCAGGCCGTAGCCGGCACGGGTGGACATTATTTTGTTGATCAGCGAGCTCATGGGTTCATCCCTAGATGTGTGGTGGTTGGACGCCATATTAATCAAAAAAACTTGTGCTAAAAGCGCAAAAATTGCGACACACCAATCAATTTAATTGATCATTTCCGTAAAGCGACCTTCTGCCCGTTCGGCTCCAGGGACTCTCGCTCCCGATCAAAAGCCAAATAGTATTTGTTCACGCTATTAACGTAGCTGACGGCGCCCATTCCCACCTGCTCCATGGCAATGCGCTCGACCTGGAAGAACCACTGGTTGGGATTCAACCCCCGTCGCCGGGCTTCGGCGCGCATGCCCCGGACGCGCTCCGGCCCCATGTTGTAGGCGGCCAGGACGAATGCCATGCGCTCGCGCTCATTGAGCTTGGGGCTGGCGAAAAACTTGCGGCGAATCATGGCCAGGTACTTGGCGCCCGCCTGCACGTTGGCGTCGAGGTTCTGGATGTTGTCCACCCCCACCCGTTGGGCTGCCGACGGGGTGATCTGCATCAGCCCGGTGGGGCCACCGCTACCGCGAGCGCTGGGTTGCAGGGCTGACTCCTTGAAGGCCAGGGCCGCCAGGTTGAGCCAGTCCATGCCCTGGGCCTCGGCATGTTTTTGCAACACCGGACGCAGCTTCTCCAGGCGCTGGCGATCGGCGCGGGCCAGCGGATAGTGAACCTGGTACAGCCGCCGGTAGATGCGCAGGAACGCTGCGTCCTGGTTGTCCGGCACTTTGTAGGTCGCCAGGAACCGGTCGATGCTAGCCCGGAGCATGGCGGCATCACGACGCACGAACCAGTATTCATCGCCGGGCTCGCCGATCAGCACCTGGCGGTCGAAGCGCAACTTGGGAAGAATCTTGCCCCAGCGTTCGGCAATGGGTTGCTCGACGATGGTCAGATGGAAAATCCCGCCCTGGACCATCTCCAGCACATCTTCCACCGCCAGGGTCGGGTCGACCCATTCGATTTTCACCGGCGGCAATTTGAGCAGGGCCAGTTTCTGGTTGATCTGGCTCACCGCATCCCCCGCCGCACTGCCGTTGGGCAGGGCCAGGGTCTTACCGGAAAGTTGTTCCACGCGGTTGTAGCGCTTCTCGCCCTTGATGCCCACCAGCAGCAATGGCACATCGCTGCGGATCGGATCGCTGGGGCTGACCGCATGGCTGGCCAGGGGCTCGAGCAGCTCGCCGGGGGCCACGAGATCGCCCTCGCCACGCTGCAACGCACCGAGCAACTGATCCTTGGCCTTGGGGATGATCTTGAGGGTGATTTCCTGGCCGTCCCGGGCGTGACCGTTGAGGTACTGCTCGAAGGCGCGTAACCGGTGGTATTCGACACCGATGGGCTGGCCCTGGACTTCGCCGGAGCTGTTGCGACTCTGGTTGACCAGCACCTTCAGCACCCGGCTGCTGCGGATTTGCGCCAGGTCGCGCACGGTGCCCGGCGCCACGACCTGCACCGGCCCAGGCAGCCGCGCGTCCGCCGGGATCGGCAAGAGCAGCGAGCAACACAGCAGTAGCAACGCCTGGGGACGTGTCATCCACTCTCCGGAAGGAACACTGCCGGCCGCCTCGAAAACGAGGCCGGGGCCGACAGAAACAGAGCGCTTGGGGCGCTGAAAAGTGCGAAAGACTGGCACAGTGATAGCGTTTATACCAACCCGACCTGTCTCGCGGCCTCAACAGACAGCCACAACTCGTTGTAGTTCTTGGCTTTTCTTATAAATCTACAGCTCTGATATGCTTTCCGGCCTTTGGGCCGAGGTAGCACCATGCAACTCATCGATATCGGCGTCAACCTGACCAACCCCAGTTTTGCCGATAAACATCAGGCAGTGCTCGACCGCGCCTATGTATCGGGGGTCTGCCAACTGGTCTTGACCGGCACCAGCATCGAGGGCAGCGAACAGGCCCTGGCACTGTGCGAGCGCCTGGATGAGCGCGGCGAGCGTCTGTTCGCCACTGCCGGTATTCACCCCCACAGCGCCAGCGACTGGACCGCCGACAGCGCCAGGCACCTCAAGGACCTGTTGAGCCACGACCGCGTGCGGGCGGTGGGTGAATGCGGGCTGGATTTCAACCGCGACTTTTCCCCCAGGCCGCAGCAGGAGAAGGTGCTGCAAGAGCACCTGGCCTTGGCGGTCCAACTGCAATTGCCGGTGTTTCTCCACGAGCGTGACGCCAACCAGCGGCTGCTGGACATCCTGCGGGATTTTCGCGACCGGTTGCCGGCCGCCGTCGTGCACTGCTTCACCGGTGAAAAAAAGGCCCTGTTCAGCTACCTCGACCTGGACCTGCACATCGGTATCACCGGCTGGATCTGTGATGAACGCCGGGGCACGCACCTGCATCCGTTGGTGCGCGACATCCCTCACGGCCGCCTGATGCTCGAAAGCGACGCGCCATACCTGTTGCCGCGCACGCTGCGGCCCAAGCCGAAAAACGGCCGGAACGAACCGGCCTATCTGACCGAGGTGCTACGGGAAGTGGCCGTACACCGTGGCGAAACCCCGGAAGACCTGGCGGCCCATTCCACTGCGTGCGCACGGGCGTTTTTTGGATTGCCCGTCCTATCGGTTTAAACACACCTCTGTGTGGGAGCGGGCTTGCTCGCGAATGCACTAGACCCGTTCATCCTGCTGTGAATGACCCACCGCTTTCGCGAGCAAGCCCACTCCCACAGAGGGTTTTGGGGTGTCTGTTGACCCACATCAACCTCCCAGCCCTGGGGGAGCGGCACAATAATGGCACCTTGCCAAAACTGTTTCCGCTATCAGAGAAGACCTTCCATGGGTGCCTGGCTTAGCAATATCTCACTGAAGTACAAATTCTGGGCGGTCAACGCGGTCGCCTTTGTCACCACCCTGCTGCTGGTGCTCTACGCAGTGCACCTTGAACAGCAGGCGCGCAATCATGCGGCCCAGGCCAATGCCCAGGCCCAGGCGTACCTGTTGGGCGCCTGGCCGGCCGGGCAGCCGCTGCCCAAGGTCGACACCGTCCTGGCGCTCCAGCGCGACCAGGTACCGGTGTTCCATGAACAGCCACTGCCGGCGCTGACGCAAGCCAACGGCTGGGTCGAACTGGATGCCAGCCCGTTGTTGGGCGACGACCCGCTACTGGGAGCCGAAGTGATCCGGCGCGGCGACGGCCAACAACTGGCCGTCCTGGCCCATGGCGTCAGCCTGGGCCAGGTGTTTGGCGAACGCTTCAGCCAATACGCCGTGGCGGTATTCGTGCTGATGCTGGCAATGCTGGGGGCCTCGCAACTGTTGATCCGCTTCCTGCTCAGCCAGCTCAACACGCTGAAGGACGTCATGCTGCACGTGGAAAAAACCGGTGACCTGTCCGCCCGCGTCCCCTTGGCCTGCAAGGATGAAGTAGGCCAGATGGCGGCCGCGTTCAATGCCATGCAGGCCGGTTATCAACGGGTCGTGGACACCGTCGCCAGCACGGCTCGGCAGTTAGACACCGGCGCGGCACGCCTGGCGTCGAGCATGACCGACGTGCGCCACGGCATGCTCGGCCAGCAGAGCGAGACCGACCAGGCCGCCACGGCGATCAACGAGATGTCTGCCACGGTCTACCACATCGCCCAGCACGCCAGCGCCACCCGTGACCTGTCGAAGACCGCCGACACCTTGGCCGGCAACGGTCATGACGTGGTGAGCCGCGTACAGCAGTCGATCACCGGGCTGTCCTCGGGGGTGCAACAGACCGCCGAGATGATCCAGCGCCTGGCCGAAGACAGCCAGAAGATCAGCGGCGTGGTCAGTGTGATCCACAGCATTGCCGAACAAACCAACCTGCTGGCGTTGAACGCTGCCATCGAGGCGGCACGGGCCGGAGAAATGGGACGGGGCTTTGCCGTAGTGGCCGACGAGGTCCGTAACCTGGCCAAGCGGGTGCAGATTTCCACGGACGAAATCACCACCATGATCGTGGCCCTGCAGGCCGGCACACGGGACGCCGTGGACTTCATGCAGGAGAGCTCGTACAAGGCCGACGACTGCGTGCAACAGGCCCGCGAGGCCGGCGATGCGTTGGCGCAGATCACCGCCGCCGTGGCCCAGATGCGCGAGAGCAACACCCAGATCGCCGTCGCGGCCGAACAGCAGAGCCAGGTTGCCGAGGACATGAACCGGGCGGTGGTGAGTATTCGCGACGTCACCGAAAACACCGTGCGCCAAACCGTCGACTCGGCCACCACCAGCCATGAGCTGGCGACCCTGGCGGGCGAGTTGAACAAAGCGATCGGGCAGTTGAAGTTTTAGGGCGCCAATCCTACCGGCCTGGGGTGGCTGCTGTTTGTGGCGAGGGGATTTATCCCCGTTGGGTCGCGCAGCGGCCCCAAAGCATTTGACCGAGGTACCCAACCTTACGGAGGCGCCTTTGAGGGCGCTTCGCACCCCAACGGGGATAAATCCCCTCGCCACAAAAAGTGGATCTTCCCAACACCTGTTTCGCCCTATCACATCGATAGCCAAGCGCGATTCGCCGCTTCACCCGGCCGGGCCTATTCTTGGGTTATTCGATTTCGTGAACTCAAGGACATGCATCATGGGCAAACGTCACCCTCACTTACCCGCTTGGCAATGGCGCACCTGGCCCGCCCCTGACCGCCAACCGACCCACCAGGTGTTGCACCTGATGGCGGTGCCGCTGTTCATCATTGCGTTCCTGCTGCTTGTGTCCGGGGTGTTCAGTGCCAGCGCGGCGGACATCGCCATCGGCACCATCGGCGTGGTCGCCGCATTGGGGTTGCAGCGCCACCATCCGTGATCCATCGCCTCAGGCGAAAATCGTCACCGTCTGCCGGCTCAAGGCGATCAAGCGGCCATCGGCGCACCAGAATTTGGCGGCGACATGGCCGTAGCCATCCTGGGCATGGTCGATCTCGGCCAGGTACTTGCACCAGTCCAGGGTCGTCAGCTCCAGCAACGGCTGGACAAACTCGATGGTCCAGGTCAGCGTGCTGCCCGGGGCCATTTGCTTGAGATGAGGCAGCAATGCCGGTGGCCAGGCATCCACCAGCGCCAGGATGTGGCTCTCGTTCAACGGTTCTTCCTTAACATCACCGCGCAAACGCACCCAACCACCCATGCTGCGGGATGTGTTGCCGGTGAACGGCAATCCACCGACGCTCCAGCACATGGCCAGGTGACGCATGAATTCAGGGGTAGCGCCCTTGACGTAAGGCAGCTCCTGGCACTGTTCCACGCTCTTGAACTCCGGCGCCGGGTCGGCCTGAACCGCCACCACGGAAGAACGCGAGGCGCCAAAACTCCCCTGCACCACCGTCACCACCTGGCCGTTCTGCACGGCGCGCCCCAACACCTGGCTCACCGCCTTGCCTTCGCGCAGTACATCGACTTCAAAGCTGACCGGCACATCCGGCTCGACCGGGCCGACAAACGTGATCGCCAGTGAACGTACCGGGCGATCCGCCGGCACCCGGGCACGCATCGCCTCATACTGCAACGCCGCCACCAACCCGCCAAACGTGGCGCGCCCCTGGCCCCATTCAGGCGCGATGGTGACGGCCTCTGGTTGACGGCGCACGGCATCGATCAAATCGGAAAAGCGCATGACGACCTCGAAAGCAGGGAAAAGAGATGAAGGGATCTTAACCAGCGCCGGCAAGCGGCACAGCGCTCATTCCGGCCAAAGAGACTGGCAGATAAGCCGCCGCTATTGAATCAGTGGGAGCGAGCTCGCCCCACACAGGGAAACTCAGGATTTTTCGAAGCAGCTCGCAATGAGCTTATCGAGCACCTTGTCGGACTTGGCCTCGGCCTTTTCCATCGTGCGCTGCCAGGTGGGCACGCAGGATCGCAGGTCGGCCTCTTCCTCGGCCCTGGCCAGCCATTGCCAGCAGTCGTGCCAGTCACCCAGCGCGCCCTGGGCGGACTTGAGCCGTGGCATGGCCGCCTCGGGCAAGCGGTCGAGTTCAGGGTAGGCTTCGAGGGCGTAGCGCACGCGCTTGATCAGCAGGCGCAACCGGTGACGGTCATGGGCAGGGTCGCGCAAGGCTTCACCGAGTTTTTGCCATTGTTTGTCCAGGCGCTTTTCGATGCGCTTGCGCAAGCCCTTGAGCAGTCCCTCCCGCTGGGCAGCGCGAATGAAGCGAGGAAAGGCATCGAGGATCATCAGCAACTGGCCCAGCTCCGGGCTGCCGGCCACGCTGGGGTACGCGTCGGCCATCAGCGCCCGGCGGCGGCGCGCCGCCTCCACCTGGCCATGTTGTTCGAGGTAGGCCGCCAGGACTTCCCGGTCGCGCAACGGCGTGGTCAGGGTGCCGACCGCCGAAGCGGCGGTTTCCAGCTGTTCGACCCCGGGCAAGCCACGCAGCGGACGAAGCAGGCTGCGCAGGCGGCGGACGGTGGTCCGCAGGTCATGCAGCGCTTCGCTGTCGGTATGGGCATTGAGGCGGGCCTGACAGGCCAGCAGGCGGACTTCCAGGCCCAGTATCCGGGCCACCAGCCGATCGATCATGGACACTACTCCGTAAGCAGCTTAGCGCTGCGGGCTACAAGTGAAGAACACGGTGCGCCCTTCACTTGTAGCCTGCAACCCATCGCTTGTCGCTGCTTTTAACGTCCTGTAATGGATTCGCGAGGCTCAACGGCCAGCGCGAGACTCACGAATGTAGAAGCGCGCCTTCTCGGCTTTTTTGGAGCAACCTTCGAACGCTTCGAATTGCTGCTGGGTCTTGGCGCCGGTCAACAGCGACAGAGCCTTGGAGTAGCTGACGGTGCCGGCAAAGCCTTCGGCCTTGGCCAGGTCCAGTTCATGCCAGGCGGCATCGAGCTGGGTACCGCAGCTGTCACGGTAAGCGGTCTTGGCCGCGCAACCGGTCAGGGCCAGAACCATCAGGGAAGCTACCAGGGGAAGGCAGATCCGGGCTTTCATCATTACACCTCGAGTCAGGTAAACAGTCGTGCAGGTAAGACGGTTTCGCCGGCAAAAAGTGCCGAGGCCAGCCGCGTATATTCCAGCGTGGGCGAGCATACGCAAATGCCACGGCGGCGTGTCAAAAAACGACGCCTGCGCCACAACGATTGAGCCAAGCAGCTGATCAGTGCATTGTTGAAGTCTGTTCGACAAGAGGCCGGGTCATGACAAAACGTGTCGCATTGGTACTGGGATCGGGCGGCGCCCGGGGCTATGCCCATATCGGGGTGATCGAAGAAATCGAACGACGTGGCTACGACATTGCCTGCATCGCCGGTTGTTCGATGGGCGCGGTGGTCGGCGGGATCTATGCCGCCGGCAAGCTCAAGGATTACCGCCACTGGATTGAAAGCCTCGACTACCTGGATGTCCTGCGGCTGGTGGACGTGAGCTTTCGCCTGGGAGCGATTCGCGGCGAGAAAGTCTTCGGCCAGATCCGCAAGATCGTCGGCGAACTCAACATCGAAGACCTGCGCATTCCCTACACCGCCGTCGCCACCGACCTGACCAACCAGCAGGAAATCTGGTTCCAGGAAGGCTGCCTGCATCAGGCGATGCGTGCCTCGGCGGCCATCCCCAGTCTGTTCACCCCGGTGATGCAAGGCAACCGCATGCTGGTGGACGGTGGCCTGCTCAACCCGCTGCCGATCGTGCCGGTAGTCTCGAGCCATTGCGACCTGATCATCGCGGTCAACCTCAACGCCACCAACCAGAAGCAGTACAAGCTCCCGGTCATCCAGCGACCCGCCGCGTTCCGGCGACGCTTCGACACCCTCGTCAGCTCGCTGGGTTCGCGCCTGCCGTTTCGCCGCAAGCAGGCCGAGCAACTGTTGCTGTTGGAACAGGAGGCGCTGAAGGCCGAGGCGGCCGAGATCAATCCCTGGCTGGAATCGGCGGAACCCGAAGGCCAGCAACCGGCCGCGGCGCCCGAGGCCGAAGGCGCGCCGAAATCCGCCACGGGTTCGTTCATCATCGACAACGTCGGTCCCGCCTCGTTGCTGGATTTGATCAACCAGAGTTTCGAGGTGATGCAGACGTCATTGGCCCAGTACAAGATTGCCGGTTATCCGCCAGATGTACTGATCAACGTGCCGAAGCGGGTGTGCCGTTTCTTCGAGTTCTACAAGGCCCCGGAGCTGATCGCGCTGGGGCGGGAGATTGCCAGCGACACGCTGGATCGGTATGAGAATGAGCAGAAATAGACATGATCATCGCCACGCTCTGGTGGCGAGGGGATTTATCCCCGCTGGGGCGCCAAGCGCCTCCCTTCAATCGTTCTGCCCCACTCCAAGGCCTGGTTTGGGGCTGCTTCGCAGCCCAGCGGGGATAAATCCCCTCGCCACAACGTCGTTTGACTGAAGCCCGATGGGTTAAGGCCCACCCTCCCCCAACAACCGATACCCCACCCCCGCCTCGGTCGCGATGAAGCGAGGCCGGGTCGGGTCGTCGGCCAGTTTCTGGCGCAGGTGACCGACCACGATCCGCAGGTAATGGCTGTCTTCGACATGGGTCGGGCCCCAGATGTCCTTGAGCAGTTGCTGCTGGGTGATGACCCGCCCCGGGTGCCGCGCCAACTGCGCCAGCACCGCATATTCCTTGCGGGTCAGGGCCACCTCGGCGCCATCCAGCAACACCCGTCGGTAGGCCAGGTCCACCGTCAGCGGGCCGAATCGCAGCGCCGCTTCCTCAGGCGCCCCGGCCGGGGCCTGGCGCAACAGGGCGCGGATGCGGGCGAGGAATTCCTGGATCCCGAACGGCTTGGTCACGTAATCATTGGCGCCGTTGTCCAGCGCTTCGACCTTCTGCGCTTCGCTGGCCCGCACCGAGAGCACCATTACCGGCACCGTCGACCATTGGCGCAACTCACGCAGCACCTGCTGGCCGTCCATGTCCGGCAACCCCAGGTCGAGCACCAGCAAATCGGGCTTGTTCAGCGCCGCCTGGGCAAGCCCTTGCGCCCCCGTGCCGGCCTCCAGCACCTTGTAGCCTTGGGAGGCCAGGCTGATACGCAAGAACTTGCGGATCTGCGGTTCGTCATCGATGACCAAGAGGGTCGCGGTCTGGTTCATGGGGCTCGTTCAACGCTGGGTGGGTAGCAAGCGGCAAGCATATCGCAGGGCCGCTCAGGCTTCATCGTCCAGGCCCGGTTGCGTCTGCAACGGCAGGTGCAAAGTGATGCAGGTGCCGCGCCCGTCCAGGCCATCACCCACGCTGATGCGCCCACCATGGGCGCCGACCATGCCCTGACAGATCGCCAACCCCAGCCCGGTGCCCTGCCCGCCGCGGTCGCCACGGGCAGCGGTGTAGAACATGTCGAAAATCTTCTCCCGCTCCTCTTCGGGAATGCCCGGCCCTTCATCGGCGACGGCAAAGAACACCTCGCTGTCCGTCGCCCCGGCACTCAACCGGAGCCGCCCATGGGCCGGCGAGAAACGCGCAGCGTTCTCCAGCACGTTCACCAGCGCCTGCTCGATCAGCGCCGCATGGACGTACAGCAACGGCAGTTCAGGCGAGGCTTCAACCGCGAGCGCCAGGGGCGCCAACACCGCGCGCAGGCGGTTCAGGGCACTGCCGACGATATCGGCCGGCGACACCCAATCGCGCGCCAGTTTCAGCGCGCCGTGCCCCAGGCGGGTCATATCCAGCAGGTTCTGGATATAGCGGTCCAGTCGTTCGGCCTCATCGCGCGTCCCTTCGAGCAATTCGCGGCGGTCCTCCAGCGGGATCGCCTCGCCCAGCGCCAGCAGGCTGTCGATGCTGCCGCGCATGGCGGTCAGCGGTGTGCGCAAATCATGGGACACCGACGCCAGCAAGGCACTGCGCAACTGTTCGGTTTCCCCGTGCAGGCGCGCCGCTTCCAGGTCCTGGGCCAATTGTGCCCGGGCCAGCGCCTGGGCCAATGGCTGGCTGAGGGCCGCCAGTAAACGGCGGCGCTGGCCACTGAGCTGCGCGCCTTCCATCGGACACACACCCAGCAAGGCCAGCGGGCCGCCCTCTGCCGACAGCGGCCACCACCACCAGCGTCCGGATGGCAACGTCCCGGTGCCGGCGCCGGCCGGTTGATCGTGCTGCCAGGACCAATCGGCGGCCGCGCGTTCGGCTTCGGTGAACGTCAGCGGTTCGCCGCTCTCGACCTTCCAGTGACCTTGGCCGTCGCGGTTGAGCAGGCACAGTTGCAAGTCGTGCCCGCCACCGAGGTGCTGCGTGGCGGCGCTGATGACGGCCTGGCGATCGGTAGCGGCGGTGAGCTTGCGCGACAGGTCGAGCAGTTCACTGGTTTCCTGCTGGGTGTCGCGCAGCGCCTGCAACTGGCGACGCTGGCGGGCGGCCAGGTTGCCGGTCAACGCGGCCATCAAGAGAAAGAACACCAGGGTCAGCACATCTTCTTCGCGCTGGATGGTGAGGGAAAAATTGGGCGGGATGAACAGGAAGTCGTAGGCCAGGAACGATAGCGCCGCGCAAGCCAGCGCCGGGCCGAGGCTGCTGCGCACGGCCACCAGCAACACCGCCATCAGGAACACCAGGGAAATATTGGGCAACGCCAACACCCCCGAGATCCCCCAAGCCAGGGCACTGGCCATGACTGTCGCGACCAATGCCAGCGCGTAATCGAAGCCGGTCTGCACGCGGCTTGAACGCACACGAGCCGGGCGCGGTTGTTCGTCGCCGTCCAGCACGTTGATTTCCAGGCCTCGGGCATCGCGCAGCAGCCGTGAGGCCAGGCCACCGCCCAGCCAACGTCGACGCAGACGGGGGCTGGACTGGCCCACCAGCAACAGTGTGGCGCGACGTTCGCTGGCATGCTGGATCAGTGTCCGAGCCACCTCCGCGGCCCGCAGCAACACCACTTCGCCACCCAGGCGTTCGGCCAGTTGCTGAGCATTCTGCAAGCGCTGGCGCGAGGCTTCGTCGTGGACACTGCCGTTGTCCACGTGCACCAGGCTCCATGGCAAATGCCGCCGCTGGGCGACGCGACTGGCGTGGCGTACCAGACGCTCCGCCTGGAGGTCACCGTCCACGCCCACCAGCAATCGCCCGCGTACCGCCGGAGCGGCCTGGCCCAGTTGCCGATAGCCCTGGGCCAGATCGTTATCGACCTGGGCAGCGGCGGTCTGCATGGCCAGCTCGCGCAAGGCGGTCAGGTTGGTCTGGGTGAAGAAGGCGTCGATGGCCGCGCGAGCCTGTTCCGGTACGTAGACCTTGCCATCGCGCAGGCGCTCCAGCAGCTCGCGCGGCGGCAGGTCGATCAGCAGCAACTCGTCGGCCTCCTGCAGGACCCAGTCCGGCAGCGTCTCGCGCACCTGCACGCCCGTGATGCCGCGCACCTGGTCGTTGAGGCTTTCCAGGTGCTGGACGTTGACGGCGGTGTAGACATCGATACCGGCGGCGAGCAGGTCCTGGATGTCTTGCCAGCGCTTGAGGTGGCGGCTGCCCGGGGCGTTGCTGTGGGCCAGCTCATCCACCAGGGCCAGGGCCGGCCGGGCCGCGAGCAGACCGTCGAGGTCCATCTCCTCGAGCATCACGCCGCGATACTCCGAACGCACCAGCGGCTGCTGCGGCAGGCCGCCCAACAGCGCTTCGGTTTCACTGCGTCCGTGGGTCTCGACCACACCGGCAATCACCTTCACGCCCTGGCGCAGTTGGGTGTGGGCCGCTTGCAGCATGGCGTAGGTCTTGCCGACGCCGGGCGCCGCGCCAAGAAAGACCTTGAGCCGGCCACGGCCGTTGCGCGGTAGATGGGCTAACAGTGCGTCGGCGCGGCCGGAATCGCTCATGTTGGGGGTCTCGTTCAGGCATTAATCAAGCCCTTGTGAGAGCGAGCTTGCTGGCGATGGCGGTGGGACAGTCGCCACTCAGGCCGACTGATACAAAGCCATCGCGAGCAAGCTCGCTCCCACAGGGTTTACAGCTTTTGCAGCGCCAGGTTCAGCGCCAGGACATTCACCACCGGCGGCCCCACCAGGGGTTGCTCGACATGGGCATCGAGCAGTTGCTCCAGCGTCGAGACCGGCAGGTTGCGCGCCGCAGCGACACGCGCCAGTTGATAGGCAATTGCGCTCGGTGGCAAGTGCGGGTCCAAGCCACTGCCGGAGGTGGTCAGCAGCGCCAGCGGCACTGGGCCTGCGCCGGGCACCTGCAACTTCTCGGCGTCGGCGATCACTCGTGCCGCCAGGGCCGGATTGCTGGGCGACAGATTGCTCGCGCCACTGGCGACCGTGGCGAAGGCCGCGGCCGATGGCCGTGGATGAAACCAGGCATCGCCCGTGAAGTCCTGGGCGATCAACAACGAGCCGCGGACCTTGCCCTCGGCATCCCTCACCAGGCTGCCGTTGGCCTGGGCGGGAAACGCGACTTGCGCCACGCCCGTGACCACCAGTGGGTAAGCGACACCGGTGACCAGGGTCATCAGCAGAATCAGGCTCAGGGCCGGGCGTATCAGAGTGGACATTTCAAACTCCTCGAATCAGAACACACAGGTGTGGCGAGGGCGCCTGCCAGAAGTGCAGTCACCTCAAACCAGCCTCAACGCCGTCAACGCCATGTCGATCAGCTTGATCCCCACGAACGGCACCACGATCCCACCCAGGCCATAGATCAGCAGGTTGCGCCGCAACAAGGCCGCCGCGTTCGCCGCTTGCACCCGTACGCCGCGCAAGGCCAGGGGGATCAGCACCACGATGATCAGGGCGTTGAAGACAATGGCCGACACAATCGCGCTTTGCGGGCTGCTCAGGTGCATCACGTTCAACACGCCGAGCTGTGGATAAATCGAGGCGAACAGCGCCGGCAGGATCGCGAAATACTTGGCGATGTCGTTGGCGATGGAGAACGTCGTCAGCGCACCACGGGTCACCAGCAATTCCTTGCCGATCTGCACCACGTCCAGCAACTTGGTCGGGTCGCTGTCGAGGTCGACCATGTTGGCCGCTTCCCGCGCCGCCTGGGTGCCGTCGTTCATGGCCATGCCGACATCGGCCTGGGCCAGGGCCGGGGCGTCGTTGGCACCGTCGCCGCACATCGCCACCAGCCGACCGTCATTCTGCTCATGGCGGATGCGCGCCAGTTTTTTCTCCGGCGTGGCCTCGGCCAGCACGTCGTCGACGCCTGCCTCTGCGGCAATCGCGGCGGCGGTCAGCGGGTTGTCCCCCGTCACCATCACCGTGCGGATGCCCAACTTGCGCAACTCGGCGAAGCGTTCGCGAATGCCTGGCTTGACCACGTCCTTGAGATGAATGACACCCAGCAGCTTGCCGTCCATGCACACCAACAACGGCGTGCCACCGCTCTGAGCGATTTTGTCGACTTCCCGGGCCAATGCCGCCGGCAACTCGCTGCGTGGCATACCGATGAAATCCAGCAGCGAATCCACGGCGCCCTTTCGATAAATGCGCCCTTGGTAATCGCCCCCGGACAAGCGCGTTTCGGCGCTGAACGGCACGGCGGTCAGCGACTCGAGGCCAGGTTCGGGCAGCGGATGCAGGCCTCGCAGATACTCGACGATAGACTTGCCTTCGGCCGTATCGTCGGCCAGCGAGGCAAACAGCGTACCTTCGGCCAACTCCCTGGCGCTCACCCCAGGGGCGGCATGCACCGCGGCACAGCGTCGGTTGCCAAAGGTGATGGTGCCGGTCTTGTCCAGCATCAGCACATGCACGTCCCCCGCCGCCTCCACCGCGCGACCGGACTTGGCGATCACGTTCAAGCGCACCAGCCGATCCATGCCGGCGATGCCGATGGCCGACAGCAGCCCACCGATGGTGGTGGGAATCAGGGTGACCAACAGTGCCACCAGGAACACCAGCGGCAGGCTGCCGTTGGCGAAATGGGCGAAGGGTTGCAGCGTCACCACCACCAGCAGGAAGATCAACGTCAGGCCAATCAGCAGGATGTCCAGTGCCACTTCGTTCGGGGTTTTCTGGCGCTTGGCTCCCTCCACCAGGGCGATCATGCGGTCCAGGGTGGACTCGCCAGGGTTGCTGGTAATGCGCACCAGCAACCAGTCGGAGACCAGCCGAGTGTTGCCGGTGACCGCCGAACGATCGCCGCCGGACTCGCGGATCACCGGCGCCGACTCACCCGTGATCGCCGCCTCGTTGACGGCAGCGATGCCTTCGATCACCTCGCCGTCCCCGGGAATCATCTCCCCGGCCGCGACACGCACCACGTCGCCCTTGCGCAGACGGGTAGCGGGCACCACTTCAAATCCGTTGGCGGTCTGGCGCCGTGCGCTCAGGCCTTCGCTGCCGGCCTTGAGGCTGTCGGCCCGCGCCTTGCCGCGCCCCTCGGCCAAGGCTTCGGCGAAGTTGGCGAACAGTACGGTGAACCACAGCCACAGAGCGATCTGCACGGCGACGAACGTCGGCACCGCCGTGTCGGGAACGAAGCACAGCACAGTGGTGAGGATAGCGGTCAGTTCCACCACCAGCATCACCGGGGCCCGGTGCAACTGGCGTGGGTCGAGCTTGACGAACGCTTGCACCAGCGCTGGCCGCCACAAGGACGAGAAGTTGGTTTTCAGGGGGTCCGACGTCTTGGCGACGACGGCTTTGCTCATCGGCATATTCATCATCAATTCCTCAGAAGCCCATGCTCAGGTGTTCGGCGATCGGCCCCAAGGCCAGGGTCGGCAGGAAGGTCAGGCCGCCCACCAGCAGAATCGTCACGGTCAACAAAGTGACGAACAGCGGGCCGTGGGTGGGGAAGCTGTTCTGCCCGATCGGCGCGGTTTTCTTCAGTGCCAGGCTACCGGCCAACGCCAGCACCGGCAGGATGTAGCCGAAACGACCGATCAACATGCCCAGGCCCAGCATCAGGTTGTGGAAAGGGGTATTGGCGCTGAACCCACCAAAGGCCGAGCCGTTGTTCGCCCCCGCCGAGGTGTAGGCGTACAGCAACTGGCTGAAACCGTGGGCACCCGGGTTGCTCACCGCGGCTGCCGGCCCGGGCAGGCTTGCGGCGATGGCGCCCAGCACCAGCACACTCACCGGCATCACCAGCAGGGTGACCACCAGCAACTGAACTTCCCGGGCGCCGAGCTTCTTGCCCAGGTATTCCGGTGTGCGGCCGATCATCAACCCGGACAGGAACACCGCGATCAGCACGTTCAGCAACATGCCGTAGAGCCCTGCGCCGACACCGCCGAAAATCACCTCGCCGACCATCATGTTCACCAGCGCAACCATGCCGCTCAGCGGGTTGAGGCTGTCGTGCATGCCGTTGACCGAGCCATTGGAGGCCGCCGTGGTAGTCACCGACCAGAGCACCGTCGCGGTGGTCCCGAAGCGCGCTTCCTTGCCTTCCAGCGACGCGGTTTGTTCGACGGCGGGGTTGTTCAAGGTCGGGTTGGGCTGGTACTCGGCCCACAGCGACGTGGCACCACCGATCAGAAACAGCACCAGCATGCAGGCGATGATTGCCCGGCTCTGGCGCAGGTCCTTGACGTAATGGCCGAAGGTGAACACCAGCGCGGCAGGAATCAGGATGATCGACGCGAGCTCGAACAGGTTGCTCCAGGCCGTCGGGTTCTCGAACGGGTGCGCCGAGTTGACGCCGAAGAACCCACCACCGTTGGTGCCCAATTGCTTGATCGCAATCTGGCTGGCCGCCGGCCCCAGCGGGATCACCTGATCGGCGCCCTGCAGGGTCATCCCATGCACATAGTGAGCGAAGGTCTGCGGCACGCCCTGCCACACCAGGAAGAGCGCCAACAGCAGGCACAACGGCAACAGCCCGTAAAGGGTGGCGCGGGTCATGTCGACCCAGAAGTTGCCCAGCGTCGCGGCGGACTTGCGCCCGATCCCGCGACACAACGCTACCAGCACCGCCAGGCCGGTGGCGGCGCTGACAAAGTTCTGCACCGTCAGGCCGACCATCTGGCTCAGGTAGCTCACCGACGCCTCGCCACTGTAGGACTGCCAGTTGGTGTTGGTCATGAAACTCACGGCCGTGTTGAAAGCCTGGGTCCATTCCATGTCCGGCAGTTGTTCGGTGTTGAGCGGCAGATGCCCTTGAAACAGAAGAATCGCAAACAACAGCACAAAGCCCGCCAGGTTGAACGCGAGCAAGGCCAGGGTGTATTTCTGCCAGCTCTGCTCAGCGCCGGGATCAACGCCTGCCAGCCGATAGCAACCCCGCTCCACGGGCCCGAGAATCGGAGAGAGCCAGGTACGCTGGCCCTCCATCACCCGGTAGTAAAAACGCCCCAGCAACGGTGCTGGAATCAGCACCAGGGCGAAAAAAGCGAGGATCAGCCCGAAATCATAACCGTGCATAGCCGCTCCTAGTTCCGATCCGCGCGCAACAGCGCAACCAGCAGGTAAATGAACAGCGCCACTGCCAACAGCAGCGACACCCCGTCCAGAACACTCATGGGATTTCTCCGTCGTACGGCGTCGTGCCGTGTGTGGAGTGATTGTCGGCACGGCGTGCGTAAAGGAACGAGATCGAGAGAGCGGTTGGGGGATAAAGAATCTGTAAAAAAACGGCTGAATCGATGGTTGGGCGGGCTTCTTCGCGAGCCAGCCCGCCGACTGCTCAGCGCAAGTCCAGTGTGGGAGCGGGCTTGCCCGCGAAGGCGGCACCATCAGCGCCAACGCCCTCAACTGGCGCACAACAGGGGCACATCAAGCAAGGAACATCCCCGATACGACAGGATTTCACCCGTTGCGACCGCCCCCGACACACTGGCACGCCCACTGCACTGCCTTCCCCAGCGCTTTTGCTATGGATCGAGGGGAGCCACCGATGAACACACAACTCAAACCCACGCTGGGCACCCTGCATTTATGGGGGATCGCCGTCGGGTTGGTGATATCCGGCGAGTATTTCGGCTGGAGCTACGGCTGGGGCGTGGCCGGAACACTGGGTTTTCTGGTGACGTCATTCATGGTCGCGGCCATGTACACCTGCTTCATCTTCAGCTTCACCGAACTGACCACGGCCATTCCCCATGCCGGCGGACCGTTTGCCTACAGCCGTCGTGCCTTCGGCGCGAAAGGCGGATTGATCGCCGGGCTGGCGACGCTGATCGAGTTCGTCTTCGCGCCGCCCGCCATTGCCTTGGCCATCGGGGCCTACCTGAACGTGCAATTCCCGGCCCTGGACCCCAAGCACGCGGCGGTTGGCGCCTACATCGTGTTCATGGGCCTGAACATCCTCGGGGTCAAGCTGGCCGCGACGTTCGAACTGATCGTCTGCGTCCTGGCGGTGGCCGAGTTGCTGGTGTTCATGGGCGTCGTGGCCCCGGCCTTCAGCTTCAGTCACTTCGCCTTGAACGGCTGGGCCGGCTCCGACGTATTCGGTGCCCCTGCCATTGCCGGAATGTTCGCCGCCATCCCGTTTGCCATCTGGTTCTTCCTGGCCATCGAAGGCGCGGCCATGGCGGCCGAAGAAGCCAGGGACCCGAAACGCACCATCCCCAAGGCCTACATCAGTGGCATCCTGACCCTGGTGGTGCTGGCGATGGGAGTGATGTTCTTCGCCGGCGGCGTCGGTGACTGGCGCACCCTGTCGAACATCAACGACCCGCTGCCACAGGCCATGAAAACCGTGGTCGGCGAAAGCTCCGGCTGGTTGCACATGCTGGTGTGGATCGGCCTGTTCGGCCTGGTGGCGAGTTTCCACGGCATCATCCTGGGCTACTCGCGGCAGTTCTTCGCCCTGGCGCGCGCCGGCTACCTGCCCGCCTCCCTGGCCAAGCTCTCACGCTTCCAGACGCCACACCGCGCCATCATCGCCGGAGGCCTGATCGGCATTGCCGCTATCTACAGCGACGGCCTGATCAACCTCGGCGGCATGACCCTGACCGCCGCGATGATCACCATGGCGGTGTTCGGTGCGATCGTCATGTACATCATGAGCATGCTCAGCCTGTTCAAACTGCGCAAAACCGAGCCCAACCTGGAGCGCACCTTCCGCGCGCCGGGCTACCCTCTCGTACCGGGAATCGCCCTGGTATTGGCGGTGGTATGCCTGGTGGCGATGGCCTGGTTCAATGCGCTGATCGGCCTGATCTTCGTCGCGTTCATGGCGGCGGGCTTCGTCTACTTCACCCTGACCGCACAACTGCGAGCGGCGGCTCCAGCCGATGCAATGCTGACCGGGCCTTGAGGTGAAGCCGGCCGAACGGGCGTAGTATGGAACCACTGCGAACGAGCTTCGCTCATAAGTGGTAGGCGCGGCAGATTGGCGAACAGACGCCCACTGGCCGCGCCCTCAAGGAGAGCCCTATGCCCTGGTATGCCTGGTTGATTCTGATTGTTGCAATCGGCTCGATCGTTGGTGGTCTGATGATGCTGCGCGACACCGCCAACAAGGTCGAGTTGACGGACGAACAACGCAAGCGTGTTGCCGAGCGCAACGCCGAGATGGACGCGAAGGAGGCCAAGGATCGTTGAGTGCTGGCTGCTGGCTGGCACAACACTGTGGAGTGCTGCCTGACACAAAACTTTTGTGGCGAGGGGATTTATCCCCGTTGGGCTGCGCAGCAGCCCCAAAACCTGTCACGCGGTCTATCTGATCGACTGGGTGGGTTTTAAAAGGGGCCGCTGCGCGCCCCAGCGGGGATAAATCCCCTCGCCACAGAAGGCCGCGTCCTGTCCGCCTACTGCGTTACTTCTCCCAATCCGCCCTGGCAATGTGCAAGCCATGCAACCCCTTGTACGCCGCCCGCTCAGGCTGGCTCCAGCCTTCCAACAATGCGTCGTCCAACCGATAGATCTCCACCCCCAGTGGCCGACAGACGCTCAATGGATCCTGCGCATCCGGCCCCCACATGGCCAGTGACAGGTCACCGCCCGGGCAGGTGGACAGGGCGCACAACAGATCAATTTCGGCAAAGAACTCCAGGTAATCGCCTTTCTGTGCCGGACAGGCCTTCATGAAGTACATGTCGTCATGGTTCAGCCCGGTGCACTGGAAGATATTCAGCACGTCGTGTACATCGAACTCGGTCAAGCCGTGGGGCAACACCGCGCGAGTCAGGTTCGAATGGCAGTGATGGTGGAAATCCTCGCCGGTCAGCATCTTGTTGACGTAAGGGTCGCAACGCGTGCCCAGCAGATCGTGCAACCGCCCCCCGTGCTCATCGATGCCATAACCGGCCAGGCTGTCGTCGGTGATGGTCACCAGCGGCCGCAGGAACGGCAAGTTCGACCACAAACGGTCGTGGGTACTGACATGGGCGCCCTGCAACTGCCGGGTACGCGCGGCCCACAATCGCTCCCGCGGGTCGTGGGCGTTCCAGACGTTGAAGTCGCCGACCTGCGGGCCCTGCGGCGTGGTGACACGAAAGACGTGCCCGGCGGGTACATGCCAGGCACGGCCAGTGCGAATGGGGACTTCGAACTGCTCGATCAGCGTGCGCTGGTCCTGCCGGGTACGGATTCGGTCGTAGAAAGGCTTGTCCACCTGGAGGGCGGAACCTTTGCTGACCTGGTAGGCAGCTGGGTAGTCTTTGTACATGGCAAGGCTCCTTGATCGCCTGTTAGCGAGCGGCCGATGAGGCTATGAGGCTGCTCATCCAACGGGATATGAACGGTGAGGTCGAGTCCAGCGTCATGCTTCAGTTTGAATGGCCTATAAGCGGCAAAAAAGTGGATCAATTCACTCAAAGAGCGAACCCACGCAGCCCGCTATCGATAAAACGGAAAAAGCCAGTCCCATCGACTGGCCATTCCTTTCGATTCAGCTCAATTCACTTCCAGTTTATCCCGATTTTTGTCCAGGATTGCTTTACCAATGCCCTTGACCTCCAGCAACTCTTCGACTGACGAAAAAGCGCCATTACTTTCACGATATGCAACAATTGCATCAGCCTTCGCCTTACCTATCCCAGTCAGCTCACGCTGAAGCGTCGTAGCATCTGCCTGGTTTAAATCCACCTTGCCCTCTTGCGAAGACACCGAGCTCTGCACCACAGGAGGCATTGCCACCTCGGGCTTGACCACTGCGGTCGCGCCTACCGCGACTGAGGCATTGGCCAGGAGGGCAAAAATCAGCGGGTAAAAATATCCTTTACGCATAAAATGAAGCTCCTTGATACCGTCAAGAGGAAGCAGCTTTGTGACGCTGCATTCCAAACTTAGGCGATGATTGAGGGCTGTCAAAAAGGCGACCATTGCAAAAAATGTAATAACGAGGCGTATTAGACTTTCAGGGGCTCACGCGAATGGGTAGGTCAATCGCATCCCACGCGAGCGAAACGGTGACGGCAAAAACACATCGATGCTCAAGCTAAGGCCACCTACTTCGAGCTGCGAAATCCCCTGCAAGGGCCCCTGCTCCCGAGTTTATCAATCGCCATGACTCTTTCGCTTTGCCTGTAGCACAGAAAAATTTGAGCAGTTACTTTATTATCAGCCGCTGGATCAATGGCTTATAAGCCAATAATCTAACGAAACTTGCCAACACAGGGTGGTGTTCCAACCATCCAATGGAACGGATAACAATGAGCGATCATAAAGATTACTTCGTGCATTCCCACGCTTTATGCGAAACCTCCCAGATAGGCAAAGGCACTCGGGTTTGGGCCTTCACCCACTTGCTACCCGGGGCCAAAATCGGCCAGGACTGCAATATCTGCGACCACGTGTTCATCGAAAACGACGTCGTCGTAGGAGACCGGGTAACAATCAAATGCGGTGTTCAGCTGTGGGATGGTGTTTCCATCGGAGACGATGTGTTTATTGGTCCCAACGCCACATTCACCAATGACCGCTTTCCGAGAAGCAAGGTCTATCCTGAAAGCTTCGACAGAACCGTAATAAGCAAAGGCGCCTCCTTGGGCGCCAATTGCACTATTCTTCCAGGAATAACTATTGGGGAGAACGCGATGATTGGCGCAGGGGCGGTGGTCACCCGTTCAGTGCCCGCCAATGTCACGGTGGTGGGTAACCCAGCAAAGATACTGCAGCGCAAGGATGAAGGCCAAAACCAGGCTTGAACGAGCCTTTGGACGGTTTCGGCACCCAAACAGAATGGGCACATCCTCAATTTTCCTGAAGGTGTGCCCTGCGCATTTATCGAACGTCTTTATCATCGTTCAAGAACAAGCGGGGCAGAGACCGTTGCTTACCCTGACCAGTGAACGCTCAGTCTTGATCAAGGGTCGCGTCGTCTTTGCTGGTGGATCCAGTCCACTATTTCTCCATCGGGTGCATAACCACTGACTGTATCGCGCAACAACTGGCGTACACGCGAATAATCGTCAGTCTCGACGGCGGTGATCAACTCAGCCAATTTACCCTTCAACGCATCCCAAGGTATGAAGTCTTCATTGGCACTCATAATCATCGGATGAGAAGTTTGCACTACGTTATCGCCAATCAATAACTCTTCGTACAACTTCTCTCCAGGCCGCAGCCCCGTGAACTCTATGGCAATGTCTCCATGGGGGTTCTTTTCCGAACGCACACTGAAGCCCGACAGATGAATCATCTTCTCGGCCAGTTCGACGATCCTGACCGGTTCTCCCATGTCCAATACGAAAACATCCCCCCCCATCCCCATGGCCCCGGCCTGAATAACCAGTTGTGCAGCTTCTGGGATCGTCATGAAATATCGGGTGATTTTCGGATGAGTGACGGTCAGCGGTCCACCTGACTTTATCTGCTTATGGAACAAAGGGATGACCGAACCTGACGAGCCGAGAACATTACCGAAACGAACCATCGTGAAACGGGTTTTATTGACACGTGATACGTTGGCATTATCGCCAAAAAGCACCGGTGCTATTTCCCGGCTAAGCGCCTGCAGCGTTAGCTCTGCCAGACGTTTGGTACTGCCCATGACGTTGGTAGGACGTACAGCCTTGTCTGTGGAAATCAAAACAAAATTGGCAACCCCTGCCTGCAGAGCCGCTTGGGCGGTATTCAATGTACCAATGACGTTGTTCAGAACACCTTCGGCAATATTATGTTCGACTATAGGAACGTGTTTATAGGCTGCTGCATGGTAGACAGTGTTCACTTGCCATACATTCATCACGTCAAGCAGTTTACGCGGGTTGGTTACTGAACCCAGGATCGGCAAAAGACGTACGGAAAGGGACTTCCTGGCAACCTGCTGCTCCAACTCGGACAAGATGCTGTACAGATTGAACTCGCTATGTTCGAACATTATTAATGTCGACGGGCGCAATTCAAGTATCTGGCGGCACAGTTCCGAGCCGATCGACCCTCCGGCGCCCGTCACCATAACCACCTGCTCCTTGATGCAATGCTCGAGCAAGCTCTCCTGGGCCGGTACTGCATCACGGCCTAACAGATCGGCGATATCGACTTCCTGAATGTCGTCAACTTTTACGCGCCCGCTTGCCAAGTCCATAAAGCCGGGAATACTGCGTACGTGAAGGGGGAAGCCTTCGAGGAAGCCCAAGATCTCACGACGCCTTACCCGGTTTGCCGAGGGAATGGCCAGTAGAATTTCCTGAGCCCCCGTGACATCGATCATGCGCTGAATGTTTTTGGGTTTGTAGACCTGCAGACCCGCGATCACCCGATCGGCGATACTGCTATCGTCGTCGATAAACGCTATCGGACGCATGACACGCCCCATACGCAGTGCAGCTACCAATTGGTTACCGGCAGCACCTGCGCCATAGATGGCGACCTTTGGCAATCCATCGTCACGATTCGTGAAAGGAACATGCTGCGCCGCCGTGAACCAGTCGCCCAGGAAGTACTGACGCATCGCCAGGCGCAGTCCGCCAATCATGATCAGACTAAGCCACCAATAGTTGAAGATGATCGACCTGGGCACAATGTTCTGATGATTGCTGTACCAGAAGACGACGATCCCCAGAATCAACGAAGAGAGGCTGACAGCCTTGATGATGGCGATAAGTGCGTCATTGCCAAAGTACCTCATCACCGCGCGGTACATTCCAAAACGGATAAACAACGGAATCGCGATGGCCGGCGCACTCAGGAACAGAACCTGATGGGCAGTGAATGGATTGATCAGCGCATCGACGCCCAAACGCACCACAAACGAAAGCCACAGCGCCAACCAGACCAGAACGATATCCGCAGACACTTGAATCAAGCGCTTCTGCCGGCGCGATAGCTCCAGCAAGAAAGTTCGTAATTTATCCATAAATCCTTTGGGTACCTAATAAAACGGCTGAACAGTCAGTCTCTTCTCGATGAAGATCCAGAGGCCAGAAACCTAAACCAGTTTCTGCTGAGTACCCTCTGCCAAGCCAGCTCGAAACTTCAGTGCCAATAAAATCAAAGGTACATACGCTACCAGTACCCCAACAACGCCTTGCACAACCCCCTCGACCACCAGAAAAGCCATAGGCAGCAGCCACAGCAGATTAAGTGCTCCCACTGTCAATGTCACAGGCAAATGTTGCTTGTAATGCCGCGAGGCGAATTGGTAGGCATGGCTGCGATGAGCTTCGTAGAGCTTTTCTCCTCTCAGTAGACGGCGAATCAGCGTCACTGTTGCATCCACGATAAAAACGCCGAGCAAGATCAGCCAGGCAAAAAACAGATCAGACGATATCCAGGCAGACTGAAGTGCAAAAATGCCCAACGTGATACCCAGGAAACCACTCCCGGCATCGCCCATGAAAATCCTCGCAGGCGGGTAATTCCAGCACAGGAAGCCCAGCACAGCACTGGCAAGCAACAACGGACCGACAAAGTTGCCAGCACCCTGCAACCCACCTAGCAGCGCAGCACTCAGGCAGACCGTTATAGCCTCGACACTGGCGATCCCGTCGATACCATCCATAAAATTATAAAGATTCAACATCCAGACCAGGAACAACGCCGCAACCACATAACCAAAAACACCAAACTCCACGTTCATGCCGAACATGGAAAGCGGTGCAAGGCCACCGACCCAGTATAACGCCCAAAACGCGGCGATAAAGTGACCCAACAGGCGCCATCTGGCAGCAATATGCCCATGATCATCCAGAAAACCCAGGATAGCCACCAACGATCCTGCCCCTAAGAGCGCCGCGACCGGATTCAATGGCAGGATGCCCAGGAAAAACGATGCCGCCACCGCTGCGAAAAAGCATAGGACAATTGCCACCCCGCCGCCTCTGGGCGTGGGTGCAGTATGGGAACTGCGGGCGTTAGGTACGTCTATAAGACTGCGAGCCAATGCATACCGACGCAGGACCCAGGTCAGCAGGAAGGAAGCAATCGCGATAACCGGCAAAACGAACCACAGCATTAAAAACTCCTTTATTCAGACTGTTCCGGTCTTGAACGACACTTTTCTGCGGACAACATAAACTCCCGTGCCGACCTGACAAGCTCATTGCGAGAAGAAAAAGGTGGTGTCCACCCTAATAGTTTCATCGCCTTTGCGGGGTTGACAACGAAAGATCCACACAACTGGGTTACCAAAGCACGCTTACCGACGAGCTGGCCGGCCGCATAAATGAGCTTGACAGGAAAATAGAAAACCCGGGGCCGCTTCCCCATGCCAACAGAAAGAGCATCAATGATTTCCGGCAAGGCGAGGTCGTCACCGTCGGATACAAGAAATAACTCTCCAGCGGCATCGGGATGAATGGCGCACACGCGTATAAAATCAGTCAAATTATCAAGAGAGATCATGCTTCTTCGGTTGGCGACCCCAGAAAAGGGCAAGGGCAAACCGCTCCTGACGAGTTTCAACAGACGTTGGAAATTACCCGGCGCATTGGCCGCATAAACAAGGGGCGGACGGATAATAACCAATTCCATCCCACTGGCACCCTCTATGTATGCACGGCTGAGGGCGACTTCGGCCTCGTACTTGGATAAAGCATAATCCTTGACGGGGGTGGCAGGGCTGGTTTCGTCAATAGGCGCTAATCCGGTTTCGACCCCGTTGACACCAATAGAACTGACGAAAATAAAGCGCTTGACTCCGCGCTGCTCCGCAATGGAGGCGAGCCTCAAGGTGAAGTCTCTGTTCACCTTGAACATCGCCGAGACATCCTTGGCGGCTTTGCCAAATTGATGCGCCCTGCCCGCGAGATGGACAACGATATCTACGCCAGACAACGCTTCGGAAAGGAACTCTTCATTGTCCAGCTCACCGAACAGGCATTCATAATCTGCGGCGGCCGCCGAAGGCTTGCGCATAAGCGCACGCACGGCAAACCCCTTTGCCTGAAGATCAAGACACAAAGAACGCCCAATAAAGCCACTTGCCCCCGTCACTAGGATTTTCATTTTTTGTTCACCAGCATAATAATTTCATCAAGCCAGCCGGCCAGGCTATAGCGATGATAAATATGAGGATCAACAGCCCTATAAGGCCGTTCAAGAAACGCCTTGCTGATAACGGGTTCCCAACGATCAATGACAAGAATATTATCTTCAGCGTAAAAATCGTACTGTTTAACGCTTGCATTGGTGGTAACCAGCTTCTTCCTTGCCCCTAATGTTTCCAACGTACGCATGGTCAACCCCGTCTGCTGAGGATGCTCTATATCGAGTATCGCATTTGAAACGTTAAAAACACGCTGAACCTCAGACTTGGGTATCGACGCGAATTTGAAATTACTTTTCCTGGCATTCCGATAGGCGCGATTAAAGCAGCGATAGAACCAATAAACCCAGTTGGCCTGCAAGTAAAGATACCAATATCTTCTTGTTGACGCATCCAATTGGCGATCTATTTTATCGACAATAAAAAACCGATCGGTGTGTGCTGTACCAATAAAACTTATATCGTATTCTGTCTTCGTCTCGACGACAGCATTAAAACCCGCAGAAAAAAATAAAGGTCGAAAATTGACATTGTACTTTTCAGCATCATTTTTATCGAAGGTAAACACACTATCAAAATACTTTAGATTATGAAGCGTCTGTTGTCGATTGGAAAAAGAATCCCACATATATAGGATAAATTTTGCCTTTGGATACCGTTCACGCCACGCAGAAAGTGTTTTCGCAGAGAGCGTCTGTCCATTGACAACAAAAACGTAGTCAAACTCCGTATGAACGGAGCTCATCTGTCGTTCATAATATCGATCGGCAGCGCCGATTACCCACGCGTGACGAAACTTTGTGAGCGCCTTTAGAAAAGGCGATTCGAATGGACGGTCCAATAGAAAAGTGACGCTGGCGCCCTGTTGCTCCAGTTCTCCCTTTATCTCGGACTCATAACCAAAAAACATCGGAGCCACGTATAAGACGTTTTTATTCTTTAACAATTCATTCACACCAACGTCGCTCGCTGTTTAACGATTTTTGCAGGCATGCCGGCGACGATGACATTTGCCGGCATGCTCGTCAGCAACACCGAGTTGGCGGCCACCGTAACATTATCGCCCACCGTTATCCCCCCCAGCACTTTCGCCCCGGCACCGACTACCACATCGTTACCAATAACGGGACGGTGGTCCGCGTCGTAGGTAAAATCCAGATCCTTGGCGCCCAGCGTCACGCCTTGATAGATAACAGCGTTTGCGCCTACGCTGACAGCACCGATAACGGTTCCCTGGGTATGGGGGAAAAACAGGCCCGGACCAATTTTGCAGGCAACCGCTATTTCTATCCCAAAGACGGTGTAATTCAACAAGGAAAAAAACCGGCCGATTATTTTCAGCCCGTTGGAATTCATTGAATATGCTAGCCTGTAGAGCAGCACGGGAGCAAATCTAGGAGAAACCATAGCCAACACCAACTTCATCTTTGACCTGGTCGCAGGAGCCTTGAATAGTGCCCTCTGCCTCTCAATGTCTGCGCACAACAGACGCCACAAACCCGGGTTGTCCTGCTCCATGGCGAGCTCCTTAATTCATCAACTTTCGAGCGCGTAATTCTTGATTAGCCTTTTCCAGCTGATCCTCTGGCAACGGCTGCTGGAGCACCCACTCAGCGAAGCGCTTGAGACCTTCTTTCAGCGTAATCTTGGGATGAATACCGAGCAACTTATTCAACCGTTCAATATCAGCGTAATTATGACGAATATCGCCAACTCTAAACTGCCCGGTCACTTGAACATTCGGTTTTTTCCCGAACGCGACTGTCAACTCCTCGGCGACTTCCTTAACAGAGGTGGCAATCCCGCTACCCACATTAACGACGGTATTGGGTGATTTTTCAACAAGCAAACCCGCAACCAACGCATCTGTCACATCATCGACATGCACAAAATCGCGGCTCTCGAGGCCATCTTCGAAAAGTGGAAGAACGGTATCGCGACGAATCTTGGTGGAAAATATGGACAATATGCCAGTGTACGGATTATTGAGCGACTGTCGCTCACCGTAAACATTCTGCAAACGGAAAATCGTATAATCTATGCCCATTGACTGACTGCCAATCCTGACAAGATCCTCTTGCGCATACTTGGTCGCCGCATAGAACGAGGACGGGGCGATCAGATCCGTTTCCTTCGTCGGTACAAGTTGCAATGCATCGCCTGTAAAGGGGCAAAGAGGTTCCCACATTTGTTTACTCAGCGCGTCAGCGGAACGAGCGGTCGGGCATACACGCTGTTGAGTGAGAGGGTTGATATAGGCCCCCTCTCCATATACCGAACGACTTGAGGAGAGAATAATTCTCTTAACACGATGCGCCGGTAACTTGCCCAGAACGTCAAACATCAAGGCAGTGCCTTGGGAGTTAACCTCGTTATAGCGGGCAATCTCGTACATCGATTGACCAGTGCCGGTTTCTGCCGCCAAATGAACGATGCCGTCAACGCCTTCAAGCGCCTTTGTCCAATCTTCTCGCGAAGTGACACTTCCGCGAATGAACTCGATGCCTTCACCATTCAACCAATCGAGGTCAACAGGTAGACTGCCATGCACCTGAACGGTTAGAGGATCCAGAATTCTAACGGTATGGTTCGTTTTCAACAGTTTGGGAACGAGGTGCGAACCTATGAACCCTGCACCACCAGTGATTAGAATCTTTTTCATAACGGTACCTCTATCCATCAACAGTAAAACATCTTTGCGTCTGACATGGGCGCTTAGGGTGCGTCTTGCCGCGCGTATTTTTCATGTCTACCGGAACGGAGGCCGGCAAAAACATACAGAGAACAGCAGATAAAAAATTGGAACAATGTCGGCAACAGGAAAAACATATCATAGAAAATTGAAAACACGAGAATCTGAAAGGCTACCGAATAAGCAAAGATCCCCCAGGGTCGCCCCCTGAGCGAGACCTTGTATACACAGCAGCAAACCAATTGAATCAGCGCAACAAATATAAAGCCACCCAAAGCCCCGGTGTCCGATACGAAACCCGCATAAATAGTAGAGGTATTCAAATTGTTATCCACAAACGTGAACAGATCGTTCCTGGCATCCAACTCAAAATACGCCTTCACAATCGAAGGCAGCATATTGGACATCGAATAGGATACCGACCAGTTTGGAATCACAGTATCAATGTTGTGGAAAAAATTACTGAGCCCGGCTGTCAGGTAGACGTAAAACCAGAGAAAACCGCTGGGCAAGGCATCAAACACTTCTCCGGATTGACCAGATACCAAATAGGCAAAGGGGTTTGAGGTTTGCCGCATGTCACCCAGGTAGCCAAAAATCACCACAACCGCCACAGCGACGACAGCCAGCGAAAGTATCTTCTTAGAGGATACCTTCGTCAGTAGCAACGCAACACAAACGACCTGAATCAATCCGCTCAGCAGAATACCGCGGCCCAGCATCAACACCGGCCATAGCAAAAGAACCAGAATCAATACAGCCATTTTTTTGGAGTGTTTTTTTATAGACAAATAAGTCGCCATTGACAGCACCTGCAGATAGCAGGCATTCATGACTCCATGGAGGGAAGGCACACCGAACTCGGTGTACAGTTTATTAATACCCACCAAACGCCAATAAAGAGGCACGCCCCCCGAATAATAAATCTCGAAAGCGGTGCCAAGAAACCACACACACCCTAACAACATTAAAAAACGCGACACGACACTTATATAAAAATCGGTCTGTGCTTCACTGGGAACTTCGATCTTTTTCCGCCCCCTTAAAAGCAAATACAATAACAGTATGCTGACCATATTCATGATTATCACCATCAGTCCCACCGCCGAGGGGGAGACCAAATTTGTGGTCAAGTCAAAAAAATACAGCAACAGGACCAGCGACCACATGGCAATATAAACAAATGCAGGGTTCAGCATAGTCGTTTATACCTGTCGCTTTAGGGCATTTTTCAGCCGGGGCAGCACCCCCGAAGCAACATTGAAAATCATGGGGCGACGCAGAATCCCAAAAAGCAAATTGGTCATTGTTCGTTTGTTTCCGGATGAGTACTTCAGGAATAACGGACGCAGCGCCTCGACATTGGCCTTGTTCTTCTTAACAACCTGCCTGAAAAGCTCACCTAGAAGATAACGGTAGCCACCTTGCTGGCACGCTTCCCTAATGGCCGGATCATGTTCATAACGTTCGGCAATGAGATCGACGGTCAGAAGAGACTCTTGCAGCAATTCGAATGTCCTGTCGCTAGCCCCTAGGCCATGCTTACGATACTTGCCATAGACACCCGGGAGTTCACGAATTTCGCCTTGCAACGCGACTTCAATATAAAAGATCCAGTCTGAAACGACGGGAAAGAGCGGATCGAAGCCGTGCGTAGGACAAGCAGAACGTCTAACCATGACCGAAGAAGCACCTGGAATACCCCCCTTCGATATTAAATCGTGGACGTTATTGATTCGCTCTTTTTCAGTAGTATTGGTACGAAAAATCAACGCACCATCAGCGTGATTAAAAATATCCACAGGATGGTAAGACAGTACGACCTTGGGATCCTCGAAAAGCGCCACCTGGGCCTTCAACTTCCCGGGTAAAAACAGATCATCGCCACCTAGCACTGCGACCAGCTCTCCGCTGCAGGCAAAAAAAGCCGCATTGGAGTTGCCGGTAATGCCGAGATTCTTCTCATTCAAGACCGGCACAATCACATCAGGATATTTATTATAAAAGTCCAGAATAACTTCGCGCGTACCGTCTGTAGAGGCGTCGTCTGCTACCACAATCTCGAAATTGTCATAGTCTTGCGTCAATACACTCTCGATCGTTTCCGCAATCAGATGCTGCTGATTGTAAGTAATGATCATCACAGAAACTTTTGGATTATAAATATTCAACGCAAGCGCCTCAACAGAAAAACCATTATCCAGCAAATCATTCAGCCAACTAGCCCGTCAGCTTTCACTTTCTTCAACTCCATCGTAACGAACAGCATTAACAACGCCCAGTAAACTGCATAGTTCACCGCGTGAGCCAGAGACACTCCCTCCAAGCCCAATAATTTTGTAAAAACGACCGTCATGACATAAAAAGAAATTGCAGAAAGCACTTCGGAAAAGATAAAGAGCTTGAACATGGCCTTACCCAGCATGACATAAGCAAGGATCCAGCTACCTATCTTGAGAGTATCGCCAACGATCTGCCAGGCGAAAAGACTCCTCATGGGCAGGAAATCCGCTGTAAACAACACATGTATGATGAAGTCACGCAAGACAAAGATAATCAGTCCGCACAACGCGGCACAGGGCAATATGACACGGTAGCCCAATAGAACTTCCGCTCTTATCGCTTCCCGGCTTTCCAATTCAGAAAGCCTGGGCAAATAATAAACGCTGAGGGTCGTTGTTACGAGCATGAGGTAGGCGGCACTAAGACGCCACATGGCTTCCCAGTAGCCGGCCGCATCCCAACCAAATGATGAACCCAGGTAGTTTCGCACGAAGATATGGCTGACCGGTACGCAAATAGCTGATGTAAGGGCCATGGCCGTATATTTCAGAAAATTTTTGGCCACTGCATAATCGACGCGCCCCACCATATAGTTAAAGCGAAACCAAGGCGCTTTCAGACAAATAACAAGAGTCACAAAAAAACTAATTGATTGATAAATAGCCAGAGCTATCAACGCACCATACAGGCCGAAATACATTGATAAAGCCGTAGTCACTAGAAAGGCAAAGACGCTTCCAGCAATATTTGCGAAAACGTAACGAAGCAGATCTTTTTTACCGTTAAGTATCGCCAGCAAAAGCGCATTTAATGTAAAGAATACCAGCGTAGCCGCAAACCATCTGAAGACACCGCCAAAGTCGGAGTTCTTTAGAAATGCAACCGCCAGCTCATCACTGAATATCATTATAACGACACTGCAAAGCAGTGAGCCTAACAAGGCTATAGTCCCAGCACTCCGCCAGACGGCGTGCTGCTTGTCCTCGTTATAATGATATTCCGCCGTGTACTTCGTAACACCTGTATTAATAGCACCACTGGCAAAAGTAGTGATCATTTGAATAGCGTTTTGAAACTGCCCAAGCGCTGCATAACCCACAGGACCAACGTAGATGGCCAGGACTTTATTTATTCCAAGCAACGTCAACATTTTAACGAGTACGGCAACCCCGTTAAGCAGACTTGTTTTTATCAGCGTCATTAGCCTTCAACCAAGGCCATTAAAACTATTGCAGGCATCAATCACAGCGCTCGCGTCTTCGAGGGTCATGGTGGGACCAATCGGAAGGCTGAGTACCTCGTCGTGTATCCTCTCGGTTAACGGGAACGACTGGCTATTCCAGTTTTTGTAAGCAAGCTGTTTATGCGGAGGTATTGGATAATGTATCAATGTCTGGATACCTGATGCAGCCAAGTGCTTCTGCAAAGCATCACGGTGCTGGCAGCGAACAACATAAAGATGCCAGACATGGCCTTCAAAATCCAAGGGAGACACATTTTCCTGGATGGGCAGACGGATCGCAGCATTACGGATACCGTCACTGTACGCACGCGCAATCTTTCTGCGACTTTGAATATCAGTCGACAGATATTTTAATTTAACGCTCAACATTGCGGCTTGTATTTCATCAAGCCGGCTGTTGACACCTTGGTAGATATTCTTGTATTTCTCGTGAGAACCATAATTGCGTAGTGCTTTTAGTACTGTAGCCAGTTCCGGGTCATTCGTGGTAATCGCCCCAGCATCACCCAGTGCGCCGAGATTTTTCCCTGGATAGAAGCTGAATCCGGCTGCATCGCCCCAACTACCGGCCACTTTTGCGTCAATACTCGCACCGTGCGCCTGTGCGGAGTCCTCCAAAACCAAAAGATTATGCTTTTTTGCGATACTCATGATACTTGGCATATCAGCCAAGCGACCATAAAGATGAACGGGAATAATTGCCTTGGTTTTGGGGCCGATAGAAGACTCTATCAACGCCGGCGAAATGTTCAAGGTTTCATCAGGCTCAACGAGCACAGGGGTCAAGCCATTTTCGGTAATGGCCAGGACACTCGCTATATAAGTGTTGGCAGGGACGATCACTTCATCGCCTTCGGTCAACCTGCCGAGGAGCTTCCACGCTCTCAAGGTTAGCGTCAGCGCGTCCAGCCCATTCGCTACGCCAAGACAAAATTGCACGCCACACGCCTTCGCAAAATCACTCTCGAAGGCCTCCAGCTCTTTTCCTTGAATATACCAGCCAGAATCGATGACTCGCGCACAGGCAGCTTTGAGTTCGGAAGCGTAGGCCGCGTTTACATCTTTCAAACTTAGAAACTCAATCATTAAACACCTGTTCTTTGCGTGTAGATCAAATCAGCTGGCTTCAAGAGCAAGCCGGGATCAAACAGCCTCATTGGATACGGCAGCGGCGGCTACTAAATTGGTAAATTCTTTGTAATTTCGAATATAGTCTTTTTCGTCATATTCATGGCTGGCGAATACGACCAACACACAGTCCGGGCTAAAATCATGCATTTCCCGCCAGACAAGATTATTGATCAGAACACCTTTTGTCGGCGAGTCCAACCAGATCTCTTCCTTCGTCACGCCGTTATCCATCAACATCCGGCACTTGCCCGAAACACACACGGCCAGTTGACGAAGATCTTTGTGCGCATGAAACCCTCGGCTGACCTCAGGTTGCGTGCCAAAAATATAATAGACGCGTCTAAACTCAAATGGTATCTGACTCGACTTTTCCAAGGCGATCAGACTCCCTCGGCTATCCCCAATGATGTCCAGCGTCAGCGCTTGAGTACTGCCGGGGGTATACAGACTTGGAAGATCAGCGTCTTTCAACGGGCTCGCCTGCCTGTCTTTTTCACTGATAATAAAATCAGCCCCAGCAGGCCAGTCGATGCCTAAATCAGGGTCGTCCCACTTGATGCTGCGCTCAAGTTCTTTACTGTAGACATCCGTGGTCTTGTATAAAAAGTGCGTGTTATCTTCCAACGCTACAAAGCCGTGTGCGAATCCTTCAGGAATCCACAGCATGCGATGGTTTTCTGCGCTTAGCTCGGCACCCACCCATTTCCCATAGGTGGGCGACCCCTTGCGAATATCGACAGCAACGTCATAGGCCGATCCCGAGACAACTCTGACCAACTTACCCTGAGCGTGGGGTGCGAGCTGATAATGCAAGCCACGAAGAACGCCCTTTTGCGAGGAGGAATGGTTGTCTTGAATAAAGCTTCTGGGTATGGGCAAACCTAACTTTGAGAGCTCGTCGTGAAAGCGCGGCTCATTAAAACTTTCAAAAAACCAGCCCCGATCATCCCTAAAAACCGTCGGTTCTATAATCACTACGTCCTGCAAATCGGTTTTTAGCAATTTCATGGAGTGTTTCCTTAACCAACTGGGCACATCAAAATAGGGTTCAGACTTGATAACCTGGAGATTTTTTTGCCGACTTCCCGCCCAGGTGATGGACCGAAAGCGCTGCCAAGACACCCAGCATCAGGCCGAGGACCAATGCCAGCAACACAACAAGTGTTCTTTTCGGCTTGATAGCCTCTTGTGGCACTTCAACATTGCCGTCATAGCGGTACATATCGATTTTCAGGGGGGTGACTGCCAGCTTTTCAAAAAAGCTCTTCTTGGCTTGAAGGTCCCTCAAGCCGGACAGGAATGCGTCATTGGAAGACCTGTCCTCCATGCTTTTTATTTCAGCCTTAAGCGCCTCGACGCCTCTCAAGAAGCTCATTTCCCCTGTCATGTTCGTGGTTGCCGCGTTCGGGGTACCATCGAATATCATCGTAGGTTTCTGCACGCCAACCGCCTCAGCGACACCTAGCGCCGCTCGTAATTTGACCAACGTATCCGCACGCATGGCCTCACCTGTTTCACGCTTTGCATCTATCTCCCGCCCCATATTCTGGGCACGGACCTTGGCTTCATATGAAACGTTCTTGGTGATTTCGCTGACTGCTTGTAACTCTGCATGCTTGATATATTTCTTGACCCAGTCCACTGACTGTTCTGCATTACCCGTCTGGGCAATCACGGAGTAGCGACCCACCTCATCAGCCGTAACCGGAGTCACCTTCAGTTTCTTCAGGAACTCGGCGTACAACGCATCCTGCGAGCGTTTTTTTTCATCTTCACTCAGCGATGGAAGGTACGTACTTTCAAAAAACTCCTGGCGCAGTGTCTCGGAGAGTAGATTTCGCACAAATAAACGATATACCTGCTCAATGGTATAGGGCTCAAGCTCGAATTCCCTGGTACGCCCTGCATTTAACTCGGCAATATCACTTTGGGTCGGAGGCACCAGATAGGCGCGGGCTTCAAAGACTCGCTCGCTGAAAAACGCATACATCAGCCCCAGGACAACGGCAATAGCGGTTACGCTGATAATGACCCACACCTGGCTCCATAACGCTCGCGCGATCTGGAAGGCATCAAATTCATTGGCGTATTGATTATTCGCAGTATCACTTTGCATAGTCTTTAAGCCTTGTTTTAATCTACTTCAGCACGCTGTTGAGAGCGAGTTTGAGTTTTCTGCCCATTCCACAGCGACTGTCATTAAGCAGTCGCTACGTCGATGTGCTACTTAAGATCTATTAAGCAACAGGAAACAAATCCTGGTGCGGATGGGTATCGATTAACTCAAAAGCTTGGAAAGATAGTGGCCGTATCCGGTCTTTTTAAGGCGTTCAGCCTGCTCAGCCAATTGCGCTCTGTTTATCCAGCCATTGGTAAAAGCTATCTCCTCCAGGCAAGCTACTTTAAGGCCCTGTCGTTGCTCAATGGTATGAACGAAATGGCTGGCCTCCAGAAGAGAATCATGGGTCCCTGTGTCAAGCCATGCAAAACCGCGGCCGAGCATTTCCACACGGAGTTTCTTGCGCTCCAGGTAGACACGATTGACGTCGGTGATTTCCAACTCACCGCGGGCAGAAGGCTTTATGCTCTTTGCTATGCCAACCACATCATTATCGTAAAAATAAAGACCAGTGACGGCGTAATTTGACTTGGGAGCGACGGGTTTCTCTTCGATGCTGAGGGCACGTCCCGAGTCATCGAACTCCACTACCCCAAAACGCTCCGGATCAGACACGTGATAACCAAATACCGTTGCGCCTTCCTTTTGATGGGTGGCCGAACGCAAATTATCCGAAAAGTGTTGCCCGTAAAAAATGTTGTCACCCAAAATCAGGCAGCAAGGATCGTTACCGATGAACGCTTCACCAATAATGAACGCCTGGGCCAGGCCATCGGGACTTGGCTGCTCGGCGTAGGTCAATTGAATACCGTAAAGGCTGCCATCACCCAGCAGCTTCTTGAAACAAGGCAGGTCTTCGGGGGTGGAAATAATCAAGATCTCCCGCATCCCCGCAAGCATCAGCACTGAAAGCGGATAAAAAATCATCGGCTTATCGTAGATCGGCAACATCTGTTTCGATACACCGAGCGTCAATGGGTGCAACCGAGTGCCCGATCCACCAGCGAGAATGATCCCTTTACGGTTTGTTGTTGTCATTTATTCATTACTTCCCTAAGCATTCGGGTGACGCCGCTCTGCCAATCCGGCAGATGCAGTGAAAATTGATCGCGCAGTTTCTGGGTATTCAAGCGTGAGTTCAGCGGGCGTTTTGCCGGGGTTGGATAAGCATTGGTTTCGATGGGATTTACTGCGCTTACCATCAACGGCTCGCCATGGCTACGGGCGAAATCGATGACGTGACTGGCGTAGCCGTGCCAGGAAACCTCTCCACTCGCGGCCAAATGATAAATGCCGCTAGAGCCCGCCCCTTCATCCAGTCGCCGAATCACCAGGGCAGTGACATCAGCAATGAGATCCGCCCCAGTTGGCGCGCCAATTTGATCGGCAATGACGTTTAATGTTTCGCGTTCTTTCGCCAGACGTAACATGGTCTTGGCAAAGTTATTACCGCGAGCACCATATACCCAACTCGTACGCAATATCAGGTAGTTGCAACCAGATGCGATAATCACCTGCTCGCCGGCCAGCTTACTGGCACCGTAGTGGTTGACCGGTGCCGTGGGATCTGTTTCCTGCCAAGGCCTGCTCCCTTGGCCATTGAAGACATAATCCGTGGAATAGTGAATAAGCCAGGCATCCAACGATGCAGCTTCCTGTGCCATTATCCGACAGGCGTCGCCATTTATACGATCAGCCAGCTCAGGTTCGTCGTGCTCAGCCTTGTCCACAGCCGTGTAAGCGGCTGCGTTAACGATGATGTCCGGGCTGACTTGCCGAATCGTCTCGCGCAGAGCCTCAACATCGGTCAAATCACCACAAAGCCCATCCACTGTTTGACGATCCAGTGCAATCACATCTCCCAGTGGCGCAAGTGAACGTTGAAGCTCCCAGCCTACCTGCCCGTTTTTCCCAAGCAGAAGGATCTTCATGATTCACTCGAAGGATCGTTGTAGTGCTGGTCAATCCATTGCTGATAGCTTCCGCTCTTTACATGCGCCACCCACTCGGTGTTGTTCAGGTACCACTCCACAGTCTTGCGAATGCCACTTTCAAACGTTTCCTCAGGCACCCAGCCCAACTCCCGTTGAATTTTACTCGCATCGATGGCGTAACGCTGATCGTGGCCAGGGCGATCCTGAACGTAGCTGATCAATTCTGCATGGGGACAGTAAGGCGAGCCCGGACGCAACTCATCCAGCAAGGCGCAAAGGGTGCGCACGACCTCAATGTTCTGTTTCTCGTTATGGCCGCCGATGTTGTACGTCTGGCCGACGACACCCTCGGTCACGACCTTGTAGAGGGCCCGAGCGTGGTCTTCCACATAAAGCCAATCCCGAACCTGGTCGCCTTTGCCATATACGGGCAGCGGCTTCCCCTCAAGTGCATTGAGGATGATCAGAGGAATCAATTTTTCGGGGAAATGGTATGGGCCGTAATTGTTCGAACAATTGGTGACCAGCGTCGGTAAACCGTAAGTACGGGCCCATGCGCGTACCAAGTGATCGGAGCTTGCCTTGCTGGCCGAATACGGAGAGCTGGGTTGATAAGGTGTCGTTTCGGTGAACAACTCTTCGGGGCCTTCAAGATCGCCGTACACTTCGTCTGTGGAAATATGATGAAAACGAAAGCCGGGCTTGCGCGCCTCATCTAAAGTGGCCCAATAATGGCGCGCCGCTTCCAATAAGACATAGGTGCCGATAATGTTGGTCTGGATAAATTCCGAGGGCCCGGAAATGGAGCGATCCACATGGGACTCAGCAGCCAGGTGCATGATGGCATCCGGTTGATGCTCTCTCAAGACCCGGTCAATGGCTGCACGATCGCAGATATCGACATGCTCGAATGCATAGCGAGGACTCTGGCACACATCAATCAGGGACTCGAGATTGCCGGCATACGTCAGCTTGTCGACATTCACGACAGAGTCAGCCGTGTCGGAAATGATATGCCGAATGACGGCCGAACCGATGAACCCTGCGCCGCCGGTGACTAGAATTTTCACGCGAAACCGTACCTTGAGTTGACGACAGGGCTGCCAACCGAGCGCTGTCTAATCCTTGAATACGAAGCCTAGGCCTCGTCACCCCGACTGGCGCATACATGTGCCATGTTGCGGTCAAGCGGTGCATTTTACAGGTAAATAAATGATTTACTAATGGATATAGACCGGCAACTCCTGAGCTGTCTGTAGGAACCTTCCTATTTTTTTGTTAAATAAGCTGCTTCCGCGAAGATCGCATTAGACGAGTGACAAGCCATCCCAATAATGGGCCAATTAACATGCCCATCAACAGTGCAAGAACGATGATTACAGAGACAG
The DNA here is from genome assembly GCA_001023535.1 of Pseudomonas chlororaphis. Classification (NCBI taxonomy): domain Bacteria; kingdom Pseudomonadati; phylum Pseudomonadota; class Gammaproteobacteria; order Pseudomonadales; family Pseudomonadaceae; genus Pseudomonas; species Pseudomonas chlororaphis. The sequence continues at coordinate 3,668,346 of CP011020.1, forward strand.
GTAGCTCAGGCCCGCTCCAACCCAAGAATAGCAAGGAAACCGATTGCTGATTTTCCAGCACGAACGCCAGGACAATCAGAATCACCAGCAGCAGGAATACGGCAAGGACAACACGCTTTAGATTACGCATGGCCTGCCCCTTGGTTAGTAGCCTTCAATCCGCCTCCTCCTCTTCGTTGACACGATCCCTGAGCTCCTTGCCCGGCTTGAAATGAGGGACGAATTTACCGTCGAGACTGACGGACTGACCGGTCTTGGGGTTGCGACCCACCCGAGGAGCGCGGTAATGCAGGGAAAAGCTGCCGAAGCCACGGATCTCGATACGATCTCCAGTCGCCAGGCATTGGGACATTTGTTCAAGCATTGTCTTGATGGCCAGCTCTACATCCTTGGATGAGAGTAGCCCTTGATGGGTGACAATTCGTTCGATCAACTCCGACTTCGTCATATTTTTCCCTTCTTTTTCAAGCAGCTAGATCAGCGCTTCAAAGGTTTTAGCATGCCCGGAGGATTTTGAACAGCCCAAGTATTGACATATCGCCTACAAGCTCAGCCTGCCCCTTTTTTGGGCAGATGGGCGTCATTTCAGGCGCTAACGACACATGACCAGCATCGTGCGAGTCAGGTAGCCTGCCGGATTGAAGCCGAAGGGATATTGGTCGTCGTCCCTGGCGTCGTCGGATCGGGTAATCACCTTGTAGCCCGCCCCTTTGCATTCCCTCGCTGCCCGCTTCTGGCACTTTTCCCAGCCCGAACCCAACCCCGAGCAGTCGACCTCGACACCACTGACACCACGCACGGCATGCGTCTTTGCACTGGTAGAGCAACCTGCCAGGGCTGCAACCAACAGCACGAGAAAGAGTCTGTTCATTCAAATCCCTATCACCCCAGCACCTCAAGGCAACCCTTAGTCGTTATATAGATGATTGATCTGCATAACAAAAGAGACAGTTTTATTAAGGGATAGGTTTCATGGCCAACGTGAAACCCCGGCTCCTTAAGAAACCAAGGCAAATCGCGGCCACAAAAAAGGGCGACCGAAGTCGCCCCTTTTTTATGGTCTGACAGAACTCAGTTCTGTTTTTCCATTTGTGCACGCAGCAGGTCGCCCAGAGTGGTAGGACCAGCAGCGACGCTGTCCGAAGCTGGCTTGTCGCGCAGGCTTTGGATAGCTTCTTTCTCGTCTTCAACGTCTTTCGACTTGATCGAGAGCTGGATTACGCGGCTCTTGCGGTCAACGCTGATGATCTTGGCTTCTACTTCTTCGCCTTCCTTCAGGACGTTGCGCGCGTCTTCAACGCGGTCACGGCTGATTTCGGAGGCTTTCAGAGTCGCTTCGATATCGTCGGCCAGAGTGATGATGGCGCCTTTGGCGTCAACTTCTTTCACGATGCCCTTAACGATTGCGCCTTTGTCGTTCTCTTGAACGTACTCGGAGAACGGATCGCTTTCCAGTTGCTTGATACCCAGGGAGATGCGCTCGCGCTCTGGGTCAACCGACAGGATAACAGTGTCCAGCTCGTCGCCCTTCTTGAAACGGCGTACGGCTTCTTCGCCCACTTCGTTCCAGGAAATGTCGGACAGGTGAACCAGGCCGTCGATGCCGCCGTCCAGACCAATGAAGATACCGAAATCGGTGATCGACTTGATGGTGCCGGAGATTTTATCGCCCTTGTTGAACTGGCCAGAGAAGTCTTCCCATGGGTTGGACTTGCACTGCTTGATGCCGAGGGAGATACGACGACGCTCTTCGTCGATGTCCAGAACCATGACTTCCACTTCGTCGCCGACTTGTACGACTTTCGAAGGGTGGATGTTCTTGTTGGTCCAGTCCATTTCGGAAACGTGTACCAGGCCTTCAACGCCTTCTTCCAGCTCAGCGAAGCAGCCGTAGTCGGTGAGGTTGGTAACACGAGCGGTGACGCGGGTGCCTTCTGGGTAACGGGCTTTGATAGCAACCCATGGGTCTTCACCCAGTTGCTTCAGGCCCAGGGAAACACGATTGCGCTCGCGATCGTACTTCAGAACCTTGACATCGATCTCGTCGCCAACGTTGACGATTTCCGAAGGATGCTTGATACGCTTCCAGGCCATGTCGGTGATGTGCAGCAGGCCATCGACGCCGCCCAGATCCACGAATGCGCCGTAGTCGGTGAGGTTCTTGACGATACCCTTGACCTGCTGGCCTTCCTGCAGCGATTCCAGCAGAGCTTCACGCTCGGCGGAGTTCTCGGCTTCCAGGACGCTGCGACGGGAAACGACAACGTTGTTGCGCTTCTGGTCCAGCTTGATGACCTTGAATTCCAGCTCTTTGCCTTCCAGGTGCGTGGTGTCGCGCACTGGACGGACGTCAACCAGGGAACCTGGCAGGAACGCACGGATGCCGTTAACGTCGACAGTGAAGCCGCCTTTAACCTTACCGTTGATAACGCCCTTGACCACTTCCTCAGCTGCGAAAGCCGCTTCCAGAACGATCCAGCATTCAGCACGCTTGGCTTTTTCACGGGACAGCTTGGTTTCACCAAAGCCGTCTTCAACCGAGTCCAGCGCAACGTGAACTTCGTCACCGACGTTGATGTTCAGTTCGCCAGCGTCGTTGTAGAACTGCTCAAGCGGGATGAGTGCTTCAGACTTCAGACCAGCGTGAACGGTTACCCAGCGAGCCTGGTAATCGATATCGACGATAACACCGGTGATGATGGAGCCAGCCTGAAGGTTCAGGGTTTTTAGGCTTTCTTCAAAGAGTTCCGCAAAGCTTTCGCTCATTTTAATTCCTGATGATTGGGGCGAAGGATACGCCCGGCTCCACACCCCAGACGGTGTGGGTTAGTTTCATGTAGAAGAAGCACCGCAGGACTATGACTGGTCCCCTGCAGAGCTTCCTGGTCACCCGGCGAGATCGCGCAGTGCGATTTCGCTCATGATGCGTTGCAACACCTGATCGATGGACAACTCCGTGGAATCCAGCTGTATCGCATCGGCCGCCGGCTTGAGCGGGGCCACTGCGCGCTGGGTGTCACGCTCGTCGCGTGCACGGATCTCATCTAGCAGACTCGACAGACTAACATCCTCGCCTTTGCCCTTCAACTGCAAATATCGACGACGAGCCCGCTCCTCCGCGCTGGCGGTGAGGAAAATCTTCAAGGGCGCTTCAGGGAATACCACCGTGCCCATGTCACGACCGTCGGCCACCAACCCTGGCAGTTCCTGGAAAGCACGCTGGCGTTGCAGCAACGCTTCGCGCACCGCCGGCAGCGCAGCCACCTGGGAAGCCCCGGCCCCCACGCTTTCGGTGCGAATGACATCGCTGACTTCATCGCCTTCCAGGATGATGCGCTGCAACTGGCCATCGGTGGCTGCGATGAACTGGACATCCAGGTGCGCAGCCAACGCCTTGAGCAACTCCTCGTTGGTCAGGTCGACACCATGGTTCGCCGCGGCGAATGCCAGCAGGCGATACAAGGCACCCGAATCCAGCAGGTTCCAGCCCAGTTGCCTGGCCAGGATCCCGGCCACGGTGCCCTTGCCCGAACCGCTCGGGCCATCGATGGTGATGACCGGTGCCTTGATGATCACGACTGCGCCTCTTGTGCTACTCGAATGCCGACCTGTGCGCACAGCGCCAGGAAATTCGGGAACGACGTGGCGACGTTGGCGCAGTCATGGATGCGAATCGGCGCGCTGGCGCGCAACGATGCAACGCTGAAGGCCATGGCAATGCGGTGATCGCCGTGACCATGGACTTCGCCGCCGCCGATCTGGCCGCCGTCGATGATGATGCCGTCCGGTGTCGGTTGGCACTTCACGCCCAGGGCCAGCAGGCCGTCGGCCATTACCTGGATACGATCCGACTCCTTGACCCGCAGCTCTTCAGCACCGGTCAGCACTGTGCGGCCTTCGGCACAGGCAGCGGCCACGAACAGCACCGGGAACTCGTCGATGGCCAGCGGAACCAAAGCCTCCGGAATCTCGATACCCTTGAGTTTAGCCGCTCTTACGCGAAGGTCCGCCACCGGTTCACCGCCCACTTCACGCTGGTTCTCCAGGGTGATGTCGGCGCCCATCAGGCGCAGGATGTCGATCACGCCGGTGCGGGTCGGGTTGATACCCACATGTTCGAGCACCAGTTCGGAGCCCTCGGCGATGGACGCGGCCACCAGGAAGAATGCCGACGACGAGATATCGCCAGGGACTTCGATGTGAGTCGCGGTCAGCTTGCTGCCGGACTCGACCGACGCAGTTGCGCCGTTGACGGTGACCGGGTAGCCGAAGCCACGCAGCATGCGCTCGGTGTGATCACGAGTGGGCGCAGGCTCGGTCACGGTGGTCTTGCCTTCGGCGTAGAGACCAGCCAGCAGCAGACAGGATTTCACCTGCGCACTGGCCATCGGCATGGTGTAGGTCAGCCCCTTGAGCTTGTTGCCGCCACGGATGGTCATCGGTGGACGACCTTCGGCAGCCGTCTCGATGACCGCACCCATTTCCCGCAACGGGTTGGCGACACGGTTCATCGGCCGCTTGGACAGCGAGGCGTCGCCGGTCAGCGTGCTGTCGAAATCCTGCGCGGCCAGCAGGCCGGACAGCAGGCGCATCGACGTCCCGGAGTTCCCCAGGTAGATCGGCCCAGGCGCTGGCTTCAAGCCATGCAGCCCGACACCGTGGATGGTCACGCGACCGTGGTGCGGACCTTCGATGACCACGCCCATGTCGCGAAACGCCTGCAGCGTCGCCAGGGCGTCTTCGCCTTCGAGGAAGCCTTCCACCTCGGTCACGCCTTCGGCCAGGGAGCCGAGCATGATCGAGCGGTGGGAAATCGATTTATCGCCCGGTACACGAATACGCCCACTCAGGGAGCCACCAGGTTGTGCCAGGAAAATCAGATCGTTGGAGTTCATAGCGTCCACATAGGCCCGACGGGCCAGGATTTTACTGAAATGCTCGCGGGCCACCCTGGCGCGTGTGAAAACGCCCAGCAATTGGTGCCCGTCCCCTGCATCGACCGCGTCGCGCAAGGCGTCGAGATCGCTGCGAAATGTATCGAGTGTGCGCAGGACAGCTTCGCGGTTGGCGAGGAAGATGTCGTGCCACATGACCGGGTCGCTACCGGCGATTCTCGTGAAATCGCGGAAACCGCCGGCAGCGTAACGGAAGATCTCAAGATTTTCATTGCGTTTGGCCAATGAATCCACCAACCCGAACGCCAACAGATGCGGCAAATGGCTGGTGGCGGCCAAGACTTCATCGTGGCGCTCGACCTGCATATGCTCGACGTCGGCGCCCAGCTCGCGCCAGAGGCGGTCCACCACCGCCAATGCAGCCGGATCGGTCTGCTCCAGCGGCGTCAGGATCACCTTGTGCCGGCGAAACAGCTCGGCGTTGGAGGCTTCCACCCCGCTCTGCTCGGAACCGGCAATCGGATGCCCCGGCACAAAGCGTCCCGGCATCCCGCCGAACGCCAGGGTGGCCGCCCGCACGACATTGCCCTTGGCACTGCCGACATCCGTGAGGATGGCGCGCCCCAGGTCCATGGTCGCCAGGCGCGCCAGCAGTTTTTCCATGGCCAGGATCGGCACCGCCAACTGAATCACGTCCGCGCCCTGGCAGGCGACCGTCAGGTCGTCTTCACAGCGATCCACCACACCCAACTCGACCGCCAGCTTGCGTGACTGCGGGTCCAGGTCGACGCCGACCACCTCCCGGCACAGCCCACTTTCGCGCAATCCCTTGGCAAACGAACCACCGATCAGCCCCAGGCCGACCACCACCAGGCGCCCGATCATAGGAACAGCAGGTTGCAATGAAGTGACATCAACCACGAGCCAGGACCTTGCTCAACGCCTCCAGGAAACGGCTGTTCTCCGCCGGCAGCCCAATAGTGATGCGCAGGTGGTTCGGCATGCCGTAGTTGGCCACCGGACGCACGATCACGCCCTCACGCAACAACCCCTGGAACACCGGGGCGGCGACACGCCCGAGGTCGACGCAGATGAAATTGCCTTTCGAGGGGATCCAGTCCAGGCCCAACTCGCGGAAACCGGCTTCGAGCTGCTGCATGCCGGCCTCATTGAGACGACGGCTCTGCGCCAGGTATTCCTCGTCCTGCAACGCGGCACAGGCCGCGGCCAGTGCGAAGCTGTTGACGTTGAACGGCTGGCGCACGCGGTTCAGCACATCGGCCACCACGGCCGTGGACAAGCCGTAGCCAACCCGCAGCGACGCCAGGCCATAGGCCTTGGAGAACGTGCGCGAAACCAGCAGGTTCGGGTAGGCCGCTAGGAAATCCAGGCCATCAGGCAGGTCGCTGCCTTCGGCGTACTCGATGTAGGCCTCGTCCAGCACCACCAGCACATGCTCCGGCACGTCCTGCAGGAAGTCATCCAGGGCCTGGGCATCGAACCAGGTGCCGGTCGGGTTGTTCGGGTTGGCGATGAAGACCACCCGGGTGTTGGCGTCGATGGCCGCCAGCATCGCCGGCAGATCGTGCCCCCACGCCTTGGCCGCCACCACATGGGCGTCGGCGCCGACAGCTTGCGTCGCGATCGGGTAAACCGCGAACGCGTGTTCGCTGAACACCGCATTGAGGCCCGGCGCCAGGTAGGCGCGGGCCACCAGCTCGAGGATGTCGTTGGAGCCGTTGCCCAGGGTCACCTGGTTCAGCTCTACGCCACAGCGCTCGGCCAGCAGGCTTTTCAAGGCAAAGCCGTTGCCATCGGGGTAACGGGTCAGCTCGGCCAGCTCGTCACGGATCGCCGCCAGCGCCTTGGGACTTGCGCCCAGCGGGTTTTCGTTGCTCGCCAGCTTGACGATGCTGGCCGGGTCCAGGTCCAGCTCGCGGGCCAACTCATCCACAGGCTTGCCCGGAACATAAGGCGAAAGTTGTTGCACGCCTGGCTGCGCCAGTGCGAGGAAGTTGCCACTCATTTGCTATCCGCCCTTAAAGAACTGCCTTGGGGTAGGAACCCAGCACCTTGAGTGCCACTGCTTCCTGACTGATTTTCTCAAGCACACCTTTGACCAGAGGATCGCGGTGGTGGCCGACAAAATCGATGAAGAACACGTAGGTCCATTTACCGCTGCGCGACGGACGCGTCTCGATACGGGTCAGGTCGATGCCATTGTCATGGAACGGCACCAACAGCTCATGGAGCGCACCGGGCTTGTTGCTCATGGAAACGATGATCGATGTCTTGTCGTCGCCGGTCGGCGGCACTTCCTGGCTGCCGATCATCAGGAACCGCGTGGAGTTATCCGGGCGATCCTCGATTTTCTCGGCCAGGCGAGTCAACCCGTAGAGGCCGGCCGCCATATCGCCGGCAATCGCCGCCGAGTTCCATTCGCCCTTGACCCGCTTGGCCGCCTCGGCGTTGCTGGAGACCGCCACGCGCTCGACGTTCGGGTAATGAGCATCCAGCCATTTGCGGCACTGGGCCAGCGACTGGGCGTGGGAATAGATCCGGCTGATACTGTCGGTCTTGGTGTTTTCACCGACCAGCAGGTGATGGTGGATGCGCAGCTCGACTTCGCCGCAGATCACCATGTCGTGCTCGAGGAAGCTGTCCAGCGTGTGATTGACCGCGCCTTCGGTGGAGTTTTCCACCGGCACCACGCCAAAATTCACCGCGCCGGCCGCCACTTCGCGGAAGACTTCGTCAATGGCCGCCATGGGCTTGCTGATCACCGCGTGGCCGAAGTGTTTCAGGGCCGCGGCCTGGGTGAAGGTGCCTTCGGGGCCCAGGTAGGCGACTTTCAGCGGCTGCTCAAGCGCCAGGCACGAAGACATCACCTCGCGGAACAGCCGCGCCATCTCTTCATTGCTCAACGGGCCCTTGTTGCGTTCCATGACCCGCTTGAGCACCTGCGCTTCACGCTCAGGACGATAAAACACCGGCACTTCGCCTTCCGCCAACGACGCCATTTTCACCCGGGCGACTTCCTGGGCGCAGCGCGCGCGCTCGCTGATCAGCTCCAGGACCTTTTCGTCCAGGGCGTCGATGCGCAGGCGCAGCGCCTTGAGTTCCTGTTCAGACATCAGCCATGTTCCTTCTCGAACTCTGCCATGTAGGCCACCAACGCATTGACGGCGTTGATGTCCACGGCGTTGTAGATGGACGCGCGCATGCCACCCACCGAGCGATGGCCCTTGAGGTTCAACAGGCCACGCTCGTCGGCACCCGCCAGGAACGGCTTGTCGAGACGGTCGTCGGCCAGGCGGAACGGCACGTTCATCCAGGAACGATCGGTCTTGTTGATCGGGTTGCTGTACAGGCCGCTGGCATCGATGAACTCATACAGCGTGCGCTGCTTCACCTCGTTGAGCTTGCCGATCGCTTCGACACCGCCCTGCTCCTTGAGCCATTCGAACACCAGGCCGGACAGGTACCAGGCCAGGGTCGGCGGCGTGTTGTACATCGAGCCGTTGTCCGCCGCGACCTTGTAGTTGAGCATGGTCGGGCACAGGGAACGGGCACGGCCCAGCAGGTCTTCGCGAATGATGCTGACCAGGATGCCGCTCGGGCCGATGTTCTTCTGGGCACCGGCGTAGATCATGCCGAAACGGGACACGTCCACCGGGCGCGAGAGGATGTCCGAGGACATGTCGGCGACCAGCGGCACGTCGCCGGTTTCCGGGATCCAGTTGAATTCCAGGCCGCCGATGGTTTCGTTCGGCGCGTAATGCACGTAGGCCGCGTCCTTGGACAGGTTCCATTCGTTCTGGCCGGGAATGGCGAAATAATCATAGGGCTTGGCGGTAGCTGCAACATTGACGTGGCCGTAGCGCGAAGCTTCTTCGATGGCCTTTTGCGACCAGATACCGGTGTCGATGTAGTCGGCCTTGCCGTTTTCCGGCAGCAGGTTCAGCGGAATCTGGGCGAACTGCTGGCTGGCGCCGCCTTGCAGGAACAACACTTTATAGTTGGACGGGATGTTCAGCAGATCACGCAGGTCCTGCTCGGCCTTGGTGGCAATGGACACGAACTCATCGCTGCGATGGCTCATTTCCATGACGGACAGGCCCTTGCCATGCCAGTCGAGAAGTTCACCCTGGGCGCGCTTCAGGACCGCTTCAGGAAGCGCCGCCGGGCCGGCACAGAAGTTATAGGCTCTCTTGCTCACATCCAATCTCGCTCTGATCTGGTGGTCACATAAATCTTGTGTTCTGCCCCCCCCCTGTGGGAGCGGGCTTGCTCGCGAATGCGGTATGTCAGCCATTTAAATGTCGACTGACACACCGCATTCGCGAGCAAGCCCGCTCCCACAAGGAGAATGCGCAGTGTCGCAAATTTTCAAAAGGGACAAACAACAAGGGGGCGAATCTTCATCCGCCCCCTGCGTGTCCGCTTAGTCCTGCGGTTCTTCTTCGTCTGCGGCGGCATCCAGCGACTGATCGCCAACCGTATCGTCGACATCGGCACCGAGCGTGCCGTCGAACGCCACGTCATCCTCGCTTTCCAGCTCCTCGCCTTCGACTTCCGACGGCTCCTGGACCCGCTCCAGCCCTACTAGCGTTTCATCGCTGGCCAGCTTGATCAGCGTCACGCCCTGGGTGTTACGACCCAGGCTCGACACCTCGTCGACCCGCGTACGCACCAGGGTGCCCTGGTCGGAGATCAGCATGATCTCCTCGCCATCGAGCACCTGGACCGCGCCGACCAGACGACCGTTACGCTCGTTGCTGACCATGGCGATGACGCCCTGGCCGCCACGTTTGTACTCGGGGAATTCGCCGATGGCGGTGCGCTTGCCATAACCACGTTCGGAAGCCGTGAGGATCTGGCTGCCTTCTTCCGGGATCAGCATGGAAATCAGCTTCTGCCCTTCTGGCAGGCGCATGCCGCGCACACCGCGGGCGGTACGGCCCATGGCGCGGACATCGGACTCCTTGAAGCGCGTCACCTTGCCACCGTCGGAGAACAGCATGACCTCGCGCTCGCCGTCGGTAATGGCAGCGGAAATCAGCACGTCGCCCTCGTCCAGTTCCAGGGCGATCAAGCCGACGCTGCGCTGGCGACTGAAGGATTCCAGCGGGGTCTTCTTGACGGTGCCGTTGGCGGTCGCCATGAAGATGTAGTGGCCTTCGGTGTACTCCTCGACCGGCAACATGGTGGTGATGTACTCACCGTCGTCCAGCGGCAACAAGTTGACCAGCGGACGGCCACGGGCGGCACGGGAGGCCTCGGGGATTTCGTAGGTCTTGAGCCAGTACACCTTGCCCTTGCTGGAGAACAGCAGCAGCGTGGTATGGCTGTTGGCGACCAGCAGGTGGGCGATGTAGTCCTCGTCCTTGACGCCTGTCGCCGACTTGCCCTTGCCACCCCGGCGCTGGGCCTGGTAGGCAGCCAATGGCTGGGTCTTGGCGTAGCCGCCGTGGGAAATGGTCACCACGCGGTCTTCTTCCGGGATCATGTCACCCAGGGTCAAGTCCAGGCGCGCATCGAGGATCTCGGTGCGACGCACGTCGCCGTATTCGGCGCGGATCACTTCCAGCTCTTCGCGGATCACTTCCATCAGGCGCGTGGCGCTGTTGAGGATGCGGATCAGCTCGCCGATCTGGTTGAGGATCTCCTGGTACTCGGCCAGCAGCTTCTCGTGCTCCAGGCCGGTCAGGCGGTGCAGGCGCAGTTCCAGAATGGCCTGGGCCTGCTCCGGGGACAGGAAGTACTTGCCGTCACGCAGACCATATTGCGGATCGAGGTTTTCCGGGCGGCAGGAATCGGCGCCGGCGCGCTCGACCATGGTCATCACCGCGCTGGACTCCCAAGGGGTGCTGATCAGCGCTTCCTTGGCTTCCGACGGGGTTGGCGAAGCCTTGATCAGGGCGATCACCGGGTCGATGTTCGACAGGGCGACGGCCTGGCCTTCGAGGATGTGACCACGCTCACGGGCCTTGCGCAGTTCGAACACGGTACGGCGGGTGACCACTTCGCGGCGGTGACGCACGAAGGCTTCCAGCAGGTCCTTGAGGTTCAGGATCCGCGGACGACCGTCGATCAGCGCAACGATGTTGATGCCGAACACGCTTTGCAGCTGGGTCTGGGCGTAGAGGTTGTTGAGGATCACCTCGGGCACTTCGCCGCGACGCAACTCGATCACGACGCGCATGCCGTCCTTGTCGGACTCGTCACGCAGCTCGGTGATGCCTTCGAGTTTCTTTTCCTTGACCAGCTCGGCGATCTTCTCGATCAGGCGGGCCTTGTTCAGTTGGTACGGCAGCTCGGTGATGACGATCTGCTGGCGGCCGCCGACCTTGTCGATGTCCTCGACGGTCGAGCGGGCACGCATGTAAATGCGCCCACGACCGGTGCGGTAGGCTTCGATGATGCCGGCACGACCGTTGATGATCGCGGCGGTCGGGAAGTCGGGGCCGGGGATGTACTGCATCAGTTCATCGACACTCAGCTCGGGATTGTCGATGAGAGCCAGGCAACCGTCGATGACTTCACCGAGGTTGTGCGGCGGGATGTTGGTCGCCATGCCCACGGCGATACCGCTGGAGCCGTTGACCAGCAGGTTGGGGACACGGGTCGGCATGACCGCCGGGATCATCTCGGTGCCGTCGTAGTTCGGCACCCAGTCCACGGTTTCCTTGTGCAGGTCGGCCAGCAACTCGTGGGCCAGCTTGGTCATGCGCACTTCGGTGTATCGCATGGCCGCGGCGTTGTCGCCGTCCACCGAACCGAAGTTGCCCTGGCCGTCTACCAGCAGGTAGCGCAGGGAAAATGGCTGGGCCATCCGAACGATGGTGTCGTACACGGCGGTGTCACCGTGAGGGTGATACTTACCGATCACGTCACCGACGACACGGGCGGATTTCTTGTACGGCTTGTTGAAGTCGTTGCCCAGCTCGCTCATCGCGTACAGCACGCGCCGGTGCACGGGCTTCAAGCCATCGCGCGCATCCGGCAGCGCCCGCCCGACGATTACGCTCATTGCGTAGTCGAGGTAGGACTGTTTCAGCTCGTCTTCGATATTGACCGGTAGGATTTCTTTGGCCAGTTCGCCCATGAGAAGCCTGATTCCTTTTTCTGGTGAAACCTCGTCACATCCAGATGGGACGAACGAAGCTCGCCGCTGCCGAACAAATGCCGTGCAACGACTTACGACAAATCAACGAGTTATGCCATGGATCTGCGCAGTGAAGGCCGCCTCGCGAGGCAGCCTTGGAAACCGCCGGATGTTATCACAAGAGCCGCCACGCACCTATCCCCCAGATGCGCATGGTGCGTAGTTAGTTGACCGGTGACAGGCTGATATGGGATCAGAGGGGCTTAGAGGCGCTATGGATGGAGAACAAGAGCACAAATGCAAGGAATTTGTTGCCTGTAGAGGCCTCTTCGCGAGCAAGCCCGCTCCCACAGGGGATTTGTGTATGCCAGGGATGTCAGCCATAACACATTCCAGTGTGGGAGCGAGCTTGCTCGCGATGGCGACATTACTGACAACAACCGTCTCAATGCAGCCGCTTGCGGCACATCAACTGCGCCAGTTTCGCCGTATCGGGACGCTCGACGATGCCCTTTTCCGTGACGATGACGTCGATCAGGTCCGCCGGGGTGACATCGAACCGCGGGTCGAAGGCCTCGACGTCGGCGCCGATGCGCTGGCCCTCCATCTCCAGCAATGCGCGCCCATCGCCGTCCTCGAGCACAATGTCCTCGCCGCAGGCCAGGCTCATGTCGATGGCCGAGCTCGGCGCCACCACCATGAAGCGCACACCGTGATGCATCGCGCAGACGGCCAGTTGATACGTACCGATCCGGTTCGCCACGTCACCATTGGCGGCAATGCAGTCAGCCCCCACGATCAGCCAGGTCACGCCCTTGGTCTTCATGATATGGGCGGCGGCGGAATCGACGTTAATGGTCACCGGCAGGCCCTCCTCGGCCAGCTCCCAGGCGCTCAGGCGCGAGCCTGGCAGGCAAGGCCGGGTTTCATTGACATAGACACGCTCGACCATGCCTTCGATGAACGCGCCACGAATCACCCCCAGGGCGGTACCGAAGCCGCCGGTGGCCAGGGCCCCGGCGTTACAGTGGGTGAGGATGGCCTGGGCGTTGCCCTGGTGCTTGCGGATCAGGTCGACGCCGAGCTGGGCCATGGTCAGGTTGGCCTCGCGATCGCTCACATGGATCGCGATGGCTTCGGCCTCCAGCACCGCCAGCGGTTCGGCGTGCTCCTTCAGGCGGCCCAACCGATCACGCATCCGATCCAGCGCCCAGAACAAATTCGCCGCCGTCGGCCGGGCGGCAGCCAGCACGGCAAAGTCGGCTTCCAACGCGGCCTGCCAGTCACCGCCCTGCGTCATCCGGGCACGGGCGGCGAGCACGACGCCGTACGCTGCACAAATGCCAATGACGGGGGCGCCGCGCACCACTCGCGCACCAATGGCGTCGGCCACTTCGGCGGCGCTGGTGCAGGCGATCCAGTTCTGCTCGAATGGCAATGCCCGCAGATCTTGCAAGTACAGGACGCCATCGCGCCAATCGATGGCCTTCACCTTCTCCGCAGCCAACAGTCGATCGCGCATCCCTCACCCCGCACTCATGAACAAAAGCCGCCGATTATAGCGATCCCTCTGCGAAGACGCTCGGGTATACTTCGCCATCCTTTATACCCCATGGAACCGCTCCACGATGCCCAAGCCTGCCGTTGCGCTCGACTTATTATTGCTGCCGAGCTGGTTAGTGCCTGTCGAACCCGCCGGCGTAGTGCTCCAGAACCATGGCCTGGGCATTCGCGACGGTTGCATCGTATTTATCGGCCCGCGGACAGAAGCCCTCAAGTGTGACGCCGCAGAGGTTCGCGAACTGCCCGGCATGCTCCTGGCCCCCGGTCTGGTCAATGCCCACGGGCACGCGGCCATGACGCTGTTCCGTGGCCTGGCCGACGACCTGCCCTTGATGACCTGGCTCGAGCAGCACATCTGGCCGGCCGAGGCCAAGTGGGTCGACGAGGATTTCGTCCGCGATGGCACCGACCTGGCGATCGCCGAGCAGATCAAGGGCGGCATCACTTGCTTCAGCGACATGTACTTCTACCCCAAGGTGGCCAGCGAGCGCGTGCACAACAGCGGCATGCGCGCGCAACTGGCCATTCCGATCCTCGACTTCCCGATCCCCGGTGCGGCCAGCGCCGATGACGCCATTCGTCAGGGCATCGAGCTGTTTGGCGACCTCAAGCACCATCCTCGGATCAAAATCGCATTTGGCCCCCATGCGCCCTATACCGTGGGCGACGAGAACCTGGAGAAAATCCGCGTGATCGCCGAGGAGTTGGACGCGCCCATCCACATGCATGTCCACGAAACCGCCTTCGAAGTGCAGCAGGCTGTGGATAACACCGCCGAGCGACCGCTGGCGCGCCTGGGCCGGCTTGGCCTGCTGGGACCGCGCTTCCAGGCCGTGCACATGACTCAGATCAGCGATGAAGACCAGGCTTTGCTGGTAGAAAGCAATTGCAGCGTGATCCACTGCCCGGAATCGAACCTGAAACTGGCCAGCGGCTTCTGCCCGGTGGAGCGTTTATGGCAGGCGGGGGTCAATGTCGCCATTGGCACCGACGGCGCGGCCAGCAACAACGACCTGGACCTGCTGGGGGAAACCCGCACCGCTGCCCTGCTGGCCAAGGCTGTCGCCGGTTCCGCCACGGCCCTGGACGCCCACCGAGCGCTGCGCATGGCCACGCTCAATGGCGCGCGGGCGCTGGGCATCGAGTCCACCGTGGGCTCGCTGGAAGTCGGCAAGGCCGCCGACCTGGTGGCCTTCGACCTGTCGGGCCTGGCGCAGCAGCCGATCTACGATCCAGTGTCGCAGTTGATCTACGCCACGGGGCGCAACTGTGTGAAACACCTCTGGGTGGCCGGCAAGCCGTTATTGGAAGACGGCCGGCTGACGCGCCTCGACGAATCGCAATTGACCGCCACGGCCCAGGCCTGGGGGCGCCGCATCAGCGGACACGACGAATAACCACGCCCCTTGAGCCACCAGGCTCGGGGCACCTGACTTTCCCAGCTTTTCGAGGATCTGCACATGAGCAACGTCGACCACGCCGAAATCGCCAAGTTCGAAGCCCTGGCCCATCGCTGGTGGGACCGTGAAAGCGAGTTCAAGCCGCTGCACGACATCAACCCACTGCGGGTCAACTGGATCGATGAACGGGTCAACCTGGCTGGCAAGAAGGTGCTCGACGTCGGCTGCGGCGGCGGCATCCTCAGCGAGGCCATGGCCCAGCGTGGGGCGACGGTGATGGGCATCGACATGGGGGAGGCGCCGCTGGCGGTGGCCCAGTTGCACCAGTTGGAATCCGGCGTCAACGTGGAATATCGGCAGATCACCGCCGAAGCCCTGGCCGAGGAAATGCCCGGCCAGTTCGACGTGGTGACGTGCCTGGAAATGCTCGAGCACGTACCGGATCCGTCCTCGGTCATCCGCGCCTGCTTCCGCATGGTCAAGCCGGGCGGCCAGGTGTTCTTCTCCACCATCAACCGCAACCCGAAGGCCTACCTGTTCGCCATCGTCGGCGCCGAATACATCATGAAGCTGTTGCCGCGTGGCACCCACGACTTCAAGAAATTCATCCGCCCGTCCGAGCTCGGCGCCTGGAGCCGCATGGCCGGCCTGACCGTCAAGGACATCATCGGCCTGACCTACAACCCGCTGACCAAGCACTACAAGCTGGCCGCCGACGTTGATGTCAACTACATGATCCAGACCCTGCGCGAGGAGTAAGGCGATGCGTCTCAAAGCGGTTCTTTTCGACATGGACGGCACGTTGCTCGATACCGCGCCGGACTTCATCGCCATCTGCCAGGCCATGCGCGCTGATCGCGGCCTGCCACCGATGAACCCGCAGCACATCCGCGACGAGATTTCCGGCGGCGCCCGGGCAATGGTCGCGGTGACCTTCTCCATGGACCCGGAATCGCCCGGGTTCGAGGACCTTCGCCAGGAATTCCTCGACCGCTACCTCAAGGGTTGCGCCGTGCACAGCCATCTCTTCGACGGCATGGCCCAGGTGCTGGCCGACATCGAGGCGGCCAACCTGATCTGGGGCGTGGTCACCAACAAGCCGGTGCGCTTCGCTGAACCGATCATGCAGCAACTGGGCCTGGCGCAGCGCTCGAAAGTGCTGATCTGCCCCGACCATGTGACGAACAGCAAGCCCGACCCGGAACCGCTGACCCTGGCCTGCAAGATGCTCGACCTGGACCCGGCCAGCGTGTTGTTCGTAGGCGACGACCTGCGGGACATCGAGTCCGGTCGCAGCGCCGGCACTCGAACCTGCGCCGTGACCTACGGCTACATCCACCCGGACGACAACCCCAAGCACTGGGGCGCTGACGTGGTGATCGATCACCCGCTGGCACTGCGCGAGGTGCTGGATAACGCGTTGTGCAGTTGCTGAGGCAAATCGAGTATCGCTCCTGTGGCGAGGGGATTTATCCCCGCTGAGGCGCGAAGCGCCTCCACAAACTGTCTGTCACCGCGATGAATCAAAAACGAAGGGGGTCGCTTCGCGACCCAGCGGGGATAAATCCCCTCGCCACAACAGCTCGTCACTACGCATCGTTATGTTTCGTGAGGTTTTTTTATGTTTGATTATTCCGCCCGCCCCGACCTGCTCCAGGGCCGGGTCATCCTGGTGACCGGCGCCGGTCGCGGTATCGGGGCTGCCGCTGCCAAGGCCTACGCGGCCCATGGCGCCACCGTGCTGCTGCTGGGCAAGACCGAAGCCAACCTGACCCAGGTCTATGACGAAATCGAGGCAGCCGGCCATCCGCAGCCGGCGGTGATCCCGTTCAACCTCGAGACCGCCCTGCCCCATCAATACGATGAACTGGCGGCCATGATCGAGACCGAGTTCGGTCACCTGGACGGCCTGCTGCACAATGCCTCGATCATCGGCCCGCGCACGCCGCTGGAGCAGTTGTCCGGGGAGAACTTCATGCGGGTGATGCACATCAACGTCAACGCCATGTTCATGCTCACCAGCACCTTGCTGCCGCTGCTCAAGCTGTCCAAGGATGCGTCCGTGGTGTTCACCTCCAGCAGCGTTGGCCGCAAGGGCCGGGCGTACTGGGGCGCCTATGGCGTGTCCAAGTTCGCCACCGAGGGACTGATGCAGACCCTGGCCGACGAAGTCGACAGCGTTGCCGCCGTGCGCGCCAACAGCATCAACCCGGGTGCGACCCGCACCAGCATGCGCGCCCAGGCCTACCCTGGGGAAAACCCGCTCGACAACCCGACGCCCGAGGCAATCATGCCGGTCTACCTCTACCTGATGGGGCCGGACAGCACAGGTGTGAACGGCCAGGCCTTCAACGCCCAGTAACACCGGGCTCGCGTCGCGACGACTTCCCGTCGCGACGCGCCTTTGCACGGCACGCAGCCAGGCGAAACGCCAAACCCTCGTCACCTCAGTGCCCCCGGCAACTTGAAACGCACACACAAGACCTTGATTTCCCATCGGTTTTTATTGAAATGAACCGAATGGCACGACTTTCGCTCTAAATATCCTCAAAACACGCCATGTTCGGCGGGTAACGGACGTTGAGACGAGACTTAGCCAGCCAGGGAAAGCCGACTAGACTCCTATCAGAGTCCTACGGGACTGATGGACCAGTACGACGCGCAGCCCAAAGCCGCCACACCCAGCCTGCCGGGACAGATTTAGCTTAGGGGCTAACGCCATATGAAAACGCCCATGCAGATGAACGCGATTGATTTTGACAGTGCCAAGTTGCAGCGCCTGGGCCTCGGCCAGCCGTCGCCGCTCGCGGCGCGCTCTGTCAGCCTGTCGCAATTGCGCCAGCAACTGGGCCAGCAATTGCAGACCAGCCTGGAGCCGCAACGCATCCTGGGTTTGTTCTTCCGCGAGGTTCAGCGGCTCGTGCCTCTGGATGCATTGGCGTATCAACACAAGCCGAGCGATCTGCGCCTGGAGTTCGGCCAGCGTGGGCACCACACCGTCAGCTATAACCTCAGCCACGAAGGCGAACACTTGGGCGAACTGGTGTTTCGCCGCAACCAACGCTTCACCGACGCCGAACAGGCCGACCTGGAAGCGATGCTCTCCACGCTCTTGTATCCACTGCGCAATGCCTTGCTCTACCGCGCGGCGACCCAGAGCGCCCTGCGCGACCCCCTGACCGGCACCGGCAACCGCATCGCGATGGACCAGACGCTGACCCGGGAAATCGACATGGCCAAGCGTCATTCGCAGCCCCTGTCGTTGCTGATGCTGGACATCGACCACTTCAAACATATCAACGACAACCACGGTCACAGCGTCGGCGATGACGTGCTCAAGGCCGTGGCCGAGTCGATCAAGAATCAACTGCGCAATGTGGACATGGTGTTTAGGTTCGGAGGCGAGGAGTTTCTGATCCTGCTGGCCAACACCAGCCGGGACGCCGCGGCCATGGTGGGTGAACGCCTGCGTCATGCCGCCCAGGTCCAGGATTACTTCGCCGGGGGCACCCGGATCGAACTCACCGTCAGCCTGGGCTGCGCCACCCTGCTGCCCGGCGAATCAGCCGAAAGCCTGTTGCGGCGAGCCGACAGCGCGCTGTATGTGGCCAAGCGCGAGGGGCGCAATCGGTTGGCGATGGCGGGTTGAAGCCAACCAAGTGAATAACATCATCACCTGAGGGAGCGAGCCTGCTCGCGATGAGGGCCTGACAGTCGACCTCCCCGTCGACTCTGCAGGCTCTATCGCGAGCTGACTCACTCCCCGAGGGGTTCAGCTATGTCCGGGAAACGGCTCAGCTGCCGGCCAGCGCGAGGCGCTCACGGTTGACTGGCGACTTGCCCACGGACTCCGAGTGTTCCAGTTGCATGCAACGCTCCAGGAACAGGTACATGTAGTCATAGCTCTTGCACACCGCCTGGCGCAGCTCCGTTTGCAGGGCCTTGCTCGGGTTCATGCCCGCCAGCGTAACGATGATCTCCAGGGCTTCCCAAGGATGGGCATCGTCGTACTGGGCGTGCATCTTCAGCCACTTCATCGCCCGCTTGCGTTCCTCTTCGGCGAACGCCGCCGCGTAGACGCCGGTGGAGCACACCAAGGCCGACCACTCCCCAGTGGCGCCCTCGATGGCATAGTTGGTCGCGGCGATGGCCACGATCAGCGAGTCCGACGAACTGGTGTGCCAGCACCAGTGACTCAGCGCATGGAGCTCCGGAGGCACTTGCTGGGCTTGCAAGTCTTCCAGGGTGACGCCATGGGCGGCACTCCAGTTGACCCAGTAGTCGGCATGGTTGAGTTCGACACGGATATTACGCATCAGCCAACGACGCGCCATGTCCTCGCCGGGATGGCGGGCAAAGCGGGTCTTGGTGAGGTTCTGTGCCATGTATAAGGCGAACTGTTCAACGACCGGCCAACCACCAATGAGGTAGTGGCGCATGGTCTTGGCGCTGAGCTTGTTGTCGCGCATGCGTTGATACAGCTCGTGTTCGACAACCCGGCGCTTGCTCTCGCTGCAATCGATAATGAGCTGTTGTGCCCATTTCGGATAGCTTTGGGCCTCCATGAGCGGGCCTGTTCGGTTGAATGTGTCGATCACTGTCTGGCTCCTTTTGATTGTGATTTTCCGGATCAACAAGAGGTTCAGCGGAACGTGCCGGGGGCCTTGAATAACAACGGCTGGGGCCGGGCCGGCCTACATTGCAACGTGTCACAGGTAAACAATTGCGGGCGTTCAATCACATACCCTTGAGCGTAATCCACCCCGATTTCCAGCAATGCCTGCTCGATCTGGGTGGTTTCAACAAACTCGGCAATCGTGCGCTTACCCATGACGTGGCCGATATGATTGATCACTTCGACCATTGCACGGTTAATCGGGTCGTCCAGCATATCCTTTACGAAACTCCCGTCGATCTTCAGGAAGTCTACAGGTAAATGTTTCAGGTAAGCGAATGAAGACATTCCGGCGCAAAAGTCATCCAGCGAGAAGTAACAACCCAAGCTCTTGAGTTCATTGATAAAGCGGATCGCACTGCCCAAATTCGAAATAGCGCTGGTCTCGGTAATTTCAAAACAAATCATTTCCGGGGGGATCGAGTAGGCCGCGAATTGTTTACGCAAGAAGTCGAGGAACGCCTGATCTCCGATAGTCGTACCTGACAGATTAATCGCACACATGGCCATCGGTGCCTGCCGTGATTCATTCAGGCACTGGCGAATGACCTTGAACACGTTCTCCACCACCCAGCGGTCCAGGGAGGTCATCAGGCCATAGCGCTCCGCCGCGGGAATGAAGCTGTCGGGCAGGATCATCCGCCCGGCCTCGTCGTGCAGCCGCAACAGGATTTCGATGTGCCCGCCGCCATGGTCGCCAGGCCCCAACGCGGCGATTTCCTGGGCGTAGAGGCAGAAGCGGTTTTCCTCCAGGGCCATGTGCAGGCGCTGGACCCAGGCCATCTCGCCAAAGCGCAGGGACAGCTCCGAGTCGTCGGCATGGTAGACCTGGACCCGGTTGCGGCCCTTCTCCTTGGCCATGTAGCAGGCCATGTCGGCGGCCCGCAAGGAGGCCTCCAGGGTCGTCGGGGTCTGGGCGATGTGCACCAGGCCGATGCTCACCGTGGTCACGAACGGCCGGCCCTTCCAGACGAAATGCAGGTTCTGCACGGTCTGGCGCAGCCCCTCGGCGATCTTTTCCGCGGCCTCCGGCGAACAGTTTTCCAGCAGGATGCCGAACTCGTCCCCGCCCAACCGGGCCAGGGTGTCATTTTCCCGCAGCCCCGATTGCAGCAAGGCGCAGATATGGCGCAACAACTCGTCGCCCGCGGCGTGGCCGCAGGTGTCGTTGACCAGCTTGAACTGGTCCAGGTCGAGGAACATCAAGGCATGGCGACCGACCTGGCGCGTGAGGTTGTGCAGGGCCTGTTCGAGCCGGTATTCAAACTCCCGGCGGTTGGCCAGCCCGGTCAATGCATCATGGGTGGCTTGCCAGGACAGGTTGGCGATGTACTGGCGCTCCTGGGTCATGTCGTGCAGCACCAGCACGGCGCCGCTGACGTTGCCCGCATGGCGGATCGGCGCGCCCACCAGCGTGACCGACACGGTGCTGCCGTCCAGGCGCTGGATCAGCTTGGAGTGTTCGCTGGCACCGCTGAGCCGGCCGCTGAGGATGTGCTCGATCAGGGTCAGCCCTTCCGCCTGGGCGTTGTCATCGAGCAAATTGAACAGCGCCGCCAGGGGCAGACCCATGGCATGTTCGGCTTTCCAGTGGGTCATCGCCTCGGCGGCGGGGTTCATGTAGGCAATGGCTCCCTCGACGTCGGTGGTGATCACGCCGTCGCCGATCGATTGCAAGGTGATCTGGGCGCGTTCCTTCTCCAGTTGCAACGCATTGGCAAAGACCTGCCGCTGGGCCAGCAATTTGTGGGTACGCAGCAATGCCAGGACGATCAACCCCAGCGCCGTGGCGAAGTTGGTCACCAGCAACAGCCGCAGGATGAAGCGCGAGCCCTCGCCCAGCGCATCGCTGAATGCCTTGGCCGCCGGGGTGACGGAATCGTTGATGGCAAAGATCCGCGCCTTCCAGCCGCGGACATCGACCTCCGTCGCCTGGCCCGCGCTGATGCTGGCGTGCATCTGCTGGGCGACGTTATCCAGCTCGATCAGGTAGCCGTCCCCCACCGTCCACAGGTCGATGGCCTCTTCCAGGTAGCTGAAGTGACGAAAATTCAGATACAGCCAGATCAGGCTCGCCACGTCGTCCGGGTGATTGCCGCCCTTGAGGATGGCGGTCCTGGCCGCTTCCAGGTCCGGCGGCTGGCGGTCCAGCGCCACCCGCAGCTCATGCCCGCCCTCGGGAACGGCGATGGCTTGCTGGTACTTGAGGAAAATGGCTTCGTCGCGGCTGTCGGCATAGAGGTTGAGGTAATAGATGGCGTCTTTCTGCCCCTTGGACCAGAGGCTCTCCCCCGCCACGTAACCGCGAACCGCCGACAATACGTAGAGACTCACGCCACCGAGCAATGCCTGAAATAGCACAACGGCAATAAAGGGCCAGACGATGCCCAACAATCGAGGCGTTCCGAGAGTCCGTTTTTGCTTCATGAGGTCCCTTGCACAGGCGTTGCCGATAAGCACCCGCGAGAAATCCGCTGCTAATTCCAGAGCCTAGGCTAGTTTTCGATCCTTGGAACGCCGGTAGGAAGAATCGAGGGGCTTTAGCTGGAAATTCAGTGAAGTCGGGGGTGTTTGGCTGATTTTTTTTCGATACTAAGCACAGAAAAGTGCCGGAAACTCAAGGCTGCTGTATCTGTTGCAAGTGACCGTAGAGTCGAGCGTACAAGCCACCTTCGGCAATCAGCTGCAAATGGTCGCCGTCCTCGGCGATCTGCCCACCATCGAACACCAGCACGCGGTCG
Source organism: Pseudomonas chlororaphis (assembly GCA_001023535.1). NCBI lineage: Bacteria > Pseudomonadati > Pseudomonadota > Gammaproteobacteria > Pseudomonadales > Pseudomonadaceae > Pseudomonas > Pseudomonas chlororaphis. The sequence goes on from CP011020.1 coordinate 3,690,728, forward strand.
GCCTGTTTCACCGCGGAGAGCCGATGGGCGATGATCAGCGTGGTGCGCCCGCGCAGGAAACGCGCCAGGGCCTGGTGGAGGTTGTACTCGGTGGCAGCGTCCAGCGCGGACGTGGCTTCATCGAGGATCACCACCCGCGGATCCGCCAATACCATGCGGGCGATCGCCAGCCGTTGCCGCTGACCACCGGACAGCCGAACCCCGGAACGCCCGACGATACTGTCCAACCCCTGGGGCAGCGCGCGCACGGTGGCATCGAGCTGGGCGATCTCCAGGGCTCGCCAACAGGCCTCGTCGGTGCACTCGCGGCCCATGGTGAGGTTGGCGCGCACCGTGTCGTTGAACAGCGCCGGATGCTGCAACACCACCGCGACATTCTCCCGGATGGTCTCCAGGCCAATCTCGTGTTGCGTCGCCCCGCCGAAACGGATGCTGCCCGCCTGCGGCGTGTACAAGCCCAGCAGCAGTTGCACCAGGGTGCTCTTGCCGCCGCCACTGGCACCGACGATGGCGACTTTCTCCCCGGGCAGGATGGACAGGCTCAACTGGTTGAGCACCAGTTCCTCGCCATAGCCGAAATCCAGCCCCTGAATGTCGATGCCCACCGTGTCACGGCCCTTGAACGGGTCGCTGCCGCCGGGGTACTGCGGCTCGTCGGCACGGGCCAACAGCTCATTGATCCGCGACAGCGCACCGCCCGCCGCATAAAAGGCGTACTGCAGATTGAGCAACTGCTCCACCGGGCCGATCATGAACCACAGGTAGCTGAACACCGCCAGCATCTGCCCGATCGACAAGTCCGAAAACAGCACGGTGAGCATGGCCGCGGCGCGAAAGATATCGATGCCGAACTGGAACAGCAGGCCGGTGGCGCGGCTGGACGCGTCGGTTTTCCACTGCGAACTCACGGCGTAATCGCGAACTTCCCTTGCCCGCATGCCCAGGCGCCCGAGGAAAAAGCCCTGGCGATTGCCGGCGCGCACTTCCTGGATGGCGTCCAGGGTTTCCGTCAGGGCCTGGGTGAAGCGCGAGGTGCTGTCGTTTTCCAGCTTCTTGAGGTGCTTGACCCTTTTCCCCAATTGCACCGTGGCGTAGATCACCAATGGGTTGAACAACAGGATCAGCAGCGCCAGTTTCCAGTGCATCCACACCAGGATCCCGGCGGTGCCCACCAGGGTCAGCATCGCCACCAGGAAACGGCTGAGGGTTTCACCGACGAACTTGTCGACGGTGTCCAGGTCGGTGACCAGGTGCGCCGCCACGGTGCCGCTGCCCAGGCTTTCGTACTCGCCGAGGGAAATGCGCTTGAGCCGTTCGATCAGGCGGATGCGAATGCGGTAGACGATGTCCTTGGCCAACCGGGCGAACAGCCGCGCCTGCAACACGTTGAAGAGCAATGCACCGCAACGCAGCACCAGGGTCGCCAGCAGCATCAGCCCGATATAGCCGGCCGCCTGCTGCCACCCCGCGGGCAACACCTGGTTCATCACGTTCAAGGCCGCATCGCCGCGCCCCAACAACACTTCGTCCACCAACAGCGGCAGGAGCAATGGAATCGGCACGCTGCACAGCGTCGCCAGCACGGCCACGCCGTTGGCGATCCACAGGGCTTTCTTGTGCTTGAGGGCCAGGCGACGGATTTCGGCCCAGCTCAACCGATCGATGCGTTGCGGGGTTGGCGAGTGCTCCGGCCGGTCAGGCACAGGCGGCGCGCTCCAGCCAACGGCCCAGCAAGGGCGACAAGGATTCCAGGGGCTGGTAGCCGTTGGTCAACAACGCCAACTGACCGTCACGCTCGGCCAGCAGCGTGGGAAACCCGGCAATCCCCAGGTCCTGCACCCAGGTGAAATCGGCGGCGGTGGCCGCGTGCTGGTCGGCGCGATCGAAGGCGGCGGCGAACTCGATGCGCGGCAGCCCGGCCTGTTCGGCCAATTCCACCAGGACGCTGGCGTGGGTGACGTCGCGCCCCTGCACGTAAAACGCCTGCTGGATCAGCTTCAGCAGCTTGAAGGCCAGGTCCGGCGCCAGGGTGCGGGCGGTGACCACGGCGCGGCAGGCCGGCTCGGTGTCGTAGACAAACCCGTCCGGCAGCGCGCCTTCAAGCGTGAACGGCTGGCCGGTGGCCTGGGTGACCGCCTGCCAGTGTTCGAGAATGTAGCGTCGGGTCGTCGGCTCCAGCGCCGACCCGCTGCCGGTGCGCAAGCCGCCCACCACCAGGTGCAACTCCACCCCCGCCGCCTGCGCCTGCTCCACCAGCGCCTCGGCCACCGGTGCAAAACCCCAGCACCAGGAACACATCGGGTCCATTACATAGAGCAGGCGTGGCGCCATGGTTCAAGCCTCGGAAGATGACTGCTTGTAGTTGTAGCCGATCGGGTGCGGCAGGTTGCGAGCCTTGGCCAGTTCGATCTGCTTTTGCCGGTCGATGGCGCTGCGGCGGGTTTTCTCGCTCAGCGTGTCCCAGCAATGCGGGCAGCTGATACCCGGCACATAGTGCTCCGAAGCACGGTCTTCGACGCTGACCGGCGTACGACAGGCATGACATTGATCGTAGTCGCCTTCGCTGAGGTCGTGGCGAACGGTGACGCGGTTATCGAACACGAAACAGTCGCCACGCCACTTGGATTGTTCCTGGGGCACTTCCTCAAGGTACTTGAGGATGCCGCCCTTGAGGTGGTAGACCTCCTCGAAACCCTCGCCGAGCATGTAACTGGAGGCTTTCTCGCAGCGGATGCCGCCGGTGCAGAACATGGCGACTTTCTTGTGGCGGGCCGGATCGAAATGGGCCTTGATGTACTCGGGGAACTCGCGAAAGCTGGTGGTCTTGGGGTCGATGGCCCCTTCGAAGGTGCCGATGGACACTTCGTAGTCGTTACGGGTGTCGATCAGCAGCACCTGCGGATCGCTGATCAGCGCATTCCAATCCTGCGGCTCGACGTAGGTGCCGACCTGTTTGTTCGGGTCCACGCCTTCGACGCCGAGGGTGACGATTTCTTTCTTCAGCTTGACCTTGGTGCGATAGAACGGCTGCTCGTCGCAGTACGACTCTTTATGGTCGATGTCGATCATGCGTGGATCGTTCTTGAGCCAGGCCAGCAACCCGTCGATGCCCTCGCGGGTGCCGGAGACCGTGCCGTTGATGCCTTCCTCGGCGATCAGCAGGGTGCCTTTGATGCCGTTATCGAGCATGGCCTTGAGCAGGGGCTCGCGCAGTTCGACGTAGTCTTCAAGGGTGACGAACTTATACAGTGCCGCCACGACAATGGGTTGTGTCATGGGTGTTTCTCCAGGTGGCTACCCTCGCAAAGGGTGAACCGGATGCGAAAAAAAACGCGCCCTTGCAGGCGCGTTGCGGATTCTAGCAAATACACGGTGGCTTTAGGAGCACACCGGTGGCGAGGGAGCTTGCTTCCGCTCGGCGGCGAAGCCGTCGCCTGCGTTATTCAGGGGGGACCGCTTCGCGGTCCAACGGGAGCAAGCCCCCTCGCCACGGAAAGCGCCTTCACTACGGCAAGCTCCCCGCCACAGTGCCTGAATCAGTGCTTGCTGCCACCTGCGCAGGTCGGCGAAGCCGGGGCGGCGTCGATCTGCGCCCACTCCTCGGGGGTGTAGGTGTGCAGCGCCAACGCGTGAAACTCACCCATCAGCTCGCCCAGCGTGCCGTAGACCTTCTGGTGGCGCTTGACGCGATTGAGCCCCTCGAACTGCCGGCTGACCACCACGGCCTTGAAGTGGGTCTGTAGCCCACGGCTGTGCATGTGGCTTTCATCCAGCACTTGCAGGTGCTCGGGCTGCAACAGCCCGAGGGTCGATTCGATGCGTTGCTGCATGCTCATACCGGGCTCCGCTTACGGCTTTTTCTTGGCCGGCGCAGCGGCTTTTGGCTCAAGCTCGGCGGTCATGTCCGCCAGCAGCTTGTTGACCACCGGCACCGCGCTTTCAAGCTTGGCCTGGGTCAACTGGGCCGATTGCTGGGTCAGCTGCGGCATTTTTTCCAGGACTTTCTTGCCCAGCGGCGACTGGTAGAACGCCACCAGGTCCTTGAGCTCCGACTCGCTGAAGTTGCTGGTGTAGAGCTTGACCATGTCCGGCTTGAGCTTGTTCCAGCCGATGGCCTGGTCCAGCGCGGCGTTGGCCTTGGCCTGGTAGGTTTCCAGGGTGGCTTTCTTCGACTCGGGGGCCTTGGTCTGTTCAAAGCGCTGGGCAAACATCTGCTGCACTTGCATGTACACCGGGGTGCCCAGTTTGTCAGCGTGCGCCAGGGTCAGGAACGCTTCGGCGCTGGCGTTATGGCTGGCGGTATCGGCGAAAACAGGGCCGCTGGCACATACCAGAGCAACTGCGGTACAGATGGCACGAAGACGGGTCATCGAGTTTCCTTTCATTACAGGCGAGGTAAAACCCCAAGGGCGACCATTCTGCGCCTAATAAACGCCGGGCCTCAACCCCGACGCTTGTTGGGTCCGATTGACGGGCCGGACTCACCGCCCCTAGATTGACGGAACCGGCGCCGCCCAATCGGGCCTAAACTGCGCATTCAGCCTTAAAGGAGTTTGACCCGATGAGCCGTACCGAAACCGACAGCCTGGGCCAGGTTGAAGTCCCTGACGACGCCTACTGGGGCGCCCAGACACAGCGGTCCATGATCAACTTCGCCATCGGCAATGAACGCATGCCGCTGTCGGTGCTGCATGCCCTGGCGCTGATCAAGAAAGCCGCCGCGCGGGTCAATGACCGCAACGGCGACCTGCCCGCCGACATCGCCCGGCTGATCGAACAGGCCGCCGACGAAGTGCTCGACGGCCAGCATGACAACCAGTTCCCACTGGTGGTCTGGCAGACCGGCAGCGGCACCCAGAGCAACATGAACGTCAACGAAGTGATCGCCGGGCGCGCCAACGAGCTGGCGGGCAACCCCCGCGGCGGCAAGACCCCGGTGCACCCGAACGATCACGTCAACCGCTCCCAGAGCTCCAACGACTGCTTCCCCACCGCCATGCACATCGCCGCGGTGCAGGCCGTCCACAAGCAACTGTTGCCGGCCATCAGCGAATTGTCCGGCGGGCTGGCGGAACTGGCGGCGCGCCACCTGAAGCTGGTCAAGACCGGTCGCACCCACATGATGGACGCCACGCCCATTACCTTCGGCCAGGAACTGTCGGCGTTCATTGCCCAGCTCGATTATGCCGAACGGGCGATCCGTGCCGCATTGCCAGCGGTGTGTGAACTGGCCCAGGGCGGCACGGCGGTGGGCACCGGGCTCAATTCGCCCCATGGCTTTGGCGAAGCGATCGCGGCCGAACTCGCGGCACTTTCCGGCCTGCCGTTCGTCACCGCGCCGAACAAGTTTGCCGCGCTGGCGGGTCATGAACCGCTCACCGCGTTGTCCGGCGCGCTGAAAACCCTGGCGGTGACCCTGATGAAAATCGCCAACGACCTACGCCTGCTGGGCTCCGGGCCACGGGCCGGGTTCGCCGAGGTGAAATTGCCGGCCAACGAACCGGGCAGCTCGATCATGCCTGGCAAGGTCAACCCGACCCAATGCGAAGCCCTGTCGATGCTCGCCTGCCAGGTGATGGGCAACGACGTCACCATCGGCTTCGCCGCCAGCCAGGGTCACTTGCAGTTGAACGTGTTCAAGCCGGTGATCATCCACAACCTGCTGCAATCGATCCAGTTGCTGGCCGATGGCTGCAGCAACTTCCAGCAGCACTGCATCGCCGGCCTCGAACCGGATGCCGAGCAGATGGCCGCGCACCTGGAACGTGGGCTGATGCTGGTGACCGCGCTGAACCCGCACATCGGCTACGACAAGTCTGCCGAAATCGCCAAGAAAGCCTACAGCGAAGGGCTGACCTTGCGTGAGGCGGCGTTGCAACTGGGGTACCTGACCGATGAACAGTTCGACGCCTGGGTGAGGCCGGAAAACATGTTGGAAGCCGGCAGCCAGGGCTGAGCCTGGATGGACCGCGAGCAGGCCTTCGTGAGCCTGCTCGCGAAAAGCCCTGCCCTAGCGCCCCACCGCCAACCGCTGACGCCGCGCCCTGAGCCCGGCGATCAGCGAAGGCCCCAGCGCGACCAGCGCCGAGCCCAATACCACCAGCACCGCCCCGCCATACCCCAGCAGGTTGATCTGCTCGGCATGCACGTAGTCGGGCCACCACCAGGCCGCCAACGCCACGGCGGCGAAGGTCACCAACGGCGTAATCGCCAGCGTCGCACTGACCCGTGACGCCTCCCAGTGCGCCAGGGCTTCGGCGAATGCGCCATAGGCGATCAGGGTATTGAGGCAGCAGGCCAACAGCAGCCAACCTTGTACCGGGCTCAATTGCAACGCCTCCAAGGGATGCACCCAGGGCGTGAGCAGCAACGCGCAGAAGAGGTAGATCACCATCATCACCTGCAGTGAATTCCACACCGTCAGCAATTGCTTCTGCCCCAAGGCATAGAAGGTCCAGACCGTGGACGCCAGCAACACCAGCAGCACCCCGGCGGTGTACTCACTCAGCGATGTGAGCAACTCAACGAGGCGCTGGTTGAAGAACAGCGCGAAACCGATCAACAGCACCGCCAGGCCGATGCCCTGGCCGATGCTGAAGCGCTCCTTGAACACGAACAGGCTGGCGACCAGCAGCATGATCGGGCCCATCTGCACCACCAGTTGCGCCGTGCCGGGGCTCAGACGGTTCAGGCCCATCAGGTACAACACGTAGTTGCCCACCAGCCCCAGCACCGCCATCGCCACCAGCCAGCCGCCCCTGGGGCCGAGCACCCGGCGACTGGGCAAACGACGGGTAGCCGCCAGGTAGATGAACAGCAGGCCGCCGGACACCAACAGGCGAAACCAGGTCACGGTGACCGGGTCCATCACGTGCAGCACTTGCTTGAGCTTGATCGGCAGGATTCCCCATAACAGGGCGGTCAGCAGGGCGAGAAACAGGCCGTAGACCCAGCGACCGGATGAAATATGCATGCAATCCTCGAAGCCCAGGACAAAAGAGCGTCTATTCTAGGCATGGATCACGGGGCAACACAGGGACAGTTGGTCACTAACAGTTCATGATAAGGGATGGCACATTGCCGCCTATCGGCTGCCCAAGCGCCCGCCAGCCACAACACATAAACTTCACTCCATCAGCTTTCGCCTTCCTTTGGAGCCGCTCATGCTTGGCAAACGTGCCGAAGACGTCGTCCCCGCGATGGTCTTTCCCAGTGACCGAATTTGCCGGGTGAACGGCCAATTTTATTTCAACACCCGGGAAGGTACGCATGAGGGGCCATTCCCCGATCGTGAAACAGCGGAACGCGAGGTGGCGGCGTACATCGAGCGCATGCTGCAACTGCCGCAAGTCGTGGGCTGAGCACTGCCTGAAAAGCTCCACCCACCTGTGACAGGCAGCTTGTTGAGACGAGAGAACGTGCTGTGGCGAGGGGCCTGCTGTAGAGAGGGAGCTTGCCGTGGCGAGGGAGCTTGCTCCCGCTGGGCCGCGAAGCGGCCCCCCCCTTGACCCACATACCGTAGCGAAGGATTGACGACCGCTACGCAGCCGAGCGGGAGCAAGCTCCCTCGCCACAAAACCTCTGTTAGCAGGGGTTATCCAACCGCCTCGAACAACCCCGTCGCCCCCATCCCGCCGCCCACGCACATGGTCACGACGCCGTAGCGCAGATTGCGCCGCTGCAGTTCGCGCACCAGATGCCCCACCTGCCGCGAGCCGGTCATGCCGAACGGGTGGCCGATGGAAATCGAGCCGCCGTTGACGTTGTACTTCTCGTTGTCGATCTCCAACCGGTCGCGGCTGTACAGGCACTGGGAGGCGAAGGCTTCGTTGAGTTCCCACAGGTCGATATCGGCCACCTGCAAGCCCTTGGCCTTGAGCAGCTTGGGCACCGAGAACACCGGACCGATGCCCATTTCGTCGGGCTCGCAACCGGCCACGGTAAAGCCACGGAAAAACGCCTTGGGCTTGAGCCCCAGCGCCAGGGCTTTCTCCAGGCTCATCACCAGGGTCATCGAGGCGCCGTCGGACAGTTGCGACGAGTTGCCCGCCGTGACCGAACCGTCCTCGGCAAACACCGGTTTCAGCCCGGCCAGGCTTTCGTAGGTGGTGTCGGGGCGGTTGCAGTCGTCATGGTCGACCACGCCGTCGAGGATCTGCACCGCGCCGGTGTGCTTGTCTTCGACCCGGTACTTGACCGACATCGCAATGATTTCGTCGGCGAACAGCCCGGCGGCCTGGGCCTTGGCGGTGCGTTGCTGGCTCTGCAAGGCGTAGCGGTCCTGCGCCTCGCGGCTGACCTGGTAACGGCGCGCGACGACTTCGGCCGTCTGGCCCATGGGGAAATAAATCCCCGGCACCTGCTCCTTGAGGAGCGGGTTGATCAGGTTATCGGTGTTGACGCTCTTCATCGTCAGGCTGATGGACTCCACGCCGCCGGCCACGATGATGTCGCTGCAACCGGACGCGATCTGGTTGGCAGCGATGGCGATGGCTTGCAGGCCGGAGGAGCAGAAGCGGTTGAGGGTCATGCCGGCGGTGCCGGTGCCCAGTTGCGAGAGCACCGCGACGTTGCGGCCGATGTTGTAGCCCTGGGCGCCTTCATTGGAGCCGGCACCGACGATGCAGTCCTCGACGCTGGCCGGGTCGAGGTCATTGCGCGCCAACAACGCGTTGACGCAATGCGCCGCCATGTCGTCCGGGCGGGTCATGTTGAACTTGCCGCGAAAAGACTTGGCCAGGCCGGTTCGTACGCTATCGACGATCACCACTTCACGCATGGCGGTACTCCATTGTTGTAGTCGGTTGAGAGTGGATCGAGCATAGATCCACTGCATAACCGATCGCGACAATCATTCACCTCGCGTATGCGCCGCCATCGGCCTATTTCCTGGATTTGCGTTTGCGCGCCTGCTTGTCGGCGCGCTCGAATGCGTCCTCCAGCGCCTGGTTCAGAGTGCGTAACACCTTGACCCGGGCCCAACGCTTGTCGTTGGCCTCCACCAGTGTCCAGGGGGAAATCTCGGTGCTGGTGCGGTCCACCATGTCACACACCGCGGACCGGTAGGCGTCCCACTTGTCGCGGTTGCGCCAATCGTCCTCGGTGATCTTGAAGCGCTTGAACGGGATCTCCTCACGCGCCTGGAAGCGTTCAAGCTGGGTTTCCTTGTCGATGGCCAGCCAGAACTTGACCACCACCACGCCGGCGTCGGCGATCTGTTCCTCGAAATCGTTGATCTCGCCGTAGGCCCTCAACCAATCGGCCCGGCTGCAAAAGCCCTCGACCCGTTCCACCAGCACCCGGCCATACCAGGAACGGTCGAACACGGTGAACTTGCCCCGTGCCGGCAGATGCCGCCAGAACCGCCACATATAGGGATGGGCGCGCTCCTCCTCGGTGGGCGCGGCGATCGGCACGATGCTGTATTGGCGCGGATCGAGGGCCGCCGCGACCCGACGGATCGCGCCGCCCTTGCCCGCCGCATCGTTGCCTTCGAACACCGCCACCAGCGCATGCCGGCGCATGCGTTTGTCCCGCAGCAGGCCGGCGAAACGCGCCTGCTCGGTAATCAGCTGTTCTTCGTAGTCGTCCTTTTCCAGGCGCAGGGTCATGTCCAGGCTGTCGATCAGCGTGACCTGGTCGTCCAGTGCCGGCAGCGGCGCCACGGCGACTTTTTCCGGCTTGACCTTCGGCCGGTCCAACGCCTGGCGCAAGCCTTCGAGCAGAATCCGCCCCACCGTCAGGCTGCGATAACAGCTGTCCACGCCCTCGATCACGTGCCAAGGCGCGTAGTCGCGACTGGTACGACGCAAGACTCGCTCGCCGTATTTGACGAACTTGTCGTAGGTCTGCGATTGCTGCCAGTCCAGCGGGCTGATGCGCCAACTGTGCAGCGGGTCATCCTTAAGCCCCTTGAGCCGGGCTTTCATCTGTTTCTTGGACAGGTGAAACCAGAATTTGAAGATCAACGCGCCTTCGTCGCAAAGCATTTTTTCCAGGCGCTCGGCGGCGTTGATCGCCTGGTCGAGCCGCGGATCCTTGAACTCGCCATGGACCCGCCCCTGCAACATCTGGCTATACCAGTTGCCAAAGAAGATCCCCATGCGCCCCTTGGCCGGCAGCATCCGCCAGTAGCGCCAGGCCGGAGGATGCGCCAGTTCCTCGTCGGTCTGCTGGTCGAAGGTGCGCACTTCGATCAGCCGCGGGTCCATCCACTCATTGAGCAATTTCACCGTCTCACCCTTGCCCGCGCCTTCGATGCCGTTGATCAGCACGATGACCGGAAAACGGCCCTGCTGCTGCAACTCGAATTGCGCTTCGAGCAGCGCTTCACGCAGGGCCGGCACCTCGGCCTCGAAGGTGTCTTTGTCGATGACGTGACCGATTTCAGCGGATTCAAACATGGGCAACTCCTTCCAAGGATCAGCCAAGACTAGCGGATTGGATGCCCTGCGGTGTAGCACCAGGAAGGATCATTCCCTACGCCTGGCATGACAATGCCTGTGCGCACGCTGCGCGTTCGGCTTTGTGGATCAGCTAGAATGGCCTCCCCGTTTTCACCGAGCCTGCCATGACGCCCATCCAGCAACACGCCCAACTCGACTGGGATGAACAGGGTCGCCCGCGTTCGCGGGTGTTCGACGACGTGTATTTTTCCGATCAGTCGGGGCTGGATGAAACCCGCTACGTGTTCCTTGAACAGAACCAGCTGGCCGAGCGCTTCGCCGCGCTGCCCGAGGACGGGCGCCTGGTGATCGGCGAAACCGGGTTCGGCACCGGCCTGAACTTCCTCTGCGCCTGGCAACTGTTCGAGCAGTGCGCACCGGCCGGGGCGCGGCTGCATTTCGTCAGCGTCGAGAAGTACCCCTTGAGCCCCGAGGACCTGCGTCGCGCCCTGGCCCTCTGGCCGCAGCTTCAAGCCCAGGCGCAGCAGTTACTGGACCAATACGTGGCCATCCACCAGGGGTTCCAACGCCTGGTGCTGGCGAATGGTCGCGTGACGCTGACCTTGTTGATCGGCGATGCGTTGGAACAACTTCCGCAACTGGATGCCCGCATCGACGCGTGGTTCCTCGACGGGTTTGCACCCGCCAGGAACCCCGAGATGTGGACGGCCGAGCTGTTCGCCGAACTGGCGCGGCTGGCGGCCCCGGGATCGACCCTCAGCACCTTCACCAGCACCGGTTGGGTTCGGCGGTTGCTGAACGCGGCAGGTTTCAAGATGAAACGCACGCCCGGCATCGGCCATAAATGGGAGATCCTGCGCGGCGTGTTCCTGGGCTGGCCGGAACAGACACCGGCGCCGTCCGCGGCAAAACCCTGGTACGCCCGCCCCGCGGCCCTCGGCAACGAGCGTCGGGCAGTGGTGATCGGTGGCGGCCTGGCCGGTTGCGCCAGCGCCGCCAGCCTCGCCGCGCGGGGCTGGCAGGTGACGCTGCTGGAACGACACGCCGGGTTGGCCGAAGAGGCGTCGGGCAATCCGCAGGGCGTGCTGTACCTCAAGCTGTCGGCCCACGGCACCGCGCTGTCGCAGATGATCCTCAGCGGCTTCGGCTACACCCGCCGTCTGTTGGAGCACCTGCAACGGGGCGTCGACTGGGACGGCTGCGGCGTCCTGCAACTGGCCTTCAATCACAAGGAAGCCGAGCGCCAGGCGCAACTGGCCGAGGCGTTCCCCGCTGACTTGCTGCACCCCCTGGCGCAGCCCGAGGCACAAAGGCTGTCAGGTATCGGCCTGGCCTGCGGTGGTCTGTTCTATCCCGAAGGCGGCTGGGTGCATCCGCCGGCGCTGTGCCGCTGGCAGGCCTCGGGCACCGCGATCGAGGTGCAAGCGCACCATGACGTGCTGCAATTGCGTCGCGTCGATGGCCAGTGGCAAGCGTGGGACAGTCAACGCTGCCTGGCCAGCGCGCCGGTGGTGATCCTCGCCAGTGCCGCCGAAATCAAGCGTTTCGAACCAGCCGCCGGATTGCCCCTCAAGCGCATTCGCGGGCAAATCACCCGGCTGCCGCAAACCGCGCGCAGCCAGGACCTGGCAACCGTAGTCTGCGCCGAAGGCTACGTGGCGCCGCCACGTCTGGGCGAGCACACCCTGGGCGCCAGCTTCGACTTCAACAGCGACGACCTGACCCCCACCGCTGCCGAACACGCCGGCAACCTGCAGATGCTCGAAGAAATTTCCGAGGACCTGCTCGAACGCCTCGGCGCCGCCACCCTGGACCCGCAACGGCTCGAAGGCCGCGCGGCGTTCCGCTGCACCAGCCCGGACTACCTGCCGATCGTAGGGCCCCTAGCTGACAGCCAGGCCTTCCACGAGGCTTACCACGCCTTGAGCAAAGACGCCCGGCAAGTGCCGGACATCCCCTGCCCCTGGCTCGACGGCCTCTACGTCAACAGCGGCCACGGCTCGCGCGGCCTGATCACCGCGCCCCTGTCGGGCGAACTGATCGCCGCCTGGCTCGACGACGAACCCCTGCCGCTGCCCCGAAGCGTGGCCGAAGCCTGCCACCCGAACCGGTTCGCGTTGCGAGCGTTGATTCGAGGCAAGGCCTGAACCACATAAGAATCCCTATGGAAGCCGTTGGCGACTCTCGAACGGAACGATGAATTCGTGAAAACTGCACTGGCCGTGATAAGCACCCCAGAATAAGCCCTATTCTGCCGTCGATGCAGATTCAGTCGGAGCTATCCAATATGCATCTCTAACCTCATCTAAAGCCTGCCATGGTTCAGGGCCGAACCTCGCATTTGGACAGCCGCCAGCCCCGTAGCTGGCCATGACGCATTGTGTAAAATCCTGCACGAACAGTAGAGTTCGCGCCACTGAATGGAGTTAGGGCATGGGCATGAATAAAATAATAAGGCTTATCGCACTGGCTGCGATTATCACAAGCGCTGCATGCAGCAAGCAGGATAACTTCAACACTTTGTCGCCAGGCGAGATGCTCAAGCCCATTTCCTTGCAAGCTCACAACAACCCTACGTGGGCAAGTTCTGACTCCCAGTACGAGAAATCGCAGAACCCTGCCAAATGGTCGCCTTATTTCTGGGCATCGAATGCAGCGGCACTTCAGAGCATCGCCAATGACAAGCCTCGCCTTGAGGCGACGGTCAGGGCTCTGATGGATGAGATGAAGGCAAACTCGATTGTTGATAGCGATGGTAACTACCGAGTCATCTACCGGTTCCCATACGTCTTCGACAAGTACCCGATGTCGGCGCCTTGGTACTCGGCTTTCGGGAACGCGGCTATCGCTGTAGGCCTGATGCACATCAGGAACTCGACAGGGGACACATCGAACGATGGGTTGATTAATGAATACCTGGACACCATCGTCAAGAAGTATTCATACAAGACCCCTGAAGGAAACATATGGTTTGCTGAATACATCTCTGATGACCTCCCTGATGGCCATGTGAGCGTGATCAACGGTCACTTCTTCGTGGTAGCCGCCATGTATGAATGGAAGAGCATGAGTAAAACAAATCGGTACGACAGGCCAATATCCCAAGGATTGGATACCATGCGCGACGAGTTGCCAAAGTTCATTCAGGACGGATACTTCTCATACGCTGATGGTTTCAAACACATGAAGGATTATGGTCAGCAGCGTGCAGTAAACTTCGCTGTTGCTTCCTGCAAACTCCGCGACGAAATATGCCCCATCGCTGTTCGGTATCAGAAGCTCTTCAATGAATGGTCGAAGTGATGGTCCTGTCGTTGGCGGTTACCCCATAGCAGGCCCATCCGCCATTCCTGCACTGCCGGTCGCACCTGCGTCGGCGACCATCAGTGCAGGGGCAGTACCATTAGCCCCGCCAGCTTCTGCATCGGCGTCATGCGAGAGCCCGTCGGAGCCGTCCCGTCCGTCGGCTTATAACGCATCGATCTAAAACTCACAGCAATCCCACCGGTCAGTTTCAGAGTACCCGCCCTTTCGGCGGACGTTGCTTGACCCCTCCCCAACGGAAAAACCGGTAAGGACTTATGTGCGGATTAGCTGGAGAGTTACGTTTCGATCAACAACCTGCGGACCTTGCGGCCGTAGAGCGAATCACCCATCACCTGGCCCCGCGTGGCCCTGACGCATGGGGTTTCCATAGCCAGGGGCCGATTGCCCTAGGCCACCGTCGCCTGAAGATCATGGACCTGTCGGACGGCTCGGCGCAGCCGATGATCGACAATCAGTTGGGTCTGTCCCTGGCCTTCAACGGCGCGATCTACAACTTCCCGGAACTGCGCGCCGAGCTTGAAGCACTGGGCTACGCCTTCCATTCCGGCGGCGACACCGAAGTGCTGCTCAAGGGCTATCACGCCTGGGGCGAGGCCCTGCTGCCCAAGCTCAACGGCATGTTTGCCTTCGCCATCTGGGAACGGGACGCCAAGCGGCTGTTCATCGCCCGCGACCGCCTCGGCGTCAAGCCGCTGTACCTGTCGCGCACTGGCCAGCGCTTGCGCTTTGCCTCGGCCCTGCCGGCCCTGCTCAAGGGCGGTGACATCAGCCCGATGCTCGACCCGGTGGCCCTGAACCACTACCTGAATTTCCATGCGGTGGTCCCGGCGCCTCGCACCCTGTTGGCCGGCGTCGAAAAACTACCGCCAGCCACCTGGATGCGGGTCGAAGCCGACGGCACCACCGAGCAGAAAACCTGGTGGACCCTGCCCTACGGCCCCCGCGCCGATGAACAGAACCTGAATCTGGAAGACTGGATCGACCGCGTGCTCGACAGCACCCGCGAAGCCGTCGCCATTCGCCAACGCGCGGCCGTCGATGTGGGCGTGCTGTTGTCCGGCGGCGTCGACTCGAGCCTGTTGGTGGGGTTACTGCGCGAAGTCGGCGTGGAAGACTTGTCCACCTTTTCCATCGGTTTCCAGGATGCCGGCGGCGAGCGCGGCGACGAATTCCAGTATTCGGACCTGATCGCCAAGCACTATGGCACCCGCCACCATCAACTGCGCATCGACGAAAAAGAGATCATCGAACAACTGCCGGCGGCCTTCCGCGCCATGAGCGAACCGATGGTCAGCCACGACTGCATCGCCTTTTACCTGCTGTCGCGAGAAGTGGCCAAGCATTGCAAGGTGGTGCAAAGCGGCCAGGGTGCCGATGAGCTGTTCGCCGGTTATCACTGGTACCCGCAAGTGGACGGCGCCAGCGACCCTTACGCGGCCTACCGTGCCGCATTCTTCGACCGTAGCTACGAGGAATACGCCGACACCGTGCAGCCCAAGTGGCTGACGGCCAATGACGCCGCCGGTGACTTCGTCAAGGAACATTTCGCCCAACCCGGCGCCGACGCCGCGGTCGACAAGGCGCTGCGCCTGGACAGCACGGTGATGCTGGTGGACGACCCGGTCAAGCGCGTCGACAACATGACCATGGCCTGGGGCCTGGAAGCGCGCACGCCGTTCCTCGACTACCGGTTGGTGGAGCTTTCGGCCCGGGTGCCGGCGAAGTTCAAGCTGCCCGACGGCGGCAAGCAGGTGCTCAAGGAAGCCGCCCGGCGCGTGATCCCCAGCGAGGTAATCGACCGCAAGAAGGGCTATTTCCCCGTGCCTGGGCTCAAGCACCTGGAAGGCGACACGCTGGCCTGGGTGCGCGAACTGCTGCTGGATCCGAGCCAGGATCGCGGCCTATTCAACCCGGCCATGCTCGACCGCCTGCTCACCGACCCCAATGGCCAATTGACCCCGCTGCGCGGTTCGCGCCTGTGGCAACTGGCGGCGCTGAACCTGTGGCTCAGCGAGCAAGGAATCTGATTGATGAAACCCCACCCTACCGTTCACAACCAACGCCTCTTGCGGGGCCAGGCGCCTTCGTACGAACGTCTGCAGGCGCGCCTGGCCGAAGATGGCAGCGCAATGGGCGCCGACCCGATCGCCGTCCACTGCGGCTGGGGTCGGCTGTTGATCGGCCACACGTTCCCCGACCCGGCTTGCCTGGCCCAGGAACTGCTCAATGAGCAACCGGGCGAACGCGACATTGCCCTGTACGTCGCCGCGCCCCAGCAAGTCCTGGGGCTGGAACCGGCGCATCTGTTCCTCGACCCGTCCGACACCTTGCGCCTGTGGTTCAGCGATTATCGCCAGGCCACGCGGGTGTTCCGTGGGTTTCGCATCCGCCGGGCCCAAGGGGACGCCGACTGGCAAGCCATCAACCAGCTTTACCAGGCCCGCGGCATGTTGCCCATCGACCCGCAACGCTTGACCCCGCGTCACGAAGGCGGCCCGGTCTACTGGCTGGCCGAAGACGACGATACCGGCGCGGTGATCGGCAGCGTCATGGGCCTGAATCACCAGAAAGCCTTCAACGACCCGGAAAACGGCAGCAGCCTCTGGTGCCTTGCCGTGGACCCGCAATGCTCACGGCCAGGGGTTGGTGAAGTGCTGGTGCGCCATCTCATCGAGCATTTCATGAGCCGGGGCCTGAGCTACCTCGACCTGTCGGTGCTGCACGACAATCGCCTGGCGAAAAACCTCTACGCCAAGCTCGGTTTCCGCAACCTCTCGACCTTTGCCATCAAACGCAAGAACGGCATCAACCTGCCACTGTTCCTTGGCCCGGGTCCCGAGGCTCAGTTCAACCCTTATGCGCGGATCATTGTCGAGGAAGCCCACCGTCGCGGCATCGAGGTCCAGGTGGACGACGCCGAGGCAGGGTTGTTCACCCTGGTCCACGGCAGCCGCCGGGTGCGTTGCCGCGAATCCCTGAGTGACCTGACCAGCGCCATCAGCATGACCCTGTGCCAGGACAAGAGCCTGACCCACAAGGTGCTGAAGAACGCCGGCCTGAACCTGCCGGCGCAACAACTGGCGGGCAATGCCGACGACAACCTGGCGTTTCTCGACGAGCACGAACGGGTCGTGGTCAAGCCGCTGGACGGTGAACAAGGCCAGGGCGTGGCAGTGGACCTGCGCACCATTGAAGAAGTACAAGCCGCCATCGAAACGGCCCGGCAATTCGACAGCCGGGTGCTGCTGGAAAGCTTCCACGAGGGGTTGGACCTGCGGATCCTGGTGATCGGTTTCGAAGTGGTGGCGGCCGCCATCCGGAGGCCGGCGGAAGTGATCGGCGACGGCCGTCACACCATCGGCGCCCTGATCGAAGCCCAGAGTCGCCGACGCCAGGCCGCCACGGGTGGCGAAAGCAAGATCCCGATGGATGCCGAGACCGAGCGCACGCTCAAGGCGGCGGGGTTCGACTACGACAGCGTCCTGCCGGCCGGAGAGCACCTGTTCGTGCGGCGCACGGCCAACCTTCATACCGGCGGGGTACTGGAAGACGTCACCGGCATCCTCCATCCGACCCTGGCCGATGCGGCGGTACGCGCCGCCCGAGCGTTGGACATTCCCATGGTCGGCCTTGACCTGCTGGTGCCGGCGGCCGACCAGCCCGACTATGTGTTCATCGAAGCCAACGAACGCGCCGGCCTGGCCAACCACGAACCGCAACCCACTGCCGAACGCTTTGTGGACCTGCTGTTTCCCCATAGCCAGGCGGTGGCCTGAGCACCGTTCACAGTGGCGAGGGGGCTTGCTCCCGCTGGGTCGCGGAGCGCCCCCCTTCGATGCGAATGTCCGGATTATTCAGGGCTGGAGCTGCGACCGCTTTGCGTTCGAACGGGAGCAAGCTCCCTCGCCACAAGGCTCTTCTGCCTAACCTTATCGTCCGAGAGGAGTTTCCATGATCAGCAAAATTCCCGAACCGAATCTCGAATACCTGCAAAAAGTCTTGCTGGAAATGCTCGCCATTCCCAGCCCGACCGGCTTCACCGACACCATCGTGCGCTACGTCGCCGAACGGCTCGAAGAGTTGGGTATCCCCTTTGAAATGACCCGTCGCGGCACCATCCGCGCCACCCTCAAGGGCCGCAAGAACAGCCCCGACCGCGCGGTGTCCGCGCACCTGGACACCATCGGCGCCTCGGTACGGGCCATCAAGGACAATGGACGCCTGACCTTGGCCCCGGTGGGCTGCTGGTCGAGCCGGTTTGCCGAGGGCAGCCGGGTCAGCCTGTTTACCGACACCGGCGTGATTCGCGGCAGCGTGCTGCCCTTGATGGCATCCGGGCATGCGTTCAACACCGCCGTGGATGAAATGCCCATCAGCTGGGACCACATCGAACTGCGCCTGGACGCCTACTGCACCACCCGCGCCGATTGCGAAACCCTGGGCGTGAGCGTTGGCGACTACGTGGCCTTCGACCCGTTGCCGGAGTTCACCGAAAGCGGTCACATCAGCGCCCGCCACCTGGATGACAAGGCCGGCGTCGCCGCGCTGCTGGCGGCACTCAAGGCCATTGTCGACAGCGGTGAGGAACTGCTGATCGACTGCCACCCGCTGTTCACCATCACCGAGGAAACCGGCAGCGGTGCAGCCGCCGCGCTGCCCTGGGACGTCAGCGAATTCGTCGGCATCGATATCGCGCCGGTCGCGCCCGGCCAGCAGTCGAGCGAACATGCGGTGAGCGTGGCCATGCAGGACTCCGGTGGCCCCTACGATTACCACCTGTCGCGGCACCTGCTGAAACTGGCCAAGGAGAACGAGCTGCCGGCCCGCCGGGACCTGTTCCGCTATTATTTCAGCGACGCCCACTCGGCCATCACCGCCGGCCACGACATTCGCACCGCCCTGCTGGCCTTCGGCTGCGACGCCACCCATGGCTACGAACGCACCCACATCGACAGCCTGGTCGCCCTCAGCCGCCTGCTCGGCGCCTACATCCTCAGCCCACCCGTGTTTGCCAGCGACGCGCAGCCGGCCCAAGGCTCGCTGGACCGCTTCAGTCACCAGATCGAACACGATGCGCAGATGGAAAGCGATACCCGGGTGCCTTCGGTGGATAGCCTGCTGGGGCAACGGTCGGACAGCTGAGGCGCCCGCCTTGAAGGGCGGCGTCAGCAAAACCGATTTCGCGAGCAAGCTCGCTCCCACAAAGGTTGCATGCCAATGTGAGAGCGAGCTTGCTCGCGAAGCCGACAACGCACCCCGGCAGCCCCCCAGGCTAGCCGCAAACGCCCGTTGGCCGTAGCATCGCCTCATTGTCTAGCCGAGGTACCCCATGCTGATTCCCCACGACCAACTCGAAGTCGACACACTCACCCGCCTGATCGAGGATTTCGTGACCCGCGACGGCACCGACAATGGCGACGACACGCCCCTCGAAACTCGCGTACTGCGCGTTCGGCAAGCGCTGACCAAGGGCCAGGCGATGATCGTGTTCGATCCCGAGAGCGAACAGTGCCAACTGATGCTTAAGCACGACGTGCCCAAGCACCTATTCGACTGAACAGGCCTTGCGCTGGGCGTGGGCTTTTTTCTTCTGGATCTTTTCGTAGATTTCGGAGCGATGGACATCGATGTGTCGGGGCGCTTCGACGCCAAAACGCACGGTGCCGCCGGTGACCGACAGCACGCGAACGGAAATGTCGTCACCGATGGAAATCAGTTCGCCCACAGCGCGGCTTAGTACGAGCATGGTTCTTGTCCTTAAGAATGTCTGGACCTCGACCATGCCCGGCCTGATTCAGCTTCTCAAGGCTCCCACGACAAATCAGTAAGGCCCTACAAGCAAAGCACTTCAGGCTGACGGAAACGTCCTGCAAAACCTGTATAGCGGCGTTTATTTCAGGTCGCCGAGAAGCGTGGCCCGAACAGGATCACGCTCGCCCCCAGCACGCACAGCGCCACGCCGATCCAGTCCGAACCCAGCGGCCGCACCCGCTCCACCACGGCCAGCCAGCCAATCGAGGCGATGATGTAGATACCGCCGTAGGCGGCGTAGGCGCGACCGGCATAAGTGGCTTCGATGCGGGTCAGCAACAGGGCAAAGAGGGTCAGGCTGATCAGCGCCGGGGCGATCCACCAGGCGCTCTTGCCTTGGCGCAGCCACATCCAGAACGCGTAGCAACCGGCGATTTCAAACAGCGCGGCAAGAAAGAACCACAGGTAATTGAGCATGCAAATGTCCATCAGGAAGGCCGAATCGCGCCATCCTGAGGACACCGGGCCGCCAGGTCAACTCGGGTTCTGTCGAGCCTTGGCGCGCATCTTGTCGGCCATGACGGTCATTTCGTCGTAGAGCTTCTGCGGGGCCTGCTGCTTGAGCGCCCACGCCGCCCGCCCCTGCTCGTGGGGCAGGATCATGAACTGGCCCTGGGCGACGTGCTGGTAGATGTAATCGGCGATGTCGGCGGCGCTGATGGGCGAGCTTTCCAGCAGTTTGCCAACCTGGGCCTTCATGGCCGGTGTCGGCCCACGGAAGGAGTCGAGCAGGTTGGTCTGGAAGAACGACGGGCACACCACGTGCACGCCGATTTCCTGCTGGGCCAGTTCAACCAGCAGGCTTTCCGACAAGGCCACCACGCCGGCCTTGGCCACGTTGTAGTTGCTCATGGCCGGCCCTTGCATCAGCGCGGCCATGGAGGCGATGTTGATGATTTTGCCGCGGCTCTGCTCCAGCAACGGCAAGAACGCCTTGCACCCCTTGACCACGCCCATCAGATTGATTGCGATCTGCCAGTCCCAGTCTTCCAGGGACAGTTCGCTGAAGAACCCGCCCGAGGCCACGCCCGCGTTATTGACGATGATGTCGATGCCGCCGAACTTCTCTTCGCAGGCCTGGGCGAAGGCCGTCAATTGGCTGTAGTCGCGCACATCGCAACGTTGGATGAAACCGTCGCCGCCTGCCTCGCGCACCAACCTCAGGGTTTCCACCAGGCCGGGCTCACTGACATCCGACAAGGCCAGGCGCCAGCCTTCGCGGGCCCAGCGCAACGCGATTTCGCGGCCCAGGCCGGAGCCGGCCCCAGTGATCATCATGCGATTTTGCATAGCAGACAGCCTTGTTGTTCCGGGAGAGATAGGCCGAGTGTAGCGAAGGACCCGGCCGTCCCCACGCTCCATCAGATTGCTGAATGGCGAGGGCAAACCATGGCGGGATGTGAAGGGACCCGTGGCGGCTTGCACACTGTGTAGCGGGTACTAAAAAACATTGAATTTTTTACAGGACGTTACGGTCGGACCTATTAAGCCGCCCGGATTTAATGCATGCGCGCTGGCAGTCAAAAGTTGCATCAACCCAGAACTGACCAATAAGGAAATCTACAATGGGCACAATTCTTATCATTATCCTGATCCTCCTGCTGATCGGTGGTCTGCCGGTCTTCCCGCACTCCAGAAGCTGGGGTTACGGCCCGTCCGGTATTATCGGTGTGGTGTTGGTGGTGCTGTTGGTCCTGCTACTACTGGGCAAGATATGAACCACTAAGAACAAAAAAAAGAGGCCCTCACGGGCCTCTTTTTTATGCTCGCCGATAATCAGTCCGGCTTGCCGTCGATAACACCGGCGGTGTTATCCAACAAGCTCTTGGTGGCCGTCTGCAGGAACGACTCGAGCTTGAGTTTCATCGCTGCGGTGTCCGGTGCATCCGGGACGATCTCCGCACGGGGGTTGGCACCCAGTTCATAGCGATACATCTTTGGCGGCATTTCCTTTTCCTTCGGCAGCACCAGGATCTGGTCGTCCTTGATGATCGCCGTGGTCTGTTCGCTGCCCGATGGCTTGATCACGCCAAAACCGGTATCGCCCTGCGGCAGGTTCAAAAGGTCACGTCCCCAGCACTGGTTGCGCACCTGACCGCCGATCCGGCCCATGATGGTCGGCACGATATCGACCTGGGTACCCACGGTGTGGCTGCGCTGGCCGAACTTCTCCTGGACGCCCGGGCCGATCAGCAGCAACGGCACGTTGAAGCGGCCCAGGTCCATTTCGGTGATCTGGCGTTCGTTGCCGAAGCCATGGTCGCCCACCACCACAAACAGGGTTTCCTTGAAGTACGGTTCCTTGCGGGCCTTCTCGAAGAACTGGCCCAGGGCCCAGTCGGCGTAGCGCATGGCGGTCAGGTGTTCGTTCAGGCTGCCACGGTCGGTCACCCGCTCCACTGGCAACGGTGTCGGCAGCGCATACGGCGTGTGGTTCGACAGGGTCTGCAGCAAGGCGTAGAACGGCTTGCCGTTTTCCCGCGCCTTGAGCTCGATCAGGCCACGGTCGAACATGTCCTGGTCGGACACGCCCCAGGTCGGATCGGAGAACACCGGGTTGACGAAGTCGTTACGCCCGATGAAGTTGGTCATGCCCTGGCTGCTGAAGAACCCCGACTGGTTGTCCCAGGCAAAGTCGCCGTTGTAGACGTACACGTCGTCGTAGTCACGGGCACTGAGCAATTGCGGCAGGCCCGACAGCTTGTGGCTGCCTTCCGGCGTCTGCATCAGGTATTCGAAACCGGGCAGGTTCGGGAAGCACGCCATGGTGGCGAACATGCCCTGGTGGGTGTGGGTGCCGTTGGAGAAGAAGCGATCGAACAGCAGGCCTTCCTTGGACAGCTTGTCCAGGTAAGGCGTGATGTTGCCCGATGCGCCCAGGGCGCCCACCGAGTGACCGGCCATGCTTTCCATGAGGATCACCACCACATTCTTGATGGGCAGCGTCTTGTCGGCCGGCGGCGTGTAGTCGCGGCGCACGGCGGCGGTCTCGGTGTCCACCAGCTTGTCGTCGGGCATGACCAGCATGTCGCGCACGGTCTGCTGGGCCAGCGGTTGTTCGAGGGTGGCTTTCCAGATGTTGTCACGGTCTTCGGACATCCGGCTCTTGGCCGCCGCCACCAGCGACAGCGTGCCGTTGAGGCCCAGCTGGTTGGCGAAGTTCGAGTCGGTGGTGTACACGTCGCCCCAACGCAGCGGCGGGCCCTGGCGCAGAGTGCCACGGGCGGCGACCACGGCCACCAGCAGGCAGACCATGAACACCGCTACACGTCCGTACCACGGGGCGATCTGGCGCGTGCCGATGCTGCCACCGCTGAACGGGCCGCGCGGACGGGTCGCCCGGTCCGCGCCCTTGAACGCCAGGCTCAGGATGATCGTGCCGCCGACCCAGGCCAGCAGGTAGCGCACCACCGGGAAGCCGTACCAGAGCATGCTCATCACGGTCTTCGGGTCTTCCTTTACATACTGGAAGACCAGGCCGTTGAGGCGCTGGTGGAATTCACGGTAGAAGTCCATCTCCATCAGGCCCAGGAACAAGGCGATGCTGGAGGTGACCGTCAGCCAGAAACGAAAGAACCCACGTGCCGCCATGGCCCTGGCGCTGAACAACGCCAGCAGCAATGGAATGCAGAGGTAGACCACCAGGCGCAGGTCGAATCGCAAGCCGTTGACGAACGCTTCGACAAAGGTAGAGGCCGGGGTGTCGAGGATCATCTCGCGGTTGTAGACCAGCAGCGCAACGCGCAGCAGGCTGAACATGACCATCATCACCAGGGCGCAAAGCAGGGTGTAGGCCAGGTGCGATTTGACGGTCGGTTGCAGCAGGCGATGCGTAGTGCGCTGCTGACTCAGGGCGTCCGGGATTGCCATGTCGTTTTAGGACCTATTGGAGTTTGAGTGACAAAAAGGAACAACGGCGCGCCCTCTGTTGGCCAATGCCTGGCCCCGGGGCTTGCGCGAGTGCGCAAATGTTTGCACGAACGGCCATGGCATTGCCATTAAATAACCGGCCGCGATAAAAGCGCGGGGGATTGTCCGCAAGGTTTTGTGAAAATTTTGTTCAATGAATATTCAGAAACACAAAATCCCCGGTGCTACGCATAGGCGAGACGGACTCATTGTGGCGAAGGAACTTGCTCGCGCGAAGCTGCGCAGCAGTCGCAAAACCGACCAAATGAGACATGCCTGATCAAGCGCGGTGACTGGATTGGGCTGCTTCGCCGCCCAGCGGGAGCAAGCTCCCTCGCCACAGAATGCACCTTTGCCTCAGAAAGCTCTCCCCAGAGAGATTCTTAGCGATTAGTGAAACTGCCGCCCCAACCCCGCCGGCACGCCCTCGATGGTGGTGTCTTCCCACGGGCCGTTCGGGCTGACGGAGCGGCTCCAGCCGTTGTTCCAACGGTAGTAGGTGCGTTGGCGATAGAAGGTGTTGGTCTGGTTATCCAGCACATACACCCCCAGCTTGGCATCCCAATGGCTGTTGCCGCCCGGCGGCGGGGCGAAGCTGGCGGAAGTGCGTGGCACTGGCTTGGCCGGTTTGCTCGGGGTGGCCGGTTTGCCCGGCGGCGTGGACGGGCCAGGCTTGGTGGTCGGGGTCGACGGCGGAATCGGCGGCAGTGGCGTCGAAGGCTCCGGCGGACGCTGGACCGCACAAGCGCTCAGGCCCAGGACGAGCGTGAGCAAAGTGATACGAGCGATGGCGGTCATGGTGCGAATTCCTGTTATTGGTCCGGGCTGTCGATGGTCAGGTGCTGCGGCGCGGTGGTGCTGCTCGCCAGGGGTTGGCTGCGGCCGATCCATTCACCGGCGGTGGGTTGACCGGCACGGGAAATCCGCGCCACCAGTTGGACTTCAGGGAAGTTCGACAGTTTCAGCTGCGGCATCATCGCGTCCGCATCCCCCAGCTCTACAGTCACCGGCAGGTCAGCGACGGTCAGGCGCTTGGCCGCCAGCGGGGCCGGCGGGCCGGACGCGGCGCGGGCGAAGATGAACACGCTGTCGCCTGGCTGCACCTTGGCCTTGAGCGCCGGCGCCAGCTCGACACGCACCTTGAGCACGGCGGCCGCCTTGGCGGCAGGTGCCCGGGTCTGAGCCTGGGCCGGCGCAACCTGGCCGCCAGCGGCCTGGAGCTTCTCGGTGGCGCGGGCGATACCGCCCTGCAACGCCTCGCGGGACTTGTCACCCTCCGGTAGCTCCACCAACAGGCGGCTCCAGTAATCGATCGCGTCCTGGTAACGTTCGCCCTCGAACGCGGCGATGCCCAGCAGGCCGAGGCTGGTGACCTCCTTGGGATCGAGCTTCAGCGCTTCGTCGGTCAGGGCCTGGACCTGGTCCGACCATTTCTTGCCGTCGGCGAAGTACTGCGCCTGGGCCCACTGGCCCAGCAGTTCGGGTTGGCGGCCGGCCACCGCCACGGTGCGCTGGAAGATCTTCGCTGCATCCGCGGGCCGATCCTGGGCCATGTACGTACGGCCAAGGAAATACAGGCCCTCGGCGTTGTCCGGTTGCGCCGCCACCGCCCGCTCCAGGCGTTGGGTCATTTCTTCCATCGACTGCGGCGCCTGGGCGAACTCACGGGTCAGTTCGACCTTGTCGCTGGCACCGAAATGCAGGTACAGCCCCAAGCCCAGCAACGGCACCAGCACGGCGGCGAGCAACGGCAAGGGCTTGCCCAGGCGCGACTCGCGCGGCGCATCGGCGCCCTCGGTGTCGGCCAGCAGCTCACGGGCGGCTTCGGCGCGGCCGGTGTCCAACTGCGCGGCGTTGAGCACGCCCTCCTCCCGCTCGGCCTGCAGTTGAGCGACGCGCTCCTGGTACAGCGCCACGTTGAGCGCGGTACGGTCCTCTTCGCGCTGGGCACGGCGACCACGCAACACAGGAATCAACAGAAAACTCAGGGCAATCAGGAGCAGCAGACCTGCGGCGAGCCAGAAATCAATCATGCTTGGTTGTATCCAACAGTTGGTCGAGGCGCTGGCGCTCTTCGACGGAAAGCGTGTCCGGAGCAGCCGTACGTTGCACCCGACGGCGACGCACGATCACGGCGATGACCACGAAGCCACCGAGCAACAGCCCGGCGGGGCCGAACCAGAGCAGCGCGGTCTTGGAGGACAAGGCGGGGTTGTAGCGCACGAACTCACCGTAGCGGTCCACCATGAAGTCGATGATCTGCTGGTTGTCCTTGCCCTCGCCGAGCATGCGGAAGATTTCCTTGCGCAGGTCAGCGGCAATCGGTGCGTTGGAGTCGGCGATGTCCTGGTTCTGGCACTTGGGGCAGCGCAGTTCCTTGGTCAGCTCGCGAAACCGCTCGCGCTCGCCGTCGTTGGCGAATTCGTAGGTGTCGATGGCGGCGTGGGCCACCCCCACCAGGCTCAACCCGAGCATGGCGGCTGCCAGCCAGCGCCTCATGGCTTGGCCTCGTCAACCAGTGCTTGGTATTTGGCGGCCAGCTTCTCGCGCCAGACCTGTTCGTCGATCACCCCGACAAACTTGTCGCGGATGATGCCCTTGGCATCGATGAAGAAGGTTTCCGGCGCCCCATAGACCCCCAGGTTCAGGCCCAGGGAGCCCTCCTCGTCGCGAATATCCAACTGGTAAGGGTTATGGAACTCGGCGAGCCATTTCAGCGCGTCGGCGTTGACGTCCTTGTAATTGACGCCGTAGATCACCACGCCGTTCTGCGCCAGTTTGTTCAGCACCGGGTGCTCGACCCGGCAAGAGATGCACCAGGTGCCCCACACATTGACCAGCGCCGGCTTGCCCAGTAGGTCGGCGCGGGTCAGGGTCTTGTCACCCTGCACCGACGGCAGGGAAAACTCCGGGAACGGCTTGCCGATCATCGCCGAGGGCAGCTCGGCCGGGTTCAGGTAGAGCCCCCGGTACAGAAACACCGCCACCACCAGGAACAGCGCCAGCGGCAACACCATCAACCAACGTCTCATGCAGTGGCTCCCGTCACGCCCAGGGCTTCGCGCACCCGGGTTTTCACCTTGACCCGATAACGCCGATCCAGCGCCGCCAGGACCCCGCCAAGACCGGTGAGCAGGCCACCGAACCAGATCCAGCGCACGAACGGCTTGACGTGCACCCGCACGGCCCAGGCGCCATCGCCCAGGGATTCACCCAGTGCCACATACAGGTCGCGGGTGAAACCGGCATCGATGCCGGCTTCGGTCATCACCGAGTTCTGCACGGTGTACAGGCGTTTTTCAGGGTGCAGGATCGTCACTTCCCGGCCGTCGCGAATGACCCGCACGGTGCCTTTGTCGGAGGTGAAGTTCGGGCCTTCGAAATGCTTGGCGCCCTCGAACACGAACTGATACCCGGCCAGCTCCATGGACTCTCCCGGGGCCAGGCGCAGGTCGCGCTCGGCGCTGTTCTGGCTGGACAGCACCACGCCCAGGGCGCAGACGGCGATGCCCAGGTGGGCGATCTGCATGCCCCAGTAGCTGCGGGTCAGGGTTGGCAGGCCCTTGACCAGGCCTTTGTGGCGGGTCTTGTCGAGAATGTCTCGGACACCGGCCAGCAGCACCCAGGCCGCCAGCACGAAAGTGGCCAGCACCGCCCAGTTGAAGTCGCCATAGGCCACCCCGGCCACCACGGCCAGGGCCGCCGTGCCCAGCAGCACCGGCGTCAGCATGCCCAGCAGCCACTTGACCGGCGTGTCTTTCCAGCGCACCAGTACGCCGATGGCCATCACCACCATCAGGATCGCCATCAACGGGATGAACAAGGCGTTGAAGTACGGCGGCCCGACCGACAGCTTGGCCCCGGACAACGCATCGAGCACCAGCGGGTACAGCGTCCCCAGCAGGATCATCGACGCGGCCACCACCAGCACCAGGTTGTTGCCCAGCAACAGGGTTTCCCGCGACCAGAGGTTGAAGCCCACCTGGCTTTTCACCACCGGCGCGCGCAGGGCGAACAACGTCAGCGAACCGCCGACCACGCACAACAGGAACATCAGGATGAACACACCGCGCTCAGGGTCCGAAGCGAAGGCATGCACCGAAGTCAGGACGCCGGAACGTACCAGGAACGTCCCGAGCAGGCTCAAGGAAAACGCCGCGATGGCCAGCAGCACGGTCCAGCTCTTGAACACGCCGCGTTTTTCCGTGACGGCCAGGGAATGGATCAGTGCCGTGCCCACCAGCCAGGGCATGAACGAGGCGTTTTCCACCGGGTCCCAGAACCACCAGCCGCCCCAGCCGAGTTCGTAGTAGGCCCACCACGAACCAAGGGTGATGCCGATGCCGAGGAAGGCCCACGCGACAATGGTCCAGGGCCGCGACCAGCGAGCCCAGGCGGCATCCAGGCGTCCGCCGAGCAAGGCCGCGATGGCGAAGGCGAAGGCCACGGAGAAGCCGACGTACCCCATGTACAGCATGGGTGGGTGCACGATCAGGCCGATGTCTTGCAACAGCGGATTGAGGTCGCGGCCATCGCTGGGCATCTGCGGCAGGATGCGCTCGAACGGGTTGGAGGTGACGATCAGGAACAGCAGGAAGCCGGTACTGATCAGGCCCATCACCGCCAGTACCCGGGCCAGCATCACCTGGGGCAACTGCCGGGAGAACACCGAGACGGCGAAGGTCCAGCCGGCCAGGATCAATGCCCAGAGCAGCAGCGAACCTTCATGGGCACCCCACACCGCACTGAACTTGTAATACCAGGGCAACGCGCTGTTGGAGTTGCTGGCGACGTAGGCCACGGAAAAATCGTCGGTCATGAAGGCGTAGGTCAGGCAACCGAAGGCGAACACCATGAAGGCGAACTGGCCCCACGCCGCCGGCTGGGCCAGGCTCATCCACAGGCGGTCGCCGCGCCAGGCACCGAGCAACGGCACCACGGCCTGCATCAGGGCAAAGCAGAGGGCCAGGATCATCGCCAGGTGGCCCAACTCGGGAATAAAGATACCGGTGCTCATCGATCAGCCCTCCTTCACGGGAGCAGGCGCCGACTGACCGCTGTCTTTCAGGGCCTTGGTCACTTCCGGCGGCATGTATTTTTCATCGTGCTTGGCCAGCACTTCATCGGCCACCACCACGCCACTGGCGTTGAGCTTGCCCAGGGCGACGATGCCCTGCCCCTCGCGGAACAGATCCGGGAGGATGCCGCGATAGGTGATGGTGACGGTCTTGTTGAAATCAGTGACGTTGAAGGTCACGTCCAGCGAATCCCCGGAACGCACCAGCGACCCCTTTTCCACCATGCCACCGGCGCGGATGCGTGTGTCATGGGGCGCTTCGCCGTTGGCAATCTGGGTCGGGGTGTAGAACAGGTTGATGTTCTGCTGCAAGGCACTGAGCGCCAGGCCGACCGCGGCACCGACACCCACCAGGATCGCCAGAATGATGACAAGACGTTTTTTGCGCAGCGGATTCACTGACCGTTCTCCCGGCGCAGACGACGCGCCTCCTGTTGCAGATACCGCTTGCGGGCCAGGATCGGCACCGCCACGTTGAGGGCCAGTACCGCCAGGCAAATGCCATAGGCTGACCAGACATACAGGCCATGATGGCCCATGGCGAGGAAATCGCCGAATGAAGCGAAACTCATCGAGCGGCCTCCAGGCTGTTCTGTACTTCGGCCTTCACCCAACTGGCGCGGGCTTCGCGCTTGAGCACTTCGAGGCGCATGCGCAGCAGCAGCACCGCGCCGAAGAAACAATAGAACCCCAGCACCG
Source organism: Pseudomonas chlororaphis (assembly GCA_001023535.1). NCBI lineage: Bacteria > Pseudomonadati > Pseudomonadota > Gammaproteobacteria > Pseudomonadales > Pseudomonadaceae > Pseudomonas > Pseudomonas chlororaphis. Next base: position 3,719,957 of record CP011020.1, read on the forward strand.
TCAGCAGCAGCGGCAGCCACATTTCCACCGGCATCGCCGGCTTTTCGGTGAGGGTGAACGTCGCGCCCTGGTGCAGGGTGTTCCACCACTCCACCGAGTACTTGATGATCGGGATGTTGATCACGCCGACGATCGCCAGCACCGCGCACGCCTTGGCGGCGCTGTCACGATTGCTGATGGCGTTGCCCAGCGCAATAAGACCGAAGTACAGGAACAGCAGGATCAGCATCGACGTCAGTCGGGCATCCCAGACCCACCATGAACCCCAGGTCGGCTTGCCCCAGATGGCACCGGTGACCAGCGCAACGGCGGTCATCCAGGCGCCGATGGGCGCCGCGCATTGCAGGGCCACGTCGGCCAGTTTCATCTTCCACACCAGCCCGACCACCCCGCACACCGCCAGCATCACGTAGACGGACTGGGCCAGCATCGCCGTGGGCACATGAATGTAGATGATGCGGAAGCTGTTGCCCTGCTGGTAATCCGGCGGGGCGAAGGCCAGGCCCCAGACGATGCCGGAACCGATCAGCAGCAGAGCGGCGATGCTCAGCCAGGGCAGCAGCCTGCCGCTGATGCCATAGAACCACTTGGGTGAGCCGAGCTTGTGAAACCAGGTCCAGTTCATTGCTGTTTCCATCACGGTTGCGGCTCGCCATCACGAACCGCCGGGGCGGCCTTGACTTCCAGGGAAGTGGTCAGTTTTTGACCAGGCCTCATTATTATTCGCCGACGCTGATCTTCAGGCCAGCGGCTATTGCAAAGGGTGTCAGGGTTATCGCCAGGGCGGTCAGGCTTCCAAGCCACAGCAGATAACCCGTCGTCGGCATGCCCTGCAAGGCCGCCTGCAAGGCGCCACTGCCGAGGATCAACACCGGGATATACAGCGGCAGGATCAACAATGCCAGCAGCAGGCCGCCGCGCTTCAAACCCACCGTCAACGCCGCGCCCACCGCACCGAGCAAGCTCAGCACTGGCGTACCCAGCAACAGCGACACCAGCAGCACCGGCATGCATGCACTGGGCAAGCCAAGCATCATGGCCAGCAGCGGCGAGAGCAGCACCAGCGCCAACCCGGAAAAAACCCAGTGTGCCAGTACCTTGGCCAAAACCAGAAGGGCCAGGGGGTGCGACGAAAGGACCCACTGTTCGAGGGAACCGTCCTCGAAATCACTGCGGAAAAGCCCGTCCAGCGAGAGCAGGACCGATAAAAGCGCGGCCACCCAGACCAGTCCTGGCGACAAGGTTTGCAACAATTGAGTCTCCGGGCCGACGGCCAACGGGAACAATGCAATCACGATCGCGAAGAACACCAGCGGATTGGCCAATTCGGCCGGACGACGAAACAACAGCCGCGCCTCACGGGCCAACAACAAACCGAACACGCTCATACCGCCCAGGTCCCCAGGTCAATGCTGCGATAACCGGATGGCATCCGCGCCAGCGTGTGGTGAGTGGTCAACAGCACCGTGCCACCGCGCTCGCAGTGTCCGGCCAGGTGTTCCTCGAGCTGCGCCACGCCCTGCTTGTCCAGGGCGGTGAAGGGTTCGTCGAGGATCCACAGCGGCGGGCTGTCCAGATACAGCCGGGCCAGGGCCACGCGACGCTGCTGGCCTGCGGACAGGGTGTGACACGGTACGTCTTCAAAACCGCGCAAGCCCACCGTGGCCAACGCCTGCCAGATCGCCTCGCGTCCGGCCGGGCGATGCAAGGCGCAGAGCCAACTGAGGTTTTCTTCCGGGGTGAGCAGATCCTTGATCCCGGCGGCATGGCCGATCCAGAGCAGGTTGCGCGCCAGTTCGCTGCGCTGGCTCTGCAACGGCTGGCCATTGAGCAGCACCTGGCCGGCGGTGGGCTGCATCAACCCGGCCAGCAGCCGCAGCAAGCTGGTCTTGCCGCTGCCGTTGGGGCCACTGACCTGCACCATATCGCCGGGCGAGAGTCTCAATTCGAGATGTTCGAACAGCAGCCGCAAGTCTCGCTCACAAGCGAGGCCGACGGTTTGCAAAAGAGGACTGGTCAAGGGATCGCGGGCCTTATACGGTTCAAGTCGGCGGTGCAGCGGCCGTTAAAGAGATGCAGCATAGATGCATTGACGGCCTGTTCCACAGAGCTGCGTCAAACAATTGCAAGGTTTTCGCCACTCCCTGTAAGACGGGCGGCATTATACATGTCGTGCCCTGCGCGAAAGAGGGCTTTTTCCCAAGGTAAGACTGCTGATGACAGGTGACATGAACATTCAGCCGCTGCCTCAGCCCACGGCGACGACGCGTACGCCCGTGGTCAGTGGCGAGCTGCTCAAACTGCTGACGCCGGTCGAGGGACTGATCGGTGCCGGCCAGACGGCGAGTGCCGAAGTCCTTTCGCTCAAGCAGGCCGACCAGACATTCCAGCTATTGCTCAAGGTCACCCTGGAAAGCGGCCGCCAGACCACGGTCCAGGCCACCAGCATGCAGCCGCTGCCCCAGGGCACCAGCCTGGCCGTGACCCAGCCCTCGGCCACCAACCTGGCCGTGACGGTGCAACAGGCCATCGCCTCCAGCGTCGCCACCCTGACCCGCATCGACACCGCGCAAATGCCGGTCGGGACCCTGCTGCAAGGCAAGGTGCTGACCAGCCAGGCCCTGCCGCAACTGCCGGGGCAGCCGGTGGTGTACCGGTCGTTGGTGAGCCTGCTCAACACCGCTCAGGCAGGGGCCACCCTCGACATCGACAGCCCGCAGCCGCTGCGCATCGGCACACTGTTGAGTGCCCAGGTGCAAGACGCCCAGACCCTGAAGTTCGTGCCATTGAGCAACCACCAGGAGCAACTGGCGGTAAGCCAGCAACTGGCCACCCAAGTGAGCCGCCAAGGCTCGCTGGACAGCCTGATCAGCGCCTTGCAGAACCTCCCGACCACTGACGACACCGGTGCCGAGCTGCGCGCAGCCGTGACGCGGCTGTTGGCCGGCCTGCCGGATGTCCAGCAATTGAGCACGCCCAAAGGCCTGGCCCAGGCCATGGTGGCCAGTGGGGTGTTCCTGGAAAGCAAACTGCTTGCCGGGCCGCCGCTGGGTCCGGCGGCGGACATGAAAGGCGACCTGTTGAAGCTGATCGCCCAACTGACCCCGTCGCTGCCCGCCTCCACCAACCTGGGCGCCATCATCGCCGCCAACACCTTGGCCCAGGCCTTGCCCACCTTTGTGCGCAGCGCCCTGGGAATGCTCGGCCAGGTCAGCGCCAAGCCGCAACCGACCAATTTCCCCCTACCCTCGCGGCTGCTGAAGGAGCAGGATGACGAAGGCGACCTCGAGCACCTGCTGCGCCTGGCCGCCGCTGCCGTGTCGCGCCTGCAAAGCCATCAGTTGTCGAGCCTGGAACAAACGGGGCTGACCCCCGACGGCAGGCTGATGAGCACCTGGCAACTGGAGATCCCCATGCGCAACCTGCAGGACATCGTGCCCTTGCAGGTCAAGTTTCAGCGCGAGGAAACCCCGCCTCGGGAACAACCTGACGAGCGCCGGGAAGAACGTGAACCGAAGCAGCAACTCTGGCGGGTCGAACTGGCGTTCGACATGGAGCCGCTGGGCCCCTTGCAGGTCCAGGCCCAACTGCTCAGCGGTAGCCTGTCGAGCCAGTTGTGGGCGCAGCGGCCGTACACCGCGAGCCTGATCGAGAGCAACCTGGCAACCTTGCGTGAACGCCTGCTGGACTGCGGCTTGAACGTCAGCGACCTGGACTGCCACCTCGGCATCCCGCCCCAAGGGCCCAAGACCCGACTCGAACAACGCTGGGTGGATGAAACCGCATGACAACCCACACCGAACCGCGCCAGGCCATCGCCCTCAAGTACGACGGCCACCACGCCCCGACCCTCACCGCCAAGGGCGACGAAGCCCTGGCCGAGGAAATCCTGCGGATCGCCCGGGACAGCGAAGTACCGATCTATGAAAATGCCGAATTGGTGAAACTGCTGGCCAGGCTGGAACTGGGCGACAGCATCCCGGAGGAGCTGTACCGCACAATCGCCGAGATCATCGCGTTCGCCTGGAACCTGAAAGGCAAGTTCCCCAAGGGCTACGACCCGAATGCACCGAGCCTCGAGAAAGATGTGACGGAGCGCGGGGACGACTACTGATCGACCGTGTACGGATCGACCGTGGCGAGGGCGCTTGCTCCCGCTCGGCCGGGCTGGCGCTCCAGTGCGCAGCAGCCGCAAAAAGCGAGGGCCGCTGCGCTGCCCTGCGGCAACGAGCGCCTCGCCATGGTGATGGTGCTGGGCGCCGAACGGCTCAGCCGCCCTTGTGCAACTTGCTCATCAACTCCGCTTCGGCCTGGGTCAGGCCGCAGGCTTGGGTCAGTTCGTCGATGCTGGCACCCATGCCTACCAGGCGGGCGGCTTGGGCGAACGAGAGGGTGGAAGGGTCACGCTGCTCCAGCTGGGCGAGTTTGTCCGGCAACGGCGCGACCACGGCCCGCAGCTCATGGAGCGCTTCGCCCATGCGCACGGTGCCGTTCTGATAGTCGTCGACGCGCTTGGCCAGCTCCTTGATGCGCTGGTCACGCAGCGCATCGCCTTGGGCCTGCTGAGCAGCAACTTGTCGCTGGTCGCGTATGTACGCCACGAACATTGCCAGCGTGCCTGCCCAAAACAGGAACAGGACAATGACTGCTACCTCAAGAATCAAATCAGATACTCTCCAGTTCCGACCACTCTTCTTCGCTCATCATTTTTTCCAGTTCGACCAGGATCAGCAACTCATTGTTCTTGTTGCAGACGCCCTGGATGAACTTGGCCGATTCTTCGTTACCGACGTTAGGCGCGGTTTCGATTTCCGACTGACGCAAGTAAACCACTTCGGCCACGCTGTCGACCAGGATACCGACCACTTGCTTGTCAGCCTCGATGATCACGATACGGGTGTTGTCGTTGACCTCGGTGGAATTCAGGCCGAAACGCTGGCGGGTGTCGATCACCGTGACCACGTTGCCGCGCAGGTTGATGATCCCCAGCACGTAGCTTGGCGCACCCGGAACCGGAGCGATCTCGGTATAGCGCAGCACTTCCTGGACCCGCATCACGTTGATGCCATAGGTTTCGTTATCGAGCTTGAAGGTCACCCATTGCAAAATCGGATCTTCGGAACCCTTGAGAGACGACGCCTTATCATTCATACCCTGACCCCTCGAAAAACCGCCTTGTGGCGGCGTGTATTCTGTCCAGCGACGCTGTGCGCCACCGGTTGTGTTATTTCGGTTTCTGGACCGGCAGGCTGCCATCCAGGTGTTTTGCCCCGCCGCTGGCGATCAGCTCTGCCAGCTCGGAAACGTCCAGCAAGGCGCACATGTGCTCGATCACCGTACCGGCCAGCCATGGCCGTTGCCCTCGATGGCTGCGCCACTTGATCTCGTTCGGATCCAGGCGCAGCGAACGGCTGACCTGGTGCACCGCCAACCCCCACTCGTACCCCTGCACCGAAATCACGTATTGCAGGCCCTGGCGAAAATCGTCGCGATAACGGTCCGGCATCACCCAGCGCGCGGTATCGAGCACCTTCAGGTTACCGGCCTGGCTCGGCAGGATCCCAAGGAACCATTGCGGCTGGCCAAACAACGGCGTCAATTCCTGCCCGGCCAGGGAGTAGATCGACCCCAGGCACACCAGCGGCACCGCCAGGGTCAACCCGGCCACATCGAACAACAGGCACTCGAACGGCTCGGCGGCCCAGCTCGGGCGGTCATCGGTCGGCTCCGGCGGTGGCGGGCTGCTCGGTGGCAGGTGGACTTCCACCACCGGCGTCACCAGCCCCTGCAACAGCGGTGCAACCGTCGACACCGGCGCAAGGATCGGCGCGGGTGCGTCCATGACCTTCAGCGACGGCTTGACGAACGGTGCCTCGACCGCTGCGGCAACCACCGACGTACGGGCGTCACGAGCCTGCTCTTCGAGCACGGCCGCTTGAAACTCATCCAGCACACCTTCGGCTTCGACAGGCTCGGGCTCGGGCAACGCCTCGATCACACTCGGCGACGGTGGTAATTCTTCGGTCGCTTCCTGCAACAGCCCGTCCAGGTAGGACTGCAGGGCCAGTTGGGGACGCGAGGTCGTCTTTATCGGGCGGTTCATTGGAAAAGTCCGCCACTTGAAAAGGTTATCGGCATGAATGCTGTAGGACTTGAGCGCTCACGAGTCGGCGCAATGCCTGTAGGAAACCTCGTCACGTTAAGCCACCTGCTGCGAAACGAGTTGCTGGGCCAACAAGTGCTTGAGCAGCGCCCGGTAAGCCAGCACACCGCGGCTCTTGCCATCGAACTGCGACGGGGTCACGCCGACGCGGCTGGCGTCCCGCAAGCGCGTATCGACGGGGATGTAGCCTTGCCAGATGTCATCCGGGTACTTGTCCCGCAGAACGCGCAGCGTCCCCAGGGACGCCTGGGTACGGCGGTCGAACAGGGTCGGCACGATGTTGAACGCCAGCGATTGCTTGCGTGAGCGGTTGACCATCGCCAACGTATTGACCATGCGCTCCAGGCCCTTGACCGCCAGGTGCTCGGTTTGCACCGGGATCACCAATTGCTGGCTCGCGGCCAAGGCGTTGACCATCAACAGGCCCAGCAACGGCGGGCTGTCGATGATGGCGTAATCGAAATCCTGCCACAGCTGCGCCAGACTCTTGGCGATCACCAGGCCCAGGCCACTCTGGCCCGGCGACTGGCGCTCCAGCGTGGCCAGGGCGGTGCTCGATGGCAACAGCGAGATGCTTTCGTGGCTGGTGGACAACAGCAACTGCCCCGGCAAGCCCTCGGGCACGGTGCCCTTGTGCAGGAACAGGTCGAAGTTGCTGTGCTCCAGGCTATCGGGATCGTAGCCGAAATAGCTGGTCATCGAGCCATGGGGGTCCAGGTCGACGATGACCACGCGCTTGCCCGCCTCGGCCAGCAAGCCAGCTAGAGCGATGGAAGATGTGGTTTTACCCACACCACCTTTTTGATTGGCGACTGCCCAGACTCTCATTCGGATCGTTCCTCCCGGCCGAAACAGGCTCGACCGAGAAATAGCTCGGTTATAAAGCGGGTGACGGAGAATTGACGGCGCTCCGCTGTCCCGGCGACTTGACCGCAGCCGGTGCAGTTTGTGTGCCAGCACGCTTCAACGCCGCATCCGGTGTTGCGTTGGCCGTCCCTGTACCGGTCAGGCTACGGCGCACATCAAGGTTGCGCGACACCACCAGCACCACGCGACGGTTGCGCGCACGGCCTTCGGCGGTGGCGTTGTTGGCCACCGGCTGGAACTCGCCATAGCCCACCGACGCCAGGCGACCGGGGTTCACGCCCTGCATCGCCAGCATGCGGACAATGCTGGCCGAACGGGCCGATGACAGCTCCCAGTTGGTCGGGTACTGCGCGGTCCGGATCGGCTGGTCGTCCGTAAAGCCTTCGACATGGACCGGGTTGTCGAACGGCTTCAGGATCGCCGCCACCTTGTCGATGATGTTGAAGGCCATGTCGCTGGGCATTGCGTCGCCGCTGCCGAACAACAGGCTGGAATTGAGTTCGATCTCGACCCACAACTCGTTGCCGCGCACGGTCATCTGATTGGAATTGATCAGGTCACCGAATGCCGCGCTGATGTCGTCGGCAATGCTTTTCAATGGATCGCTGCCACCGGCGATGCCGGCATCGACCTGCTCGGAATCCTTGACCAGCGGCTGGGCCGGGGTCGTGGTCTTGGGCCGCTCTTCGCCAATGGGGATGGGCTTGAGGGCGCGATCAGAGTCGGTGAAGACGCCGATCAGGGCCTCGGAAATGACCTTGTACTTGCCTTCGTTGACCGACGAGATCGAATACATGACCACGAAAAAGGCGAACAGCAGCGTGATGAAGTCAGCGTAGGAAACCAGCCAGCGTTCATGGTTGACGTGTTCTTCAGTGTGCCTGCGACGGGCCATGGTCCATTACCCCCATTAATCCATGAAGCCCTGGAGCTTCAACTCAATGGAGCGTGGGTTTTCACCCTCGGCGATCGACAGGATCCCTTCCAGCAGCATTTCGCGGTAGCGCGACTGGCGCAATGCGATGGACTTGAGCTTGGCGGCAATCGGCAGCAACACCAGGTTGGCGCTCGCCACGCCGTAGATCGTGGCAACGAAGGCCACGGCGATGCCGCTGCCCAGTTGCGATGGGTCGGCCAGATTGCCCATCACGTGGATCAAGCCCATCACCGCACCGATGATGCCGATGGTCGGCGCGTAGCCGCCCATGCTTTCGAACACCTTGGCCGCTTCGATGTCGCGGGCTTCCTGGGTGTAGAAATCCACCTCCAGGATGCTGCGGATGGCTTCCGGCTCGGCACCGTCCACCAGCAATTGCAGGCCTTTGCGCGAGTAGCTGTCGGGTTCGGCGTCGGCCACCCCTTCCAGGCCCAGCAAGCCTTCCTTGCGCGCGGTCAGGCTCCAGTTCACCACCCGGTCGATGCCGCCGGCCAGGTCGACACGCGGCGGAAACAGGATCCAGACCAGCACCTGGATCGCCCGTTTGAATGCACTCATGGGCGATTGCAGCAGCGCCGCGCCAATGGTGCCACCGAGCACGATCAACGCAGCCGGGCCATTGGCCAGGGCACCGAGATGCCCGCCTTCCAGGTAGTTGCCACCGATGATGGCGACGAACGCCATGATGATGCCGATCAGGCTGAGCACATCCATTACAGGCATGCCTCGACCAGGTGTCGACCTATGTCATCCAGGCTGTACACCGCGTCGGCGAGATCGGCCTTCACGATGGCCATCGGCATGCCGTAGATCACGCAACTGGCTTCGTCCTGGGCCCAGATCGCACTGCCGCCCTGTTTGAGCAGGCGTGCGCCCTCGCGCCCGTCGGCGCCCATGCCGGTGAGCACCACCGCCAGAACTTTGTCACCGTAGGACTTGGCCGCCGAACCGAAGGTAATGTCCACGCACGGCTTGTAGTTCAGGCGCTCGTCGCCCGGCAGGATTTTCACCGCGCCACGCCCGTCGACCATCATCTGTTTGCCACCCGGCGCCAGCAACGCCAGGCCTGGACGCAGGATGTCACCATCCTCGGCTTCCTTGACGCTGATGTTGCACAGCTTGTCCAGGCGCTCCGCGAAGGCCTTGGTGAACGCCGCGGGCATGTGCTGGATCAGCACGATGGGGGCCGGGAAATTGGCCGGCAATTGGGTCAGGACCCGTTGCAGCGCCACCGGGCCGCCCGTGGACGTACCGATCGCGACCAGCTTGTAGGCTTTGCGCTTGGGCGCCGCCGAAGAGGCGCTGGCCGGGGCCGAACGAGTGGGGGCCGGTGCCGGTGCACTGCGCACCGGTGGCGGGTTGAAGCTGCTCGAAGCGCTTGGCGTCGGCGCAGGGCTTGGCGCGGCGACAGGGGCCGGTGCCGGGGCGCTGTAGCCACCGACGCGGCGGTTGCTGCGCGAAATGCTGTGGACCTTCTCGCACAGCAACTGCCGGACCTTGTCAGGGTTGCGCGAGATGTCTTCGAAGTTTTTCGGCAGGAAATCCACGGCCCCGGCGTCCAGCGCATCGAGGGTCACCCGGGCGCCTTCGTGGGTCAGGGACGAGAACATCAATACCGGAGTCGGGCAGCGCTGCATGATGTGGCGCACGGCCGTGATGCCATCCATCATCGGCATCTCGTAGTCCATGGTGATCACATCCGGCTTGAGTGCCAGGGCCTGATCGATCGCCTCTTTGCCGTTGGTTGCCGTACCGACAACCTGGATACTCGTATCAGCCGAAAGAATTTCCGAGACGCGGCGGCGAAAAAAACCCGAATCGTCCACCACCAGGACTTTAACTACCATAAACACTCCGTTAGACGAGGCGCGGCCATGGACCGCCCTCCTCCAGAATCAAATACGCCGGGCGGCGTAGCGCTTGAGCATGCTGGGCACATCGAGAATCAGTGCGATACGGCCGTCGCCGGTGATGGTGGCGCCGGACATGCCCGGGGTGCCCTGGAGCATCTTGCCCAACGGCTTGATGACCACTTCTTCCTGGCCCACCAACTGATCGACGACGAAGCCGATCCGCTGGGTGCCCACCGAAAGGATCACCACGTGGCCTTCGCCCTGCTCCTCGTGCGCCGCCGAACTGACCAGCCAGCGCTTGAGGTAGAACAGCGGCAATGCCTTGTCCCGTACGATCACCACTTCCTGGCCGTCCACCACGTTGGTGCGCGACAGGTCGAGGTGGAAGATTTCGTTGACGTTCACCAGCGGGAAGGCGAACGCCTGGTTGCCCAGCATCACCATCAGGGTCGGCATGATCGCCAGGGTCAACGGGACCTTGATGACGATCTTCGAGCCCTGGCCCTTGGTCGAGTAGATATTGATCGAACCGTTGAGCTGGGAAATCTTGGTTTTCACCACGTCCATGCCCACGCCACGGCCCGACACGTCGGAGATCTCGGTCTTGGTGGAGAAGCCCGGGGCAAAGATCAGGTTGTAGCACTCGGTGTCGCTGAGGCGGTCGGCGGCATCCTTGTCCATCACGCCGCGTTTCACCGCGATGGAGCGCAACACGTTCGGGTCCATGCCCTTGCCGTCGTCGGAGATCGACAACAGGATGTGGTCGCCCTCCTGCTCGGCGGCCAGGATCACCCTGCCACTGCGGACCTTGCCCGCTTCTTCTCGCTCCTGCGGCGACTCGATACCGTGGTCGACCGCGTTGCGCACCAAGTGGACCAGCGGGTCGGCCAGGGCCTCGACAAGGTTCTTGTCGAGGTCGGTTTCTTCACCCACCAGTTCCAGGTTGATTTCTTTCTTGAGCTGTCGCGCCAGGTCGCGAACCAGGCGCGGGAAGCGCCCGAAGACTTTCTTGATCGGCTGCATCCGGGTCTTCATGACCGCGGTCTGCAGGTCGGCCGTGACCACGTCGAGGTTCGACACGGCCTTGGACATGGCTTCGTCCTGGCTGTTGAGGCCCAGGCGCACCAGGCGGTTACGCACCAGGACCAGTTCGCCGACCATGTTCATGATCTCGTCCAGGCGTGCGGTGTCGACCCGAACGGTGGTCTCGGCTTCGCTCGCTGGTTTTTCCGCTGGCGGCGCCGACGCGGCACGAGCCGGTGCTGGCGCGGCCGCAGCGGCTGGCTTGGCCGCGGGCGCAGGTGTCTCGGCCTTTGGCTCCGGCGCCTTGGCAGCCGGTTTCGGCGCGGCCTTGGCCACCGGTGCAGCCGTCGCAGCGCCAGCCCCCGTAGCGGAAGCCGTGCCGACTTCGGTGAATTTGCCTTTGCCGTGCAACTCGTCCAGCAGCGACTCGAATTCGTGGTCGCTGATCAGGTCGCTGCCGGCCGCAGCGGCGGCAGGTTGCGCCGGGCTTGGCGCCGAAGCGATGGCCGAATCCAGGGCGTCGACGGCAAAGGTACCCTTGCCATGCAACTGATCGAGCAAGGCTTCGAATTCGTCGTCGGTGATGTCCGAGTTGTCGCCCGCCGCTTTCGGGGCGGCCGGGGCCGCCGCAGGCGCGACGGCATCGACGGCGAACTGGCCCTTGCCATGCAACTGGTCGAGCAACGACTCGAACTCGGCGTCGGTGATTTCATCGCTGGCAGCGGCATCGCCCGCCGGTGCGGCAGCCGGAGCCGCCGGCGCCTCGGCCTGGGCCTGGGCCTTGGCGGCGCTCAGGGAGTCCAGCAGTTGTTCGAATTCGTTATCGGTGATGTCGCCCGATTCCTCGGCGACGGGTTCCTCGACGGCCGGTTCTTCAATGACCGGCTCGGCCACGGCAGCGGTTTCATCCGCCGACTGAGGCTCGGCCAGGCGCGACAGCGCAGCGAGCAGCTCAGGCGTGGCAGGGGTAATCGGCGAGCGCTCGCGCACTTCGCTGAACATGCTGTTGACCGCATCCAGCGCTTCAAGCACCACGTCCATCAGCTCCGAATCAACGCGACGCTCACCCTTGCGCAGGATGTCGAACACGTTTTCGGCAATGTGACAGCACTCCACCAGCTCGTTGAGCTGGAGGAAGCCGGCGCCTCCTTTTACAGTGTGGAAACCGCGAAAAATTGCGTTGAGCAGATCCGCATCATCCGGCCGGCTTTCCAGCTCGACCAATTGCTCGGACAGTTGCTCAAGAATCTCGCCAGCCTCAACCAGGAAATCCTGAAGGATCTCTTCATCGGCGCCGAAGCTCATTAATGGGGTGCTCCTAAAACAGGCTAAAATCCAAGGCTGGACAGCAAATCGTCCACATCGTCCTGACCGGACACAACGTCTTCTCTTTTATCGGCATGAATTTGCGGACCTTCACCCTGAGAGAGATGTTTTTGTGGATCTTTTTCAGCAAGCATCGCTTCACGGTCGTGTTCGATGCCCGCAAAGCGGTCGACTTGGCTGGCCATCAACACCAGCTTGAGCAAATTGCTTTCCACTTCGGTAACCAGTTGGGTCACGCGCTTGATCACCTGGCCGGTCAGGTCCTGATAGTCCTGGGCCAACAAGATGTCGTTGAGGTTGCTGGCGACGGCGCGGTTTTCGCTGCTGCTGCGCGTCAGGAAACCGTCGACCCGGCGGGCCAACTCGCGAAACTCCTCGGCCCCCACCTCGCGACGCATGAACCGACCCCAGTCGGTGCTCAAGGCCTGGGCTTCCTCGCTCAGGCCATTGACCAGCGGCGTGGCGCTCTCCACCAAATCCATGGTGCGGTTGGCCGCCGCTTCGGTCAGCTTGACCACATACCCCAGGCGCTCGGTGGCGTCGGTGATCTGCGAGACTTCCTCGGCCTGCGGCATGCGCGGGTCGATCTGGAAATTGACAATCGCGCTGTGCAATTCACGCGTGAGCTTGCCCACTTCCAGATACAGACCACGGTCACGGGTCTGGTTGAGCTCATGGATCATTTGAACCGCATCGCCAAAACGGCCTTTTTCGAGGCTTTCGACCAGTTCACGGGCATGTTTTTTCAGGGTCGATTCGAAATCGCCCATTGAAGATTCGTTATCCATAGCTCCCCCCGGGGCGCCGTTAGCCGATGCGTTCGAAGATTTTTTCGATCTTCTCTTTCAACGCCTGGGCCGTGAAGGGTTTGACCACGTAGCCGTTCACACCGGCCTGGGCCGCTTCGATGATCTGCTCGCGCTTGGCTTCGGCGGTGACCATCAGCACGGGAAGGTGCTTGAGTTTTTCATCAGCGCGCACCTGGCGCAGCAGGTCGATGCCGGTCATGCCGGGCATGTTCCAGTCGGTGACCAGAAAATCGAAGTTGCCACTGTGCAACATCGGGAGCGCAGTGGTCCCGTCATCTGCTTCGGCCGTGTTGGTGAACCCAAGGTCACGCAACAGGTTTTTAATGATCCGCCGCATCGTTGAGAAGTCATCAACGATGAGGATTTTCATGTTCTTGTCCAATTCGACCTCCAAGCAGTCTTAAACGCGTCCAGCACCTGAACGCGCCATTTCAATCAATCCGGCACAACGCTCGACAACAGCGCGCAGCACAACGGGTGAGACCGTGCAGTACCTGCCGGCCTCGTTCGCAGCGCCCCCGCACTGCGTATCAGCGCGCTCGCCATTCCCCCAAACGCCCCCGCAAACGGGCTGCGCACTGGCTGTGTAACTGGCTGACCCGCGATTCGCTGACCCCCAGGACCTCACCGATTTCCTTGAGGTTCAGCTCTTCGTCGTAGTACAGCGCCAAGACCAGTCGCTCACGCTCCGGCAAATTGGCAATCGCTTCGGCCAGCGCGCTCTGGAAGCGTTCATCTTCCAGGTCACGCGATGGCTCCATGTGAGCACTCGCGCCATCCTCGTGCAGCCCTTCATGCTCGCCGTCCTGCAACAGGTCGTCGAAACTGAACAGGCGGCTGCCCAAGGTATCGTTCAAAATCCCGTAATAATCATCGAGACTCAACTGGAGTTCGGCCGCAACCTCGTGATCTTTAGCGTCACGCCCGGTTTTAGCTTCAATCGCACGGATCGCATCGCTCACCATGCGGGTGTTGCGGTGCACCGAACGCGGTGCCCAATCGCCCTTGCGGACCTCGTCGAGCATCGCGCCGCGGATACGGATACCGGCGTAGGTCTCGAAACTGGCGCCCTTGCTCGCGTCGTATTTGTTCGACACTTCGAGCAGGCCGATCATGCCGGCCTGGATCAGGTCCTCGACCTGGACACTGGCCGGCAGCCGCGCCAGCAAGTGATAGGCGATACGCTTGACCAGGGGCGCGTAACGCTCGATCAACTCGTACTGGGCGTCCCGTGCCGATTTTTTGTAGAGGTGGTTGTAACTGCTGGCTGTCATAGCACGGGCCCTGCTGTTTGTTGCACGAGACGCTCGACGAAAAATTCCAGATGCCCGCGCGGGTTGGCCGGCAGCGGCCAGCTATCGACCTTCTGGGCGATTGCCTTGAACGCCAGCGCACATTTGGAACGTGGAAAAGCTTCATAGACGGCACGTTGCTTCTGGACGGCCTTGCGGACACTTTCGTCGTAGGGCACGGCGCCGACGTATTGTAGGGCGACATCCAGGAAGCGATCCGTGACCTTGGTCAGCTTGGCGAACAGATTGCGTCCCTCCTGCGGGCTCTGCGCCATGTTGGCCAGGACGCGGAAGCGGTTCATGCCGTAGTCGCGGTTCAGCAGCTTGATCAGGGCATAGGCGTCGGTGATGGAAGTCGGTTCATCGCAGACCACCAGCAGCACTTCCTGGGCGGCCCGCACGAAACTGACGACCGAGTCACCGATGCCGGCCGCGGTGTCGATTACCAGCACATCGAGGTTGTCGCCGATGTCGCTGAACGCCTGGATCAGGCCCGCGTGCTGGGCCGGGGTCAGGTGAACCATGCTCTGGGTGCCGGAGGCGGCCGGCACGATGCGAATCCCGCCAGGCCCTTGCAACAGTACGTCGCGCAGTTCGCAGCGGCCTTCGATCACGTCCGCCAGCGTGCGCTTTGGGGTAAGCCCCAGCAACACATCGACGTTCGCCAGGCCCAGGTCGGCGTCCAGCAGCATGACCCGTCGGCCAAGCTCTGCCAGAGCCAGGGACAAGTTCACTGACACGTTAGTCTTCCCGACGCCACCTTTGCCGCCGGTCACCGCGATCACCTGTACGGGATGCATGCTGCCCATGTTCGTTCTTTACCTTGTCTTACTTAGACGGAGGCCACATTACTGGCTGCGCGTTCACACGGAACAATGCATGGCAGACCATCGATGTAGGTACAAAAAATACTCATGATAACCTCAGCCGACCTGTTTGGATGGGCTGTGGTAGATATCAGCGAACATGTCAGCCATGGCTTCTTCGCTGGGTTCTTCCTGCATTTGCACACTCACGGCACGACTGACCAGTTGATGACGGCGCGGCAGATGCAGATCATCCGGGATCCGCGGCCCGTCGGTCAGGTAGGCCACCGGCAGTTCATGACCGATCGCCAGGCTCAACACCTCGCCCAGGCTTGCCGTTTCGTCCAGCTTAGTCAGGATGCAGCCGGCCAGCCCGCAGCGCTTGTAGCTGTGGTATGCGGCGGTTAGAACCTGTTTCTGGCTGGTGGTTGCCAACACGAGATAATTTTTTGACTTGATACCGCGCCCGGCCAGGCTTTCGAGCTGCAGGCGCAGGGCCGGATCGCTGGCTTGCAGGCCGGCGGTATCGATCAGCACGACGCGCTTGCGCAGCAAAGGCTCCAGCGCCTGGGCCAGGGACTGGCCCGGGTCCACGTGGGTTACCGACACATTGAGGATGCGGCCCAGGGTCTTGAGTTGCTCCTGGGCTCCGATGCGGAAGCTGTCCATGCTCACCAGCGCAATGCTCTGGGCACCGTACTTGAGTACATAACGGGCGGCGAGCTTGGCCAGGGTGGTGGTCTTGCCCATGCCGGCAGGACCGACCATGGCAATCACCCCGCCCTCTTCCAGTGGCTCGACGTCCGGCGTGGCGATCATACGCGCCAGGTGCGCCAACAGCATGCGCCAGGCCTGGCGAGGCTCTTCGATCCCATTGATCAGTGCCAGCAAGTCGCGGGACAACGGACCGGACAGACCGATGCGTTGCAGGCGACGCCACAGGTTGGCCTGGGCCGGACGGCTGCCTTGCAACTGGTTCCAGGCTAGGGAGCCGAGCTGGACTTCCATCAGTTCGCGCAGGCTGTTGAGTTCAAAGCGCATCGAGTCCAGGGCACGCGGGTCGACCCCACGGGCTGGCGCGGCGGGCGCTGGCGCCGGCCGACGCGGCTCGGCCTGGGTAGGCTCGATCAGCGGTTCAGCGGCAGTCAGCGGCAGGCCGGCGGTCAGTGGCTGACCGGCGAACAATTGACGATTGGTGCCTGGCGCGGCCTCGCCTTCGCTGCTGCGCAGGCTCAGTTCGGCCTGGGCACTGGCGATGCGCGATTGGGTCTTGCGCAGCTCGTCCTCGAGTTCCATGTTCGGAACACGCGGGGCCAGCGCCGACAATTTGTAGTCCAGAGCCGCTGTCAGCTCGACACCGCCGGCGATCCGGCGATTACCGATGATGGCTGCTTCGGCGCCCAGCTCGTCACGAACCAGCTTCATGGCCTGACGCATATCGGCGGCGAAAAAACGCTTCACTTGCATAAACCACTACCTCAGCCGTTGGGCCCTACTGTCGCAACGATGGTCACTTGCTTGTTGTCCGGTATTTCCTGGTAAGCCAGCACATGCAGCCCCGGGACCGCGAGGCGCCCGAACCGCGAGAGCATCGCGCGAATCGGACCGGCCACCAGCAGGATCACCGGTTGCCCTTGCATCTCTTGCCGCTGGGCTGCTTCGATCAACGAACGCTGCAGCTTCTCGGCCATGCTTGGCTCCAGCAGAACACCCTCTTCCGAACCTTGTCCTGCCTTCTGCAAACTATTGAGCAATATCTGTTCCAACCTTGGCTCCAAGGTGATCACAGGCAGCTCGGACTCAGTACCTACAATGCTTTGGACGATTGCGCGGGATACACCGACCCGCACCGCCGCCACCATCGCGGCGGTATCTTGACTCTTGGAAGCGTTGTTGGCGATGGCTTCGGCGATGCTGCGAATGTCGCGCACTGGCACTTGCTCGGCCAGGAGCGCCTGCAGGATCTTGAGCAGTTGCGACAGCGAAACCACCCCCGGCACCAACTCTTCGGCCAGCTTCGGCGAGCCCTTGGCCAGCACTTGCAGCAATTGCTGGACTTCTTCGTGACCGATCAGCTCGCTGGAGTGCTTGTACAGAATCTGGTTCAAGTGGGTGGCAACCACGGTGCTGGCGTCCACCACGGTATAGCCGAGGGACTGCGCTTGCGCCCGCTGGCTGATTTCGATCCACACCGCTTCCAGGCCGAAAGCCGGATCTTTGGCGGTGATGCCGTTGAGCGAACCGTAGACCTGTCCCGGATTGATCGCCAGCTCGCGATCCGGGTAGATCTCGGCTTCGGCCAGGATCACCCCCATCAGTGTCAGGCGATAGGCACTCGGCGCCAGGTCGAGGTTGTCGCGGATATGCACGGTCGGCATCAGGAAGCCCAAATCCTGGGACAGCTTCTTGCGCACGCCCTTGATCCGCGCCAGCAACTGGCCGCCCTGGTTGCGATCGACCAATGGAATCAGGCGGTAGCCGACTTCCAGGCCGATCATGTCGATGGGGGTCACGTCGTCCCAGCCCAGTTCCTTGGTCTCCAGTGCGCGAGCCGGCGACGGCAGCAGTTCCTGCTGGCGCTTGACCTCTTGCAGGGCCTGGATTTTCTGGGCGTTCTGTTTTTTCCAGAACAGGTAGGCACCACCCGCCGCCAATGCGGCCATGCTCAGGAAGGAGACATGGGGCATGCCCGGCACCAGGCCCATCACCGCCATCAGGCCAGCGGCCACGGCCAGGGCCTTGGGCGAGGCGAACATCTGCCGACCGATCTGCTTGCCCATGTCCTCGGAACCCGATGCACGGGTCACCATGATCGCGGCCGCTGTGGATAACAACAGTGATGGCAATTGCGCCACCAAACCGTCACCGATGGTCAGCAAGGCGTAGACCCGGCCCGCATCGCCAAAGCTCATGCCGTGCTGGAAGATACCGACCGCCATGCCGCCGATCAGGTTGATGAACAGGATCAGCAGGCCGGCAATGGCGTCACCGCGCACGAACTTGCTGGCGCCGTCCATGGAACCGTAGAACTCGGCTTCCTGGGCCACTTCCAGGCGCCGCGTCTTGGCCTGGTTCTGATCGATCAGGCCGGCGTTGAGGTCGGCGTCGATCGCCATTTGCTTGCCAGGCATCGCATCGAGGGTAAAACGCGCGCTCACCTCGGAAATCCGCCCGGCACCCTTGGTCACCACGACGAAGTTGATGATCATCAAGATGGCGAAAACCACGATACCCACCACGTAGTTACCGCCAATCACCACCTCGCCGAAGGCCTGGATCACCTTACCGGCGGCGGCATGACCGTCCTGGCCGTGGAGCATGACCACCCGGGTGGACGCCACGTTCAGCGCCAGGCGCAGCAACGTCGCCACCAGCAGGATGGTGGGGAACACCGCGAAATCCAGGGGGCGCAGGGCGTAGACGCAGACCAGCAACACCACGATCGACAGGGCGATGTTGAATGTGAAGAACACGTCCAGCAGGAACGGCGGCACGGGCAGCATCATCATGGCAAGCATGACCATCAGCAGCAGCGGCACCCCGAGGTTGCCTTGGCTGAGAGTCACAGCGTTGCTGCGCGCGGTGCTGAGTAGCTGAGAGCGATTCACCGATATTCCCCGTTTCTGTGAAGCAAACTTTTGACGCCCGGAACGAGCGCAAACGGGGCATTGCAAGAAGCCTTCCAACTTTTGTCAGGGGTAGCAATAGAGGCGCAGCGCGCGCCCACATCAGCCTTGGCCCGACTCAGGAATCACGCCGCAAATCCGGCGGAATCGGCAGGTCTTTCAGCGGCTCGGGACGCTTGCCCTTGCCGACGCGGTGCTGGCGGATCTGGTAGACGTAGGCCAACACCTGGGCCACGGCCAGGTACAAGCCGCCGGGGATTTCTTCTTCGAGTTCGGTGGAGTAGTAGATCGACCGTGCCAGGGCCGGGGATTCGAGCAGCATCACCTGGTTGGCGACGGCGATCTCGCGGATCTTCAAGGCCAGGAAGTCGCTGCCCTTGGCCAGCAACACCGGCGCATTGCCTTTTTCGGGGTCGTACTTGAGCGCCACGGCGTAGTGGGTCGGGTTGGTGATGACCACATCGGCCTCCGGAATGGCCGCCATCATCCGGCGCTGGGAGACTTCGCGCTGCAGCTGACGGATCTTTTGCTTGACCTCCGGCTTGCCCTCCTGCTCCTTGTACTCGTCGCGCACCTCCTGCTTGGTCATCATCAGCTTCTGCTTGCTCTGATAAAGCTGGATCGGTACGTCGATGGCGGCGATCAGGATCAGCCCGCAAGCCATCCACAACGTGCTCCACCCCACCAGTTGCACACTGTGGATGATGGCCTGCTCCAACGGCTCGTGGGCAATGCTCAGAAGGTCGTCGATGTCGCCCTGCAACACCGTCAACGCCACGGACAGGACCAACAGGAACTTGCCGAAGGCCTTCAGCAGTTCCATCAGCGCCGAAGTGGAAAACATCCGCTTGAGGCCCGACAGCGGGTTCATTCGGCTGAACTTGGGCGCCAGGCTGCCGGCGGCGAACAGCCAGCCGCCCAGGGAAATCGGCCCGATAAAGGCCGCCAGCAGCAGGAAAATCAGAATCGGCTGCACCGCCAGGATCGCGATCTTGCCCGAGTGCAACAGGTACTGCGTCATTGCGCCGGGCGTGAGCAGTATTTCGCGAGGCAGGGAAAAGTTAAGGCGCATGATTTCCAGCAGGTCCAGGGCCAACCCACCCCCGTAGATCAACAGGCCACCCGCCCCGGCCAGCATGATCGCCAGGGTGTTGAGCTCCTTGGAGCGGGCAATCTCGCCCTTTTCCCGGGATTCGCGCTTGCGCTTCTCCGTGGGGTCTTCTGTCTTGTCCTGGCCACTCTCGCTTTCAGCCATGGTCAGCGCGCCTGTGCCATGTCACGTAGCAGCTGCAGGGCCTGGGTCGCCAGCGGCTGATACTGGTTGAGAATATCCCCCAGGCTGATCCAGAAGATCACCATGCCCAGCACCAGGGTCAGCGGGAAACCGATCGAGAAGATGTTCAGTTGCGGCGCCGCCCGGGTCATGACGCCGAAAGCGATGTTCACTACCAGCAGTGCGGTGATCGCCGGCAATACCAGCACCATCGCCGCACCCAGGACCCAACCGAGCTTGCCGGCAATCTCCCAGAAATGATTGACCAGCAGCGCGCTGCCCACAGGCATCGTGGTGAAACTTTCGGTCAGTACCTCGAACACCACCAGGTGCCCGTTCATGGCGAGGAACAGCAAGGTCACCAGCATGGTCAGGAACTGCCCGATCACCGCACTGTTGACCCCGTTGGTGGGGTCGACCATGGAGGCGAAGGCCATGCCCATCTGGATCGAAATGATTTGCCCGGCCACGACGAATGCCTGGAAAAACAGCTGCAACGAGAACCCCATCAGGGCACCGATGAGGATCTGCTCGGCCACCAGCATCAACGCACTGAGGTCCAATGCATGGACCGGCGGCATCGGCGGCAGGCCGGGGGCGATGACCACCGTGATCGCCAGGGCGAAATACAAGCGCACGCGTCGCGGCAACAGGGTCGTGCCGAAGACCGGCATGCTCATCAGCACGGCGGTGACGCGAAACAGCGGCAGGACGAACGCCGCCACCCAGGAACTGATCTGGGTGTCGGTCAGCGCAAGCATCGACATCAGGTCAGCCGATCAACTGCGGAATACTGCCGTACAAACGCAGGATGTATTCCATAAAGGTTTGCACGATCCAGGGGCCGCCCACGATCAGCGTGACCAGCATCACCAGCAGACGCGGCAGGAAGCTCAGGGTCTGTTCGTTGATCTGGGTCGCGGCCTGGAACATCGCCACCAGCAAGCCCACCAGCAGGCTGGGGATCACCAGGATGGCGACCATCATGGTGGTCAGCCAGAGCGCTTCGCGAAACAGGTCTACCGCAACTTCAGGCGTCATATCTTGCTATCCGCAGGGAAGGTCTAAACACCGCCGAAACTGCCCGCCAGGGTGCCAATGATCAACGCCCAGCCATCCACCAGCACGAACAGCATGATCTTGAACGGCAAGGAAATGATCAGCGGCGACAGCATCATCATACCCATGGCCATCAGCACGCTGGCGACCACCAGGTCGATGATCAGGAACGGGATGAAGATCATGAAGCCGATCTGGAACGCGGTCTTCAGCTCGGAAGTGACGAACGCCGGCACCAGGATGGTCAGCGGCGCCTGGTCCGGACTGGCGATGTCGGTGCGCTTGGACAGGCGCATGAACAGCTCCAGGTCGCTGCTGCGAGTCTGGGCAAGCATGAAGTCCTTGATCGGCACCTGGGCCTTGGCAACCGCGTCCTGGGCGCTGAGTTTTTCCGCCAGGTAGGGTTGCAGCGCATCCTGGTTCACCCGGTCGAACACCGGGGCCATGATGAACATCGTCAGGAACAGCGCCATGCCGGTGAGGATCTGGTTCGACGGTGTCTGTTGCAGACCCAGGGCCTGGCGCAGGATCGAGAAGACAATGATGATCCGGGTAAAGCTGGTCATCAACATGACGAACGCCGGAATGAAGCTCAGCGCGGTCATGATCAGCAGGATCTGCAAGCTGACCGAATATTCCTGGGCCCCGTCGGCGTTGGTGCCCAGGGTAATCGCCGGGATTGACAGCGGATCGGCGGCAAAGACCGACGGCGCGGCCAGCATCAAGGCCAGCGCCAACAGAATGCGCAACGGCATTACTTCTTATCCTTCTGGTCTTTGCCCAGCAGTTCCATGAGGCGCTGGGCAAATTCGGGGGTAGCCTGCTCGGTGGAGGGCACCTGCACCGGCTCCTTGAGGACGTGCAAGGCGGTGATGCTGCCTGGACTCAGGCCGAGCAGGATCTGCTCGTTGCCGACCTGCACCAGCACCAGCCGGTCCCGTGGGCCGAGCGCGCGCGTGCTGACGATGTCGATGACCTGCCCCTTGCCCGCCGGCCCGGCCTGCTGCACGCGGCGCAGCAACCAGGCGAGGAAGAAGATCAGGCCCAGCACCAGCAACAGGCCGATCACCAATTGCGCCAATTGCCCGGCCACGCCGCTGCCACTGGCCGACGTAGCGGCCGCCGTGGCCACCGGCTCGGCCGCCAGCACGCTGAACGGCAGCATCAATGCAGCGCCAAGGAAACCTTTCACTCAGCGCAGCTTCTTGATGCGTTCGCTCGGACTGATCACGTCCGTCAGGCGAATGCCGAACTTCTCGTTGACCACCACCACTTCGCCATGGGCGATCAGCGTGCCGTTGACCAGGACATCCAGCGGCTCGCCCGCCAGACGGTCCAGCTCGATCACCGAACCCTGGTTCAGTTGCAGCAGGTTGCGAATGTTGATGTCGGTGCTGCCCACTTCCATGGAGATCGACACCGGGATGTCGAGGATCACGTCCAGGTTCGGACCGTCCAGGGTAACCTGCTCATTGCTCTTGGGCATGCTGCCGAACTCTTCCATCGGCAGACGGTTGGAAGCGTGGGCCCCCGTATCGGCCGCCAGCAGCGCATCGATATCGGCCTGCCCGGCGTTGCCGGTTTCTTCCAGGGCCGCAGCCCATTCGTCGGCCAGCGCCTGGTCATCCTGGGTATTCATATCGTCAGCCATCATGTGTCCTCGGCGGGCAAAAATCGGTTCAAAACGTAAAAGTCAGTAAAAAAGGCTCAGCCACTTCGACACCGGTCAGCGGCGTTCGATCGGCTCGATCACCTGCAACGCCAGATTGCCCTTGTGGGAACCCATCTTGACCTTGAAGGCCGGTACGCCGTTGGCGCGCATGATCATGTCTTCCGGCATTTCGACGGGAATGATGTCCCCCGGCTGCATATGCAGGATGTCCCGCAGACGCAACTGGCGCCGGGCGACCGTCGCACCGATCGGCACGTCGACATCCAGCACGTCCTGGCGCAACGCGTTGATCCAGCGTTCGTCCTGGTCGTCGAGGTCCGATTGGAAACCGGCATCGAGCATTTCTCGCACCGGCTCGATCATCGAGTACGGCATGGTCACGTGCAGGTCGCCGCCACCGCCATCGAGTTCGATGTGGAAAGTCGAGACCACGATGGCTTCGCTCGGGCCGACGATGTTGGCCATGGCCGGGTTCACTTCGGAGTTGATGTACTCGAAGTTCACTTCCATGATCGCCTGCCAGGCCTCCTTCAAGTCGACGAAGGCCTGTTCCAGCACCATGCGCACGACCCGCAGCTCGGTCGGGGTGAATTCACGGCCCTCGATCTTGGCGTGACGGCCGTCGCCACCGAAGAAGTTGTCCACCAGCTTGAACACCAGCTTGGCATCGAGGATGAACAAGGCGGTGCCACGCAACGGCTTGATCTTCACCAGGTTGAGGCTGGTGGGTACGTACAGCGAGTGTACGTATTCACCGAACTTCATCACCTGTACGCCACCGACGGCCACATCGGCCGAGCGGCGCAGCATGTTGAACATGCTGATGCGGGTGTAGCGGGCGAAACGCTCGTTGATCATTTCCAGGGTCGGCATGCGTCCACGAACGATGCGATCCTGGCTGGTCAGGTCATAGCTTTTGACGCTGCCCGGTTCAGCAGCATTTTCGGTCTGCACCAGGCCATCGTCGACACCATGCAACAGCGCATCGATTTCGTCCTGGGACAACAGGTCCTGCACGGCCATGTCGTGTTCCTACTGCAATACGAAGTTAGTGAAGAGCAATTGTTCGATCACCACTTTGCCCAGCTCTTTCTGAGCCACTTCCTGGACGCTGGCCGTGGCTTTCTGGCGCAACATTTCCTGGCCGACAGGGGTGGCCAGGGTGTCGAAATTCTGTCCGGAGAACAGCATCACCAGGTTGTTGCGGATCAGCGGCATGTGCACCCGCAGGGCCTCCAGGTCGGCCTGGTTGCGCCCCATCAGGGTGATGCTGACCTGCATGTAGCGCTGGCGGCCATTCTGGGTGTAGTTGGCGACGAACGCAGGCGCCATGGATTCGAAAATGGCCGGTTGCTTACCGACGGGGGCGGCTTCGGCCACGGGAGCCGGCTTGCTCTGGGCCCCATGCATGAAATACCAGGTAGCCCCCACGGACACCCCGATCGCCAACAGCAGGCCCACCACGATCATGATGATCATCTTGAGCTTGCCCTTGGTTGCCGGGTCTTTTACAGCTGCTGCTTCACTCTTCGCCATGCCAATAATCCGTCACTAATCGGGGGGTTCACGGTTGCCTGGCAAGGCAGGAGCAAGTGTTATGCCAGAAGCAATTTACGCCACCCGAAAACAACTGTGGGAGCGGGCTTGCTCGCGAAGGCTGTGCGTCAGATGACATGATTATCAACTGGCACACCGCCTTCGCGAGCAAGCCCGCTCCCACAAAAGGTTACCTCACCAGGTCAGGCGTAGTAATCGACCGCGCTGCTGCCGATCACACTGGTCGTACTGGCTGCAACTTCGGCCACGCCAGCCGGCAGGTGCTCATCCACCGACGCATCCGCTCGACCGCCCGATGAGGTGGTACGTCCGGCCTGGGCCTGCTGCTGGGCCGGCTGGTCCTGGTTGGGCGATCCTCGGGACTGATCGGACACGTTGACGTCGACCTGCCCCATGCCCTGCTGGGTGAAGCTGTCCCGCAAGCGGTGCAATTGGCCTTCGAGGGCTTCGCGAACGCCCGGGTGAGCACTCATGAACGTGACCTGGGTCTGCTGGTCCGGCACCATGTTCACGCGGATGTCCAGTCGCCCGAGTTCGGCGGGTTGCAGCTGGATGTCGGCCGCCTTGAGATTGGCGCTCGACAGGTACATCACCCGGTTGACCACCTCTTCGGTCCAGCCATTCTGGTTCATGGCAATGGGCTGGTTGACCGGCACCGCGTTGGCTGTCTTCGGCGTCGCCGCCTGGGTCAGGGCCGCCAGGCGATTGGCGAAGTCGTCGACCCGGGTGTCGCTGGCCGCGCTGGTCAGGTCCTTGAGGCCCTCGCTGATCAAGCCGCCAAAAGCCTTTTCACCGCCCTGGCTGCCAGGGCTGGTGCTGTCCTGGTCAGCCTGCACGGTGAGCATGCTCGCCATGCCGGCGGCGAAGGTTTGCGCCGACGTCGGCTCGGCATCAAGCGCCGCCGGGGCGGCAGCCTTGGGCTGGGCCTGGCTGGCGGCGGAAACATGACCACCCTGCTCCATGGCCAGCCGCAAGGCAGGCATCGCGTCGAGCGGGTCGGCTTGGGGATCGAACGCAGGGTCCGTCGCCGGGTCCGCAGGCGGCGTGGTCAGTGCCTGCGAGACGACTGGAGCCACTACCGCAGCGGCCACCTGGGGATCCGCCGCCACCACTACTGGCGCGGGCTCCGGCGCAGTCGTCACCACGGGCGTGGTGACCTCCGGCAGCAATGTCGGATCAACCGGCGCAGCGTCAGCCACTGGCGCGTCGGTCGAATCTGCGGCGTCATCGCTCGCGACCTGGTCGTCGGCATCGGCGGGTTTGTCCGCGGGCAAGGGTTTGCCGCTATCGGCAACCGTCCGCTCGGGGGCGGCAGCGGTTTCGTTGCCGGCGTCCTTTTTGACGGTGTTATCGGAAGACTTGTCGCGCATCGGTTTTACCGACGGTTCAGGGGCAGCCGATGACTTGGCGGGCGCCTGACGGGCGAAGACCTGAGCGAAGCTGGAGGCTCTATCCCCATTGTCCGGGGCCGCCGCCGGTGAATTGACGGCTGCCTGGGGCTTGGCCTGGGCAGTGGCCTGGAGCAGCGTATTAGGGGTGACAGGCATGAACATTTTCTCCGCTGCACTGGATTCATAGGTACAGTCGGACAAGACAATGCAAGGGGCGGGCCAACGCTTGAGTGGCCGGTAGATCTCAGCAGTGGAAGCCTTCGCGCTCTTCCCGGCAAAGATTGCGGACATGGGCAAATTCGCTGTCGATTTCGCTGACCAGTTTTTCGATACCCCCCAGCGAAGGCTGTTTGGCACGCTGTTCCAGCTCACCACACAACTCGGCGAGGCGAATGGCTCCCATGTTACTGCTGCTGCCTTTGAAGCTGTGGGCGGTGGCGCTCAGTTTTTCAGCGTCCCGGGCTTCATGCAGCACGCGCAAACGCGCCTCGGAGTCGTTGAGGAAGGTATCCAGCAGTTCCAGATAGCCCTCTTCCATGACTTCCTTCAACGTGCTGAGCACGTCGCGATCCAGATGAATCTCACTCACTTGTTCGCTCCCTGATCAAGAATGACCCGATTATGCCAGAGCCTCCCAGAAAAACTCCACGCGTACACTACGACCATCGTCTGACCAACGGGCCTGATGGCTCAGCTGACGCACCAGGCTTACGCCGCGCCCGGACAACCGATCACAGTCCACGGGCCGTGCCAACACCCGGGCAACATCGAAACCTTCGCCGCTGTCCTCGACCTCGATAACCAGACGGCCACCGTCGCCGTTTGGCGTGACGTGCAGATGCACCCGCACGTAACCGGCGCTCAACTCATCCAGACGCGTATTGCGATCGTTGTAATAACGTGCAAATCCTGACGCGTCGCGCTTGAGGTCCGAGTCGAGCCCCAGCACCCCGTGATCCAGAGCGTTGGAGTAGAGCTCCGACAGAACACTGTAGAGGGCGCCACTCTGCGCCCGAAGCCCATGGACCTCAAGCAGTAACTGCAGCAGATACGGCATCGGGTTGAAGCGCTTGAGCGTCTGCGCCCGGAACTCGAAGCTCACCGACCAGTCCAGCGGGCTCGATTGACCGCTATCGGAATAGACCGGTGGCGGCGGGTTGAGTTGCGTCGCGGCGACCAGGCTGACCTCGACCATGCTGAAATCGTCCCGGGCCTCACCGCGAAAGTCCCGCAGGGCCTGCTGGATGTCCTCGAACAGCAGGTCTGGCTCGCGGTTGGCCGCGAACACCTGCTGCAGACGCTCCACGCCGAACAATTGCTCGTCATCGTTAGCGGTGTCGATCACCCCGTCGGACAGCAGGAACACCCGGTCCCCCAGGGACATGGGGTGCACTTCGGTGCGGTCGTCGAACAGTTGCGGCGAGAGCACACCCAACGGCAGGTGCCGCGCCGGCAGCGGCGTGCGCGCCCCGCTCAGGCTGTCATGCAGGTAGCCATCAGGCATGCCGCCGTTCCAGACCTCCACCGTGCGCCGTTGGAAGCTCAGGCACAGCAGGGTCGCGCAACAGAACATGTCCACCGGAAGGATGCGTTTGAGCTTGGCATTCATCTCCCGCAGGATCTGCGCCAGGCCGTAGCCCTTGGCGGTCATCCCATAGAACACTTCGGCCAGCGGCATCGCACCGACCGCCGCCGGCAACCCATGCCCGGTGAAGTCCCCGAGCAGGATATGCATGTCGCCGGCGGGGTTGAACGCAGCCAGCAACAGGTCGCCGTTGAACAGGGCATAGGGCGATTGCAGGTAACGGATGTTCGGCGCGCTCAGGCAGCCGGAGTGGGCGATCTTGTCGAACACCGCCTTGGCGACGCGCTGCTCGTTGAGCAGGTAGTCATGGTGTCGGGCAATCTGGTCGCGCTGCTCTACCACTGTGGCCTGCAACCGCCGCAGACGGTCCATGGCCTTGATCTTGGCGGCCAGGATCACCTGGTTGTAGGGTTTGGCAAGAAAGTCGTCGCCACCGGCCTCCAGGCAACGCGCCAGGCCTTCGCTTTCGGTCAACGAGGTGAGAAAAATGATCGGGACCAACTGATCCCCGGCCAACTGCTTGATTTTCTGCGCGGCCTCGAAACCATCCATGACGGGCATCATCGCATCCATCAGCACCAGGTGCGGGCGCTGCTCCAGATAGACCTCGACCGCTTCGGCGCCATCGGCGGCAGTGAGCACCTGATGCCCTTGGCGGCGGACGATGGTCGACAACAGCAGGCGGTCAGCGGCACTGTCCTCGGCAATCAGGACTGTCAGTGATTCGGCGGCGGACAACATGGCTGTATCAGGCTTTGCCCGAGGATTGCCCTGCCTGCTGCCGTCCCTCCGCCGACTTGTCTTCTTTCGGGCTGTTGATATCGAACAGCTTCTCGAAATTGGAGATTGCGAGGATCTTGCGCACATCCGCGCCGCAATTGATGACACTCACGTCGGCGTCCTCGCCGCCCGCGTAGTCGCGCAGCAACAGCAGCATGCCCAGCGCGGAGCTGTCGAGGTAAGTGGTGTCTTTCAAGTCCACGACATAGCTATCAAGCTGTGCATTGAGTGTTTCGTACTTCTCGTAAGACTGCCGAAACTCTTGATGGAGCTTGAAATCGAACCGCCCCTTGACCGAAATCGTCAGCTTTTTTCCATTGCTCGATAATTCGGTAAAGACTTGTATCGCTTGAGCTTGCATAGCTGGCTTCCCTGTCATGGACATACGTGTACAAGGTTTAGCACTTGGTCGAAGCCTGAGCAAGGTTTCACAGCATTCACTCTAAAAAACTCCATGATCAGTATGGATTCTGTCGCGGCAGGCGCTGGGACAATTCATCCAGCAGCTTTTGCTCGCGCTTGTCTTCCAACTGCCGTGCTTCATCGATATAGCGTTGCACCAGCTTGCGCAGGCCTTCGACCCGGGCAAACGCCTCTTGCCAACTCTGGCGGGCCTTTTCCAGATTGTTCTGGTGCCAGACCAGGCTTTGTCGTTGCTGGTCGATCGCGGTGCCCAATTGTGCAAGAAACCCTTGGTAACCCAGCAGCCATTGCCCGGAGACACCGTGGCTGCCACGGGTGATCCACTGTTCCTGGTATTCGAGGCGAAAGTTTTCCAGGTCGGCCAGCTTACTTTCGGCAACCGCCACCTGGCCCTGGAAATAGGCCAATCGCTGGACGGCGGTTTTCTCGGCCTTCTCCGCCATCTCGACCACTGGCGCCAGACGCGCCGCACGACTCGTGGCCATGATCGGTTACCCGCCGGCGATCGGCGTGAAGATACTTTCCAGGTGCGCTTCGCTGGCGCCCAGGCCAATGTTGTCGTTCAGGCTCTGGCGCAGGTAGACGGACATTGCCGGGTAAAGATTGATGGCGATGTCGGTCTCGCGATCACCGCCGGGCACGTAGGCGCCCACGCTGATCAGGTCCCGGCTCTGCTGGTAGCGCGACCAGTACTGCTTGAACTGCTGGGCGCGCTTGAGGTGTTCGGTGCTGATGACCGACGGCATGACCCGGCTGATGGACGCCTCGATGTCGATGGCCGGGTAATGCCCTTCCTCGGCCAGGCGCCGGGACAGCACGATGTGACCGTCGAGCACACCCCGCGCCGAGTCGGCGATAGGGTCCTGCTGGTCGTCGCCTTCGGACAACACGGTGTAGAAGGCGGTGATCGAACCACCGCCCTTCTCCGCGTTACCGGCGCGCTCCACCAGTTTCGGCAGCTTGGCGAACACCGACGGTGGATACCCCTTGGTGGCCGGCGGCTCGCCGATGGCCAGGGCAATTTCCCGCTGGGCCTGGGCGAAACGGGTCAGCGAATCCATCAGCAACAGGACGTTCTTGCCCTTATCGCGAAAATACTCGGCGATACGCGTGCAATACATGGCCGCCCGCAGGCGCATCAACGGCGCATCGTCCGCGGGCGATGCCACGACCACCGAACGCTTGAGGCCTTCCTCGCCGAGGATGTGCTCGATGAACTCCTTCACCTCGCGGCCCCGTTCGCCGATCAGCCCGACCACGATGATGTCGGCTTCGGTGAAACGGGTCATCATGCCTAGCAGCACACTCTTGCCCACGCCGGTACCGGCGAACAGACCCAGGCGCTGCCCGCGTCCTACCGTCAATAAACCGTTGATGCAGCGGATGCCCACGTCCAGTGGAACGCTGATGGGGTCGCGCTTGAGCGGGTTGATCGTCGGGCCGTCCATCGGCACCCAGTCTTCAGCCTTCATGCCGCCCTTGCCGTCAAGAGCCCGCCCGGCACCGTCCAGCACGCGCCCGAGCATGCTCATGCCCATGGGCAGGCGACCGGTATCGGCCAACGGCACGACACGTGCGCCCGGAGCGATCCCGGCCACGCTGCCCACCGGCATCAGGAAAACCTTGCTGCCGGCAAAGCCCATGACTTCGGCTTCAACCTGCACCGGGTGATAACTGTCGTCGTTGATCACCATGCAGCGACTGCCCATGGCCGCGCGCAGGCCTTCGGCTTCGAGGGTCAGGCCGACCATGCGCAACAGGCGCCCTTCGAGGATCGGTTGGCCGGCCAGTTCGGTCGCCTCGGCGTAACTGCCCAGGCGCTTGCCGAAGCTGGTTCGCTCAAGGCGCATCGCGGTCGTCCGCTGTCGTTGCAACCGGTTCGACGCCTTCGAGGTCGATACCGGCGGCGCCCTTGAGTTCGTCCGGCAACTCCAGGCTCAAATCGCCGGGGGCCGGGTGCAAGGCTTGCTCGTGCAATTGGTCGAGCAACTTGGCCATGACTTGGTTGATGCGCGTCTCGACGGTCGCATCGATGCGGCTGTGCTCGGTTTCCACCCGGCAACCGCCCGGCAGCAACGACGCATCCTCGACGATGCGCCAGGTTTCTTCGTGGCGCTCGCGCAGGGCTTTGACCAGTTCGAAATCCTGGGGATTGATGTACAGCCGCACATTGCCCACGCCCAACGGCAACAGCTTGAGGGCTTCACGCATGACATGCTCGATCTGGCTCGAATCGATGGCCAGTTCGCGCTGAATCACCTGCCGGGAAATATGCTGCACCAGGTCCACCAGGGACTTCTCGATCTGGGTGTCCTGTTCGGCGATCGGCTCGAACAGGTTGACCATCAGCGATTCCAGCGCCCGGAGCTTGGCCGTCAGCGCCACATCGGCTTCCTGGCGAACCTTGAGGGTGGTGCTGTGGAAGCCTTCCTTCTCGCCGACGGCAAAGCCTTCGTTATAGGCTTCCTGACGAATGCTCTCGACTTCCTCAAGGGTCAGCGGCTGGACTTCCTCCAGCGGTACTTCCTCGATTTCCGGCAGTTCTTCCACCGGCTCCGGTTCAGGCTCGGGCACATGGGGATCGAAGCTGGGCAGCGACCAGACGTCGAAACCACCGACGTCCCGGGCGCGGATCAGGTCGCTGGGTGACTCATCGCTCTTGGCAGACATAACGACCTTAGATCATCTCTTCGCCGCCCTTGCCACCGAGCACGATCTCTCCGGCTTCGGCCATGCGGCGGGCGATGGTAAGGATTTCCTTCTGCGCAGTTTCCACGTCGCTGACGCGCACCGGGCCCTTGGCCTCGAGGTCGTCGCGCAACAGTTCCGCCGCCCGTTTGGACATGTTCTTGAAAATCTTTTCCTTGACGCCTTCGTCCGACCCCTTGAGGGCCAGGACCAGCACATCGGAAGACACTTCGCGCAACAGCGCCTGGATGCCCCGATCGTCGACGTCCGCCAGGTTGTTGAACACGAACATGAGGTCTTCGATCTGGCCGGACAGGTCTTCGTCGAACTCGCGGATCGAGTCCATCAGCTGGCCTTCGATCGAGCTGTCGAGGAAGTTCATGATGTCCGCCGCACGCTTGATACCACCCAGGGTGGTGCGCGAGGCATTGGAGTTGCCCGAGAACTGCTTCTCCAGAATCTGGTTCAATTCCTTCAGGGCCGCCGGCTGCACGGTGTTGAGCGAGGACACCCGCAGGATGATGTCCAGGCGCACCTTGTGGTCGAAGTTGCCCAGTACTTCACCGGCCTGGTCCGGGTCGAGGTAAGCCACCACGATGGCCTGGATCTGCGGGTGCTCGTAGCGGATCACGTCGGCAACGGCGCGCGGTTCCATCCACTTGAGGCTGTCCAGGCCACTGGTGTTGCCACCCAGCAGGATACGGTCGATCAGGCCGTTGGCCTTGTCCTCGCCGAGAGCCTGGGTCAGCATCTTGCGCACGTAGTCGTCGGAGCCGACGCCCAAGCTGGTCTGGTCGCCGACGATGTCGACGAACTCGCTCATCACCTGTTCAACCTGCTCGCGATGCACATTGCCCATCTGCGCCATGGCCACGCCCACGCGCTGGACCTCCTTGGGCCCCATGTGGCGCAGCACCTGGGCAGCGTCGGTCGAACCCAGGGACAGCAGCAGGATCGCGGCTTTGTCGACCCGGGACAATTTGGCAACAGCGGCTCGATTATCACTCATCTGCGTTAATCCACTCTTTCACGACCTGGGCCACACGACCCGGATCTTCTGCCACCAGACTCTTGATGGCGTTCAACTGTGCGTCATAGCCTTCGCTCGGGCTTGGCAGCAGAATGCTCTGCGGCCCGCCAAGGCTGACGCGATCGTTAGCCAATTCGCCATCCAGACCGCCCATGCCGCCCAGTTCTACGTCACCCAGGCCTGCCAACTGCTTGCTCTTGCCGCCGCCGGTAATGTTGTTGAGCACCGGACGCAGCACGCCGAACACCAGGATCAGGATGAACAGCACGCCCAATATCTGCTTGACCACATCCCAGAACCAGGGTTGCGAATAAAACGGAATATCGGCGATCACTTCCCCGCGCTCCGAAGAGAACGGCACGTTGATCACGCTGACGCTGTCGCCGCGGCTGGCGTCGAAGCCGACGGCGTCCTGCACCAAGCGGGTGAAACGCGCCAATTCGTCGGCGCTCCAAGGGGCACGGCTGGTTTCGCCGTTGGCCGGATTGACCTTGACCTGGTCGTCCACCACCACGGCAACCGACAGGCGGTTCAACCGGCCCTGCTGTTGCTTGGTGTGACTGATGGAACGGTCAAGCTCGAAGTTCTTGGTCGACTGCTGACGCTTGTCGGCCGGGTACGGCGCCAGCATCGGCTGGCCAGTGGCCGGGTCCATGATCTGCTGGCCGTTGGCGTCCACCAGTGGCTGGCCTGGCTGCACCATGCCGGCGGCACCTGCGGCGCCTCCCGTGGTTTGCGGCGCGCTGGCCGGCGATGGCGGCTGGTTGCTCAGGGCACCCGGCACGCCTTGCGGGCCATTGCTGGCGGTACGTTGTTCATTCACCGACTGCTCGCTGCGCAACGCCGGCTGGTCCGGGTTGAACTGCTCGGAAGTCGACTCGACTGCACTGAAGTCCACGTCGGCGGACACTTCGGCCTTGTAGCGGTCGTTACCCAGGATCGGTTGCAGGATGTTGTGCACCCGCTGGGTCAACATGCCTTCCATGCGGCGGCTGTAGTCGAATTGCTTGCCGGCCATGGTGAGCTCGGAGTTCTCCGCCTGGTCGGACAGCAGATTGCCTTTCTGGTCGACCACGGTGATCTGCGATTTGCTCAGTTCAGGGACGCTGGTGGACACCAGGTTGACGATGGCCAGGACCTGGCCAGGCTCGAGGGAGCGGCCGGCGTACAGCTCAACCAATACCGACGCACTCGGCTTGCGCTCATCGCGCACGAACACCGAGCTTTTCGGGATCGCCAAGTGCACACGGGCGGCCTTGACGTTGTTCAGACTGGAAATGGTCCGTGCCAGCTCACCTTCCAGGCCGCGACGATAACGGGTCGCTTCCATGAACTGGCTGGTGCCCAGGCCCTGGTCCTTGTCGAGGATCTCGAAACCGATGTTACCGTCTTTTGGCGTCACGCCCGCCGCGGCAAGCTTGAGGCGCGCACGGGCGACATCGTCGGCCTTGACCAGCAAGGCACCGGAATTGGGTTCGACGGTATAAGGAATGTCGGCGGAAGACAGCGTCTCCATGACTTGCTTGGCATCCATGCCCTCCAGACTGCCATAGAGGGGACGGTAGTCCGGCTGCTGGGACCACAACACCACGGCAAAACCAATCGCCACGCTGGCAGCCAGGCCGACCAACAGGCCAACCTGACGCAACATGGTCATCTCGGAGAGATTTTCCAGGAAGGACAAGCCGAACAGCGGCGGTTTGCCGTCTGGTGCGGTGGCCTTGGCTGGAACGTTATCTACGGCTGCTTCTGCCATGACTCAATAGTTTCCTTAAACCGGCATCTGCATGATGTCTTGATAGGCTTGAACCAGTTTGTTGCGAACCTGGGTCAACGCCTGGAACGAGACACTGGCTTTCTGCGAAGAGATCATCACGTCTGTGAGGTCGACACCACTTTTGCCCATTTCAAAAGCACTGGCTAATTGGTTCGACGCCTGCTGGGTATCGTTCACTTTATTGACGGCCTGACCGAGCATGTCGGAAAAGCTGCTGCCACCCACCTGGGGGACCGCGACCGACTTGGGCTGGGCCATGGCGTCCATTTGCATGGCCCGCATGTCCAACATCAATCGATTAAATTCAATACCTTGGCTCATGGTCTACTCTCTTTGGCGGCCCGCATTTTTTTGACACTTACTCAGCGGGTACCCAGGTAGTAGCAACAAGGGTGCCAGCTCGATGACCGCAATAAACAAATGAGTGGGAGCGAGCCTGCTCGCGGAAGGGGTGGGCCAGACAACACCTGTATTGTTTGACCTAGCGCTTTCGCGAGCAGGCTCGCTCCCACAAGTGAATGACTGGTTTACACGCCTCAACTGGCGAACAGGTAGGCCTCTACGTCCATGCCGGCATCGCGCATTTGCGCCAGCTTGTAGCGCAGCGTGCGAGGGCTGATACCCAGGCGCTCGGCGGCTTCCTTGCGGCGGCCGCGCTCGGCCCGAAGGGTGTCGATGATCATCTGGAATTCACGCCGGCGCAGGTCATCTCCCAGGGCGCCGGCCGACTCGCCTTCCACTTCGACCGCAGGCGCCGCAGCCACGGTTGAAACCACTGACAAGGCCGGCAATGGCGCGCAGGCCACCGGGCCGGCCAGGCAGAAATCTTCCGGCTGGATCACACCACCCTGCTGCAGGATCAACGCCCGCTGAATGGCGTTATCCAATTCGCGGACATTGCCCGGCCATGGATAAGCGATCAGGCAAGCCTGGGCCTGCGGAGAAAACCTGGCGGCCGCGTGCTTCATTTTATTGACGTGCCTGGCCAACAGCCGCTCGGCCAGCGGCAGGATATCGGCGGTGCGCTCGCGCAGTGGTCGCCAGGCCAGCGGAAAGACCGACAGGCGGTAATACAGGTCCTCACGAAAACGCCCCGCCGCCACTTCGCCGGCCAGGTCGCGGTTGGTGGTCGCCACCACGCGGATATCCAGGCTGATGGGCTTGCGTGCCCCCACCCGCTCCACTTCCCGCTCCTGCAACACCCGCAATAACTTGGCTTGCAGCCCCATGGGCATCTCGGAAATTTCATCGAGCAGGATCGTGCCGCCGTCGGCCTGCTCGAACTTGCCCGCCTGGGCAGCGATGGCGCCGGTGAACGAACCCTTTTCATGACCGAACAGCGTAGCTTCGAGCATGTTGTCGGGAATCGCCGCGCAGTTGATGGCGATGAACGGCTCGTTGGCGCGGTGCGATTGCTGGTGGATATAGCGCGCCAGCACCTCCTTGCCGGTACCGGACTCCCCGGAAATCAACACGGTCGAATCACTGCGCGCCACCCGCGCGGCCAGCTCCAGCAACTGGGCACTGGCCGGCTCGATGGCCACCGGCCCTTCGCGTTCGGGCCCGAGACTGCCCAGCGCATGGCGAGCCACCAGGTCCAGCAGCGCCTTGGGCTCGAATGGCTTGACCAGATAATCGGCGGCCCCCTGGCGCATGGCATCCACCGCGCGCTCGACAGCACCGTGGGCCGTCATCAGCAGCACCGGCAGTTGCGGCTGGCGGACACGTAACAGGCCCAACAACTGATGGCCGTCCATGCCCGGCATATTGACGTCGCTGACCACCAGGCTGAACGCCTCCCGCCCCACGGCCAGCAACGCCTCTTCCGCCGACCCGACGGAAACATGATCATGCCCGGCCAGCATCAGCGTATCGGCCAGCGCTTCGCGCAGGGCTCGATCGTCTTCAACCAGCAGTACTTTGGTCGCCATGGCTCTCACTCCATTCCTGGCGCGCTGGAAAACAGCGGCAGGAGCACCGTCGCACAAGTGCCGCGCCCCAACCGCGAGCGCAACTGCAATTCTCCCTGGTGAGCACGGGCCACAGCCTTGACCACGGTCAGGCCAAGGCCTGTCCCGGTGGTCTTGGTGGTGAAGAATGGTTCACCCAACCGCGCTAGCACGGCCGGCTCGATGCCACTGCCGCTGTCACTGACGCACAGGCGCAAGGTGTTGTCGCGGGTATAGAGGTGCACTTTCAGCCGGACATCGCTGCCACTGGCCTGGATCGCATTTTCAATGAGGTTCAATACCGCGCCCACCAGCGTGTCGCGGTTGCACAATATGTCCCCGGCATGGCTGTCGCACTGCCAGCGGATCGACAGGCCCTGCACATGGGTCAACGCGGCAGCCTGCAATGATTGAAGCAGCGCCTTGGGAGTCACGCGGTCGGTCAGCGGCAGCTCGCCGCGGGCGAACACCAGCATGTCACGCACCTGGTGCTCCAGCTCATGCAGGCGTTCCTTCAAGCGCCCGGCGAACCGTTGCTGGGTTTCCATCGGCAGGGGCTGTTCTGTCAGATGACTGGCGTAGAGCAGCGCGGCCGACAGCGGCGTGCGAATCTGGTGCGCCAACGACGCCACCATCCGCCCCAAGGAAGACAGGCGCTCATGGCGGGCCAGCTGATCTTGCAGGTGACGGGTTTCGGTCAAGTCGTTAAGCAACACCAGTTGGCCAGGCTCGGCGTCCAGCGAACGGGTCGAGATGGACAACCGTCGGCCGTCCTTGAGGGACACTTCGTGGCCGTCATCCTCGCGGGGCGCGAAGCAGCGGGCGATGACGTGGCGCCACAGCTCACCTTCCAACGGCAGGCCGAGCAACTCGCAGGCGGCCGGGTTGGCTTCGCGCACGCGACCATGGGCATCGATGACGATGACGCCCCCCGGTAGCAAGTCGAGAAGATTCTGCAAGCGATTCGCCAGACGCTCTTTTTCCGCCAACTCCTGCATGCGCTGGGCACTGACCACGGCCAGCTCCCCCTTGAGCTCGGTCACCCGGGCTTCCAGCAGGCTGTAGGAGTCCGTCAGTTGGCTGGACATCTGATTGAACAGCGAAAAGGCCTGCTCGAGTCCAAGCCGGCTCGCCTGTTCGGCGCTCGGCAGGTGTCCCGGATCAGGGACAGGAGACATCTGGGCTTGGGCGGCTTGGCTCATCGGGCTCTCTCGCTTGGCTGACCGTCAGTTAAACGGAACGTTGCGAGGGGTGTAGCAATACCCGTGCCGAGACAAAGAGCAAAGAAAAAGTGCATGTGTAGCGAGGGCGCTTGCTCCCGCCAGGACGTGCAGCGGCACTGTTTAGAGCCTGTCAGGCGAACCAGCAGGGACAAACGCCCCCACCTTCAACAGTCAGGCGCGTGGAAAACAGGCGTCAATCATCCGCCTGTTCATCACCTTCGCGTCGGCTCATGCCGTACTTGCGCATTTTTTCCACCAGGGTGGTCCGGCGAATGCGCAGGCGTTCCGCAGCACGGGCGACAATTCCGTTGGCGTCGTCCAGGGCCTGCTGGATCAGCCCTTGCTCCAGGCCGCCAAGGTAGTCCTTGAGGTCCAGGCCTTCGGGTGGCAGCAGGGCATTGGCGGTGAAGTCCGGTGTGTGGCCGTTGATCGCCACCCGCTCTTCCAGATCACTGCGCAGGCTGTCGACCATCTGCTCGTCTTCATCGTCGACATAGCGGAATTTCTTCGGCAGTTCGTTCACACCGATCACCCCGTACGGGTGCATGATCGCCATGCGCTCCACCAGGTTGGCCAGCTCGCGGACGTTGCCCGGCCAGCCATGCCGGCACAAGGACATGATCGCTGCCGAGTTGAAGCGGATCGAACCGCGCTTCTCGTGCTCCATGCGCGAAATCAATTCATTCATCAGCAGCGGAATGTCTTCGACCCGCTCACGCAGCGGCGCCATTTCGATCGGGAATACGTTGAGGCGGTAATAGAGGTCTTCGCGGAAACTGCCGATCTCGATCATGCTCTCGAGATTCTTGTGGGTCGCGGCAATGATCCGTACATCGACGCTTTGGGTCTTGTTACTGCCCACGCGCTCGAATGTACGCTCCTGCAAGACCCGCAGCAGCTTGACCTGCATCGGCAGGGGCATGTCGCCGATTTCATCGAGAAACAGCGTGCCACCATTGGCCAGCTCGAAACGCCCGGCGCGACTGGTGATGGCACCGGTGAAGGCGCCCTTCTCATGGCCGAACAGTTCGCTTTCCAGCAATTCGGCCGGAATCGCTCCGCAATTGACCGGCACGAACGGCGCTTCGCGGCGCTTGGAATGGTAATGCAGGTTGCGCGCGACCACTTCCTTGCCGGTACCCGACTCGCCCAGGATCAGCACGCTGGCATCGGTATCGGCGACCTGCTGCATCATCTGGCGAACGTGCTGGATGGCCCGGCTGGTGCCGACGAGGCTGCGGAAAAGATTGGGTTCGCGGTGCCGGCCGCGCTCGCGGGCCTGGTCGTACATCTCGCGATAGACCTGCGCACGGTGCAGCGAATCCAGCAACTTGCTGTAGCTGGGCGGCATTTCGAGCGTGGAAAGCACACGGCGACGCTGGTCTTCTGGCAAGTCAAGGGAAGAATTTTCGCCCATCAACAAAACCGGAAGGAACTCATCCCAGGTTGAGAGTGTCTTTAGCAAGCCCAATAGCGTAGCGGGAGCATTTACGGTCCCGATAAGGACACAAATGACTTCACGGCTGGACGACAAGGAGCCGACGGCCTGCTGCCAATCATGGCTGCCGCAGGGCAGATTTTCTTCGCCAAGAAAATTCAGGATCACCGCCAGGTCACGGCGGCGAACGCTATCGTCATCGATCAGGAGAATTTTGGTTTCACGCCACATGCAATAGCAACTTCCCTAGTCAACCCAATGCCCGAAATTAGGGGGCAAGCTAGACGCTTGCAGACTTGTCATGCCTGTAGACGCCTCAAATCTGTAAACAGATACTAGTTAAGTCAAAAAACCGTGCACAGTCAAATTTATGGCGCAGCGGCGTTGGATTAACTGAGCATTAACCGAACAGATGGTAAACCTTTGCAGCGTTCTGTGCTTGATGGACTTGCGACATCTCGTCGACGATTGCCTGGCGCTCCCCTGTCGCCGCCTCGAGCAACTGCTTGTAGACCCCCAGCAATTCCTCAAGATTGTTACGCAACGTCGCCTCGTCCACCCCGGATTCACTCAGGACGTCTTCCATGCACGAACGGCACGTCAAGTCCAACTGACCGATTGCCTCCCAGTTGCGCTGGGCCAGGGCATCGACCAACGCATCACGGGTTTGTTCTATTCGCTGCAAGACAAGACTCATGAGAGTGCTCCTTAGAATTGCGGACCAGGCGCGGCGATGCCATCCCAGCCTTCTTTGACCGTGCGCAGCAGATCGGCGACTTCGTCGAGGATCTTCGGATCGGTCTGGATGTTGGCGTCGGTCAGACGCTTGATCATGTAGGCATACAGGTTGTCCAGCTCCGTCACCGACTCGGCCTGGTTCTCCAGGTCCAGCCCTTCACGCAGGCCGCCGATGATGCCGATGGCCTTGCTGATCAGGATGCCTTTGCTGGCGATGTCCTTGCGCTCCATCGCGCCCTTGGCCTGGGCAATACGGTCCAGCCCACCTTCCATGAGCATCTGCACCAGACGATGGGGACTTGCCTCGGAGGTTTGCGCCTGGGCGCCAATCTTCTGGTATTGGCGAAGGGCCAACATCGGATTCATGTTCTACCTCATCAAAAATCTTCGGTTCGTATAAACAGCGTATCGACGCTGCGTCAAAAAACTTTAGACCGAAAAGCCGAAAGCCCGGAACGTTGTCAAAACGTTGCCGGGCTTTTTTGCATCGGTCGAAATCAGCTGTTTCGCTGTTGCGCCGTCAGAGCCTCGAACATCGAAGTGATGTTACTGGCCGTGGCCTTCAGCTTGCCGACCAGGGTGTCCATGTCGTTGTACTTCTTGGTCAACGAGGCCGTCAAGGTCTCGACCCGGCGATCCAGGGCCGCCTGATCGCTCTTGAGGCGGGTCTGGGTCTTGGTCAGCGCAGAGGTCCGCTGGTCGAGAATGCCGCCGGTCTGGGTGAAGGGTTCGATCGCCTTGCCCATGCGCTCCAGCAAGCCGTTGGTACCGGTGAACATCGTCTGGACTTCACCGCTCAGCTTCTTGTCGTTCATGGCCGTGTTGAACTTGGCGGTATCGAAGTTCAACGCGCCCGTCTTCTGGTCGGTGGTAATACCCAGCTGGGCCAGCACCGTCAGCTTGTCGCCGGCGCCCGTCTGGGACAACGGTTCGCGGATCGTCGCCAGGAGCGAGCGAGGCAAAGAGTCACCGGTCAGCTTGGCCGGTATCGTCGGGTTGCCATCATCGTCCAGGGACGGCTTGGTCAGCGCAGTGACACTGTTGGCGACCGCGTTGTAGGCGTCGACGAATTTCTGGATCGAGGCTTTCAGGCCATCATTGTTCGGCGCGACGGTAACGGTTGACGTTCCGTCCCCTGGCACTCCGACCAGGTTCAGGGTCAGTCCGGAAATCGCCGTGCTCACCGTATTGCTTGCGCTGGTCAGCTTCATGCCGTCGACGGAAAACACGGCGTCCTGGGCCAGGGCACCGATAGCGCCCGCCGAGGTGGCCGTCAGCGCAGCACCGTTGGCACCCACGACGTTCGTCCCATCGATCTCCAGCCCGGCGATGCCGCTGACCGAGATGTCGGAACCTGCGCCGGTGGTGGTGGAACCCAGCACCAGCCGCGAACCAAAGGAGTCGGTCACGATGTTGGCGCTCAAACCGGCGGCCTTCATGGACGAGTCGGCGTTGATCGCGTCACGCACCGATTGCAGGGTCGAACCATCCGGCACAGTGAGGTTGTAGTTGACCCCCTTCTGCGCGATGGTCAGCGTGCCGGAAGGGATCGCACTGGTCGTACCGCCGGCGAAAGCCGCCGAGGTGACCTTGGACGCCGTGGCGAGGTTGGTGACCTTGATGGCGTAAGTGCCGTTCACCGCCGTGTTGCTGGCGGTAGCCGTGAGGACACCGGGGACGGAAGAGGTTGCGGCAAAACCCGCGAATTGCGGGGTTCTGGTGTTGCCCAAGTCCTTCATGGCGGTGTTGAAGGCTGCCAGCAACGACTTCAGGGTTCCGACCCCCGAGATACTGTTGCTAGTCGTGGTGGTGGCTCGGGTGATCTGACCTTGCTTGGCAGCCTTGTCGGAATCGACCAGCGCCTTGACGATCTCAGTCGTATTAAGGCCAGAACCCAGCCCCAGGCCAGGTAGAATTGGACTTGCCATGAGGAACTCCCTTCAGTGTGTCGCCGGCCTTTTGACCCCTACAACGCCCAAAAGTACATAGCAACGAAATTCGTGCCGATTGTCAGGCTTCAGCGCTGAACAACAAGCTGTTTGCATCATTCAAACTGTTCGCCAGTTTCAGAACTTCTTCGTTCGGGATCTGGCGAATCACTTCACCGGAACCGCTGGCGATGACTTTGACCACTACTTTGCCTGAAGGCTCATCAATAGAGAACTCCAGATTACGCTTGACCGACTGGACGAACTTCTCGATTTCCTGAACGGCCTTCTTGAGTTTGTCTTGCTCGGCAGCAGCGTCCTTGGGAGTTTCCTTGACCGGTGCCACGGAAACAACATCGGCTTGAGGCTTCTCCACTGGCTTGTCGGCCACTGTAGGCGTCGGCTTCGCCGCTGGATAAGACAAGTTCAGCTTCACGCTCATATCCATGTCCATCACCTCTTGAACGGAAAAAGCGAGAGAGCACGCATGCGCACTCCCCCGCTAAAACTCATCCAGCTATTACTGAAGCAGCTTCAGTACAGCGGATGGCAGTTGGTTGGCCTGGGCCAGAACCGAAGTCGACGCTTGCTGCAGAGTCTGCTGCTTGGTCAGTTGTGCAGTTTCAGCAGCGAAGTCGGTATCTTGTACGCGACCCAGTGCAGCACTGGCGTTTTCGTTGATGTTCTGCAGGTTGGAGATGGTGCTGGCGAAACGGTTCTGAGCAGCACCGAGGTCGGCACGAGCACTGTTGATGGTGTCGATCGCGCTGGTGATTGCGTCCATTGCGGCCGAGAAGTTGGTTTCAGCAGTAGCGCTGTCGGAACCAACGATGGTGATTGCCGAGTCAACACCCAGGGCCGCGGCGTCGAAGCTGGCGCTCAGGGTCAGGGAGATCTGGTTGTCGGAACCGGTGTTCGAACCAACCTGGAAGGTCATGGTGCTAGCAGTACCGTCGAGCAGGTTCTTGCCGTTCAGGTTGGTGCTGTTGGCGATACGGGTCAGTTCGTCGCTCATCTGCGAGAACTCTTTGTTCAGAGCGATACGGTCATCTGCGCTGTTGCTATCGTTACGGGACTGGATGGCCAGTTCACGCATACGCTGCAGAATGTTGGTTTGCTCTTGCATCGCGCCTTCAGCGGTCTGCGCCATGGAGATACCGTCGTTGGCGTTTTTGATTGCCATGGTCTGACCGCGGATTTGCGAGGTCATACGGGTAGCGATCTGCAGGCCGGCGGCGTCGTCTTTGGCGCTGTTGATTTTCAGGCCGGAAGACAGACGAGTCATCGAAGTGGAGAGAGCGTCGGAAGCACGGTTCAAGTTCTTCTGAACGTTCAGCGAAGTAGTGTTGGTGTTTACTGTTAAAGCCATGACGAATTCCTCGTTGGTTGGGTACTGCGGCTTCCGGCCCTTTGGCAACCGCCGGGGTGTGGCCTAGAGAACCTTCGTAATAGTTATCGTCGGGTTGGGAACTTGCTTGAGGGCTTTTTTCAAAAAATTTGCTAGCAGACTGCCACCCCTTGATAAACAAGGGCTTAGCGTGGAGCGAAGCGCTGAAAAATGGCGTCAAAAACCTGATCCATGAAATCGCAGGCAAAAAAAGTGGGAGCGGGCTTGCTCGCGAAGGCGGTGGATCAGCTTGTATCTGTGCTGAAGTACCGACGCCTTCGCGGGCAAGCCCGCCCCCACATTTATGTTCCGGTGTGAATCAGTCGCGATAGAGAATCGCCGATCCCCACGACAGGCCCACGCCGAAACCGCTGATCGCCACGCGCTTCCAGTCGGCATCCAGCACGTGCTTCTCCAGCAGCAGCGGAATGCTCGACGATACGGTGTTGCCGGTCTCGACCATGTCCTTGATGAATTTCTCGGGCTCACCCTCGAAACGGCGCGCCACGGCATCGACGATCGCCGCGCTGCCCTGGTGGATGCAGAAGGCATCGATGTCGCTGGCTTGCAGCGAGGATTCATCGAGCAGCTCGTGCAAATGGGCCGGCACTTTCAACAAGGCAAAATTGAACACCTGGCGGCCGTTCATGAAAAACACGCCGTCGCTGACCTTCAAGTGCGGCGCGCCGGAGCCGTCGGTGCCGAACTTGGACTTGCCCAACTGCCAGTTGGCCCCTTCGGCCATCCAGGTGGCCGTGGCGGCATCGCCGAACAGCATGGT
Organism: Pseudomonas chlororaphis; assembly: GCA_001023535.1. Taxonomy (NCBI): domain Bacteria; kingdom Pseudomonadati; phylum Pseudomonadota; class Gammaproteobacteria; order Pseudomonadales; family Pseudomonadaceae; genus Pseudomonas; species Pseudomonas chlororaphis. Next base: position 3,763,338 of record CP011020.1, read on the forward strand.
GGTGTTGCGGTCTTCAGGGTCGACGATCTTCGAATAAGGGTCAGCCGTCACCAACAGGCCGTTCTTCAGCCCAGCGGCCTCCATGAAGCCTTTGAGAGCGTAGATACCGTAGACGTAGCCCGAGCAGCCCAGCGAGATATCGAATGCCGCCACGTGAGTCGGCAGCCCCAGCTTGTCCTGCACGATGGCCGCGGTATGGGGCAGCCCTTCTTCGTCACCGTTCTGGGTGACCACGATCAGCGCGTCGATGGACTCGCGCGACAGCTGCGGGTTGTTGGCGAACAAGGCGTTCACGGCTTCGACACACAGGTCCGAGGTTTCCTGGTCGGCGTCTTTGCGCGGCAGGAACGCCGAACCGATCTTGCCAAGGATGAACTCCTCATCCTTCTCGAATTTGGCACCCTGAGCGTAGTTATCCACGCCAGCGGTCGGCACGTAACTCGCTATGCTTTTTATGCCAATCATCATGGCTTCCCGATCATAAACTGCGACTAGGTTCCACCCCCAAAAGCTCAGGGGCGCTTCAAAATGGTTGATTTCCAAGGGCGCAGGCCATTGCCAGGCAAACGAACGGGCCTCCACTCCGCGGAATACAATACAGTGAAGATGCACTTTATGACCTATGCGTCACGCCGTTTTGTCCCGCAGAGGCATTTTTTCATGACAAACGAAGCCGTGTCATTGCCCGCGTCCGTCAGAGACTGCGGGCAGGCATCGGGTGATGAGTGGGGTACTTCGGCAAGTGCGCCGGCAGGTTCACCCTGCCGACGCTGAGCAGCGAGGTCAGGCGGCAGGTTCGTCGAGCAGTTCGGTCCACGGTACGTTGCGCACCGGTCCCAGGGCGAAACCCGCACCTTGCAGCGACAGGTTGGCGTTGTAGAAACGGTCCTGAGCGAACGCCCCGGACCACTTGCCACGCAGCGCCGCAAGCGCCTCGGGCGTACTGGCCAGCACGCCGGACTGGATGACCTGCACATGGGGCGTCCAGACCGTCAGGTAACCCGCCTGGCCCACCCTGAGGCACAGGTCGACATCCCCCAGGGCCTCGTCGAACAGTCCGCTGTCGATGCCGTCGGCCGCGTTGAACAACTGCCGGGAAATCATCAGGCAGGCGAACGACACCGCCGAACAGTTCTGCTCGACCACCAGCCTGTTCATGTAGCCCTTGGCGGTTTTCGATTCGCCGATGAAAGGCGAGCCCACCTCGTCATTCAAGCCCAGGATCAAGCCAGCCTGGCTGATACGCCCATCGCGCTCGATCAGCCTGGCGCCGACCACACCGACTTCCGGACGCAAGGCCTGGTTGAGCAACGACTCGATCCAGTTGACGTTGAGCACCTCGCTGTCGGCCGCCAGGGTCACCAGATAGTCACCCTTGGCCTCCTGGCTGACGGCGTTGATCAACGACCCCGTTGCGACGCCGGGTTCGATCTCCAGTAACCGCACCCGACTGGCCTGATGCCCCTGGCCACCGAGCCAGGTGCGCAGCGTCGCGTGCTCGGCCGCCACGAGCGGAACCAACACCTCGTAGCGCTGATACCGGGTGCGTTGCAGCACGCTGAGCAAGCAGCGCTGCAGCGGCGTCAGGTCGGTGATGCCATGGACGATGATCGACACCATCGGACGCTCGGCAAAGCGGTAGTCGATCTTGTGTGTCCCCGGCACCGACGCGCTCACATCGGCTTGATAACCACGCACCGCCAGGTGACGCAGCAACGTCTTGCGTTCATCGGCGTTGTCTTCCACCGCCGGCGCCTGACAGGTCAGCAAAGGCTCATCCAGGTGGGCAAGCCCTTCCAGGCCGTCCTGCTCGATCAAACGCAACAGCAGGTCGAACTCCATCGCTTGCTTGAACTCGCGGGAATAGCCGCCGAGCCTGACCAACGTCTCGCGGCGTACCAGCCAATGACGGGCCATCAAGGCCGGGGCGTTCAGCAGCAAGTCGAGGTTGAACCCTGGCCGGAACACATCGGCCAGCGTCCCGTCGGGCTGACGTTGGAACTCATCCATTGCCACAGCCTGGCACTGTGGAGCGCCCAGCAATTCCACACCCGCGCGGAACAGGCCGCCCGGCGTCAGCTCATCACCGGCCTCGGCCATGACCATCCAATCGCAATCGCTTTGGCTGACCACCTGGTTGATCTTGTCGACGTAGTTGCTTTCGTTGACCTTGACGAAATGCAGGACATTCTTTGACGTGGTCTCGGCCGGCAGATCGCCGGTGGTAAACACAACAATCTTGAACGCCCGGCAATAGCCATTGATGACGCTGTCGAACGTCGCCTGCATTTTGAAGATGTCGGCGTCCAGGTCCAGGATCAAAATGCCGAACGTCGGGCCACCGTTGCGGGCGGCCAGGTATTTGGAGACTTTCCGGGCGTCACTGGCGCTCGGCTCACGCGCTTCGAGCCAGGCCAGCAATTGGCCGGAGCGCGTGGTGTCGAACAACCTCGCAGTATTTTCAAACGCCGCCGCCTTGAGCCGTTGGTCCCAGGCCTGGAGCATTTGCACGTAGCGCTTGTCACCCTTGGCCTGCATGAGTTCGAGCAGTTGCTTGATCAGGTCCTGGTTGAACGCATAGCTGAGGAAAGCCCTCGCCAGTTGTTCATCAAGCGGCTCGGCGCTGGCATTGCGTTGGGGGCGAGACAGCTCCTTCTGCTTGAGCATGACCGCTTCCAGCTCCCTCAACTGCACCTGCCCGCTTGGCGCCGCATGAAGCAGGAATTCCAGGTCGGTGAGTTCGTCAAAGAACGCCCGGTTATAGAAAGGCATCTCGACGTATTGCGTCGGTTCGAACCGGCGAACCGATTCGCCACGCCGCGAATCCCAAGCAGACTCCAACAGCTTGCCAGACTGCGGCACCGAGCGCTCGGCCAGTTTCTTCACGATGGTTTTGGCGTGCTCGCGCGTCGAGGCTCCCGCACCCAATGCGCTAGCCAACGTCGTGGCCAGGCGTTCCTGTTCGGCGGCCGCGCGCAGGTCCTGGGAACCCGGCACTGCGGACGGGCTTCGCGGCGGCGCCACGCGACCGCGTTCATGCACACCGTACGGAATGTCCAGCAGGCGCACCGAGGCTTCGCTCACCACACCATAGGTATGGCCGGCTTCCTGCAATCGTGACTCAAAACCGGTGGGCAACGACGCGTAGCTGCGCCGCAGGGTTTCAGTGCGCACGAGGGCATTGGCCAGCGACGGGCAATCATCGGCAAACGCGGCCAGTCGCGCTTCGGCCGATGCTCCGCGGTAGTCATCACAGCCCTTGCGGTCGAGCAAGTAGTAGTCGACACGATCGGCGTGGGCCTCGAACGCCAGGCTGTAGCCTTGGCAGGCACTGTAGTCGGGGTGTGCCTCAAGGAACTGCAACGCCTGCTCGAGCGCTTGGGGCAGCAGGAAATCCTCGGCATCGGCCACTGCCAGGTAAGGCGTGGCGACGCGCTCTACAGCCTGGCGAACCTTGTCGCCGAAACCCGTGGCCGTGGGTGCATGCAGGTATTGCACGCCTGGGAACGCTGCCGTGATGTCGCCGCCGGGTTGGCTGGACGAGTCGATGACCAGCACGGCGAATGAACCGTCGCGGTAGTGGTGCAACGCCCGCCGCAGGGCAGTCGACTGGTCGTGAGCGAGCAGCACCAGGGTCAACCGTTCATTCAACGGCGCAGACGATCCTGTTGGGACATTGCTTTGCATATTCATTCCTTAACGAGTGGGTGACCGCATCAGCGACACCGGGAGTTTCAAGGTTGAAACCCATCAATCCGGCAGCCAGCCGTTGGCCCAGTACTGCAGGTTATCGCCGCGCAAGATAAAGTCGCGCAGCACCACTTCACGTAATTCGTCGCCCATCCGGTAACTGGCAATCGGGTCTGCCAGGTGCATGCGGATCGCCTCCAGCCATTCTTCGCTGCTGTTGGTGAGAATCCGCGTACAAGGCAAATGCCCCCGGTAAGCTTCGGTATCCGAGCAAATGACCGGATAGCCACACGCACCGTACTCCAGCAGGCGAAGGTTGCTCTTGCAGTCATTGAAAACATGAAACTCAAGCGGCGCCAGGGCCAGGTCAAGGTTCAGGCTGGCAAGCTTTGCCGGATACGCCGCCAGGCTCACGCCAGGATGGAACTCATGGATATAGGGCTTGAGCAGATCCGGGCACATGCCGAAGAAAACCCATTCGACTTCGTCAGCCAGTTCACGCACGACATCTGCAATGAGCTCCAGGTCGCCACGGTGGCTGGTGCCGCCGCCCCAACCGATACGCGGCTTGCTGGAGGTGGCACGCAGGCTTCTGAGCTGGTGCCACAGGCCGGCCGCCAACATGTTCGGCACCACGCGGATATCGTGGTGCATGCTGGACAAGACGTCCGCCAGCGGATGGGTGGAAACCACCACCCGATCACACTGGGCGATCCCCCGGCGTAGCAAGTCTTCGAGGTTGTCCGGCATATTGCGACGGTGTTCGTTTTTTTCCGGGACGTTGGCGATGTAGTCATCCAATTCGTAGATGCGCATGGCCTTGGAGTAATTCTTGACCTGGGCGATGTCCTTGAACTTGCCCACGTTATAGCGACCTTGAAGCACGATCACATCGGGTGACTGACGCTCGATATCGATGATCGAAGGCGTATCGTAGGCAACACGTCCCACGATCCGCCCTGCCGCTTCCAGTTCGAACAACGGCTGGCTGACACGGTAGTGCCCCACCGCCGAGGTATTGACCGCCATCCCCAGGATCGAAGGCACGTTGCGGGTAATCAAGGGATTCCAGCCGGTGCGGGGTCCGGGTTCGAGGCTGAAGCTTTTCCCGGTCAGGGTCAGGTTACGGTTGTAGGCAGGATCATTGGCGATCCTGGGCAACCAGCGCTGATAGAACGCCTCCTGTTCGAGCTCCAACCGCTGCTTCCAGGAGGCATCGCGACTGGCTTCCACGCCAGACGCCAGCACCACGTCACTGTAAGGGGTGGTAACGATCAGGTAACCGTTTTTCCCGACCTGCTGGCACAGTTCCAGGGCATTGATGCGCTGCGTCGTGATCGACTCATCGAACCCACCGGTCTCCTCCAGCACCTGCTTGCGCACCAACAGGCAGTGATCGCCGACAGCGCTCCAGTTCTGCACGGTCTGCAAGCGTTGCATATAGCCGCCTGACGTGACCGACTCGTTGACAAAGGCCCTGCCCGCCAGGCCACCGAGCCCCATGATCATGCCGGAATCGATGACCCGCCCTTGCTGGTTGAGTGTGCGGGGCCCGACGATGCCAACCTCGGGACGCTGCCCATGATTGAGCAGCTCGTCCAGCCAGGCGGCTTCCAGCACGATGCAATTGGGGTTGAGCAACAACAGGTATTCACCGCGGGCCTGCTGCACGGCGAAGTTGCGGATCACGGCTTCGTTGTCGCTTCCCGGGTGGGTGAATATTCGCAGGGTGTCGCTGCCCAATTCGGCCATTGCCCGCAACCAATGTTGCAGCTCGGCGTTCTCGCTGGCGTTATCGACGATGATGATTTCGTAGTGCGGATACGTGGTCGTGCTGATCAGGCTGTTGACGCAGCGTTCCAGCGCGCCCAGGTCATCCTTGACGCTGATGACGATCGACACCAGCGGCCGCTCGTCGAACAGATATTCGATGCGCGGGATCAACGCCAGGAGCGGCCCCGGATGCAGCCGGTGCGGTACGCCGATGCGCTGCAGGTGAGCGCCGACCAGCCGGGCGTTCTGCTCGATGACCTCGGGCAGCGAGAGCCATTGGGCGAACGAGAACATCGACTCGACCTGGACCTCGGGAATATGCCCAATGACTTGCGGCCCGTCCGTTTCCACCAGTCGCCAGACCAGGTCATGGGGGGCCAACTCGCCCAGGCTCGGATCGAACCCACCCGAGGCCAGGAATCGCTCGCGCTCGAACGCCAGTGTCCGACCGACATAGGGATAGCCGCGCATGAGGTCGACGTTGAAGTCGGGCTTGAAGATCGGCTCGGCCGATTTTTCATCCACCAGCGCGCCTTCATCGCTGTAGAGACAGACCGCACCCGGCGAACCGACAATCCGGTCGGCCATTATCAACAGCGCCGATTCGGTCAGGCGATCGCCGGCCTGCAGCAGGTAGAACCAGTCGGCACCGTCCAGCTGGGGCAGCAAGCCATTGAGCTGCTGCGCCCAATCTGCTTGCAGCCCAAGGCGCAGGACATGGTTGTCCAGTGACTGGCGACCATTGGACAACACCAGCACCGATTCGCAGGCATAGGCCTGGGCAGCAATACTCTGCAGGGTAATCCCCAGCGCATAGGCATCGTCCTGCGCGTCGATGATGACGGGGACTATCCTCGGACGATAGGCCCAGCGGGCGATCTGTCGAGACAGGACTTGCTTGCGCAATGGGCTGAAACGCCGGCACTCCAGCCACTGCACGTAGAGGTCTGCGTAGCTTTCGATGTCCGTACCGACTTGCGAACCGATAACGCCCTGCCGGGTCGCAATGATCGAGTAGACGTTGACCTCCTCCCACTCCGGTGCCCCCGGCTCCTTGGGCTGCCCCAGCGTCTGGTAACGCACCCAGCCACTGGCGGGCGCCGGCTCGCCACTGCGCTGGGCGAGCATTTCCTTGAGCCATGTCAGTTCCACCGTGGCCGCATCGAGCATCTTGGGCTGACGCCCCAGGCGATCCGGATGCAACCGCTGGCCGCTGCCCTCGGCATAAAGCTGGACCAGGTTGCCGCGGCGCAACAGGCAGATGAACAGGGCGAAATCGAGGACAGCCTCGAAACCTTCACCGGCCCGCGCCAACGCGGGCAGCAAGGCCTCGGCATCGGTGCGGCGCATTAACGCACCACTGAAGCCGCCGAGAATATTGCGGGTGGTTTTTTCAAAATACGCCAGCATGTCAGTGCCGTTGAACAGCGCATCGAACTGGGTGATGCCGGTGTTTTCCAAGCGGATCGGCAAGGCGTAATTGTCGGCATCGATCAGGTGATGCTTGCTGACCACCAACGACACTTGCGCATGCTCCTGCAGCATCGCCGCCTGCTGGCTGACGCAGAGCGGCAACAACTGGTCGTCATCGCACAGGAACTTGATGAATTCGCCCCGGGACTCTTCAAGGCAGCGCAACAGGTTCTGCTGGAATCCCAGCCGCTGCGGGTTACGCAGGTAGCGCACGGGGACGTTGGAACCCGCGCCCAGGGTCTGGACAATCTGCTCGACTTCATCGGTGCGACAGTCGTCGCAGATGACAATCTCCAGGTTCTCGTAGGTCTGGTCGAGCGCACTTTGCAAAGCGAGAGTGAAAAAGCGTGGGTTGAACGCGGGGATGGCAATACTGACAAGAGGAGCTGATTTCACACGCATGGCTCTCAACCGGCGGGCGTCAACTCAGGCGAGAGCAGGACGTCCTGAATCGTATAAGGAGCGAGTCAGGGACCGCGCTGGCGTCACGGTCCCTGCCCCGGATCAGATTTTGTTGAACAGACCCAATTGAGCGATCTTGCTGAACGCCAACTGCGATGCCTGCAGCATAGTCTGCTGCAAGGTCAGGCGCGTCATCACTTCGGCCGGGTCGGAATCACGAATCGCCGACTGGGTCTGGGAGTTGGCCAACACAAAACTCTGGTTGGTGTCGCTCTGGGTGTCGAGGGACTGGCCACGACCACCGACCGAACTCAACGCGCTGGTCAGCTGGTCAGTGCCGCTGGCCAGGTTACCCATGGCCGAAGCCAGCGCCGCGTTCAGTTTCTGGCCGGCGATGTTGTTGCCATCGACGGGCGTTTCCAATGCCGAGCGCAACTGGTTCACGGTGTCCAGGATGTTCTGGGTCTCGTGGGTGTTGACCGCGATGCTGAACTGATCGTCGGCGGCCGGGGCACCGTTGAGCGTGAAGCTCACGCCGGAGGCGGTCGCGACGTTGCCTGCCAGGGTGCCGCTGGATACCGGCTTGCTGTCGGCGGTCAGTGGCGCGGCGTACAGGTCGAAATCCGTGGCACTGGTGAATTTCATCACGGCCGACCCCGACGGGAAACTGGCGTGGTAGGCCACCGGGTCGGTGATGGTGCTGCCGGTGATCTGGGTCGTCGTGGTGTTGCCCGGGCTGCGGGCCGGCGTGAAGCTGTCGGGCTTGGCCGCCAGGGTGAAGGTATGACCAGGCAGCACCGTGCCGGCCGCGTCGCCCGTATGAAGGTTGACGTTCAAGGTCAGGTCGACACCGCGAAAGCTCACGGTCTGCCCGGCCTGGGTGTTGGGGTTGATGACGCCGCCCTTGCTGGCTTCGGCCGTCACGTCGTTGCCGCTCGAATCGGTGATTTTCAACTGAGTGCCGCTGGCGAACTCCACGGTGTACGGTTCACCGCTGCGGAACTGGCTGTTGTAAGTCACTGCGGACGAGACCTGGCCGTTGGTCAACACCACGCGACCATCATCCACCGCTGGCGCAGTCATGGTGACCTGGCTACGGCTGGTGTTGACGGCTTGCTGGAATGCTTCCCAGCCGGTGCTGTTGGTGGCCATGGACATGGTGTCGCCGATCGGCAGGTCCAAGGTGACCTGGTCGCCGTTGTAGCTGTAGGTGCCGTCGTCGTTGCGGGTGAACGGCACGACATCGCCCTTGGAGCCGGCAAAGATGTACTTGCCGTTCTCGTCCTTGGTGTTCATCAGGCTCAGCAGTTGCTCTTCGATCGACCCCAATTCCGAGGCCACCGCCTTGCGGTCGGAGTCGGTGTAGGCGGCGTTGCCGGCGCTGACGGCCAATTCCTTGGCGCGTTGCAGCACGTTGCCGATGCTGGTCATGACCGCTTCGGTGGTGCCCAGGGTCGCCTTGATCGTGGTGACGTTCGCTTCGTATTGCGAAAGCATCGACGCCTGGTTGCCCAGTTGCAGCAGACGCGAAGCGCCCACCGGATCATCGGCGGCCGTGTTCACCCGTACCAGGCTGCTGGCCTCTTCGCTGGTCTTGACCACATTGGCGAAGTTCTTCTGGTAGTTCGCAGCCGTGCTTTCGTAAAACTGAGAGGTAGAAATGCGCATGGGCTACGGGTCCTTAAAGACTGTTGATCAATGTGCTGAAGATTTGTTGCGCAGCCTTGATGATCTGCGAAGACGCGGTGTAGTACTGCTGGAACTTGACCAGGTTGCCGGTTTCTTCGTCCAGGTCCACGCCCGACAGCGAGTCGCGGGCGCTCTTGGCGTTGTTCAGGATGGCGCCGGTGGCGGCGCTGTCCAGCTTGCCCTGGGCGGCCTTGGCACCGACACCTTCCACCAGCTTGCCGTAGGCATCGTTCAGGGAAATGCCCTTGCTGCCGGAATTGGTGTCCACGGTCTTGGCGGTCTGCAAACCGGCCAGGACGGTGCCGTTACGGTTGTCCAGGCTGCCGGCCTGGCTGAGGCTGATGTTGATGCCCGCCCCCTGGGAAGGCGCGCCGGCGATGGACATGTCGAACGAGACGGTACGCTGCACCGGCGGGACGGACGAGTCCATGATCGGGTTGCCGCTGGCGTCCTTGAGTGGAACGCTCAGGCTCAGGGTGTTGCTCTGGCCAGGCTTGATCGTGCCGCTGCTGATCGTGCCGCCCTTGGCATCGAGCAACTGGTAACCCTGGCTCGTGCCGTCAGCGGAGGTCGCGCCGAACACCACCTTGACCGGCATCGAGTTCTGGATGCCGTTCTGGATGATGCTGGTGGTGGCTTCGTCGTAGATGTCCAGTTTGGTGGTCATCGCCGGCTGGCCACTGGCCGGAATGGTCAGCGTGCCACTGCCGCCCGCTGCGATGGCGGCGCCCAACGGCGCGGCAATCGCCAGCCGCTTGGAATCGGTCATCTCGGTCTTGATGCTGCCCGCCGCATTGCGGGTCGGGGTGATCTTGAACGAGTCGCCGGCGGCCGCGGTGCCGTTGGCGAAGGTCAGCGAGAAGCCATCGACCACCGGTGGCGGCGTGGTCGCGGTGTTGAACGCGCCCATCGAGGTGCCATCGGGCAGGCGCTGGACGGTGTAGTCGCTGCCGCTGGTAAAGGTGATCTTGTAGTCGTTGGTGGTCAGCTTGCCGGTGTCCTCGATGGACACGTTGAAGTTGCCGGCGCCGGCGCTGTTGTTCAGGGCGGCGACGCTGCGCTGGCTCATCTGCGCGGCACTGTTGATGCTGCTGAACAGGTTGGAACCGAAGGCACCGTTCTTGTCGATACCCGAGGCCTGGATGCTGTTCATCTGGTCGGCGACGACCAGCGCCACACGGCCCAGCTCGTTCATGGCCGGGTCGAGCACGGTGCTGCGGTAGCGCATCAGGCCACCGATCTCACCGCCGGTCAGCACCTGGGTCAGGTCCATGGAACTGGAGCCACTGTTGAGCTGGATGCCGATGCGCCCCGGATCGTTCTTGTCCGGCACCGCTTGCAGGGTGTTGGTGATGTTGCCCATCACCAGCGGCTGGCCGGAACCGAGGTAGATATCCAGGCTGTTGCCGTTCTCCACGACCTGGGTGCCGGTGAAGGTCGACAGCTGGCGAATGGCTTCGCCGCGCGAGTCCAGCAGGTCATTGGGCGCACCGCCCGAGTTGGAGACTTCGGAGATCTTCTTGTTCAACTGGGAAATGGTGGTGGCCAGGCTATTGATCTGGTCGACCATGTTCGACAGGTTGCCGTTGATGTTGTCGTTCTGCGCGGTCAACTGGCTGGCCACCGAGTTGAAGCGGTTGCTCAGGGCCTGGGCATCGCTGAGCAGCAACTGGCGGGAAGCGTCGTCGCCCGGCTTGGCATTGACGTTCTGCACCGAGGCGAAAAACTTGGTCAGTGCGCCGTTCAGGCCGGTGCCGCTGTCGGACAACAGGGAATCGAGCGGCGTGATCTGCCCCTGATAGGCCGCCGCATCGCTGTTGAGCGAGGTGGTGGTCTTGAGCTGTGCTTCGAGGTAGGAGTTATACACCCGACGCACGTCGGCCAGGGTGGTGCCAGAGCCGATGAACACGTTGCCGTACTGGTTCGACGCCTTGGTCGTCTGCACGGTCTGCTGACGCGAATACCCGGCGGTATCGACGTTGGCAATGTTGTTACCCGTGGTCACCAACGCGGTCTGGCTTGTGGACAGACCTGACATCCCTATATTGAGCAAACTCATGGTTCAGACCTTATAACGTCGTGGTGGCGCCTGCCGATGCGTAGTTCTGGTAACTCGTCATCTGCCGGGCTATATGCGAAATCTTGCGGGCGTAGTTCGGGTCGGTGGCGTAACCGGCCTTCTGCAACTCGCGTACAAACTGTTCGGGGTTATCGGCCGACTTCAGCACATCTTGATAGCGGCTGTTGCTCTGCAACAGATTGACCAGGTCGTGGAAGCTGTCGCGATAGGACGCGTAGGAACGGAACTCGGCCGTCTCCTTGACCATCTCGCCATTGCGAAACTCGCTGGTGATCGCCCGCGCCGAATCGCCTTTCCAGTTCTGGCTCGCCTTGATGCCGAAGAGGTTGTGGCTGCTGCTGCCATCGGGCTGGCGCATGACGGATTTGCCCCAACCGGTTTCCAGGGCCGCCTGGGCCACCAGGTAGCGTGGGTCGACACCGATGCGGTCCGCAGCTTCCTTGGCCATCGGCAACATGGCGTTGACGAATTCGTCGGCATCGCGGAAAGCCTTGCGCGCCGGTGCCAATGGCGGCTGCGCGACGGCACGGCCGTAGACCTGCATGTCCGGTTTCGCGTCGGCCGCCTTGAGCGCGGCCAGCCAGTCGCCGTTGCCCAGCTCGCCGGTCGCCGGCTTGACGGCGGCGACAGCACGATCGGGCAGCAGGTTCTGCGCCGGGGCCTCGGCATTGACCGAGGCCGAAGGCACCAGGCCCGCGAGCAGGCGGTCGGCCAGCTTCGGCGGCAGGGCCAGGCGACGCTGGTTGAGCAGTTCCATGTCGTTGCGATGACCACCCTCGGCGCCCTGCGGCGCACTGACGGCCCGCGAGGCCCACAGTGGACGCTGGCCGCTGGTGCGCGACAACGGGCCGTCCGTGGGCAGGGTGCCGGCGGCAACCGGGGTCGGCACGGCTGCCTTGGTCGCCTTGTCCAGCGCCTCTTGCTGCTTGGCCGCCGACAGCGTGGCCGCTTCGCCCGGGGCCAGCGGCTTGTTCTTGGACATCTGGCGCAACAGCACGTCGGCCAGGCCGATACCGCCGCCTTCGCGGGACATGGAAACGGCCAACTGCTGGTCGTACATTTCCTGGTACTGCTTGGCTTCAGGCGTATTCATCGGATTGTCCTTGCCCAGGGCCTCGGTGGCCGAACGCATGGACTTGAGCATTTCGCCGAGGAACAGCGACTCGAATTCCTGCGCCACCTTGCGCAGGTTGCCATCGCTGTTCTTGTCGCCAACCTTGAGTTGGTTCAAGCGGTTCAGGTCCGAGTAGGACGCCGAGTCGCCGCTGGTCAAAGCGCCCTTGCGCATATCCATGGCTCGACCCTCAGATCACGATCAGGTCGGCTTGCAACGCGCCGGCCTGCTTCAAGGCTTCGAGGATCGCCATCAAGTCGCCCGGTGCCGCGCCGACCTGGTTCACCGCCCGGACGATTTCATCCAGGGTGGTGCCCGGGCCGAACTTGAACATCGGCTTGGCTTCCTGCTCGGCATTGACCCGCGACCGCGGCACGACGGCGGTCTGGCCGTTGGACAACGGACCCGGCTGGCTGACGATCGGGTCTTCGGTGATGGTCACGGTCAGGCTGCCGTGGGTCACGGCGGCCGGTGAAACCTTGACGTTCTGGCCGATCACGATGGTACCGGTGCGCGAATTGATGATGACTTTCGCCACGGCCTGGCCCGGATCGACTTCGAGGTTTTCCAGGATCGACAGGTAGTCGACCCGCTGGCTCGGATCCAGCGGCGCGGTGACCCGGATCGAGCCGCCGTCGATGGCCTGGGCCACGCCTGGGCCGAGCATGTCGTTGATCTTGTCGACGATGCGCTTGGCGGTGGTGAAGTCGGAACGGTTGAGGTTCAGCGTCAGGCTGTTGCCCTGGTTGAAACCACTCGGCACCGCACGTTCCACCGACGCACCGCCAGGGATGCGACCGGCCGACGGAACATTGACAGTGATCTTCGAACCGTCGCGCCCCTCGGCGTCGAAGCCGCCCACCACCAGGTTGCCCTGGGCGATGGCGTAGACGTTGCCGTCGATACCCTTGAGCGGCGTCAGCAGCAAGGTACCGCCGCGCAGGCTCTTGGAGTTACCGATGGACGAAACGGTGATATCCACCTGCTGGCCGGGCTTGGCGAAAGCCGGCAGGTCGGCACTGACCGACACCGCCGCGACGTTCTTCAACTGCACGTTGCCGGAACCGGCCGGCACCTTGATGCCGAACTGCGACAACATGTTGTTGAAGGTCTGCAGCGTGAACGGGGTCTGGGTGGTCTGGTCACCGGTGCCATTGAGGCCCACGACCAGGCCGTAGCCGATCAACTGGTTGGAGCGCACGCCGGAAATGCTGGCGATGTCCTTCAGGCGCTCGGCTTGAGCGGCGAAGGCTGCCGACATCATCAGCGCACCGAGCAACAGCTGTTTAAGATTCAACGGGGCCACCTAGAAAGGGAACTTCGGGCTGAGGAAGAAACGATCGAACCAACCGGGCTGACTGGCATCGGCGAAGGCACCGGTGCCCGAATAGGTAATGCGCGCATCAGCCACGCGGGTGGACGAAACGGTGTTGTCGGTGGCGATGTCGTCGGCACGAACCATGCCGGCGATGCGCACCAGTTCGTCACCGGTGTTGAGGGTCAGCCACTTCTCGCCCCGCACGACGATGATGCCGTTGGGCAGCACGTCGGCGACGGTCACGGTGATCGAACCGGTCAGGCTGTTGCTCTGGCCGGACTTGCTGTCGCCCTTGGTCGCCCGGTCGGCGTTGTAGCCGGCATTGAGGCTCAGGTCGTTGCTGCCGATCGGGTTGTTGGTGGTCAGGCTGGAACCGAACAGCGAGGTCAGGCCGACGCTGGTGGCGCTGGTCTTGTCCATCTGCGAGTTGGCGTTCTTGCTGGCCTGGGTCCGCTCGTTCAGGGTGATGGTGATGATGTCACCGACCCGGAATGCCTTGCGGTCGCTGTACAGGTTCTGCTCGAAGCCGGCCTGGTAGATCGAGCCATTGTTGGCCGCAGCCGGCAACGGTGTACGCGGCAACACCGGCGCGTAGTACGGGTCATTGGGCCTGGGCGTTGGCGCGACACAACCCGCAAGCGCGGTGATCCCACTCAATGCCAGTACAGATACAAAGCGTTTCATGACCCTACCTCTCGGTGTTGCAGGCGACCTACGGGCCGCCCTGTCTACGTAAGTACAGATGTTGGGACGATTACAGATTCTGCGTGACGAACGAGAGCATCTGGTCGGCGGTGGAGATCACCTTGGAGTTCATTTCGTAGGCGCGCTGGGTGGTGATCATGTTGACCATCTCCTCGACCGTGCTCACGTTGGAGGTTTCCAGGGTGTTCTGCAGCGTGGTGCCGAAACCGTTCAGGCCCGGGGTGCCGATTTGCGGCGCGCCACTGGCGGCGGTCTCCAGGAACAGGTTGTTGCCCACGGCCTGCAAGCCGGCCGGATTGATGAAGTCGGCGGTCTGCAGGTTGCCGATCACCTGGGCGGCCGGGTTGCCTGCCACGGTGATGGACACGGTACCGTCGCGGCCCACGGTGAAGGTCTGGGCATCGTTCGGGATGATGATGGCCGGTTCCAGGGCGAAACCGCTGGCATTGACGATCTGGCCATTGGAGTCGAGGTGGAAGGTACCGTCACGGGTGTAGGACGTGGTGCCGTCCGGCTGCAGGATCTGGAAGAAACCGCGACCGTCGATGGCCATGTCCAGCGGCTGCTCGGTGGTTTGCAGGCTACCGGCGTTGAAGTTCTTCTGGGTGCCGACGATGCGCACACCGGTACCCACTTGCAGGCCCGACGGCAGCTCGCTGTCCTGGGTCGACTGGGCACCTGGCTGACGCTTGACCTGGTACAGCAGGTCCTGGAACTCGGCACGATCACGCTTGAAACCCGTGGTCGAGACGTTCGCCAGGTTGTTGGAAATGGTGGTCAGGTTGGTGTCCTGGGCGGACAAACCTGTTTTGGCAACCCACAAAGCCGGAAGCATTCGATTCTCCTCGTACGCCTGATTATCGGCGCGACGCTGTCATTAATAGTTAGATCTGCAAGACCCGAGCCATAGCCTCATCGCCTTCTTTGGCGGTGTTCATCATCTTCACGTGAAGCTCGAACTGCTTGGCCAGGGCCAGGACCGAGGTCATCTCGTCCACGGCATTGACGTTGCTCGCTTCCTGGAACCCCGAGACCAACTGCACGTTGGCATCGATGGGCGCCGGCTGGCCGTCCTTGGTCCGGATCGAACCGTCCAGGCCCTTGGTCATGTTCTTGAGGTCCGGATTGACCAGCTTGATGCGGTCCACCTCGGCCATTACCCGCGGGCCTTCGCCCATGGCGCGGATGCTGATGGTGCCGTCCTGGCCGATTTCGATCTTCTGCTCCGGCGGCACGGCGATGGGACCGCCGTTGCCCATCACCGGCATGCCGTTGCCGGCCCGCAGCACGCCCAGGGCGTCAACATTGAGGCTGCCGGTGCGCACGTAGCTTTCACCGCCGTCGGGATTCTGTACCGCCATCCAGCCCGGACCGCTGACCGCCACGTCGAGGTCGCGACCGGTTTCCACCAACGCGCCCGGTGTGAAGTCCGTGGCAGGTCGCTCGGACATGGCAAACGCCCGCGCCGGAAAGCTGTCGCCGAACACCGGCATCGAGCGCGCCTGCTCCAGGTCTTTCTGAAAACCATTGGTGGAAATGTTCGCCAGGTTGTTGGCATGGGCCCGTTGCGCCAGTGCGTTCTGGCTGGCGCCGGTCATTGCCACATAAAGGTACTTGTCCACTGTCGTTCCTCTGCATGCCGGACGTTTGCCGTCCACTGCTGTGTTGCACAGCCTTAAGCAATTTGCAGACCAACTTTTTTCTGGCGGGCCAAGGCCCGGTAAACAAAGGGCCTGGGGGATTTACAGAGGGTAGGTTGAGGGTGTCGAAGTCGAAAAACCGGCGGTGTTATGCCGCTAGGTGGCAAGGCCTGGCACCTGGCCTGATGCCAGGCGCCTCATCGGCTGGCGGAGGTCAGGCCTTTGCCAAGGCATCGCCCAACACACCCACCACCTGCTCCTGGTGCTCATGGGTCAAGCCGAGCCACATGGGCAAACGCAACAGGCGCTCGGAATAGCCGTCAGTCACCTCCATCGAACCCTGCACGCGTCCATAACGCAGGCCACCGGGCGATGAATGCAGCGGCACGTAATGGAACACCGCGTAGATGGCATGTCGCTTGAGCTCTTCGAGGACGGCCTGGCGCTCGACGCCCGGGGCGAGGATCACGTAGTACATGTGCGCGTTGTGCTGGCAGTTTTCAGGCACTATCGGACGCCGCAGCGCCCCTTGCCGCTCAAGCGTCGCCAGCGCCGCATGGTAATTGTCCCAGAGGGCCAGGCGGCGGTTGGTGATGGCTTGCGCCTCTTCCAACTGGGCCCAGAGGAACGCGGCCGTCATTTCCCCCGGCAGGAACGAGGAACCCACCTCCTGCCACGTGTACTTGTCTACTTCACCCCGGAAGAACCGGCTGCGATCGGTGCCTTTTTCCCGGATGATCTCGGCCCGCAACGCCAACGCGGGATCATTGACCAGCAAGGCCCCGCCCTCCCCCGAAATCACGTTCTTGGTTTCGTGAAAGCTGAAGGCCCCCAGGTCACCGATACTGCCCAGCGCCCGCCCCTTGTAGGTCGACATCACACCTTGCGCGGCGTCTTCCACCACGGCCAGCCCATGCTTGCGGGCAATGGCCAGGATCTCGTCCATCTCGCAGGCCACGCCTGCGTAGTGCACCGGTACGATGGCCTTGGTCCGTGGCGTGATCGCCGCCTCGATCAGGCGCTCGTCCAGGTTCAGGGTGTCGGGCCGCACATCGACGAAGACCGGCACCGCGCCGCGCAACACGAAGGCATTGGCGGTGGAGACGAACGTATACGACGGCAGGATGACTTCGTCGCCAGGCTGGATATCCAGCAGCAACGCCGTCATTTCCAGGGCCGCGGTGCATGAATGGGTCAGCAGGGCCTTGTTGCTGCCCGTTTGCGCCTCCAGCCAGCGATGACACCGCTTGGTGAAGGGGCCATCGCCGGCGAGCATGTTGCCGAACTTGGCCTGGGCGATGTAATCCAGTTCCTTGCCGGTCATGTAAGGGCGGTTGAAGAAGATCGTTTCTTTGCTCATTGCAAACTTCCCTGGATGGGCATGGTCATGGGTGGCGCGCAGGACAAAACCTCAAACCGCACTGATCCGCCCACCTATCTGGCTGCCTGTATCAAGATTTTCATAGAAGTACGGAGTGAATCCGGCTCGCTTCATCGCCTGCTGGGTTTCAACGATGTCGTATTCAACCCGGTGCAGCTCGAACGCCTCACCGTCCCAGGTCGCGAAACCGGCCCGAGCATCACCATCACGGGGCTGGCCGACTGAACCAGGGTTGCAGTAGACCTTGCCTTCGCCGCTCCACAGGTACTGGACATGAGTATGGCCCGAGGCGAAGTAGCGGCCAGGCAAGGGCGAAAAATACGCCTGCGAAGGTCGCACGTACTCATCCAGCGGATCGTTCCAGCCACCGTGGACGATGCTCACCCCCTGTTGGTTCGAGCGCTGCGCAAGCGAGCCCAGCCAGGCCAGGTTCTGCGCCGTGACGACGCCTTGCTGGTAGTCCAGGCAGGCATTGGCGCTGTTGGAACGAGGGCATCGCTCATGCTTGGCCAGGTACCAGTCGTGGTTGCCCATCACCGAGAAGACGTCCCGCTCGCGCAGGGCGTCGCAGCATTCGTTGACCTGGCTGTAGTAACCGGCGGTGTCGCCCAAGCAGATGATCTGTGTAACACCCAGTTCGTCGAGCTTGGCCAGCACTGTCCGAAGGGCGCTGTAATTGCCATGTACGTCAGAAATGATCCCGATCATAGACAATGAAGTCCTCTATATAACGAACAGCGAAACCACTGCGCAGCGTAGGCCGGGCCAGCGTCTTGCCGTGCAGGTAATAGTCCAGGCACATGGCCGCCTCGTTGTAGCCGAATGCGCGGCGTATCGAACTGGTCGAGGAGATCCGCGGATTGATCTCCAGCAGGCGCCAGGAACCGTCGCCGCCACGCCGGAACTGCAAGTTGGTCGGCCCCTCAGGCTTGAAGGCACGGCATAACCTGACCACCACCTGTTCCAGCGAATCGTCCTGATACACCCAAGCCTTGGCGGTGGAGCCATCCGAGGCCAGGCGGCGCTGGAAGGCAATGATCGGCCCGGGGTCGCCGCGACCGTCGCCAAACGCCGCCACGGTGAACTCGTCGGCCGCGCTGCCAATGATCGGTTGGGCCATGAGGTACTCACCCAGCAACGGCGCGTGAGGCGTGAAGTCGCGCTCCTCGCGAACCCAGACCAGCCCCTTGGAAGCGTAGCTCCTGCGTGGCTTGAGCAGGAACGGCAGGCCCAGCGCGGCCGTGAGCGAATGAAAGTCCCCGGACAGCAGGCTGGGAATACGGCAGGCATCCCCCAGCGCCACCAGCGCCTGGTCCATGGCCCATTTATCCCGGGAAAGGTCGATCAGGTGCGAATTGTTGAGCACCACCCGGCAGTCAAGCGTGGCCAACAACGCGCGGTTGTCCGACAGCCAATGGAGGTCCTGTTCGATCCCCGGAATCAGCAGGTCAACCTTGTGCCGGGCCAGGGTGTCGCCCAGCCATTGGCCATATCCCGGGTCAGCGGTCAGCGGGGCTTGCTCGAATGCATCGCTCCAGGCGCGCCCGACAGCGTCGTCGTAGATATCGGTGCCGATCAGCCGGACAGAGGCATCCGCCGCACGCAAGGACTTGAGCAGGCCATAGCCCATGATGGCCCCTACGCCAGTCACCATGACGGTCTTCATGCCAGGGTCTCCCGGTGCGCTCGCATCAACTCGAATCCCTGGCGAATGTCGATTCGCGGGGTGAAACCCGTTTGCTCGTGGAGCGCCTGCAAATCGTCGAAGGGCGGCAGGTCGGGGATGTCGTTTTTTTCCGCCAGGAAGCGGACGTCCAGCGGCTTGCCAAATGCTTCGAACGCGGCCTGGGCGATCTCGGAAAGACGCGGGGATTGCGGATGGCCGCAGTTGAACAGCCCTGTAACGCCCTGGGTCGCTACCCGTGCGCAGAGCTCGGCAAGGTCGTTCAGGTGCAAGTAGTTGCGCTTGGCGTCGTTGCGGCCATACAGCTCGACGGCCTGCCCCGCCTGCGCCTTGTCGGCCATGGCATACAACAGCGGTTGATGGGAGCGGCACTGCTCGTCACTGCCGTAGACCTGGCTGATGCGCAGGATGCTCAACGCCATGCCGCGCTCCTGGCAGTACAGGCTCGCCACTTCCTCGGCATGGCGCTTGGACAGCGAGTAGATGCCAAAGTAGGGATCCGTCACCTGGTCGCAGGCCGAACGCGACGACAGCAAGATGAAATGGCGGGCCCCGCATTGTTCCGCCAGGCGACAGGCCGCCAGCGTACCCACGCTGTTGACCAGCTCGGCGCGAACCAGCTCATCCGGCTGGCGCCCGCCGAAATCGGCAGCGGCCAACACGACAACGTCGAAGCGCTCATCGCAGGCGACGGGTGCCTGGGCACTCAAGTCGAAGGCGATGTCGGCATCCCGGCGCCCCGCCAACCTGACCTGGCCATGGCGCGACAAGCCGCGGGCAACCGCCTGGCCGATGACCGAGGTACTTCCGATGACCAGGCTTCTCATGACGCAGCGACTGTCGCTTCGAGCATGAGCGCGCAACTGAGCTCCGGGTAATCGATCCCCACGGTGCACATGGCCTGGACGATGTCCGCCCCCAGGTTCAATTCCTTCAGTTGACCGGTGGTGAAAGGCTTGAGGAACACGCCTTCCTTGCGCACCACCTCAAGCCCTGCGGCTTGCAGCTCGGCCGTCAGGGACTGTAGCGAATAGCTGCGCACATGACCCAGTTCCAGATCGCCGCTGCCCAGCGCCATCATGTCGTCAAGCAACCCGGCAGCATGGCCGAAGCGCCGATGCAGGGACTCGCCATTGGGCACCAGCACGAAGCAACGCCCCCCCGGCGCCAGGAAACGCTTGAACCGTTGCAGCACGACCTGCGGATCATCGACGTGCTCAAGCACGAAGCCCATCACGATGAGATCGAAACGCTGGTCGGTGTCGAAGGTCTCGAAATAACTTTCGACAATCTCGGCCGGGCTGTCCGGGTACTGGGCCTTGAACTGGGCGATCACCGAGGCGGAGCCGTCGATGACCGTGTGTTTGCTGAAGAACTTCGAGAAGCGATGGGTACTGAAACCATGGCCCACGCCGAGCTCCAGCAGGCTTTGCGCCTGGGTGCACAGCGCCATGATGCGTTGGGGATACCAATTGAGAATGATGTTGTTGTCATACGCATAGCCAAAGCTGTCGCTGTAGGCGGCGATGAAGGTATCAAGATCGTTGCTCATGTCACTGCACTCCGCTGGGCGGCCAAATAGTCATCGGTACGGTTCAATCAGCCAGCCAGGCCTGTCGCCAGGCGTCCAGGCGCTCACCTTCGAGCAGCCACTGGGCACGCACGGCCGACTGCAAGGCGTCTCCCAGGGTCGCCGAGGCCTCACGATCCTCCAGGTGCAGGCGAATCGTGCGGATCCAGTCTTGCGCCTCGTTGCTCACGCGCGACAGCGGCAATACCTCGCCACCGACAAACCCCGGCACCCGGCTGCAAATGACCGGATGCCCGCAAGCGGCATGCTGCAGGACGCGCAGGTCGGCCGAGCAGGCGTTGCCCAGGGTTTCGGCCATCGGTACCAAGGCAAGATCAAGGTTCAATGCGGCCAGGGCGCCCGCCAACTGCTGCTGCCCGACACCCGGGTGCAGTTCTGCCACGAAAGGCCGCATGGCCGCCGGACAGTCGCCCAGCACCACCCAGTCCACTTCACCGGCCAACGCTGGCAGCACATCGGCCAACAGCTCGGCGTCCTTGCCACCCAGCCAGCCCAGGCGCGGCCTGACGCCTACGGCACGCTTGCTCTGCAGGCGCCCCCAGGCGGCCGGCAGCAGGGTTTCCACCACGCGAATATCATCGTGCTGGCCCTGCAACAGTTCGGCCAGCGCCGGCGAAGAGACCAATACCCGATCCGCCTGTAGCAGCCCGAACCGCAGGCGCTCCAACAGCTCATCGGCAGAGTAATCGCCTTTCAATTCCATCTGCGGCAAGTAACCGTCCAGGTCGTAGACCGTGAACGCTTTGGAAAACGCCCTCAGACGGCTCAGGGCCAACAGCCCCGCGTCATCCAGAGGCCGCTGCAACACTACGGTGGCCGGCGCCAGGCGCTCGATCTCCACCGCCGACAACACCGTTGAAACCGCCGTACCCTCGACCTCCCCGGCTTCCAGCATGGCCCGCAACGGCTGGATCAGCCGCGAGTGCCCCGTCGCCTGCGGGTCAGTGATGCAAACCAGCAGCCTCGGCACGCTGCCTTGCAGCGGATACCAGCTCAGGTCGTTGTTTTCCAGGGTAAAGCCCTCACCGGCACGCAGCGAGAAATTGGCGTTGTAGCCAGGGTCGCGGGCCAACTGCGGCATCCAGCGGGCGAACAACGCGTCCTCCTGCTCGCGGCTCGCACGGGGGGCCGGCAGCGGGTCGACCAACAGGCGTGCGAAAGGCGTCCAGACGTTCAGGTACCCCGCCTGGTACAACTTCAGGCACAGATCGATAGGAGCCCAGGGCGCCAACAACGGATCGGTGTCGAAGCCGCCCGCCTCGAGGAACAACGCTCGACGCAGCATCAGGCACTCACCGTCCACCGCGCAGCAGCTCTGCTCAAGCCCCAGCCGCCCCATGTAGCCCGCCACCTGGGATGACACGCCCTCGAAAGCCCGACCGACCGTTCCTCCCAACCCCAGCACCAGGCCCGCCTGACGAATGCGCCCCTGGTTGTCCTGGGACTTGCCGCCCACGGCGCCGACTTCCGGGCGCTGGGCCTGGTTGAGCAACGCGTGCAACCAGCCGGGTTCCAGCACGGCGGCATGGGCATCGAGCCACAGCAGGTACTCGCCACGCGCTTCCTGCGCCGCCGCATTGCACATGGCTGCACGGGATTGTCCCGGCATGAAACGCAACACCTGGAAACGGCCTTCGCCCATCTCCTCGACTAGCGCCAGCCACTCCAGCAAGGCAGGGTCGTCGCCGCCCGGCTCGACCAGTAAGACTTCGAAGTCCACGGCGCTGGTCTGGATCAGCAGGCTTTCCAGGCAACGCTGGAAATTGACCAGTTGCCCTTCGAGGTAGATCACAATGCTGACCGAGGCCTGGCGCTCATGGCCGTAGTCGATGCGGTAGCCGCCGGGCTGCATGTCCAGGGCGATCGCCTGCCCTTGAACGTAGCCACGCGCCTGCAGATGCGCGTCGATGACCGCACGCTCATCGGCGCAGTCCGACGGCCTCGGCTCGTTGGCGATCAGCAGGGGCTCGCTGACATGCCCCACGCTCTGCCCACCTTGCTCGCTGATCAGGCGCAACTGATAGGCCAGCTCAAAGGCTCCGCCGCAGGTCTCGTCAAAACCGCACAGCTGCACCAGCGCTTCGCGACGGTACATCCAGTGACGGGAAAAACTGGCCGGGTTGGCCAACAGCAAGTCCAGGTTCAGATCGGGGCGCAGCGCGACATTGACCACGCCAGCCATGCGCAGCGCCTCGTCGGCGTACACCGCCAGGCAATTGTCGGGGGCGTCGAGCAGGTTGAGCGCCGTCACCTGCAAGCCTGCGGCTACGAACTCCTCCCCCGCCTCGACCATCATCACCCAGTCGCTCTGGATGCCAGCGAGCAAGCCATTGATCGCAGTCACCGGCTGCCTCGGATCACAGTCCAACCACTGGACGTTGGCGCGCGCCGGATCGACGCTGCCCATCACGCACACATGGATGCGCTGGTACAACTGTCGATCCAGGCTGTCGAGGGTGTGCGCCAATGCAAGCGGGTTGCCGTCATCGCGGACCAGGACCGTGAAGCTGGGGGCCGTTGGGATCGCCAAGCGCTCGTTGACCAGGCGCAACTGCTGGGCCGTCGGGTAGCGCTGGCGCAACCAGTCGAGCGCCCCCAGGCGGTTGCCGACGGCTTCCCGGGCGGCGGTCGCCTGGGTCCGGGCAATGAACACATCCAGTTGCTGCCAGAAAGACGCGGTGCGCTCAACGTAACGCGGCAAAGCGTCGCCGAGGCTGGCCCGGGCATGCGCCAACGGGTCCGGCTGGTCGAGCATGGCAAAGCCCACACTGCCGAAGAAACTGGTGTCGAGCAGCGGCTGGTCGA
The DNA here is from genome assembly GCA_001023535.1 of Pseudomonas chlororaphis. NCBI lineage: Bacteria > Pseudomonadati > Pseudomonadota > Gammaproteobacteria > Pseudomonadales > Pseudomonadaceae > Pseudomonas > Pseudomonas chlororaphis. Next base: position 3,786,683 of record CP011020.1, read on the forward strand.
CGCCATGCCCCGGAATGAAGATCACCGGGCAGCCGCACAGCACCGCCATCACGCAGGTCATCGACCACTCGTAGGAATACATCACCTCGGCCTTGCGCAATACCTTGGCCAACTCAGGCAGGGTCAGCGGATTGGCCATGCTCAGCAGACGAATGTCGGCGGGTAGTTGCGCGTAGTCGATCTTTTCCAGCGGGTGGCGGTTCTGATAGAGATAGCTACCCTCGCGCACAGCATCGGTGCCCACGCTGGAGAACATTTCGATGTCGATGGTCGGCAGGCACAGCAGGTCGCCGTCAGGGTCGCCCCGGTGCTCGGCGAGCCGGGCTGCGTAATAGAAAAACAAGTCGGTGGGCGCCGCGTCCATGCTGTTTCCGGTCAGGAAGCCCTCGAAATTCAGCAGAAAACGCGCCACGACCGAACAGTTCAGCGGATTGCCGGGGAACACCTCGGGGTACACCGCGATCGGCACTTTGCCGGCGGCCTTGTGGCGCTGTTTGATCGCGGAGGTGATCACCGGGGTCTTGAGGTCTGGATTGACCACGTCGCTGCCGCAGATGTAAGCCTCACGGCCACTGAGATTGAGCATGTGGCAAAGGTAATGCAGCGAGACCACGCCCGACGACGATTCACGGTAGGCAGGCGCGGCGAAATAGTAGGGATGCTCGGGTTTGGCATACATCAGCCGCAAACGCGCCAACGCCTGTTCAAGCGAATGAGCGTCCAACTGCGCGGGGTTCGACATCGGGTGCATCTCCACAATCAAATCAAACAGGGTGTGACTGCAAGGCCCGCTCAGGCAGCCCCTCGCGTCATGAAAGCCGATGCATCCGCGCCGGTATTGAACAACAGGTCGATGACACTGACCGCGTGCTGGAAGTCGCCGTACACCTGCGGGTATTCGGGGTAGCCGGCGTAGCTCATGTACGACACTGTGATGCCTTGGGCGGCGAACGCGGCTTCGTCGAGGTAATGGCTGGCTGCCGGTCCGGAAAGGTAATGCTCGGCACCGAGGGCCTGGCACAGGTGGATCAGACGCTCGTTCTTGCCCTCGACCCCACCCAGGTCCTCAGAACGGTAAAGCGGTGTGTGGATGCCCAACAGGGGGCACAGGCCGGCGATGAACAGGTGGTTGATCCGGGTCAGGTGGGTCAGGTCGGCCGCCTGCTCGTAGAGCGCCCGAATCGGCGCTTGCATCTGCGCAAAATACGGCGCGCGTCGGTAGCTCTGCTCGATGGTTTTCCAGTGCGCGGCGGCCCAGCCCGGAGTGCTGATCTCGACTTCATTGATCAACTGGCCGAGGCGGCCCTTTTTCTTGACCGGGATACTCAGCCAATACTCGCCCTGGGCGGTCTTGATCTTGTTACGGTTGCGCCAGTCACTGCGGGTGTACTGGACGTCGTCGTACAGGATGAACGCATCGACGCTGCGGATCAGATCGAAGTAGCCCTTCCAGGGAATGTAGTTCGACTGCACCACTGCAATTTTCTTATGCATTCTGAATCTCACGTACGCAGCGGGAACCGGGGCTGAGCCCTGTCAAAAAGTCGCCACAGAATGTGAATAAGCGGCGCACCGACCTCGGTCGAGCAAATCCCATACCAACTATTTCAGCCGCCGCTACGGTCAGGACTCAGCCTTGCCCACCTCGTACGCCCGCAACTTGTTGGCAATGGTGGTATGGGACACCCCCAACCGCTTGCCCAATTGCCGGCTGCTGGGGTGCTCGGAGTAGAGGCGCTCCAGCACCGCCTTCTCGAAGCGCCCGACGATCTCGTCGAGCCCGCCCTCAAGGGAGAAATCGCCAAGGGGCTGGCGCACGCCGTAGTCCGGCAGGCGAATGTGCTCGGCCCGCACTTTCCCGCCATCGCACAGGGACACCGCCTGGAACAACACGTTTTCCAGTTGCCGGACATTGCCCGGCCAATGGTAGTGGCTCAGGCGCTCCATCGCCGCCGGGGCCAGCTTTGGCAACGGGCAGCCGATCTGGCGGCTGGCCTGGTCGAGAAAGTGCTCCACCAACGGCGTCAGCCCATCCAGGCATTCGCGCAGTGGCGGAATGTGCAGCGACAGAACGTTCAAGCGGTGGTACAGGTCCTGGCGGAATTCGCCGCGGGCGCAGAGTTCGGAGAGGTCCACCTGGGTGGCGCAGATCACGCGCACATCCAGGTACACCTCCTCATCGCTGCCGACCCGACGAAAGCAACCATCCTGCAAAAAGCGCAGCAGCTTCACTTGCAGGCGCGGGCTCATCTCCCCGACCCCGTCGAGAAACAGCGTGCCCCCCGCCGTCAGTTCCAGCAGGCCGAGCTTGCCTTCGGCCCGGGCACCTTCGAAGGCGCCAGGGCCGTAGCCGAACAGTTCGGTCTCGGCCATGGACTCCGGCAGGCCGGCACAGTTGAGCGCCATCAGCGGCGATTGCCCGCGCGGGCTCGCCAGGTGGCAGGCCCGCGCCAGCAATTCCTTGCCGGTGCCGGTCTCGCCCTCGATCAACAGCGGCGCATCCAGCGGCGCCATGCGCCGGGCTTCACGGACCACCGCCGCCATCACCTTGGAGCTCTGGAAGATGCTGTCGAAGCCGCGTAACTCCTGCTTGCGCACGTTGTAGATACGCTCGCCGACCCGATCGGCGCGGTGCAACGTCAGGACCGCGCCGGCCATGGCCTCGCTGTCGTCGTGCTCCGATTGCAAAGGCGCGATATCGGCCAGGAACACATCGCCCTTGACCTTGACCCGCAAGCCGTTGATGCGCGACTGGTTGGCGCGCACCAGCTCCGGCAGGTCGAAATCCTCGGCATAACGCGACAGCGGAATCCCCGGCACCTCATCCACCCGCACCCCGAGCAACTGCGCCGCCGCCCGGTTCGCGGCGACGATGGAGCCGCCCATGTCGATGGACAGCACCGGAAACTCCAGGGCGCCCAGCAAGGCGTTGAGCTCCATGTGCCGACGCTCGCTGGGCATCAGCCCTACACGCTTGACGCCAAACACCCCGGCGATGCCCTCGAACTTCGGACGCAACGCCTGGAATTGAATGTTGATCAGGTTGGGACAGTGCAGGTAGATCGCATTGCCATGTTCGCCACCAACCTCCCCGCGGGCGACGTTGATGCCGTACTCCACCAACAGGTTGAGGATGTCCCGCAGGATGCCGATGCGGTTCTGGCAATGGACTTTGATGCGCATAAGGAGGCCCGGGAGCTCGTTGTGGGTAGGATTTTTCTGAGACTGAGTGCAAATAACCGTCAAGATTATGTGACAGCTGCAGGGCATTTCCCAGCTGAAAATCCAATCGGCATGGACGCACCGGCCCATCTGTAACGAAAAATTTACGAAACAGCGCCATTCCATCCACCCACGTCGCCATGGCCCTGCTGCACATTCGTCTGCTTCGCGTTATCTCTACTGCATCGCTGGACATAACAACAAAACACGCCTTTCCCCCTGAGGGGAATCAGCAGGAGAACAGCATGAAGCAGACGCAGTACGTGGCCCGCGAGCCCGATGCGCAAGGTTTTATCGACTACCCCGCCGAAGAACATGCGGTGTGGAACACGCTGATCACCCGCCAGTTGAAAGTCATCGAGGGCCGCGCGTGCCAGGAATACCTCGACGGCATCGAAAAGCTCGGCCTGCCCCACGATCGCATCCCGCAACTGGGTGAAATCAATAAAGTGCTGGGCGAAACCACAGGCTGGCAAGTCGCCCGGGTGCCGGCGCTGATCCCCTTCCAGACCTTTTTTGAATTGCTGGCCAGCAAGCAGTTTCCGGTGGCGACCTTTATTCGTACCCGTGAAGAACTGGACTACCTGCAAGAGCCGGACATTTTCCACGAGATCTTCGGCCACTGTCCCCTGCTGACCAACCCCTGGTTCGCCGAATTCACCCACACCTACGGCAAGCTCGGTCTGCAGGCCTCCAAGGAAGAACGCGTCTACCTGGCGCGCCTGTACTGGATGACCATCGAGTTCGGCCTGGTGGACACGCCTCAGGGCCGACGCATCTACGGCGGTGGCATCCTGTCGTCCCCCAAGGAGACGGTGTACTGCCTGTCCGACGAGCCCGAGCACCAGGCGTTCGATCCGCTGGAAGCCATGCGCACGCCGTATCGCATCGACATCCTGCAACCGGTGTACTTCGTCCTTCCCGAACTCAAGCGCCTGTTCGACCTGGCCCATGAAGACATCATGAGCCTGGTCAAGCGCGGCCGGGAACTGGGCCTGCACACGCCGAAATTTCCGCCAAAAGCGGCCTGAATGGCTTTTTTTGAGCCCAATTGAGTCTGTTGCGCCGCACGGCTTTGCTTTAGCGTGGGCGCATCGACGTTCTACTCTTTCGATCCAGGAACACACCATGAACACTCTGAACCAAGCCCATTGCGAAGCCTGCCGCGCCGATGCCCCGCAAGTCAGCGACGAAGAACTGCCGGTACTGATCAAGCAGATCCCGGACTGGAACATCGAAGTGCGCGACAGCGTGATGCAGCTGGAAAAGGTCTTCCTGTTCAAGAATTTCAAGCACGCCCTGGCCTTCACCAACGCCGTCGGCGAGATCTCCGAAGCCGAGGGCCATCACCCGGGCTTGCTGACCGAATGGGGCAAAGTCACCGTGACCTGGTGGAGCCACTCCATCAAGGGCCTGCACCGCAATGACTTCATCATGGCCGCGCGCACCGATGAAGTGGCCAAGACCGCCGAGGGTCGCAAGTAATGCATTTCGACGCCATCGGCCGGGTGCCCGGCGATCCGATCCTCGGCCTGATGGAGGCCTACGGCGCGGACACCAACCCGAGCAAGTTCGACCTGGGCGTGGGGGTCTACAAGGATGCCCAGGGCCTGACGCCGATCCTGGAATCGGTAAAGCAGGCCGAACAGCGCCTGGTGGATCGCCAGACCACCAAGACCTACATTGGCGGTCACGGCGACGCGGCGTTCGGCCAGTTGATCAGTGAACTGGTGCTGGGCGCGGACTCGGCACACATCGCCGAAAAACGCGCCGGCGCCACCCAGACCCCAGGGGGCACCGGGGCCCTGCGCCTGAGTGCCGACTTCATCGCCCAGTGCCTGCCCGGGCGGGGCGTCTGGCTGAGCAACCCGACCTGGCCGATCCACGAGACCATCTTCGCCGCCGCTGGCGTCAAGGCCAGTCACTACCCCTACGTGGGCGCCGACAATCGCCTGGATATCGAGGCCATGCTGGCGACCTTGAACCAGGCGCCCAAAGGCGATGTGGTGCTGCTGCACGCGTGCTGCCACAACCCCACCGGTTTCGACCTGACCCATGATCAATGGCGCCAGGTACTGGACGTGGTGCGCCAGCGTGAACTGTTGCCGTTGATCGACTTCGCCTACCAGGGCTTTGGCGACGGGCTGGAACAGGATGCGTGGGCGGTGCGGCTGTTTGCCCAGGCGCTGCCGGAAGTGCTGATCACCAGTTCCTGCTCGAAGAACTTTGGCCTGTACTGCGATCGCACCGGGGCGCTGATCGTCTGCGCCGGGGAAAGCGGGAAGTTGCTGGATATCCGCAGCCAACTGGCCAACATCGCCCGCAACCTGTGGTCGACGCCGCCGGATCACGGCGCCGCCGTGGTCGCGACCATCCTTGGCGACGCACAACTCAAAAGCCTGTGGGCCGACGAAGTCCAGGCCATGCGCCTGCGCATCGCCCAGCTACGCAGCGGCCTGCTGGACGCCCTCGAGCCCCACGGCCTGCGGGAGCGCTTCGCCCATATCGGCGTGCAACGCGGAATGTTTTCCTACACCGGCCTGACGCCGGAGCAGGTCCGGCATCTGCGCGAGCGGCACAGCGTGTACATGGTCGGCACGGGCCGGGCCAACGTGGCGGGCATCGACGCGACACGCCTGGACCAATTCGCCGAGGCGATTGCTGACGTTTGTAAATAACTGTCATCCCTATCTGACACATACCCCTTTGTGGCGAGGGGATTTATCCCCGTTGGGCTGCGCAGCAGCCCTGAAAGCTGACGCCTCGGCTGTGTCAGATGGACCTGCAAAAACAGTTTGGGGGGCTGCTGCGCAGCCCAGCGGGGATAAATCCCCTCGCCACAAGAGCCCGCCAGTTGTAGCTACAGCCCTGTCCACTCACGAACAAATTCGGCGGTGTCTTCCTTCGGGGCAACGCGTGCCTCTTTCTGCGGGGTGCCCAGGTAAAGGAAACCGATCACCTCTTCGCCGTCCTCCAAGCCAAGCCCCTTGGCCACGTGCGGGGAATACGCCAGCTCGCCCGTACGCCAGACGCCACCGACGCCCTGGGCATAAGCCGCCAGCAGGATGGCATGGGCCGCGCAGCCGGCCGCCAGCATCTGCTCGGCCTTCGGGACCTTGAAATGATCCTGCAGGCGGGCGATCACCACCACGACCAACGGCGCACGCAACGGGCCGTTGAGGGCTTTTTCCACAACGGCTTCGGCCACCAGCGGGTCGTTGAAGCGCGCCGCTTCGGCCAGCAGTTCGCCCATGCGCTGGCGCGCCGCCCCCTCCACCGTCAGAAAACGCCAAGGCCGCAACTGGCCGTGATCCGGCGCCCGCATCGCAGCGGCGAACATGACCTCGCGCTGTTCCGGCGTAGGGGCCGGGTCCACCAGGCGCGGGACGGAAACACGGTTGAGCAAAGCGTCGAGAGCCTGCATCGGCCACCTCCCTGAAAAATGTCCGGCTATTCTAGTGGCTGTACGGCGAGTTCGTTAGCGCAAATTAGAACGCCGATGCACACGCCCGTCGCGCCGGGTGCGGTTTACATGCCGCTTGCCGTCGGTAGAATGGCGCCCTTCCCCTTTCAGCCCGAGCGGACTTCATGGCGTTGCCGACCCTGCGGATCATAGGTTTCATCATCGGCATCTTCCTGATCACCCTGGCGATCTTCATGGTCGTGCCCATGGCAACGTTGCTGGTGTTCGACCGCACCGGTGACCTGCCGTCGTTCCTCTGGTCGAGCATGATCACTTTCGTCGCCGGCCTGGCCCTGGTCCTTCCCGGGCGTCCGGAACACATTCACCTGCGCCCGCGCGACATGTACCTGCTGACCGTCAGCAGTTGGCTGGTGGTGTGCATCTTCGCCGCGCTGCCGTTCCTGCTGACTCAGCACATCAGCTACACCGATTCATTCTTCGAGAGCATGTCGGGGATCACCGCCACCGGCGCCACGGTCCTGAGCGGCCTGGACACCATGTCCCCGGGCATCCTGATGTGGCGCTCGCTGCTGCACTGGCTCGGCGGGATCGGCTTCATCGGCATGGCGGTGGCGATCCTGCCGTTGCTGCGCATCGGTGGCATGCGGCTGTTCCAGACCGAGTCGTCGGACCGCTCGGAAAAGGTCATGCCTCGCTCACACATGGTGGCGCGGCTGATCGTGGCGTCCTACGTGGGCATCACCATTCTCGGCACACTGGCCCTGTGGTGGGCCGGGATGAGCCTGTTCGACGCGATCAACCATTCGATGTCGGCGATTTCCACCGGCGGTTTCTCCACCTCGGACCTGTCCCTGGCCAAATGGACGCAGCCGGCCGTGCACTGGGTGGCCATCGTCATCATGATCCTCGGCAGCCTGCCGTTCGCCCTGTACGTCTCGACCCTGCGCGGTAATCGCCGGGCGTTGATCAAGGACCAGCAGGTCCAGGGCTTGATCGGGGTGCTGCTGGTCACCTGGCTGGTGCTCGGCACCTGGTACTGGGCCACCACCGACCTGCATTGGCTGGACGCCCTGCGGCACGTGGCACTGAACGTGACGTCGATCGTCACCACCACCGGCTTCGCCCTGGGGGACTACAGCCTGTGGGGCAACTTCTCACTGATGCTGTTCTTCTACCTGGGCTTCGTCGGCGGCTGCTCGGGCTCGACGGCCGGCGGGATCAAGATCTTCCGCTTCCAAGTCGCCTACATCCTGCTGCGGGCCAACCTCAATCAGCTGATTCACCCTCGGGCAGTGATCAAGCAGAAGTACAACGGCCACCGCCTCGACGAGGAAATCGTCCGTTCGATCCTGACCTTCTCGTTCTTCTTCGCCATCACCATCTGCGTGATCGCCCTGCTGCTGTCGCTGCTGGGGGTGGAATGGATGACTGCCCTGACCGGCGCGGCCAGCACCGTGTCCGGCGTCGGCCCGGGGCTGGGGGAAACCATCGGCCCGGCCGGCAACTTCGCACCGCTGCCCGATGCCGCCAAGTGGATCCTGTCCGGCGGCATGCTGCTGGGACGACTGGAGATCATCACGGTGTTCGTGCTGTGTATCCCGGCGTTCTGGCGTCACTGACCGGTTTCGTCGCACTCGCCAGCCGTGCCCGGTACTCGCCGGGCGTGGTGTCGAACCAACGGCGAAAGGCCCGGAAAAAATTGCTCGGGTCGGCAAAGCCCAGCAAGTAGGCGATTTCCAGCAAGGTCATGGCCGGTTGCGCCAGGTACTGTTCGGCCAGCTCGCGGCGGGTGTCGTCGAGCAGGCTCTGGAAACTGGTGCCCTCCTCCTGCAGGCGGCGTTGCAAGGTGCGCTGGGACAGGTGCAGCGTCTGCGCCACCACGTCGCGCTTGGGCTCGCCCTGGGGCAGCAGTCGGCACAGCACCTGCCGCGCCTTGTGGGTCACACGGCTTTCCGAAAACCGCGCCAGGTACTCGCCGGCAAACCGGTCGTGCAGCCTCGCCATGGCCTCGTTGGCCGTGGGCAGCGGCGCTTCCAGGTCGCTGCGCTCCAGGATCAGCGCGTCGTAAGGCGCACCGAACACCAGCGGCGCGGGAAACGCCTGGCGATAAGGCGCCAGGTCCGCCGGTTCCTCTCCCTGGAACAGCACCTTCACCGGACGCAGGGTGCGCCCGGTCAACCAGTTGCACAGGGCCAGCGCGCAGGCCAGGGATGCTTCGGCGCTCTGGCGGGTGGGGGGCAGATGATCGCCGTGCACCGTCAGGATCAGCCCGTAGCCCTCTTCGAACTGACGAAAACTCAACTCGGCGCTTTCGGCGATGATCCGCTGGTAACGCACCAGCCGCTGGAAACCTTCCACCAGCGTGCGGCTGGACATCAGGGCGTAGCCCGCCACGTGGAAGGAAGCCGGGCGCACTACCTTGCCCATGTTCAGGCCAATGGCCGGGTTGCCCGAGAGTTGCACGGCCTGCTGCCAGAGCCGCGTCATCGAGTCCTGGGGAAAGCGCGCGTCCGGATCGTCCAGGGCCTCGAAATCCAACCCCAGTTGCTTGAACAGCGCCCGACAATCGAGGCCGTCCATTTCCAGCGCCTTGACAATCCCCATCGCCCAGCTTGAAGAAGTCGTTCGTTCGCTCATGACGGATCACTTGCACGAGGAGCCGCGTGCTGCGGCCGGATTTGCGAAGGATACTAGACTGGCCCTCATTGTCACTGGCCGATGCAGGTGAGCGCTCTAGACTTGAAAGGACAATAAACCCTCAAAGAGCCTGCCGTCTTGGGAAAGGTCAGATCATTCAACAGCTTCGCCGAGTTCTACCCCTACTACCTCGGCGAGCACAGCAACAGCACCTGCCGACGACTGCACTTCATCGGCACCTCCCTGGTCATCCTGCTGGTTGCCGTGGCATGGGTCGTCGGCAGCGCCTGGTGGCTGCTCGCCCTGCCTGTCGCCGGCTACGGCTTTGCCTGGGTCGGGCACTTCTTCTTCGAAAAAAACCGTCCGGCCACCTTTCAACACCCGCTCTACAGCCTGCTCGGTGACTTCGTCATGTACCGGGACATGATGCTGGGCAAGGTGGCGTTTTAACCAGGTACCAGGGGATTGTCGATGAGCACCCACGCACGCTTTACCCACATGCAGGACGGCACCCGGGAAGACTGGGCGATCATCGCGGCCGACTTCAGCGCCTACGCGCGGCAGTTGCCGGGAAGGATCCTGGCCCACTTGAAACTGCTGGATGGTGATTTCGGTGGCTTCCCGGTGGATCGCCTGACCCACTCCTTGCAGACCGCCACCCGCGCTTACCGCGACGGGCGAGACGAGGAATACGTGGTCTGCGCCCTGCTCCACGACATCGGCGACACGCTGGGCTCGTACAACCACCCGGACATCGCCGCGGCGATCCTCAAGCCCTTCGTCAGCGCCGAAAACCTGTGGATGGTGGAGAAGCACGGGCTCTTCCAGGGCTACTACTTCTTCCATCACCTGGGCATGGACCGGCACCTGCGCGAGCAGTTTCGCGAACACCCGCAGTACCAGGCCACCCTCGAATTCTGCGCCCGCTGCGACGCGGCGGCGTTCGACGCCGACTACGACACGCTGCCGTTGAGCTTCTTCGAACCCCTGCTGGAAAGGGTATTCGCCGCGCCGAAGCAGTCGATCTACAAGGCGGCGATGGCTGACGCACCCGCCTGACACAACAGCAGACGACTCAGGCAGGCTCAGCCACTTTGAGGGCCTTCAACTGCGCCTCCCGCGCCTGGGCATCCGCCAGCCGATACAGCTCGATCGAGCCGTCCCAATGCTCGATCAGCGCCGTGCATGACTCGACCCAGTCGCCGCAATTGAGGTACTCCACGCCACCCACCTGGCGAATCTCGGCATGGTGGATGTGCCCGCACACCACGCCATGCAGCTCGCGCTTGACGCATTCGTGGGCGATGGCCTCTTCGAAGTCGCTGATAAAACTCACGGCGGTCTTGACCTTGTGCTTGAGGTAGGCCGACAGCGACCAGTACCCATAGCCATAACGGGCCCGCCAGTGGTTCAGCCAGCGGTTGAGCGTAAGGGTAAATTCGTAGGCCGAGTCGCCGAGGAACGCCAACCAACGGTGGTAACGGGTGATGACGTCGAACTGGTCGCCATGGATCACCAGCAGGTGCCGACCGTCGGCGGTGACGTGCACGGCTTCGTCCACCAGTTGGATATTGCCCAGGATCAGTTTCGAATAGCGGCGCAGGAACTCATCATGGTTACCGGTGACGTAGATCACTTCGGTGCCGCGCTTGCTCATGGTCAGCAGGCGGCGAATGACGTTGGTGTGGGCCTGGGGCCAGTACATGCCGCCGCGCAGCTTCCAGCCATCGATGATGTCGCCGACCAGATAGATCCTGTCGGCGTGATAGCCCTTGAGAAAATGCGACAGGTGCTCGGCCTGGCAATCCCGGGTGCCCAGGTGCACATCGGAGATCCACAGGGTGCGAACACGTTGTTTGCGGCTGGGTCTGGCGAGCTCGGCGCTGGTCATGGGCAACCCTCTGATCGTTTGTGCCACTGTGCACCCAGGCGGTTAATGGCCCATGACAGGCACAAGTCGGTTACATGACAACGCGAGGCGCGGCGCGCCGGGTGTAGACTGGCGGCCTGCCCCCGGGAGACCGCGATGAGACCGATCCTCACGCTACGCCACTACAGCCAGGACCTGATCGTCCACAGCCATGACCACGCCCAGTTGGTGTTCGGCTTGTCGGGCGCGCTGGATTTCGAGGTCGAGGGCTGCGGCAGCCAGGTGGTGCAGCAAAGTTTCGTGGTGGTGCCGGCCGGTGCCCACCATGCCTGTGACAGCCCCCGCGGCAGCCGCTGCCTGGTGCTGGATGTGCCGAGCGATGAGTGGGTCGGGCAATCCCTGGGCGACCATGCCGACGCCAGCCGGCGGTTGCTGGACCGCTGCGCGCGCCTGCCGCTGGATGCGGGGCAAAACCAGTTGGTCAGTTGGCTGGCGGGCAGCCCGGTGGACGACCCGGTGATCGCCCAGCAAGGTGCGGTGCTGCTCCTGGCCAGCCTCAATGGCATTGGCCCGCAGCCGTCCGGTGGCCGGCGCCTGCCCTTTGCCGCCCTCGACGCCCACATCGACCAGTACGCCGCCTATGCGCTGCAAGTGGCCGATCTGGCCAAGGTCGCCGGACTCTCCAGCGCGCGCTTGCACGCCCGCTTCATCGCCGAGTGCGGCCAGACCCCGATGGACTACATCCGCAGCCGCCGCTTGCACAAGGCCGTGGCGTTGCTGCGCGACAGCGACCTGCCCATCGGCGAGATCGCCCATCGCGTCGGCTACAGCTCCCAGAGCGCCTTCGCCGCCGCCATCCTGCGCGAATTCGGCGCCTCACCGGGCCAGTTGCGACGCCAACGCTAGCCTGGCGCTAAAAATCGCCAGGATCGCGACAGACACCGAGGCGTGCTTGACGCTTAAATACCCTTGTGGGAGCGAGCTTGCTCGCGATGGCGGCCTGCCAGTCAACGTTGCATTGATTGAGCAAGCTCCCACAGGGAATTGTGTTGGCTGATAGCGATCAGTGAGCCCATGCCCTTATCCACCCGTTCCAATCCACCAGCCCAAGGACCGCAATGACTCCCCGTACCGCCCTCGGCGCCCTGCACATCGGCGCCCTCATGTTTGGCCTGACCGGCGTGTTCGGCAAGCTCGCCGCCGCTTCGCCGGCGGTCATCGTGTTCGGTCGCGCCGTCTTCGCCGTATTGGCCCTGGCGGTGTTTGCCCGGTTCGCCAGTCCTACCCGTTGGCAAAAACTGCGGGCAACCGATGGCCGTCGACTGTTGTTGGGCGGGTTGCTGTTGACCGGGCATTGGGTGAGCTTCTTCATCGCGGTCAAAGTCGCCGGCGTGGCGATTGCGACGTTGGGGTTCGCCAGTTTCCCGGCCTTTACGGTGCTGCTCGAAGGGCTGATCTTCCGCGAGCGGATTCGCGCCAATGAAATCCTGCTGGTGGTGCTGGTGAGCATCGGCCTGGTGCTGGTCACGCCAGACTTCGACCTGGCCAGCGGCGCCACTACCGGCCTGCTGTGGGCCGTGGCCTCGGGGCTGCTGTTCTCGCTGTTGTCGTTGACCAACCGCGCCGGCTCGGCGCATGTGCCGCCGGTGCAGGCGGCGCTGTGCCAGAACGTGGTGGTCGGCCTGTGCCTGCTGCCCATGGCCGCGCCACAACTGGCCGATGTACGCCCTCTCGACTGGCTGTGGATCGCGCTGCTCGGCGTGTTCTGCACCGGCCTGGCCCACAGCCTGTTCGTCGCCAGCCTGGCGGTGATCAAGGCCCGCACGGCGGCCGTGGTCTTTGCCATGGAGCCGGTCTACGGCATCACCATCGCCTGGTTACTGTTCGATGAAAACCCGACGCTGCGCATGTTGATCGGCGGCGCGGTGATCATCGTTGCAATCGTCGTGTCGAGCCAGGTGGCCGGTTCGAAGAAACCGAGTGTCGGCACCGAGGCCGCGTCTCACTGAACCCGGTCGTTATGGCCCAGGTCGCGCGCCGGATCGATCTGGTCGCGAACCCGTTGCTTGAGCACCTTGGCCTCGGGAAACCCGCCGTCGGCCTTGCGTTCCCAGATCGAGGTGCCGTCGCAACTGATGTGGAAGACCCCACCGGTGCCCGGCACCAGCGACACCTTGCCCAGGTCGTCGGCGAAGGTGCTGAGCAACTCCTGGGCCAGCCAGGCGGCGCGCAGCAGCCATTGGCACTGGGTGCAATAGGTGATGACGATTTCCGGTTTGTGCGCGGTCATTGCGAGTGAACTCCTGGGGTCGAGGGCGTCGTTATAATACCCGCCTTTACCGTTCGCCCGAGATTGACGATGCGCCGTTTGCTGCCCTGCCTGCTCCTGTTGTTGCTGCCCCTGTTCGGCCATGCCGACGCACCCGCCGCACAAACCGCGCGACCGAAAATCGGCCTGGTGCTGTCCGGCGGCGCGGCCCGGGGGCTGGCCCATATCGGCGTGCTCAAGGCCCTGGAAGAACAAGGCATCAAGATCGACGCCATTGCCGGCACCAGCATGGGCGCGGTGATCGGCGGGCTGTACGCCTCGGGCTACAAGATCGACGAACTGGAGAAGCTGGCCCTGGGCATCGACTGGCAACAGGCGCTGTCCGATGCCCCGCCCCGCAAGGATGTGCCCTTCAGGCGCAAGCAGGATGACCGGGACTTCCTGGTGAAACAGAAGCTGAGCTTTCGCGACGATGGCAGCCTCGGCCTGCCGTTGGGCGTGATCCAGGGGCAGAACCTGGACCTGCTGCTGGAAAGCCTGCTGGCCCACGCCAGCGACACCCGCGACTTCAACAAGCTGCCGATCCCGTTCCGCGCAGTGGCGACCGACATCGCCAGCGGCGAAAAGGTGGTGTTCAGCAAAGGCCACTTGCCCAAGGTCATTCGCGCCAGCATGTCGATCCCGGCGGTGTTCGCCCCGGTAGAACTGGACGGCCGGTTGCTGGTGGACGGCGGCATGGCCGACAACATTCCATTGGACGTGGCCCGGGAAATGGGCGTGGACGTGGCCATCGTGGTCGACATCGGCACGCCTTTGCGCAACCGCAAGCAGTTAGTCACGGTGGTCGACGTGCTGAACCAGTCGACCACCCTGATGACCCGGCGCAACTCCGAAGAGCAACTGGCCACGCTGAAACAGGACGACGTGTTGATCCAGCCGGCCCTGGCGAGCTTCGGCTCCACCGATTTCGGACGCGCCCGGGAAATGATCGATGCCGGCTACCGCGCCACGCAAATCCTCCAGGCCCGCCTGGCACACCTGCGCCCCGCCGAACCGCCCGACCCGCAGCTCATGGCGGCGCGCACGCCAAGTGAACGCACGCCGGTCATCACCGCGATCCGGGTGGAAAACGATTCGAAAGTCGGCGACGACGTGATTCGCTACTACGTCCGCCAACAGATCGGCGAGCCGCTGGACCTGGGGCGCTTGCAGACCGACATGGGCACGCTGTATGGCCTGGATTACTTCGAGCAGGTGCAATACCGCGTGGTGCGCAAGGGCCAGGACCATACGCTGGTGATCAGCGCCCGGGGCAAACGAACCGGCACCGATTACCTGCGGCTGGGGCTAAGCCTGTCGGACGACATGCGCGGCGACAGCGCGTTCAACCTCGGCGCCAGCTACCGGGTCAACGGGATCAATCGCCTGGGCGCCGAATGGCTGACGCGGGCGCAGATCGGCGACAGGCAGGAGCTGTACAGCGAGTTCTACCAACCGCTGGACGTCGGCTCGCGCTATTTCATCGCACCCTATGGGCAATTCGAGTCGCGCAACGTCGAGGCTATCCTGGACAACGATCCGATCGCCCAGTATCGCGTCGAGCGCTACGGCTTCGGCCTGAACCTGGGCCGACAGATCGGCAACAGCGGCGAGGTCCGCCTCGGTGTCGGCCAGGCCTGGGGCAAGGCGGACGTGCGCATCGGCGACCACGACCAGCCCAGCGAAAATTTCAATGAGGGCTTCTACGAACTGAAATACTCGTTCGATTCCTTCGACAATGTGTATTTCCCCCATGAAGGCGAGGACATTGGCCTGGCCTGGCGCCAGTACGAACCAGGATTGGGGTCCGACCAGCGCTACCGCCAGTGGGAGTTCAAGCTGGACAAGGCCCTGAGCAGCGGCCCGAACACTTTCATCCTGGGCGGGCGCTACGGGCGGACACTCGACACCGCCGAAATCGTGACTTCAAGCTTCGTCCTGGGGGGAGCACGGCAACTGTCGGGCTTTCGCGAAGACAGTATCTCGGGGCAGAACATGAGCCTGATGCGCGCCGTATATTATCGCCGCCTCACGCCGCGGGCGTACCTGCCGCTGGACTTCCCGCTGTACATCGGCGGCTCGCTGGAGCGCGGCCGGGCCTGGAACAACGACAATGCGTTCGACAGCGGCTACATCAATGCCGCCAGCCTTTTCCTGGGCTTCGACACACCGCTGGGGCCACTGAATTTCAGCTATGGCTTCAATGACGATGACGAGCAAGCGGTGTACCTGAACCTGGGCCAGACGTTCTGAGGGACCTGGGGCATTGGCGCCTGCTCGCGAAGAGCCCGGCAAGCCGATACCCCGTCAATGCCTAGCGAATCCCGGCCAACAACACCCGGGCGGTCTGCTTGAGGGGCTCGTCCCCCTCTTCGAGCAGTTCTTCCAGCAGTGAGATGGCGGTCTTGAGGTCGCCATCATCGATGCAGTTCTGCGCCTGCTCCAACTTCTCCGAGGTTTCCGGCACCTCGGGCTCCAGGGTAAAGGACTCAAGGGAATCGGCTTCAACAGTGCCCGGTTCGAAGGGCAATGCTTCCAGCTCCAGCGCCTGCTCTTCATCGGCAAAGCTGTCGAGGAAATCATCGTCCAGCGACTCGGTTTCCAGGGGGGCCTCCCATTGCAGTTCCGGTTCGCCGAATCCCGAGAGCGACAACTCGTCAGAGGCCGCCGATGCCGGCTTTTCTACGGCAGGCGACGGAACATCGGCCAAGTCCCAACTGGTTTCCAGGGACAGCGCGTCGAGGTCCAGTTCGAATTCGTCGCCCGGCACGTGGGTGGGTGGCGGGGCCGGCGCAGCAGCAGGCGGTTGCGGCGCGAGCTCGGCGGCCGATGCCTGAAACACGGCGGGAACCGCAGCCGCTGTGGCGAGGGTCGCCACCTTGGGGTAGCGCCCGCGAATACCCTCCAGCACGTCGGCGTCGACGCCCTGGGCCAGCAAATGTTGTTCCTGGGCCTGGAAACCGATGACATCGCCCTGCCTGCCCAGCACCTCAAGCAACTTGAGGCCCAGGTCGGTGCGCTCCGGCTCCGCCAGCAAGGCCGCACGCAACAACCCCGCCGCCTCGGTGAAGCGACCGTAGGTCAGGTAGATCCCGACACCTTCCAGCACATCCCCCAAGGGCGTATCGCCGTGATTGAAGGTGCTGGCGACCTCGGGTTGCGCCTTGTCGAGGGGCACGGCATAGGGTTCGGCCGCGTCTTCCAATATCGGCGCAGGGCGCTCGGGGATCGGCGTCGAATCGACCTGTTCCTGCTGGCGACGACGAATGAACAACAGCAATCCGAGCAAGCCCAGCAAGCCGACCAGCCCGCCCACCCACAGCCAGTCGATGCCGTCCGGCTCCGGCTCGGTGGCCGCTGGCGCTGTCGACTGGACGTCCGCCACCGGGGCCGCTGCCGAAGGTGGCGACGACGCCTGGGCGGCCACGGCAGGCGCGGGGGCGGACTCGGCCAAACGCGCCTGCAATTCGCTGATCTGCTTGCGCTGGCCGTTGATTTCTTCGTCCTGCGCCTGGAGCCGGGCCTGCAACGCCTCGATGGTTTTCTGTTGCTGTTGGTTTTGCAGCACGCTGGCGGCCAACTGTTCATCGGAGGCGGCCGTTACAGTGGCAGCGCCAGCGGCAGGCCCCACGGAGGTCGGCAACACGGCCGAATCAGGCAGCAACAAGCGTTGACCGATGGAGAGCCGGTCGCTGCCGGGGTTCAGCGCCTGGATGCCTTCCATCAGCTCGTTGACCGAGCCGTTGCTGCCGGCATCATGCAAGCGCTTGGCGATGATCCAAGGGTTGTCCCCCGGCACGACGGTGTAGCGCTTGCCTTGTGTCGCAGGGGGCGGCTTGGTGGCCGGCGCGGCTTGGCTCGGTGTCGACGACTGCGCGGCTGCACCGGGTTCGTCATTGGCCGGCACGATCCCCGGTGTGCCGGGCGGGTCCATCAGCACGGTGAACTCGCGCAACAGGCGCCCATTGGGTTGGCTGACTTGTACCAGGAAGTTGAGGAACGGTTCTTCCACCGGTTTGCTGGAGGTCACCCGGATGTAACTGCGCTCACCTCGCAATACCGGCGTAAAGCGCAGGTTGTTGAGGAAAAACACCCGCTCCACGCCCGCGCGATTGAAATCGTCCGGGCTTGCCAGGCTGGCCGACAGGTCGCCCTCGGCGAGCCCGGCGACATCGACCAGGGCAATATCGGCGCGCAACGGCTGGTTCAAGGCAGAATGAAGCGTGATCTCCCCCAGCCCCAGCGCAGACGCCAGGGCCGAATACCCCAATGCCCCCACGACGACCAACACGTTGACTCCACTGCGCAACGTGGACTGCAGACTTTCAAGCATGGGTATCCCTTTCGATTCGAACGCATCCAATACGATTGCTCAGTACTGGTTATAGTTCGCTAACGGCCGAATCTCAAAAGTCGGGATACCGCCGATATGCCTCAGGATTTTTCCAGGTTGGCCAGGATCCTGCCGTGGACCCGCATGCACACACGCATGTCCGCTTCGTCGATGCCTTCGAACAACTCCCGGCGCAACTGCGTGGCAATGGTTTCGATCTGTTCGATCAGCGGTCGGGCCGGCGGGCACAGCACGATCTTCTTCGCACGCCGATCTTCGGCCACGGTCTGGCGCTGCACCAGCCCTTGGGTTTCCAAGCTGTCGAGCAAGCGGGCCAGGGTCGGGCCTTCGACGGCAACGCTCTGGGCCAACTCACGCTGGGTCGGCGCCTGTTCGAAACGCGCCAGGTGCAACAGCACCAGCCAGCGTGCCTGGGACAAGCCCAGCCCCGCCAGGCGACGATCCAGCTCGGCGCGCCAGCCCCGGGACATCTGCGCCAGTTGCATGCCAAATCGGTGTTGATCGGTTAACGGCATAAAAAACTCATCAGATCTGAAATAGGGAAATGCTAATTATTAGTCAGCTAAGCATGAGCTTCGGATTCAAGCAAGGGTTGCCCTGTAGTGAATCGTTAAAGGCGCTTAACACACTGATCAGACTTCAAATTCCGACTGCAAGGCGGCTCTGACGCAATACAGCACACCTTCTGGCACTCGCCCTACAAACAGTGCGGCAACTTCCGACACCGATGGCAACTCGCCCTCGCCATCCAGAAACGCGTCCTGCACCTCGCCCATCAAGTCCTCGGGCAGGTCCAGCGCCTGCTCCAGGGACAACTGCTGCTGGCCGATGGCCTCGGCCAGCATCGTGTAGACGTTCTTTTCCGAGCACTGCAACTGCCCGGCGATCTGCAGCGGCGTCATGCCGGCCCGTGCCAGGGTGATCAGTTCGTGGCGGACGTCGAGCACCGCCGCCGGCGCCTCGGCCTCGCCGCCCAGCACCTGGAGGAAGGCCTCGCCATAACGTTCCAGCTTGCGCGCCCCCACGCCGCTGACCCGAGCCATGTCGGCCAGGGTCGCGGGTTGGCTGCGGAGCATTTCCAAGAGTGTCGAATCGGGGAAGATGACGTACGGCGGCACGCCATGTTCCTCGGCCAGTTTGCGGCGCAAGGCGCGCAAGGCTTCCCACTGGTCGCGCTCTTCGCCGCGCACCAGTTGGCTGGCCTGGCTCTTGCTGCTCTTGACCGCGGTGGCTGGCTTGAGGTCGCGGCGCAACTCCAGCGTGACCTCGCCCTTGAGCAAGGGGCGGCAGCGCTCGGTCAGGCGCAGGCCGCCGTAGCCTTCCAGGTCGATGTCGGCCAGGCCGCGGGCCACGAGCTGACGGAACAACGATCGCCATTCACTTTCACTGCGGGCCTTGCCCACGCCGTAGACCGACAGGTGCTGGTGACCGAAGCTGCGGATCTTCTCGTTGTCCTTGCCCAGCAGCACATCCACCAGGTGCCCCACGCCATAACGCTGACCGGTGCGAAAAATGGCCGACAACGCCTGGCGGGCCGGCTCGGTGGCATCCCAGGTCTGCACGCCGTCGACACAGTTGTCGCAGTGTCCGCACGGCTGGGGCATGTCTTCGTCGAAATAGGCCAGCAGGGTCTGGCGCCGGCAACGGGTTTCCTCGCAGAGCGAGAGCATCGCGTCGAGCTTGTGCTGCTCCAGGCGCTTGTGCCGCTCGTCGCCTTCGGAGTTCTGCAGCATCTGCTTGAGCATCACCACGTCTTGCAGGCCGTAGGCCATCCAGGCATCGGCCGGCAGGCCGTCGCGGCCTGCACGTCCGGTTTCCTGGTAATACGCCTCGAGGGATTTGGGCAGGTCCAGGTGCGCGACGAAGCGCACGTTCGGCTTGTCGATGCCCATGCCGAACGCCACGGTGGCCACCATGATCAGGCCTTCTTCGTTGAGAAAGCGCTTCTGGTGATAGGCCCGCAGGTCGTTGGGCAGGCCGGCATGGTAGGGCAACGCCGGAAACCCCTGCTCGCACAGGAACGCCGACACTTCATCGACCTTCTTGCGCGACAGGCAGTAGACGATGCCGGCGTCGCTGCGCCGCTCGGCGAGGAACGCCAGCAACTGCTTGCGCGGCTGCTCCTTGGGCACGATACGGTAGAAAATATTGGGACGGTCGAAACTGGAGAGGAATCGCTCGGCGTTCTGCAGGTGCAGGCGCTCGACGATCTCTTCGCGGGTACGCTTGTCGGCGGTGGCCGTCAGGGCGATACGTGGGACGTCGGGGAAGAGTTCCGCCAGTTGCCCCAGTTGCAGGTATTCACGACGAAAATCGTGGCCCCACTGCGACACGCAGTGGGCTTCGTCGATGGCGAACAGGGCGATTTCCAGGCTCTGCAGGAACGCCAGCATGCGCGGCTGCACCAGGCGCTCCGGCGCCAGGTACAACATCTTCACTTCGCCGCGCTTGATCCGCGCCGCCAGGTCCCGCTGCTGCTCGGCGCTCAGGGTGGAGTTCAGCGACGCGGCGGCCACGCCCAGTTCCTCGAGGGTCGCGACCTGGTCATCCATCAAGGCGATCAGCGGCGACACCACCACGGCCAGGCCGTTGCGCAGCAGCGCCGGCACCTGGAAGCACAAGGACTTGCCGCCGCCGGTGGGCATGAGCACCAGGGCATCGCCACCGCTGGCCACGCGCTCAATGATGGCACCCTGGCGGCCACGGAAACTGTCGTAGCCGAAGATGTCCTTGAGGACGCGTTGAGCCTGTTCGAGCATAGGAACTCCAAAAATCACCGAAACATCCCTGCAAGGCTGGTTCAGAATCACCCACGCTGCCTGGGCAAATCGTAAGTGTGCGTTTCGAACCGGCGGGACGCCGCAGGGCATCACAAAACGCGGCAGTATACCCGAGGCCTTCGGTGCAAAGGGCGCTGCTGACAAGAGGTGGTTGAAGCGAGTGCTGGACGAGGCACATATAGCCCGTGGCGAGGGAGCTTGCTCCCGCTGGGTGGCGAAGCCGCCCCAAAAAACAGGGCCGCTGCGCGCCCCAGCGGGAGCAAGCTCCCTCGCCACGGGCTATATGTGCCAGGGCATGCGCGCAGTTCAGCCCTCACCGACAAGGCAAATACGCCACGCGGCTGGCCTGTGGGCGCAAGAAGGCCTAGAATTCCCGCATTGTTTATTCCCCAAGGTAGCCCGTAATGTCCTTCGCTGAGCAACTGACCCGCCTGCAAGTCTTCCTCGACGCCGATGAGCTGCACGAAGAGGCGCTGGATTACGTGGCCGCTCATGGCTATCTGACCGCCCTGTCGATCTGCTCCGAACCGGTGCCGGATCGCGAATGGATCGATGCCCTGTTCGCCGAAGAGCCGCATTACAGCGACGAAGCCCAACGTGCCGAAATCGAAGCCACGCTGGTTGGCCTCAAGGCCCACATCGCCCGTCAGCTGGCTTCCGACGAGGAATTCGAGCTGCCCTGTGAACTGGACCTGGGCGATGACCCGGACGATTCGGAACTGCGTGGCTGGTGCATCGGCTTCATGGAAGGCGTGTTCCTGCGCGAAGCCGCCTGGTTCGAAACCGCCGAAGAGGAAGTCAGCGAGATGCTGCTGCCGATCATGGTCGGTTCCGGGCTGTTCGACGAGCAGCCGGAGTTTTCCGACATCGCTGCCGACGCCAACCTGATGGACGACATGATCGTGCAGATCCCGGAGGCGCTCACCGCCCTGTACCTGCTGTGCAACGCACCGGATGAGAAACCGGCGATCCTCAAGCCTCGTCACCACTGAGTGCCTGGGTGTCCGCGCCCATCGGCAATCGCCCGCTGATCCTGCGTTACGCTCTGCTGGCCATCGGCTGGTTGAGCGTGGTGCTGGGGGTCATCGGTATCTTCGTTCCCGTCCTCCCCACGACTCCTTTCCTGCTCCTGGCCGCAGCCTGCTTCGCGCGCAGCTCGCCGCGCTTCTACCAATGGCTGGTAGAACATCCCCGCCTCGGCCCGTGGATCCGTGACTACCTCAGCGGCAATGGCATCCCGCTCAAGGGCAAGGTCTACGCCATCGGCCTGATGTGGGCGAGCATCCTCTTTTCCTGCTACCTGGTCCCCCTGCCCTGGGCCCGCGGTTTCATGCTCACCAGCGCGGTGCTGGTGACGGTCTACATCCTCAAGCAGAAGACCCTGCGCAAACCGTAAGCCCCGACCATCCGTCAGCCACTCGCGCAACCTGTCAGATCCGACAGTAGCCAGCGAACCGAATCCACCTCATTAATCGCTCCATCGTCCTTTCGCGACCGGAGCATCCGCCATGCCGACCCCATTGAAAAACAAGCTGGCGCCGCTGGCCTTTGCCGGGCTGGTACTGGCCGCCGGGTTGGCGGTCGCTGCCGTGCAGCCTGCGCCTGCCACCCCGATCACTCCTGGCCAGATCATCGGCGAGAGCCAGCTCGAAAAGGCCCGATGCGTACAGGCGTCGGACCCGGCAAAGTACCAGCGCTCACGGGCGGTCGGCAGGATTTATACCGGGCGCAGCTATGGCACTGCATGGCGGGTAGGGCCTGGGAACCTCGTGTTCACCAACCTGCATGTCATCGGTGAGAACCCGGACATAACGCGGATGGTGGTGGAGTTCGATTACGAGGAAACGAGCTGCGACTCGGAGGCTGTGCGGCCTGCTGTCCGGGTGCCGGTCGAGCGAATCGTTGCATCCGATGGCTCGGGTGATTTTGCGCTGCTGGCCCTGAATCAGGCGGCGGTCGACAGCGGCGTATTGGACGCCTTCGGCTACCTGGGCCTGGATACCCGCATCTCGGAGGTTGGCGACCCGGTCTACATTGCAGGGCACCCCTTGGCGGGGCCGAAACGAATTTCGCGCTTTCACGACGACGGGCACCCTTGCTGGGTGACCGAAGTGCGTAACAACGGACGGACGGATTTCGCAAAATACAACTGCGACACCGACTCAGGGTCCTCCGGATCGCCAGTGATCGATGCGCGAACCAATGCGGTGGTTGCCCTGAACTATGGTTTCAGTTCGGGGTACAACGCTGGCACGCAGATCAGCAGCATCTGGCCCGGAGTCGCGGGATATTTCAATGAGCGGTTGCCCGAGGGCAGTGTCCCGGTGGAACAGCCGAGCGTGCCAGTGGCCAAGCCGGGAGCGGCTGGCGTGCCGATTGCGGTACGCGTGACCCAGGTGGACGGAGAATCCCCGGTGGCAGGCAAACCCGGCGAGCAGTTGTATTACCACGCCCCCACCCATACCGCGATCACTGACCTGTCCTGCCAGAGCGGCGCCACCCAATGGATCGCCGAGGACGGTAAAGCCGCGTCATGCACCCTGCAAGGCGCAGCCAACTGGGCCACGGCACAAACGGCGATGCTGCGTGTGGATAACAGCGCCCCCGAGGGCCGGATCACCGATGGCCGGGTACGGCTGTTGTCCGATACCGGGCAGATCCGCGGCGCAAGCCACCTCGCCCTGACCGTGATGTCCCGTGGGCCGGGCGAGGTTCAGTCGCTACGAACGCAGGCGGGGAATCTCCAGGCCGCCCCCACAGACAGCCGGTTTGCGGAGCCATTGACCGCACGGGCAAGAGACCCCTTGGACGCAGCGATCGAGGGCGCACAGGTCACCTTTGCAGTCACGGATGATGGCGGAACCGGGACCCGGTTCGAAGGGGCTGACCAGACACCGATCGTGCAGACGAACGCCGAGGGTGATGCGACGTCGCCAGCGCTGGTGACCGACGCCAGGACGGGGACGTTGCAGGTCACCGCCCTGTCCAGCGGCCGGACAGCCACGTTCCACTTGCGAGTGGTGTCGCAGGAGGGCGACCCGACGAAGAACGTGGAGCATCTGTCCGTGGTCACGGGGCAAGGCCAGATCGCGCCCGAAGGGACTGAGTTCCCCCTGCCCCTCACGGCGCGCACCTTGAATCAGGACCGCAATCCGGTAGAGGGCGCCTGGGTCACCTACACGATCATCGACGACAGGGAAACCGGAACCCGCTTCGTCGGGGACGACCAGACACCGACCGCGACGACCAACAGCCAGGGTGACGCCGTGTCGCCGAAGCTGATCGCCGGCGACCAATACGGTTTCGTGACGGTCACCGCGACCTCCAACGGCAAGACGGCGACGTTCATCATCATTGTCGGCACGATATAAAAGCACGAGGCTGATCGTTCCCACGTACCGCATGGGAACGATCAGCCACTGAGGGACTGGACCGGCAAGGGACGAAACCGCCCCAGACCAGACGCCGCGGTACCGCTCAAATCACACCGTGTCCACCTTCAAGGAATGGTCGTTCAGCATCCCGTTGATGATCGTCGCCGTGTCCGCGCCTCCGGCGATCATCCCACCTGCCCCCGGCGTGACACCGTAGTGGCTGGCGAGGTTGACGCCCGCCAGGTCGATGGTCTGGCTCGGCGTGGCGCCGGCCAGTGCGCTGACGTCGATGCTGGTGGTGACCGACGCACCGCTGCCGCTGACGGTGAAGTGCAGGTAATCGTCCAGGGACGCCGCACTGCCGTTTTCGCCCTGCAACAGTTGCGACAGGTCGAGTTTGTCGACGCCGGGGGTGAAGTCGGTGATCACGTCGTGGCCGCTGTTGCCCGCCCGCCACTGGAAGGTGTCGGCGCCGCTGCCACCGGTCAGGGTGTTGTTGCCCAGGCCGCCGATCAGCAGGTCGTCGCCCCCCCCGCCATTGAGTACGTCATTGCTCAACCCGCCATCGATGCGGTTGTTGCCGGCGTCACCGGTGAGGGTGTCGTTGAAGTTCGAGCCGACGAGGTTTTCGATGCCGTTCAAGGTATCGGTGCCTGCACCGAGGGTGTTTTGCGCGCCCAACAGGCCCAGGTTCACCGTCACCGCGGCCGTGGCGTGCGCGTAGCTGGCAGTGTCGTTGCCCGTGCCGCCGTCGAGCAGGTCGTTGCCCGCGCCGCTGTAAAGCAAGTCATTGCCCGCCCCACCGTGCAGGGCGTTGTTGCCCGAGCCCGCGCTGAGGATGTCGTTGCCGTCGCCGGCGTTGAGGACGTTGTCGCCATCGCCGGCCACCAGCACGTCATCACCGCTGGTGCCCGTCAGGGTGTGCCCGGCCTGGTAGCTGATGCTCACCGCCGCACCGTCGCTGCCGCCATGGTTGTCACTGGCGGTGTAGGTGCCGTGGTAATCCGGTGTGATGTCGTGGGCGCCGGCGTAGTTGACGGTCAGGGTCAGTTGGTAGTTTTCCGCCGCATTGACGTTGCCGTTGCCGGGGTTGGCAATGTTGGTCACGTGGATCTGGTAATTGCCATCGGCGGCGGCCGTGAACGAGCCGCCATCGGCAATGGCGATGAATGGCCCGCCGTTGAGGGCGTATTCCAGGCTGACGTGGCCGGCCGCCAGGTTGTGATCCAGGGTAAGGGTTTCACCTTGCTTGAGGCTGATGTTGAGCCGGTCTTCATCATTGGCGTTGTTGTTGGACACCGCCCCCAATGCGCCGCTGACCACCAGCACGGCAGTCATGGTCGCGGCATTGGCGACGAACGTGCTGCGGCTGAGGTTGATCGACTGCACATTGTTGCCGGTGAAGCTCGCCGTGCCGGTGCTGCCGGTAAAGTCCGCGCCACGGGCCACCCAGCCGGTGTTAAAGCTGGTGGGCGAAGCGCTCAGCGGATCGCCATTGGCATCGCCGTCGTTGCCCAGCAGCAGTTCGCCCGGAATCACGATGTTGCCCGAGAGCACGTTGGTGATGATGTTGTCATCGACCGCCACCGGTGGGCTGTTGGGTTGGACCTTGATGACCAGGTTGGAGCTGGCCAGGTCACCGTCGTTATCGCTGAGGGTATAGCCGATGTTCTCGGTGATCACGGTGCTGGTGGTGGTCTGGGAGGCATAGCTGAACGCACCGGTATCGAGATTCACCACGAGCATGCCGCTATGGGCGGTGGCAATGCTGAGGGTGTTGGTCACGGTATTGAAGGAGCCGTGGTTGGCCCCGCCGCTGGCGGTCAGCGCACCTTGGCCACCGTTGGCGTCCGGGTTGTAGCTGTAGGTCGTGCCGTCCACCACCAGGCTCTTGATAAACCCGCCGTCGGCGCCGAACGAGCCGCCCTCGCCGAACAGGCTACCGGTCACCGGCACGCCCTGCACCGTGCCGGAAAGCACCGAATTGAGCTGGTTCAAGTCAGTGACCACCACCGCGTTGGTGTCGGTGTGGGTGCTGCCATCATAGGCCAGCGGGTCGAGGTTGACGTTTCTGGCGCCGCTGCCCAGGCCGACGGCGTAATTCTTGATGTTGTTGGCATCGAGAAAGGCTTTCCACGCGACCTCGTCCGCCGAGCCGATTTCGCCCAGGGTCGGCTTGCCATCGGAGAAGAAATAGCCAATGTTCTGTGCGCCGGTCAGTTGTCCGGGGGTTGCGAACGCCGTCTTGGCCATCGCCACGGCCGCATCGTAATTGGTGTCACCGTGCGCGTTCAACGCGGCGATCAGCGTCTTGGCCGTTGCCACGTCCACCCACACGCTACTCTGGTCGGTGGCACTGCCGCTGAAGGTCACAAGCTGGACTTTGACGTCGCCCATGTCGTCGTATTTGTCGAGCAAGGCGCTGATCGCCTGCTTGGCCAGATCCATGCGCGAAAGCCCCGGCACGCCGGAATCGTCTTTCATGCTGCCAGACACATCGAGCACGATCAGCAGGTTCGAATCGATCTCCACCGCCGTGACCGATCGCTCGGACGCGACTGCCTTGGGCACATCGTCGACGATGCTCACCACCAGGCTGCCGTTGACGCTGTTGCCCAGGGCATCGGTGGCCTTGTACGTGAAGCTTTCGTTCAACACGTTCGGGCCGTCATTGGCGTGGGGCGTGGTCGTGGCGGGCGAAGTCAGGGTGTAGGTGTACGAGCCGTCCGGATGGAGCAGCAATTGCCCATACGCCCCCGTGGCGTTGCCCACCAGCGTGAAGGTCACCGCGCCCGTGGCACCGGACACCGAACCGACCAGGCTGCCGCTGGCTGTTTCGCCGGTGGAATTCGGGTTACTGCCAGTGACGGTGCCGGGGGCCAGGTCCTGGCCGTCCTGGTTCAGGTCCAGGGCTTTTTCGTAGACGGTGATGTCCTGGTCCGACGTGGCGACGAGGCAGCTGTTGTGCACGTCGATGGTGATGGTCGTGGTGCTCTGGTCGCCATCGGCATCGCGCACGGTGTAGGTGAACACGTCGGTGGCGCCCGGTGCGCCGACGCTATTGGGGTTGCTGTGGTAGACGGCGTTGCCGTTGGCGTCCAGGGTCAGGTAGCCGTAGGTGCCGTTGATCTGGGTATTGAGGCCACCGATCACCGGGGACGAGGTGTCGTTGCCGGCCCGGATGCCGATGACTTCACCGCCGTCGGCGCCGAGCACGTCGTTGCCCAGCACATTGCCGTTGACCGTGCCGCCCTCCACCACCGAAGCGAAGTCGGCATGGGCGTTGGGCACATCGTCGACAATGTTGATCACGATGGTGCTGGTGACGGTATTGCCCAGGGAGTCCGTGGCCTGGTAGGTGAAGCTTTCGCTCAAGACGTTCGGGCCGTCATTGGCATGAGGCGTGGTCGTGGTCGGCGCGGTCAGGGTGTAGGTGTAGGTCCCGTCGGCGTGAAGCAACAACTGACCGTAGGCTCCGGTGGCATTACCCAC
Organism: Pseudomonas chlororaphis; assembly: GCA_001023535.1. NCBI lineage: Bacteria > Pseudomonadati > Pseudomonadota > Gammaproteobacteria > Pseudomonadales > Pseudomonadaceae > Pseudomonas > Pseudomonas chlororaphis. The sequence goes on from CP011020.1 coordinate 3,814,144, forward strand.
CAAGGCGAACGTCACGGCACCCACGGCACCGGACACCGAACCGACCAGGCTGCCGCTGGCTGTTTCGCCGGTGGAATTCGGGTTGCTGCCAGTGACGGTGCCGGGGGCCAGGTCCTGGCCGTCCTGGGTCAGGTCCAGGGCTTTTTCGTAGACGGTGATGTCCTGGTCCGACGTGGCGACGAGGCAGCTGTTGTGCACGTCGATGGTGATGGTCGTGGTGCTCTGGTCGCCATCGGCGTCGCGCACAGTGTAGGTGAACACGTCGGTGGCGCCCGGTGCGCCGACACTATTGGGGTTGCTGTGGTAGACGGCGTTGCCGTTGGCGTCCAGGGTCAGGTAGCCGTAGGTGCCGTTGATCTGGGTGTTGAGGCCGCCGATCACCGGGGACGAAGTGTCGTTGCCAGCCCGTACGCCGATCACTGCGCCACTGGCAGCCGGCCCGTCGGCACCGCCCACGTCGTTGTCCAGTACGTTGCCGCTCACCGTCCCGCCCTCCACCACCGAGGCCGAGTCGGCGTGAGCGGTTGGTAAGTCGTCGACGATATTCACGTCCAGGTTGCCGTTGGCGGTGGTGCCGTTGTCATCGGTGACCACGACCGCGAACTGCTCGCTCAGGCTGTTGGCACCGTTGGCGTTTGGATGGGCTTCGTTATCCAGCAGCGTGTAGCTATAGCTCACTACCCCCGTGGTGGCGTTGAAGCCCGTGATGGTCAGGGTGTTGCCCAACGCGGTGGTGATCGACTGAGGGAAACCAGCGGCCACGCCACCGCTCACCACGTTGATACCGCCGACGCTCAAGGTTTGCACGCCATCCAGTGCGGTGACGGTAAAGGTGCCGCTCTGGGTCAGCGCCGGGGCATCGGGGTTGCTGCCGTCACTGAGGTTTTTCTCCTGCACCGTCAGCTCGCCGCCATCGGTGTCGAGGCCGGTGATGATCACCGGGTCGTCATTGTTGTGGACTTGCAGCACCAGGTTGGCGGTGCTGGTGTCGCCGTCGGCATCGGTCAGGGTGTAGGTGAAGGTCTCGCTGCCATTGCCCCCGCCGTGCAGGCCTTTGAAGTCTGCATCCGTCGTATTGAGCGTATAGGTGTAGGAACCGTCGGCGTTGAGCACCAGGGTGCCGTAAGTCCCGGTGAACGTCCCAGGCGTGACAGGGCCGGACGCGACCTGGTCCGCACCTTGGGTGTCATTGGTCAGCACGCTGCCGGTCAGGGTCAGGTGGGTTTCCGACGCGGTGGCGGCGTTGCTGTCGTCCACGGCCTTGGGCACGTCATCGACGATGTTCACGTCCAGGTTGCCGTTGGCGGTGGTGCCGTTGTCGTCAGTGACCACGACCGAAAACTGTTCGCTCAGGCCGTTGGCACCGTTGCCGTTGGGATGAGCTTCGTTATCCAGCAGCGTGTAGCTGTAACTCACCACACCCGTAGCGGCGTTGAAACCCGTGATGGTCAGGGTGTTGCCCAGCGCGGTGGTGATCGACTGAGGGAAACCGGCCGCCACGCCACCGCTCACCACGTTGATACCGCCGACGCTCAAGGTCTGCACACCATCCAGTGCGGTGACGGTAAAGGTGCCGCTCTGGGTCAGCGCCGAAGCATCGGGGTTGCTGCCGTCGCTGAGGTTTTTCTCCTGCACCGTCAGCTCGCCGCCATCGGTGTCGAGGCCGGTGATGATCACCGGGTCGTCATTGTTGTGGACTTGCAGCACCAGGTTCGCGGTGCTGGTGTCGCCGTCGGCATCGGTCAGGGTGTAGGTGAAGGTCTCGCTGCCATTGCCACCACCGTGCAGGCCTTTGAAGTCTGCATCCGTCGTATTGAGCGTGTAGGTGTAGGAACCGTCGGCGTTGAGCACCAGGGTGCCGTAAGTCCCGGTGAACGTACCAGGCGTAACCGGGCCGGACGCGACCTGGTCCGCACCTTGGGTGTCATTGGTCAGCACGCTGCCGGTCAAGGTCAGGTGGGTTTCCGACGCGGTGGCGGCGTTGCTGTCGTCCACGGCCTTGGGCACGTCGTCGACGATGTTCACGTCCAGGTTGCCGTTGGCGGTGGTGCCGTTATCGTCAGTGACCACAACCGCGAACTGCTCGCTCAGGCTGTTGGCACCGTTGGCGTTTGGATGAGCTTCATTGTCGAGCAACGTGTAGCTGTAGCTCACCACCCCCGTGGTGGCGTTGAAGCCCGTGATGGTCAGGGTGTTGCCCAACGCCGTGGTGATTAAGATCGGAAGCGGTGGTGATCGACTGAGGGAAACCGGCCGCCACGCCACCGGTCACCACGTTGATACCGCCGACGCTCAAGGTCTGCACACCATCCAGCGCGGTGACGGTGAAGGTGCCGTTCTGGGTCAGTGCCGGGGCATCGGGGCTGCTGCCGTCGCTGAGGTTTTTCTCCTGCACCGTCAGCTCGCCGCCATCGGTGTCGAGGCCGGTGATGATCACCGGGTCGTCATTGTTGTGGACTTGCAGCACCAGGTTCGCGGTGCTGGTGTCGCCGTCGGCATCGGTCAGGGTGTAGGTGAAGGTCTCACTGCCATTGCCACCGCCGTGCAGGCCTTTGAAGTCTCCATCCGCGGTGTTGAGCGTGTAGGTGTAGGAACCGTCGGCGTTGAGCACCAGGGTGCCGTAAGTCCCGGTGAACGTACCGGGCGTCACGGGGCCGGACGCGACCTGGTCCGCACCTTGGGTGTCATTGGTCAGCACGCTGCCGGTCAAGGTCAGGTGGGTTTCCGACGCGGTGGCGGCGTTGCTGTCGTCCACGGCCTTGGGCACGTCGTCGACGATGTTCACGTCCAGGTTGCCGTTGGCGGTGGTGCCGTTGTCGTCAGTGACCACGACCGAAAACTGTTCGCTCAGGCCGTTGGCACCGTTGCCGTTGGGATGAGCTTCGTTATCCAGCAGCGTGTAGCTGTAACTCACCACACCCGTAGCGGCGTTGAAACCCGTGATGGTCAGGGTGTTGCCCAGCGCGGTGGTGATCGACTGAGGGAAACCGGCCGCCACGCCACCGGTCACCACGTTGATACCGCCGACGCTCAAGGTCTGCACACCATCCAGCGCGGTGACGGTGAAGGTGCCGTTCTGGGTCAGTGCCGGGGCATCGGGGCTGCTGCCGTCGCTGAGGTTTTTCTCCTGCACCGTCAGCTCGCCGCCATCGGTGTCGAGGCCGGTGATGATCACCGGGTCGTCATTGTTGTGGACTTGCAGCACCAGGTTCGCGGTGCTGGTGTCGCCGTCGGCATCGGTCAGGGTGTAGGTGAAGGTCTCACTGCCATTGCCACCGCCGTGCAGGCCTTTGAAGTCTCCATCCGCGGTGTTGAGCGTGTAGGTGTAGGAACCGTCGGCGTTGAGCACCAGGGTGCCGTAAGTCCCGGTGAACGTACCGGGCGTCACGGGGCCGGACGCGACCTGGTCCGCACCTTGGGTGTCATTGGTCAGCACGCTGCCGGTCAAGGTCAGGTGGGTTTCCGACGCGGTGGCGGCGTTGCTGTCGTCCACGGCCTTGGGCACGTCGTCGACGATGTTCACGTCCAGGTTGCCGTTGGCGGTGGTGCCGTTGTCGTCAGTGACCACGACCGAAAACTGTTCGCTCAGGCCGTTGGCACCGTTGCCGTTGGGATGAGCTTCGTTATCCAGCAGCGTGTAGCTGTAACTCACCACACCCGTAGCGGCGTTGAAACCCGTGATGGTCAGGGTGTTGCCCAGCGCGGTGGTGATCGACTGAGGGAAACCGGCCGCCACGCCACCGCTCACCACGTTGATACCGCCGACGCTCAAGGTCTGCACACCATCCAGTGCGGTGACGGTAAAGGTGCCGCTCTGGGTCAGCGCCGAAGCATCGGGGTTGCTGCCGTCGCTGAGGTTTTTCTCCTGCACCGTCAGCTCGCCGCCATCGGTGTCGAGGCCGGTGATGATCACCGGGTCGTCATTGTTGTGGACTTGCAGCACCAGGTTCGCGGTGCTGGTGTCGCCGTCGGCATCGGTCAGGGTGTAGGTGAAGGTCTCGCTGCCATTGCCACCACCGTGCAGGCCTTTGAAGTCTGCATCCGTCGTATTGAGCGTGTAGGTGTAGGAACCGTCGGCGTTGAGCACCAGGGTGCCGTAAGTCCCGGTGAACGTACCAGGCGTAACCGGGCCGGACGCGACCTGGTCCGCACCTTGGGTGTCATTGGTCAGCACGCTGCCGGTCAAGGTCAGGTGGGTTTCCGACGCGGTGGCGGCGTTGCTGTCGTCCACGGCCTTGGGCACGTCGTCGACGATGTTCACGTCCAGGTTGCCGTTGGCGGTGGTGCCGTTATCGTCAGTGACCACAACCGCGAACTGCTCGCTCAGGCTGTTGGCACCGTTGGCGTTTGGATGAGCTTCATTGTCGAGCAACGTGTAGCTGTAGCTCACCACCCCCGTGGTGGCGTTGAAGCCCGTGATGGTCAGGGTGTTGCCCAACGCCGTGGTGATTGACTGAGGGAAACCAGCGGCCACGCCACCGCTCACCACGTTGATACCGCCGACGCTCAGGGTTTGCACGCCATCCAGCGCGGTGACGGTGAAGGTGCCGTTCTGGGTCAGCGCCGAAGCATCCGGGCTGCTGCCGTCGCTGAGGTTTTTCTCCTGCACCGTCAGCTCGCCGCCATCGGTGTCGAGGCCGGTGATGATCACCGGGTCGTCATTGTTGTGGACTTGCAGCACCAGGTTGGCGGTGCTGGTGTCGCCGTCGGCATCGGTTAGGGTGTAGGTGAACGTTTCGGTACCGCTGCCTCCCCCATGCAGCGCGACAAATTGCGGGTCGCTGGTGTTGAGGGTGTAGGTGTACGTGCCGTTGGGGTTGAGCACCAGGGTGCCGTAGGTGCCGGTGAACGTCCCACCCACGATCGGGCCGCTGTCGGGGCCGGTGGGAATGCGGTCGGCGCCCTGGAGGTCGTTGGGCAGCACGTTGCCAGTGAGCGTGACCAGGGTTTCGGAGGCGCTATTGGCGTTGTTGTCGTCGATCGCCTGCGGCACGTCGTCGGTGATGTTCACGTCGAGGGTGCCGGTGGCGGTGTCGCCGTCGGTGTCGACCGCCACCACCGGGAACTGTTCGGTAATGCTGTTGGCACCACCGCCGGTCGGGTGAGTTTCATTGCCCGTGAGGGTGTAGGTGTAGCTGACCACTCCGGTGGCCGGGTCATAGCCCGTGATGGTCAGCGTATTGCCCAACGTCGAGGTGATGGCCTGGGGAAAGCCCACAGGCACGCCACCGGTCATCACGCTGATGCCACCGATGCTCAAGCTGCTCAGCCCGTCGGGGGCGGACACCGTGAAGGTGCCGCTCTGCACCAGCGCCCCCGGATTGCTGGCGGTGCCATCGGCCAGGTTGGCTTCGTTGGTGGTCAGTTCACCGCCTTGCACATCGACCCCGTCGAGGGTCACCGGGTTGTCGGGAGGCGTCACCGGCGGCACGCCGGCGTCGTTGCCGTTATTGTCTGGCTCAGCGGCCAGGCGCAATTGCGGAAACTCGGGAATCCCGTTGAAACCGGCGGTGGGGAAGCCGATCTGCGGATCAACCTGCCCGCCCACCTCTTCCAGCAGCACATAGCTGTGGCCGCCACCCAGGCCGCCCGCGGCGTTGCCCGCCCCAGGGCCTGCTGCCGTGGCTTCGCCCGTCTGGGTCGGGTCGGCGCCGGCCGCGATGGCTTGTTGCAGTTTTTGCACATCGGTCAGTTGCGCGTCGCTGGGGGCCGTCGCTTCCGGCGTATCCACATGCGGCGCCTGCGCCTGGTGCGCGAGCAATTGCGCCGTCAGGGTCAGGTTGCTCTCGCGGCCCAGGGTCAGTTCCTGGCCGTTCTGCAGGTGCACCGCCACTGCGCCCTCGGCACCGGTGACCAGGTGTTCGCCGGCATAGAGCCGATCGCCTTCCACCAAGGGCCGCCGCAGCCCTCCGGCCGCTTCTGCGAAAACCTGCCCTACCACTTTGCTGACGGTACCGATGAGCGCTGCCATGTGCTGTCCTCCGTTGCCGACTGCAATCGGCACGTGTCTGGGTGAAGAATCCGTCCTCGGGATGGCGATCGAAAAGCTGGAAAATCTGCCAGCTTTTACAGGGTCGAAAGGTGCTGGCTTTCCGACAGAATGACAAAAAACCGTCGCTTAATTTCGCCCCGCCGTCCCCACTTTCGACACTTCTTCACGTCGTCTAGAAAATCGCCTGAAACTTTTATTGACGCCTAAAAGCCGTCATAACCCGCAGATTCAAAGGCTTGCGCTTTGAACAATGTGCTGGTTTTCGAAGAGCACATAAGTTTTTTTCGAAATAAGCCTTATGAGAAATTCTTCTTAGGTTTCTCGCAGGATGTTCTTAGCTGTGTTGTTACAAGGTTGAAACGGTTTTGATCTTAAATACGTCAATTTTCTGGCGACAACGAAGCACTTACAGACCTCAGGAGATGCACCCCATGCGCGTTCTAACCCCCCTCTGCAGCGCGGTTTTGCTGGCCATGGCCTGCTCTTCTCAGGCGCAGGCCATGTCATTGACCGAAGCGATCCAGAGCACCATCGCGACCCACCCGGAACTGGCACAGCGGGTGGACAGCCGTCTGTCGGCCAATGAAGACGTCAAGGTCGCCAAGGGGGGCTTCTACCCGTCGGTGGATTTGAACGCCGGCTACGGCCGTGGCTACAGCGACAACACCAACACCCGGGCATTGGGCAACCACCACACCAATATCCTGAACTACACCCAATCGGAGCTGCGCCTGCGGCAGATGATCTTCGACGGGTTCAACGTCGCCAATGAAGTGGAACGCACCAAGGGCGTGGTCAACTCCCGCGCCTATTACGCCCAGGGCACCGCCCAGGACCTGGCCCTGCGCACCATCGAGGTCTACCTGGAAGTGCTCAAGCGTCGCGAACTGGTAACCCTGGCCAAGAACAACCTGCAAGCGCACTTGCGGGTCAACGACCAGATCGGCCTGCGCACCGAACGCGGGGTGGGCAGCACCGCCGACGCCGACCAGTCCCGGGCCCGTCGCGCCCTGGCGGAAAACAACTTCGACACCGCCGAAGTGGACCTGGCCGATGCCGAGGCGAACTTCTACAGCGTGGTCGGACGCATGCCCGATGAACTGGAAACCCCGCCCTCGACCAAGGGTGAAATGCCCGCCGACCTGCGCCAGGCCCAGCAGAGCATGATCGACAACAACCCGTACCTGAAATCGGCCCAGGCCGACATCCAGTCTGCGGAAAGCCAGTACGAGGTGGCGAAGTCGCCGTTCTATCCACGCTTCGATGCCGAAGCCGCGGTGGGCGCCAACAACAACCTCGGCGGCGAGGAAGGCCACGACAACAACTGGCGCGTGGGCGTGGTGATGAACTACAACCTGTTTCGCGGCGGCAGCGACAAGGCCCGGCTCGCGTCCAACGCCCATCAGATCAACCAGGCCATGGACATCCGCAACAACGCCCTGCGCCAGCTCAACGAAGACACGCGCCTGGCCTGGAACGCCATGACCAACGCCCGTAAGCAGACCCCTACCGCCCGCGAATACGCCGAGACCACCACCCGTGTGCGCGCGGCCTACCAGGACCAGTTCGGCCTCGGCCAGCGCACCCTGCTGGACCTGCTCGACAGCGAAAACGAGCTGTACAACGCCAACCGGCGCTACACCGAAGTGCGCTACACCGAGGAATACTCGATGTACCGGGTGCTGGCGAACATGGGCCTGCTGCTGAACAAACAGCGGGTGGTGCTGCCGGCCGACGCGATTGCGCAGACCGAGGTCAAGAACGAAGCGCGGTTGCCAGAACTCAAGTAGCGCCTGGGAGCGACCGACATGACCAGCATGGAACCCGCAACCCCCGGCGCCGACCCGCGCCTGAACTTTGATGATCCCTTGCTGGACGGCCTGTTGATCCTCTGCAAACTCCATGGCGCGACCGCCAGTCGCGCCAGCCTCAGCGCCGGGCTTCCTATGGCGCACCAACGCCTGGGCCTGGAGCTGCTGCCCCGCGCAGCAGCCCGGGCCAGCTTGCAGGCCAGGGTGCTGCGCCGCGAGCTGGCCGACATCTCGCCGCTCAACCTGCCGGTGATGCTGATCCTGGCGGGAGGGCGCTGTGCGGTACTGCGGCGTTGGGGCGAGGACGGCCGGGCATTGATCCTGCCCAGCGAAGCCGACGGCGGCGAACAATGGGTCAGCCGCGAGGAACTGGCCCTCGACTACAGTGGCCAGGCCTTGTTCGCCCGGCCACGGCATGAACTCGAAGACTTGCGCGCCCCCTTGGTGCCGCGGGTCGAAGCGTGGTTTCGCGACACCTTGAAACTGTCGCGCTGGCTGTACAGCGACGCGATCCTGGCGAGCTTGCTGATCAACCTGCTGGGGTTGATGGTGCCGCTGTTCGTCATGCAGACCTACGACCGCGTGGTGCCCAACCAGGCCACTTCGACTTTGTGGGTGCTGGCCGTGGGATTGTTGATCGGCACCGGGTTCGAGCTGGTGCTGCGGGTGGTGCGCGCTCATCTGTTGGACACCGCCGGCAAGAAAACCGACGTGATCCTCTCCGCGACCCTGTTCGAACGCATCACCGGCATGGCCATGAAAGCCAAGCCGGTGACCATCGGCGGGTTCGCCCAGAGCATCCATGACTTCCAGGGCCTGCGCGAATTTCTCACCGCCGTGACCCTCACCAGCCTCATCGACCTGCCCTTCGCCGTGCTGATGCTGGTGGTGATCGGCTTGCTGGGCGGCTGGCTGGTGGTGATTCCGGTCATCGCGTTCCCGATCACCATTGTTTTCGCCATGATCATCCAGGTGCGCCTGCGCGACACCGTGCAAAAAAGCCTGGCCCTGGGCGCCCAACGCCAGGCCTTGCTGATCGAAACCCTCGGCGGCCTGGAAACCCTCAAGGCCTGCAGCGCCGAAAGCGAGCGCCAGCATCAATGGGAAAGCACCCACGGCGCCCTCACCCGCCTGGACAGCCACGCGCGCAACCTCTCGGCGCTGGCGACCAACGGTACGCTGTTCCTGCAACAACTGGCCGGCATGGCGACCATCGTGGCCGGGGTCTACAGCATCATCGCCGGCAACCTCAGCGTCGGCGCACTGGTGGCCACCTACATGCTCGGCAGCCGGGTGCTGGCACCCCTGGGCCAGATCGCCGGGCTGATCACCCGCTACCAGCAAGCCCAGCTCACCATGCGCAGCACCGATGCCCTGATGGCCCTGCCCCAGGAGCGCGATGCCAGGCAGCGGCCGCTGGAGCGCACCCAATTGCAGGGTGCGCTGGACATCAGCGGCGTGACGTTCCATTACAACGGCCAGAGCACCCCGGCCTTGGCCGACATCAGCTTCAGCCTCAAGCCCGGCGAACGGGTCGGGATCATCGGGCGCAGCGGCTCGGGCAAAAGCACCCTGGCGCGCCTGGTGATGGGTTTCTATGCGCCGCAGGAAGGCCAACTGCTGCTCGACGGCCTGGACCTGCGGCAGCTGGACGTCGCCGACCTGCGCCAACAGGTCGGCTACGTGGCCCACGACTTGCCGTTGCTGGCCGGCAGCCTGCGCGACAACCTCACTCTGGGCGCCCGCTACGTCAGCGACGCGCGCATGCTGGAAGTGGCGGAACTGACCGGCGTCACCGAACTGGCCCGCCAGCATCCCCAAGGCTTCGACCGCCCGGTGGGTGAGCGTGGCCAACTGCTCTCCGGTGGACAACGCCAGGCCGTGCTGATGGCCCGGGCCCTGCTGCTCGACCCGCCGATCCTGCTGCTGGACGAACCCACCAGTGCCATGGACAACAGCAGCGAGGACCTCTTGCGGCAAAAACTTCATACCCGTGTGCAGGGCAAGACCGTGCTGCTGGTTACCCACCGCACCTCGATGCTGAGCCTGGTGGACCGCCTGGTGGTGCTGGACAACGGCCGGATCGTGGCGGACGGGCCGAAGGACGCGGTGATCGATGCGCTGCGCAAGGGGCGGGTGGGGTCTGGCGCCGTCTAGTCGATGCCGTGGCGAGGGAGCTTGCTCCCGCTGGGCTGCGTAGCGGCCCCGGACCCTGACACCGCGGAACGTCAGGCAGATCGAGTTGATTTTTTGGGGCCACTTCGCAGCCCAGCGGGAGCAAGCTCCCTCGCCACAAAAGCGTCACTTGGCTTTATTTCACTTAACCAACGGGTATCCCCATGTCTGCCCAAACACCCGATCCAACTGCCCGAAGCTACTTCGGCAGTTTCAACAAAAGCGCCGAAAGCGAGTTCATGGCGGAAACCGCCAGCGCGGCGTTGCAGGATTCGCCTCGGCGATCGCGGGTCACCGTGTGGCTGGCCGCCGGGCTGATCATCACCGGGTTGGTCTGGGCGAAGCTGGCGGTCTTGCAGGAAGTCACCACCGGCGAAGGCAAGGCGATTCCGTCGAGCAAAGTGCAGGTGATCCAGAACCTGGAAGGCGGCATCGTCACCGAGATTTTCGTGCGCGAAGGCCAGATGGTGAACAAGGGTGACACCCTGTTGCGCCTGGATGACACGCGGTTCCTGTCGAACAAGGGCGAAAGCGAAGCCGACCGCTACGCCTTGACCGCCCAGGTCGAACGGCTCTCGGCCGAGGCCGAGGGGCGCCCCTTCACGCTGTCGGCCGAGGTGGCCAGCAAGGCCCCGCAAGTGGCCGAGGACGAACGCGCGCTGTACGAACAACGGCAACGGCGCCTGGCCAGCGAAAAACGGACCCTGACCGAACAACTGCGGCAGAAGACCCAGGAACTGGCGGAGTTTCGCTCCAAGCAAAGCCAGTTCAGCTCTGCCCTGGCCTTGCTGCAAGAAGAAATGAACATGTCCGCGCCCTTGGTGAAGACCGGGGCCGTGTCGCCGGTGGAGATCCTGCGGCTCAAACGCAACGCGGTGGAAATCCGCGGCTCGCTCAACGCCACCACCCTGGCCATTCCCCGGGCCGAATCGGCGATCAATGAGATCAAGAGCAAGATCGACGAATCGGAACAGACCTTCCGCTCAGACGCGGCCAAGGACCTCAACGAAAAACGCACCGAGCTGTCGAAAATCACCGCCTCGAGCATCGCCATCGACGACCGCGTGTCCCGCACCACCGTGGTCTCGCCGGTGCACGGGGTGATCAAGCAATTGAAGGTCAACACCATCGGCGGCGTGGTGCAGCCGGGCAGCGACATGGTGGAAATCGTGCCCTTGGAAGACAACCTGCTGATCGAAGCCAAGGTCCGTCCGCAGGACGTGGCATTCCTGCATCCGGGCCAGAAAGCCATGGTCAAGTTCAGCGCCTACGACTACACCATCTACGGCGGACTGAGCGCCCGCCTCGAACTGATCGGCGCCGACACCATCACCGACGACAAGGGCAACAGCTTCTACCTGATCCAGGTCCGCACCGACAAAAACCACTTGGGGGGCGACGTGAAGCCGCTGCTGATCATCCCGGGGATGGTGGCGACCGTGGACATCATCACCGGAGAGAAAAGCGTGCTGGACTACTTGCTCAAACCGGTGCTGAAGGCGCGGACCGAGGCGATGCGCGAGCGGTAGTCTCTGGCTGGGACTATCTGTGGCCATTCGGGCCCCTTCGCGGGCAAGCCCGCTCCCACATTGGATGGATGATGCGCCTCAGAGCCTCTGTGGGAGCGGGCTTGCCCGCGAAGGGGGCGGCAGGAACACGCACTATTTTTCAGCATGGTTGCGCCGAAACGTCTGCTCCCCCATCGCCGCAATCTGCCCTTCGATCAACGCCTCGAACGGCTTCAGCAACGGCTCGAAACTCGTCGGTGCCTCCAGTACCTGCAATGCCTGGACAATCGCCTCCACCGTCGACAGCGCCCCTGGCCCCGGTGCCTTGCGCAAGCGATAGCGGGACACCCCGCCGTCAGCCAGCGTCACCCTCGGCAGTGCCGCCAGCAATGGATTGAGGTGCAGCAACTTGCGCGCCTTGCGCCAGGTACCGTCCGGCACCACCAACAGCAGTGGATCGTCGGACGCTGCATAAGCCTGCAACGGTTGCGCGACCTCGCCGGGAAACAGCAGGCGTGCCTGATACCCCGGCCGGTGGAGCAATTGCGGCAAGTCTTCGAACACTTCGCCCACGATCAGCTCGGCATTGTTCAACCCCAGGGCCGCCAGCCGGGCGGTGTTCAAGGCGTGATTGACTTCGCTGGGATGCTGCAGCAGCAACACCCGGGTACGGCTGTCGAGGCTGGGAATCAGCGGGCACAGGCAATGGCTTTGTGGCCGGTGGCAACGCGGGCAATGGATTCGGGACATGGCGGCACCTCAGGCCTGGTTGAGCTGCGCCTTGAGCAGGTCGCGGAAGGTCTGGATCAAAGGTTCGCGGCTGCGGCCACGGCGCACGATCATCGAAAACGGCGCCTGGTAGCCAAAGGTGGCCGGCAGCAGCACCCGCAAATCGCCCTTGTCGACCCAGGCCTGGGCGTAATGCTCGGGCAAGTAACCGACATAGGCACCGGACAACACCAGGATCAACTGCGCCTCCATGCTCTCCACCGTCGCCGCGCTGTGCTTGAAACCATGGCGGGCCAGTTCGGCCTGGCTCCAATACCCGCGTCCGACCATACGCTGCTGGGTAATGACTGGTTCGGGGATGCGCCGCTCGTGGAACAACGGGTGGCGATTGCTGCAATACAACCAATGCTGCTCGCGGTACAGCGGCATGTAGACCAGCCCGCTCATGCGCGTGGAAAACGCGCCGATGGCCAGGTCCAGGCGGTTGTCCTGCACACCGAGCTGCAGTTCATAAGGGCTCAGGACGGACAGGTGCAGGTGCACCGCCGGATGCTCCTGGCTGTAGGCACCGATGGCCTCGGCGAATGGCAAGGCCTTGTCGCTGACGGTGGAGTCGATCACGCCCAGGTTCAGCGTGCCGCGCAGCTCCCCCTTGAGGGCCGCCGCATACTGTTCGAACCCTTCGAGCTCACCCAGCAGGCGCAGGGTTTCCTGGTGGAACAATTCGCCCTTGCTGGTCAGGCTGAACCCACCCCGCCCGCGATGACACAGCACCAGGCCCAGGGCCGATTCGAGCTGGCTCATGTAAGTGCTGATGGCCGATGTCGAAAGGTTGAGTTCGTGCTGGGCGTTGGCAAACCCCTGGTGCCGGACCACGCTGACGAAAATACGCAGCAGTTTCAGGTCGGGTAGAGCGTTGGCCATTGGGTTTCTCCGTACCGGCGTATCACTGCAAGACTGTGTGGCGAGGGGATTTATCCCCGCTGGGCTGCGAAGCAGCCCCAATACCATTTTCCTGACACACCGAGCTTTCAGGTTTTAGGGCCGCTTCGCGCCCCAGCGGGGATAAATCCCCTCGCCACAGAACCACACCCATCCAAACAGGGGGACCGTGCTGACGCGGAGTCTATCGCCCTACCCCACATTAGTTTAGAAAAATCTGAACTAAGTATTTGCCCCCAGCGATTTTTCAGCGCCACGGCTTTTCGCAGAATCGGCCCCTGATAAATAAAACAACGATGAGGCCCTACCCGTGGACAAGATTCTTCACCAGCCACTGGGCGGCAACGAAATGCCGCGCTTCGGCGGCATCGCCACCATGATGCGCCTTCCCCACGTGCCCACCGCCGCCGGCCTGGACGCTGCCTTCGTCGGCGTGCCGCTGGACATCGGCACCTCCCTGCGCGCCGGCACCCGTTTCGGGCCCCGCGAGATCCGCGCCGAATCGGTGATGATCCGCCCCTACAACATGGCCACCGGCGCTGCGCCCTTCGACTCGCTGTCGGTCGCCGACATCGGCGACGTGGCAATCAACACCTTCAACCTGCTGGACGCGGTACGGATCATCGAAGAGTCGTACCACACCATCCTCGAACACGACGTCATCCCCCTGACCCTGGGCGGCGACCACACCATCACGCTGCCGATCCTGCGGGCCATCCACAAGAAACACGGAAAGGTCGGCCTGGTGCACATCGACGCCCACGCCGACGTGAACGACCACATGTTCGGCGAGAAGATCGCCCACGGCACCACGTTCCGCCGGGCCGTGGAAGAGGGCCTGCTCGATTGCGATCGCGTGGTGCAGATCGGCCTGCGCGCCCAGGGCTATACCGCCGATGACTTCAACTGGAGCCGCCGCCAGGGCTTTCGCGTGGTCCAGGCCGAAGAGTGCTGGCACCATTCCCTGGCGCCGCTGATGGCTGAAGTCCGGGAGAAGGTCGGGGGCGGCCCGGTGTACCTGAGCTTTGACATCGACGGCATCGACCCGGCCTGGGCCCCAGGCACCGGCACCCCGGAAATCGGCGGTCTGACCACCATCCAGGCGATCGAAATCGTGCGCGGCTGCCAGGGCCTCGACCTGGTCGGTTGCGATCTGGTAGAAGTCTCGCCGCCGTACGACACCACCGGCAATACCTCGCTGCTGGGCGCCAACCTGCTGTACGAGATGCTCTGCGTACTGCCTGGCGTGGCTCATCGCTGAGGGGCGCGCCATGAACGAACGCGAGCAAGTCCTGCTGGCCGCCGCCGAACTGGTGGCGGCCTTCGCCAGCAACGACCGCGAGGCTTACTTCGGCGCGTTCACCGCCGATGCGAGTTTCGTGTTCCACACCCTCGAACAGCCGTTGCTGTCACGCGATGCCTACCAGGCGTTGTGGGATCGCTGGCGGTCCGAGGATGGCTTCGAGGTGCTGGCGTGCACCTCGAGCAACGCCTTCGTCAGCCTGCAAGGTGACGTGGCGGTTTTCATCCATGACGTGGCCACCGAGCTGCGCTTGCAAGGGGAGCGACACTTTAGCCAGGAGCGCGAAACCATCCTGTTCCGCAAGCAGGAAGGACGCACACAAGAACAACAGGGCCTTTGGCTGGCCTGCCATGAACATTTGTCCGCCATGCCGGAAGGGCTGCCACCCCCTTAGCCAAACAGGCGACGTCCACCTTCGATGAACGCGCCTCGATGATCGGAGCAGATCATGCATAACAATAATGAAAACAGCCTTACGCAAATCGAAACCAACGGGGTCGAACAGATCCCGGACCACGAACGCACCGCCGGCCCGGGCGATCTGTTTCGCCTGATCTTCGGCGGCGCCAACACCTTCGCCACCGCCGTGCTGGGCAGTTTCCCGGTGCTGTTCGGCCTGTCGTTCCAGGCCGGGGCCTGGGCGATCGTCCTGGGGGTGTTGGTGGGTTCGATCATCCTCGCCCCCATGGGCCTGTTCGGCCCGCTCAACGGCACCAACAACGCGGTGTCCTCCGGTGCGCACTTCGGTGTGCATGGTCGGATCGTCGGTTCGTTCCTGTCGCTGCTGACCGCCATCGCGTTCTTCTCGTTGTCGGTGTGGAGCTCCGGAGATGCGTTGATCGGCGGCGCCAAGCGGCTGGTCGGCGTCCCGGAAACCGACCTGAGCCTGGGCCTGGCCTACGGCCTGTTCGCCCTGCTGGTGTTGACGGTGTGCATCTACGGCTTTCGCTTCATGCTGTGGGTCAACCGTGTGGCCGTGTGGGCCGCCAGCTTGCTGTTCCTGCTGGGCATCGTGGCGTTCGCGCCGAGCTTCGACAGCCAGTTCGCCGGCACCGTCGGGTTTGGTCAACCGGGCTTCTGGGCGGCGTTCATCGGCGCGGCGCTGGTGGCCATGAGCAACCCGATTTCCTTCGGCGCGTTCCTCGGTGACTGGTCGCGCTACATCCCGCGCCACACCTCCAAGCGGCGCATCATGCTGGCGGTGATCGCCGCACAACTGGCCACCCTGATCCCGTTCCTGTTCGGCCTCGCCACCGCCACCATCGTGGCGATCAAGGCCCCGGACTACATCGCGGCGAACAACTACGTGGGCGGGCTGCTGGCGGTGTCGCCGAGCTGGTTCTTCCTGCCAGTGTGCCTGATCGCGGTGATTGGCGGCATGTCCACCGGCACCACGTCGCTGTATGGCACCGGGCTGGACATGTCCAGCGTGTTCCCACGGCTGTTGTCGCGGGTCAAGGCGACGTTGCTGATCGGCCTGCTGTCGATTGCCTTCATCTTCATCGGGCGCTTCGCCGCGAACCTGGTGCAGAGCGTGTCGACCTTCGCCGTGCTGATCATCACCTGCACCACCCCGTGGATGGTGATCATGATCATCGGCCTGCTGGTGCGACGCGGTTTCTACTGCCCGGACGACCTGCAAGTGTTCACCCGAGGCGAAACCGGCGGACGCTACTGGTTCAACCATGGCTGGAACTGGCGCGGCCTGGGAGCGTGGATCCCCAGCGCACTGGTCGGGCTGTGCTTCGTCAACCTGCCGGGGCAGTTCGTCGGCCCGTTGGGTGAACTGGCCGGTGGCATCGACATCAGCCTGCCGGTGACCCTGGGCCTGGCGTCGGTGGTGTACCTGGTGTTGCTTGGGCTGTTCGCCGAGCCGGCGGCGGTGTATGGGCCGCAGGATCCGCGTAGCAAAGACGCTTCGGTGCCCATCGATCCATCAGCCCTCAGGCAAACCGCCTGATCCGAGACAACGAAATCCCTGTGGCGAGGGAGCTTGCTCCCGCAGGGTCGCGCAGCGGCCCCTTGATGACGACTGCTGCGCAGTCGAGCGGGAGCAAGCTCCCTCGCCACAAAAGCGCGTTCGCATAGAGGCTGGGATGTCATGGATAGCAGCCTCGCCTCGCCTCACACAAAAAAGACAATCGGAGACTCGCCACCATGGCTTTGGACTTAATCGTCGTTCTTCTCTACGCCACGGGCATGATCGCCCTGGGCTGGTATGGCATGCGTCGCGCCAAGACCCGCGACGACTACCTGGTCGCCGGACGCAACCTCGGCCCGGGCTTCTACCTGGGCACCATGGCCGCGACGGTCCTGGGCGGCGCGTCCACCATCGGCATCGTGCGCCTGGGCTATGTCCATGGGATTTCCGGCTTCTGGCTGTGCGGCGCCATCGGCCTGGGCATCGTCGGCCTGAGCCTGTTTCTGGCCAAGCCGCTGCTCAAACTCAAGATCTACACCGTGACCCAGGTGCTGGAGCGCCGCTACAACCCGGCCGCGCGTCACGCCAGTGCGCTGATCATGCTGGTGTATGCGTTGATGATCGGCGCCACCTCGACCATCGCCATCGGCACGGTGATGCAAGTGCTGTTCGGCCTGCCCTTCTGGGTCTCGATCCTGGTGGGCGGTGGCGTGGTGGTGCTGTACTCCACCATCGGCGGCATGTGGTCGCTGACCCTCACCGACATCGTGCAGTTTCTGATCATGACCATCGGCCTGGTGTTCCTGCTGATGCCGATGTCCATCGTCGACGCCGGCGGTTGGGATGCGATGGTGGCGAAACTGCCGGCCAGTTACTTCGATTTCACCGCCATTGGCTGGGACACCATCCTTACCTACTTCCTGATCTACTTCTTCGGGATTTTCATCGGCCAGGACATCTGGCAGCGGGTGTTCACCGCTCGCAGCGAAGGCGTGGCGAAAGTGGCCGGCACCGCCGCCGGTCTGTATTGCGTGCTCTATGGCCTGGCCGGGGCATTGATCGGCATGGCCGCCAAGGTGTTGCTGCCGGACCTTGCCAACGTCAACAACGCCTTTGCCAGCGTGGTCCAGACCAGCCTGCCCAACGGGATTCGCGGGCTGGTGGTCGCCGCTGCCCTGGCGGCCTTGATGTCCACCGCCGCAGCTGGCCTGCTCGCGGCGTCCACCACGGTGGTGCAGGACCTGTTGCCACGTTTGCGCCAAGGCCGTGAAGGCGGCAGCGGCGATGTCCACGAGAACCGCATCGCCACCCTGCTGATGGGGGCATTGGTGTTGGTTATCGCCCTGGTGGTCAGTGACGTCATCAGCGCCCTGACCCTGGCCTATAACCTGTTGGTGGGCGGCATGCTGATCCCGTTGATTGGCGCCATCTACTGGAAACGCGCCACCACCGCCGGCGCGATCAGCAGCATGTCGCTGGGCTTCCTGACGGCGTTGTTCTTCATGGTCAAGGACGGCCTGGACGCCAACACGCCGATCTACTACAGCCTGAGCGTGGCGCTGGTGAGTTTTGTGGTGGTAAGCCTGTTGTCGCCACGAGCGAATGCGGTGGCGAAGATGGTCTGATAATCGGTAAACGACTGTGGGAGCGAGCCTGCTCGCGATGGCGACGTATCAGCCACCACTTACGCTGATACAACGCATTCGCGAGCAGGCTCGCTCCCACAAAAACCGACCTGACAGCTAATCAGCGGCGGCGCGGCTGGCGGCGGCGTTGCTCGTCATCGGTACGGATCGGGACCGGCTGCATCGGCGGTTCGATCAAGCCAAGCGCAACACCCAGGTCGTGAAGCCAGTTCTGGATTTTCTCTTTCATCGTGGTGCCCCCTCAGGGTAATACGAGCGGCAGAATGCTATGGCCCCTTCGCTCTGATAATAGTCCGATGTGTTACGCAATGCTCGTCTCAGTTTGCAATGATCTGTTACTGAATTGATCCAAATCCCACGCCCGGAGTTCAAGCCGATCGAGCCGTCACCGCAGGCACGCGCGGCCAGGCCTGTTGTTGCAATTCAATCCAGGCATTCAGGTTGGCGCCCACCATGCCCTTACGCCACATCAGCCAGGTCGTGGCGCTGGCAAACGGCTCGGCCAAGGGGTGCACCGTCACCCGCTCGCGGCCCGGCATGCTGGCCAGCATCGACTCGGACAACAACGCCACCCCGGAGCCAGCGATCACACACGCCAGCATCCCCTGGTAAGACTCGATCTCCATCGCCCGGCCCATGGTCGCGTGGTCATGGGCAAACCAGGCTTCCAGGCGCATGCGGTACGAACAGCCCCGGCGAAACGTGAACACCGAGCGCCCCTGGACATCCAGCGCACTGCGCACCGGCGGGTGATCGGCTTCGGTGATCACCACCAGCCGCTCGTCGCACAGCGGCACGCCGTCCAGCCCCGCCAGCTCCAGCGGGCCATCCACCAGCGCGGCATCAAGGCGCCCGGTGAGCAAGCCTTCGAGCAGTTCGCCGCTGGGCCCGGACTGCACCTGCAGGTTCACCGCCGGGTAAGTACGGTGATAAGCGGCCAGAAGGTCCGGCAAGTGAATCGCCGCGGTGCTGTACATCGTGCCCAACACAAAATCCCCGGCCGGTTGCCCACCCTGCACCGCCGCGTGGGCTTCGTCGTGCAGGGCAAAAAGCTTGCTCGCATAGTCCAGCAGGACTTTTCCCGCCGGTGACAACTGCAAGCGCTGACGCTCGCGCAAGAAAAGATCCACCCCCAGCTGTTCTTCCAGCTGCTTGAGCCGGGTCGAGAGGTTCGACGGCACCCGGTGCAAGCGTTCGGCCGCCCGGGTGATGGATCCTTCCTCGGCCACGGCCTGGAAAATCCGCAATTGGCTGAACTCCACGACATTCTCCAAAAAAGAACAAGTTACTCACTATTATTCATTTTTAATGAAAGTCAATCGGTTCTAGCCTGACAGTCATTCGCCTCGACGCTGGAGAACGACATGTCACCTCTCACTCGCCTGCTCGGCAGCTTCATCGCCTTGATGATGGCCATGGGCATTGGTCGCTTTGCCCTGACGCCCCAGTTACCTCATCTCATCGGCGAGGGCCAGGTCGACTTGACCGCCGCCGGTCTGATTGCCGCCGCCAACTACCTGGGTTACTTCCTCGGCGCGCTGGATGCGATGTTCGCCCGTCGTGCGGAACAGGTGAGGCGCCGGTTGCTCGGCGGCCTGTGGCTGTGCGTGCTGCTGACCCTGGCATCGTTCTGGGCCTGGGGCTTCTGGCCGCACCTGGCGCTGCGTTTCGGCACGGGCGTGGCGAGTGCCTGGGTGCTGGTGATGATCACGGCCTTGAGCCAGCCCTTGGCCGCGGCGGCCGGACGCCCTCGCCTCGGTGCCCTGGTGTTTGCCGGCCCAGGCCTGGGGATTGCGCTGACCGGCTTGCTCGCCCTGGGCTCGAACCTGCTGGGCCAGGCCTCCGCCACCCTGTGGCTGGTCTACGCCGGCGTGGCGTTGGCGATGCTGCTCGGAATCCTGCCGATCCTGCCGCAGCCCGCCGCAACCGCCGCCGTCGCAGCGCCGCCCCGCCATTCACCCAGCCGTGGCATTGCCCGCCTTGGTGTGGTGTACGCCCTCTACGGCGTGGGCTACATCATCCCGGCCACGTTTCTGTCGCAAATGGCCTCGGCCCAATTCCACGGGCAATGGCAGGCTGACCTGTTCTGGCCCAGCTTTGGCCTGGCCGCCGCGCTGGGCGTGCTGCTGGTCAGCCGGCGTCGCCCGGACCCGAACACCACCGGTCGCTGGTTGATCGGCACGCTCTGGCTGCAGGCCGCCGGGGTGTTCGCCTGCCTGCTGGGCAGCGGCTTGGGGCTGGCACTGGGGGTCCTACTCTGCGGCGCGCCGTTCCTGGCCTGTATGCAACTGGTGATGCTGCGCTCGCGGGAACTGGCTCCCCACGCCACCCAGCGCAACGCCGGGTTGCTGACCGCCTGCTTTGCCGTGGGCCAGCTCAGCGGCCCACTGCTCGCGGCACTGAGCAGCCATTTCAGCGGTGGGTTGCAACCGGCACTGATCATCGCCGGCAGCGGCCTGGTGCTGGCCGGCGGGCTGTTGCTGCGGCCCGCCAGCCAGGCTGCGGCGAGCCCCTGCCCTCGCACCATCCTGCGTTGATCAGGCCTGGCCGGCCGGGTTGAGCGAGGGACCGCGCTGCAAGATCGACTCGCGCCGCGCCAGGGCGAAGTACAGCGCGCCCCCAAGCAGGCAACCGGTGAACCAGGCAAAGTTGGCCATCGGTTGCAGCACCGGCGTAAAGGTAATCGCCACCCCCACTAGCGTCGCCGCGATCATGGCCTTGACCGCCGTCCAGTTAATGCCGCCGCTGTAGTAATAACGCCCGCTTGGCCCGTCATTGAACAGCGCATCCACATCGATGTGCTGTTTCTTGATCAGGTAGTAGTCCGCCAGCAGGATCCCGAACAACGGGCCAATGAACGCCGCCAGCACGTCCAGGGTGTAATGGATCACCTCCGGGTTGTTGAACAGGTTCCACGGCGTGATGAAAATCGAGGCCACGGCGGCAATCATGCCGCCGGCGCGCCAACTGATCTTGCTCGGCGCGACGTTGGCGAAGTCAAACGCGGGAGACACGAAGTTGGCGACGATGTTGATGCCGATGGTCGCGGTGACGAAGGCAAAGGCCCCCAGCAGCACAGCCACATCGTTGTCGATGCGCGCCACGGTGGCGATCGGGTCGTGGAGCATTTCGCCGAACACGGGCAGGGTCCCGGAAACAATCACTACCGTGACCAGGGAGAACGCCAGGAAATTCACCGGCAGCCCCCAGAAATTGCCTCGGCGCACGTCAGACATGCTCCGGCAATAACGGCTGAAATCGCCAAAATTGAGGGTCGGACCGGAAAAGTACGACACCACCAGCGCCGTCGCCACGATCACCTGGCCGACCGCCTGCCAGCCCGACAAGGACTTTTCCGCCAGCGTGAAGCTGATGTTGCTCCAACCGGCCTTCCACACGATCCAGCCGGCCAACAGGAACATCACCGCATAGACCACTGGCCCGGCCCAGTCGATGAACCGGCGGATCGAGTCCATCCCGGTCCAGAACACCAACGCCTGGACGCACCAAAGGCCGAGGAAGCCGAACCAGCCCAGGTAGGACAGGCCGGCAAACTGCGGCTCGGCGTAGGCCTGCATCGAAGGAAAGAACCGCAGCACCACGATGATCAACGCGCTGGAAGCCAGGTAGGTCTGGATGCCATACCAGGCCACGGCAATCAAACCGCGGATGACCGCCGGAATGTTCGCCCCGAAGACCCCGAACGCCAGCCGACAGATCACCGGGTACGGCACCGCCGCCTGCTGGCTCGGCCTGGCGACCAGGTTGGCGATCAACTGCACGATGCAAATCCCGCCCAGCAAGGCAATCAACACCTGCCAACTGGCCAGGCCCAACGCGAACAGGCTGGCGGCAAAGACATAACCGCCCACGCTGTGCACATCGCTCATCCAGAACGCGAAGATGTTGTACCAATTCCATTTCTGCGGCAGCGGGCCCAGGTCCTCGTTGTAGAGGCGGGGGCTGTAGCCGTTGGGCAATTGCTTGGACATTGCGGGGCTCCTTTTGAGTACCGCCGTGCCCCCGCATCAACCTGCTCACCATACTGCGCACGGGAGCCGGCATGGTTTGTATACGAAACGCTACGCAGAATGCGTGCCACAGGAAGTGGATGTGCGACAAAACGCGGTGTACAGCGAAGAATCCAACCGCGCAGACAGGTGCCTACGCCCACGAACAGGGCGTGAGTGCATGCTAAAGGTGCAGTTTTTTGTATACAGCGAAGATCTCGTGGTGAGGGAGCTTGCTCCCGCGGGGCTGCGAAGCAGGCCTAAAACACGTGTGCTCAATCAAAACTGACACACCGAGGGGCATGGTCGAGGGGCCGCTTCGCGACCCAGCGGGAGCAAGCTCCCTCGCCACCGGAGATACGGATTGCTGCCCAGAGGCACATGCTTTGTGCCACAGGGCCGCAAGCGTGATGGGTGCTCAGCTCAATTCAATGCGATCAGCATGAATGACAATCTGCCCATTCTTGTACAGCGCGCCAATGGCTTTCTTGAAGTTGCCCTTGCTCACGCCAAACAGGCTGCTGATCAGCGCCGGATCGCTCTTGTCGCTGACCGCCAGGGTGCCGTTGTTCTCGCGCAACTTGGCGAGGATCTTGGCGTTCAGGCTGGTGGCGGCTTCCTGGCCCACCGGCTGCAGGCTCAAGCTGATCTTGCCGTCCGGACGGACTTCCTTGATGAAGCCTTTTTCCTGCTTGCCGGCACGCATGAACTTGAAGATTTCGTTCTTGTGGATCAAGCCCCAGTGCTTGTTGTTGATGATCGCCTTGAACCCCATGTCGGTGGCCTCGGCCACCAGCAAATCCACTTCCTGGCCCGGCGTGTAGTTGGCCGGTGTCTTGTCCAGGTAACGGTCCAGGCGAGCGGTGGCGGTAATGCGGCGGGTGTGCTTGTCCAGGTAGACGTGCACCACGCAGTAATCGCCAGCGCTCAACTGGCGCTTTTCCTCGGAGTACGGCAGCAGCAAGTCCTTGGGCAGGCCCCAGTCGAGGAACACGCCAATGCTGTTGACTTCAACCACTTTCAGGCTGGCGAACTCACCGACCTGGACTTTGGGCTTTTCCGTGGTCGCGATCAGTTTGTCGTCGCTGTCCAAATAAATAAAAACATTGAGCCAGTCTTCATCTTCGCTGGGAATATCCTTGGGGATATAACGGTTGGGCAGCAGAATTTCGCCGTCCGGCCCGCCGTCCAGATATAAACCGAAGTTAGTGTGTTTAACCACTTGCAGACTGTTGTAGCGCCCGATTAAAGCCATTTCCAATACCCTCATTGCGTGGGCGGCATTCTACCCGGTTTTGCGACGCGGTTCGTGGCCGTCACGCGCTTTGCCGGGAAGGCCCGCGCAACCGTTGATTTTCCTGGCTTTTCGCTCGAACAGTGGCCATTCGTCAGACCAGTGACGGAGCCGAACGCCAGCCCGCGGCGTTATATTTTCCGCACCGTTGTTATTTAAAACAGAGGGTTAGGGCAACAATGGCTGGATTATCCGGGTGCCATTTGCACTTGGGCAGTACGCCTCGCGGGGGATATTTCCCAAGCTATTGTCAAGTATTTCCTGTACGATACCTGGCCCAATTAATGATCTATAGGTTAATGGCCGTCATGCGCGTAAAAGCATCCAACAGCAAAGCAAAGCCAGCTCCAGCCGTTGAAACCAGCGAGTCGATCAACGACCAGATCGCGGCGTTCCTCAAGTCCGGCGGCGAGATCCAGCAAATTGCCAAAGGTGTCAGCGGCCAGACGTTCGGCCCGTCCAAGCAGATCAGCCTGGGCAAGAAGTAACCTGCGCCTCACCTTGTCCCAAAGCGCTTTGAGCTTCGAAGCGCTTGGACTGGAAAAT
Source organism: Pseudomonas chlororaphis (assembly GCA_001023535.1). NCBI lineage: Bacteria > Pseudomonadati > Pseudomonadota > Gammaproteobacteria > Pseudomonadales > Pseudomonadaceae > Pseudomonas > Pseudomonas chlororaphis. The sequence continues at coordinate 3,838,021 of CP011020.1, forward strand.
CCCTTCCCTGCCTCCTGCATTTCCCACGAATCGACGAACGGCCATCGCTGCCGAGTATTCGCCGGTATCCTTGCACCTCTCTAGCTCAAGCGTTTCAGCTTAGTTTCCGTTCCTGCTCCTCGCTAATTCCGGAGTGAAGCATGCGCTTTCCTGTTGCTGTGCTGACGACCAGCCTGATGACATGTTCCCTGGCCTATGGGCAGGTCTTCCAGCGCGAGCTTGGCGACTTCGACCTCAAGCTTGGCACCACGCCGACCCGCAGCATGGCCCAGGGCCTGGTGACCCAATCGAGCACCGGCTCGTTCCATGGCGGCCTGGACCTGAGCCACGACAGCGGCTGGTACGCCGGCCAATGGTCCCCGAGCGCCGGTCTGACGTCGGACCTTGAAGTCGATTCCTACATGGGCTTTAAACACCCCTTCGACCAGACACTGGGCTATGAAGTCGGCCTGATCCATTACAGCTATCCCACCGCCGATACCCTCGACAGCCAGGGATTCTTCGGCGGCCTGACCGTACTCGGCAGCCGCTTCGGTGCCGCCTTGAGCAACGATCCGGATAAGCTGAACAGCACGCTGTTTGCCGACCTTGGCGGCAACGTGCCCTTCGGCATCGGCATCAGCGCCAAGTACACCACCCACCAGCTCAACACGCCCGTGTCGGTGGACAACGGTTATGTCAGCAGTTTCAGTGACTGGTCGCTGAAAATTTCCCGCCCCTGGAAAGGGCTCGACCTGGACCTGATCTACAGCGACTCGAGCCTCAGCGGCAGCAGCTGCTCGGCCTATTCCGGGCACAACAGCCAGTGCGACAGCCTGCTGACCCTCAAGATGGCCCACCCTTTTTACTAGGCTATGTACGAAATAGCTTGAAACTTGGTTATGCGGCGTTAAAAACCGGCTCGGAATGCTCATTGACAACCAGTCAAGTCGAGCGCGACCCCGGTCGTTCCAAGCCGGTTTTTGCCTTGCCTAACCTGCGTTTCAAACTATTTCGTACACAGCCTAGGCGTTACGCTTTTAATCGGCTGAACTGCCGCGCGTCTGCAATGCTCCAACAAAGCACCTACGCCCTCGCAAGGACTCGCTCATGTCGCGCTGGTTAACACGCACCGCCCTGTTCATCGCCGTGCTATTGACGCTCACCGCCTGCAGCCGGGTAGGCCTGGCCTACCGCAACCTCGACCTGATCATCCCGTGGACCCTCAATGACTACCTGGAAATCAACGGCGAGCAAAAAGACTGGTTCAACGAACGCCTCAAGCAACACCTGAGCTGGCACTGCACCACGCAGCTACCGGGCTACCTCGACTGGCTGGACCGCCTCAAGACCATGGTGCAAACCAACCAGGTGACCGATACCGCCCTGCAACAGCGCACTCAGGAAGCCAAGGCCGCCATCGCCGAAACCGCCCGGGAAATCACCCCGTCGGCCATCCAGTTGCTCCAGGGGCTTAGCGACGAACAAGTGGCGGACATGGACGCCGCCTTCGTCAAGGACCAGCGCAAGCGCCAGGAGGAATACCTCAAGCCGTCATTGCAGGAGCAAATCCAGGCGCGCAGCAAACGCATGGAGAAACGCCTGAACGACTGGCTCGGCCCAATCAACGAGGCTCAGCGTCAACGTGTGATGGCATGGTCCACTGCCCTCGGCGACCAGAACCAACAATGGATCGCCAACCGCGCCCACTGGCAGAACCAGTTCAGCCAAGCCGTGGCCCAACGCCACAGCCCCGATTTCCCGCAGCGCATCGAGCAACTGCTGGTCAACCGCGAAAGCCTCTGGACACCGGCCTATCGCGAAGCCTTCAGCAAGACCGAAGCCCAGGCCCGCAGCCTGCTGATCGACCTGCTGGCCGAAAGCACCCCGCCCCAGCGCGAGCGTTTGCTGAAGAAAATCGACGGGGTAAAGAAGGACTTCAGCGACTTGAAATGCCTGAAATCGGCACGCTCTTGAAACCACAAAAAATCCAATGTGGGAAACGGGCTTGCCCGCGAATGCGATCTACCAGCTAACGATCATGTTGGCTGACACGGCGCATTCGCGGGCAAGTCCGCTCCCACAAACAAGGCGCACACCCATCAGGCAATCTGCGCCTTCGAAGCCAAGTCATCGAACGTGAACTCATCCAGCGCATCGTCCTGCTCATCCAGCACCTGGCGTGGGTGATCATTGCCCGGAATGCTGCTGTCGATCAGGCTCAGCAAGCGCGAACCGCGGGGCGTGAGCACGAAGTTTTCGCCATTACCGCCTTCTTCCTCCGGCCGAGGTTCAATGAAGCCACGCTCCAGCAGCAGCTTTTCATACTCCCCGGCAACCGCTTTCAGATGATCGAGATTCTCGATCTCCTCGCCCTGCGCCGCCTTGGCCGCCGCGTGCTGCTCCGCATAAGGCCGAGGGGTAAAGCTGTGGCCGGCGCCGTTTTGCACTTCGTGCAGCAGCCGTTCGATCAAGTCCCAGTTATAAGTCGTCATCCTGGTCCATCCTCCAAAGAGTGAGATGCCTTCCCAGCGTCCTGTTTCGCAAATACAAGACACTAAGGGTGTGACCGAGACGCTGCGCCGCCGTTCAGCCGGGCTTCCCGACGGGCCATTTCATCTGCCGACCAACGGTCTGTCGAATTCACACACAGCCAAACGACCACTGACACAAGCACCTGCTGAACGACCCTGCCTACAGGAGAAATCATCATGAACGTCGAGAATCATCCAGTCGTCTCGCGGGAAGAATGGCTCGCTGCGCGCCGCGAACACCTGGCCCACGAAAAAGCCTTCACCCGCGAACGGGACAGACTCAGCGCCGAACGCCGCGCCCTGCCCTGGGTCAAGATCGACAAACCCTATCGCTTCCAGAGCCCCCACGGCGAACTCAGCCTGGCCGACCTGTTCGACGGCCGTAGCCAACTGGTCGTCTACCACTTCATGTTCGGCCCCGGCTGGAAAGAAGGTTGCCACGGCTGCTCCTTCCTGTCCGACCACATCGACGGCGCCAACCAACACCTCGCCCATCACGACGTGGCGGTGGTCGCCGTCTCCCGCGCATCCTTTGCCGAATTCCAGCCGTTCAAGCGCCGCATGGGCTGGGCCTTCGACTGGGTCTCCTCAAACGGTTGCGACTTCAACGACGACTTCGGCGTCAGCTTCAAAGCCGAAGACACTGCTGCCGGAACGGCCACCTACAACTACGAAAAAACCGACACCGCCGAAGGCGAACTCCCTGGCCTGAGCGTCTTCTATCGCAACCAAGCCGGCGAGATCTTTCACACCTACTCCACCTATGCCCGAGGTTTGGACATGCTGGTCGGGACCTACCACTACCTTGACCTCACGCCGAAGGGTCGTAATGAGGACGAAATCATGGACTGGGTACGGCATCACGATAAGTACGACGAGGCCAAGCCACACAGCTGCTGCCACGACTGATGCGCCAACCCGCACAAGTCGAGCGCGATCCCTGTGGCGAGGGAGCTCGCTCCCGCTCGACTGCGTAGCAGGCGCCCGCGATGCCTGAATCAACACCACCACTTGAATGTGATTGGAAACGATTGCGGCCGCAGGAAGAACAATAATGAAAACGGACGACCTGATTCGCCCGTTTCATTGCTGGATCCTTTATTGCCGGTGTTTTTGCTGCGCTTGCATGTACTGACGCAGAAGTTGATTGATGCGCGTCTGGTAACCAGCGCCCTGCCCCTTGAACCACTCCAGCACATCGGAGTCGAGGCGAATGGTCACCGCTTGTTTTGTTGGAACACGCAGCTCCGCGTGGCGGAAGAAATCCTCACCCAGCTCAGGAATATCGCTGGTATCGATGTTCGGGTCATTCAACTTGGCCAGGCGCTCCCAGTCAGTTTTCGATGTTTTCGCCATACCGTATGGCCTCCTGCTTATGGCTTTTCGGAAGGAGATGATGCAGATCACATCGCCCCGCAGCTCGATGTACACGACCATGCCAATCATCGATTTGATCAAGCCAATGGTTCGACGCATGGCGCCTCTTCACCGAAGACTACTGCCGAAACCGTTCCTCTTAAATCAGACGCATCCCGTAAAAAAGTAAGAAAGAACCCGCACAGACGTGGAAACCTCCTGCGAAACAGACGGACAGAATTACAGCAGGTCGTAGTGAAGGAAACGGGGACTTGCTCCGCTCCCGTGATGAAGTATGAAGACGCCAAGCCACATGGCTGCTCATACGGCTAAAAACCAATCCTTAGGCCGAGCATCGCTCCGTGGCGAGGGAGCTTGCTCCCGCTCGATTGCGTAGCAGGCGCCTGCGGTGCCTGACCCGCGGCAGCCCCAAAAGCCGACTGATGCACGGCCAAAGGTCCTACACAAAGCTCGGAAAGTGGCGTCTTGTGGCTCGGGAATGGGTCGGCCTATAGTCCCCCGTCGCCCCAAAAGGCGATTCGGGTTTGGCGACCCGACTACAGAGAATGCGAAAGCTACCAGCTCATTGCAGGTACCGACGCACCCGCAAAGCCGCTATATTCCACGGCGGCTGTGCGCGGGAGATCTTCGGATCTACCGGTTTTCTCTGTAACCGGTTCGCCAACCTGCGCACAGCCACCACCCAATTGTTTGGCGACGACTGAGTGATGGCTTTCAGCCAATCAAACAGAGATCTTCAAAATGAATCGATACATGCCCATCACCGGCATCGACTGCGTCCCCGCCACCCTGCTCATCGACACCGAAGCTCCACTCGACGTCCTTTTCGAAACCGCCGACTACCGTATTCGGACCGTGACTCAGGTGTTGGAGAACATCGCGTTTCGTTCGGATATCAGCTCCGACACCATCGTGCTTTCCGACTTCTGCAAACTGCTGACAGTATCGTTGCGCGATGGGTGCGACGTAATGGATGTAATTGGAAGACGGTTGCGAGCGCAGGCGGCGGAATAATGAAAATGGGCGACCTGTTGGTCGCCCATTTCGCATTTGTAAACTGAATCAGAGGCTAGGTGCACTCGCAACAGGAATGCGCTGCTGAGGCTGCGTGGTGTCATAGACATGCAGTTCACAGCCCTGACCTACAAACTGAAACTCCGCCAAGTAAACCTTACCTTTCTAGGGCGTGAACGTGGGGTTGATCGGGATCAGCTTGTACTTCCAACTGTGAGAAGTGCTTCAAGGCTGCGCAATGCTACTACCTTCACCTGATCCAACCTCAAACACACTTGAAGCCACACCCATCAAACAACCATACTTTTTTTATACACCACACCCTCCCCTTCATTGAACGCATAGACGCTATCGTACTGAAAGGAAAGAACGAAGCGCACCGAGGACTTTAACGATAATTCCTCCATCACATGCCTGATCTCGCGCCAACTCTGCTCCAGTTTATGCAGGGGGCAATGAAATGCCCCCATGACACCAACAAGCCAATCCACGACCCACCCCTCAGCTGACACAACACTGGGCGGTTCGACCAATTCAAAATAAAAGAAGCAGTTCGAATCAGAAAAATGGCCTTCTAACGAGTTTTTCTCCACTGTTACAGTATTGGCAATGTTCTGCACAACATGCCGAATAACTTCCAGCGTGGCACCCGCCTCAATTTCCATGAACATAGTGATTGTCATCGCTGGACCTCAATCAAAAAAGGGACAGATTCTGAGGGATCCCCACAAATCTACTCCAGTGCCTGCGCCTCTTGATGTACCTCTGCGCGCAGCGCGTGCTCAAGCCTCTCCAAGGTGCTTCGAGAATTTGAGCCGCGTCCGCTGCGCCAGTATTCCAAGCCCAGCCGCCACAGCGATAGCACACGTCGGCGTTTAAGGCTGTTGCTTTGAAATCGGCGCTCATGACCCGCCTGACGGGCCTGCAATCCCGTTAAACAAATGATGTAATTAGCCAGAGCCGAGATCAGCAAAAGCACTTCGATTCGGCGTGGACAGCGACTCCGATGGCGAGTGATGCCTACGCCAAAATACTCACTTTTTACATCCCTGAAGCCTTCTTCTATCTGCATGCGCTGTTTGTAAATGGCCACGATTTTCGATGGGTTCCATTGATCTTCCGGCAGGTTGCTGGCCAACAACCAGGGCTCTCGTTCACGATTGGCCGATTGCCTACTGAGTTTGTTTTTGGCAATTGAGCCGGTGACACGCTGGTGTTTGCGACCCTTTGCCGAATGCCTAACGCAATACAGATGAATGATGTGCGGAGCGCTCTGGGTCATCTCGATCCGTCCCAGTGACTTCGGTGAGGACGATGCCAGAGCGTAGAGGCTTTTAACGGGTACCCAAGTGTCTGCGTCGTTTCGGTAGAGATCCCGATTACGCACACGTCCCACGTAATACCAGCCTTGCGCTTCGACGGCTTTGATCCATGGCCGGCGAAAACCTGCATCAGCCACAAGGATCGGAACGCAGTCTTTGGGGAGTATTTCGGCCAGCGTTTGTAGCAGTCGTTTTTGATATTTCGGACAACCCTCGCGTTCGTGAACACTCTCGTAGATCGGGAACGAACGTCCTGCCAAAGGGATGGCAGCGCGCAACAAAAAGAACTCTCCAGCCGCATCAATAGGTGACCAGTCAACCAGGATCAACGGATGTTTCAGCGAGCTCAGCAATGCTCTCAGCATGACCCAGTAGAACAACGGGCGCTCGGTTTGCAGATGCCGATTACCCAGCAACCGATCCACTCGCTTGATGGTGTGTTTGGGATAGGCTTTGCTCGGCAAGAATCGACCAAGCCCCGTCAGAGTGAGCCGACGTCCTCGGAGTAAAGCGCTGACACAACACATCAACGTTTTCAGACGATGAGAATGAACATCGGGAAGTGCTTGGGCGAGCGCGCTGTGTAAGAATCGGATGGCCTGCATGGGTCGGGATCTTGTTTTGTGTGGTGCAACACAAGCTGCCGATTCATGCAGGTCTCTTCAATATTCCAACTTCTTGATTTTGTGTAAGAAAATTCGGGGATCCCTCAGGGACAGATTTATTTAGCCTCGACCTCGTACCTACACGGATCACCCATAAGCGGAGTCCCGGACACTAGCCTCCTATTCAAACCCCACCCACCCCCATTCCTGATAAACTTCACCCCTCCGCCGTCCCACCCAGATCCCCGATGCCTTTATACCCAGCACCTCAGCAATCCTTGTCTCGGCGCTTCAGCGTGGCGCCTATGATGGATTGGACCGATTAACCGCCGCCCACGCCGCTCTGCTTGCTTAGGTGCGCTACCCCCCCTTTCTGTAGCAATTATTTAGCAATCGCAGCTCTAATTTCACCTAGGCAATCTGGCCGGAGACATAGGAGGCTCGCCAAAGGCCACGCTCTATAGGGATGGGTTATGAGTTTCGTTGGGCTATATCTTCATCTACGGCTTTGCCCACCGCCATCGCGAATTCGCTAAATTCGTTCGCTAAGAGGTGTGCAGCAAATTGGGCGAATTTCTCTAGAACATCAATCGGCTCTACGCTCGGAGTGGATGGCTTTGCACCTTCAATTCGCATAGCACTGAACAACGGGTGGGTCAGGAATATTTGCACGTCCTCGGCAGTCAGCATCGCTTCCAGCCTGTGCGCCAGTCGGTTCCGAACTGCATTGATCTGCCGAAGTCCAGAGACCAGGCCCCTGAGGCGATCATGGCTTGTATCCAGCAGCGACAGCTTCTGCGCGAAAGTTAGCCTAGCCTGTGAGAGGTCACCGAGGCGAGGATTGGCTTTTGCGATGTGCTCGGTTAGGTAGTACTCAACGTACAAGTGCGACCGCAGGATCCGACCGATGTTAGTGACATCCAGCTCCCAGCGGCGGGTCATATCCGTGAGCTCTGTATTGATAACCTTGTGAAATCTCTCCAGACCTCCGAGGTGATCGATCGTCCTTTCGACTAGCCGTTGCATGTCATTTACCAGGGGCATTGGGATTCCTATCGATTAAATTAATTGATTGATACGACAAACACTACGGCAGTCTACGAACGATTTTTTTTCTGGTTAGTATCCGAAAATGCTAGCGGTTCGGATATTCCAGTTCTACTCGAGTCAGAATCGAATTCTGACCGTTGTGACCAGCAGCAACGGAGCGAAAGCAGTCGGTCGAGAACATCCGCTTGACGACAAGAAGCCGACCTTTATGGAAGGGTAACAACCTCCACGGATTTAAGTACCTGTTGCATCTGAGTCAGTACTCCACGGGGCCGGAATGTCCTTTATATTCGACCTGAGCAACGGGTCGATAAGCTCCAGCTACCGAGGTTAGCATAGGGTCGCTCGTAAAGCGGTTTGCTCCATTTGATTTTTCAGCGCTTGAGCGCGGCGGCCTCCAATCGCATTCTTTCCTCCCCTTCCTTTTTTGCTTCCATGAAGGCAATCTACCATCACCTGCCATGACAGAGGCAGGATACTGTGCGGTCCTTCATGGAGTTTTAGGTTATGGGAATCACTACCACATTAGTATCAGCACACTATGACCCAAGCCGGCTTACGTCCGACGTTGTGGTGCTGCCTGTTGCACATCTACAAAAAGATTTAACTATCTATCATTCTTCTGCGCCGTCTCTATTAAAACACCTACAGCGCAGCGGCATAACCTCTGATTACATAGATGAGCCAGAGTCTTTATATGAACAGAGATCGAATGATTGGTTTGGACCATCGCTGATGATTTTTCATTCCGTTTACACCTCCAATCCAGACATTTTCAAGTTACTATTAGAAGCGCTCACGAGCCATTTAAAAAATCTATATCCTTCCGATCCAACACCTAACCTCCGGGTACAAATAAGACTACATAAAGATGATAACAGCCAAACTACTGACGTTCAATTTGAAGGCGACCCAACACACTTCCCCGCTCTTCTAAAAACGCTGGAGAAGACATGGAAAGAAAAATAAGTGAAGTCGAAGCAACTAAATTAGGCTTCGACGAAATAGATGAAGCCTTTTCAAAAACTTTAAAAAAGCAATTACTTGACCTCTACGCAACCACATCAAAAAAAATCATTAAAGACAGACTACACGAGCTATCCCCGCTAATTGAAATTCATCGAAACTACAAATACCAAGCAATTCAAAGAGAAGAAGAGACTGAAGCCAACGTTTTCTTTTTAATGCAATGCATATTTTCCTCGGTCCACTCTGCATTCCTAATGATTAAGCTTCACAAAGATGAGCAAAACCTGGATTCTTGGTGTAGTTTAATTGACGCTATAGAATATATCGACATCGCAACCAGGGTGGCACAAAAGCTAACCGTTAACGCCTGCACACACAACAAACAAGAGATAGCTGAAAATCACGCCATTTTTATCATCAAGAAAAGACTTGATTTATTCTCACATGGTTTATTCAGACCTGACATGATCTTTACTAGCCCCGGAATTATCGAATCAATTGGCGATTGCTCAATTTGTGGTTTGCCATTCCAAAAGTGCGACCACTCCGAGGGCGATATAGAAATGGGCAGATTCTGCCAAAGAATCAATAGAAAAATAATTGACGCCGATCATTCTGCTATTGTCGAGAACCCTAAAGATAGGCGCTGCATTTTTACATCCTCGTTTAATCTCGACAAAGTATCTATCGACTTTTTCAGTAGAGAACCAACGCCTCAATCCAAAGCAAATAACACTTACGAGGCAATAATTCAACACTTAGAAGGTATTAATTTAAGATAATAAATCACCCTGCCAGCACACCCATGTAAAGAAAATACAATACCGATTATTTAAGGAGCCCTACATGAGGCAAGGAAATGCTACTTTTAGACGTGCTCATCCAAGCTGGGCTAACGCTTGTGTCGGTGAGAACGGCGATCCAGGATACGTTGAGTACTCTAAAGGATTTTCTAAGGCTGCAAATATTCTTATTAATGCGGTCCTGGAGGACCACTCAACTCACTTAACAACAGACATCTTTGTCTATCCGATATGCTTCAATATGCGACACTCTGTCGAATTGCGCCTAAAGGGTGCTATATCAGCTCTACAAACTCTAGCAGCGCTCAAGCAAAGAGTTATCAATTTTGATTTTATGGGATCCCATGACATCAATAAAATTTGGACTTTTTTCAAGACCGAATCCGAGAATCTGGACAGCCGATTTCAAAAAACAAACAACCTGTTAGAACCCACGATACTCGACATAGCAGAAGTCGACCCATCAGGGCAAACATTCAGATACCCATTTAGCACTCAATCGACAAAACATCTATCAGAAGTCGCCCTAATTAACTTCGTAGTACTCAACGAGAAATTTAGTGATTTGGAAAAAAACCTTGACGAATTATTGAAAATCTATGAATGGCTTGAACACGAATATAATCAAAGCAAGCCATCCGCACTGCACCGAAACCAGATATTTTTTCTAGCAAAGGAGCTTCCCAATAGAAGCACTTGGAACAATGAAAATTTCGCCATCACAAAAAATTCGATCAGAGCAAGATATAATCTCTCCAGCAACGCACTCTCAAAGATATTGAATCTAATCCAAGACCACTACACGCTCGCCCCACTCATTGGCCTTTATAAGCCGCTCGCAGGAATCGACATTCCCCTTCTCATCGATATCTGTGACATTTGGGTAGAATTCAATGAAGATATTAAGAACTCAGACAGCGAGCCGGAGTCAACAATCACCTATGCCGAGCTGATTAGAGAGGTGCTTATCCAAAGAGATTCCGCGTGGAGCAAATTACAACACCTCGTCACCCCTGAAGTTAATGCAGGTCTTCATGCATTATTTTACTTCGCCTACGATTACGCGTTCACTGAATACTATGAGTCGTTGTATGCAGGTTATCTGCAGGAGATACGCGGCGAGATCGACCACGGTCAGCAGTCAATCCGAGAGCAGTTCATGCATGTTTTTGACAAAACCAATTTTCTTCATCACCTTATGCAGTCGCTCTACGCCCTAGGTCACCGCATCACAGCCGAGCAGATCATTGCCAAGCACGATATCGCTCACGCATTTCACTGGCTCGATAATGCACGAAGCGGCGAATTATTTATGCCTCCTGATTTCGCTCAATACCCTACAGAAATCCTTGCCGACAACTACTAGAACTTCATATGTACAGCATCACTGCATCGTTTAACGACAAAAAATTTTCCATAGCTGATCTAACTTCGTTGTATAGCTTCGACTCATCATTTCTCGGCGCATTCCCCAGTCTGGGTCGGCGGGTACACTAGCTGATCGGAGCAAAAAAGGGGACAGATTTATTTAGTCTCGACCTCGTACCTACACGGATCACAGAAAAAGATCGCCAACAAGCGAAGCCCCGGATACTCGCCTCCTATCCAAACCTCACCGACCCCTTTCCTGATAAACTGCGCCCCCTCGCCTTACCATCCAGATTCCCCGATGCCTTTATACCCAGCACCTCAGCAATCCTTGTCTCGGCGCTTCAGTGTTGCACCCATGATGGATTGGACCGACCCCCACTGCCGCTACTTCCTGCGCATCCTGTCCAAGCACGCCCTGCTTTACACCGAGATGGTCACCACCGGTGCCTTGCTCAACGGGGACCATGAGCGTTTCCTGCGGCATCACGAAGCCGAACATCCCCTGGCGTTGCAGTTGGGTGGCAGTGTTCCGGCCGATCTAGCCGCTTGTTCGCGCATGGCCCAGGAGCACGGTTATGACGAGGTCAATCTCAACGTCGGCTGCCCCAGCGACCGGGTGCAGAACAATATGATCGGCGCGTGCCTGATGGGGCATCCGGGGTTGGTGGCCGATTGTGTGAAGGCCATGCGTGATGCGGTGTCGATTCCGGTGACGGTCAAGCATCGGATCGGGATCAACGGGCGTGACAGTTACGAGCAGTTGTGCGAGTTCGTGGGGACTGTGCGTGACGCTGGCTGTACCAGTTTTACCGTGCACGCGCGGATCGCCATCCTGGAAGGCCTGTCGCCGAAGGAGAATCGCGATATCCCGCCACTGCGTTATGACGTGGTGGCGCGGTTGAAGGCGGATTTTCCAGAGCTGGAAATCGTGCTCAACGGCGGGATCAAGACACTGGCGGCCTGCCATGAGCACCTGCAGACCTTCGACGGGGTGATGCTGGGCCGCGAGGCGTATCACAACCCGTACCTGCTGGCCGAGGTGGACCAACAGTTGTTCGGCAGCACCGCGCCGGTCATCAGCCGGGCCGAGGCGTTGGCGCAGCTGCGACCTTATATCGCCAGTCACCTGGCCGCCGGTGGCGCGATGCACCACATCACTCGCCATGTGCTCGGGCTGGGTACCGGCTTTCCGGGGGCGCGGCGGTTTCGGCAGTTGTTGTCGGTGGACATCCACAAGACCCAGAATCCGTTGGCCCTGCTGGACCAGGCCGGGCAGTTGCTGGAAGGACGCTAACCGTCACTTGCTTTGAACCTGCGTCCGCTTTTGGCATCGTATCTACCGATACCGCCCCGGCCTTTCAAACAGCCGTTTTCAGGTTGTTGCCGCTGGGGCCTTTCGATACCTCTACACGCCCTTGAGTGGCTGCCGGCCCTCGGGTAATGTCAACAGACCCATAGGACAGAGCACACTCATGACTTCCAAGCTGGAACAACTCAAGCAATTCACCACCGTCGTCGCCGATACCGGCGACTTCGAAGCCATCGCCCGCATCAAACCCGTGGACGCCACCACCAACCCTTCCCTGCTGCTCAAGGCCTCGGCCATGAGCGGCTATGCCGAGCTGCTCAATGCCTGCGTGGCAGACTGCAAGGGCGATGTCGGCCTGGCCAGCGACCGTTTTGGCGTGGCAGTGGGCGGGGAAATCCTGAAGGTGATTCCGGGGCGCATTTCCACCGAAGTGGACGCACGTCTTTCGTTCGACACCGACGCCATGCTCAAGCGTGCACATCGCCTGATCGACCTGTATGAAAAGGCCGGCATTGGCCGTGATCGCGTGCTGATCAAGATCGCATCCACCTGGGAAGGCATTCGTGCCGCCGAGCAGTTGGAGCGAGAAGGCATCCAGTGCAACCTGACCTTGCTGTTCTCCTTCGCCCAGGCCGCCGCTTGCGCCGACGCCGGGGTCTTCCTGATCTCGCCGTTCGTAGGCCGTATCTACGACTGGTACAAGAAAGCCAATGGCAACGACTACACCGGCGCCGATGATCCAGGCGTTCAGTCGGTGACGCGCATCTACAACTACTACAAGGCCAATGACTACAAGACCGTGGTCATGGGTGCCAGCTTCCGTAACCTCAACCAGATCGAACAACTGGCCGGTTGCGACCGCTTGACCGTCAGCCCGGAACTGCTGGAGAAACTGGCCGCCGACGAAGGCAAGCTGGAACGCAAGCTGGCGCCAGGGCAGGCTGGGGAAGCACGCCTGAACCTCAATGAAGCGCAATTCCGCTGGTTGTCCAACGAGGACGCCATGGCGACCGAGAAACTGGCCGAAGGTATTCGTCAGTTTGCGCGGGACCAGGAAAAACTGGAAGCGCTGCTGCAAGCCAAGCTTTGAGGTGAGGCACTAGCAAGAAAAAGGGGCGAACCTTGATAGGTTCGCCCCTTTTGCGTTTGTGGAAGCGGGTTTACTCGCGAAGAGACCAGCACTCCAGCATTGATGTCGCCTGTTATCCCCTCTTCGCGAGCAAGCCCGCTCCCACAGGGTCGAGGGGCTTTAGCCGCCTGGGCGCTCCAAGGCGTTCACCAGGTCATGGAAAGCTTCACGATTGGAATCGTTCAGGCCCATCAGGATCTTGTGGGCTTCGAGCACCTTGATTCGCACTTCTTCCTCGGACTGATCCTGGTCAGGCAGGTCGTCCAGACATTCCGGGCACGGCACGGGATCGCCAACGATGTTGAAGACCTGGTCGAAGCCCATCGATTGCAGGAGGCGGGTGATGTCGTTATGGGTGGTGACGACCGTTGGCAACAGGCCGACCTTCTGCCGCGACAGGATCGACAGCTTGGCCAGCAGGCCCAGGGTGGTGCTGTCGATGCTGCGGGTTTCGGTCAGGTCAATCACGATGGCGCTGAAGTTCAGCGCCGTGAAGATCCGCTCAATAGTCGCATCCAGCGCCGAACACAGGGTCAGGCGCACTTCACCGACAAACTTCAGGACAAAGGTGCCGTCCTGCTCGGCGAACTGGATTCTACCGGTACTCATCAAAGGTTCCTGCTCAACACTAACAGGGCGATATCATCCGGCATCTCCCCGAGCGTGGCTAATCCAAACACTTGGCGCAAGCCTTCCAGGCTGCCGCCCGCTGCACTCACCCGCTCAGGCAAGGCCGCTTCTTTCTCTTTGAGTGTAGGCTCTGTCAAAAGATCCAAAATGCCATCAGACATCAGCGTCAGGCTGAACGTCGGCGGCAGTTCCAGTACGTGGTCTTCGTAGGTGGCCTCGTTGAACAGGCCCACCGGCAAGCCACGCCCTTCCAGGTAACGAACACTGTCTGGCGTATACAACACAGGCAACGGCAGGTGACCGCCGATGCTATAGGTCAACAAACCAGTCTCCTCGTCGATGACTCCACCGACCATTGTGACGTGTTTGCCCAGCTTACAACTGATCAGGCCTCGGTTGATATGCCCAAGGACCTCAGAAGGCTTGAACTCCGGCAACGTGCCATTGCGCTTGGACTCGAACAGCAAGCGCGTGGTCATGAACTTCAGCAGCACCGTGACGAACGCCGACGACGCGCCGTGGCCGGAAACGTCCGCCAGGTAGAATGCCACGCGTCGCTCATCGACTCGGAAATAGTCGACGAAATCCCCCGACAGGTACAACGACGGGATGATCTGGTGGGCAAACCGGAAGCCATCGACGGTCCAGGGGCTGACCGGCAGCATGTTCATCTGCACCTGGCGGCCGGCGTTCTGGTCTTCCTGCAGCAGGTTCAGGCTGGCTTCCAGCTCGCGGTTGGCGGTCTCCAGCTTCTCGCGGTAGCGCTGGTTCTCCACCAGCAGGCGAGAACGGTCCAGGGCCCGGCGCACGGAGTGCTCGAGCACCGCAAGGTCTTCAAGGGGCTTGATCAGGTAGTCGGCCGCGCCCAGGCGCAATGCCTCGACCGCGTCGTTCATCACGCCCGCGCCCGAAACCACGATCACCGGGGTCTGCGAGGAGATCCCGCTGACCTGGCGAATGAGTTCGAGTCCGCCCATCTGCGGCATGCGCAGGTCGCAGATGACCAGGTCGGGCTTGTCTTGCTCGAATACCTGAAGACCCTGTTGGCCATTGCTGGCCTGCAGGACGCTGAAACCACTGTCTTCCAAGTAGGCCGCGAGGCTCGCTCGCACCACTTCGTCATCATCGATTATCAGCAGCGTGGCACTGGTTTTTGGCATGTGGGCAAACGGCGCCAGAATTAGGTTGGCGTAGCGGGCTGGACCGTCAGGCCTTTGCACGCACTACTGGATTCGCTTTCTAGCCTCTCTGTCGTACCGGTTTCAGGTAGCTGCCCTGCACGCGGATTCATCAGAGGTGCCCTTCTAAGGCGCAGACGGTACTCCCATCCGCGGGGCGTTTCAAGCTCAGGCGGATCGCCGCTTGCCGTCTTTATTTGTCAAAGTACAGAGAGTTATAAGAACCGAGCGAAGCGTAACCCAATGGAAGGATCACTCCCCTTGAACGCACCACAAAAACACAAAAGGCGGCCCCTGGGCATTCATGCCAGGGCCGCCTTTCGCTCAGTCGGGAGCCGATATCAAAAATCGTCTTCGACCTGGCCGTCCTTGACCTTGAATTCGCGGTTTTGCAGATAGGCGTTGCGAATGAAGACGTATTTGTCGCCGCTCACCAGCTTCTCGGCCGACAGCAGGCTGGCGCGCGTGTCGACGATGTTCAGGCCGAAGATCGAGTTACGCACCGAGACATTGTCGATATAGCGATAAGGCGCGGCGTAGCTGTCGACATACTTGGCCGGCGCATCACGCAGGGTGCTTGGCCCCAAGAGTGGAAGCACCACATAAGGACCGCTGCTCACGCCCCAATAGCCCAGGGTCTGGCCGAAATCCTCGTCGCTGCGTTGCAGGCCCATCTGGGTGCCCACGTCGAAGAAGCCCAGCAGGCCGAAGGTGGTGTTGAAGATCAACCGAGCGGTGTCGACCCCGGCAGCGACCGGTTTGGCCTGCAGCACGTTGTTGGCCAGGTTGCCCACGTCCCCGATGTTGCGGAACATGTTGTGGATGCCGTCTTCCAGGAACTGCGGCGTCACGTACTGATACCCCTGGGCCAGCGGCTTGAGCGCATAGGTGTCGAGGGTGTCGTTGAAGGTAAAGATCGGACGGTTGATGCTTTCCCAAGGATCTTCTTCCGTGGCGGCCTGGGCTGCAAACGGAACCAGCAGGACGCTGGCGGACAGACTCAGCTGAGCTAGACGATGGCTCCAGCGCATAGGGGAAAACTCCTCGGTTTATTCAGGCAAGGGCGCCGAGCCCAGGCGGTAAGGTCGCTAGTATAAGACGGAAAGCGAGGATAGGCAGCATGGAAAAGAGAAGGCGGCTGTAGGACGTTTCTGCTGCCGAGCACCTTCACAACTCTGTCACCGGACTGTCATTGAGGCCCGTTAGGCTGCAGGTTATTTCAAGGACGTTCCCATGCCTCGCGCCGAAGCCCTGCCCTTCCCTGTTCCCGGCCTGACTGCGGTCCTGTTCGGCCTGAGTGGTTGCCTGGTGGACTTCGGCGCCAGGGTTCGTCAGCCGGGCGCCAAGCCGACCGAGCACGCGCAACCGACGCCGGGGGCGCTGGAAAGCCTGCATCACTTGCAGCAACTGGGTATTCCCTGCGCCTGGCTCGACGACTTGCCGCCGGCCACCAGCCATGGCCTGGCGGCGGCCCTGCCGACTTGGGTCAAACCCCCGCAACTTCCTGCAACAAATAATCCTTGGCCCGCCCCGCACGCCTGCTGGCAGGCACTCATGGCGCTGAACGTCCAGCAATTGGACGGTTGCGTACTGGTCAGTGGCGAACCGGGGTTGCTGCAATCGGGGCTCAACGCCGGACTGTGGACCATCGGCCTGGCGTCCTGTGGCTCGCTGTGTGGCCTGGCACCGGGCGAGTGGCAGGCGCTGGGGCAGCAGGAACGCGAGTCCAGGCGCGCCAGGGCCACCGTGCAATTGTTCAGCCTGGGCGTGCATTCGGTGATCGATCACCTGGGCGAGCTCGACACCTGTCTGGCCGACATCAGCCTGCGCCAGCTCAAAGGCGAGAAGCCATGACCGGGATCATGCAGGGTGCGTGAGGGTGGATTACTCTTAAGGCAGGCCACGGACTTTTGACGCACCGTCGCGGTCCATGGCTGTGCCTATCAATAAAGGGAGTACGCCAATGCCTGCCCGCCGCGAACTGCAAGCTCAACTCGATACCCTGCGCGAGCAATTGGACCAGAACCCGCCACTGTCCGAGCCAGAGCGCGAGAGTCTGCATCAACTGATGGCTCAGATCGAGGCTGAGATCCAACTGGAAAATCAGCTTCAGGACAGCAACCTGGTCGACGGCGTGAACCTTGCCGTGGAACGCTTCGAACTGGAACACCCGACCATTGCCGGGACATTGCGCAACATTGTGCAGACCCTGGGCAACATCGGGATCTGAACCTCTCGGACAAAAAAGCCCCGCGCCATGGCGTAACGCTGTTCACTTGAGATTTATCACTGATCGTGGCGAGGGAGCTTGCTCCCGCTGGAGCGCGCAGCGGTCCCACGCTTTTGGGGCCGCTACGCAGCCCAGCGGGAGCAAGCTCCCTCGCCACGGCGGTAACGTGCTTAAGTGAACGGTATTACGCGCCATGGCGGGGCTTTTCTATTTCCTGCCACCTGAAATGCCATTCGCCGTGGGAGGATTCGCTATTACCGTGGGTTATTGGCGAACCAGGCGCTGGTTGGGCAGTTGCACCGCTTCAGTGCTGCGATACGGGTTGATGTCCAGGCCGCCACGGCGCACATACCGCGCGTACACCGTCAACTTCTGCGGCTTGAGCAGTCGCTGCAGGTCAAGGAAGATCCGCTCCACGCATTGCTCGTGGAAATCCGAATGCTGGCGGAAGCTGACGAGGTAGGCCAGCAGGCTCGCATGATCCAGTGCCGCGCCACGATACTCCACCGCCACGCTGCCCCAGTCCGGCTGGCTGGTGACCGGGCAGTTGGACTTGAGCAGGTGGCTGTGCAGGCTTTCCTCGATGATGCGCGATTCATCGCACCGCAGCAGTTCCGGGCGTGGGTGTTCGTACGAATCGACACGGATGTCCAGGTCATCGATGCACACCCCCGGCAACGCGACGACGCCTTCGTCCTCCACGTCCTTGAGACTGCGAATCCGCACGCCCACCGGCTTGCCAGCGGCGGCCGAGAGGTCCTGGCGCAGTGTTGCCTCCAGACTCTGAGTGGTGTCGAACGGCGTCTGGTTCAAGGAATTGAGGTACAGCTTGAAGGATTTGGACTCGATGATATTCGGTGAGTCCGCCGGGATCGCGAATTCCCCGATAGCCACCACCGGCTTGCCGGACGGCAACAGCCATGACAGCTCGAAACAGTTCCAGAAATCCACGCCCTTGTAGGGAAGGGTCTCGGCCGTCAGGCCCAGTTCCGCCCATTTCGCGGTGCGCGGGATCGGGAACAGCAATGACGGCGTGTAAGTGGCGATGTATTCACTGGACTTGCCCAGCGGCGAGTGTTCGGCTGCGGGATGCATGACGGAAACCTGACTGAAGAATCAGCCGATTCTATCAGCCTTTGCCGCAGCCTTTGAGTGCTTACTGACTGACTGTCAGGTCTCCCTTCATTCCGGCCTGGTAATGCCCGGGGATGTTGCAGGCAAATTCAAGGCGCGTGGCCTTGTTGAACGTCCAGGTCAGCTCGGCGGACTTGCCCGGCTCCACCAACACGCTGTTCGGGTCATCGTGACGCATGCCGGGCGAGCCTTGGCCCATGTCGCCATGGGCCATCCCGTGCGTCATGGCGGTCGGCGTCAACTGGCCGCTCTGTTGCATCTTGAGCATTTCCTGCTGGTGTTCGGCGTGCATGGCGGCATCGCCGAGGTTGAACTCGTGCAGCAACCGACCTTTATTGATGAGCACGAACCGCACGGTTTCACCGGCTTTGATCTGGAGCGCGCCGGGGTCGAACGACATGTCCCCCATCACCACTTCGATACTGCGTCCGACCGTGGCCGCCGGCGCAGGCTGGCCAAAATCAAGATGCCCAGGCGACGCCCATGACGGTACACCGAACATCAGCGTGCAGGCGGCCAGGGCCAGGCGACTTCCCCTCAACATGTTTCAAACTCCATTCGGATTCAGCTTGTGGGAAACTCTAGCTCGCCGCGCCTGCCAGCCGGCTGACGGCATGATTACAACTTTGTCAGGTTGCGCCACCGCCCCGCCTGCCACGGTATAACGCCCCCGTCCCAACCTGTCTTGAGCTGCCCATGAAACTGCTGATCGTCGAAGACCAAACGAAAACCGGCCAATACCTGCGCCAGGGCCTGAGCGAAGCCGGCTTCAACGCCGACCTGGCGGCCGGCGGCATCACCGGCCAGCAGTTGGCCCTGAGTGGCGAATACGCCGTGTTGATCCTCGACGTGATGCTGCCCGGCCGCGATGGCTGGCAGATTCTGCAAGCCGTCCGCGGGGCCGGCCTGGACACGCCGGTGCTGTTCCTCACGGCCCGGGACGCCATACAAGACCGGGTGCACGGCCTGGAACTGGGCGCCGATGATTACCTGGTCAAGCCTTTTGCCTTTTCCGAGTTGCTGGCGCGGGTCCGCAGCCTGTTGCGTCGTGGCGGCTCGACACCCCAGGAAACCAGCCTGCAACTGGCGGACCTGCGCCTGGACCTGATCCGCCGCCGCGTCGAGCGCGCCGGCCGACGCATCGATCTCACCGCCAAGGAATTCGCCTTGCTGGAAATGCTCCTGCGCCGCCAGGGCGAAGTGCTGCCCAAGTCGCTGATCGCTTCGCAGGTCTGGGACATGAATTTCGACAGCGACACCAACGTCATCGAAGTGGCGATCCGGCGCCTGCGCCTCAAGATCGACGACGAATTCCCCAGCAAACTCATCCACACCGTGCGCGGCATGGGCTATGTGCTTGAAGAGCGTGGCCTGTGAGGGGGCCATGGTCGCTGAGCAGTCGCCTGGCCTTGCTGTTCGCCGCCTGTACCGCCGTGGTGTCGCTGTTGGCCGGGGTGCTGTTCAGCCGGGCCAGCGAAGCGCACTTCATCGAACTCGACCAGCAACTGCTGGAGGGCAAGCTGATCGGCCTGCGCCACGCGTTGCAAGACCTCGACGCCGAGCAGGCCCAACGCCGCCTGGAAGATGAACTGAGCCGCCAGGCCGACCTGGCCCTGCGCATCAAGGGCAGCGACGGTGTGCGCTGGTACGACAGTTCGATCCGGATTCCGGCCCGGCTGCCGGAGCGTCCCGGCCTGTCGACCGTCAGCGAAGCCGACAGTGACTACCGCGTGCTGAACGCGCCGCTGTACCCCGAGCGCGCACACTCGCCGCAACTGACCCTGCTGCTGGACATCACCCACCACCAGCATTTTCTCCAGCGCATGCAACGGCTGATCTGGCTGACGGTCGGCCTCTCGGCCCTGGCCACCGCCCTGCTCGGCGCCTGGACCGCCCGGCGCGCCCTGCGACCCTTGCGGCGCATGGGGGTGATCACCGGCGGCGTTTCGGCCCACTCCCTCAACGCCCGTCTACCCGAAGCGCAAATGCCCGCCGAGCTGGCGGAACTGGCCCACAGCATCAACGCCATGCTCGGACGCCTGGATGACGCCTTCCAACGGCTCTCGGCGTTCTCCGCCGACATTGCCCATGAACTACGCACCCCGCTGTCGAACCTGCTGACCCATACCCAGGTCACCCTCACCCGCGAGCGTTCTCTGGAGGATTACCGCGAGGCATTGCACAGCAACCTCGAAGAACTGCAGTGGATGGCGCAACTGGTCAACGACATGTTGTACCTGGCCAAGGCCGACCATGGCCTGCTGGCGCCGAATCGCGAGCCGCTGGCGTTGGCCGAGGAAGTGGACGTGTTGCTGGAATTCTTCGCGCCCCTGGCCGAGGACGCCAACGTGCGCTTGAGTCGCGAGGGCGATGGCGGCCTCGACGGCGACCGCAACATGTTGCGCCGGGCCCTTTCCAACCTGCTGGACAATGCGCTGCGCTTCACCCCCGAAGGGGGCGACGTGCGGGTGCGCATTGTCGATGAGGTCCAAAGAGTCCGCGTCAGCGTGGAGAACAGCGGCGAGGAAATCCCGGCAGATCGTCTGCCACGCCTGTTCGACCGTTTCTACCGCGCCGACCCGGCCCGCCAGGAAAGCCGCAGCGAACACGCCGGCCTGGGCCTGGCCATCACCCGCTCGATCATCCGCGCCCATGGCGGAGAGATCCGCTGTGAATCAGCCGATGGCTGGACCTGCTTTCTGATTGAGTTGCCAAAGCTCCATCAAGCCTGACACATCCCCTTCTGTGGCGAGGGAGCTTGCTCCCGCTTGACCGGGCTGGCGCTCCAGTGCGCAGCGCTCGCCATCTTTGGGGCCGCTACGCAGCCCAGCGGGAGCAAGCTCCCTCGCCACAGGGGGCTGCGCCGGCCTTACGAATACCGCAACGCCTGCGCCGGCTCGATCTTCGCCGCGCGCCAGGCCGGGTAGACGGTGGCGAGGAAACTCAGGATGAACCCGGCCGAGCAGATCAACACCACGTCGCCGCGTTGAAGCTCCGACGGCAGGTTGCTGACGAAGTACACATCGGAACTGAAGATGTGCTGGCCGCTGACCCGCTCCAGCCAACCCACCAGCGCACTGACATTCAGCGCCGCGATCACCCCCAGCACGCCGCCAATCAGCGTACCGACGATGCCGATCACCGTGCCCTGGACCATGAAGATCGCCATGATCTGTCGTGGCGTGGCGCCGATGGTACGCAGGATCGCGATGTCCGCGCCCTTGTCGTTCACCACCATGATCAGGGTGGCGATGATGTTGAATGCCGCCACCGCGACAATCATCAACAACAGCAGGCCAATCATGGTCTTTTCCATTTTCATGGCACTGAACAGGCTGCCCTGGGTATGGGTCCAGTCGTCGGCCTTGTAGCCGGAACCCAGGCCCGCGGCGATGTCACCGGAAACCTTCGGTGCCGCGTACAGATCCTTCACCGCCAGGCGCACGCTCTGCACCTGGTTCGGCTGCCAATGCTGCATCTGCGCGGCGTCGGCCAGGTGGATCAGGGCCATGGAACCGTCCAGCTCGGCGCCCACCTTGAACACGCCAACCACGTTCAAGCGCTGCATGCGTGGGGTGATGCCACCGGGCGCGGTGCTGACTTCCGGCACGATCAGGGTCAGCTTGTCGCCGACGTTCAGGCGAAAACGCCGGGCGGTGATTTCACCGATCACCACGCCAAACTCGCCCGGTTTCAAGGCGTCGAGGCGGCCTTGGACGATATGCTGGGCAACGATGGACACCTTGCCTTCCTGGGCCGGGTCGACACCGCTGATCTGGATCGGCTGCATCGAACCCTTGTAGCTCAACATGCCCTCCAGCTCAGTGAACGGCACGGCGGCGGTCACTTCGGGATTCTTCAGCGCGGCCGCGGCGACCGGTTGCCAGTCGTCGATCGGATTGACGCCGACGATAGTGGCGTGGGGCACCATGCCGAGGATGCGCGAACTCATTTCGCGCTGGAAGCCGTTCATCACCGACAGCACCACGATCATCGCCAGCACACCCAGGGCGAGGCCGATCATCGAGGTCATGGAGATGAACGAGACAAAGCGATTGCGGCGCTTGGCGCGGGTATAGCGCGTGCCGATAAAGATCGATAACGGTCTGAACATTCGCGGGGCACCGTATGAAAATAAATGACCCGGCACGTGCATCGCGTGCCGGGTTGCGGTCGGTCAGATGGGCGTCAGGCAGCCTTCCTGCAAGTGCAGGACGCGGTCCATCTGCCGGGCCAGGTTCATGTCGTGGGTCACCACCAGAAACGCAGTGCGCATCGAGGTGCTCAGCTCCAGCATCAGGTCCTGGATGCCTTGGGCGGTGTGGGAGTCGAGGTTGCCGGTCGGCTCGTCGAGCATCACCAGCCCAGGCTTGTTGACCAGGGCCCGGGCAATCGCCACGCGCTGGCGCTCGCCACCGGACAGTTCGGCGGGTTTGTGCTCCAGGCGATGCCCCAGCCCTACCCGCTCCAGCAATGCCGTGGCCCGTTGGCGGGCTTCAGGAATCGCGGTGCGGCCAATCAGCAGCGGCATGCAGACGTTTTCCAGGGCGGTGAATTCAGGCAGCAAATGGTGGAATTGGTAGACGAAACCCAGGGCGCGGTTACGCAGCAGGCCACGGGCCTTCTCGTTCAGCGCCGAAAGCTCTTCGCCCGCCAGCCAGACGCTGCCGGAGGTCGGCGTATCGAGACCGCCCAACAGATTGAGCAAGGTACTTTTGCCAGACCCGGAGGTGCCGACGATCGCCACGCGCTCGCCAGGGTGCAACTCCAGTTGCAGGCCCGACAACACCACCACCGACTCCGGGCCTTCCTCGTAGGATTTGCCCAGGTTGCGGCAACTCAAGATCGCTTTTTCACTCATGTCCGACTCACTCATAACGTAACGCCTCCGCCGGCTGGGTGCGTGCGGCACGCCAGGCTGGATACAGGGTGGCGAGGAAACTCAGGACCAACGCGGCGCCGCAGACCATCAACACGTCATCGGCTTGCAACTGCGACGGCAGGTAGTCGATGAAGTACACGTCGGCGTTGAGAAACTTGTGCCCGATCAGGCCTTCGAGGGCAGCGATCGCGGCGCTGACGTTCAGTGCGGCGAACATGCCGACCAGGGCGCCGACGACCGTGCCGATCACGCCGATGACCGTACCCTGGACCATGAAGATCCGCATGATCTGCCCCGGCGTCGCGCCGAGGGTCCGCAGGATGGCGATGTCGCCCTTCTTGTCGTTGACCACCATCACCAGCGTGGAAATGATGTTGAACGCCGCCACGGCGACGATCAGCAGCAACAGCAGGCCGATCATGGCTTTTTCCATGCGGATCGCCTGGTACAGGTTGCCGTGGGTGCGAGTCCAGTCACGGGCGTAGTAGCGGTCTTCGCCGAGCTGCTGGGCGATGTTCCAGGCGGCACGCGGCGCCTGGAACAGATCGTCGAACTTCAACCGCAGGCCCTGGACATGGTCCGGTTTCCAGCGATGCAGGCGCGCCAGGTCCTGGAGGTTGGTCACGCCCAGGTAACCGTCCAGCTCGCCGGCGCCGACGTGGAAGATGCCGACCACGGTAAAGCGTTTCATGCGCGGGAACATGCCCCCCGGCGTCACGGTGACTTCCGGTGCGACGAACGTCAGCTTGTCGCCGATGGCGACGCCGAGCTTGGCCGCGGCCTTGTCGCCGATGACGATGCCGAAGCTGCCGGGCGCCAGGTCATCGAGTTTGCCCTGCTTCATGAAGTTGTCGATGATCGACACCTGTCGCTCCAGCCCGGGGTCGATACCGTTGAGCAGCACTTTGGAGACCTTGCCGTTGTTGGTCAGCAACCCCTGCATCTGGGTGAACGGCGCAACGGCCAGCACCTGCGGGTTCTGCTTGACCTTGGCGGCCAGGCTCGGCCAGTCGCTGATGGCCTCGCCGGATTCGAGGGTCGCGTGCGGGACCATGCCCAGCACACGGGTGCGCATTTCATGATCGAAGCCGTTCATCACCGACAACACGACGATCATCACGACCACGCCAAGGGCCAGGCCGATGATGGAGGTCAGGGAAATGAACGATACGAAATGGTTGCGACGCTTTGCACGGGTATAACGCGTGCCGATAAATACGAAGAGAGGTCTGAACATGTCGGGGCTTGTTCGGAGGGAAAAGGAACGTCCTTGTGGCGGGGGTCACAAACCAGCTTTACACTCAGACCACCGCCGCTACCATGGGTTCGCCATGTCGACATTAGATGAAGAAGATCGCCGCGAATACTACCGTATCGAGGACATGATCGCACTGGAAATTCGGCCCCTGTCCATTCCTGAAGCTGCCGGCCAGGAAGTGTTGCAGGATGCGTCTCCATTGTTCAACTTGCTCAGCGAACTGCACCTGAGCGAATTCGAGTCCCAGCATCTGCTGCGCCAGATCAGCGAGCGCGAACGCAGCATCGCGGCGTACCTCAAGGCCATGAACCGCCGCATCGACCTGCTCAGCCAGGTCGTGGCCCTGACCGTGCTCGGCGAGATCGGCGAACCGCAGCCGGTGATCATTTCCGAAGGCGGCATCGATTTCCAATACCCCACGCCCGTCGCCGTCGGCGCCCACCTGTCGATCAAGCTGGTGCTGATGCCCCAGGCCCTGGGCCTGTTGCTGCGCGCTCGGGTGACCCATTGCGATCCCAAGGGCGATGGCTATGACGTCGGCACCGAATTTGAACGCCCGACCGACGCCCAGCGCCAGTTACTGGCCCGCTACATCCTGCAGAAACAGGCGCAAGAGCGGCGCCTGGCGCGGGAACTGAACGAATCAGGTATCAATAAGGAAGAACCGTGACCCTCATCTATGGCCACCGCGGCGCCAAGGGCGAAGCACCGGAAAACACCCTGACCGGTTTTCAGGAATGCCTCAAGCACGGCGTGCGCCGTTGCGAACTGGACCTGCATTTATCCATGGACGGCGAGTTGATGGTGATCCACGACCCGACCCTCAAGCGCACCACGGATCGTCGGGGCAAGGTGGTGGAGCATTCCGCTGCCGAGCTGGTGACCTACGATGCGCGCAAGGGTGGCCCGGGCTGGATCAAGCCATGCCCGATCCCACGCCTGGAAGAGCTGTTCGAGCAATGTGATTTCGAGCACTGGCAACTGGAGGTCAAGAGCGCCTCGCGCACCCGGGCGGCGGCCACGGTGCTGGGCATCCGCGAAATGGCCCAGCGCTTCGGCCTGCTGGACAAGGTCACCATCACCTCCAGTTCCCGGGAGGTGCTCAAGGCGGCCCTGGAGCTGACCCCGGACATTTCCCGCGGCCTGGTGGCCGAATACGCCTGGCTCGACCCGCTGAAGGTTGCCCAGGGCTATGGCTGCGAGATTCTGGCGTTGAACTGGACCTTGTGCACCCCCGAGCGCCTGATCAAGGCCCAGCGCCAGGGTTTGCATGTGTCGGTGTGGACCGTCAACGAGCCCGCGCTGATGCGCAGGCTCGCCGACTTTGGCGCTGACAGCCTGATTACAGACTTTCCCGGTTTGGCCACCGCCACGCTCGGGAATGGCTGAAATCGGTCTCCCCGGCCGGCTCAGGCCACCGGCCGGAGCCGCTCAAAAAAGCCGGTTGAGCCCGTCGTAAGCCGCTACCCGATAGGCTTCGGCCATGGTCGGGTAGTTGAAGGTGGTGTTAACGAAGTACTTGAGCGTGTTCAACTCGCCCGGCTGGTTCATGATCGCCTGGCCGATGTGCACGATCTCGGAGGCCTGGTAGCCGAAGCAGTGCACGCCGAGCACTTCCAGGGTCTCGCGATGGAACAGGATCTTGAGCATGCCTTGCGGCTCGCCGGCGATCTGCGCCCGCGCCATGCTCTTGAAGAAGGCCTTGCCCACTTCATACGGCACCTTGGCCTGGGTCAGTTCCTGCTCGTTCTTGCCGATCGAGCTGATTTCCGGAATGGTGTAGATGCCGGTCGGCACGTCGTTGACGAAGCGCCAGCTGCCGTTGTCGACGATGCTGCCGGCGGCCGAGCGACCCTGGTCGTGGGCGGCACTGGCCAGGCTTGGCCAGCCGATCACGTCACCGGCGCCGTAGATGTTCGGCACACAGGTGCGGTAGTTTTCGTCGACTTCGATCTGGCCGCGGCTGTTGACCTTCACGCCGATATTTTCCAGGCCCAGGGTGTCGGTGTTGCCGGTACGCCCGTTGCACCAGAGCAAGGCGTCGGCCTTGATCTTCTTGCCGGATTTGAGGTGCAGGATCACGCCATTGTCGACACCTTCGACGCGATCGTAGTCTTCGTTATGACGCACCGTGATGTTGTTGTTGCTGAAGTGATAGCTCAGGGCCTGGGAGATTTCCGAGTCCAGGAAGCTCAGCAACTGGCCGCGGTTGTCCACCAGTTCCACCAGCACCCCCAGGCCGCTGAAGATCGAGGCATATTCGCAACCGATCACGCCGGCGCCGTAGACGATCAGCTTACGCGGGGTATGGCCCAGGCTCAGGATGGTATCGCTGTCGTAGATACGCGCGTGGTTGAAATCGATGTCGGCCGGACGGTACGGGCGCGAACCGGTGGCGATGATGATGTGCTTGGCCACTAGTTTTTCGACCACGCCATTGCCGCAGACCACTTCCACCGTCTGCTCGTCGGCGAAGCTGCCGGTGCCGAAGAACACGTCGACCCGGTTACGGGCGTAGTAGCCGGTACGCGAGGCCACTTGCTTGGAGATGACCTTCTCGGCGCTCTTGAGCACGTCCGGGAAGGAGAACCAGCGCGGCTCACCGATGGCCCGGAACATCGGGTTGGTGTTGAACTGCATGATCTGCCGGACCGAGTGACGCAAGGCCTTGGACGGGATGGTGCCCAAGTGGGTGCAGTTGCCGCCGACCTGCCGACGGCTGTCGACCATCGCCACCTTGCGCCCTGCCTTGGCGGCGTTCATTGCCGCGCCTTCCCCCGCCGGGCCGGAACCCAGTACCACCACGTCGTAGTTGTAGACAGCCATGCGTACTCCTCAGAACAGGCCGCGGCACCCGGTATGGTACCTGCGGCTAAATCATGCCGGGTCGCGGCATGAAGGAACAATTTTCAGGCCGGTTCACGAGCCCGGCCACAGTCTATAGAAGCGTCAACGCCGCGCACATTACCCCTTGGTCGCGTCAGAGGCTAGTTTTGCCTGCGCTATTTCGCCACACCTGGGCTTTCAACAGGCTGTCATTCATGTTCTTTCAAAGCGCACTTCACTTTATGTGGCGAGGGAGCTTGCTCCCGCTTGAGTGCGAAGCGCTCACAAAAAAGGCCTGCTGCGCAGCCCAGCGGGAGCAAGCTCCCTCGCCACAGGTCGCCGTGCATCCTGAAGACTGTCAACGTTGGTTTTTAGCGCCACTGATCCGTTCAAACGCATCGTTAGTACGGGTGACAAAACGATTGCCATCGCGCATCACGAAAAATACCCCGATGCCGTGTTTCTCGGCATAGTCCCACCCCCGTTCAGGCCCGAGGATCAGCAACAGCGTCGACAGTCCATCGGCCATCAGCGCCGAAGGATGAATCACTGTGACCGACGCCAGGTTGTGCAGGACCGGTGCACCGGTGTGTGCATCGAAGGTGTGGGAATAGCGCGCGCCGTCCTGTTCGAAATATCGGCGGTAATCGCCAGATGTTGAAACCCCGTAGCCATCGACGTCGATAACGCGTTCAGCCACCTGCCGGTCATCCCGGGGCTCTTCCAGGGCGACGCGCCAGGGCGAGCCATCGGGCTTGCGTCCAACCGCCTTGAGTTCGCCAGTGGCTTCGGCCAGGTAACTGTCGATGCCCAGGGCCTGGAGCCGGGCAGCGATCCGGTCGACCGCGTAGCCGGCGGCGATACTGTTGAAGTCGACTTCCACCGCGGCGTCCTTGCACAACCGGTCGCCCTCGA
Source organism: Pseudomonas chlororaphis (assembly GCA_001023535.1). Lineage (NCBI taxonomy): Bacteria > Pseudomonadati > Pseudomonadota > Gammaproteobacteria > Pseudomonadales > Pseudomonadaceae > Pseudomonas > Pseudomonas chlororaphis. Next base: position 3,866,536 of record CP011020.1, read on the forward strand.
TGCGCAAATGACCATGACCGACGCGCTGGCGGGCCTGGGCCAAGGCCTCGGCGCTGGGCACTTGCTCGCCCCGGGACTGCGGGCCGAACCCCCACAGGTTCAGCAACGGTTCCACCGTCAAGTCAAAGGCGCCGTCGCTCTGGACGGACAACTGCTCGCCCACCCGCACCAACTCCAGCACCGCTGCCGGCATCACCTGGCAACTGTCGGCCGGCAGCGCGTTGAAGCGCTCGATGTCCGAGTCGCTGCGGTAGGTCGAAAACTGCCGATCCACATCGGCGAGGATACTTTCCACCTCGGCTTGCACCGCGTTCGGACGAGGTGTGGCCCGATGGCTGACGTATTGAATGGAATAGCGACTGCCCATGGTCGGACCGTCGAAACGCTCCAGGGTGTCGCCGTTGCCACAGCCGGACACGATGCCCACGAAAAACACAAGCTTGCGCCAGCGTCCAGTTAACAAATCTTCATCTCCCCTCAAAACCACGCCCGCCATTATGGGCTTGAGCGCCAGTCAGTCCAGACGCAAAACCTGTGGCAGCGGACTTGCGCGCGAACGCGATTGCGCGGGCGGCATCTCTCTTGATGTGCCGCCCTCTTCGCGAGCAAGCCCGCTCCCACAGAGAGATACGCCCCCCTACAAGATTTGCCAGAGTGAGTACCCCTTCATGTCTTCCAATACAAGCAACGGCAAGGCGATTTTCCGCGTTGTCAGCGGCAACTTCCTGGAAATGTTCGACTTCATGGTCTATGGCTTCTACGCCACGGCCATCGCCAAGACGTTCTTCCCGACCGACAGCGCGTTCGCCTCGCTGATGCTGTCCCTGGCCACGTTCGGTGCCGGGTTCCTGATGCGCCCCCTGGGGGCGATTTTCCTCGGTGCGTACATTGACCGCCACGGCCGGCGCAAAGGCCTGATCATTACCCTGGCAATGATGGCCGCCGGCACGATACTGATCGCCTGCGTGCCCGGCTACGCCACCCTGGGCGTGGCGGCTCCCTTGCTGGTGCTGCTGGGCCGCCTGCTGCAAGGCTTCTCCGCCGGGGTCGAACTGGGTGGCGTATCGGTGTACCTGGCGGAAATCTCCACGCCGGGGCGCAAGGGCTTCTTCGTCAGTTGGCAATCGGCCAGCCAACAAGCGGCCGTGGTCTTCGCCGGCCTGCTGGGGGTGGGCCTCAATCACTGGCTCAGCCCACAGGAGATGGGTGAATGGGGTTGGCGCGTGCCGTTCCTGGTGGGTTGCATGATCGTCCCGGCGATTTTCGTGATCCGTCGCTCCCTGGAAGAAACACCTGAGTTCCAGGCGAGAAAACATCGCCCTACCCTGTCGGAGATCATCCGCTCCATCGGTCAGAACTTCGGTATCGTCCTGGCCGGCATGGCGCTGGTGGTGATGACCACGGTGTCGTTCTACCTGATCACCGCCTACACGCCGACCTTCGGCAAGGCCGAGTTGAACCTGTCGGACCTGGATGCATTGCTGGTCACCGTGTGCATCGGCCTGTCGAACTTCTTCTGGCTGCCGGTGATGGGGGCACTTTCGGACAAGATCGGACGCAAGACCTTGCTGCTCGCCGCGACGATCCTGGCCATCCTGACCGCCTACCCGGCGCTGTCCTGGCTGGTGGCGAACCCCAGTTTCAGCCATTTGCTGATCGTCGAATTGTGGCTGTCGTTCCTGTACGGATCGTACAACGGCGCCATGGTGGTGGCCTTGACGGAAATCATGCCGGTGGAAGTGCGCACCACCGGTTTTTCCCTGGCCTACAGCCTGGCGACCGCAACGTTCGGCGGGTTTACGCCGGCGGCCTGTACTTATCTGATCCATGTGCTCGACAACAAGGCGGCGCCGGGGATATGGCTCAGTGGTGCGGCGGTGCTGGGGCTGATTGCAACCCTGGTGCTGTTCAAGGGCAATCGTCATGCGTTGCGCACTGCGCAGGCTTCGGTAGTCGGAGGCGCCTGATCGATCGCCTTCGCGGGCAAGCCCGCTCCCACAATTTGTCCGCTTATTCTGTGGAAGCGGGCTTGCCCGCGAAGACGAACTACCCGTCACGGCAAAAAACCAGACAAAAAAAACGCCCCGACAAGTCGGGGCGTTTTCATGTGCGGCGAGAGCTTAGCGCGGGAACGCTGGCGGGTTCACACCGGCCATGTCTTCCATCACGCGAACCACTTGGCAGCTGTAACCGAACTCGTTGTCGTACCAGACGTACAGCACAACGCGGTTGTCGTTGCAGATGGTGGCTTCAGCATCGACCACACCGGCGTGGCGCGAGCCCACGAAGTCGGTGGACACCACTTCCTGCGAATTGACGAAGTCGATCTGCTTGTGCAGGTCGGAGTGCAGCGCCATGTAGCGCAGGTACTCGTTCATCTCTTCGCGGCTGGTGGCTTTCTCAAGGTTCAGGTTGAGAATGGCCATCGACACGTTTGGCGTCGGAACGCGGATCGCGTTGCCGGTCAGCTTGCCGGCCAGCTCAGGCAGGGCCTTGGCAGCGGCGGTGGCCGCACCGGTCTCGGTGATGACCATGTTCAGCGCGGCGCTGCGGCCACGGCGATCGCCCTTGTGGAAGTTGTCGATCAGGTTCTGGTCGTTGGTGTACGAGTGAACCGTCTCAACGTGACCGTTGACGATGCCGAACTTGTCGTTCACGGCCTTGAGCACCGGCACGATGGCGTTGGTGGTGCAGGAAGCGGCGGAAACGATCTTGTCGTCAGCGGTGATATCGCCATGGTTGATACCGTGGACGATGTTCTTCAGCTTGCCTTTGCCAGGCGCGGTCAGGACCACGCGGTCGATACCCGGGCAGGCCAGGTGCTGGCCCAAGCCGTCGGCGTCACGCCATACGCCAGTGTTGTCCACCAGCAGTGCGTCCTTGATGCCGTACTGGGTGTAGTCCACCTCGGTCGGGTTCTTCGCGTAGATCACCTGGATCAGGTTGCCGTTGGCGCAGATGGTGTTGTTTTCTTCGTCGATGGTAATGGTGCCATTGAACGAACCATGGACCGAATCACGGCGCAGCAGGCTGGCACGTTTGGTCAGGTCATTCTCGGCGCCCTTGCGCACCACGATGGCCCGCAGGCGCAGGCCGTCGCCGCCACCGGTCTTCTCGATCAGGATGCGCGCCAGCAGGCGGCCGATGCGACCGAAGCCGTACAGGACCACGTCGGTGCCTTTACGCGCCGAAGCGTTCTGCTGGCCAACCACGTCGGCCATTTCCTCGCGCACGAACTGCTCGGCAGTACGGCCGTTGGCCTGGGTCTTGAACTTGACGGCCAGCTTGCCCAGGTCCACCGAGGCGGCGCCGAGCTTGAGCTCGCTCATCGCCTTGAGCAGGGGGAAAGTTTCGTGGACGGACAATTCGCTGTCGTCGGACTGACGGTGGCGAGCAAAGCGGTGGGCTTTGAGAATCGCGATGACAGACTGGTTGATCAGGCTGCGGCCATAGATCGAGCTCACCACGTTGTTATTGCGGTAGAGCTGACCGATGAGAGGGATCATCGCTTCGGCGAGCGCTTCACGATCAATCCATTCACCAAGACACTGGTCGGGCTTCTGAGTCACGGGAACCTTCCACATGTAGGGGCTGAAAAAAGGGGCTACATTATGCCGCCGAGTCCACGGCGGAGCAATGCGCGCCTGTCGCACCATGGTTTTCCTGCCTGCCAGGCCAGTCTGCGACTGACAGCAGCCCCCTTCCCCCGCTACACTTGTCGACTTTGTCGCAACGCTGGAGCTCAATCTTCCGTGCCCGTTCTGCGTCTTCCGCATCTCCCTGCCGCGGCAGGTAAACAGCACTGGGGCAACCTGCCCGGTGCCGCCCTGAGCCTGGCCATCGCCGAGGCTGCCAGCGCTGCCAAGCGCTTTACCCTGCTGCTGACCGCCGACAGCCAAAGTGCCGAACGGCTGGAGCAGGCGCTGGGGTTCTTCGCGCCGGACTTGCCCGTGCTGCATTTCCCGGACTGGGAAACCCTGCCCTACGATCTTTTTTCGCCCCACCAGGACATCATTTCCCAGCGAATCGCCAGCCTCTATCGGCTGCCGGAGCTCAGTCATGGCGTTTTGGTAGTGCCAATCACCACGGCCCTACATCGCCTGGCACCGACCCAATTTCTGCTCGGCAGCAGCCTGGTGCTGGACATCGGCCAGAAGCTCGACGTCGAGCAGATGCGCACCCGCCTGGAGGCCAGCGGCTATCGCTGCGTCGACACGGTGTACGAGCACGGCGAGTTCGCGGTACGCGGCGCGCTGATCGACCTGTTCCCGATGGGCAGCAAGCTGCCGTATCGCATCGACCTGTTCGATGACGAAATCGAGACCCTGCGCACCTTCGACCCGGAAAACCAGCGTTCCATCGACAAGGTCCAGTCGATCCGCCTGTTGCCGGCCAAAGAGTTCCCGCTGCAGAAAGAGGCCGTGACGCGCTTCAAGGCGCGCTTTCGCGAACGCTTCGACGTGGACTTCCGGCGTTGCCCGATCTTCCAGGACCTGAGCAGTGGGATCACTCCCGCCGGCATCGAGTACTACCTGCCGCTGTTCTTCGAAGAAACCTCGACCCTGTTCGACTACCTGCCCCAGGACACCCAGGTGTTCTCCTTGCCCGGTATCGAACAGGCGGCGGAGAACTTCTGGAACGACGTGCGCAACCGCTACGAAGAGCGCCGCGTCGACCCTTCCCGGCCTCTATTGCCGCCGGCCGAACTGTTCCTGCCGGTCGAAGACTGTTTCGCCCGCCTCAAACACTGGCCACGCGTGGTGGCGAGCCAGCAGGACGTGGAAACCGGCGTTGGTCGTGAGCGCTTTCCGGCCAGGCCGTTGCCCGACCTGGCGATCGAAGCCAAGGCCTCGCAACCGCTGGCGGCGCTGGCGGGTTTTCTCGACGGTTTTCCTGGCCGCGTGCTGTTCACCGCCGAAACCGCGGGGCGCCGCGAAGTGCTGCTGGATCTGCTCGAACGCCTGAAGCTGCGGCCCAGGACGGTCGAAAGCTGGCCGGACTTCATCACCAGCAAGGATCGCCTGGCGATCACCATCGCGCCGCTGGATGAAGGCCTGGTACTCGACGACCCGGCGTTGGCCCTGGTGGCCGAGAGCCCACTGTTCGGCCAACGTGTCATGCAGCGTCGGCGCCGCGAGAAACGCGCCGACGCCGCCAACGACGCCGTCATCAAGAACCTCACCGAGTTGCGCGAAGGCGCCCCGGTGGTGCACATCGACCACGGCGTGGGCCGCTACCTGGGCCTGGCGACGCTGGAAATCGACGGCCAGGCCGCCGAATTTCTGACCCTCGAATACGCCGAAGGCGCCAAGCTCTACGTTCCCGTGGCGAACCTGCACCTGATCGCGCGCTACACCGGCAGCGACGATGCCCTCGCCCCCCTGCATCGCCTGGGCTCGGAAACCTGGCAGAAAGCCAAGCGCAAAGCCGCCGAACAGGTGCGCGACGTGGCCGCCGAATTGCTCGACATCTACGCCCGCCGCGCCGCCCGCGAAGGGTATGCATTCGCCGACCCGAAGGCCGACTACGAAACCTTCAGCGCCGGCTTCCCGTTCGAGGAAACCGTCGACCAGCAGACCACCATCGAAGCCGTGCGCGCCGACATGCTCGCACCCAAGCCGATGGACCGCCTGGTGTGTGGCGACGTGGGCTTCGGCAAGACCGAAGTGGCCATGCGCGCCGCGTTCATCGCTGTGCACGCCGGCAAGCAGGTAGCGATCCTGGTGCCCACCACCCTGCTCGCCCAACAGCATTACAACAGTTTCCGCGACCGTTTCGCCGACTGGCCGGTGACCGTGGAAGTGATGAGCCGCTTCAAGTCCGCCAAGGAAGTGAACGCCGCCGTCGCGGACCTGGCCGAAGGCAAGATCGACATCGTCATCGGCACGCACAAGCTGCTGCAGGACGATGTGAAGATCAAGAACCTCGGGCTGGTGATCATCGACGAAGAACACCGCTTCGGCGTGCGCCAGAAAGAACAGCTCAAGGCTTTGCGCAGCGAAGTCGACATCCTCACCCTGACCGCCACGCCGATCCCACGCACGCTCAATATGGCGGTGTCGGGCATGCGCGACCTGTCGATCATCGCCACGCCACCGGCCCGGCGCCTGTCGGTGCGTACGTTCGTCATGGAGCAGAACAAGAGCACGGTCAAGGAAGCCCTGCTGCGCGAGTTGCTGCGTGGCGGCCAGGTCTATTACCTGCACAACGACGTGAAGACCATCGAGAAATGCGCCGCCGACCTGGCCGAACTGGTGCCGGAAGCCCGCATCGGCATCGGCCACGGGCAGATGCGCGAACGCGAACTCGAACAGGTGATGAGCGACTTCTACCACAAGCGCTTCAACGTGCTGATCGCCTCGACCATCATCGAGACCGGCATCGACGTGCCGAGCGCCAACACCATCATCATCGAGCGGGCCGACAAGTTCGGCCTGGCCCAACTGCACCAACTGCGCGGCCGGGTCGGGCGTAGCCACCACCAGGCCTACGCCTACCTGTTGACACCGCCGCGCCAGCAGATCACTCCGGACGCGGAAAAGCGCCTGGAGGCCATCGCCAACACCCAGGACCTTGGGGCCGGGTTCGTGCTGGCCACCAACGACCTGGAAATCCGTGGCGCCGGCGAATTGCTGGGCGACGGCCAGAGCGGCCAGATCCAGGCCGTCGGCTTCACCCTGTACATGGAAATGCTCGAACGGGCGGTCAAGTCGATCCGCAAGGGCGAACAGCCGAACCTCGACCAACCGCTGGGCGGCGGGCCGGAAATCAACCTGCGGGTGCCGGCGCTGATCCCCGAAGACTACCTGCCGGACGTCCACGCGCGGCTGATCCTCTACAAACGCATCGCCTCGGCCAGCGACGAGGAAGGCCTCAAAGACTTGCAAGTGGAGATGATCGACCGCTTCGGCCTGCTGCCGGAACCGACCAAGCACCTGGTCCGCACCACGCTGCTCAAGCTCAAGGCCGAGCAACTGGGGATCAAGAAAGTCGATGGAGGCCCCAATGGCGGGCGCATTGAGTTCGAGGCCCAGACACCGGTCGACCCACTGGTGCTGATCAAGCTGATCCAGGGCCAGCCCAAGCGCTACAAGTTCGAAGGCGCCACGATGTTCAAGTTCATGGTGCCCATGGAACGCCCGGAAGAGCGTTTCAATACCGTAGAAGCGCTGTTCGAGCGCCTAACCCCGACCACTGCTTGAAGGACGCCACATGCGCCTGTTTCGCTCACTGACCTTGTTGATGACCCTGGTCGCTCCCCTGGCGTTTGCCGACGACCTGTATCAGGTTGAAATGATCCTGGTGCGGCAGAACGCGGAGCCGGCAATCATCAGCCGCGCCGCGCCGGAAGACTGGGACGCCGGCGCGCGACGCCTGGACGCCGATGCCCAACGCACACCGGCACTGGGCGCCATCGTGGAAAAACTCAACGCCAGCGGCCAATACACAGTATTGATGCACAAGGCCTGGCAGCAGAACGTCGGCGAACAGGGCAGCAAGATTGCCATCAGCGAGGGGACCGAACAGTTCGGGCAATTCCCCATCGAGGGCACCCTGGAACTGAAACTGGGCCGCTTCACCGACGTCGACGCCGACTTCTGGATCAACCAGATCGACGCCAATGGGCTGGTCACCGCCAGCGAACGCCTGAAACAGCAGAGTCACACCAAGAATGGCCAGCTGAACTTCCTCGACAATGGCCACCTTGGCCTGCTGATCAAGCTCACCTCGCTGACCGCGCCTGCACCCCGCCAGTCCCCTGACGTCATTCCGGACTGAGTGGCGCACCTATGCCCTCGCCCCTGAGCAAACCCCTGGCCCCTTCCTGGGTCAATCGATTCAAGGAACAGAGCCTGGAGCGTGGGCGCCGCTATGCGCTGGAAAACCGGGTCAGGATCGTCGAGGCCGGCGACAGCACCATCACCGCCAGTTGCGAAGGCTCTGGCAGTAGCGTCTACCGTCAGACCATTCGCCTCAAGGAGTCGGCCAAAGGCACGCTGATCCTGCTTGACGCCGCGTGCTCCTGCCCGGTGCGCATCAACTGCAAGCATTGCGCGGCGGTTCTTCTGCAAGTGCAGGAAACCCTGGCCTACCCGGCTGCCGAAAAAGACGCGCAGTTGCTGGAAAAACTCCAGTCGGTGCTGGACAACCGCAGCCCCAAGGCACCGCCCCAGGTGCTGGTGGACAACGTGCAACCACTGCCACGCCTGTGGCTGGCAAGCATCGAATTCAGCGCCTTCGAGCCGCGCAACGGTAAGATGCAACGCTACATCCAGCACCGTGCGGCGCTGTCCTTCAGCTACTTGGGCGAGTATGTCAGCGGCCAACGCAACAGCGACGTGCTGCTGCGCCAGGAAACCCAGACGCTGCGGATAAAGCGCCATACCGATGTGGAACAGTCCTACCGCGAACAACTGCGAATCCTCGGATTCAAGGTCGCGACCCGACAGAGCAAGGCGTTGCCGGAAAGCGCCGGCGAGCTGTATGAGATGGTCAACGACAGCGCCTGGTTGACCTTCACCCTCAATGACCTGCCCAAGCTTCGTGAGCAAGGCTGGGAGTTGCAGATCGACGAGGAATTCGGCTTCGACCTGACCGCCGTGGATGACTGGTATGCCACGGTGGAGGAAACGCCGGAGCGGGACTGGTTCGACCTCGAGCTGGGGATCATCGTCAACGGCGAACGCCTGAGCCTGCTGCCAATCCTGTTGAACCTGATGCGCTCGCACATCGAGCTGTTCAACCCGGAACGCCTGGCCAGGCGCCGCGACGACGAGCTTATCCTGGTCAACCTGCCCTCTCGCCCGAACGCCGAGTTCGGCCCGCAACAAGTGGCCCTGCCCTACGGTCGGCTGAAACCGGTACTGGCGACCCTGGGCGAGTTCTACCTGCAAGAGCCCGGCACCACCAAGCTGCGCTTGAACAGCGCGGACGCCTTGCGCCTGAACCCGCTGCAAGACATGCCGCTGAGTTGGGAAGGCGGCGAATACATTCGTGGCCTCGCCCAACGCCTGCGCGACATCAAGGACTACACCGCCGCCGCGCCCGAAGGCCTGAACGCGACGCTGCGGCCCTACCAGCTCGAAGGCCTGAGCTGGATGCAGTCGCTGCGCCAGCTGGAGGTCGGCGGCATCCTGGCGGATGACATGGGCCTGGGCAAAACCCTACAGACCCTGGCGCACATTCTCAGCGAAAAAAATGCCGGGCGCCTAGACCGGCCGTGCATGGTGGTGATGCCCACCAGCCTGATTCCCAACTGGCTCGACGAAGCGGCCCATTTCACGCCGCAGCTCAAGGTGCTGGCCCTGTATGGCGCCGGGCGCAAGAAACACTTCGAGCGACTGGCCGACTACGACCTGGTCCTCACCACCTATGCGCTGCTGCCCAAGGACGTCGAGCGCCTGGCTGCACAGCCGCTGCATGTGCTGATCCTCGATGAGGCCCAATACATCAAGAATCCCACCAGCAAGGCCGCCCAGGCCGCCCGTGAGCTCAATGCGCGGCAACGGCTGTGCCTGTCCGGCACACCGCTGGAAAACCACCTGGGTGAACTCTGGTCGCTGTTCCACTTCCTGTTGCCGGGCTGGCTCGGGGACGTCAAGAGCTTCAACCGCGATTACCGTACCCCCATTGAAAAGCGCGGCAGCGACGTCAGATTGCAGCACCTCAACGGTCGGATAAAACCTTTCCTGCTGCGCCGGACCAAGGAGCAAGTGGCGACCGAGTTGCCACCCAAGACCGAGATCATCCATTGGGTGGAACTCAGCGACGCCCAGCGGGACGTCTACGAAACCATGCGCCTGGCCATGGACAAGAAAGTGCGCGACGAAATCACCCGCAAAGGCGTCGCCCGCAGTCAGATCATCATCCTCGAAGCGTTGCTCAAGCTCCGCCAGGTGTGCTGCGATCTGCGCCTGATCAACGATGCCGCCCTCCCCACCCGAGGCAGCACTTCGGGCAAGCTCGACAGCCTGATGGGCATGCTGGAGGAACTGTTCGAAGAAGGCCGGCGGGTGCTGCTGTTTTCCCAGTTCACCTCGATGCTGGCGCTGATCGAAGATGAGCTGAAGAAACGCGGCGTCGACTACGCCATCCTGACCGGCCAGACCCGCGACCGACGCACCCCCGTCAAGGAATTCCAGAGCGGCAAGCGTCAGATTTTCCTGATCAGCCTGAAGGCCGGCGGCGTAGGCCTGAACCTGACCGAAGCCGACACGGTGATTCACTACGACCCATGGTGGAACCCGGCCACCGAAAACCAGGCGACCGACCGCGCTTACCGTATCGGCCAGGAAAAACCGGTGTTCGTCTACAAATTGATTGCCCGGGGCACGGTAGAAGAAAAGATTCAACTGCTGCAAAAGGAAAAATCCGACCTCGCCGCCGGCGTCCTGGATGGACGCGTGGCCGGCGACTGGAAGTTGCAGAGCGACGATATCGAAGCGTTGTTTGCGCCGTTGCCGGACAAGCTGGAAAAGCGCTGAGGCGGCGCAGTGTTGCGTTGACCTTGATGGCGCCTGCTCGCGAATACGGGAGGTCAGTCGCCACGGTACTGACTGACCTCAATCCTTGCGGGCAACCTGCCCCAGCCCAGCGCCCCTCAATCGATCAATTGCGCCGCTTTCAACGCCCCGACCGCGGTCAGCCAGCGAGGGTCCTGGCGGTACTCGGTGGAGGCAAAGGCGCGGCCGCGCATCCGGGCGATCCGCGCCGAGGGCGTGACCTTCAAGCGCTGGGCGGCACTCAAGGCCAGCTCGGCGGCCGCGCGATCGTTGCACACCAGGCCCATGTCGCAACCGGCCGTCAAGGCGGCTTCGATACGACTGGCGGCATCGCCCACCACATGGGCGCCGGCCATCGACAGGTCATCGCTGAAAATCACCCCGTCAAAACCCAGCTCGCCGCGTAGGATATCCTGCAGCCAGCGCCGGGAAAATCCGGCCGGGTTGGGATCGACCTGAGGATAGATCACATGGGCCGGCATGACCGCCGCCAGTTGCTGGCTGAGCCTGGCAAAGGGTACCAGATCGTTGGCGCGGATCTGTTCCAGGCTACGTTCGTCGTTGGGGATCGCCACATGGGAATCCGCCTCGGCCCAACCGTGCCCGGGGAAATGCTTGCCGGTGGCGGCCATTCCGGCGGCGCTCATGCCACGGATGAAGGCCCCGGCCAATAGGGCTGCGCGCTCGGGATCACCTTCGAAGGCGCGACTGCCGACGACCGCGCTGCGCTGGTAATCGAGGTCCAGCACCGGCGCGAAGCTCAGGTCCAGGCCAACCGCCAGCACCTCGGTCGCCATGATCCAGCCGCACTGCTCGGCCAGGTATTCGGCATTCGGGTTATCGGCGATGGCCCGCATCGCCGGCAAGCGTACGAAGCCCTGGCGCAGGCGCTGGACGCGGCCGCCTTCCTGATCCACCGCCAGCAGGAGGTCGGGCCGGATGGCACGGATCGACGCGCTCAACTCCCGCACCTGACGCGGGTGCTCGATGTTGCGGGCAAAAATGATCAGGCCACCCACTTCGGGCTGACGCAACAAGTGGCGATCTTCGGCCGTCAGCCAGGTACCGGCGACGTCCACCATCAACGAGCCTTGCAGGCCAGCAGTCATAGGATTTCCTTGATAAAGATGAACCCGCGCGGCAACACACACGCAACAACACTGCCAGGAGCCAGGCCCGGCAGGTCGCGGTGACGCAATGGAAGATAGGACGGATTCGAAACGAGAGTCGGCATGGGCGGCTAGCTTAGCGGATGTAGGCCGCTGCGCCCACCCATGCCCTTACGCCTTGGCGAGCGCCGGGGCGGATTTGCTGCGCGGGCGCAATTGCGCGGCCGCCATGGCTTCATCGGTCACGCCGGTTTCGGCGCGCATGCCGGCAGCCAAAAACGGCACCATCAGCCGCATCACCTGCTCAATCGAGGTGTTCACGCCGAAATCGGTTTCCGCGATGGCTCGCAGCGCCTTGATACCGGACATGCTGAACGCGGCGGCGCCGAGCATGAAGTGCACGCGCCAGAACAACTCGATCGGCGGGATACGCGGCGCCGCCTCATTGACCAGCAACATGTAACGGCGGAACACCTTGCCGTACATGTCTTCCAGGTAACGCCGCAAGTGCCCCTGGCTCTGGCTGAACGCCAGGCCCAACAGGCGCATGAAGATGGACAGGTCGTTGCCGCTGCGAGGTTGCACGACAAGGGCTTGCTCGACCAGGATTTCCAACAGCTCTTCCAGGGTCGGCTTGACCTCGGGCTTGGCCTGGCGACGCTCCAGCTCGCGGTCGAGGCTCAGGCAGAACGGCCCGAGGAAGCGCGAGAACACGGCCTGGATCAAGGCCTTTTTCGAACCGAAGTGATAGTTCACCGCCGCCAGGTTGACCCCGGCCTTGCTGGTGATCAGGCGCAACGAGGTTTCGGCGAAACCTTTTTCCGCGAACAACTGCTCGGCAGCATCGAGGATGCGTTCAACGGTTTCCGACTGGGCCATGACTACTCCGCCTGACAAACACTTGTTTGAAACATACGTTTCAGCCTGTGGGTTGTCAAGTCTGCCGGGGCGTTTTGCGAACGCCCGGTCAGCTATTTAACCACACCTTTGAACGGGCTGTAGCCATGGCGCGGGCGACCGTCCAGCGCCTGGTGAAAAAAGGAGGATTGCCAAGCGTCGCCCACTGTATATAATCCCAGCCACTGTATAAAAAGACAGAGCGATCAATATGCTAAAGCTGACGCCACGCCAAGCAGAGATTCTGGCCTTCATCAAACGTTGCCTCGAAGACAACGGCTACCCGCCGACCCGTGCGGAAATCGCCCAGGAACTGGGGTTCAAGTCGCCCAATGCGGCTGAAGAACACCTCAAGGCGCTGGCCCGCAAGGGTGCAATCGAAATGACCCCGGGGGCCTCCCGCGGCATTCGTATCCCGGGCTTCGAAGCCAAGGCCGACGACACTACCCTGCCGATCATTGGTCGCGTGGCCGCCGGTGCTCCCATCCTCGCCGAGCAACACGTCGAGGAATCCTGCAACATCAATCCTTCGTTCTTCCACCCGCGAGCTGATTACCTGCTTCGGGTACACGGCATGAGCATGAAGGACATCGGCATCTTCGACGGCGACCTGCTGGCCGTTCATACCACTCGCGAAGCCCGTAATGGCCAGATCGTGGTGGCGCGCATCGGCGACGAGGTGACCGTCAAGCGCTTCAAGCGCGACGGCAGCAAGGTCTGGTTGATTGCCGAGAACCCCGAGTTCGCGCCTATCGAAGTAAACCTGAAAGATCAGGACCTGGTCATCGAAGGCTTGAGCGTCGGCGTGATCCGCCGCTAAAGGAGGCTTTATGCAATTCCCTCACACCCCACAACACACACAACTGCCGCTGTTCGAGGCATTCATGGCCCAACCGCTGGTTCCAGTCCTGAAAGAGGTCATCGAATCGCCCTGGGGCGTCGAACCCGAGGCTTTCAGCGAACTGTCGTTACGGGGTGCAGCCGGGAATTGCCTGAACCTGCTCGCGCCGATCCTGCGAGAGTTGAGCCAGGACCAGGATGCTCGCTGGTTGACGCTGATCGCCCCACCGGCCAGCGTCACCCAAGCCTGGTTGCGCGATGCCGGCCTGAATCGCGAACGGATCCTGCTGCTTCAACCACGCGGGACCCAAAGCGCGCAACAATTGACCTGCGAAGCGTTGCGCCTGGGCCGTAGCCATACCGTCGTCAGCTGGATCAATCCGTTGACCGCGACCGCGCGGCAACAATTGATCAGCGCCGCTCGCACCGGGGACGCACAAAGCTTGAATATTCGATTGGGCTAAGGCAAGCGCAGGGCTTCTCCAGAACAGAGAAGCCGGTCAGTACAGTGCTTCTAAAAAGCCGACGGACGGGATCAATGAAGAACCCGAGGGCCCTCTTCCTTGTTGAGGTCGCCTTCAACCAGGCGCCCCGCCATCTGGACACCCACGCTCAGCATCGCCTTGGCGACCTCGACGTGCTGGCCCTGAAGGAATGCCTTGGCGTCTTCGGAGAAGTTCAGCGTCACCAGGGAACCCTCATCCTCGGCCCTGCGCAGCTCGATGCGGCCATCAGGAAGTTCGACAATTTCTAGAAAGGACGTAGGCATAAAAGTCTGTTCTCCACGAAAGGCGAGGATTATATAGTCATCGGAACCGCTTCGCTCGGGATCTTGACCAAGCGTTGTCAGCGAATGTCTTGGGCCGAGCCGTAACTCAGCACTCATTCAGCCCTTCGCGAAAGCGTAGTGCCAGGCTCTTGAGGTTCTGCCGCCAGCTTTCCAGCTCCTCCCGGCTCAACACCTGCTCAGGCTCTTCTTCGTCCAGGTTGACCGCCACGATCAACGGCTGGGTCACGTCCCCCTTGGGCTTGCGAGGGGCCCGTGGCGGCTGGAAGAGCGCCGCATGGGCAGCCAACAGTTTAGCCAGCCAGGTTTCCGGGTTGTGGGCCAGCTCGACCATTTCGGCCAATTCCGGGATGGCGAGGGTTTCCAGCACTTCGCGGGTCAGCAGTTGTTCGGCCCGGGACGCATTCGCTTGCGGCAGGCGATAGAACCCCGCAATTTCATGGCACAACCCCAATAGAGCACCGTAAAGGTGGAACAGCACGGACTCACGCCCCGCCTGCAGCAGCGCCGGGGAATTCATCGCACGCCCATCCTCGGCCCTGGCGAGCGCTTCGAGCGACAGGCCGGCGAAATAAATCTTTTGATTGGTGCGGGTATAGAGTTCGTGGGCCATGGCGGCACCTCTCCAACAAAATAAAAGCGTCACGCAAGGGCGACAGTGTCGTGGATCGACCGAAGGCCCGCAAGCCAAAAACAGGAAGGCCGCATGAAAACCCCGGGGTTGTCATGCGGCCTTCCTGTTCACTGGGGCTTACGAGGGGGTTCTCACCCGACAAGCAGCCGCCCTATCGGTCAGCGCTTGTCTTCAACGGTCCACTTGCCACCGTCGTAGAACGCCTTCCAGCCGGTTGGCTTGCCATCGACCTCGGTCTGCACGTACTGCTCCTTGGTCTTGCGGCTGTAGCGGATGACCGCCGGACGACCCTCCGGGTCCTTCTGCGGGGCTTCGCAGAGGAAATGGTACTTCGGATCGATCTCGTCCTTGTGCGGCACGATCTCCATCACCAGTGGCGCACGGGTCTCGCGGTTTTTCGGGAACTGGCTGGCCGCCAGGAACAGACCGGAAGCACCATCACGCAGGATGTAGGTGTCGTTGACCTTCTCGCACTGGAGTTCGGGCATCTTCACCGGGTCCATCTTCGGTGGCGCCGCATCGCCGCTCTTGAGCAGTTTGCGGGTGTTCTTGCAGGTTGGGTTGGTGCAACCGAAGAACTTGCCGAAACGACCGGTCTTGAGCTGCATCTCGCTGCCGCACTTGTCGCATTCCAAGCTAGGGCCTTCGTAGCCCTTGATGCGATAGGAGCCCTCTTCGATCTCGTAGCCGGCACAGTCCGGGTTGTTGCCGCAGATGTGCAACTTGCGCTTTTCATCCAGCAGGTAGGCGTCCATCGCCGTGCTGCAGATCGGGCAGCGATGCTTGCCACGCAACACCAGGGATTCGGACTCACCCTCGTCGTCCGCAGCGATTTCATCGCCAGGCACCAGGTTGACGGTCGCCTTGCAGCGCTCCTTGGGTGGCAGGCTGTAGCCCGAGCAACCGAGGAACACGCCGGTGGACGCTGTGCGGATCTGCATCGGACGACCGCAGGTCAGGCATGGAATGTCGGTCATGACCGGCTGGTTCGCCCGCATGCCACTTTCCGGGCTTTCGGCCACTTCGAGTTTTTTCTTGAAGTCGCCGTAGAACTCGTCGAGCACGTTCTTCCAGTCGCGCTCGCCCTGGGCCACGTCGTCGAGGTTCTCTTCCATGCCAGCGGTGAAGCCGTAGTCCATCAGGTTCGAGAAGCTCTCGGACAGGCGCTCGGTAACAATGTCACCCATCTTTTCCGAATAGAACCGACGGTTGTGCAGCGCCACATAGCCACGATCCTGGATGGTGGAAATGATCGCCGCATAGGTCGAAGGACGACCGATACCACGTTTTTCCATTTCCTTGACCAGGCTGGCTTCCGAATAGCGAGCCGGCGGCTTGGTGAAATGCTGGGTCGGATCAAGCTTGATCAGCTTCATCACGTCGCCCTGGGCCATGTCCGGCAGGACGTCGTCATCCCCAGGCTTGGTGATTTGCGGCATGACGCGGGTGTAGCCGTCGAACTTGAGGATGCGGCCCTTGGCGCGCAGCTCGAAATCGCCAGCACCCACGCTGACCGTCGTCGACAGGTATTGCGCCGGCAGCATCTGGCAGGCCAGGAACTGGCGCCAGATCAGCTCGTAGAGACGCTCGGCATCGCGCTCCATGCCAGACAGCTTGCTTGGCTCGGTATTGGCGTCGGACGGACGAATCGCTTCGTGAGCCTCTTGTGCGCCTTCCTTGCTGCTGTAGACGTTGGGCGTGTCCGGCAGGTATTTCTTGCCGAACTCGCTTTCTATATAAGTGCGCGCCATCGCCACGGCATCGGCCGAGAGGTTGGTCGAGTCGGTACGCATATAGGTGATGTAGCCGGCTTCGTACAGACGCTGGGCCATCATCATGGTTTTCTTCACGCCAAAGCCCAGGCGGTTGCTCGCGGCCTGTTGCAGCGTGGAGGTAATGAACGGCGCCGACGGCTTGCTGCTGGTCGGCTTGTCCTCGCGCTTGACGATGCTGTAGCTGGATGCCTTGAGCTTCTCCAGCGCGGCCATGGCCTGGGCTTCATTGAGCGGCTTGAAGGCCTCGCCCTTCTCGCGGGCCACTTCGAAGCGCACGGTAGCGCCCTTGGCGGTGCCGAGGTCGGCGTGGACTTCCCAGTATTCCTCGGGGATGAACGCACGGATTTCCCGCTCGCGCTCCACCACCAGCTTGACCGCCACGGACTGTACGCGTCCGGCCGACAGGCCGCGGGCGATCTTGGCCCACAGCAGCGGCGAGACCATGTAGCCCACTACACGATCGAGAAAGCGCCGTGCCTGCTGGGCGTTGACCCGGTGGATATCCAGCTCGCCCGGCTGGGAGAAGGCTTCCTGGATCGCCTTCTTGGTGATTTCGTTGAACACCACGCGCTTGTAGCGGCTGTCATCCCCACCGATGGCTTCGCGCAGGTGCCAGGCAATGGCTTCCCCTTCGCGGTCCAAGTCCGTCGCGAGATAGATGGTGTCGGCGTCTTTGGCGAGCCGACGCAGTTCTTCGATGACCTTTTCCTTGCCTGGGAGGATCTCGTACTTGGCTTTCCAGCCGTGTTCCGGATCAACCCCCATGCGCGAGACCAGCTGCTTGCGCGCCTTGTCTTTCGGCGACAGCGCCGGCGCTTCACCGGCAGCCGCCTTGCCGCGCTTGGCGGCTGGCTCCTTGCTGGCGCTAGCCGAACCGCTGGTGGGCAGGTCTCGGATATGGCCGATACTCGACTTCACCACGTATTGGTTGCCCAGATACTTGTTGATGGTCTTGGCCTTAGCCGGGGATTCCACAATGACCAGCGATTTGCCCATGGATCAGAAAATTCCTGAATGCTAAAAAGTGAAAGGCGGTTGGCGCCTGACGCGGCACCGCTATATATAGTGGCTGCAAGGTGAGGTCAAGCGCAGGGTTGCCCGCAGGTTGGCCTCAACGCTTGGGAAAAATGCTTTCCTCGGCCTGCACCAAAGCAAAGCGTGGCACCTGTTCGCCGTCAACCTCGACGGACTCCTGGAACATGCTCAAGGGACGCACCCAGAAGCCGTAATCGCCATACAGGGCTTGATAGAAGACCACTTCTTCCTCGGTCTCGGAATGCCGCGCAATACTGAATACGCGGTACTGCGGACCCTTGTAATGTTGGTAGAGCCCAGGTTGTATCGGCATGCTTTGGCCCTCACTGAATTCTTTTCAAAATAAAAACAAAATTTCTTTCTACTAAACCCGGAAAAACAAAAACCGGGGCACTTGGCCCCGGCTTCCATCGACGCAACGCTTAGACGCGTTCGAAGACAGTGGCGATGCCCTGGCCGAGACCAATGCACATGGTGGACACGCCAAACGTGCCGCCGTTCTGTTTCATCACGTTGAGCAACGTGCCGGAGATACGCGCACCGGAGCAACCGAATGGGTGGCCCAGGGCGATCGCGCCGCCGTGCAGGTTAACCTTCTCGTTCATCTTGTCGAGCACTTTCAGATCTTTCAGCACCGGCAGGGCCTGTGCGGCGAACGCTTCGTTGAGCTCGAAGAAGTCGATATCGGAGATGCTCAGGCCGGCACGCTTCAAGGCTTTCTGCGTGGCCGGTACCGGACCATAACCCATGATCGCCGGATCCACACCCGCCACGGCCATGGAGCGAATTACCGCCATCGGCTGGATGCCCAGGTCTTGGGCACGCTGGGCCGACATCACGATCATGCACGAGGCACCGTCGGTGATCTGCGACGACGTACCGGCAGTCACGGTGCCACCCTTCGGGTTGAACGCCGGCTTGAGGGTCGCCAGGCTTTCCAGGGTGGTTTCCGGACGAATGGTTTCGTCGTAGTCGAACAGCTTCAGGAAGCCGTTCTCGTCATAGCCCTGCATCGGGATGATTTCGTCCTTGAACTTGCCTTCCACGGTCGCCTTGTGGGCGAGCTGGTGGGAGCGCACGCCGAAGGCGTCCTGCTGCTCACGGGTAATGCCGTGCATCTTGCCGAGCATTTCCGCGGTCAGGCCCATCATGCCCGAGGCTTTCGCCGCGTACAGCGACATGTGCGGGTTCGGATCGACGCCGTGCATCATGCTCACGTGGCCCATGTGCTCGACACCGCCGACGACGAACACGTCGCCGTTGCCGGTCATGATCGCCTGGGCGGCGGTGTGCAGCGCGCTCATGGACGAACCGCACAGGCGGCTGACCGTCTGGCCGGCTGCCGTGTGAGGAATCTGGGTCATCAGCGACGCCATGCGGGCGATGTTCCAGCCCTGCTCCAGGGTCTGGTTCACGCAGCCCCAGATCACGTCCTCGACTTCATTGGGGTCGACCTTGACGTTGCGTTCCAGCAGTTTGCTGATCAGGTGCGCCGACATGTCTTCGGCGCGGGTGTTGCGGTGCATGCCGCCCTTGGAGCGGCCCATCGGCGTACGACCGAAGTCGACAATCACGACGTCTCTAGGATTCAAGCTCATAAATGTTCTCTCGCTCTAGTCGTTGGGCGCTTAACCGAAGAAGCTCTGGCCGTTCTTGGCCATTTCACGCAGCTTCGCGGTCGGGTGGTACAGCGCGCCCAGATCAGCGTACTGGTCAGCCAGGGCAACGAACTCGGCCACACCGATCGAATCGATGTAGCGCAGCGCACCGCCACGGAATGGAGGGAAGCCGATACCGTAGACCAGGCCCATGTCGGCTTCGGCAGCCGTTTCGACGATGCCGTCTTCCAGGCAACGCACGGTTTCCAGGCACAGCGGGATCATCATCCAGTTGATGATGTCCTCGTCAGTGACCTCGCGCTGCTCGTAGACGATCGGCTTGAGCACTTCCAGCACCGACGGATCGGCGACTTTCTTCTGCTTGCCGCGCTTGTCGGTCTCGTAGGCATAGAAGCCCTTGCCGTTCTTCTGGCCCAGGCGCTTGGCTTCATAAAGCACGTCGACAGCCGAACGACGGTCGTCTTTCATGCGGTCCGGGAAGCCTTCGGCCATGACGTCGCGACCGTGGTGGCCAGTGTCGATGCCGACCACATCCATCAGGTACGCCGGGCCCATCGGCCAGCCGAATTTTTCCATGATCTTGTCGATGCGCACGAAGTCCACGCCCGCGCTGACCAGCTTGGCGAAACCGCCAAAGTACGGGAACAGCACGCGGTTGACCAGGAAGCCCGGGCAATCGTTGACGACGATCGGGTTCTTGCCCATTTTCTTGGCGTAGGCCACGGTGGTGGCAATCGCCTGCTCGCTGGACTTCTCGCCACGGATCACTTCCACCAGCGGCATCATGTGCACCGGGTTGAAGAAGTGCATGCCGACGAAGTTTTCCGGGCGCTTGAGGGCCTTGGCCAGCAGCGAAATGGAGATGGTCGAGGTGTTCGACGCGAGGATGGTGTCCTCTTTGACCTTGTCTTCGACTTCAGCCAGTACCGCCTGCTTGACCTTCGGGTTTTCCACGACCGCCTCGACCACCAGGTCGACATGGCCGAAATCGCCGTAGGACAGGGTCGGACGAATGCCGTTGAGCACTTCGGCCATCTTCGCAGCGGTCATGCGACCTTTATCGACGCGACCCACCAGCAGCTTGGCGGCTTCGGCCAGGCCCTGCTCGATCCCGTGCTCGTTGATGTCCTTCATCAGGATCGGCGTGCCCTTGGACGCCGACTGGTAGGCGATACCACCACCCATGATGCCGGCACCGAGTACGGCTGCCTGCTTCACGTCACGGGCGATCTCGTCGTAGGCCTTGGCCTTTTTCTTCAGTTCCTGATCATTGAGGAACAGGCCGATCAGGCTCTGTGCAGCCGAGGTCTTGGCCAGTTTGACGAAGCCGGCGGCTTCGACTTCCAGGGCCTTGTCGCGACCGAAGTTCGCGGCTTTCTGGATGGTCTTGATCGCTTCGACCGGGGCTGGGTAGTTCGGGCCAGCCTGGCCGGCAACGAAGCCCTTGGCGGTTTCGAAGGCCATCATCTGCTCGATGGCGTTGAGCTTGAGTTTTTCCAGCTTCGGCTGGCGCTTGGCCTTGTAGTCGAACTCGCCGCTGATGGAGCGCTTGATCGTCTCAAGGGCCGCAGCCTGGAGCTTGCCAGGTTCAACCACGGCGTCCACGGCGCCGACTTTCAGCGCGTCTTCGGCACGGTTTTCCTTGCCGGCGGCAATCCACTCGATGGCGTTGTCGGCACCGATCAGGCGCGGCAGGCGCACGGTCCCGCCGAAGCCTGGGTAGATGCCCAGCTTGACTTCCGGCAGGCCGATCTTGGCGGTGGTGGACATGACGCGGTAGTCCGCCGCCAGGCACATTTCGAGGCCGCCACCCAGGGCGATGCCGTTGATGGCCACGACGGTCGGTACGTTGAGGTCTTCGAAATCGCTGAAAATGCGGTTGGCTTCGAGGTTGCCAGCGATCAGCTCGGCATCGGGCAGCTTGAAGTTGTCGACGAATTCGGTGATGTCGGCGCCGACGATGAACACGTCCTTGCCGCTGCTGACGATCACACCCTTGATCGAAGCATCTGCCTTGATAGTGTCCACGGCCTGACGCAGTTCATTCAGGGTAAGACGGTTGAACTTGTTGACGGACTCACCCTTGAGATCGAACTTCAGTTCGACGATGCCACTTTCAAGAGCCTTAACCGTGATGGCTTTACCTTCGTAAATCATCAACTGATCTCCACGATATGGAAGCTGAACAGTACACGTTGAACGCTGACCGCTGGTTGGGCATTGACGTTACCGTCGATGCTACGCCAATCCGCCAGGCACACCCGTCAACGCGATAGTCGGGTTCTGTAGGAACGTTCTGAAAATACAAACGCTCAATTCATACGCCCGTTTGATTTGGGTACGTCACCTTCACGGAATTTCCGACAATTGTCAATCGCCCTAAACAGAGGGCGCGAACACGACTTTACGGTCATTTTCGTACCGTACGGATCCGCAACACCCGGCCGCATGAGCAGCCATTCATAAGATCAATTATTAGAAAAGTCGCCCTAATCCCGGGCAAAGCCGGCACAACCGACTACGCTGTCGCAAACACGTTGCAATTGTTCGAGCAAGGGCGTTACGAACGAACGCCCGGAAATGACATTTGATTACCGGCCTGCCTGGCCAACCCGCCCGATGAGTCTGTCGGGCTTTTTTACGACTCAGGCCAGGGCCTTGAGCACCTCGGCAATATGCTGCAAAACACTGGTTTCGCCCTTTTCGCCCCAATACAAGGCGATCATTTGCCGATCAGCCTCGACCTTGTAGACGTTGGCCGGCAACTTTTCGAAATGCACAAGCAACGCCTCATCCTGGCAAACCTCTCGCCACTGGTTGACCCACACGCCGGGCGCGGACTGCCAGTAACTCCAGCTGTCCGGCTGCTTGCCGCGCCGCGGCCGATGGTACTGGGCACAAGGGTTTGGCGGCTGCTGGCCGAGCCAGTGAGGCCATTCCTGCGGCGCCAGTTGCATGGCCAGGCCAAGGCGCCGTGCCTCCATGCGCAGGGCCATCCGACCACTCTGAACACGGGAGGGCCGCAACCATGCCAGAGGACTTAACACCACCAACAGGATTGACACCACTATCCAGACCGTCATATTCGTACTCCCGAATTTTGAGGAGCCATTGACTGCGTCGCCGTCAATGCGCTTGAAACCAGCCATACTTACCGTATCGCAATTCTCTGGAGTGCCTTCCATGTACTACGAACACGTTCTGGTCGCCGTCGACCTCACTGAAGAATGCGATCCCGTCGTCAAGCGCGCCCTCGCCCTTTGCGAAGGCCGGGAGACCAAGCTGTCGCTGGTGCACATCGTCGAGCCGATGGCCATGGCCTTTGGCGGCGACGTTCCCATGGACCTGTCCCAATTGCAGCAACAGCAATTCGACCAGGCCAAGGAGCGCCTTGACCGGCTGATCGTGAAGTACCCGGCGCTGAAAAAGGAATTCAGTCACTTGACCTACGGCCAACCGCGCCAGGAAATCCATCACCTGGCCAAGGAACAGGGTTGCGACCTGATCGTCGTCGGCAGCCATGGCCGCCACGGCCTGGCACTTCTGCTGGGCTCCACCGCCAACGACGTGCTGCATGGCGCACCGTGCGATGTGCTGGCGGTGCACCTGATCAAGCGCAGCTGATTCACCAAGGAACTCAGCTCAATGACCGTGGCGAGGGAGCTTGCTCCCGCTGGGCTGCGTAGCAGCCCCCTGGCGGTGAGTGCCTCGCCCTCAGGCGGCAGCAAATCCCCTCGCCACGGTCATTGAGCGTGCGGGCTCAAGCGTCCAGCTCGGCCCAACGCTCGACCAATGCATCCAGCTCGGCCTGCAGTTGCTCCAGGTGCGCAATCACTTTGGCGGTTTCAGCAGCAGGTCGCTGGTAGAACCCGGTGTCGGCCATCTCGGCTTCCACCGCTGCGATCTGCTGCTCCTTCGCATCGATATCACCGGGCAAGGCTTCCAGCTCACGCTGCAGCTTGTAGCTGAGTTTCTTCTTCACCGGGGCCGGAGCGGCGGCAGCGGGCACCGGGGCCGGCTCGGCCTTGACCACGGCCGAGTTCAGGTCGGCCTTGCCGGACTTGCTCTCGGTCACGCCCAGAAGACGCGGCGAACCGCCCTGGCGCAGCCAGTCCTGGTAACCGCCAACGTATTCGCGAACCCGGCCTTCGCCTTCGAACACCAGGGTGCTGGTGACCACGTTGTCGAGGAATGCCCGGTCGTGACTGACCATCAGCACCGTGCCATTGAAGGTCAGCAGCACTTCTTCCAGCAGTTCCAGGGTTTCCACGTCCAGGTCGTTGGTCGGCTCGTCGAGCACCAGCAGGTTCGCCGGCTTGCTGAACAGCTTGGCCAGCAGCAAGCGCGCGCGCTCGCCACCCGACAGCGCCTTGACTGGCGTGCGGGCCCGCTGCGGGCTGAACAGGAAATCGCCCAGATAGCTCAATACATGGCGGCTCTGGCCATCGATCTCGATGAAATCGCGGCCTTCGGCCACGTTGTCGATCACGGTTTTTTCCAGATCCAACTGATGGCGCAACTGGTCGAAGTAGGCCACGTCGATCTTCGTGCCCTCTTCCACCTTGCCACTGCTCGGGACCAGGCCACCGAGCATCAGCTTGAGCAGAGTGGTCTTGCCGGTGCCGTTGGCACCCAGCAGGCCGATGCGGTCGCCACGCTGCAGGACCATGGAAAAATCCTTGACCAGGAATGGCCCGCCGGGATGGGCGAAGCTGACGTTCTCCAGCACCATGACCTGTTTGCCGGATTTTTCGGCCGTTTCCAGTTGGATATTGGCCTTGCCGGTGCGCTCACGGCGTTCGCTGCGCTCGACGCGCAGCGCCTTGAGGGCACGTACCCGGCCTTCGTTACGGGTACGACGAGCCTTGATACCCTGGCGGATCCAGACTTCTTCCTGGGCCAGGCGCTTGTCGAACAGGGCGTTGGCGGTCTCTTCCGCCGCCAGCACGGCTTCCTTGTGCACCAGGAAGCTGGCGTAGTCGCCGTTCCAGTCGATCAGGCCGCCACGGTCCAGCTCAAGGATGCGGGTGGCCAGGTTTTGCAGAAAGGAACGGTCGTGGGTGATGAACAGCACCGCACCCTGGAAGTCCTTCAAGGCTTCTTCAAGCCAGGCAATCGCACCGATGTCCAGGTGGTTGGTCGGTTCGTCGAGCAGCAGCAGGTCCGGCTCGGACACCAGGGCCTGGGCCAGCAAAACGCGACGACGCCAGCCGCCGGACAATTCGGCGAGGGTCTTGTCGGCCGGCAGTTGCAGGCGGCTCAGGGTGCTGTCGACCAGTTGCTGCAGACGCCAGCCATCACGGGCTTCGAGGTCCTGCTGGACGTGCATCAGCTTGTCCAGGTCCGCGTCGGTGACGATGTTCTGGCTCAGGTGGTGATATTCGGCCAGCAGCGCGCCGACACCGTCGAGGCCCTCGGCAACCACGTCGAACACGGTCCGCTCGTCGGCTACCGGCAGTTCCTGAGGCAGTTCGCCGATTTTCAGGCCTGGCGCACGCCAGACCGAGCCGTCATCGGGCTTCTGATCGCCCTTGACCAGCTTCATCATGCTGGACTTGCCAGTGCCATTGCGGCCGATGATGCACACCCGCTCACCACGGGCGATCTGCCAGGACACCTTGTCCAACAACGGCATCGCGCCGAAAGCAAGGGACACATCGCTGAATTTGAGCAGGGTCATGAGCTTCTCCAAAAACCGGGCGCGCATTCTACCTGAGAAGCGCCCGGCCAGGGCCGCCAATTTCGTCGCCAATGCGCCCTTTAGCGGTTATGCCGCACAAATGTTGCGAACTGATACCAACGGCCCCGCAAAGCTTTCGCCGGTTGCTGGCAAAAGGCTAAGCTACAGACAGTTACCCCAGGTTCCCCCTGGGCTTGTCATGTTTTTTCTGCCCGGATGTCTCATGCGCAGTCGCCTTTTCAGTGTTCTATCGTGTCTATTTGTCTGTGCCACTGCCGTTCAATCCGCCCAGGCCGTGGATATTTCTACCCAGCGCCAGTATTACGATGAGGCCAAGCGGGCCTTGGCCAAGGGCGATTCGGGCCCCTACTTGCGCTACAGCCAGGCCCTGCGTGACTATCCGCTGGAACCGTACCTGGCCTACGACGAACTGACCGCTCGCCTCAAGAGCGCCAGCAACGCCGAGATCGAGAAATTCCTCGCCGAACACGGCGACCTGCCCCAGGCCAACTGGATGAAATTGCGCTGGTTGCGCTGGCTGGCTGATCGCGGCGACTGGGACACGTTCGTCAAATACTACGACCCCAAGCTCAACTTCACCGAACTGGACTGCCTCAACGCGCAGTACCAGCTCAGCCATGGCTTGAAGGCCGAAGGCTACGCCAATACCGAAAAACTCTGGCTCACCGGCAAATCCCAGCCCGACGCCTGCGACACCCTGTTCGGCATGTGGGCAGCCCAGGGCCAGTTGACCGAACAGAAGCGCTGGGAGCGCGCCAAACTCGCCGCCCAGGCGCGTAATTACCCATTGGCCAACAGCCTGGTCAATGCCATGACCACCCTCGCCCCCCGTGGCAAGCTGCTGGTGGATGTGGCGCAGAAACCCGAATTGCTCAACCAGCCGTCGCGCTTCCTGCCGGCCGACGAACCGATGTCCGATATCGTCAGCCTGGGCCTGCGTCGCCTGGCACGCCAGGACCCTGACAAAGCCATGGCCCTGCTGGACGGCTATGCCAGCACCATGCGTTTTTCCCGGGATGAGAAAGTCGCGATCGCCCGGGAAATCGGCCTGACCCTGGCCAAGCGTTTCGACAGTCGCGCCCTGGCCGTGATGACCCAGTACGACCCGGAGCTACGGGACGACACCGTTTCCGAATGGCGCCTGCGCCTGCTGTTGCGCCTGGCTCGCTGGGACGACGCCTACCAATTGACCCGCCGCCTGCCCGAGTCGCTGGCCAGCACCAACCGCTGGCGCTACTGGCAGGCCCGCACCCTCGAACTGGCCCAACCCCAGAACCCCGAGGCACTGACGCTCTACAAGCACCTGGCCCGCGAGCGCGATTTCTACGGTTTCCTGGCCGCTGACCGCTCCCAGTCGCCCTACTCGCTCGTCAACAAGCCACTGGTGATGAGCCAGGCGCTGATCAACAAAGTACGCAACACCCCTGGCGTGCGCCGTGCACTGGAATTCCACGCCCGCGGCGACATCGTCGATGGACGCCGCGAGTGGTACCACGTCAGCCGGCATTTCAATCGGGACGAAATGGTCGCCCAGGCCAAACTGGCCTACGACCTGAAGTGGTATTTCCCGGCCATCCGTACCATCAGCCAGGCCAAGTACTGGGACGACCTGGACATCCGCTTCCCGATGGCCCACCGCGACACGCTGGTGCGCGAAGCCAAGGTCCGCGGCCTGCATTCAAGCTGGGTGTTCGCGATCACCCGCCAGGAAAGTGCCTTCATGGACGACGCCCGCTCCGGCGTCGGTGCTGCCGGCCTGATGCAACTGATGCCCGGCACGGCCAAGGAAACCGCACGCAAGTTCAGCATTCCGCTGGCCTCGCCGCAGCAAGTGCTGAATCCGGACAAGAACATCCAGCTTGGCGCGGCTTACCTGAGCCAGGTCCACAGCCAGTTCAACGGCAACCGCGTCCTGGCATCGGCGGCCTACAACGCCGGCCCAGGCCGCGTGCGCCAGTGGCTGCGCGGCGCCGACCACCTGAGCTTCGACGTCTGGGTCGAAAGCATCCCCTTCGACGAAACACGCCAATACGTGCAGAACGTCTTGTCGTACTCGGTGATCTACGGCCAGAAACTCAACTCACCGCAGCCGTTGGTGGACTGGCATGAGCGGTATTTTGATGATCAGTGATTATTAGCGGAAGCTGTTGCTGAGAAGAAAAAATGCCCGCATCGAAAGATGCGGGCATTTCTTTTTGCTCGCTTGCTGGACCCTGTGGGAGCGGGCTTGCCCGCGAAGAGGCCCGACCTGTCCAACATCTCCATCGACTAACACACCGCTTTCGCGAGCAAGCTCGCTCCCACAAGGGATCTACGGTGAACACACATCCTGTGCCCACCCACGATCAACCTGTGGGAGCGGGCTTGCCCGCGAAGAGGCCCGGCCTGTCCAACATCTCCATCGACTGACCCACCGCCTTCGCGAGCAAGCTCGCTCCCACAAGGGATCTACGGTGAACACACATCCTGTGCCCACCAACGATCAACCTGTGGGAGCGGGCTTGCCCGCGAAGAGGCCCGGCCTGTCCAACATCTCCATCGACTGACACACCGCTTTCGCGAGCAAGCTCGCTCCCACAGGAGACCTTTGGTGAACCTGAATCCGCGAACACTCAGGAGCCTGCTGTGCTTAGTCGGTCGCCGCTTCTACCCCCACATTGAACTGCAACGCCGCCAACCGCGCATACAGCGCGTTGCTGGCGACCAGTTCCTGGTGGGTTCCCACGGCAACGACCTTGCCCTGATCCATCACTGCGATCCGGTCGGCGTTCTTGACCGTGGCCAGGCGGTGGGCGATGACCAGGGTGGTGCGGTTTTTCATCAGGCTCGGCAGGGCTTGCTGGATCAGGTGTTCACTTTGCGCATCGAGGGCGCTGGTGGCTTCGTCCAGCAGCAGGATCGGCGCATCCACCAGCAGCGCCCGGGCGATGGCCAGGCGCTGGCGCTGACCGCCGGATAACCCCAGGCCACCGTCGCCCAAGTGAGTTTGATAGCCGTCGGGCATTTTCTCGATAAAATCGTGGGCGTGGGCGATCTGCGCGGCTTCGCGCACCTGCTCGGACGTCGCCTGTGGATTGCCGTAACGTATATTTTCTTCAACCGTGCCAAAAAACAGCGCCGGGTTTTGCGAAACCAGGGCGAAATGGCGGCGCAGGTCCAGGGGGTCGAGTCGGGTCAGCGGCACATTGTCGATGAGAATCTGCCCCTGCGCCGGGTCGTAGAAGCGCAGCAACAGGTCATACACCGTCGACTTGCCCGCCCCGGAAGGCCCGACCAGGGCCAGTGTCTCGCCAGCCTGGACGGTCAGGTCAAGGCCATCGACCGCATAGCTGTCCGGCCGGGACGGGTAGGAAAAACGCACGCCCTCAAGGCGCAGATCGCCTCGGACCCGTTCCGGCAGCGTCACCAGACCGGTGCTCGGCGGCTGGATGATGTTCTCCGAACGCAGCAACTCGGCGATACGCTCCGCCGCGCCAGCCGCCCGTTGCAACTCGCCGATCACCTCGCTCAGGGTTCCGAAGGCACTGCCGACGATCAGGCTGTAGAACACGAAGGCCGCCAGTTCGCCACCAGAGATACGCCCGGCGATCACGTCCATGCCGCCCACCCACAACATCACACCCACTGCCCCCAGGACCAGTACGATCACCAGGGTGATCAGCCAGGACCGCTGGACGATACGTTTGCGTGCGGTATCGAAAGCCTGCTCCACTGTGACGGAAAAACGTTGCTCATCCTGGACCTGGTGGTTGTAGGCCTGCACGGTCTTGATCTGGCCAAGGGTTTCGGAAACATAGCTGCCAACGTCGGCGATGCGGTCCTGGCTCTGGCGCGAGAGGCTGCGCACCCGGCGACCGAACAGCAGGATCGGTGCCAGCACCAACGGCAGCGCGATCACCACGATGCTGGTCAGCTTGGGGTTGGTGACGAACAGCAGCACGATGCCACCCACCACCATCAAGGCGTTGCGCAGGAACAAGGACAGCGACGAGCCGATCACCGACTGCAGCAACGTGGTGTCGGCGGTCAGGCGCGACTGGATTTCCGAACTGCGGTTGTTTTCGTAGAAGCCCGGGTGCAGGTATACCAAATGGTTGAAGACCTGCCGGCGGATGTCGGCCACCACCCGCTCGCCGATCCACGACACCAGATAGAAACGGGCAAAGGTGCCCATCGCCAGCGCGATCACCAACACCATGAACAGGGCGATGGACTGATTGAGCAGGTGCGGTGATCGGGTCATGAAGCCCTGGTCCACCAGCAATCGGATGCCTTGCCCCATGGACAGGGTGATGCCGGCAGTGACAACGAGTGCCAACAATGCGCCAGCCACTTGCTTGCGATAAGGCGCGATGAAGCCGCTGGCCAGGCGTATGGCACGGCGATGTTGGGAAGAAAGCATCAGAAACGTCCGATAAAGGGAAAAAGGCCGCCAACGGCATCGAAAAACAAGGGAACCAAGTTGAATCAGAATGAGTCCGGTTGAATATGACCGCAACGACTAGCGGCTAGATGTTATCGGTCTAAAGTCTGGCTGGAAACGCGACTGTGTTTCTGGTTGAGTACAGGTGTCGCCATGAACCCACAAGGAGTGTCATGGCTCGGTCACCTGGCGACATTACAGTAGGCACACAACCTGATGAGGAGACAGGCCATGTCCTTGCAACACAGCAGCGACGACAAGATCCAAGTAATCCGCACGCAACCGGACCAGTCCCTGGGCTGTTCGTTCATCGATGCCCAAGGGCGCGAAGTACCGATCACCGAGGACATGATCCAGAAGGCTTGCAGCGAACTGGAAAAACGACTGGTCAAACCTGCCGAACAAAAGTGATACAGCCCGTCTTCGCCTGAACCCGACCTTGGTGTCGGGTTTTTTGTGCCTGATTACAACAGGGTGGCACCCAGCGCGGTCACGATCTGTTGCAAGGCCGGCGACTGTCCTTCGATAGCCACGTTCAAGCTGTCGATCTCCCGGCGCGGCGGATAGTGCTTGCGCAACGCATCGAAGGCGCTGCGCTGCTCACTGACCGTGCCCACCAGGCTGCGGCGAAAATCCGCATCGTCGCGGCGCGGGTCGTACACACCGCGGCACAGCGCGGCGAGGGCCCAGGCGGGGTCGGTGTCGGCATCCAGGGTGACACCGCCCAGCCAGGGCCGGGGCAGCAGGTCGCTCAGGCTGACGGCCACCGGTTGTTGCAGGAAATCGCACAAGGCCTGGTAGATCTGCGCCGTGCCGCGCTGGCGGCCATCGAGACTGTAGCCGGCAATGTGCGGGGTGGCGATGACGCACAGGTCGGCCAGGTCCACGTCCACGGTCGGCTCCTGCTCCCAGACGTCCAGCACCGCTTGCAGGTCTTCGCGCTCCAGCAGCACCTCGCGCAACGCCGCATTGTCGATCACCGGGCCACGGGCGGCATTGATGAGCCAGGTCCCGGGCTTGAGCCGGTTCAAACGCGCTTCGTCGAACAGGTGCCAGGTCGGTTGCTCGCCGTCACGGGTCAGCGGCGTGTGCAGGCTGATGACATCGCACTGCTCGATGATCTGCTCCAGGCTGACATAGTCACCGCCCTCGGCGACCTGGCGCGGTGGATCGCAGACCTTCACGGTCCAGCCCAGCCCCTGGAGCACTTTGATCAAGCGCCCACCCACCTGGCCCGCGCCGACCACGCCGAAAGTCCGTTGCTCAAGGTTCGCGCCCTCGATTTCAGCCAGGGCCATGAGGCTGCCCAGCACGTAGTCCACCACGCCCCGGGCATTGCAGCCCGGGGCACTGGCCCAGCGGATCCCGGCTTCGGCGAAATACTCCAGGTCCAGGTGATCGGTGCCGATGGTGCACGTGCCCACGAAGCGCACCTGGCTGCCCTCCAGCAGCGCCCGATTGACCTGGCTGACCGATCGCACCAGCAGCACATCGGCCTGCTCGACCATCGCCCGATCGATCCCCCGCCCGGCCACTCGGCGGATTTCACCGAAACCTTGAAAAAATGCATCGAGCAGGGGGATGTTTTCGTCGGCGACGATCAGCATGGCGAAGCTCCTGTGGCGGGGTGGGCAGTGTAGGCGCTCCGGTAGGTCTGCGCATTACCAAGAGCGAATGATGTTGTGGCGAGGGGATTTATCCCCGCTCGACTGCAAAGCAGTCGCAATGATAGCAAGGGGTGCTACGCACCCAACGGGGATAAATCCCCTCGCCACAAAAACTCACGCGCCGAGTGCATGATTACAAATCCCTAACACAGGTTTTTTCCTGACCACTGCGTCAACGCGTAGAATTCGCCGCCTTGCGCTTATTCTTTCGGACGCTTCGCCTGTGAAACCTGTGATCGACACACCCGCCCTCCTCTCCCGCCCGGCCCGGGTCCGCCTGGAGTTCAAGACACTGCTGGCCCTGGCATTGCCGATCATGGTGGCGCAACTGGCGACCACCGCCATGGGCTTCGTCGATGCGGTGATGGCCGGCCGTGTCGGCCCGCGGGACCTGGCGGCGGTGGCGCTGGGCAATTCGATCTGGGTGCCGGTGTTCCTGTTGATGACCGGTACGTTGCTGGCCACCACCCCGAAAGTCGCCCAGCGCTTTGGCGCCGGCGCGTTTGGCGACATCGGCCCGCTGGTGCGCCAGGCACTGTGGCTGGCGCTGGTGGTGGGGCTGATCGCCACGCTGGCGCTGTTCAGCGCCGAGCCGATCCTGCACATCATGAAGGTCGACCCCGAACTGATCGGCCCGTGCATGGAGTACCTGCGCGGCATCGGTACCGGCCTTCCGGCGGTGGCGCTGTATCACGTACTGCGCTGCTTCAGCGATGGCCTGGGACGCACCCGGCCAGCGATGGTGCTGGGGTTGTGCGGGCTGGCACTGAACATTCCGCTCAACTACATCTTCATTTATGGGCACCTGGGCGTGCCGGCCATGGGCGGCGTCGGTTGCGGCTGGGCCACGGCCATCGTGATGTGGGTCATGGCCCTGGGCATGGCCGGTTGGGCCCGGTGGGCGCCGGCCTATCAATCGAGCCATCTGTTCAGCCGTTTCGACTGGCCGCAGTGGGCCGTCATCCAGCGCCTGCTCGGCATCGGCCTGCCGATTGGTATCGCAGTATTCGCCGAGTCGAGTATTTTCGCGGTGATTGCATTGTTGATCGGCAGCCTTGGCGCCACCGTGGTCGCCGGGCACCAGATTGCCCTGAACTTCAGCTCCCTGGTGTTCATGATCCCCTACTCCTTGGGCATGGCCGTGACGGTTCGGGTCGGTCAGGCACTGGGACGCGCCCAGCCCCGTGAAGCGCGCTTCGCCGCGGGCGTGGGCATGGGCACCGCGCTGGCGTATGCATGCCTGTCGGCGAGCCTGATGTTCGCCCTGCGCGGCCCCATCGCCGCGATCTATACCGCCGACCCGGTGGTGATCGAGGTCGCGTCGATGCTGATCGTCTACGCGGCCCTGTTCCAGTTTTCCGACGCGATCCAGGTGACGGCGGCGGGCGCGCTGCGTGGCTATCAGGACACGCGGGTGACGATGATCCTGACGTTGTTTGCCTATTGGGGCATCGGCCTGCCGGTGGGCTATGCCCTCGGCCTCACCGACTGGCTCGGCGCGGCCAGCGGCCCGAGCGGGTTGTGGCAGGGTTTGATCGTAGGCTTGAGCTGCGCGGCGCTGATGCTGTCGATCCGCCTGGCACGCAGCGCACGCCAGCAGATTCGCATCAGCCGTACGCGAGGCTAGGCGAGTTTCTTGCGGATCCAGTAGCGGTAGGTGCCATCCACTTCGTCCTGGCCCACCAGTTCGTGGTCGAGAAACACACAGAACTTGGGGATGTCGCGGCGCGTCGAGGGATCGGTGGCGATCACTTTCAGCAGCCCGCCAGGCACCAGGTCGCGGATGTGTTGGTGCAGCATCATCACCGGCTCGGGGCAATTGAGGCCGGTGGCATCCAGCGTGCCGTCGACCGGTGTGTCGTTCATTTCACTCATGTTCTACTCCAGATACTGACCGGCATTGTCGCGCAATGCCGGGGCTCTTAACAAATGCGCCTAGCCACAGACCCGTCCTAGCGGGACTTGGGCTTGCCGGTGTCCAACCGCCGCAAATGACAGGTCACTTCCTCGCGGTCGTGGTACAGCTGCTTGCAGCCGATCTCGACCTTGATGCCGCGGGCCTTGAAGCCCTCGGCGATGCGTTCGAGCAGGCGCTTGACTTCGGCATAGCGCTGTTTCATCGGCAACTTGAGGTTGACCACCGCCTCGCGACAGTGCCCGTCGCCAATCCACTCTTCCAGCATCGCCGCGTTGCGCGCCGGTTTCTCGACGATGTCGCAGACCATCCAGTCCACCGGCTGCTTGGGCTTGAAGGTGAAGCCATCCGCCATCAGGTGCTGCACCAGGCCAGTCTCCATCAGGCTCTCGGCCATCGGACCATTGTCGATGGCCGTGACCAGCATGCCGCGGTTGACCAACTGCCAGGTCCAACCGCCCGGCGCCGCGCCCAGGTCCACCCCGGTCATGTCGCTGTGCAGGCGCTCGTCCCACTCCTGGCGAGGAATGAAATGGTGCCAGGCCTCTTCGAGCTTGAGGGTGGAACGACTCGGCGCCTCTCGGGGAAACTTCAGGCGCGGGATGCCCATCGGCCACATCGCCGAATTATCGGCCGGCGCCTGCCCCAGGAACACTTCGCGGCCACTCTTGAAGGTCAGCAACAGGCGAGGCTTGTGCGGGTCGTCCACCAGCCTGCCGGCGGCGGTCAGCGCCTTGCGCAGCGGGCCTTCGAATTTCTTGCAGAAGTTCGACAGTTCCTTACCATCGTTGGTGTCGACCACCTCCAGCCACAAGCTGCCACAGACGGGGAACTGCGCCATGTGCGCCAGGATCACGCTGATGCGATCGGTTTCCGGCAGCTCGATAAAGGTGCCGCGGGCCCACTGACGCGGAAAAATCAGCTCGGCGAAACGCAGGCCGCGCATCAGGCGCTCGGCGCCGTCCTCCTCGGTGCAGACAAATTCGGCACAGGCACTGGCCGGCTTGGCCTTGGCGTAGCCGGCCACGTTGAGCCGGGCCGCGTGTTCGGCGATCTCGGAGCAGACCTCGCCCTCGAAGCCGGGCCGGCAGTGCATGAAAAGCGTGTTCATTGAAACTCCGTAGCAAAGCCTGTCACGAAAACCGCCGCATGATAGCGGACTTCGGAACCCCGAACCTGTCCATAGAGTCCAGTGATTAGTCATACGCTCGAAACAGGGCTAGGTTAAAGGCTCTGTCCGTCCCCGTCAGTCCGTAGCCGTGCGGACTCAAAGGAGTGATTTCAATGCCGTCCCTCGATAGCCTGAAAACCCTTAAAACATTGCAAGTCGACGCCAGGACTTACCACTATTTCAGTCTCCCGGACGCTGCCCGCAGCCTCGGCGACCTGGACAAGCTGCCCATGTCCCTGAAGGTGCTGCTGGAAAACCTGTTGCGCTGGGAAGATGAAAAAACTGTCACCGGCGCCGACCTCAAGGCCCTGGCCGGGTGGCTCAAGGACCGTCGTTCCGACCGCGAGATCCAGTACCGCCCCGCACGGGTGTTGATGCAAGACTTCACCGGCGTCCCGGCGGTGGTTGACCTGGCGGCCATGCGCGCCGCCGTCGAACAGGCCGGCGGCGACCCGCAGCGGATCAACCCGCTGTCACCGGTGGACCTGGTGATCGACCACTCGGTGATGGTCGATCGCTTCGCCAGCCGCGACGCATTCGAACAGAACGTCGACATCGAGATGCAGCGCAACGGCGAACGCTACGCCTTCCTGCGTTGGGGCCAGAGCGCCTTCGATAATTTCAGCGTGGTGCCGCCGGGCACCGGCATTTGCCACCAGGTCAACCTCGAGTACCTGGGCCGCACCGTGTGGACCCGCGAAGAAGACGGCCGCACCTATGCCTTTCCAGACACCCTGGTGGGCACCGACTCCCACACCACCATGATCAATGGCCTCGGTGTACTGGGCTGGGGCGTCGGCGGAATCGAGGCCGAGGCGGCGATGCTGGGCCAACCGGTGTCGATGCTGATCCCCGAAGTGATCGGCTTCAAGCTCACCGGCAAGCTGCGCGAAGGCATCACCGCCACCGACCTGGTGCTGACGGTCACGCAGATGCTGCGCAAGAAAGGGGTGGTGGGCAAGTTCGTCGAATTCTATGGCGACGGCCTCGCCGACCTGCCCCTGGCCGACCGCGCCACCATCGCCAACATGGCCCCGGAATACGGTGCCACGTGCGGTTTCTTCCCGGTGGACGACGTCACCCTGGATTATTTGCGCCTGTCCGGCCGGCCGACGGAAACCGTGAAACTGGTGGAAGCCTACTGCAAGGCCCAGGGCCTGTGGCGCCTGCCCGGCCTGGAGCCGGTATTCACCGACACCCTGGCCCTGGACATGGGCAGCGTCGAGGCCAGCCTCGCCGGGCCGAAACGCCCCCAGGACCGGGTCTCGCTGCCTAACGTCGGCCAGGCCTTCAGCGACTTCCTGGGCCTGCAGGTCAAACCCACCAGCAAGGAAGAA
This sequence comes from Pseudomonas chlororaphis, assembly GCA_001023535.1. Lineage (NCBI taxonomy): Bacteria > Pseudomonadati > Pseudomonadota > Gammaproteobacteria > Pseudomonadales > Pseudomonadaceae > Pseudomonas > Pseudomonas chlororaphis. The sequence continues at coordinate 3,901,948 of CP011020.1, forward strand.
GGTCGCCTGGAAAGTGAGGGCGGTGGCGGTGTCGCGGTGGGCAACGCCGATCAGGTCGGCGAAGCCGAGTATGAGTTCGAAGGCCATACCCATCGGCTGAAAAACGGCGCGGTGGTGATCGCCGCCATCACGTCCTGCACCAATACGTCCAACCCCAGCGTGATGATGGCCGCCGGGCTGCTGGCCAAGAAAGCCGTTGAAAAAGGCCTGACGCGCAAGCCCTGGGTCAAGAGCTCCCTGGCGCCCGGCTCCAAGGTCGTCACCGACTACTACAAGGCCGCCGGCCTGACCGAGTACCTGGACCAGCTCGGCTTTGCCCTGGTGGGCTACGGTTGCACCACCTGCATCGGCAACTCCGGGCCGCTGCCGGACCCGATCGAGAAAGCCATCCAAAAAGCCGACCTGACCGTGGCGTCGGTCTTGTCGGGCAACCGCAACTTCGAAGGCCGGGTGCATCCACTGGTGAAGACCAACTGGCTGGCCTCGCCGCCCCTGGTGGTCGCCTACGCCCTGGCGGGCACCGTGCGCATCGACATCAGCAGCGAGCCGCTGGGGAACGACCAGCACGGCAAGCCGGTGTACCTGCGGGACATCTGGCCCAGCAGCCAGGAAGTGGCCGAGGCCGTGGCCAAGGTCAACACCAGCATGTTCCACAAGGAATACGCCGCCGTGTTTGCCGGTGACGAGCAGTGGCAGGCCATCGAGGTGCCACAGGCGGCAACCTACGTCTGGCAGGACGACTCGACCTACATCCAGCACCCACCGTTCTTCGACGGTATTGGCGGGCCACCACCGGCCATCAGGAACGTCGAAGGCGCCCGGGTCCTGGCGCTGCTCGGGGACTCGGTCACCACCGACCACATCTCCCCGGCCGGCAACATCAAGACCGACAGCCCCGCCGGTCGCTACCTGCGCGAACAGGGCGTGGAACCGCGGGACTTCAACTCCTACGGCTCAAGGCGCGGCAACCACCAGGTGATGATGCGCGGCACCTTCGCCAATATCCGCATACGCAATGAAATGCTCGACGGCGAAGAAGGCGGCAACACGATCTATATACCCAGCGGCGAAAAAATGCCGATCTACGACGCCGCCATGCTGTACCAGGCCACGGGCACGCCACTGGTGGTGATCGCCGGCCAGGAGTACGGCACCGGTTCGAGCCGGGACTGGGCGGCCAAGGGCACCAACCTGCTGGGGGTCAAGGCGGTGATCGCCGAAAGCTTCGAGCGCATCCACCGCTCCAATCTGGTGGGCATGGGCGTGCTGCCGTTGCAGTTCAAGCTCGACCAGAACCGCAAGCGCCTGAACCTCACGGGCAAGGAAACCCTGGACATCCTTGGCCTGGATGGCGTCGAGCTGACCCCGCGGATGAACCTGCCCCTGGTGATCACCCGCGAGGACGGTCGCCAGGAGCGGATCGAGGTGTTGTGCCGGATCGATACACTCAATGAAGTGGAGTACTTCAAGGCCGGCGGGATCCTGCACTACGTGCTGCGGCAGTTGATCGCCAGTTGAACGCAATCTCTTGTGGGAGCGAGCAAGCTCGCTCCCACAAGGCTTTCCCCCCGAATGAACGGTTCAATCGCCGTTTTTGTATCGACCTGCTTATAATCCCCTCCCCACTGACGCTCACGGAACGGTGTCAGCCGCGAGGTGCCCGCGCGCGTCCATGAGTCGGCGTGGACACCCTTTGTGCTCTTTGCGTGACATGGCAGCGTCGTAGACGCGGCGACCACGTTCGCCCAAAGCGCCACCGCCTAAAAGGATGTTATATGCCTGCTCTTCCCTGGCCCTACCTGGCCCTTCTCTCTCTTGGCTATGCCTTGGCCCTGGTCTACGGGCATTTGGCGTGGACGGCCGCCATTACGCTGGTATTGCTACTGTTCGCCGGTTATGCCGTTCGCCAGCAAGCGATGCCGGTCGGCCGGTTTCTCGGGCACGTCCTGTTCCTGGTGATGGCCCTCGCGTTGGCGATGCATTGGATGCCTGGTTTTTTCAATGGCCGGGTGATCCCTCCACAGCGCCTGACTGACGACGCCGCGCGATTCGCGCTGTACTTGAACCAGGACAAACCCCTGATCGGCTTTTGGCTGCTACTGGCCTGCCCGTGGGTCGTCGGCCGGCGCTCGCTGCGCCTGTCGGTCTTCGCCACGGCCCTGGGCCTGGGTCTGAGCGCGGTCCTTGCGTTGGGCGGGGCACTGCTGCTGGGCATGATCCACTGGGCGCCGAAATGGCCGGACCAGGCGTGGATCTGGCTGGCCAATAATCTTTTACTGGTGACATTGGTGGAGGAAGCGCTGTTTCGTGGCTACATTCAGGGAGGCCTGAGCCGGCGTTTCAAACATCTGGCCTATGGCGACAGCCTGGCCTTGCTCCTGGCCTCGCTGGTATTCGGCCTGGTGCATGCCGGCGCTGGCTGGCAATGGGTGTTGCTGTCGGGCCTGGCGGGGATCGGTTATGGCCTGGCGTACCGTTTCGGTGGCCTGGGCGCGGCAATCGCCACGCATTTTGCCCTCAACCTGCTTCATTTCGCCCTATTTACCTACCCGATGCTGGCGTGATAGCGACAGGCAAAAATAACTTCAACTTAAACCTGACGACGCCGACAACCTTTCAAAGCCTTGCGGATCTACACACCATGCGTAATAACCAACCCATTACACAACGCGAAAGGACCTTCCCGGCCCAGCAACGATTGATTTCCACCACCGACGCCAAAGGTGTGATCACCTACTGCAACGACGCATTCGTCGAAATCAGCGGGTTTTCCAAGGAGGAACTGATTCGTTCACCGCACAACCTGGTACGCCATCCCGACGTTCCTTCCGCCGTGTTCGCCCATATGTGGGGCACGCTGAAACAAGGCTTGCCATGGATGGGCATCGTCAAGAATCGCTGCAAAAGCGGCGACCATTACTGGGTCAACGCCTACGTCACGCCTATATTCGAAGGCAACCAGGTGATCGGCTACGAGTCGGTACGGGTCAAGCCGACCGCCGAGCAGATCACCCGGGCCGAGGCGCTGTATCGCCGCATCAACCAGGGCAAGCCCGCGGTTCCACGCAGCGACAAGTGGCTGCCCATGCTGCAGGACTGGCTGCCGTTCATCCTGGTCAGCCAGTTGAGCTTCGTCGTCGGCGCGTTCCTCAACTCCCACTGGGGCTTCGCCCTCGCGGCGGTGCTGTCGGTGCCGTTGGGCCTGATGGGGCTGCAATGGCAGCAACGCGGGATCAAACGCCTGCTGCGCCTGGCCGAACAGACCACTTCCGACCCGCTGATCGCCCAGATGTACACCGACAGCCGGGGCGCCCAGGCACGCCTGGAGATGTCGATCCTCAGCCAGGAAGCGCGCCTGAAAACCTGCCTGACCCGGCTGCAGGACACCGCCGAGCACCTCAACGATCAGGCTCGCCAGTCCAACTCCCTGGCCCACGACAGCTCCAGTGGCCTGGAGCGCCAGCGAGTGGAAACCGAGCAGGTGGCCACGGCGGTGAACCAGATGGCGGCGACCACTCAGGAAGTCGCCAGCCATGTACAGCGCACCGCCGATGCGACCCAGGAGGCCAATCGCCTGACCGGTCGCGGCCGCGACATTGCCGGGGAAACCCGCGAGGCCATCGAGCGACTGTCGGTTGTCGTGGGTGAAACGGGCCAGACCGTGACCCAACTGGCCAAGGACAGCGACGAGATCGGCGGCGTGGTAGACGTGATCAAAGGCATCGCCGACCAGACCAACCTGCTGGCCCTGAACGCCGCCATCGAAGCGGCCCGTGCCGGTGAGATGGGCCGCGGTTTTGCCGTGGTGGCCGACGAAGTGCGGCAACTGGCGCAGCGCACCAGCGAATCCACCGGGCAGATCCACGCCCTGATCGCCAAGCTCCAGCAGACCGCCACCAACGCCGTGCAAACCATGGACGCCGGCCATCGCCAGGCCGAAGAGGGTGTGGCGCGGGTCATGGAAGCGGACCAGGCATTGGTGGGCATCAGCGAAGCGGTGGCCAACATCACCGACATGACCACCCAGATCGCCGCAGCGACCGAGGAGCAAAGCTCGGTGGCCGAGGAGATCAGCCGCAACATCAGCAACATCTCGGAACTGGCCGACCAGACTTCGGGGCAGGCTCACAGCTCGGCGCTGCTGAGCGAAGAACTGACCCGCACGGCCAATACCCAGTACTCGCTGGTGGAACGGTTCAACCGCTGACAGGGCTTAGCGGGATAAAAAACCGGGAAGACAGTGCTTCCCGGTTTTTTTTGCCCATTTAAAAGAGTTGCAGCGTTACAAACCTTCGCGTGAAAACTGCCTTCCTCTGTGGGAGCGGGCTTGCCCGCGAAGAGGCCCCGCCAGACACGCTCAACGGCGAAGAAGAAACCCAGCCACCGCCTGCGCCGCCGTCTCCAAATGCTGCCCATGACTGAACCCCGAAGCCTTCAACGGCTTGAGGTCATGATCCCCCGCCTCCAGCCACACCACCTCGATACTGGCTGACAACGCATACCCCGCCACCGCCTCGCGATTGCCCAATGCGTCGCGCTCGCCCTGGATGATCAGCGTTGGGGCCTTCAATTCGGCCAGATGCTCGACCCGCGGCTTCTCCGGTTTGCCCGGCGCATAGAACGGATACCCGAGGCACACCAGCGCGTCGCACCCCAGTTCGTCAGCCAACAGGCTCGCCATCCGCCCGCCCATGGATTTGCCGCCAATCGCCAGTCGACCCGCGACATAAGGCCGCACGGTGGCGTACACCTCGCGCCAGCATTCCAACAATTTCGGTGCCGGGTTGGGGGGGCGCTTGCCGCCGTCCAGGCGTCGTTGGGCCATGTAGGGAAACTCGAAGCGCAACACGTTGACGCCCTGCGCAGCAAGACGTGCGGCCATGTCGTCCATGAAACCGCTGTCCATCGGCGCACCCGCACCATGGGCCAGGATCAGGGTCGGCGGATCGCCGTCGTCCACCGGTTGTGCCGGCGTCCACAGCCAACCGTGTTGGGCCACGCACCGCGCCCATTGATCCCCGTCAATACTGGCCTTGTGCTGTTTGTCCATGCTTGCCTCGCTTTTAGTCTGCCTATAACTCCAGGCGAAGCACGCCGCCCTGCCTTGCGCAGGCGCTCACTTCGGCTGAACCGTGGATGGGGAACCATGAACACTTCTATCAGTACCGCCTACAACTACAAGGTGGTCCGCCAATTCGCCATTATGACGGTGGTGTGGGGCATCGTCGGCATGGGGCTCGGGGTTTTTCTCGCCGCCCAATTGGTCTGGCCACAGCTCAACTTCGATTTGCCCTGGACCAGCTTCGGTCGCCTGCGTCCGCTGCACACCAACGCGGTGATCTTCGCCTTCGGTGGCTGCGCGCTGTTCGCCAGTTCGTTCTATTCGGTGCAGCGCACCTGCCAGACCCAGCTGTTTGCGCCGAAAATCGCCGCTTTCTGCTTCTGGGGCTGGCAACTGGTGATTCTGCTGGCGGCCATCAGCCTGCCGCTGGGCTACACCAGTTCCAAGGAATACGCCGAGCTGGAATGGCCGATCGACATCCTGATCACCATTGTCTGGGTCGCCTACGCCATCGTCTTCTTCGGCACCGTGGCCAAGCGCAACACCAAGCACATCTACGTCGGCAACTGGTTCTTCGGCGGGTTCATCCTGACCGTGGCGATCCTGCACATCGTCAACAACCTGGAACTGCCGGTGAGCTTCACCAAGTCCTACTCGGTGTACGCCGGGGCCACGGACGCGATGGTGCAATGGTGGTACGGGCACAACGCCGTAGGCTTCTTCCTCACGGCCGGGTTCCTGGGGATGATGTACTACTTCGTGCCGAAACAGGCCGAACGTCCGGTGTATTCCTATCGCCTGTCCATCGTTCACTTCTGGGCGCTGATCACCCTGTACATCTGGGCGGGTCCTCACCACCTGCACTACACCGCGCTGCCGGACTGGGCGCAGTCGCTGGGCATGGTGATGTCGCTGATCCTGCTGGCACCGAGCTGGGGTGGCATGATCAACGGCATGATGACCCTCTCGGGCGCCTGGCATAAGTTGCGCAGCGACCCGATCCTGCGGTTCCTGGTGGTGTCCCTGGCGTTCTACGGCATGTCGACCTTCGAGGGCCCGATGATGGCCATCAAGACCGTCAACGCCCTCTCCCACTACACCGACTGGACCATCGGCCACGTACACGCCGGCGCACTCGGCTGGGTGGCGATGATTTCCATCGGCGCGCTGTATCACATGATCCCGAAAGTCTTCGGCCGGCCACAGATGCACAGCATCGGCCTGATCAACGCGCACTTCTGGCTCGCGACCATCGGCACCGTGCTCTACATCGCCTCGATGTGGGTCAACGGCATCGCCCAGGGCCTGATGTGGCGCGCGGTGAACGAGGACGGCACGCTCACCTACTCCTTCGTCGAGACGCTGGTGGCCAGCCACCCGGGCTTCATCGTACGGCTGGTGGGCGGGGCAGTCTTCCTCACCGGCATGCTGCTGATGGCCTACAACACCTGGCGCACCGTGCGGGCTTACCAGCCTGCCGAAGCCGCCGCTGCCGCGCAGATGGCCTGAGGAGTCCGCCATGAAACACGAAACAATCGAAAAAAACGTCGGCCTGCTGATGCTGCTGATGGTGCTGGCCGTGAGCATCGGCGGCCTGACCCAGATCGTGCCGCTGTTCTTCCAGGACGTGACCAACAAGCCGGTGGATGGCATGAAGCCCTACACCGCCCTGCAACTGGAAGGCCGTGACATCTACATCCGCGAAGGCTGCGTCGGCTGCCATTCGCAGATGATCCGTCCGTTCCGCGCCGAAACCGAGCGCTACGGCCACTACTCGGTCGCCGGTGAAAGCGTCTGGGACCACCCGTTCCTGTGGGGTTCCAAGCGTACCGGCCCGGACCTGGCCCGCGTCGGCGCACGCTACTCCGACGACTGGCACCGTGCGCACCTGTACAACCCGCGCAACGTGGTGCCCGAGTCGAAGATGCCGGCCTACCCATGGCTGGTGACCCAGGCCGTGGACAGCAGCCACACCGAGACCAAGCTGCGGGCCATGCGCACCCTGGGTGTGCCGTACACCGACGATGACATCACAGGCGCCGTGGCCTCGCTCAAGGGCAAGACCGAAATGGACGCCCTGGTGGCCTACCTGCAAGTGCTCGGCACTGCCATCAAGAGCAAGAGGTGAGCCCCATGTTTCTTGAAATGAGCACTGGAATGATCCGCGGCCTGGGCACGATCGTGGTCTTCGTCGCCTTCATCGGCCTGCTCCTGTGGGCGTTCAGCAGCAAGCGCGGCCCGGAATTCGCCCAGGCGCGCCTGCTGCCGTTCGCCGACGAGCCACCCGCCGATACCGCCAATCCCCAAGACCCTGCAACAAGGAGTACCCGGCCATGACCACCTTCTGGAGTACGTGGATCTGCGTACTGACCCTCGGCAGCCTGATCGGCCTGACCTGGCTGCTGATCGGTACCCGCAAGGGCGAGACCAAGGGCAGCGTCGACCAGACCATGGGCCACAGCTTCGACGGCATCGAGGAGTACGACAACCCGCTGCCGCAATGGTGGTTCCTGTTGTTCGCCGGCACCCTGGTGTTTTCCGTCGGCTACCTGGTCCTGTATCCGGGCCTGGGCAACTGGAAAGGCATCCTGCCCGGCTACGAGAATGGCTGGACCGGTGCCCACGAATGGGAAAAGGAAATGGCCAAGGCCGACGCCAAGTTCGGGCCGATCTTCGCCAAGTTCGCCGCGATGCCCGTGGAAGAAGTCGCCAAGGACCCACAAGCCCTGAAAATGGGCGCCCGCCTGTTCGCCTCCAACTGCTCGGTCTGCCACGGCTCGGACGCCAAGGGCGCCTTCGGCTTCCCGAACCTGGCCGACAACAACTGGCGCTGGGGCGGCGCGGCCGACACCATCAAGACCACCATCATGGGTGGCCGCATGGCGGCGATGCCGGCCTGGGGCGAGGTGCTTGGGGACGCCGGGGTCAAGAACGTCGCGGCGTACGTGCGCCATGACCTGGCCGGCCTGCCGTTGCCAGCGGACAGCGGCGCCGACCTGCAAGCCGGCCAGCAGGCCTTCAACACCACCTGCGTCGCCTGCCACGGCGCCAACGGCCAGGGCACCGAAGCCATGGGCGCGCCTAACCTGACGCAACCGGCCGGTTTCATCTACGGCACCAGCCTGGCCCAGTTGCAACAGACCATTCGCCATGGTCGCCAGGGCCATATGCCGGCGCAGAATGAAATGCTCGGCAATGACAAGGTGCAACTGCTTGCCGCTTACGTTTACAGCCTTTCCAAAAGTGATACGCAGTTGAGCGGCAAGCCGCAGGCTGCAAGCCTCAAGTAACAGCAAAAGCAAAAGCTGCAAGCGACGCGTGCTCGCTTGCAGCTTGCAGCTCGAAACGCGTAGCTGCTTCTATTTGTCGCACCCTCCCAAGGTCTTTCTTTCGGTTCCTGCGAATCGGGTCTAAGCTTGCCTCTGCGTGCATTGGCGACTGCCTGTTTCAGGTCGACCCGACCCGATGTGTCCGACAATCGTTCGACAAGAAAAGCCGCAAAGGCAGGGAATACCGGCTGTTGCGACAATTGCCCGGCATCCCTCGAACGCAGCGTTTGAACACACCCCGTTACAACCGACCTGAACCCCTCGCCGCTTTCCTTTGTCGCGACATTTTTCCGTGGGCCGATTTTGTCCCTACACGGAACATGGAAAGGCCGCAGAATCAGCGTCGGAAAGCATTGACCCAGGTCATGGCGCGTTGCAATGACCCCCCGCTTTCTCCATACTTGCGACCGATTTTTATCCTAATAAAACACCCAAACCGTGGAACCTTAGAATGAGCACAGCAATCAGTCCGACTGCTTATAACTATAAGGTAGTCCGCCAGTTCGCCATCATGACGGTGGTCTGGGGGATCCTTGGCATGGGGCTCGGTGTCTTCATCGCCTCGCAACTGGTCTGGCCGGAGTTGAACTTCGATCTGCCATGGACGACATTTGGACGCCTGCGCCCGCTGCACACCAACCTGGTGATCTTCGCCTTCGGTGGATGTGCGTTGTTTGCCACTTCTTACTACGTCGTGCAGCGAACCTGCCAAACGCGACTGATCTCCGACAGCCTCGCCGCCTTCACCTTCTGGGGTTGGCAAGCGGTCATCGTCGGCGCGATCGTGACCTTGCCAATGGGTTTCACCACCACCAAGGAATACGCGGAACTGGAATGGCCCCTGGCTATTCTGCTGGCCATTGTCTGGGTGACCTACGGTCTGGTGTTCTTCGGCACCATCGTCAAGCGCAAGACCAAGCACATCTATGTCGGTAACTGGTTCTACGGTGCCTTCATCGTCGTGACGGCCATGCTGCACATCGTCAACCACATGTCGTTGCCGGTCAGCCTGTTCAAGTCGTACTCGGCCTACTCGGGCGCGACCGACGCGATGATCCAGTGGTGGTACGGCCACAACGCCGTGGGCTTCTTCCTGACCACCGGCTTTTTGGGGATGATGTACTACTTCGTGCCGAAACAGGCCGAGCGTCCGATCTATTCCTATCGCCTGTCCATCGTCCACTTCTGGGCGCTGATCACCCTGTACATCTGGGCCGGTCCGCACCACCTGCACTACACCGCGCTGCCGGACTGGGCGCAGTCCCTGGGCATGGCGATGTCGATCATCCTGCTGGCACCCAGCTGGGGCGGCATGATCAACGGCATGATGACCCTGTCGGGCGCCTGGCATAAATTGCGCACCGACCCGATCCTGCGGTTCCTGGTGGTGTCCCTGGCGTTCTACGGCATGTCGACCTTCGAAGGCCCGATGATGGCCATCAAGACCGTCAACTCCCTGTCCCACTACACCGACTGGACCATCGGCCACGTACACGCCGGTGCGCTCGGCTGGGTGGCGATGATTTCCATTGGCGCCATCTACCACATGATCCCGAAACTGTTCGGTCGCGCGCAGATGCACAGCACCGGCCTGATCAACGCGCACTTCTGGCTCGCCACCATCGGTACCGTGCTCTACATCGCCTCGATGTGGGTCAACGGCATCACCCAGGGCCTGATGTGGCGTGCGATCAACGACGACGGCACTCTGACCTACTCGTTCGTCGAAGCGCTGCAGGCCAGCCATCCTGGCTACATCGTGCGTGCCCTGGGCGGCGCGTTCTTCGCCAGCGGCATGCTGTTGATGGCCTACAACGTGTACCGCACCGTTCGTGCCTCTGACCCGGCTGAAGCTGAAGCCGCCGCCAAGATCGCCGTAGTTGGAGCTCACTGATGAAGCACGAAGCAGTAGAGAAGAATATCGGCCTGCTGGCCTTCTTCATGGTCATCGCCGTGAGCATCGGCGGCCTGACCCAGATCGTTCCGCTGTTCTTCCAGGACGTCACCAACAAGCCGGTCGAAGGCATGAAGCCGCGCACCGCCCTTGAACTGGAAGGCCGCGACATCTACATCGCCAACGGCTGTGTCGGCTGCCACTCGCAGATGATCCGTCCGTTCCGCGCCGAAACCGAACGCTACGGCCACTACTCGGTCGCCGGCGAAAGCGTCTGGGATCACCCGTTCCTGTGGGGTTCCAAGCGTACCGGTCCGGATCTGGCCCGCGTTGGCGGCCGCTACTCCGACGACTGGCACCGTGCGCACTTGTACAACCCGCGCAACGTCGTGCCGGAATCGAAGATGCCGGCCTACCCGTTCCTCGTAGAAAACAAGCTCGACGGCAAAGACACCGCGAAAAAAATGGAAGTCCTGCGCACCCTGGGCGTGCCTTACACCGACGAAGACATCGCCGGTGCCAAGGATGCCGTCAAGGGCAAGACTGAAATGGACGCGCTGGTGGCCTATCTGCAAGGCCTGGGCACCATCATCAAAAGCAAACGGTGATTCTTAATGGATATCGGGATGATTCGCGGCCTGGGCACCGTCGTCGTGATGGTGGCTTTTATCGGCCTGGCCCTGTGGGTGTTCAGCCCCAAGCGCAAGTCGGAGTTTGACGACGCGACCTTGCTGCCGTTCGCGGATGATCCCGAAGCCATCAAGCACGTCGAGCAAGCTTCTAGGAGTAACAAAGAATGACTACGTTCTGGAGTCTGTACGTCACAGTCCTCAGCCTGGGAACGATCTTCTCCCTGACCTGGCTGCTGCTGTCGACCCGCAAGGGCCAGCGCAGCGAAGCCACCGAAGAGACGGTCGGCCACTCCTTCGACGGGATCGAGGAGTACGACAACCCACTGCCCAAATGGTGGTTCATGCTGTTCGTGGGCACCATCGTGTTCGCCCTCGGCTACCTGGTGCTCTACCCGGGCCTGGGCAACTGGAAAGGCCTGCTGCCAGGCTATAACTACCTGGACACCGAGAAACAGACCGCTTTCGCCAACGGCCAGACCGGCTGGACGGGCGTTCACGAGTGGGAAAAGGAAATGGCTCGTTCGGATGCCAAGTTCGGTCCGATCTTCGCCAAGTTCGCGTCCATGCCGATCGAAGAAGTCGCCAAGGACCCGCAAGCCTTGAAGATGGGTGGCCGCCTGTTCGCCTCCAACTGCTCGGTCTGCCACGGTTCCGACGCCAAGGGTGCCTACGGCTTCCCCAACCTGACCGACGCTGACTGGCGCTGGGGCGGTGAGCCGGAAACCATCAAGACCACCATCATGGGCGGTCGTCACGCCGTCATGCCGGGCTGGGCTGCCGTGGTCGGTGAACAAGGGGTTGCCGACGTGGCCGCCTACCTGGTCACCAGCCTGCACGGTCGCAAACTGCCGGAAGGCGCCAAGGCCGACCCGGCCAACGGCCAGAAGCTGTTCGCGGCCAACTGCGTGGCGTGCCACGGTCCGGCCGGCAAAGGCACGCCGGCCATGGGCGCCCCTGACCTGACCCACCCTGGCGCGTTCATCTACGGTTCGAGCTTCGCGCAACTGCAACAGACCATCCGCTACGGTCGCCAGGGCCAGATGCCTGCCCAGGCCGACCTGCAAGGCAACGACAAGGTCCACTTGCTGGCCGCCTATGTCTACAGCCTGTCCCACGGCGAAAAGGCTCCAGCCGCTGACGCCCAGTAAGGCTTTCGCCTGAAACACCAAAAGGCCCCGTCAATGCACATTGACGGGGCCTTTTCGTTCTCGGTGTCGCGAAACCTGTCCTGCTGCGCTTGTCGGCCATCGGCGCAAGTAGTAACGTGCCTACATTCAAGCTCAATGAGGGGCACCGCCATGTCCATCACCACACTCTCCAGCCGTGAATTCAACCACGACACAAGTGGTGCCAAAAAAGCCACCCGCGACGGGCCGGTTATCATCACCGACCGTGGCAAGCCGGCCCACGTGCTGCTAAGCATTGAGGAGTACCAGAAACTGACCGGCGTCAACGCCAGCATTGTCGAGTTGCTGGTCATGCCCGATGCGCCGGATATCGATTTCGAGACCGAGCGTGCCGTCATCACTCCCCGCTCGGTAGACCTGTCCTGAATGTTCTTACTCGATACCCACGTCATTTCGGAACTGCGCAAACCTCAAGCAAATAGAAACGTCCAAGCCTGGGCGCGCAGCGTTCCTGCCCCCAGCCTGTACGTCTCGGCGATTACCGTACTGGAACTGGAAACCGGCGTATCGCGCTTCGAACGCAAAGACCCCGCTCAAGGCAGCCGCTTGCGTGAATGGCTGGATAACCATGTGATGCCTGCGTTTGCAGGTAGAATCCTGACGATCGATCGCGCCGTCGCGCTGCGCTGCGCCCGGCTGCATGTACCGGACCGCTGCAATGAATGCGACGCGCTGATCGCCGCAACCGCGCTGGTCCACGGGCTGACCGTGGTCACCCGCAACGTGAACGATTTCCAGGGCAGCGGCGTGGCGTTGCTCAATCCGTGGTCAAGCTGAAATAACGTTACAACGGATCCTCAACTCATCGCCAAGGAGACAGGCGTAGTGATAGGTATAGACCCCTTCAAGCAAATGGCCGTCAAACATCCGGGGCTCCGGCATGTCTGACGCACTTTGGGCTGCCCGCCTGGGCGATGCGCTGGAACACACCTCGATGATGGCCGACATCCTCGGTGGTGTGCTCGAAGTAGCCGCGAACATCGCCATCACGGCCCTGGCCACCGCCGCCGTGGTGGCCGCCACGGGCATCACCGTGGCCACCGGTGGGCTCGGTTGCTTCCTGCTTGGCGCGGTGGTCGGTGCAGTGGTCGGCATCGCGATGAGCAAGACCGGAGCCGACAAAGGCTTGAGCAATTTATGCGAGGGCGTTGGCAACGCGCTCTTTCCGCCCACGGTGCAGGCCAACATCCTCACTGGCGCCACCAACACCCTGACCAACAACATCCCCGCCGCCCGCGCCGCCGGCGCCATCGAGTCCCATGTCGCACCCGCCGGCACCGAACTCGAGGAGCCGCAGCCCGAGCCCAGCTACCTGGACATGGCCGAGAGCTTCTTCTCGCAGATGTGGCGCCCCACCGTCGCCACGCCCGCGCCCGGCGCCGTACCCAAACCGCTGGACATGATCACCTGCCTGAAGCACCCGCCGATGCCGCCGCAGTTTTTGGCCGAAGGCTCGGACAAGGTCACCATCAACGGCCAGCCCGCCGTGCGCAGCGGTGACCGCAGCACTTGCGACGCCAAGGTTGTGTCATCGGGGCTGATTTCCCCTGACGTGACCATCGGCGGCGGTACCGTGGTGGTGCGCGAGATCCGCAGCGGCAAGACCCCGGGCGTGGGGCTGGCGGTCACGGCGCTGCTGATGCTCAAGGGCGGCAAGGGCAAGTTTTTCAGCAAGCTGCCGTGCATGCTGGCCGGTGCAGCGGCGTCGATGGCGGTTAGCAGCGCAATGGGCGCGGCAGCCAACGCGGCCATGGGTTCGTCGAATCCGGTGCACGCCGCCACCGGGGCCAAGGTACTGGGGCGCGATGAAGAGCTGGACTTCGTATTGCCCGGCATCCTGGCGATCGACTGGCAACGTTTCTACAACAGCCGCGACGAGCGCCGTGATACGTTGTTCGGCGCCGGTTGGAGTGTGGCCTATGAAGTCTGCGTGGAGATCCTCCCCCACCCTGACGGCGGCGAAACCCTGATCTACACCGACGAACAGGCCCGCCCTATCGACATGGGCGCGATCCCCTCGGGCGGCGCGGTGTTCAGCGCCGGCGAAGGCCTCGCCGTGCGCCGGCACGTCAACGGCCAGTTGTTGATCGAAAGCGACGACGGCCTGTACCGCCTGTTCGAGCCGACCCCGGGCCGGGCCGCGCTTCTGCGCCTGAGCCAACTGGGCGACCGCAACGACAACCGCATCCACCTCGACTATGACGACGCCGGACGCCTGGTGCGCCTGCGCGACACCTTCGACCTGGTGCAGGTCGAACTGATCCGCGAAGGCGAGCGTGTCACGCGCATCGAGCGCCTCTACCCCGACCAGTCGCGGGACATGCTGGTCAGCTACGCCTACGACGCGGCGAACAACCTCGCCGAAGTACGCGACGCCACCGGCCAGGTGCAACGGCGCTTCCGCTACGACGCCGAGCGGCGCATGGTGGAGCACCAACTGCCCACCGGCCTGCGCTGCTTCTACGAATGGGCGCTGATCGAGAACCAGGAATGGCGCGTAATCCGGCATTGGACCGACGAAGGTGACACCTATCAGTTCGACTATGACCTGGCGGCCGGTACCACGTGCATCACCGACAGCTTGCAACGCACCAGCACCCGCCACTGGAACAACCAGCACCAGATCATCCGTTCAACCGACAACCTCGGCCAGACCTGGCTGTTCGAGTGGAACGACGAACGCCAGTTACTCAGCGCCACCGACCCGCAGGGCGGCGGCTATGCCTTCAGCTACGACGAAGCCGGCAACCTGGTCAGCGAAACCGACCCCTTGGGCCGCAGCGATTCCACTCTGTGGCTCGAACACTGGGCCTTGCCGCTGGTGGACACCGACGCCGCCGGCAACGGCTGGCAGTATCGTTACGACTCGCGGGGCAACTGCATCGCCGAGACCGACCCGTTGGGCCACGTCACCCGCTACCGCTACGACGCCCACGGCCAGGTCATCGAGATCATCGACGCCACCGGCAAGCGTAAGAAGCTGCGTTGGAACCCGTTCGGGCAACTCGTCGAGCACATCGATTGCTCAGGCTACCCGACGCGCTTCAGCTACGACTCGCGCGGCTATCTGCAAACCATCACCGATGCCCTCGGCGAACGCACCCAGTTCAGCTATGACGCTCAGGGCCGCCTGCTCAGCAGCCAGTTGCCGGACGGGCGCACCGAGCATTACCAGCGCGACGCCGCCGGCCAGCTCACCGGCTACACCGACCCGGCCGGACACACCACGCTCTACCAACACAACCGCCGCGGCCAAGTGCGCCAGCGCACCGATGCCCAGGGCCGGCAGGTGCAGTTTGCGTACGACAGCTACGGACGACTGCAGGCCCTGGTCAATGAGAATGGGGAAAGCTATCGGTTTGCCTGGGATGCCGGGGATCGGCTGGCTGAACAGCGCAATCTCGATGGCAGCGTCAAACGTTACACCTACGACGCTCTTGACCACGTAACAAGAGTCGAGACCGTCGCAGCGCTGCGAAATGATCATCAACCCCTCGAAGAACCCATCGTCCAGCATTTGGAACGCGATGCGGTAGGCCGACTAATCACTCGACTCACGCCTGACGGACAGTCTCGGTACAGCTATAGCCCGCTGAACCAATTGATCGAAGCCGTCACTGCCAATAAAGATGGCGATGAACAGCGATTGGGCTTCGCTTATGACGCGTTGGGATATTTGATTGAAGAACAGAGTTCGACAGGGCTTTTGCAGCACCATTACGACGAACTCGGCAATCTCATCCGAACCCGACTCCCTGACGGTCGCTGGATTAACCGCCTCTACTACGGCAGTGGCCACCTGCATCAGATCAATCTTGACGGTCAAGTCATCAGCGATTTCGAACGTGACCGGCTGCATCGTGAGGTGATGCGCACGCAAGGCCAAATCCACACGCGTAGCGACTACGACCGTAGCGGACGCCTACGCAGTCGCCAACGCCGCCTCGCAAGCCCTTCTTCGCCGATGGCCAATGCCGAACAGATCCATTTTGAATTCGACCCCAGCGATCATCTTGTAGGACGCCTCGAACGACTGCCACAAGGTCAGCAACGTCAACTGCTGCACTACGACGCGACGGGACGAATCATGGCGAGCCAGGGAAGCCGCCAAGGACAGAATGAAACGTTCTCCTTCGATGCGGCTGCCAATCTCCTCGACGGCTCCCGGGGCGCAGCCGGACGGGTTATGCACAACCAATTGCTGACTTATCAGGATAAGCGTTATCGATACGACGGCTTCGGACGAATAATAGAAAAACGCAGCCAACGGCACGGGTTGCAACGATTCAGATATGACTCGGATCATCGTCTGATTGAGGTTCGAACGCAGAAAGTGGAGGGAGAAAGCGTCGTCAGGATGCGCTATGACCCCTTGGGCCGAAGGATTGGGAAAACTGAACATGACAGCAAAGGTCAACTCATCGCTTCCACGCGCTTCGACTGGGATGGTCTGCAATTACTAAAAGAGCAAAAAAGTGGCCTGACCAGCCTGTACCTCTACGCTGATAACGGTCACGAGCCCTTGGCAAGGGTCGATGGCATCGAAGAGAATCAACGCATTCGCCATTACCACAACGATCCCAATGGCCAGCCATACGCCTTGACGGAAAATGACGGGCATCCGCTGTGGCATGCCCGCTATCAAGTATGGGGCAACACTTTTGAGGAGGTGCGTGAACCGTATTACGTCGAAGAACAGAACCTTCGATTCCAAGGGCAATATCTGGATCGGGAAACTGGCCTGCACTACAACACCTTTCGCTTTTACGACCCCGACATCGGACGCTTTACTACGCCCGACCCTCTGGGCCTGACCGGTAGCCTTAATCTCTATCGCTACTCACCGAATCCGTTTACCTGGATCGACCCATTGGGGTTGAAAGAAAACGAGATTATCCGCTACATGGGCGAAAGCGAAACGGTTTCCTCAAAGGCCGCCAATGGCGGTAAAGGGGGCTTGGTACCGAATATCCGAGGAGAGAAGGCGGTTTGGGTCAATCAAGACAGCAACCCAGGATTCAACCCAGGCAATGAAAAATATCGAGTCGTCGCTACCGTCAACAATGAAGGGGTCAGCATGCTCAATAACCACAAAGATATCTCTACTGTTGACTATAAGGAGACCGGGTTGAAAGATGGCGTGCTTTCCAAAACGAATGAACCCAAGGCCAGAGGAATCGGTTTCCGGTTGTTGGATAAATTCAATAAAACCATCACGTCATTTCGTGTCGAGAAAAAAGGCCCGAATGGAAAGTGGAAGACATGTGGGTAAGGCTAAATGGACATATTCAACCTCCTCTCCTATAAGCTTGAAAATTTCCTGAACGCCCGCCCCTACCCTAAGGCGCTGGGCGCCATTTTCTATGAAGAAGACGAGCCCTCATTACTCCGAGTCGTGGCCAGGAAACGCAACGGCTCAGCCTTCAGCGTGAGCCGTTGGCACGATTTGTTTTCAGTAAGCGCTTTCGAAAAATCCATGGCGAAAATCGGTTTCACGGAATTGGATTGCTATGCCCTGCTTCTGGTTCTCTCACGCCTTGGTTACCTACTTGAGATCGACAACCGCCAACGAACCAACAAGGACTATTTTATTTTCTTCTACTTGATCCAGTTGATCAGCTTGAAGAACAGCACGATCGATTCCAATGCGCAACTCAGAAACCACATGTTCAGGTTCCTGCTCTTCGAGTTGAGCATCGACGACGAGGTGTATCGTCGGTTCAGCATCGAGGGTCATCAATTGATGATGACGACCGATGCCTTGGGGCCTGTGCCTTTTCTGAAGATCATCGACCTGGTCTACAGAACGATCAAGGCGGATGCCAGGAAAGAGCATGAGCTGTTGAGCCATTTGAAAAACTATCAGACAGCCGTTATCCGGTTACTGACCGAACCTGACGCAGACACTTATCGCTTCAAGCTCAATGACCGTCACAGCGAGCTCATGTATCCCGACCTTTTCCTGAACACTTATGCTCAGGACAGGCAGCGGGTACTCAACGCGTTGATTGATACAATCAACCCGCTCCAATCAACGGAAAACCTGTTCGTCTCGAACATGATTCTGATGAACTACTCCTTTCACATCCTGAAAAACCGACCCCGTGAACTCCTGAAACTGAAGAAATACGTCAATGATGAGGTGCTGTTTGGTAAGCTGCTGGAGGCCATCATCCTACGTCGCATGAGCGTCACCAAAGCGCTGTTCGAAAAAATCCCCACGGGTCATGACCTGTCTTTGCTAAATGACGACCCCGCTTCGTTCTACAACATCCTGTACAGGCAGTAAAATTGCGGCGATTTTAGCCAGGGCAGGCTGTACTTCCCCAAGCGAAGCATCTTCGTGGCTCAGCGAAGATCTTCCGGATGTACGCCACCGAAATTGTCCTGTTATCTCACTGACACAAACACTATCAATGCCACCGCCCTCCACTCTGGCACGCGTAAGTTCATCTCGCTAAAGTCGCCCCTGGAACAAATATCCATTATTCATAGAAAAGGATTTCCATGAAAAAACTGACTGACTTGAAACTTCTATCCGCTTTGTTAGTGCTCTACGGCGTGCCGGCCGCTCATTCATTGGCGGCGGATGTAGCACCCAGTGCTATCGTATTTGCCGCCAGCCCGAAGTACCCCTCCAGCGAAAAATCCGAAAACGGTGAGGCCGAATCGGCCAGCGATACGGCGTCCCGCTCCCGCTGGCTGATCGACGCGCAGTACACCAGCATCGCCGAGTTCCGTGCGCAATCAGGAGGACCCGCCGCGGTGCCTGTCATGATCAACGGCAACTTGACCCGGTCAGGTCAGGCCAGCGAGCGTTCTTATATCAAGACGGTTTTGCAGAACAAACTGAACAATAGCTACGACTACGGCCTGGGCAATCATGACTACGACTTCAATGTCGAAAGTTGCGCCAGTTGTGCGGCCGGAAGTGTCGACGACTTCAAAGAACGCTACTGGGGAAAAACCCGGAACATGGACTTGTCGGCCAGGGCTTCAGGCCTGACGAAAACCTGGTATGGAAGCCTGGCCTATGCCAGGGATTTTGGCGATGTGCACCTGGTTCAATTGCATAACCAACCCACGTATTCGGTGAATTTTTCCACCCACGCCGTGTTCAATACCACCGCCTACGAAATTACCGCGTCCCTCGATTGGCTGGAGCGCGACCTGCAACAGGCGCGCTCTCAGGGAAAAATCATTCTGTTGAGCCTGAACCAGCCGTTCCGCTGGCCAGTCCCGGTGGCTGAGATCACCCGTTTCAAGCAATTGATCGAGGATCATGGCGTGACCGCTGTATTTTCCGTCGATGGGAACAACAAGCCCGGGGCGCATCCGCCCAACTACACCTACGGCGACGTGCCTTTGTTCACCAGCGGCTCGGCTGTCCGGAAAACCTGGCTGCATGCCAAGCTCTCCGACGACAGGAAACACCTGACCGTGCACATCATTGCCGACAACGACTGGCGCAATCCTGTCGCCAGTCACACCGTTGAGGTCCGGTAGCCTTTCAAGCGGCGTCAAAGGGGGTTCCCATTGGCGCCGTCCGCCGCGGCTGGACGGCTATACTCGACAAGTCAATTGATCTGGATCATGACTTGTTACATCCGCTACACCATTCGACCCTTGCGCCCAACGCGACCAAAGGTCGCACCCTTGAGCTAGAGCGACAGGCGTATCATTGCGCCACTGCAACACCCCTTTGTGACCGTGGTCGGCACGTACTGGCCTTGGCACTTTTCCACTGCCGTGGGATGCATTTTGATGAGTAATCAGATTCCGGTACATGACGTCACCCCGCCTGCCAAGGACGCGAACAAAAGCGTCGACCTGTACGCCTCTCGGGAAAAAATTTACACCCGTGCCTTCACCGGCCTGTTCCGCAACCTGCGGATGGTGGGTGGAGCGGTCCTGTTCCTGCTGTACTTCGGTACGGTCTGGTTGAACTGGGGCGGCCACCAGGCCGTCTGGTGGAACTTGCCTGAACGCAAATTCTTTATTTTTGGCGCGACCTTCTGGCCCCAGGACTTCATCCTGCTGTCCGGGCTGCTGATCATTGCCGCCTTCGGGCTGTTTTTCATCACCGTCTATGCCGGACGAGTCTGGTGCGGCTATACCTGTCCGCAAAGCGTGTGGACCTGGATCTTCATGTGGTGCGAGAAGGTCACCGAGGGTGACCGCAACCAACGTATCAAGCTCGATAAGGCGCCCATGGGGGCCAACAAGTTCCTGCGCAAGTTCGCCAAGCACAGCCTCTGGCTGCTGATCGGCTTCGTCACCGGCATGACCTTCGTCGGTTACTTCACACCGATCCGCGAGCTGGTGTTCGAGTTTTTCACCGGCCAGGCCGACGGCTGGTCGTACTTCTGGGTCGGTTTCTTCACCCTCGCCACCTACGGCAACGCCGGCTGGCTGCGCGAACAAGTGTGTATCTACATGTGTCCTTACGCTCGTTTCCAGAGCGTGATGTTCGACAAGGACACCCTGATCGTTTCCTACGACCCGCGTCGCGGCGAAAGCCGTGGCCCGCGCAAGAAAGGCGTCGACTACAAGGCCCTGGGCCTGGGCGATTGCATCGACTGCACCATGTGCGTCCAGGTCTGCCCGACCGGGATCGACATCCGCGACGGCCTGCAGATCGAGTGCATCGGCTGCGCGGCCTGCATCGACGCCTGCGACAACATCATGGACAAGATGGATTACCCCCGCGGCCTGATCAGCTACACCACCGAACACAACCTGTCCGGGCAAAAAACCCATAAACTGCGTCCGCGCCTGATCGGCTACGCCCTGGTGCTGCTGGCCATGATCAGCTTGCTGGTGGCGGCGTTCTTCATGCGCTCGCTGGTGGGGTTCGACGTCAGCAAGGACCGCGTGCTGTACCGCGAAAACGCCGAGGGGCGGATCGAGAACGTCTACAGCCTGAAGATCATGAACAAGGACCAGCGCGACCACACCTACGTCCTGGAAGCTGCCGGCCTGCCCGACCTGAAGCTGCAAGGCCGGAGGGAAATCAAGGTCGCGGCCGGCGAGATCTTCAGCCAGCCGGTCGAATTGTCCAGCGCACCGGAGCAATTGCCATCGAGCACCAACGAGGTGACCTTCATCCTCAAGGATGCCGATGACGAAAGCGTTCACGTTGAAGCCAAGAGCCGATTCATCGGCCCACAAACTCGTTGAGAGAACTGAACATGCCTGCAGCAACCGCCACCAGCCCTTGGTACAAGCACCTCTGGCCGTGGATCATTATCGGGATCCTGACCTGTTCGGTGACACTGAGCCTGACGATGGTGACCATTGCGGTGAAAAACCCGGACAACCTGGTCAACGACAACTATTACGAGGCTGGCAAGGGTATCAACCGTTCGCTGGAGCGCGAATTGCTGGCCCAGACCCTGCAACTGCATGCCAACGTGCAACTGGACGACGTCACCGGCGAAGTGAACCTGCACCTGAACGGCAACAGCCGCCCGCAGACGCTGGCATTGAGCCTGATCTCCCCGACCCAACCGGAGAAAGACCGCAAGATCGTCCTGACCCGCAATGACAGCGAACCCGGTCGCTACGTCGGCCAACTGGCGGACAAGATCGAGGGCCGACGCTTTGTCGAATTGCTGGGGGTGGAGAACGACAAGACCTGGCGGTTGTTCGAAGAAGAACAGGTCAACCATGGCCAGGACATCCTGCTGGGCGATGAACCGCTGCAAGGCGCCGAAGACCTGAAGAAGTAAATCGCTTCTGGGTGGCGGGGTCGCGAAGCGGCCCCGTTCTTCGTCTGACCGGCTCATCCGACTACGACTGCTGCGCAGCCGAGCGGGAACAAGACCCTCGCCACAACAGCGCCCATAAACCCGCAAACGCCCCAGCCATAAAGGCCTTCATGCGACAACCATGACCACTCCCCAGCCCTGCTACCACTGCGCCCTGCCCGTCCCTCCCGGCAGCCGCTTCACCGCCGTTGTCCTGGGTGAAACCCGCGAGATGTGCTGCCCGGGTTGCCAGGCGGTGGCCGAGGCGATTGTCGCAGGCGGCCTGGAGAGCTATTACCAGCACCGTAGCGAAGCGTCGGCCAACCCCGAAACCCTGCCGGTACAGTTGACCGATGAGCTGGCGCTGTACGATCGCCCGGACGTGCAGCAGTCGTTCGTGCACCATGAAGGCGAGCTGGCCGAAACCACCCTGTTGATGGAAGG
Organism: Pseudomonas chlororaphis; assembly: GCA_001023535.1. Lineage (NCBI taxonomy): Bacteria > Pseudomonadati > Pseudomonadota > Gammaproteobacteria > Pseudomonadales > Pseudomonadaceae > Pseudomonas > Pseudomonas chlororaphis. The sequence continues at coordinate 3,924,245 of CP011020.1, forward strand.
CATCAGTTGCGCCGCCTGCGGCTGGTTGATCGAAAAGCAACTGCGCAGCTTGCCGGCGGTGGCCGAGGCGCGGCTGAACCTGTCCAATCATCGCCTGCATGTGCGCTGGGCCGACGTTCAATTGCCGCTGAGCACGCTGCTGGCCCAGTTGCGCCAGATCGGCTACGTCGCTCATCCGTACCAGGCCGACCAGGCCAGCGAGCAACTGGCGGCCCAGAATCGCCTGGCCCTGCGCCAGTTGGGCGTGGCCGGCCTGCTGTGGTTCCAGGCGATGATGGCGACCATGGCCACCTGGCCGGAATTCAACATCGACCTGAGCCCGGAGATGCACACCATCCTGCGCTGGGTGGCCCTGTTCCTCACCACGCCCATCGTCTTCTATAGCTGTGCGCCCTTTTTCAAGGGCGCGATGCGCGACCTGCGGACCCGGCACCTGACCATGGACGTTTCGGTGTCCCTGGCCATCGGCAGTGCCTACATCGCCGGGATCTGGACATCGATCACCGGCGCCGGCGAGCTGTATTTCGATGCCGTGGGCATGTTCGCCCTGTTCCTGCTGGCCGGCCGTTACCTGGAGCGCCGGGCCCGTGAGCGCACGGCCGCGGCCACCGCGCAACTGGTCAACCTGTTGCCGGCCTCATGCCTGCGTCTGGCGGATGACGGCCAGAGCGAGCGGATCCTGCTCAGTGAACTGCGCAACGGCGACCGGGTGCTGGTGCATCCAGGGTCGGTGCTGCCGGCCGACGGCAGGATCCTGGAGGGCCAATCCAGCATCGATGAGTCACTGCTGACCGGCGAATACCTGCCCCAGCCACGCCAGGCGGGCGATGCGGTCACGGCAGGCACGCTCAACGTCGAAGGCGCCCTGACGGTGGAGGTGCTCGCGCTCGGCCAGGACACTCGCCTGTCGGCCATCGTGCGCTTGCTGGAGCGAGCCCAGGCCGAGAAACCGCGACTGGCGGAGATCGCCGACCACGCCGCCCAGTGGTTCTTGCTGTTCTCCCTGGTCGCCGCAGCGGCCATCGGCTTGCTGTGGTGGCAACTGGACGCGTCCCGGGCCTTCTGGATCGTGCTGGCGATGCTGGTCGCCACCTGCCCTTGCGCGCTGTCCCTTGCCACGCCGACGGCGCTCACCGCCGCCACCGGCACCCTGCACAAGCTCGGCTTGCTGTTGACCCGCGGCCATGTGCTGGAGGGCCTGAACCAGATCGACACGGTGATTTTCGACAAGACCGGCACGCTCACCGAAGGTCGCCTGGCGTTGCGTGCCATCCGACCGCTGGCCGCCCTCGACAGCGACCAATGCCTTGCCCTGGCCGCTGCCCTGGAAAATCGCTCCGAGCACCCCATCGCCCGCGCCTTCGGCCGCGCCCCCGTGGCCGCCGAGCACGTACAAAGCACCCCCGGGCTGGGCCTGGAAGGCCTGGTGGAAGAGCAACGCCTGCGCATCGGCCAACCCGGTTTCGTCTGCCAATTGAGCGGCGCAACCGTACCGACGATGCCGGACGAACCCGGACAATGGCTGTTGCTGGGCGATGCCGGCGGGCCGCTGGCCTGGTTCGTCCTGGACGACCGCCTGCGCGCCGATGCCCCGGCCCTGCTGGCCGCCTGCCAGGCCAGGGGTTGGCGGACACTGCTGTTGTCGGGCGACAGTTCGCCGATGGTGGCCAGTGTCGCCGCCGACCTGGGCATCGACGAGGCGCGGGGCGGCCTGCGTCCGGACGACAAGCTGGCGGTGTTGCAGCAGTTGCACCAACAGGGCCGCAAGGTGCTGATGCTCGGCGACGGCGTCAACGACGTGCCGGTACTGGCGGCGGCGGACATCAGCGTCGCCATGGGTTCGGCCACCGACCTGGCCAAGACGAGCGCCGACGCCGTGCTGCTGTCCAACCGCCTCGACGCCCTGGTCCACGCCTTCAACCTGGCCCGACGCACCCGCCGGGTAATCATCGAGAACCTGGTGTGGGCAGGCCTGTACAATGGCCTCATGTTGCCGTTCGCCGCCCTCGGCTGGATTACGCCGGTGTGGGCGGCGGTCGGCATGTCCATCAGTTCGTTGACCGTGGTGTTGAACGCGCTCAGGCTGACCCGTCAGCCCCGCACGCCAGTGTTCGACACCACGCCCGATACCCGCCCGCTGCCGGCCTGAGCCGCGCGGGCATGGAGTTCCCAGATGCCAGCTCTCTACGTGATGATCCCGGCCGCGCTGCTGATCGTGGCCATCGCCGTGTACATTTTCTTCTGGGCCGTGGACAGCGGGCAGTACGACGACCTCGACGGTCCGGCCCACAGCATCCTGTTCGACGACCAGGACCCTAATCACCAGGCCGCGGTGGACGAAGCCGACGGCCAGGCCCGCGGGCCGGACGACAAGGCCCCGCCTCATGCTTGACCTGGCACCCTTGCTGGTTTCGGCGGTGATCCTCGGCCTGCTGGGTGGCGGCCATTGCCTGGGCATGTGCGGCGGCCTGATGGGCGCCCTGACCCTGGCGATCCCCAAGGAACAGCGCAGCCGGCGCTTGCGGCTGCTGCTGGCCTACAACCTGGGACGGATCCTGAGCTATGCCTGCGCCGGCCTGTTGATCGGGCTGGCCGGCTGGGCCGTGGCCAACAGCCCGGCGGCGATGTTCATGCGGATACTGGCCGGCCTGCTGTTGATCGCCATGGGCCTGTACCTGGCGGGCTGGTGGAGCGGCCTGACCCGCATCGAAGGCCTGGGCCGCGGCTTATGGCGGTACATCCAACCCGTGGCCAACCGCCTGCTGCCGGTGTCGAGCCTGCCCCGGGCCTTGTTGCTCGGCGCGCTGTGGGGCTGGCTGCCTTGCGGACTGGTCTACAGCACCCTGCTGTGGTCCGCCAGCCAGGGCAATGCGCTGGACAGCGCCCTGCTGATGCTGGCTTTCGGTCTCGGGACCTGGCCGGTGCTGCTCGCCACCGGCCTGGCCGCCGAACGCATCACTGCCCTGCTGCGCAAACGCAGCGTGCGCCTGGCCGGCGGCGTGCTGGTGATACTTTTCGGCCTCTGGACACTGCCAGGGCCGCACCAGCATTGGCTCATGGGGCACTGACAGGATTCTCCGCCCCCCCTGTGGGAGCGGGCTTGCTCGCGAAAGCGGTCTAGCTGTTTCGGTAATGTTGGATGTACCGCAGCCTTCGCGAGCAAGCCCGCTCCCACAGAGGACGTGCAGCGGTCCTTGCCGGTCGCCCCCGTTGATGCAAATCAACACGCCCCGCCGTCCGCCCCCCTAGACTCCGCCCATGCCAGCCTATCCGGGGAACGCCCGCATGCTCGACGCCATTCGTTGGGACTCAGACCTGATCCGCCGCTACGACCTGGCGGGACCGCGCTACACCTCGTACCCGACTGCGGCGCAGTTCGGCAGCCAGGTGGGCACCTTCGACCTGCTCCACGCCCTGCGTGACAGCCGCAAGGCCCTGCGACCACTGTCGCTGTATGTGCACGTGCCGTTCTGCGCGAACATTTGCTACTACTGCGCCTGCAACAAAGTCATCACCAAGGACCGGGGCCGTGCCCACGCCTACCTGCAACGCCTGGAGCAGGAAATCCAACTGATCGGCTGTCACCTGGACCCGGCCCAGCGGGTGGAGCAGTTGCACTTGGGCGGTGGCACCCCGACCTTCCTCAGTCACGACGAACTGCGCCAACTGATGGGCAAGCTGCGCAAGCACCTGAACCTGCTGGACGACGATTCGGGCGACTACGGCATCGAAATCGATCCCCGGGAAGCCGACTGGTCGACCATGGGGCTGTTGCGGGAGCTGGGTTTCAACCGGGTCAGCGTCGGCCTGCAAGACCTCGACCCCGCCGTGCAACGCGCGGTCAACCGCCTGCAAAGCCTGGACGAAACCCGCGCCGTGATCGAAGCCGCGCGCACCTTGCAGTTCCGTTCGATCAACATCGACCTGATCTACGGCCTGCCCAAGCAGACCCCGGAAAACTTCGCCCGCACCGTCGAAGAAGTCATCCACCTGCAACCGGACCGTCTGTCGGTGTTCAACTACGCCCACCTGCCGGAACGCTTCATGCCCCAACGGCGCATCAACGGCCAGGACCTGCCCAACCCGGAGCAGAAACTGGCGATGCTGCAAGGCACCATCGAACAACTCACCGCCGCCGGCTACCGCTACATCGGCATGGACCACTTCGCCCTGCCCGACGACGACCTGGCGATCGCCCAGGAAGAAGCCACCCTGCAACGCAACTTCCAGGGCTACACCACCCACGGCCATTGCGACCTGATCGGCCTCGGCGTATCGGCCATCAGCCAGATCGGCGACGTGTATTGCCAGAACAGCAGCGACCTGGCCCATTACCAGAACACCCTCGCCGACGGCCAACTGGCGACCAGCCGCGGGTTGATCTGCAACGCCGACGACCGCCTGCGGCGCGCGGTGATCCAGCAGTTGATCTGCCATTTCGACCTGACCTTCGCCGACATCGAGCACGCCTTCGGCATCGATTTTCGCGCCTACTTCGCACCGCTGTGGCCGCAATTGCTCAGCATGGCGCAGGACGGCCTGATCGAACTCGACGACCACCACATCGCCGTGCTGCCCGCCGGACGCCTGCTGGTGCGCGCCGTGTGCATGGTTTTTGACGCCTATCTGGAGCAGCACACCCGACAAAGATTCTCCCGCGTCATCTAAGCGCGACAATTTGACGGTAAAACCACACTGGCCCAACCCCCTGTGCTGGGGTACCCTTACGGCCTATGTGTGTTTTCCCACAAGGATTTAAGAAATGTCCGAGCCAGTCAAACTGCGCGCCCACAACCAGGCTCATTGCAAGGATTGCAGCCTGGCCCCCCTCTGCCTGCCACTTTCGTTGAACCTGGAGGACATGGACGCGCTGGACGAGATCGTTAAACGGGGACGCCCGTTGAAAAAAGGAGAATTCCTGTTCCGCCAGGGCGACACCTTCGATTCCGTCTACGCCGTGCGCTCGGGCGCTTTGAAAACCTTCAACCTGAGCGATGGCGGCGAAGAACAGCTCACCGGTTTCCACCTGCCCAGCGAGCTGGTCGGCCTGTCAGGCATGGACACCGAGAGCCACCCGGTTTCGGCCCAGGCGCTGGAAACCACTTCGGTGTGCGAAATCCCATTCGAACGCCTCGACGAACTGGCGCTGCAATTGCCGCAGTTGCGTCGCCAGTTGATGCGGGTGATGAGCCGGGAAATCCGCGACGACCAGCAGATGATGCTGCTGCTCTCGAAAAAAACCGCCGACGAGCGCATCGCCACGTTCCTGGTGAACCTCTCCGCACGGTTTCGCGCCCGGGGCTTTTCGGCCAACCAGTTCCGCCTGAGCATGTCGCGCAACGAAATCGGCAACTACCTGGGCCTGGCGGTGGAAACCGTGTCCCGGGTCTTCACCCGCTTCCAGCAGAACGAATTGATTGCCGCCGAAGGCAAGGAAATTCACATCCTCGACCCAATCCAGCTCTGCGCCCTGGCCGGCGGCTCGATCGACGGTTGATGGACGAGCGCGGCTGAGGGATTGCCCCAGCCGCGCTATACTGCCGCGTTTGCAGCCCTGCCAGGACACTTCGACGATGGTCTTCGATTCCTTCGACATCAAATCCCTGATCCGCCCCGTGATCGACTTCCCCAAGCCGGGCGTGATCTTTCGCGACATTACCCCGCTGTTCCAGTCCCCGACCGCCCTGCGCCTGGTGATGGACAGCTTCGCCCACCGCTATGTCGAGGCCGAGTTCACCCACATCGGTGCGATGGACGCGCGCGGCTTCCTGATCGGCTCGATCCTGGCCTATCAACTGAACAAACCGCTGGTGCTGTTTCGCAAGCAAGGCAAGCTGCCAGCGGACGTGCTGGCCGAGGGTTACCAGACCGAATACGGCGAAGCCTTCCTGGAAGTGCACGCCGACAGCCTGTGCGAAGGGGACTCGGTGGTGATGTTCGATGACCTGATCGCCACCGGCGGCACGCTGATCGCCGCCGCCAACCTGATCCGCCGCATGGGCGCCAAGATCCACGAGGCGGCAGCGATCATTGACCTGCCGGAACTGCTGGGCTCCCAGCGCCTGGAAGACATGGGCATCCCTACGTATTGCCTGACGCAGTTTTCCCTGAGCGAACGCTAATCGACTGTGGGAGCGGGCTTGCTCGCGAAAGTGGTGTGTCTGCCAGATAAATGTGGCTGATCCACCGCTTTCGCGGGCAAGCCCGCTCCCACAGGAGTTTTCGGGTGTTTGTCAGAGGGTAATCGGCTTGCGCCCGGCAAACGAGTGCGCCAGCGTCCCGCCGTCCACCAACTCAAGCTCCCCGCCCAGCGGCACGCCATGGGCGATGCGAGAGGCGATGAGGCCCTTGTTGTTCAGCAGTTGGGCGATGTAATGGGCGGTGGCCTCACCTTCGACCGTGGGGTTGGTGGCGAGGATGACTTCGGTGAACGTGCCCGCCTCGTCGATGCGCGCAATCAATTGAGGGATGCCGATGGCTTCCGGTCCCAGGCCATCGAGGGGCGACAAATGCCCCTTGAGCACGAAATAGCGCCCGCGGAACCCGGTCTGCTCCACCGCGTACACATCCATCGGCCCTTCCACGACGCATAACAGGCTGTCGTCCCGGCGCGAATCGGCGCATTGAGGGCACAGGTCATCTTCGGTGAGGGTGCGGCACAAACGGCAATGCCCGACCCCCTCCATGGCCTGGCTCAGGGCCTGGGCCAAACGCAAACCGCCACTGCGATCACGCTCGAGCAATTGCAACGCCATGCGCTGGGCAGTTTTCTGACCTACACCCGGCAAGGTTCGCAGGGCATCGATCAGTTGGCGAATCAAAGGGCTGAAGCTCATCGAGGAAATGTCCGACATGACAACGAGACGCGGTTTATACCCGCGCCTCCGATTAGCGTCAAATACTCAATCCTGAGCGACCCGTACCACCAACTTGCCGAAGTTGCGTCCTTCCAGCAGGCCGATGAAGGCTTGCGGCGCATTTTCCAGGCCATCGACCACGTCTTCGCGGAACTTGACCTTGCCGTCCCGGACCCAGGGCGCCATGGCGCTGATGAACTCCGGCTGCCGGTCACCGTAGTCGTCGAACACGATGAAGCCCTGTATCCGCACGCGCTTGGTCAGCAACGTCCGCTGCAATTGCGGCAAGCGATCCGGGCCACTGGGGGGCTGATGTTCGTTGTAGGAGGCGATCAGGCCACAGAGTGGAATCCGTGCCTTGGCGTTGAGCAATGGCACCACGGCATCGAAGACCTTGCCGCCGACGTTTTCGTAATAAATGTCGATGCCCTTGTCACAGGCCTGGGCCAGCTCTTCGGCAAAATGTTCGCTGAGGTGATCGATACAGGCGTCGAACCCGAGCTCGTCGACCACGTACTTGCATTTCTCATCGCCGCCGGCCACGCCGACCACACGCAGGCCCTTGATCTTCGCCACCTGGCCGACCACCGAACCAACGGCACCCGAGGCTGCCGCCACCACCAGGGTTTCCCCGGCCTTGGGTTGGCCGATGTCCATCAGTCCCATGTAGGCGGTCATGCCTGGCATGCCCAACACGCCCAGGGCCATCGACGGACTGGGCAGCCCGGACGGGACAGGGATCACGTTGCGTCCGTCGCTGATGCTGTGGCTCTGCCAGCCCGTGGCCCCGACCACCAGGTCGCCCTCCTGGAATTTCGGATGCCGCGAACGCTCCACGCGACTGACCGCCCCACCCGTCATCACCTCGTCGATTTGCACCGGCGCCGCGTAGGAAGGCGCATCGCTCATTCGCCCACGCATGTAGGGGTCCAGGGACAGGAATAGGGTCTTGAGCAAGATTTGTCCGTCCGCCAGGTCAGGCAACGTCACTTGCTCGATGCGAAAGTTCTCCGCGGTGGGAGCCCCCTTGGGACGGGACGCGAGGACGATGCGCTGGTTGGAGGTCGATGCTTGTGACATGGAAGCGTCTCCTTGATCGTTGAGTGAACAGCTATAGGGAGCAGACCATTGCCGGGGGTTTGGCGTTCGATGTTTGTTCGCAGGGCCCCCTTCGCGAGCAGGCACGCTCCCACAACGATGCCCGCTGCGCAGCAGAAACAAAAATGCCAGGCGCGATGCCTGGCATTGTGTGTAGCCCATCCCGAACGGGATGGCGAATCAGAACGGCAGTTTCATGCCCGGTGGCAGTTGCATGCCAGCGGTCATGCCGGACATCTTGTCCTGGCTGTTGGCTTCGATCTTGCGCACCGCGTCGTTCACGGCAGCGGCGAACAGCGCTTCGAGCATTTCCTTGTCATCTTCGCTCAGGCCTTCGACCACGCTCGGGTCGATGCTGACGCGCTTGATGTCATGGCGGCCGGTCATGACCACGGTCACCATGTCGCCGCCGGACTTGCCGGTGACTTCGGCGTTGGCCAGCTCTTCCTGCATCTTGGCCATTTTTTCCTGCATCTGCTGCGCCTGCTTCATCAGGCCGGCCATGCCACCTTTCATCATGGGAATCACCTCGAAAGTACTTGGGTAAACAAAGCGCCGGCCCGTTCGGCCGGCGCCCTCAGTTATGAGCCCTGGGTGACCGGGGCCTCGACAGGTTCGATAGTATCGTGACGCACCACCGCGCCGAACTGTTGCATCATCTGCTGGATGAACGGATCACCGTGGATCGACTCCTCGGCCTCGCGCTGACGGTCGGCACGGCGACGGGACGCGGCCTGGGCCGGGGTTTCCTGCTCAGGTTTGATCAGCTCGATGCTCAGCGTCAGGGTGCGCTGGTGGTACTGGTTCAACGCCTCGTTCAGGCGACGCTGTTGGGTGGCGTTGAACAATGCGCTGTGGGCCGGGTCCAGGTGCAGCAACCAGTGGTCCCCTTCCACGGAAATCAATGTGCAGTTGGCGGCGATGCTACCGGTCATGCCGGTGATCGGCAGTTTCGGGAACAGCTCCAGCCATTGCAAGGCCAGCCCGGTGGCCGGCATTGCCGCCGGTTCCGGTTCAGGCTCGGGAGCCGGCTCGGCGGCATGCTCGCTGGCCAGCTCGTCCAGGTAGCTGTAGGCCGAGTCCAGGTCCGGCTCGATGTAGTCTTCGTCCAGCGGCGGTTCGTCATCCAGGTCCATGCCCGGCGTGGCGATCGCGACGTCGGCCACTGTCGGCTCCGGCACCGGGGCGGCGACCCACTCGGGCGCCTCGGGCACCACGCTGTCGGGTGTCGGCAAGGGCATCGGCGGCAACTCGGGCTGCTCGGCGACGGTTTCCAGTACGGGCTCCACCGCTGGCTGCTGGACGATGGGCGGCTCGACCGGGTCGTTCCAGGGCAAATCGATCACCGCTTCGGCGACTGGCTCGGGTTCAGGCTCAGGTTCGGCCTCGAGCACTGTCTCAGGCTCGGGCGCGGCAGGTGCGACGACCGGCGTCGGGACCGGGGCCGGCGCTGGCGGAGCAGAAGCCACTGCCGGCGCAACGACGGGCGCGGCAGCCACTGGCTTGGCGGAATCAGCTGTGGCCTGGCTGATCCCCACTGGCTTTAGCGGTTGCCTCGGGGCGTCCGCCGTGTCGGCCGGGCGGAACGCGAGCATCCGCAGCAGGACCATTTCGAAGCCACCGCGCGGGTCCGGCGCCAGGGGCAGGTCGCGTCGGCCGATCAGGCCCATCTGGTAGTAGAACTGCACGTCTTCGGCCGGCAGTGCCTGGGCCAGGGCCAGCACCCGGTCACGGTCGCCGTGGCCGTTGTCGACGCCTTCTGGCAAGGCCTGGGCGATGGCGACCCGGTGCAGCACGTTGAGGATTTCCGAAAGCACGCCACTCCAGTCCGGGCCTTGCTCGGCCAAGTGACGCACGGCTTCGAGCAGAGCCTTGGCATCGCCTTCGATCAGCGCCTGCAACACGTCATAGACCTGGCCATGATCGAGGGTGCCGAGCATGGCCCGCACATCGGCCGCCATGACCTTGCCTTCGCCGAACGCAATGGCCTGGTCGGTCAGGCTCATGGCATCGCGCATCGAGCCATCGGCGGCGCGACCGAGCAGCCACAATGCATCGTCTTCGAAAGGCACGTTCTCCACGCCCAGGACGTGGGTCAGGTGCTCGACCACCCGCTCCGGGGTCATGTTCTTCAAGGAGAACTGCAGGCAACGGGACAGGATCGTCGCAGGAAGTTTCTGCGGGTCGGTGGTCGCCAGGATGAACTTGACGTAGGGCGGCGGCTCTTCGAGGGTCTTGAGCAACGCGTTGAAGGAATGACTGGAGAGCATGTGCACTTCGTCGATCAGGTAGACCTTGAAGCGCCCACGGCTCGGGGCGTACTGCACGTTATCGAGCAGCTCGCGGGTGTCCTCGACCTTGGTGCGACTGGCGGCGTCGATCTCGATCAGGTCGACGAAACGGCCTTCGTCGATTTCCCGGCAGACCGAACACTCGCCACACGGGGTCGAAGTGATACCGGCTTCACAGTTCAGGCATTTGGCGATGATCCGCGCGATCGTGGTCTTGCCCACGCCACGGGTTCCGGTAAACAGGTAGGCGTGGTGCAGCCGCTGGCTGTCCAAGGCATTGATCAGAGCCTTGAGCACATGGGTCTGGCCGACCATTTCGCGGAACGAGCGCGGACGCCATTTACGTGCAAGAACCTGATAACTCATCGAAAACCGTCGCAACGAAGGAACATAAGCGGCTAATGCTAGCGGAGCAGGGGCGAAATTGCATCCGGTGCGCTCGTCTAATATGTCTAAGCTTGGGTCTGGGGCTCGGTTGTCGACACGGTTTGGCTTGGTCAGGAGAGTTTATGCGCACAGCCATGGGGGCTTTGCTGTTGCTGGGGACCAGTTGTCTGGCAGAAGAAGTACCCTTGCGTATCGCCATCACCGACGGCTGGGCCATGCCCATGGTGCAGATCGAACGCGGCCGTCCGACCCAGGGCATATTGCCCGACATCATGATCAGCCTGGCCACCCAGGTCGGCATGCCGGCCGAATTCCACGTGCTGTCCCGCGCCCGCCTTGACGGCGCCATGAAAAACGGTGAAACCGACTTGCGCTGTTATGTCACCCCGGAATGGGTGCATGACGACAGTCGCAATTACCTCTGGAGCATCCCGTTGTTCTTCCAGCGCGACCTGCTCGTCGGCCCCCCTGGCGGCCCCGAGCGCGTGGTACCGGCGCGACTGGAACCGCAACCCATCGGCACCGTGCTCAGTTATTCCTACCCAACCTTGCAACCGCTGTTCGACAGCGGCCAGCTACGGCGGGACGACGCCCGTAGCCAGGACCAGGTGCTGGCGAAACTGCTGGCCGGGCGGTATCGCTATGCGGTGAGCAACCAATGGGCGCTGGACTGGTTCAATCAACGGCACGCCGCAGAACGGCAATTACAGGAGGTAGCGGTGCTCCAGGAGCGGGAACTGAGCTGTTATGTGCGCAACGATCCGACAATCCCCGCCCAACGCATCCTGCGTACCCTGTTGAAAATGAAACTGTCAGGGGAAATCGACGCGATCATCCAGCTCTACACCGGTCGCGACGTGGAGTCGGCGAGCGACACCCGATCGCCTTGACCGTCCGGTCGCTGCCGCCATTGCGTCGGTGGACTGAAGCCCGACACCCAGCCCGGCACCCGTTCGGCCGGCATGGGCCGGGCAATGAAGTACCCCTGGGCGACCTCGCAGCCCAGGCGCAACAGCAGTTGCCCATGTTCGAGGCTGTCCAGCCCCTCGGCCACGACCTCGCGGCCAAACGCCCGGGCCAGGCCAATTACCGCTTCGGTCAGCGCCAGATCATCCTGATCATGCAGGATGTCACGGACGAACGCCTTGTCGATCTTGATGGTTTGCGTGCGCAAGTGCTTGAGGTCATTGAGCGAACAAAAACCGGTGCCGAAGCCGCCCAGTGAAAACCTTACACCCAGCGCCTGGCAGGCCTGGAGGCAGGCGCTGACATTGACGAGGTTTTCCACGGCGACGGACTCGACGATCTGCAGGTCCAGCAAGCGCGGCGATACCGCCGGATGCCGCTCCAGCACCTGCCGCAGCCGCTCGACGAAGTCCGCCCGCTGGAAATGCCGGGCCGAGATATTGATGCTCACCGGCCACCCCTGCCCCGCTTGCTGCCACTGTTGCAGTTGGGTCAGGACCTGCCCCATGACCCACTCGCCGATCTCGACGATCAGGTCGGTTTCCTCCACCAGCGGCAGGAACTCCCCAGGCGGCACCAGGCCCCGTTGCGGATGCTTCCAGCGCAGCAACGCCTCCAGGCCGACCACGGTGCCACTGCGCATGTTGACCTTGGGCTGGAAATGCAGGCGCAACTCATCGTTCACCAGTGCCTGCCGTACCCGCTCGACCGTTTGATAGGTGGCGCGCACTTCCTTGTCGCGGGATACATCGAACAGGTGGAAACGGTTGCGGCCGCTTTGCTTGGCCACGTACATCGCCTGGTCGGCGTGGCGCAACAAGGTCTCGGCGTCTTCGTCATCCCACGGGAACAGCGTGACGCCGATGCTGGCGAAGACCTTGACGCTCTTGCCATCAATGGCATACGGCATGGAAACGGCGATCAACACCCGGTTCAACGCCGCGTTCAGTTCATCGATGCCGCGCACATGGCGCAACACCAGCACAAATTCATCCCCAGCCAGCCGCGCGACCACGTCCTCGCCACGCACAATGCTACGCAGGCGCCGGGCGACCTCCACCAACAGTTGATCGCCACTGGCATGGCCATGCCCGTCGTTGACGGCCTTGAATCCATCGAGATCGAGCATGCAGACCGCCAGGGGCAGGTTTTCCGCCCGGGAAAACGCCAGGGCCTGGTCCAGCAATTCGGAAAGGTAAGTGCGATTGGGCAAGCCTGTCAGCACGTCATGGCCGACTCGCCATTGCAACGAGTGCAGCAGCCGGCGCTTTTCGCTGACGTCAAAGCGAATCGCCAGGTAGCGCTCGATTTGCCCCGTATCGTCGTCGATCACCGGCACCAGGGTGGTATCGACCCAATGCAACGTACCGTCCTTGGCCCGGTTGCAGATCTCGCCTTTCCAGACCTGCCCCAAGGTAATGGTGCGCCACATGGCACTGAAGAACTCGTCAGGGTGCTGGCCGGAATTGAGCAGGCGATGGTTCGCCCCCAGCAGCTCGTCACGCGAATAGCCGAACAGTTGGCAGAACGGCTCGTTGACGTAGGTAATGCGCCCGCTCAAATCGGTTTCGGAGAAAATCGCGGCAGCGTCAACGGCTCTGCGGTACTTCTTATCCATCGAAGCAGTCATCCATGAGTCAGGCTCATTTGGCGCGCGCGGTTGCCGCCCTCGCAGAGGCGAAAATCAACTAGGCTCAAAGACCTTGAGGTAAGCTGGATCCGGGCCCTGGCAGCACGATCCGGGGGACCAACCCCCATGCCGTTGGTCACGAGCTGACGTGCATGGCGCATTCTTTTCGCGCATGCCGACCTCTGCAGCAGGTCACCAAATGCCCATACCAAAGGCCGATTCTACGAAACACATCACATTTTGCAAAGCAAGGTGATGAATCATGCGGTTGCCTAATGCAAAAATCTATCGTTAAGTTCTTGATTCTAAATGGGAATTAAGCGATGCAAATTTCAAGTTTGGGTCCAGCCATCAGACGCTATCGCAAAGTAGCGGGGCTAACTCAGGCTGAACTTGGCGAAAAAACCGGTTTTGACCCCAAAACCATCAGCCGTTTCGAAACCGGCACCTACACCCCCAGCGTCGAAGCCTTGTTCATGCTTGCCGACGTACTGGATGTGCAGTTGAAGGCCTTTTTTAGCGACATGGCCGATGAAGAAGAACAGCGAGCGTATCTGTTCGGTGTCATACACAAAGCCACCCCGAAGGATCTGGGAAAGCTGATCGCAGCGGTTGACCAGGCCATGTCCAAGCCTTGATGCAGTTATGAAACACAAAAAAGCCTGGTTTGCCGGCGAGACGGCAGCCAGGCTTTTGCGTGGGCAATCGGTTGCCCTGCCAGCCGATGTCCGGGCAGCAGAAAGCAGCGACCTGTCGATCGGGCAACTAAAAAAGGGAATTTTACGAACCTTGCGAACGAAGGCTTGAGAGCGTTATGGAGGCAACCCCACCAGCCACACCCCGGCACACAATGTTCCCGCTGTGGCTGCTTCCTTCCGGATCTGACCAGGTTCACGGGTAATCGTTGCGGGGGGACCGATGGGGTCACCATAACGACGCTGCCTGACGGCGAGCCGCGCCATTGTACCTATCTGGCGAGAAGTTACAACCGTTCGCCATGGATTAAAAATCGAAGGGGCTCAAGCACTTGCTGGGGGAGCGGTTGGCGCTTGGGAGGGTGGAGGCGGGTTCGGCATCGGGGTCGCCTGATAGGGGCTTTCGCAAGCGGGGGCTCGCTCTCATGGGGCTCGGGGCCTACAAGCCCGGAACGGGAGCGAGCCTGCTCACGATGGCTCAGGCATATTCGACCTTGAAGGAAAAAGGCCCCTCGCTGTCGCGAGCAAGCTTTGCTCCCCCAAGGCAATGGGACAAACACCTGAAGAATCCATCAGCTATTCAATACGCACGCTTAGGTTGGCGTTCTAAGCTATTTCGCACACACCCTAAACTGCAGTGGAACAGATTAATACCGGACAGTAAGGACCATACTCCGCATTAAGCGCCTGAGCCCTGACTTGAACATTGAACTTAACAGGTTGCGCACCTCCACTGACTTCGATCGTATGCGCATACTGGCCATTACTGTCCGGTTGTATTCTGGCGGCAGGTACGAATTGTTCCTGGCCATTTTCTGTCTTGGTCACTTTAAACGTGTGACTGGCAATTTCATCGGGCCTGACGTTGTCCGAAATCAGCCAGCTCAACATGATGGTGTATCGACCTGCTCCGGCTTGAGCAAGGTTGCGAGGTGCGTTGGGGATGGTTGCACGTTTACCGGGTGTAGCGGGCTTATCTGTTGCCTTATCTTTCATAACACTCTCCCAAATATCTAAAACCGCCATTCACGACTCGTCTCAGAGTAAGGGAAATTTTGTGAGCGAGATACTATCAGAACAGATAGTAACAATTGCCAGCAGTCGCAACACCGACAGGTTATATTCTGCGTCTTTATTACAAAGTTTGTTACACCCAAAAAGTTCGCAGGCTACAACAACACCTCATCCGCCCGACCACCCTCCTCCTGAATCACCAGATGAATGAAATGCAACTTGGTGATGACCGCAGCCGGCACGACGAAGGGGTAGAAGTCCGGCTGGCCCATGCTGCGGGAAAGTTCGTTGAGCATGCCGGCCAGTTCGATCCAGGCGTTGACGAACGAGAGAAAGGCCGCGCCCCCGGCATGCCCCGGGTCGTACAAGGTCTCGGGCGGGAACGGTTGGTAGTCGAAATCCATTTCCCGGGCGCTCATGCCGAAGCCTAGCGCGGTGTCCACGGCGTCCATCATGTGCAGGTAGTGCGCCCAGGTCTCGGCCCAGTCTTCCCAGGGGTGCATAGTGGCGTAGGCGCTGACGTAGTGCGTTTGCCAGTCCAGCGGCGCGCCCTGCTGGTAGTGGCGATCCAGGGCTTCGGCATAGCTGGCGCGCTCGTCGCCGAACAGCGCACGGAACGCTTCGAGCCAATGGCTGTTGGCGATCAACCGATCCCAGTAATAGTGACCCACCTCGTGACGGAAATGCCCGAGCAAGGTGCGATAGGGTTCGCGCATCTGCTGGCGCACGTATTCGCGATGGGCGTCGTCCGCCTCTTTGATGTCGAGGGTGATCAGCCCACTGGCGTGGCCGGTCATCGGCGGTTTGCCGTCCGGGTCGACACCGATGAAATCGAAAGCCAGGCCGGCCTTTTCGTCGACGGTTTTCGCGACGACCGGCAAGCCGAGGGTGATCAACTGCGCTACCAGGCGACGCTTGGCGATCTCGACCTTGCGCCAGCGCTCGGGGTTCTCCGGGATCGACAGGTCGGGAATGGTGCGGTTCAGGCGGCAGGCGATACACAAGGTGTCGTGGTCGTTGGCTGGCAGCAACCAATTGCACCCGGCCGGGGTGTCCAGATTGGCGCAACGACGGAACAACCCGGCTTGCGGGTCGGCATCCAGGGTCCAGGTGTCGGGTTGTTCGCCTGGTTGCAATGACGAAAGACGACTCTGCTCCGGTTGATACCCCAGCACCGCCAGGCACGCCAGGCATTGGCTGTTGCGAAAAAACAATGACTGCCCGCACCGACACGGCCAGACCTTGCTGTTACGCGAACGGTCCCCCAGGAAAGGCGCGGCGATGCGTGAGCTCAGTTGTTCGAAGAAGCGGTACATGGCGATCTCTCCCGGGAGTCTGCAAGACTAGATCATCCACATCCCCCGATCGTTCCCGTGGCGAGGGAGCTCGCTCCCGCTGGGCGGCACAGCCACCCCGGTCGCTGCCAGCTAGACCGTGATGCCATGCTGGCCAAGAAACGCGACAAACGCTTCTTCATCCAGCACCTTGAGCCCCAGCTCATTGGCCTTGGTCAACTTCGAACCCGCGCCCGGCCCGGCCACGACACAATGGGTCTTCGCCGACACGGAACCGGCGACCTTGGCCCCCAGCCCCTCCAGCTTCTCCTTGGCGACGTCGCGACTCATCAGCTCCAACGAACCGGTCAACACCCAGGTGTGACCCGCCTCGGGCAACCCTTCGACGACTTTCTTCTCGCTCTGCCAATGCATGCCGAAATCGCGCAACTGCTGCTCGGCGGCCTGCGCTTGCTGGCGATTCTCGGCGATGGCGAAAAACTCGCGCACGGCGTTGGCCTGTTTTTCCGGCAACGCCTGGCGCATGTCCAGCCAGTCGGCGTCCATGACTGCTTCGAGCGAACCGAACTTATCCGCCAGTTTCTGCGCCCCGCCCGGCCCGACCGACGGCACGTGCAACTTGTCGAGGAAGCCACCGAGGGTGGTACTGGCAGAGAACTCGGCGCCCAGCTCGCCCTGATCCTGAATGTCCAGGCCATGGCGCAGCAGGTCCTTGATCACCTGGCGGTTATGCGGGTCTTCGAAGAAGCTGTGGATCTCGTGGGCCACTTCCAGGCCGATATCCGGCAGGTAGGTGAGCACTTGCGGCAGGGCCGCCTGGACGCGCTCCAGGGAGCCGAGGGAGCGCGCCAGGACCTTGGCGGTTTCCTCGCCCACGTCCGGGATGCCCAGCGCGTAGACGAAACGCGCCAGGCTCGGTTTCTTGCTGTCGGCAATCGCCGCCAGCAGGTTCTTGCTCGACAGCTCGGCGAAGCCTTCCAGATCGACCACCTGCTCGAACGTCAGCGCATACAAATCCGCCGGCGACCCCACCAGGCCTTCATCCACCAACTGCTCGACGCTCTTCTCGCCCAGGCCTTCGATGTCCATGGCCCGGCGCGAGACGAAATGGATGATCGCCTGCTTGAGCTGCGCCCCGCACGCCAGGCGACCCACGCAGCGGTACACCGCGCCTTCGCTGATGGTCTCACGGCCTTTGCTGCGCTTGATCAGTTGCGTGCGCTCCACATGGGACCCGCACACCGGACACTGCTGGGGGATTTCCACCGGGCGGGCATGTTCCGGACGCCGCTCGGTGACGACTTGCACCACCTGCGGGATCACGTCACCGGCGCGACGGATGATCACCGTGTCGCCGATCATCAGGCCCAGCCGCGCCACTTCGTCCATGTTGTGCAGCGTGGCGTTGGCCACGGTCACGCCAGCTACTTTCACCGGCTTGAGCCGGGCCACGGGCGTGACCGCGCCGGTGCGACCGACCTGGAACTCGACGTCCAGCAGTTCGGTGAGCTCTTCACTGGCCGGGAATTTATGGGCGATCGCCCAACGTGGCTCACGGGCGCGAAAACCGAGTTCGCGCTGGGAGGCAATGCTGTTGACCTTGAACACCACGCCGTCGATCTCGTAGGGCAGTGCGTTGCGCCGCTCGCCGATGTCGCGGTAGTAATCCAGGCATTCATCGATGCCATGGGCCAGCTTCAGCTCGCGGCTGATGGGCATGCCCCAGACCTTGAGCTGCTTGAGATTGCCGATGTGCGTGTCGGCGATGTCGCGACTGACCTGGCCAATGCCGTAGCAGCAGAATTCCAGGGGACGGTTGGCAGTGATCTTCGAGTCCAGTTGTCGCAAGCTGCCCGCCGCCGCGTTGCGCGGGTTGGCGAAGGTCTTGCCACCCACCTCCAGCTGCGAGGCATTGAGGCGCTCGAAGCCGGCCTTGGACATGTACACCTCGCCACGCACCTCCAGCACCGGCGGCCAGCCGCTGCCCTGCAACTTGAGCGGGATGTTGCGCACGGTGCGCACATTGACGCTGATGTCTTCGCCGGTGGTGCCATCACCGCGCGTGGCACCGCGCACCAGCACGCCATCCTGGTACAACAGACTGACCGCCAGACCATCGAGCTTGGGTTCGCAGCTGTACTCCACCGCCGCCCCGCTACCCAGCAGATCGCCCATCGGCAAATCGAGGCCTTCGGTCACCCGGCGGTCGAATTCGCGCATCGTGGTTTCGTCGAAGGCGTTGCCCAGGCTGAGCATCGGGATCTCGTGCCGCACCTGGCTGAACGCCGACAGCGCCACGCTGCCCACCCGCTGGGTCGGGGAGTCGCTGGTCACCAGCTCCGGGTGTTGCTCTTCCAGGGCCTTGAGCTCGTGGAACAGGCGGTCGTACTCGGCGTCCGGAATACTCGGCTCATCGAGGACGTGGTAGCGGTAATTGTGCTGATCCAGTTCGGTGCGCAGCTCTAGGATGCGGGTTTCAGCGGCTTTCATAGTGTTCTCTCATAAAGCAAAAGAGCAGCCTAGGCTGCTCAATCTTTTAAAATCGTCGGCAGTTCGCACCCGAACCTACCCATACAGAACCTGTGGCGAGGGGATCTATCCCCTCGCCACAAAAGTCCCTCAGCTACACGTCTCTGATGACTTCAGCGCTTCTGGGTCAACGCCCGACGCTCGAACTCGACGATGCGCTGGCGGTAGTGCTCGATGGTCTGGGCGGTCAGCACGCTGCGCTGGTCATCCTTCAGTTCGCCATTGAGCTCCTGGGACAGCTTGCGGGCTGCGGCCACCATCACATCGAAGGCCTGCTTGGGATGACGCGGGCCCGGCAGGCCGAGGAAGAAACTCACCGCCGGCGTGCTGAAATGGTCGATGTCGTCCAGGTCGAATACACCCGGCTTGACGGCGTTGGCCATGGAGAACAGCACCTCGCCGTTGCCGGCCATGCTCTCGTGCCGATGGAAAATGTCCATCTCGCCAAAACGCAGGCCGCTTTCCAGGATGTTCTGCAACAGCGCCGGGCCCTTGAAGCCGGCCGGGTCGCGGCAGATCACGCTGATCACCAGCACTTCCTCGGCCTGGGCCTGATCCTTGTCGGCGTTCGATGTCCTGTTCTCGTCCGGGAAGTCGTCGTCACGGCTGTTCAGGCTCGGGCCGCCGTCCAGGTCCAGGTTGAGGTTCAGGTCGCCCTGGGATGGCTCGCTGTTGCGCTTGCCGCGCTTGGAGCCAGACTCCCGGGGCTCGCGCACCGGGGCGCTCATCGACGGCAGGTCGTGCTCATCGAGCTGTGGCTCTTTATGCGTGTCGAGCACTCGGGGCGGGCCCAGCAGTTCGGCGTTGCCATCGTCATCCGGCAGGTTCGACAGGCTGCGGTCCAGGCGAAACTTCAGTTTCCCCTTGCCACCGCGCATGCGGCGCCAGCCGTCGAAAAGAATACCGGCAATGACAATGATGCCGATGACGATCAGCCACTCGCGCAGACCGATTTCCATGTAATCCCGTGCCTCTATAAAAATGCTGAAAAATAAGGGGCTTAGCTAATTGCAAACCGCTTTAAAACGTGGCGCCAACTCTATGTTCTGAATGGCCTTTTGCCCACGCATACGAAAAATTGACATTAAACTAGCACGACCAAAGATAACTTTACACCGTCTGTCGCATGGCCTTGTGCCAATCTGTGAAGGCGTCAGGGTAAAAAATACCTACAGCGCTCCAAGTAGATGCCCTACAGGCCCACCCTTCACGCATCCACCATTGCCATGGCCTCCTCCACATCCACTGCCACCAGCCGCGAGCAACCCGGCTCGTGCATGGTCACGCCCATCAACTGGTCGGCCATTTCCATGGCGATCTTGTTGTGGGTGATGTAGATGAACTGCACCGTTTCGGACATTTCCTTCACCAGTCGTGCGTAACGGCCCACGTTAGCGTCATCCAGGGGTGCATCGACTTCGTCGAGCATGCAGAACGGCGCCGGATTCAGTTTGAAAATGGCAAAAACCAGGGCCAGGGCGGTCAACGCCTTCTCGCCACCGGAGAGCAAATGGATGGTGCTGTTCTTCTTGCCAGGAGGACGCGCCATGATTGTCACCCCTGTATCGAGTAAATCTTCACCCGTCAGTTCCAAGTACGCGCTGCCGCCACCGAAAACTTTTGGGAAAAGGGCCTGCAAACCGCCGTTGATCTGATCAAAGGTATCCTTGAAGCGGTTGCGGGTTTCCTTGTCGATCTTGCGGATGACGTTTTCCAGGGTCTCCAGCGCTTCCACCAGGTCATCGTTCTGCGCGTCGAGGTAGCGTTTGCGTTCGGACTGCTGCTGGTATTCGTCGATGGCCGCCAGGTTGATGGCACCCAGGCGCTGGATGCGCTGGGCGATGCGTTCGAGCTCTTCCTCGGCGTCCTTCTCGTTCGCGCCGGCCACCAGGGTGGCGAGCACGCCGTCGAGGTCGTAGCCATCCTCCAGCAACTGGTCCTGCAAGGCCTTGCGGCGCACGGTCAGGGCTTGCCATTCCAGGCGTTGCTGTTCCATCTGGGTGCGGATCAACTGGGATTGCTGCTCGGCCTGGCTACGGCGCTTCTCGGCGTCACGCAGCTCGCGGTCGGCGTCTTCCAGGGCGATCTGCGCCGTCTTGAGTTCTTCGTCGACGGTCATGCGCTTGTCGAGCAACTCTTCGAGCTTGAGGCGCAACTCTTCCAGCGGCGCCTCGCCCTCCTCCAGGTTGAGACTCAACTGCTCGCGTTTTTCGGTCAGGCGCTCGGACTGCATTTCCAGGCGTTCCAGCGCCTGGCGCGTGGAATCGTATTGCGCCTTGAGCGAGCCCAGGCGCACGGCCAGTTGATGGGCGTGATCCTTATGCTGCCGCGCCTCTTGGCGCACCCGGTCCAGGCGCTCGCGCAGGCTGTCGCGCTGGGCCAGCAGCAACTCGCGCTGCTCGGTGTCCTGGGCCATGGCGTCGAGGGCTTCCTGCAATTGCAGGCGCGCCTCGCCGATCTGTTCATGCTCCAGCGCCCGCTGCTCACCCAGCTCGGCGATCTCTTCCTCAAGCCGCGTGCGGCGCAGCGCCAGTTGTTCGACCTTGGCCTTGCCCGCTGACAACTGAGCCTTCAGTTCGCCCTGCTGGCGAGCTTCGTCCTGCAACAGCCGTCGCAGGTGTTCGCGGCCGTTCTCCTGCTGACGCTGTTGCGCCCGCAGGTTCTGCAATTCGCTTTCCAGGGCTTCGACGCTGGCCTCGCGCTCTTCGCGCTCGGCACCCAGGCGCTGGATTTCCTGACCACGGGCGAGCATCCCGCTCTCGGCTTCGCTGGCCCGGCGCACCCGCAGGAAATGCCGGCCAACCCAGTACCCGTCGCGGCTGATCAGGCTCTCGCCCGGCGCCAGTTGCCCTCGCAGCGCCAACGCCTGTTCGAGGCTCTCCACCGGCTTGACCTGGCCCAGCCAGGGCGACAGGTCGACCAGGGCCTCGACTTTGTCCAGCAAGCTGCCGGGCACCCGCACCCCGTCGCCCGCCGGGCTGAGCAGGCGCAAATCGCCCTGGCTGAAGCCTGACAGGTCTAAGCCGCCGAAATCGTCCACCAACACCGCTTGCAGATCGGCACCCAGCACGGTCTCCACCGCCAGTTCCCAACCGGCATCGACCTTCAGGCCCTCGGCCAGGCGCGGCCGCTCGGCCAGGTGCTGGTCGCGCAGCCATTCGGCGGTGCCCGTGCCCGGGTCCAGCGCGGCCTGCTGCAAGGCTTCCAGCGAGGCAAGACGGCCATTGAGCCGCTGCAATTCGCCCTGGGCCTGCTGCTGGTTGTGCAAAGCCGCCTGCAAGGCCTGGCGCAACTGCTCCAGGCGCTCGACCTGGGCGTCCTCGCTGGCCTGCAAGTCTTCGAGGGTGGCTTCGCTGGTCGCCAGTTGCTCGCTCAGGTCCAGGATCGCCGCGTCTTCCGGGTCCGCCGCCAGCAACGCGCGCTCTTCGGCCAAACGGCGCTGGCGCTCGGCCAGGCGCTCCATGCTGGTTTCCAACTGTTGGATGCGTGACTGCTGGACCTCGGCCTGGCGGCGTGGCTCGGCCGAAGTCAGGTTGAAGCTGTCCCATTGTTCCTGCCAGCCATGCATGGTCACTTCGGCTTCTTCCAGGGCCGCGGCGGCTTCTTCGGCGGCGGCACTGGTGATTTCCTGCTCCGGCGTGAGCCGTTCCAGCTCTTCGCCAAGGGTCAGCAGCAGCGTACGGTCATGGCCCAGGTGGGATTCGGTTTCCAGGCGCGCGCGTTCGGCCTCCTTCAAGTCATCCTGCAACTGGCGCAGCCGCTGCTGGCCATGCTGGATACTCTGTTCGACCCGGGCGATGTCGCCGCCCACGGAATAGAAGCGTCCTTGCACCAGATTGAAGCGCTCGGACAGGTCATGGTGCCCGTCCCGCAGCCGTTCGATGGCCGCGTCGGCGTTGCGCTGCTCGGCCACCAGCGCTTCGAAGCTGACCTCCTGGTTGCCGATGACCGCCTCACGCTGGCCGACCTGTTCGTTCAACGCCTGCCAGCGCAGGGCCGAGAGCTGGGCCTTGAGCTGACGCTCCTCGCCCTTGTATTCCTGGTATTTCTTGGCCGCCTCGGCCTGACGGTGCAAGCGTTCGAGCTGCCGTTCGAGCTCTTCGCGCAGGTCGGTCAGGCGGGCGAGGTTTTCATGGGTGCGGCGGATACGGTTTTCCGTTTCCCGGCGTCGTTCCTTGTATTTGGAAATACCGGCGGCTTCTTCGATGAAGTTGCGCAGGTCTTCAGGCTTGGCCTCGATCAGCTTGGAGATCATGCCCTGCTCGATGATCGAGTAGCTGCGCGGGCCCAAGCCGGTCCCCAGGAAAATGTCAGTGATGTCCCGGCGCCGACACTTGGCACCGTTCAGGAAGTAACTGTTCTGGCTGTCGCGCGTGACCTTGCGGCGAATGGAAATCTCCGCGTAGGCCGCATACTCGCCCACCAGGGTGCTGTCGGAGTTATCGAACACCAGTTCGATGCTGGCCTGGCTGACCGGCTTGCGGCTGGTGGAGCCGTTGAAGATGACGTCGGTCATCGACTCGCCGCGCAGGTTCTTGGCCGAGCTCTCGCCCATCACCCAGCGCACGGCGTCGATGATGTTCGATTTGCCGCAGCCATTGGGGCCGACCACCGCCGCCATGTTACTGGGGAAGTTCACCGTCGTCGGGTCGACGAAGGACTTGAACCCCGCCAGCTTGATGCACTTGAGTCGCACGTCAGGCCGCCGTCAGGGCAGAAACCACCAGGTCGCAACTGCGCTGGGCGTAGGCCGTCAGCACGATGCGGATCTGCGGCAAATCACGGGCCAGCACGGCGACGAGCAGGCGCTGGAACAAATCGAGGAACTCGCTCATTTCGGCCTTGCGCTGGTCCAGCGCCAGGAAATAGGCACGGCTCATGGCCGGTTGCAGGTTCTCGACGGTTTCCTGTAGGTACGGGTTGTTGGCAAAGGGGTACGCCGCGCGCATCACGCTGAAGCTTTCATCGACGAAGGTGCGGATGTCCTGGCGCTGGAAGGCGTCCGTCAGGCGCTGCTGGATCGCCACGAACGGCGCCATGTCGGCCGGTTGCTGCCAGCCATGGGCCACGGCATTGCCCAGCAGGATGTACAGCTCGCTCATCAGCGTGCACAGGCTGCGCACCTTGTGTTCAGTGAGTTCGGTGACGTGGGCGCCACGGCGCGGCAGGATCGCCACCAGGTGGCGCCGCTCCAGGATCAACAAGGCCTCGCGGACCGACCCACGGCTGACATTGAGCGCCAGGGTGACCTTCTGCTCCTGGATGCGCTCTCCCGGCTTCATTTCACCGCGAATGATGCGCTCGGCGAGATGATGGGCGATTTGCTCGGCGAGGCTGTCCGGGGCCTTGAACGTCATGGTTTTCCTTCAAACTCTTCGATTTGCACAAGCGGCGCAGTGTAGCGCACTCACTACGTCATGGCGCAGGGCCTGTACCGGGTTTTGGCACGATATAAGCAAAAAAGCAGGGTATGGCCCGAGGGTCAATACTCAATTCACCCGTTGTAAATCGACAAACCGAATTTTCCTGACCTTTAAGTCAGAAAATCATTGACCGAAAAGTCAGACCTGCTAAATTCGGCCCACGTCGATACAACAATAATGAGTCTGCGAGGCCTTCCGTGATCCAGTTTTTACTCAACCAGGAGCTCCGTAGCGAGCATGCCCTGGACCCGAACCTGACCGTGCTCAATTACCTGCGCGAGCACCTCGGCAAATCCGGTACCAAGGAAGGCTGCGCCAGCGGCGACTGTGGCGCGTGCACCGTGGTGGTGGGCGAACTGCACACCGACGACAACGGCCGCGAAGGCCTGCGCTATCGCAGTCTCAACTCATGCCTGACGTTCGTCTCGTCCCTGCATGGCAAACAGCTGATCAGCGTCGAAGACCTCAAGCACCAGGGCCAGTTGCACAGCGTCCAGCAAGCGATGGTCGATTGCCATGGCTCGCAATGCGGCTTCTGCACGCCGGGCTTTGTCATGTCGCTGTTCGCCCTGCAGAAGAACAGCGCCCAACCCGACGCCCACAAGGCCCATGAAGCCCTCGCCGGCAACCTGTGTCGCTGCACCGGCTACCGGCCGATTCTGGCCGCCGCCGAACAGGCCTGCTGCGCCAGCCAGCCGGATCAGTTCGACGCTCGCCAGGACCAGACCATCGCCCGCCTCAAAGCCATCGCCCCCACCGAAACCGGCGAGCTCAACAGCGGCGACAAGCGCTGCCTGGTGCCCCTGACCGTGGCCGACCTGGCCGACCTCTATGACGCCTACCCCCAGGCGCGCCTGCTGGCGGGCGGCACGGACCTGGCGTTGGAAGTCACCCAGTTCCACCGCACCCTGCCGGTGATGATCTACGTCGGCAACGTCGCCGAACTCAAGCGCGTTGAACGTTTCGACGATCGCCTGGAGATCGGCGCCGCCACCGCGCTGTCCGACTGCTACGAAGCCCTGAAGGCCGAATACCCGGACTTTGGCGACCTGCTGCAACGCTTCGCCTCCTTGCAGATCCGCAACCAGGGCACCTTGGGCGGCAATATTGGCAACGCTTCGCCGATCGGCGACTCGCCGCCCCTGCTGATCGCCCTCGGCGCGCAGATCGTCCTGTGCAAGGGCCAGACCCGCCGCACCCTGGCGCTGGAAGACTACTTCATCGACTACCGGGTGACCGCCCGCCAGGAAAGCGAGTTCATCGAGAAGATCATCGTGCCCCGGGCCAGCGCCGAGCAGGCGTTCCGCGCCTACAAGGTGTCCAAGCGCCTGGACGACGATATTTCCGCCGTTTGCGCGGCGTTCAACCTGCGCATCGACAACGGCGTGGTCCGCGATGCCCGCGTGGCCTTCGGCGGCATGGCCGCGACCCCCAAGCGCGCCACCCATTGCGAAGCCGTGCTGATTGGTGCGCCTTGGAACGACAGCACCGTCGAACGCGCCTGCGCGGCCCTGGCTGAGGACTTCACGCCCTTGTCGGACTTTCGCGCCAGCAAGGAATACCGCCTGCTCAGCGCCCGCAACCTGCTGCGCAAGTACTTCATCGAACTGCAAACGCCGCACATCGAGACTCGGGTGACCGCTTATGTCTAACCACCACGCCGTAGAGAAGACCCAAGCCGAGCTGGCCGAGCTGTTCGCCCGCGACCTGAGCACCGGTGTAGGCCGCAGCGTCAAGCACGACAGCGCCGCCAAGCATGTGTCCGGCGAGGCGCAGTACATCGACGACCGCCTCGAATTCCCCAACCAGTTGCACGTCTACGCGCGCCTCTCGGACCGTGCCCATGCACGGATCCTGCGCATCGACACCACGCCTTGCTATGCCTTCGAAGGCGTGCGCATCGCCATCACCCACGAAGACATCCCGGGCCTCAAGGACATCGGCCCGTTGCTGCCCGGCGACCCGCTGCTGGCGATCGACGATGTGCAATTCGTCGGCCAGCCGGTGCTGGCCGTCGCTGCCCGGGACCTGGAAACCGCACGCAAGGCAGCCATGGCGGCCATCGTCGAATATGAAGACCTGGAACCGGTGCTGGACGTGGTCCAAGCATTGCGCAAGCGCCACTTCGTGCTCGACAGCCACACCCATCAGCGCGGTGACTCGGCCGGCGCACTGGCGAGCGCCGAACATCGCATCCAGGGCTCGTTGCACATCGGCGGGCAAGAACACTTCTACCTGGAAACCCAGATCTCCTCGGTGATGCCCACCGAAGACGGCGGCATGATCGTCTACTGCTCCACCCAGAACCCCACCGAAGTGCAGAAGCTGGTGGCCGAAGTGCTGGGCGTGTCGATGAACAAGTTGGTGGTGGACATGCGCCGCATGGGCGGCGGCTTCGGCGGCAAGGAAACCCAGGCCGCCAGCCCGGCCTGCCTGTGCGCGGTGATCGCTCACCTCACCGGGCAGCCGACCAAGATGCGCCTGCCGCGGGTCGAAGACATGCTGATGACCGGCAAGCGCCACCCGTTCTACATCGAATACGACGTGGGCTTCGACAGTACCGGGCGCCTGCACGGCATCGCCCTGGAACTGGCCGGCAACTGCGGCTGCTCGCCGGACCTGTCGGCCTCGATTGTCGACCGGGCGATGTTCCATGCCGACAACGCCTATTACCTGGGCGACGCGACCATCAACGGCCATCGCTGCAAGACCAACACCGCGTCGAACACCGCCTACCGCGGCTTCGGCGGTCCCCAAGGCATGGTGGCCATCGAAGAAGTCATGGACGCCATCGCCCGGCACCTGGCGCTCGACCCACTGGCCGTGCGCAAGGCCAACTACTACGGCAAGACCGAGCGCAACGTCACCCACTACTACCAGACCGTCGAGCACAACATGCTCGAGGAAATGACCCGCGAACTGGAAGAAAGCAGCCAGTACGCCGAACGCCGCGAAGCGGTGCGGCGCTACAACGCCAACAGCCCGATCCTGAAAAAGGGCCTGGCGTTGACACCGGTGAAGTTCGGTATTTCGTTCACCGCCAGCTTCCTCAACCAGGCCGGTGCCCTGATCCACGTCTACACCGACGGCAGCATCCACCTGAACCACGGCGGCACCGAAATGGGCCAGGGCCTGAACACCAAGGTCGCGCAAGTGGTGGCCGAAGTGTTCCAGGTGGAAATGGACCGGGTACAGATCACCGCGACCAACACCGACAAGGTCCCCAACACCTCGCCCACCGCCGCCTCCAGTGGTGCCGACCTCAACGGCAAGGCGGCGCAGAATGCCGCCGAGATCATCAAGCGGCGCCTGGTGGAGTTCGCCGCGCGGCAGTACAAGGTCAGCGAGGAAGACGTGGTCTTCCACAACGGCCATGTGCGGGTGCGCGATCACATCCTGACCTTCGAGGCGTTGGTCCAACAGGCCTATTTCGCCCAGGTCTCGCTGTCGAGCACCGGCTTCTATAAGACCCCGAAAATCTACTACGACCGCAGCCAGGCCCGTGGCCGGCCGTTCTACTACTACGCCTATGGCGCGGCGTGCGCCGAGGTGATCGTCGACACCCTCACCGGCGAATACAAGATGCTGCGCACCGACATCCTCCACGACGTCGGTGCCTCGCTGAACCCGGCCATCGACATTGGCCAGGTCGAAGGCGGCTTCATCCAGGGCATGGGTTGGCTGACCATGGAAGAGCTGGTGTGGAACGACAAGGGCAAGCTGATGACCAACGGTCCGGCCAGCTACAAGATCCCCGCCGTGGCCGACATGCCGCTCGATTTGCGGGTCAAGCTGGTGGAAAACCGCAAGAACCCCGAAGACACCGTGTTCCACTCCAAGGCCGTGGGCGAGCCGCCGTTCATGCTCGGCATCGCCGCCTGGTGCGCCATCAAGGACGCCGTGGCGAGCCTGGGGGATTACCGGCACCAGCCGAAGATCGACGCGCCGGCGACACCGGAACGGGTGTTGTGGGGTTGCGAGCAGATGCGTGGGTTGAAGGCGGTCAAGGCTGAGGAAGCTGAAGTCGAAGTGGCTTCGCTCTAGACCGCGGCGCGGCCGATCGCGAGCAAGCTCGCTCCCACATTGGGTCGGTGTTCACAAATACCCTGTGGGAGCGAGCTTGCTCGCGATGAGGCCGGAACAGACAAAAGAGATGTCGAGGTGAACATGTACAACTGGATCAGCGCCCTCGCCGACCTGCAAACCCGCGGCGAACCCTGCGTGCTGGTGACCATCATCGAAGAGCTCGGCTCCACGCCGCGCAACGCCGGTTCGAAGATGGTCATCAGCGCCAGCCAGACGTTCGACACCATTGGCGGCGGGCACCTGGAATACAAGGCCATGGAAATCGCCCGGCAGATGCTTGCCAGCGGCCAGCAGGCTACCCACCTGGAACGCTTCAGCCTCGGCGCCAGCCTCGGCCAGTGCTGCGGTGGCGTAACGGTGCTGCTGTTCGAACCCATGGGCCAGGTGCAGGCGCAGATTGCCGTGTTCGGTGCCGGCCATGTCGGCCGCGCCCTGGTGCCGTTGCTGGCGAGCCTGCCCTGCAAGGTGCGCTGGATCGATTCGCGGGAGGCGGAATTCCCCGAACACTTGCCCCACGGCGTACGCAAGATCGTCACCGAAGAGCCACTGGATGAAGTCGACGAACTGCCCGCCGGCAGCTACTGCATCGTCATGACCCACAACCACGCGCTCGACCTGGAACTGAGCGCCGCGATCCTCAAGCGCAACGACTTCGCCTACTTCGGCCTGATCGGTTCGAAGACCAAGCGGGTCAAGTTCGAACATCGCCTGCGCGATCGCGGCTTCGACAGCGGCACCTTGCAACGCCTGCGTTGCCCGATGGGCATCGGCGAAGTCAAAGGCAAGCTGCCTGTGGAAATCGCCATCTCCATCGCCGGCGAAATCATCGCCACCTATAACGCCGACTTCGGCCAGCACACCGCGCGCGCCGAACCGATCGCCAAGCTGCTGCCGGCCTCGCGCCGCAGCCAGGCCAACCGTTGATTCTTCATTGAGAAACCTTTCATGCCCCTGACACGCAAAGCCTACCGCGCCACCCTGCTCCACAGCCTCGCCGACCCGGCCGAAGTAGGGATCGAAGCCTCCTATGAGTATTTCGAAGACGGCCTGCTGGTGGTGGAAAACGGCCAGATCAGCGCCATCGGCCACGCCCATGACCTGTTGCCGACCCTGGCCGCGGACATCGAGGTCAACCATTACCCCGACGCGCTGATCACCCCAGGCTTCATCGACACCCACATCCACCTGCCGCAAACCGGCATGGTGGGCGCCTATGGCGAGCAATTGCTGGACTGGCTCAACACCTACACCTTCCCCTGCGAAAGCCAGTTCGCCGACCCGGCCCATGCAGCGGCCGTGGCCGATCTTTTCGTCAAGGAACTGTTGCGCAATGGCACCACTACGGCCCTGGTGTTCGGCAGCGTGCACCCGCAGTCGGTGAACGCCTTCTTCGAAGTGGCCCAGAAGCTGGACCTGCGGATGATCGCCGGCAAAGTGATGATGGACCGCAACGCCCCGGACTACCTGACCGACACCGCCGAATCCAGCTACACCGAGAGCAAGGCGTTGATCGAGCGCTGGCACGGCAAGGGCCGCCTGCACTACGCCGTGACGCCCCGCTTCGCCCCCACCAGCACCCCGGAACAATTGACGCTGGCCGGCCAGTTGCTGAGCGAGTACCCCGACCTGTACATGCAGACCCACATCAGTGAAAACCTGCAGGAAGTGCAATGGGTCAAGGCGCTGTTTCCCGAGCGCAAGGGTTACCTGGACGTCTACGACCACTACCAACTGCTGGGCGAGCGCTCGGTGTTCGCCCACGGCGTGCATCTGTGCGACGACGAATGCGCACGCCTGGCCGAAACCGGTTCGGCCATCGCCTTCTGCCCGACGTCGAACTTCTTCCTGGGCAGCGGCCTGTTCAACCTGCCCATGGCCGAGAAGCACAAGGTGAACGTCGGCCTGGGCACCGACGTGGGGGGTGGCACCAGTTTTTCACTGCTGCACACGCTGAACGAAGCTTACAAGGTGATGCAGTTGCAGGGTGCGCGGTTGAGCCCGTTCAAGTCGCTGTACCTGGCGACACTCGGCGGCGCCAGGGCACTGCGCCTGGAAGAGCGGATCGGGACCTTGCAGCCGGGCACCGATGCGGATTTCCTGGTACTGGACTACAACGCGACGCCACTGCTGGGCTATCGCCTGAAACAGGCCAACGACATTGCCGAGCGGTTGTTCGTGCTGATGACCCTGGGGGATGACCGGACGGTGATGGAGACTTACGCGGCCGGTAAATTGGTGCATCAGCGGTAGATTTCCTTCGCCTGTTACACCGCTTTCGCGAGCAAGCCCGCTCTCACATTTGATCCGCGTATGTCATGACAACACGGTCGAATGTGGGAGCGGGCTTGCTCGCGAAGGGGGGAACTCGGTGCCGCTGACTCAACTCAATCAGAGCTTGGCCGTCGACCGTCCTGGCTTCTTGCTCTGCAACAGGTGCGAGAACACCGCGTGCAGGTCGTCCGAGGCGCTTTCTTCGTCGAGGTTGAGCTTGCTGTCGATGTGGTCCATGTGGTGCATCATCAGGTCCACCGCCAGCGTCGCGTCGCGCGCCTCGATGGCGTCGATCAACTGGGTGTGCTCGTCATAGGAGCAGTGGGAACGGTTGCCGCTTTCGTACTGGGCAATGATCAGCGAGGTCTGGGACACCAGGCTGCGCTGGAAGCTGATCAACGGCGCATTCTTTGCCGCTTCGGCCAGCTTGAGGTGGAATTCGCCCGACAGGCGGATGCCGGCGCCACGGTCGCCTCGGGAAAAACTGTCGCGCTCGTCGTTGACCATCTGCCGCAGCTCGGCAAGCTGCTCGGCGGTGGCATGCTGCACCGCCAGTTCGGTGATAGCCCGCTCCACCAGGCGCCGGGCCATGAACACCTGGCGCGCCTCCTCGACACTCGGGCTGGCGACCACGGCGCCGCGGTTGGGCCGCAGCAGCACCACCCCTTCATGGGCCAGGCGCGACAACGCCCGACGAATGATCGTGCGGCTGACCCCGAAAATCTCCCCCAGTGCCTCTTCGCTCAGCTTTGTACCGGGCGCCAAGCGTTGTTCGAGGATGGCCTCGAAGATATGCGCGTAGACGATATCGTCCTGGGTACCGCTGCGACCGGCCTTACCGGCTCGCGGTTGTTTCTTGAGGGGCTGCAACTGTTCGTTCATGGGCACTCGAGTCGGGAGAACTGCGGCGAATTGACCGTGACTGTAATACGGCACAGCCGGTCGCTGGCAAGTATCGCGTAAAAAACACCTCGATTGTACACAACCTCTGATGGCAACACGACTGTACGGCTGTTTGCGGGCCTGGCTGTATTGCAATCGCTCACGGGGTTGAGTTTAGGCTTAAACCGCAACCCTGTGGCGAGGGCGCTTGCTCCCTCGCCACAGGGTTGTTCCTGGCTTTGCCAAATTTATAACAAGGATCATCGCCCGCCATGACCGAAGTCACGACTACGCCACTTCGTCCGCTCGCCGACACATCGCCATCGGCCGTCGTCGCCGGGTTCATTGCCATGATGACCGGCTACACCAGCTCCCTGGTGCTGATGTTCCAGGCTGGGCAGGCAGCAGGGTTGACCAGCGGGCAGATTTCATCGTGGATCTGGGCGATTTCCATCGGCATGGCCGTGTGCACCATCGGCCTTTCGCTGCGCTATCGCACGCCGATCACCATTGCCTGGTCGACACCCGGCGCGGCGCTGTTGATCACAAGCCTGGGCGGCGTGAGCTACGGCGAGGCCATCGGTGCCTACATCACCTGCGCGGTGCTGGTGACGATCTGCGGCCTGACCGGCAGTTTCGAGCGCCTGGTCAAGCGCATCCCGGCGTCCCTGGCGGCGGCCTTGCTGGCGGGCATCCTGTTCAAGATCGGCAGCGAGATCTTCGTCGCCACCCAGCATCGCACCGGCCTGGTCCTGGGGATGTTCTTCACTTACCTGATCGTCAAGCGCCTGTCGCCGCGCTACGCGGTGCTGGCCGCGCTGCTGGTGGGCACGGCGTTGTCCGGCCTGCTCGGGCTGCTGGATTTCAGCGGGTTTGCCCTGGAAGTCGCGACACCGGTCTGGACCACGCCGCACTTCTCCCTGGCCGCCACCATCAGCATCGGCATCCCACTGTTCGTCGTGGCGATGACCTCGCAGAACATGCCCGGCATCGCCGTGCTGCGGGCCGACGGCTACAACGTTCCAGCCTCGCCGCTGATCACCAGCACCGGCATTGCCTCGCTGCTGTTGGCACCGTTCGGCTCCCACGGCATCAACCTGGCGGCCATCAGCGCCGCCATCTGCACCGGCCCGCACGCCCACGAGGATCGCGACAAGCGCTACACGGCGGCGCTCTGGTGCGGGATTTTCTACGGCATTGCCGGGGTGTTCGGCGCCACGCTGGCGGCGTTGTTCGCGGCGTTGCCCAAGGAACTGGTGCTGTCCATCGCGGCCTTGGCATTGTTCGGCTCGATCATCAATGGCTTGACCATCGCCATGAGCGAAGCCCGGGAACGGGAAGCGGCGCTGGTGACGTTCATGGTCACCGCGTCGGGGTTGACGCTATTTTCCATCGGGTCGGCGTTCTGGGGGATCGTGGCGGGGGTGTTGACCTTGCTGATCCTCAATTGGCGCAAGGCCTGATCGCCTCTGAAAGCTTCGCGAGCAAGCTCGCTCCCACATTGGATTTATGTCGTTCGCATGACCCTGTGGGCGCGGGTTTGCTCGCGAAGGCGGCCTGGCAATCACCCGATAAGCAGGCACAAAAAAGCCGGCACCCCGAAGGGTTGCCGGCTCAGATCATCACGCCTTGGCGTTGATCGGCTTTTCCGGGTACCACACGTCCATCAGCGGGCTGACTTCAACGCTGGTCAGCTCAGGACGCGCCTTGAGCCAGGCCTCGACGGCCGCACGCTGCTCTTCGGAAACCGAGCCACGCTTCTGCAGGCAAACCAGACCGTAGTCGTCGCCGCCCACGTAGCCCAGGCCATTGGCTTCCATGGCTTGTTTCAAGAAAGCGTCGAGGAAAGCGTCAATAGCCTCGTCGGCCAGATCTTCTTTGAAATCCAGGTTCAATTCGAAACCCAGCTCTTGAAATTCATCCACGCACAGTTTTTTGCGCAGACGCTGGGAACGGTTAGTCGCCATTGGAACAATCCTCTTAAGTAATAACGGCCGGCACTTTACCAGTTTGGTGCATCAATTGCCCGACTGTTCGGGGGGATCGACCTACCGTCGGTAAAAAATAGCGTCGCGAAGGGCCAGGGTACGGGCCAAGCCGTTGCAGCTTGGGGCATAATGCCGACACTTTCATGACCGTTGAGGGCGTTCATTTTCATGTCCTCGTCTTTTCCCCCTCGCCTGTAGGGTTTTATTTCAAATGATCAAATCTTTGCGTCCACTGCTTCTGGCCAGCCTTCTTCTTCCCTTGGCCCTCCCTGTTTCCACCAGCGCCGCCACGATCAACACCGCCTTGTCACCCAACGTGCAAAAGGCCCTCAAGACCAGCAAACTGCAAGACAACGCCTTGTCCCTGGTGATGGTGCCGCTCAACGGCCCCGGCACCCCGACCGTCTATAACGCCGACGTCTCGGTCAACCCAGCGTCCACCATGAAACTGGTGACCACCTACGCGGCCCTGGAGATGCTCGGCCCCAATCATCAGTGGAAAACCGAGTTCTACACCGACGGCACCCTCAACAGCGGGATCCTCAACGGCAACCTGTACCTCAAGGGCGGCGGCGACCCCAAGCTGAACATGGAAAAACTCTGGCTGCTGATGCGCGACCTGCGGGCCAATGGCGTGCAGCAGGTCACCGGCGACCTAGTGCTGGACCGCGGTTTCTTCATCCAGCCGCAACTGCCGGAGTTCAACGACGACGGCAACGACGAGAACAAACCGTTCCTGGTCAAGCCCGACGCCCTGCTGGTCAACCTCAAGGCCCTGCGCTTCGTCGCTCGCAATGACGCCGGCCGGGTGCTGGTGTCGGTGGAACCGCCGATCGCCAGCATTCGCATCGACAACCAGGTCAAGGCCGTCAACGGCAAGCAATGCACCGGCGGCGTGCGCTATAACCCGGTGCCCCAGGCAGACGGCAGCGTGACCGTGACCGTCGGCGGCCAACTCGGCGAGGGGTGCAGCTCCCAGACCTACCTGTCGCTGCTGGACCACGCCACCTACACCGCTGGCGCCGTGCGAGCCATCTGGAAGGAACTGGGCGGCAGCATCCAGGGCAAGGATCGCCTCGCCGCGACTCCGAGCGGTGCAAAACTGCTGGCCCGGGCCTTCTCGCCGGACCTCGCGGAAATCATCCGCGACATCAACAAATACAGTAACAACACCATGGCCCAGCAGTTGTTCCTGAGCCTCGGCGCGCAGTTTCGCAACGAAGCCGACGGTGACGACGCCAAGGCCGCGCAGCGGGTCGTGCGCCAGTGGCTGGCCAAGAAAGGCATCACCGCGCCACACCTGGTGATGGAGAACGGCTCCGGCCTGTCCCGCGCCGAACGTGTCAGCGCCCGGGAAATGGCGGCGATGCTGCAAGCCGCCTGGCGCAGCCCTTATGCCGCCGAATACATCAGCTCGATGCCGATCGCCGGCACCGACGGCACCATGCGCAAGCGCCTCAAGACCACCGCCATGGCCGGCGAAGCCCACGTCAAGACCGGCACCCTGAACACCGTCCGCGCCATTGCCGGCTTCAGCCGTGACATCAACGGCAACACCTGGGCCGTGGTTGCCATCCTCAACGACCCCAAACCCTGGGGCGCTTCGTCCGTACTGGACCAGGTCCTGCTGGACCTGTACCGCCAACCGAAACTGCCACAGACCGCCTCGGTACTCTGACCGGGGACCGCCCCCGGCTGCCAATGGGTCGCCGGGGGCAAGCAAAACCCGGAACTCCCCCCAATCCAATGGTGGGACCGAGCTTGCCCGCGAAACCGGTCTGCCTGCACCGATGATGTTGGCTGGGCCGGCGCCTTCGCGGGCAAGCCCGCTCCCACAGGGACCTTTGCCAGGCGCAGGTTTTATGGACATCCCCCATTTAATGGTGGGAGCGGGCTTGCTCGCGAAAGCGGCCTGTCTGGACCGATGATGTTGGCTGGGCGGGCGCCTTCGCGGGCAAGCCCGCTCCCACAGGGACCTTTGCCAGGCGCAGATTTTATGGACATCCCCCATTTAATGGTGGGAGCGGGCTTGCTCGCGAAAGCGGTCTGTCTGAACCGGTGATGTTGGCTGGGCCGGCGCCTTCGCGGGCAAGCCCGCTCCCACAGGGATCTTTGCCAGGCGCAGGTTTTATGGACATCCCCCATTTAATGGTGGGAGCGAGCTTGCTCGCGAAAGCGGTCTGCCTGTGCCGGTGATGGTGGCTGGGCGGGCGCCTTCGCGGGCAAGCCCGCTCCCACAGGGACCTTTGCCAGGCGCAGGTTTTATGGACATCCCCCATTTAATGGTGGGAGCGGGCTTGCTCGCGAAAACGGTCTGTCTGTTCAGGTGATGTTTATCAGTGAGCAAACACTGCCCTCAGTCGTTGGGCGATGTGTTGCTGAGCCTCTTCGGCGTCGTCGACGATGGCGCCCATGCGGATGAAGTCATGGGTCATGCCGGCATACACCTTGAGCTCAACTGCCACCCCGGCCTGTTGCAGGTGCTGCGCATACGCCACGCCTTCGTCATGCAGAGGGTCGCATTCGGCGAGGATCAGCAGCACCGGCGGCAGGTTCGGCGGGATCTCGCCCAGCAGCGGTGAGAAGCGCGGGTCGTGGCGGTCGGTGGTGTCGCGTTGGTAATGGTTGTAGAACCATTCCAATGATGCCTTTTCCAGCAAATGACCTTCACCGTAACGCTCGATGGACGGCCTGCTGCGGCTGGCATCCGTCACCGGATAGATCAGCACCTGCAACAGCGGCGCGGTGTCCAGCGGCTGCGTCGCCAGCACCGTGGCCAGGCTGCCGCCGACGCTGTCGCCGCCCACGGCCAGGCGCCGGGTATCGATGCCGAGCCTGTCAGATTCGGCCACCAGCCACGTCCAGGCGTCCAGGGCATCCTCGACGGCGGTGGGAAAACGAAACTCCGGCGCCCGTCGATAAGCCACCGACACCACCACGCAGTCGACCATCGCCGCCAGGTTG
Source organism: Pseudomonas chlororaphis (assembly GCA_001023535.1). Taxonomy (NCBI): domain Bacteria; kingdom Pseudomonadati; phylum Pseudomonadota; class Gammaproteobacteria; order Pseudomonadales; family Pseudomonadaceae; genus Pseudomonas; species Pseudomonas chlororaphis. The sequence continues at coordinate 3,960,621 of CP011020.1, forward strand.
CGGCACAGTGAATCATGGGAATCGAGGCTGCCGACCACATAGCCGCCCCCATGGAAATACAGCAGCGCCGGTCGGACCAGCCCTTGCTCCAGCGGGCGCCGGCTGTACAGCCGGGCTGCCAGCCGGGCACCGTCGCGGGTTGCAATGTGCAGGGGCTCGACCACCTCCAGTGCCTCGCCGCCGGCATCCATCAACTGCGACGACTGATCGAATTGTTCACGGGCCTGGTCAGGGCTCATCTGGTGCATGGGCACGCGTTTGCCACTGGCGCGGCCATTGCCCACCAGTTCCAGGAATGCAGCGATATCAGGGTTCAACGACATTGAGCACACTCTCCACGCCGACCGGGCACAACGCCCGGCCGGCTACAGGTTCAGGACAAGACTTCTGATTCAACGATCTCGGCAAGGATTTCTTCAGCCCTGGCCAGGAACCGTTCATCCCGGGGAATCTGGAAGTGACCGCAGTCGATCCACTCGCCTTGCACCGACTGCCCCACCTGCGCAGCCAGTTCCAGCCCTTCGGCTTCGCGCCCCGGCGTCCACCAGCACGTCGGTTCCACCGCCACCGTCGGGCACCGGTCCAGTTGCAGCGACAGGTGCTTGAGGTGGCGGGCGACGCAAAAGACATGGGCCAGCTCATCGGCACCCAAGGCCAGGTAGGTGGAGGCAACGCCCTCGCCGGCCATCGCCGTCGCCAGCAACGCGCGCAGATTCGTCACCGTTTCCTCGCCCTCGATCAACTGCGGCAACCTGGCGTCGGGCAACGTCACCCGCACGAAATCCCGCAGGTCGGCGCGCCAGTCATCCACTGCGTGGCGATCCACCGCGGCCGAAGGCACGAAGCTGTCGACCAGGCCGACGAACTCGACCTGCTGCCCTTCGCGCTCCAGTTGCGCGGCCATCAACAAGGCCAGGGTGCCGCCCAGGGACCACCCCAGCAGCGAATAAGGCCCTTGCGGTTGCCGTGCGCGGATCTGGGCCACGTAGGCGCTGGCCATCGCCGGCAGCGATGCGTCGCGCCACGCCGGATCCAGCAGCATCGCCGACTGCACTGCCAGCACCTGGCGCACACCGCTCAAGCGCCGCGCCAGCGGTTCATAGTCGAACACCGTGCCAAACCCGGCATGGATGCAGAACAGCGGTGCCGTGCCACGCACCTCGGCGTTCATCGCCAACACAGTGGAAGGCGTCGAGGCTTGGCCCTGCAAACCCGCCACCAACTGGGCAATGGTCGGTTTCTGCATCAGGTCGCGCAGCTTAAGGTTCAAGCCCTGGGCCTTGAGCCCCCGACTGCGGGCCACCACTTGCAGGCTGAGGATCGAGTCACCGCCCAGTTCGAAGAAGTGATCGGTCACCCCGACCCGCTCGACTTTCAGCACGTCCTGCCAGATCTCCACCAGGGCTTTTTCAAGCGCGCTGTCCGGTGCCACGTAGCCCTGGCGCGCCGGATCGGCGCCCGGCGCCGGCAGTGCCTTGCGGTCGAGCTTGCCGTTGGGTGTCAGCGGCAGGCGTTCGAGCAGCATCAGGTGGGCCGGCACCATGTAGTCCGGCAGGCTCGCCTTGAGCTGTTCGCGCAGGCCCTCGCACCACTCCCCGGCCGATGTCGAATCGACGGGCAGCACGTAGCCGACCAATTGCTTGCCGCTGGCGCCGTCACGCGCCACCACCGCCGCGTCACGCACCCCCGGCAGTTGCTTGAGACGGGCCTCGATTTCCCCCGGTTCGATACGGAAGCCCCGGATCTTCACTTGCTGGTCGATGCGGCCCAGGTAGTCAAGGGTGCCATCCTCGCGTTGTCGCACCAGGTCGCCGGTGCGATACAGGCGGGCACCGGCGCCGCCGAATGGATCGGCGACAAAACGTTCGGCCGTGCCGCCGGCGCGCCCCAGGTAACCTCGGGCCAACGCCCCGCCCAGGTACAGCTCGCCCGCCACGCCGACCGGCAGGCGATTGAGGTCGTGGTCCAGCACGTAGCCACAACGCTGGCCGACGAGCGTGCCGATGGGAGCATACGCCGCGCCGCACGTCTGCTCGGCGCCCGCCTTCCAGATCAGCGGCGTGACCACGGTTTCGGTCGGACCGTAGCCGTTGATGATGTAGCGCGGCTTGAGGGCCCGCCTGGCCAGCTCGAAACTCGCTTGCGGCACCGCATCGCCACCGAAGCAGTAGACCCGCACCGGCGGTGGGTTGCCCTGTTGCTCGGCGTGCTCGGCCAGTTGCTGCAAATACACCGGCGGGAACGCCGCCACCGTCACGCCATGCTCATGCAAGGCGTTGAAGGTCTGCTCGGCAGTCCAGAGGCTGTCGTCGCGGATCAGCAACCGCGCACCATGGGTCAACGGGGTCAGCCAACGCTCATGGGCACCGTCGAAGGCGAACGACATGAAGTGCAACTCGCAATCGGCCGTGCTCATTTCATAACGCTGGCCGATGGCCTGGCAGTGCATCGCCAAGGCACCATGGCCCACGCCCACGCCCTTGGGCAAACCGGTGGAGCCGGAGGTGTAGATCACGTAGGCAAGGTTTTCCGGCTGCACCGTCACCTGGGGCGCCGTGCCCGGCAGGTCGTCGAGGTTCAGACGGTCCAGCGCCAGCACATGAAGATTGGCCCGGGTCGGCAATACGGCGTCCAGGCGCGAGTCGCTGAGCAACAGGGCAATGCCCGAATCGTCCATCAGGTAACTCAGGCGCTCCCGTGGATAAGTGGCGTCCAGCGGCACGTAGGCACCGCCCGCCTTGAGCACCGCCAGCAAGGCGACAATCATCTGCTCGCTGCGGGGTAAGGCCACGCCGACCCGCACGTCCGGCCCGACCCCTTCGGCTATCAGGGCGTGGGCCAGGCGATTGGCCCGGGCCTCGATCTGGCCGTAGCTGAACCGCTGGCCGTCGAAGATGACCGCCGTCTGCTCACTGTCGCGGGCAGCCCATTGGCCGATGCGCACGTGCACCGGCACTGGCACTGGCACCAGCGATGGCTCGGCCGCCTGGGCCGCCAGTGCCTGCCCGGTGACCAGGCCGAGACGGCCCAGGGGCCGTGCGGCGTCCTCGCACAGCGCCGCCAACAGCCCTTCCATGTTGGCGCGGATGCCTTCCACCGTGGCCCGGTCGAAATGCTCGCGCAGGAACATGTATTCGATCACCAGCCCGTCTTCGAGGGTGACCATCAGGTCCATCGGGAAGTTGGTCAGGCCGGCAGCGCTGCTCTCGCCAAACTTCAACGAGTCATCGCGCCACTCGCGCAGCGCCTGGTCGATGGGGTGGTTCTCGAACACGATGATGCTGTCGAACAGCGATTGCCCGGCGCGCCCGGCCCAGCGCTGGACGTCGGTCAGCGGCGTGTATTCGCGCTCGCGCATGTCCAGGTTGTAGTCCTGCAGGTCACGCAACCACGGCCCCACCGGTTGCTCGGCGCACACCTGCTTGATCACCGGCAGGGTGTTGATGAACAACCCCAGGATCGATTCCGACGCGGGCAGGCTGGCGGGACGGCCGGCCACCGTGGCACCGAACGCCACGCAACGCTGGCCGCTGTAGCGACTGAGCAGCACCAGCCAGGCGCCTTGCACCAAGGTATTGAGGGTGACTTGCTGGTCCCTGGCAAACGCTTTGAACTGTTCGGTCCGGGCTTCGCCCAGGCGGCTGTAGAGCGCCTCATGCCCCCTGCCCTGCCCTTCTTCTTTGCGCGGCACGGCGTCGGCCAGGTAGGTCGGTTCGTCGAGGTCGGCCAGGTGCCGGCGCCAGAAACGTTCCCCGCCGCTGGCATCCTGCTGGGCGAGCCAGTTGATGTAGTGACGGTACGGCACCGCCTCGGGCAGATCGCGCCCCGAGTAGAGGCTGAGCACCTCACCGATCAACTGCGAACTGCTCCAGCCGTCGATCAGGATGTGGTGGTAGGTCCAGATCAGTTGATAGCTGTCCGCGCCGATCCGCACCAGCAGCAGGCGCTGCAACGGTGGGCGATCCAGGTCGAAGCCCCGGGCCCGCTCACGGTCGGCCAGGTGTTGCAGGGCTTGGGCCGAAACGTCCTGCTCGCGCCAGTCCAGCAGGCTGATGGGCAACGGCGCATCGGCGAGGACGAACTGCAACGGCTCGGCCATGTCCTGCCAGAGGAAACCGCTGCGCAGGATGTCATGGCGCCGGCTCACCGCCTCCCAGGCAGCCTGGAAACGCGCCGGCTCCAGGCCCTGGACCGGGATGCTCAACTGGTTGATGTACAGGTCGGCTTCCGGCGAATTCAAGCCGAGGAACAACATGCCCTGTTGCATCGGGGACAGACGGTACAACCCGCCCAACTGCCCTTGCGGCAGCGGCAACTGGCGCACCTGCTGCTCGGTCAGGCCGTGCAGCGGCATGTCCACCAGGGCGCTGGCCGCCGAAGTGACAGGTTCCGCCGACATGACCCGCTCGGCCAGTTGGCGGACGGTGGGGTGCTGGAAGATGTCTTTCGGACTCAGGTCGATGCCCTGTTCACGGGCGCGGCTGACCACCTGGATCGAGATGATCGAGTCGGCGCCCAGATTGAAGAAATTATCCGTGACGCCAACGGATTCGACGCCCAACACGCCCTGCCAGATCTGCACCAGCGTGCGCTCGGTGGCATTGGCCGGCGCCACGTGCTCTGCGGCGGCCAGCTCCAGGGCCGGCAGGCGCTTGCGGTCGAGCTTGCCGTTGGGGCTCAGCGGCATCTGCGCCAGCCATACGCGGTGTGCCGGGACCATGTAGTCCGGCAGGCTTTCCCCCAGCCAGGCGTCGAGTTGCCCATTGAGTGGGGGATGGCGTGCCGGCTCGGCCGGATCGACGGCCACCAGGTAGGCCACCAGTTGCTGGCTGCCCGCTACGTCACACGCCACGACGACCGCTTCACGCACTGCCGCATGGGCCATCAGCCGCGCCTCGATTTCCCCCAGCTCAATGCGCAGGCCGCGCAACTTGACCTGATGGTCGATGCGACCGACGTACTCTATCACCCCGTCGGCGCGATACCGCGCCAGGTCACCGGTGCGGTACAGACGCTGGCCGCCGCCCAACGGGCTGGCGACAAAACGCTCGGCGCTCAGGCCCGGGCGACGGTGGTAACCCCTGGCCAGGCCCACGCCGCCCAGGTACAACTCGCCGGCCACGCCGACCGGCAACGGGTTCAGGCCGCTGTCGAGGATATGGGTCGACAGGTTGGCAATCGGCTGGCCGATGGGCACGCTGTCGCGGCCTTCTTCGCGGCAGGTCCAATGGGTGGCGTCGATGGCCGCCTCGGTCGGGCCGTACAGGTTGTACAACCCGGCCCCCGGCAGCTTGGCGAACACCTGCACCTGCACCTGCACCGGCAGTGCCTCACCGCTGCAAACGATGCGGGTCAGGCTGGTGCAACGCTGGACGTCGGCAGCCTGCAAGAACGCCTGGAGCATCGACGGCACGAAGTGCAGCGTGCTGACCTGCTCGCGCTCGATCAACTCAATCAGCCGCGCCGGATCCCGATGAGCGCCGGGCGCCGCGACCACCAGCCGCGCACCGACCATCAGCGGCCAGAAGAACTCCCACACCGAGACGTCGAAACTGAACGGGGTCTTCTGCAAGACCGTGTCCGCCGGCGTCAGCCCGTAGGCCTGTTGCATCCACACCAACCGATTGACCAGCGCCCGGTGGGCATTGCCGGCGCCCTTGGGCTGGCCGGTGGAACCGGAGGTGTAGATCACGTAGGCCAGGTTCTCCGGCTGCACCGCCACCTCGGGGTTCGCCCTCGGGTAGGCGTCGAAGGCCTCGCCCGCGGGTGTCAGGCACAGGCTTGGCAAGCCCTGGGGCAGCGGCAAGGCGCCGAGCACCTGCGGCTGGGTCAGCAGCAGGCCGATGCCGCTGTCCTGGATCATGTAGCCGAGCCGCTCACGCGGGTACTCCGGGTCCAGCGGCACATAGGCGCCGCCGGCCTTGAGGATCCCCAGCAGGCCGACCACCATTTCCAGGCTGCGCTCCATCGCGATGCCGACCAGCGTGTCCGGCCCGACCTGACGCTCGATCAGCGCGTGGGCCAGTTGGTTGGCCCGTTCGTTGAGCTGGCGGTAGTCCAGTGCCTGGTCGCCGAACACCAGGGCAATGGCGTCGGGCGTGCGCAGGGCCTGGGCCTCGATCAGACGGTGCACGGCCTGGTCCAGGGCGAACGGCTGGGCAGTGGCGTTCCACTGTTCGATCACTTGCACCTGCGCACTGTCCAGCAACGCCAGTTCGCCCAGGGTCGTCTCGGCCGACTGGGTCATTTGCCGCAGCAGGTTGCCCAACAGGCTGCTCAACTGCTCGACCACGCCCTCGGCGAACGCTTCGCGTCGATAGCTGTACTGCAACGCCAGGGTCTCACCGGCGTTGACCACCACGGTCAGCGGGTAGTTGGTCTGTTCGTGATTCTGGATGTGGCTAAAGCGCAGTTGCCCGGGGGCGCCCTGCTCCAGCGCCTGGGACACCGGGTAGTTCTCGAACACCAGGATGTTGTCGAACAACGCCTCACCGTTCTGGCCGGCCCAGCGCTGGATGTCGAACAACGGCGTGTGCTCATGTTCACGCAGCGCCAGGTTCTGCGCCTGGACACTCTGCAACCACTGGCCCACGGTCTGCGCCGGCAGCGGGCTGGCGATCACCGGCAAGGTGTTGATGAACAGGCCAATCTGCTGCTCGACCCCGGCCAGTTCGGTCGGACGGCCGGCCACGGTGGCACCGAACGCCACGGTCTGCTGCCCGGTCAGGCGTTGCAGCAACAACAGCCACGCGGCCTGGACCAAGGTGTTGAGGGTGACCTTCTGCTGGCGGGCGAACTCACTCAACAGGCGCGTCTGCAGCGCATCGATCAGTTGATGACGCTCGCCATGGCCCTCACGCGGCTGATCGTCGGCGGGCCGCTGGATCGCGTGGGCCAGGCGTGTCGGCTCTTGCAGATCGGCCAGTTGGCTGGCCCACCAGGCCTGGCTGAGCTGCGGATCCTGGCGCTGCAACCAGTCGATGTAGTCGCGATAGCGCCCCGCCGTGGCTGGCACCGGCTGGCCGGCGTAGCGCTGCAACACTTCGCCCAGCAGTTGGGAGTTGCTCCAACCGTCCATCAGGATGTGGTGGTTGGTGTAGATCAGGTGGCAACGCCGCTCATCCAGTTGCACCACCGTCATGCGCAGCAGCGGTCCCTGGGTCAGGTCGAAGCCCCGGGCCTGTTCGGCCTCGGCCAGTGCGTCGAGGCCGGCGTGGGTGTCGCTGCGCTCACGCCAGTCGAGCACGGTGAACGGCATCGCCAGTTGCTTGTGCACCACTTGCACGGCCCGCTCCAGCCCTTGCCAGACGAAGCTGGTGCGCAGGATGTCGTGGCCCTCCACGGCGGCCTGCCAGGCCTGCTGGAAGCGTTGCGGGTCCAGGCCTTCGACGTCGAGGCGCACCTGGTTGATGTAGTCGCCGGCGGCGTGTTCATAGAGGCTGTGGAACAGCATGCCCTGCTGCATCGCCGACAGCGGGTAGACATCGACCACCTGCCGCGCCGGCATCGGCAACCCGTCGAGCTGCGCCTGGGTCAGGCCGGCCAGGGGGAAGTCCGACGGCGTCAGGCCGACGCTGCCAGGCTCCACGCAATGACCGATCAACAGTGCCAGCTCCTGGGCGTACTCGTCCGCCAGGCGTTCGAGGGTCGCAGGGTGGAAGCGCTCGCGACTGAAGTTCCAGGCAATGCTCAGTTCACCGCCATAGACTTGGCCGTTGAGGGTCAGCCAGTTGCCCATCGGCGCATCGGCGCTCTGGTCGAGGCCGGCGTTTTCCTGGGCCGGGGTGAACAACGCGTCGTCATCGCCGGCGAAACTGCCGTCGAACTGGCCGAGGTAGTTGAAGGTGATGCGCGGCGTGGGCAGGTTGGCAAAAGCTTGCCGGGTGGACGCATCGCCGAAGTGGCGCAGCACGCCAAAGCCGATGCCCTTGTTCGGGATCGAGCGCAACTGTTCCTTGATCTGCTTGACCGATTCGCCCGGCCCGTCCAGCGGGGTCAGGCACACCGGGAACAGGCTGGTGAACCAGCCCACCGTGCGCGTCAGGTCGATGTCGTCGAACAGCGCTTCGCGGCCGTGGCCCTCCAGTTGGATCAGCACCGAAGGTTGCTCGGTCCAGCGCCCGATCACCCGCGCCAGCGCGGTCAACAGCAGGTCGTTGACCTGGGTGCGGTAGGCGCTCGGCGCCTCTTGCAGCAGTTGGCGGGTCAGGTTCGCATCGAGGCGAGTCATGACCGTGGCTTGCAGCCGGTTCTGCTGGCCGGCGTCGAGACGCTCGCACGGCAGGTCGTTGCCACAGGCACCCAGGCCGTCCAGCCAGTACGCCCGCTCCTGCTGCAACGCCGGGCTGGCGGCGTAGCGCTGCAACCGTTCGCTCCAGTCCTTGAAGGCATGGGTCTTGACCGGCAGTTTCAAGGCTTGGCCCTGGTGCACCTGTTGATAAGCGTTTTGCAGGTCTTCCAGCAGAATGCGCCAGGACACGCCGTCCACCACCAGGTGATGAATCACCAGCAACAGACGCTGGCTGCCGTCGGCAAGGTTGGCCAGCACCGCCCGCAGCAGCGGGCCGTCTTGCAGGTCAAGGCTGCGCTGGGCCCGGTTGCCCAACGTTTCCAGTTCCGCGCTGTCGGCCACGTCGGCCTGCCACAGCCAATCGTCGGATGGCCGCTCAAGGGGTCGATACGCCGCCACCCAGCCGGATGGCTGCTGGGTAAAGCCCAGGCGCAGCGCGTCATGGTGATTGACCAGGGCACGCAGCACCTGTTCGAGCTTGTCCGCCTCCAGGGCGATGCGAGGCTTGAGCAGCACCGACTGGTTCCAGTGGTGGCGCGTGGGGATCGCCTCGTCGAAGAACTGCTGCTGGATCGGCAGCAGCAACGCCGGCCCCTCGACCGGTTGCTGGTCAATCCCGGCCTGATCGTCCTCCAGCGTCGCCACCAGGGCCAGGCGCCGCACGCTCTGGTGCTGGAACAGGTCTTTGGGGCTGAGGCGAATACCGGCCTGGCGGGCACGGCTGACCACTTGGATCGAGATGATCGAGTCGCCGCCCAACTCGAAGAAGTTGTCGTCCAGGCCCACTTGCGGCCGTTTCAACACCTCTTGCCAGAGGCTTGCCAGACGCTGCTCCAGCTCGCTTTGCGGGGCCTGGTAAGCCTGCGTCACGGTGTCGGTGCCCGGCGACGGCAATGCATTGCGGTTGAGCTTGCCGTTGGCGGTCAGCGGCAGTTGCTCCAGCAGCACCAGGTGCGCCGGCAGCATGTGCTCGGGCAAGGTCGCCCGGAGTTCGGCGCGCACTGCATCGCGCCACTGGCCTTGGCGCGACGGGTCGCCCGCCAAGGTGGCGTCGGTCGGCACCAGGTAGGCCACCAACTGCGGCCCGCTAAGGCCGGGTACCGCCAGCACGGCCGCGGCACGGATCGACGCCAATGCCAGGAGCCGGGCTTCGATTTCCCCCAGTTCGATGCGGAAGCCGCGGATCTTCACCTGATGGTCGATGCGCCCGACGTATTCGATCACGCCATCGGCGCGGCAGCGCGCCAGGTCGCCGGTGCGATACAGCCGGCCGCCCTCGCCGCCGAACGGGTCGGGGACAAAGCGCAGGCAGGTCAGGTCGGCACGGTTCAGGTAGCCCCGCGCCAGGCCCGCGCGGCCGATGTACAACTCGCCAATGCACCCGGCGGCCACCGGGTTCAGGTCGCCGTCGAGCAAGTACCACGACAGGTCGCCAATCGGCTCGCCGATCGGGCTGCTGACGTCGCGCTGCAAATCGGCTTCGCCCAGCGGACGATAGGTCACGTGGACCGTGGTCTCGGTGATGCCGTACATGTTGATCAATCGCGGCGCGCGGTCGCCGAAGCGCTCGAACCATGGCCGCAGGTGCTTGACGTCCAGCGCCTCGCCGCCGAACACCACATAACGCAGCGCCAGGGCTTGCGCATCCGTGGCTGAGGCGCAAGCCACCTGCATCAGCGGCTTGAACGCCGACGGGGTCTGGTTCAGCACGGTGACGCCTTCGCGGCAGAGCAAGGCATGAAACTCTTCCGGCGAACGGCTGGTGTCGTACGGCACCACCACCAACCGGCCGCCGTACAGCAACGCACCGAAGATTTCCCAGACCGAGAAGTCGAACGCAAAGGAATGGAACAGGGTCCAGACGTCGTGTGCGCCAAACTCGAACCACTGCGCGGTGGCCTCGAACAGCCGCAGCACATTGTGATGGGCCAGCAACGTGCCCTTCGGCTGCCCGGTGGAACCGGAGGTGTAGATCACGTAGGCCAGGTTGTCCGCAGACATGGCCACGCCCGGGTTGGCATCGCTGTAGCCAAGCGGATCCTCATCCACCCGCAGGCAGCGCACGCTGTCGGGCACCGGCAAACGGTCGAGCACCTGGGCCTGGGTCACCAGCAGCCCGATCCCGCTGTCGGCGATCATGTAGGCCAGGCGTTCCTCGGGGTAGCTGGGGTCCAGCGGCACATAGGCGCCGCCGGCCTTGAGGATGGCCAGCAGCCCCACCACCAGCTCCAGGCCGCGCGCCATGCCCAGCCCGACGCGCACGTCCGGCCCGACACCGGCCTCGATCAGCCGATGGGCCAGGCGATTGGCCCGGGCATTGAGCTGGTGATAGCTCAGGTGCTGGTCCAGATGACTCAACGCAATGGCGTCGGGGGCTCGCAGGGCCTGGGCCTCGATCCGCTGGTGCAGGCATTCATGGCTCGGGAAATCCGCCCGTTGCGGGTTCCACAGGCCCAACATGGCCTGCTGTTCGGCGGCATCGAGCAGCGGCACCTGGCTGATGCGTTGTCCACAGTCGGCGACCAGCGCCTGGAGCAGGTTCGTCCAGTGCCGGCCCATGCGTTCGATGGTCGCGGCCTCGAACAGGTCGGTGGCGTAGGTCAGTTCGGCCCAGAGCTGGTCCGCCGATTCGTAGGTGTCCAGGGTCAGGTCGAACTTGGCGGTGTCGCTGTCCCAGGTCAGGGCCTGGACATCGACGTGCGTCAACTGCGCTACCGAGCCGCGGGGCTGGCGCGCCTGGTGGTTGTGCAGCACCTGGAACAACGGGCTGTGGCTGAGGCTGCGTTCCGGTTGCAGCGCGTCCACCAGTTGCTCGAACGGCAAGTCCTGGTGGGCCTGGGCCCCGAGCACGTTGTCGCGCACCTGCTGCAACAAGCTACGCAGGCTTTGCTGGCTGTCGATCTCAGCCTTGAGCACCTGGGTGTTGACGAAGAAGCCGATCAGCCCTTCGGTTTCGACCCGGTTACGGTTGGCCACGGGCACGCCAACGCGAATGTCGGCCTGGCCGCTGTAGCGATGCAACAGGGTCTGGAACGCCGCCAGCAACACCACGAACAAGGTGACGTTTTCCCGCTGGGCCAGTTGCGTGAGGTCGGCGGCCAGGGAGGCACTCAAGGGCACTTGCAGGCGTGCGCCGCGATGGCTTTGTTCGGCCGGTCGCGGCCGGTCGGTGGGCAATTCCAGCAACGGTGGGTTATCACCCAGGCGTTGGGTCCAGTAGCTCAACTGACGCTCGCGCTCACCGGCGTCCATCCAATGTCGCTGCCACGCGGCATAGTCGGCGTACTGCACCGCCAGCGCTGCCGAAGCCGGTGCCTGGCCGGTGCTGAAGGCAGCGTAGGTGTCCATCAGCTCATCGACCATGACCTGCATCGACCAGCCATCGGAGACGATGTGGTGCTGGGTCAGCACCAGCACGTGGTCCTCAGCCGCCAGACGCATCAGCGTGACCCGCATCAGCGGGCCCTGGTGCAGATCAAACAGGCCGCGGGTTTCTTCCGCCACCCGCCTCAAGAGCGCCGCGTCGTCGAGGTCGGCGGGCAACGCCTGCACAGCGATGTCCAGCGAGGCAACCGGGTCGATGGTCTGCCACGCCTGCCCATCGTGCTCGACGAAGCGCGTGCGCAAGGATTCGTGACGGGCCAGCAGCGCATCGAAACTGCGCTGCAACGCCGGCAGGTCCAGCGCCCCGCGCAGGCGCAACGCCGCCGGGATGTGATAGGCGGTGCTGGTGGGCTCCAGTTGCCAGAGAAACCACTGGCGCTCCTGGGCATACGACAACGGCATCAACGACTGTCGCGGCAACGCCACCAGCGGCGGCTCCCGATGCGCTTGCTCCACGCCCAGGGCCGCGACGAAATCCCTGAGCACGCTGTGTTCGAACAAGGTGCGCAGCGGCACCTGGACCTTCAACGCCTGGCGCACCCGGGTCATCACCTGGGTGACCAGCAACGAGTGGCCACCGAGTTCGAAGAAGTGGTCGTCCAAGCCCACCCGCTCAAGCTTGAGCACGTCTTGCCAGATGCCGGCCACGATGTGCTGGGTGGCGCTGCGGGGGGCCGCGTAGGTGCCTTGCGACGGGCTGGCTTGCGGGGCCGGCAGCGCCTTGCGATCGACCTTGCCGTTGGGGGTCAGCGGCAGGTTCGCGAGGAACACCAGGTGCGCCGGAACCATGTATTCCGGCAACTGCGCCTTCAACGCGGCCTTGATGTCGTTGCGCAGCGCCTGTTGGTTTTGCGCATCCGGCATGGCCTGGTCACGGGGCACCACATAGCCCACCAGTTGCGCACCGGTCGCCCCTTCGTGGGCCACCACCACGCTTTCACGCACCTGGGCGAGGGCCAGCAGCGCCGCCTCGATTTCGCCCAGTTCGATGCGCAGGCCACGGATCTTCACCTGATGGTCGATGCGGCCGATGTACTCGACCACGCCTTCGGCCCGATACCGGGTCAGGTCACCGGTGCGGTACAGGCGCGCGCCGGTGCGGGAGAATGGGTCCGGCACGAAGCGCTCCGCCGTCAGGGCCGGGCGCTGGAAATAGCCGCGGGCCAGGCCGTCGCCGCCGATCAGCAACTCACCGGGAGCGCCGGGCGGGTTGAGCGCCAGGTCGCTGCCGACGACGTACAGCGCGGTATTGTCCAGCGGGGTGCCGAGGAACGGCCGGCTGTTGTCCAGGCTCAGCGGGTGCACGGCCGACCAGATCGTGGTCTCGGTCGGGCCGTAGAGGTTCCAGACCTTCGGCGACAGGGCCAGCAGTCGTTGCGCCAACGCCAGCGGCAAGGCTTCGCCGCCGCACAGCAAGGTGCGTCCGGCCAGTCGTGCCGCGTGTTCATGGTCCAGCAACATGCGCCAGCTCGATGGCGTGGCTTGCAGCACCGTCACAGCGTGACGCTCCACCAGCGCCAGTACCGCTTGCGGGTCCTGGTGAACATGCTGCCCGGTCAACACGACGCAGGCCCCGGCGGACAACGGCCCGTAGATTTCCAGTCCAAAGATATCGAACGAAAACGTCGTCAGCGACAGCATGCGGTCGCTGGCGTCCAGGCCCGGCCGGGCGATCATGCTGCTGATGAAATTGCCCAGCGCGCCATGGCGCACCATCACGCCCTTGGGCTTGCCGGTGGAACCGGAGGTGTAGATCACGTAGGCCAGGTGTTCGGCATTCAGCGACACTACCGGACAGGTGTGCGGAGCCTGCTGCAACGCCGCGTCGGGCTGGTCGAGCAACAGCGTCGGCAAGCCGGCCGGAATCGGCAGCACGCCTTGCAGGCGGGCCTGGGTCAACAGCAACCGCAAGCCACTGTCCTCGATCATGTAGGCCAGACGATCCTCGGGGTACGCCGGGTCCAGGGGCACGTAGGCGCCCCCGGCCTTGAGGATCGCCAGCAGGCCGACAATCATCTCGGCGCTGCGCTCCACCGCGATGCCCACCGGCTGGTCGGGCGTCACGCCCAGCGCAATCAGCCGATGGGCGAGCTGGTTGGCGCGCGCCTCCAGTTGGCCGTAGGTCAGGACCTGCTCTTCGACGATCAAGGCGACCGCCTCCGGCGTGCGGCGTGCCTGTTCGGCGATGCGCTGGTGCACGCAGGCCGCGTCGCCATGCTCGACCGTGCGCAACCAATCCTGCCGGGCCACTTGCTGCTGGGCCGCATCGAGCAGCGGCAGTTCGCCGATGCGTTGCTGCGGCGTCTCGACGATGCCGCGCAACAGGTTCAGCCAGTGCCCGGCCAGACGCTCGATGGTCCGGGCGTCGAACAGGTCGGTGGCATAGGTCAGTTCAGCGGCAACGCCTTGCTCGGTTTCATAGGCGCCCAGGGTCAGGTCGAACTGAGCGGTGCGCCCTTCCCACACCAGATCCTCGATGCTCAGTTGCGGCAGTTGCCGTTGCCGGGCCTGTTCTGCGCTGGCGCTCTGGTGGTTGAACATGACCTGGAAGATCGGGCTGTGGCTGAGGCTGCGCTCCGGTTGCAGGGCTTCGATCAATTGCTCGAACGGCAGGTCCTGGTGCGCCTGGGCAGCCAGGGCCGATTGCTTGACCTGGTCGAGCAGCCGGTCGAACGGCAACTGCCCGTCGACCTCGGCACTGAGCACCTGGGTGTTGACGAAGAAACCGATCAGGCCTTCGGTCTCGACCCGGTTGCGGTTGGCCACCGGCACGCCGACGCGAATCTGCGACTGGCCGCTGTAGCGGTGCAGCAGTGCCTGGAACGAGGCCAGCAGCACCATGAACAGGCTGACCCCTTCGCGCTGGGCCAACTGCTTGAGGGCCGCGCCCAGCGCGGGTGGCAGGTTCAGGTCCAGGCGGGCGCCGCGAAAGCTTTGCACGGGCGGGCGCGGCCGATCGAGGGGCAGCTCCAGTACAGGTTGTTCACCACCCAGGGTCTCGACCCAGTAGGCCAACTGCCGCTCACGTTCACCGGCCTCGAGCCAGTGCCGCTGCCAGATCGCGTAGTCGGCGTATTGCACCGGCAGTTCCGGCAACGCCAGGGCCGCATCGGCACCGTCGGCAGCCGTGAGGAACGCATAGTGGCGCACCAGTTCATCCACCAGCACCTGCATCGACCAGCCATCGGAGATGATGTGATGCTGGATCAACACCAGCACATGGTCGTCCTCGCCGATTTCCAACAGCGACACCCGCAGCAACGGCCCCTGGCGCAGATCGAAGGGGCGCGCGGTTTCATCTTCGACGAAAGCCTTGATGCGCTCGTCCTCGCTGGCCGGCGCACCACCCGCCAATGACTCGATCGCAATGCGCAGCGACAGATGCGGGTGGATCACCTGCACGGTCTGCTCGCCGTGTTCGATGAAGGTGGTGCGCAGGCTCTCGTGGCGCTCGACCACGGCGTTGAAACTGCGCTCCAGGGCCGGCACGTCGAGGCGGCCCTTGAGGCGCAAGGCCGTGGGGATGTGATACGCCGGGCTGTGGGGGTCCATCTGCCACAGGAACCACTGGCGCTCCTGGGCGTAGGACAGCGCGATGTGCTCGAACCCGGAACGCACCTCGGGAATCGGCAGGTTGGCCGGCGAGACGCCCTCTTCGAGCATCTTCTCCAGGTACAGCCTGCGTTTGTCCAGCGGCAGAGTGATAAAGCGCTTGGCAATCCTCAAAGCAACACTCTTGTCCATCAGACTTCCTCCATTTCATCAAGCAGGGCTTCCAGCTTGTTCAGTTTCTGTTCATTGATGGGCCCGTCCGCGGTGTCCAGTTGCGCGACAAACGCCTTGAGGACGGGGTGCTGGAAAATCAGTTGCGGGGTCAGGCTCAGCCCCAGTTCGAGGGCCATGCGCGAGACGGCATTGACCGCCAGCAGCGAATGGCCGCCCAACTCGAAGAAGTGATCGTCGCGGCCAACACGCTCCACCGTGAGCACCTGGGCCCAAATCGCGGCCACCTGCTGTTCGAGTGCGCTGGCCGGCGCGACATAACCGGCCTGGGACAGGCCAGCGTCCACCGCCGGCAACGCCTTGCGGTCGAGCTTGCCGTTGGGGGTCAGGGGCAGTTGGTCGAGGAACAGCAGGTGGGCCGGGATCATGTAGTCGGGCAAATGGGCCTTGAGGCCGGCCTTGAGTTGATCGCGCAAGCTGCGCGCCTGCTCGCTGGCGTCCCGGTCGAGTGCCGGGACGACCACGTAGGCCACCAGTTGCGGGCCGCCCGGAGCGTCCTGGGCCAACACCGCCACTTCGCGCACCTGGGGTTGCTGCTGCAGCCGCGCTTCGATTTCCCCCAGCTCGATGCGGAACCCGCGGATCTTCACCTGATGGTCGATACGGCCCAGATATTCGAGCACGCCATCGACGCGATAACGGCACAGGTCGCCGGTGCGATACAACCGCTCGCCCGCAGTGGAAAACGGATGGGGCACGTACTTCTCGGCGGTCAGCGCAGCCCGACCCAGGTAACCCCGGGTGATGCCTGCGCCGCTGAGGTACAGTTCCGCCGAAACACCTTGGGGCACCGCTTGCAGGTCGGCATCCAGCAGGTAACTGGCGGTGTGCTTGAGCGGGCGGCCGATGTTCGCCGTGCCACCGACGGTGCGCCGGGTCCAGGTGGAATAGGTGGTGTCCTCAGAGGGGCCGTAGAGGTCGTAGACATGCTCAAGGGTCGGCGACTCATACAGCGCCTCCACCAGGCTTTGCTTCAGCGGCTCTCCCGCCAGGTTGATGATCCGCACACTGGCCGGAATCCCGCCGCTGCGCTGCAACGCGGCGATGGCCGACGGCACCGTGTTGATCAGGCGCACCTGATCCCGGGCCGGCAGTTGCGGCAGCTCCAGCGCATTGCGGGCGATGATCAGCGAGCCACCGTTGGCCAGGGTCACGAACAGCTCCCACACCGACAAGTCGAAGCACACCGAGGTGGACGCCAGCACGCCCTGGATATCTTCGCGACGGTACACCGCGCGCGACCAATCGATCAGCGCCAGCACGTTGCGATGGGCAATCGCCACGCCTTTGGGCAGGCCGGTGGAACCGCTGGTGTAGATCACGTAGGCCAGGTTGTCCGGGGTCACGCCGGTGCGGGGGGCAGCGAGGGAATAACCGTCCAGGTCGAGACGATCGAGCATCAGCACCGCCGTGGCCTCAGGCACCGACAAAGTCGCCGCCACTGCCTGTTCGGTCAGCAGCACCCGCGCACGACTGTCGTCGAGCATGTAGGCCACCCGCTCGGCCGGATAATCCGGATCGAGAGGCACATAAGCACCGCCGGCCTTGAGCACCGCCAGCAAGGCGATCAGCAACTGCTCGGAGCGCGGCATCGCCACGCCGACGCGGACTTCCGGGCCAACGCCCAATTCGATGAGCTTGTGGGCCAGGCGATTGGCACGGCCATCCAGCTCGCTGTAGCTCAGTGACGTGTGGGCGAAGGTCACGGCCAAGGCATCCGGCGTGGCTGCCGCCTGGCGGGCGATCACCTGGTGAATGCACAGGCTGTGCTCGAACGACCCATCGACCGGGTTCCAGTCGTGGATCAGGCGTTGGTACTCGTCGGCTTCGAGCAGCGGCAGTTCACCGATGAGCGCACGGCTGTCGGCCACCATGCCTTGCAGCAAGCGCGTCCAGTGGCGTGCCATGCGGGCGATGGTGGCGGCGTCGAACAGGTCATCGGCGTAGGTCAGCGCCGCGTGCAGCTTGCCGGCCTTTTCCCAGGTGTCGAGGGTCAAGTCGAACTGGGTGGTGCGGCTCTGCCACGCCAGCATCGACAGCTCCAGGCCCGACGCGGTGTGCAGGCTGGCGATGTCGGCCACTTGCGGCTGGTGGTTGTACATCACCTGGAACAGCGGCGTATGGCTGAGGCTGCGCTCCACGTTGAGCGCTTCCACCAGCCGCTCGAAGGGCAGGTCCTGATGGGCCTGGGCGCCCAGCGCCGTGTCCTTGACCGCGCGCAGCAGCTCATCGACACGGGTCTGGCCGCCCAGCTCGGTGCGCAACACCTGGGTGTTGACGAAGAAGCCGATCAGCCCTTCGGTCTCGGCCCGGTTACGGTTGGCGATGGGCACGCCGACGCGGATGTCGGTGTGGCCGGTGTACCGATGCAACAGCACGTTGAATGCGCCGAGCAGGAGCATGAACAACGTGATGTTGTGCTGCTGGGCGGTGGCGCGCAATTGCTCGGCCAGGGCCGGTTCCACGTCGAACGTGTAACGGGTGCCACGGTAGCTGGGCATCGCCGGGCGCGGATGATCGAGGGGCAACGCCAGCACGGGCTGCTCGTCGCCCAACTGGGCCTGCCAATACGCCAGTTGTCGCGCCTGCTCGCCCGCCTCCAGCCAGCGCCGCTGCCAGAGGGCGTAGTCGCTGTACTGGATCGGCAACTCGGCCAGTTGCGGCGTGGTGCCTGCCTCGAAGGCGTCGTAGCAGCGGATGAATTCGTCGATCAGCACGTTCATCGACCAGCCATCGGAGACGATGTGATGCAAGGTCAGCAGCAGCACGTGCTCCTGGTCTTGGAGCGCGAGCAGTTCGACGCGTAGCAAAGGCCCTGTGGACAAGTCGAAGGGACGCATCGATTGCGCCTCGGCCGCACGGCGCACCGCGTGCTCGCGCTCGGCGGCTGGCAAGGCTCGCAGGTCCTGCCGCTCGATCTCCAGGGCAGCGCTGGCGGGCACTTGCACCAGGCTGTCGTCGGCCTGGCGCTGGAACACCGTGCGCAGGGTTTCATGGCGCGCCACCAGGCTGGCGAACGCCTGCTCCAGCGCCGACAGGCTCAACGCGCCCTTGAGGCGCACCGCGCCAGGCAGGTTATAGGCGCCACTCGCCGGCTCCAGTTGCCAGAGAAACCACATGCGCTGCTGGGCATAGGACAAGGCCTGGCGGTCTTCGGCCTCGACGCCCCGAGGGATGGGAAAGCCGCTGAACGCCACGCCCTCCTTGTCCAGCGCCGCCAGGAACGTACGGCGCTTTTCCAAGGGCAACCCGATAAACCGGCGAGCAAGTTTCAAGGCGTCTTCAGCATTCATTTGAGGGGTATCCGGAATCAGTGGGCACAAGGCACAGAGGCAAGTCGTCCCTATAAAACGAATGCAGACCGGAAAAATTAGCGTTTGAGAATAGGTATCAGGAAGGGCTTAAAACGAGGGGCACGGATTGATGGGTAGGTGGAAGCGAGCGTGCTCGCAAAAGCGCTGGGTCAGCCAGGGAGGCGGTGACTCATTGATGCTTTCGCGAGCAAGCTCGCGCCCACAGGAGAGGGTGCAGGGAATAATGATCAGGCGCTGATTGCCAGCCCGTGTCGGCGATGATGCACGCTCAGTTGATCCTTGATCAGCCGCAGCACCCTGGCCTCGTGCTCATGGATAAAGAAGTGCCCGCCGGCCAGCATGTCCACCGAGAAACTGCCGGACGTCTCGCGGCTCCAGCCGATCAGTTGTTCGGTGCTGGCCCGGTCGGTGGTGCCGCCGAGCACGTGCACCGGGCAAGTGAGCGGTGGGCGCACCCGCGGCTGGAAACGCCCGCACAGCAGGAAGTCTGCGCGCAGCACCGGCAGGGTCAGGGCCATCAACTCTTCGTTGGCCAGCACCTCCTCGCTGGTGCCGTTGAGGGTGCGCAACTGGTCGATCAGTTCGGCGTCGGTTTTCGGCTCGGCGAACCCCCGGTCGTAGTCGGCTCGCATCGTTGGCGCCGCGGTGCCCGAGGCAAACAAGGCCACCGGCTCCGGGCAACCGAGTTCGCGCAAGGCATGGGCCATCTCACAGGCCAGCAGCGCCCCCAGGCTGTGGCCGAACAAGGCATAAGGCGCCTGGAGGGTCGGGCGCAGCTCCCGCGCCAGCTGCATCGCCAACGGCCCCATCTCGGTGTGCAGCGGCTCACCGAAACGCGCCCCGCGCCCCGGCAACTCCACCGGCTGCACGCCCAGCCATTGCGGCAACTTGCGCCGCCAGCGGCTGTAAACCATCGCGCTGGCGCCGGAATAAGGCAGGCACAGCAGGGTCAGTTGAGTCACTGCGGTTTTCTCCGATCGGTCGTGTGTAGAAGATAACGAAGCAACATGACAAAAAATTAGTCACCCGCCAAGCGCTCGCGCTATCGCCTTCGCACCCCCTTATACTGACGACCCTGGACTCACGCCGACCTTGAAGGAGAACGCCATGAGCTGGTCCGCCAGACAGTACGTCACGTTTGAACAGGAACGCACCCGCCCCGCCCGGGACCTGCTGGCCGCCATTGCGACCCGCGAGGCACGCTCGGTGATCGACCTGGGCTGCGGCCCCGGCAACTCCACCGAACTGCTGGTGGAACACTTCCCCGGCGCAACGGTGCGCGGCCTGGACAGCTCCGGCGACATGATCGAGGCCGCTCGCCGCCGCTTGCCCGCCGTAACCTTTGATATCGCCGACATCGGCCAATGGCATGAGCCCGGACCGTTCGACGTGATCTTCGCCAACGCCGCGCTGCAATGGCTGCCCGACCATGCCACGCTGCTGCCCGCCCTGGTGAACAAACTCGCCCCCGGCGGCAGCCTGGCGATCCAGATGCCCGACACCCTGCACCAGCCCTCCCATCGCCTGATGCGCGATATCGCGGCGAACGGTCCCTGGGCCAGCCAACTGGCGCAGGCCGCGCAGAGCCGCACCGAGGTCGAAGACCCCAGCACCTATTATTCGATCCTCAAGCCCCACTGCGCCCGCGTCGACGTCTGGCGCACGGTCTACCATCACCCGCTGGCCGACGGCGCGGCGGGCGTGGTGGAGTGGTTCAAGGGCAGTGGCCTGCGGCCGTTTCTCGCCCCTCTGGATGAGCCGCAGCGCGAGCAGTACCTGGCCCAGTACCTCAAAGCCGTCGAACAGGCTTACCCGACCCTGGACGATGGCTCGGTGCTGCTGCCGTTCCCCCGCGTGTTCATGGTGGCGACGCGTTGAAGCAAAGGCCGGCGAGGGACTAAATTCCTGAACCAGGCGCTCGTCCTCTGCTAGGACCCAAACCCACAAGAGTGAGCGCCGTGGACCTGCAAACCATCCTGGGCAAACTGTTCGCCAATGCCGGCGCCGTCGGTATCGAGGGCGTCTTCCAATTCGTGTTCGGCCCGCACCAGGCGTACTGGTCCGAGGTCAAGACCGGCAGCCGCACCCAGGCCGGTCGGCACACCAGCCCCGACGTGACCATCGACGTGGCAGAGAAGGACTTTCTCGCAATCATGGGCGGCATGGCCAACGTCGAAGAATTGTTCGCCAGCGGGCGCCTGAAGATCGGCGGCAACATGGGCCTGGCGACGTTGCTGCCGCAGATCATCGACCATGCCCGGCATGGGGGTGGCGTGGTAGAAAAAGTCGACATGAACAAGCGCTACCCGACCCCGTCGCGCTTCAGCGAAAAACTCACCGCCAGCCTGCCGGTCCAGCGCAGCGTGGAGCGTCGACCGCGCAGCGGTTTGTCAGTGCAGGAGTTTCGCGCTCGCTATCTGCCCCACGGCATCCCGGTGGTCATCAGCGATGCGCTGCAGGACTGGCCGTTGTTCAAGCTCAGCCGCGAGGAGTCCCTGGTGCACTTTGCGCAACTGCAGGGCATCACCCGCCATGGCGACTACGTGAAGAAAACCTTCTCCACCGAACGGGATTTCCGCTCCACCTCCATGGCCGACTTCATCGCCTCCCTCGACAGCCCCGCGGCCAAGAGCGCCAACGGTGAGCCACCGGCGTACATGGGCAACAACATCCTGCCCGCGCAATTGCTGGAGCAGATCAAGTACCCGCCCTACTTCGACCCGGCGCTGTTCATCCCGCCGCGCATCTGGATCGGCCCCAAGGGCACGCTGACACCGCTGCACCGCGACGACACCGACAACCTGTTCGCCCAGGTCTGGGGCCAGAAAACCTTCACCCTCGCCGCGCCCCATCACCGCGAAGCCCTCGGCACCTGGTCCACCGCGCCCCAGGGCGGGCTCGACGGTTGCGACTTCAACCCCGACGCGCCGGACTACCAGCGCTTCCCCCACGCCCGGGACGTCACATTCATGCGGGTGACACTGGAGGCCGGGGACTTGCTGTTCCTGCCTGAAGGCTGGTTCCACCAGGTAGCGTCGGTGTCGACTTCGTTGTCGGTGAATTTCTGGGTGAATTCGGGGCGGGGTTGGTAGCGGCAGATACCTTGGCACAATGCTCTTGTGGCTGATCACTCTTTCAACCGCCGATAACTCTGCACCGCCGCGCCCAACACCACCGCGCCGGCCACTATCGCCAGCCAGAACCCACTGCGCGCGCCAAAGGTGTCCACCAGCCAGCCGGAGCCGGCCGCACCGATTGCCACGCCGATGCTCAGGCCGGTCACCAGCCAGGTCAGGCCTTCGGTCAGCCTGGCCGGCGGCACGAGGCGCTCCACCAGGGCCATGGCGACGATCAGCGTCGGCGCAAAGGACAGCCCAGCGACGAACATCGCCGCCGACAACCCGGTGATATTGGACGCCAGCAACAACGGCAGCGTCGTCAACCCCGTACCTGCCCCACCGTACAAAAACAGCAGCGGCAAGGGCAGCTTTGAACGAAGCGCACCGAAGGCCAATCCCGCCAGGCACGAACCGAAGGCATACACCGACAGTACGATACTCGCCGCCGCCGGTTGCCCCTGTTGCTGGGCGAACGCCACGCTGACCACATCCACCACGCCGACGATGATGCCCATGGCTATCATCAACAGCAGCAACAACAGCACGTCACCCGAAGCGATGATCGAACCTTGGTGCTGGGCCTGATGCGGGTGCACCGGTGGCTCGGTGCCGCGCTGCAAGACAAACGCCGTCACCCCAAGCGCCAGCGCCAGCACCGACGCCAGCGGCCCCGCCTCCGGAAACGCCACCACGCACAGACCCACCGACAGCGGCGGCCCGACGATGAAACACACTTCATCGAGCACCGACTCCAGCGCATAGGCGGTGCGCAGTTGCGGCTGGCCACGGTACAACTCGGTCCAGCGCGCCCGCACCATGGCCGACATGCTCGGCATGCAACCGGCCAGGGCGGCGAACACGAACAGCGTCCATTGAGGCGCCTGCAAGTGCGTGCACAGCAACAGCAGCGCCAGCGCCCCGCCACCGAGTAGCGCGGCGATCGGCAAGACACGTCCTTGGCCGAAACGGTCGACCAGGCGCGACACCTGCGGTGCACAGAACGCGGTCGCCAAGGCAAACGTCGCCGCCACTGCACCGGCCAGGCCATAGCCGCCCTGCAATTGCGAGAGCATGGTGATCAGGCCGATGCCCGTCATGGAAATCGGCATGCGCGCCACCATGCCGGCCAGCACGAACCCCAGGCTGCCGGGGGCGTTGAACAGTTCGCGATAGGGGTTTGCCATGGGCTACGGGCCTTAACAGGGGGCCTGCAACTTGCCACAAAGGACGACCACGGGGGAAGCGCCCAAATGTGGTGAGAATGTGAAGACTGTCTGGCACGAGTGAACTCTCCAGGCCTCACGCCAGTCAGCCTATAAAGCCGTCCAGTGAAGGTGCCCATTCATGCAGATTTCCCTCGCCCAACAAGTCGCCCTCGTCACCGGCGCCAGTTCCGGCATTGGCGCCGGTGCCGCCAGGGCGTTGGCGGAAGCCGGTGCCGCCGTGGTGCTCAACTACCATTCCAGCGCCGGCCCGGCCGAAGACCTGGCTCGCGAGATCAATGACAACGGCGGGCGCGCCCTGGCCGTGGGGGCCGATGTCTCCCGGGAAGAGGACGTCGAACGGCTGTTCGCCAAGACCCTGGAGGCCTTTGGCACGCTGGATATCCTGGTGGCCAACTCCGGCCTGCAAAAAGATGCGGCCGCCGTCGACATGAGCCTGCAAGACTGGAACACCGTGATCGGCACCAACCTCACCGGCCAGTTCCTCTGCGCCCGCGCCGCCCTGCGCATCTTCACTCGCCAGGGCATTCGCCAGGGCGTGTCCCGGGCAGCGGGCAAAATTATCCACATGAGCTCGGTGCACCAGCGCATTCCCTGGGCCGGCCACGTCAACTACGCGGCCTCCAAGGGCGGTGTCGACCTGCTGATGCAGAGCCTGGCCCAGGAAACCAGCCACCAGCGCATCCGCATCAACAGCATCGCCCCCGGCGCCATCAGCACGGCCATCAACCGCGACGTCGTCGAAGGTGAACAGCGGCAGAAGCTGTTGGACCTGATCCCCTACGGCCGCGTCGGGGATGTGGAGGACGTTGCCAACGCAGTGGTGTGGCTGGCGTCGGATCTGTCCGACTATGTGGTGGGCACCACCTTGTTCATCGACGGCGGGATGAGCCTTTATCCGGGGTTTCGCGGCAATGGCTGATCATGACGAACCGCAAAGCCCCATCGAGAACCACGGCATCATCGGCGACATGCGCACCGCCGCTTTGGTCAACGACCGCGGCAGTGTCGATTTTTTCTGCTGGCCGGAATTCGACAGTCCGTCGATCTTCTGTTCGCTGCTGGACACTCCGGCGGCGGGTATTTTCCAACTCGCGCCAGACCTGCCGGACGCGCGTCGCCAGCAAATCTACCTGCCCGATACCAATGTTCTGCAAACCCGTTGGCTGAGTGACGGCGCCGTGGTGGAAATCACCGACCTGTTGCCCATCGGCGACACCGAGGATGACCTGCCCGTACTGATGCGCAAGGTGCACATGACCGTGGGCAGCGCGACGTTTCGCATGCGCTGCGCGGTGCGCCACGACTATGCCCGCGCCGCCACCCAAGCGCGCCAAGACCAGGCCCATGTCTGCTTCGAGGCGCCGGGGCAACCGAGCCTGCGCTTGTGTTCCGATCAGGCCATGACCCTGGACGGCGATGCGGCAGTGGCCGAATTTACCCTCGAACAAGGCCAGAGCGCCGAGTTCCTCTTGGGCGGCATCGACGACCCGCGGCTTCAGGACGACGTCAGCGGCATCTGCCTGGAACGGACCCTGGCGTTCTGGCGTGGCTGGATCGGCCAGTCCAACTATCGCGGGCGCTGGCGGGAAATGGTCAACCGCTCCGCCCTGGCCTTGAAGCTGCTGACCTCGCGCAAACACGGCGCCATCCTCGCCGCCGCCACCTTCGGCCTGCCGGAAACCCGCGGCGGCGAACGCAACTGGGATTACCGCTACACCTGGATCCGCGACGCGTCCTTTACCGTCTATGCGTTCATGCGCCTGGGCTTCGTCGAAGAAGCCAACGCCTACATGCGCTGGTTACGGGGCCGGGTCAGCGACTGTTGCGAACAGCCGACCAAACTCAACATCCTGTATGGCCTGGACGGCCGGCTGGAGCTGCCCGAGAGCGAATTGCCGCACCTGAGCGGCTTCGGCAATGCGCAGCCGGTGCGCATCGGCAACCTGGCCTACCAGCAGATCCAGTTGGATATCTTCGGCGAACTGATGGACGCGGTGTACCTGGTCAACAAGTACGGCGAGGCCATTTCGCACCAAGGCTGGAAACACACGGTCGAGGTGATCGACCAGGTGTGCGAGGTCTGGCAGGACGCCGACGTCGGCATCTGGGAAATGCGCGGCGAGAAACAGCATTTCCTGCATTCGCGACTGATGTGCTGGGTCGCCGTCGACCGCGCCATCCGCCTCGCCGAAAAACGCTCCCTGCCCGCCCCGTTCGCCCGCTGGGATGAGACCCGCCAGGCGATCTACGAAGACATCTGGACAAACTTCTGGAACGACGAACACCAGCATTTCGTCCAGCGCCTGGGCAGCACCGCCCTCGACGGCTCGATGTTGCTGATGCCTTTGGTCCGTTTCGTCAGCGCCCGCGACCCGCGCTGGCTCTCCACCCTGGACGCCATTGAAAAGAGCCTGGTGCGCGACGGCATGGTGTACCGCTACCGCAACGACGACAGCCCCATCGACGGCCTCAGCGGCACCGAAGGCTCCTTCGCCGCCTGCTCGTTCTGGTACGTCGAATGCCTCGCCCGCGCCGGCCGCGTGGAAAAAGCCCAGTTGGAGTTCGAACAACTGCTGCGCTACGCCAACCCCCTGGGGCTGTACGCCGAAGAATTCGACAGCCACGGCTATCACCTGGGCAACACCCCCCAGGCCCTGACTAACCTGGCACTGATCAGCGCGGCAAGTTTCCTGGATCGCAAGTTGAGTGGGGAGAAAAATCATTGGCAGCCGTGAGCTGCATAACCACGCGCCCAAATAGATACCTTGTGGCGAGGGAGCTTGCTCCCGCTCGACTGCGCAGCAGGCGCAAGATGCCTGGGGCCGCTGCGCAGCCCAACGGGAGCAAGCTCCCTCGCCACGGGACGGCGGGTCAGTTAACGGGGCAGCTCCACATCATCCAGCGCCCGGTCAGCCAGCAACGCACCCAACTCGATCAACTGCAAAATCCCCAGTGCCACATGCCGTCGCGAGCCCTCCAGTTCGAATGCCAGGTCACTGACCATGGCGTTGGCCGAGGCCAAGGTTTCGCTGAGGCTGGTCAGCACCGATTCGGTATTGAGGCCCGGGACCACTGAAAATACCTGCCCATCCTGGGTGTCGGGCTTGGCCGGGGTCGCGGCAGACAAATGCGCGTCCAACGCCCGGTCGGCGGCTTCGCGGAGTTTTTGGGTATTGAAGGTGGTGTAGGCGGAAAGGTTTTCGGCTTTTGGAGGGTTGGGGGTGATCTTGACCATGACATGAATCTCCATTCAACGGTGGAGTTCGCCATTCCGCGACCAAGCAGAGGGTGGCGAACTGTACGCAGGTTGGTCGACCAGGGAATGGAAACCCGGCAGGGCCCAAAGCCCTCCCACGCACAGTCAGCCATAAAGCAGACAACCGCTCACGCGGCATCGTGCGCCATTCTAAACCCGGGCGACCAAACCCGGTCGCTGATTTTGCAGCGACCATCAAAGCCTATCCCCGGTGTTTCCTAACCGACAACCGCCACGACTCGTCAGAAAATTCCTTTCCACCCAATTTTTTGTAGGACACCCACCCGTGGCGAGGGAGCTTGCTCCCGCTCGACTGCGCAGCAGGCGCAAGATGCCTGGGGGCGCTGCGCAACCTGAGCGGGAACAAGCGCCCTCGCCACAGGTGCAGTACCTCGGTTATGCGGGTCCCTTTATCCGCGACTAGGTTGCGAGCCCCCCAAACCCCTCCTAAGATCGATGCACCCATGGGTGCAGCGGAGCTGCCCGACAACCCGACTCAAGGATCCGACATGTCCCGTATACAACGCCCCATCACCACTGCGCCCCGAACAGGCCTGACTCGCGAAGACCTCTGGGAAGGCCAGGACCGGGGGCTGATCAAATGCTGGGAAATCGGTCGCGAGCGCGCGACGCGGTTTCCCGAGCTGGCCCAACGCTGCCTGGCCGGCGAGTTGCCGGTGCTGGGTTGGAAAGGCGGCGTGAGCCGCAGCCTGAAGAAGAACGAAAAATTCGGCTGCCTCAAGTACCTCGCCCAATGGCAAGGCCTGCGGGGCGAAGACCTGGACATCGACTTGTCCCAGGAGCGTACGCTGACGTGCTCCAGCACGAACATGATCGTGACATTCACGCCGGATCGGACCAAATACGTGAACCAGGAACCCGCCTGAGCACCGCCAGGCGCTGCCGGAGACCGATATGAACCTAGCGCCAACCGTCAGCTACGCGGTGACACCGCTGCTGCGCATCGCCTACGAGGAACACGGGCCGGCCAGCGGCGAGCCAGTGATCCTGCTGCACGGCTTCCCCTACGACCCCAGGGCCTTCGATGACGTCGCCCCGGCGTTGGCCCAGCGCGGCTATCGAGTCCTCGTGCCCTACCTGCGCGGCTATGGCCCGACCCGGTTCAACAACCCGGCGATCATGCGTTCCGGCCAACAGGCGGCGCTGGCCCAGGACCTGCTGGACCTGATGGACGTGCTGGGCATCGGCCAGGCGACGTTGTGCGGTTATGACTGGGGCGGCCGGGCGGCGTGCATCGTCGCCGCGTTGTGGCCGGAGCGCGTGCGCGGCCTAGTGACCGGCGATGGCTACAACCTGCAGGACATCCCCCACTCGACGCAACCGCTGGCCCCGGAAACCGAATATCGCCTGTGGTACCAGTATTATTTCCACACCGCACGGGGCGTCGAAGGGCTGACGAAAAATCGCCGTGAGTTGTGCGAATTGCTCTGGCGCCTGTGGTCACCCACCTGGGCCCGGGGCGCGCAATGCTATCCCCTCAGCGCCCCGTCGTTCGACAACCCGGACTTCGTCGAGGTGGTGATTCATTCCTACCGCCATCGCTTCATGTATGCGCCGGGGGACCCGACCCTGGAATGGATGGAGGAACGGCTCGCGGCACAACCGTTAATCAGCGTGCCGAGCATTTCCCTCTGCGGCGCCGACGACGGCGTGGGCCCCGCCCCTGAACAAGATGAGGACGCGGCACATTTCAGCGGTGCTTATGAACGGCGGGTGCTGGCCGGCGTGGGCCACAACATCCCCCAGGAAGCACCCGAAGCCACGCTCAAGGCATTGCTGGATCTGCTTGAAGGCTGACCGAAAACCGCTCGCGATACGCCTGGGGCGTCACCCCCATGGCCCGCAGGAAGCTGCGGCGCAGGGTTTCTTCGCTGCCAAAGCCGCACTGCATCGCCACCCGCTTGATCGGCACCACAGTATCGGCGAGCAGGCGGCGCGCGGTTTCCACACGAATCAATTCGACGGCCCGCGCCGGAGTCTGGCCGGTGTCGGCGCGGTAGTGACGCACGAAACTGCGCTCGCTCATGCCCACCTCGGCGGCCAGGCTCGGCAAGCCCAGGTCACAGGTCAGATGCTCGGCGATCCAGGCATGCAGTTCATCAAACCGGCCGCCGTTTTTCTGCAGTGACAGCGTCACGCTGAACTGCGACTGCCCGCCCGGCCGCTTGAGGAACACCACCAGGTGCCGGGCGACCTCCAGGGCCACGGCGCGCCCCAGGTCATCCTCAACCAGGGCCAGGGCCAGGTCGATACCGGCCGTGACACCCGCCGAGGTCCAGACCGGGCCATCGTTGATGAAGATCGGGTTGGGTTCGACTTTGAGTTGCGGGTGCTGTTCGGCCAACTGTTCGCAGCGGGTCCAGTGGGTGACCACGCGCCGCCCGTCCAGCCATCCGCTGGCGGCCAGCAGGAACGCGCCTGTGCACACGGACGCCACCCGCCGCGAACGCGTGCCGTGATCCTTGACCCAAGCCACCAGCGCCGGATCCTTCGCCGCCTCGTACACGCCCCAGCCGCCGGCAATCAGCAGCGTGTCGCTGCGCTCGGTCGGCAGCGGTTCGGCCATCAGCGCCAACCCGGCAGAAGACATCACCGCTCCGCCGCCTACGGCGACCACCGTCGGCGCATAAGGCAACGGCAGGCCTTGCTGGCGAGCCAGGTCATTGGCCGATGCGAACACCTGCAACGGCCCGGTGACATCGAGCACTTGCACGTTGGCGAAGGCCAGGACATGAACGGATTTAGGGGTGTTGGGCATATTGGCGTGATTCGTGGGGTTATTGGCGTACTCGCCAGAGCCTAAGGGCCTAAAGTGAAATCGTCCAGCCCCCGGGCATTACTCAAGGAGAAAAGCATCATGACGCTGCACATCGGTTTACTGCTGTTTCCCCAAGTCCAGCAGTTGGACCTGACCGGACCGTATGACGTGCTGGCCTCGCTGCCGGACGTGAAAGTGCACCTGATCTGGAAAGACTTGGCGCCAGTCACCTCCAGCACCGGCCTGGTGCTGCTGCCAACGACCACATTCCAAGACTGCCCGAGGCTCGACGCGATCTGCGTCCCGGGTGGCACCGGTGTCGGGGCATTAATGGAGGATGAGCAGGTCCTGGACTTCATCAGGCAACAGGCTAGCCATGCGCGGTACATCACCTCGGTGTGCACCGGTTCGCTGGTGCTCGGTGCCGCTGGCTTGCTGCAAGGGAAACGAGCCACCACCCACTGGGCCTATCACAGCTTGCTGCAAACCCTGGGTGCGACCCCGGTCAAGGAGCGCGTGGTGCGTGACGGCAACCTGATCACCGGCGGTGGCATCACGGCGGGCATCGACTTCGCGTTGACCCTGGCAGCCGAGCTGTTCGACCAGCCCACGGCCGAGTTGGTCCAGTTGCAATTGGAATACGCTCCGGCGCCGCCGTTCGATGCCGGCAGCCCCGAGACCGCACCGGTGTCAATCCTGGAGGAAGCGCACCGGCGTACGGCGGAATCGTTCCGGGTACGCTCGCAGATTACCCAACGCGCCGCCGCACGATTGTCCATCACCGCCTAGTGACCCGTGGCGAGCGGAGCAGTCCGCTCGCCACCGAAGGCCACGCTCAGTAAGGGCTGGCGGTAGGCCGCACGATCAACTCGCTGACGTCCACATCCGCCGGTTGCTCGATAGCATAGGCAATTGCCCGCGCGATGGCTTCGGCGGGGATGGCAATCCGCCGGAATTCGCGCATTTCGGCGCGTCCCCCTTCATCGGAAATGCTCTCGGCCAGTTCCGACTCCGTTACGCCGGGAGAAATCACCGTCACCCGCACATCGCCGCCCACTTCCTGGCGCAAGCCTTCGGAAATCGCCCGCACCGCGTACTTGGTGGCGCAGTAAACAGCGGCGGTCGGGCTGACCGCGTAGGCACCAATCGAAGCGATGTTGATGAACTGGCCACTGCGCTGACGCTGCATCAGCGGCAAGCCGGCAGCGATGCCGTGGAGTACGCCGCGAATGTTGACGTCGATCATGCGATCCCACTCCTCGACTTTCAGTGCTTCGAGCTTGGAGAGCGGCATGACGCCAGCGTTGTTGATGATCACGTCAACCGTGCCGAAACGTTCGACGGCGAAATCGATCAGGTCCTGGACCTCTTCACGGCGGGTCACGTCCACGGTCTTGCAAGCGGCTTGCTGGTCGGCGGCTTCGAGTTCCTGCACCAACGCCTGCAAGCGGTCGATACGCCGGGCGCCAAGCACCACACGGGCGCCACGGGCGGCCAACAGTCGTGCGGCGGCTTCACCAATCCCGCTGCTGGCACCGGTGATCACCACTACTTTGTTTTGAATATCGGACATGATGGTTTCCTCGTCTGGGTGTGTTGGCTCCCGGTAGGAGCGCTCTGACAAATCCAGATTAGGGAACCGACAAGGGTTGGGGTTAGCCGAATCCTCCTGTGCACTTGCACGATCCTGTAGCGATCACACCACCCCTGGCCGCCCGCCGCGCAATCGGTTTTACTAGCGCAGTTCACTCATCGGGTCAGGGAGATTGATCAGCATGTCGGTATCGCCCATGCACAGTGCGCCAGACGACGGCGTCAACCAACGCCGCGCTGAATTGGCGGAGTTGATGAAGCGCTTCGCTCCGCAAGACGGTGTCTACTCCACCGCCATCGACACCTTGAACATTGTTCGCTGTGACCAACCCACCGATGCCTTGCACGTGGTGCACAAGCCGGGCTTGTGCGTGATCGTCGAGGGCCGCAAGGAGGTGCGCCTGGCGGACGAACGCTACGTGTATGACCCGCTCAATTACCTGGTGGTCTCCGTCACCCTACCACTGGCCGGCCAAGTGGTCGAAGCCTCTCCTGAGCGCCCTTACTTGTGCGTTCGCCTCGACATCGATCCGGCGCAGATCTGTCGCCTGATCGCCGACGCCAGTGCTATCGGCGTACCGCCTCCGAAAACCGGCCGCGGCCTGTTCCTGGACCGCATCGACTCACCCTTGCTCGACGCCGTATTGCGTCTGTTGCGGCTGCTGGACAGCCCGGACGATATCGCCACTCTGGCGCCCCTGGCCCAGCAGGAGATTTTCTACCGGCTGCTGCGTGGCACCCAAGGCCAGCGCCTACAAGAAATTGCCATCCCCGATACCCAGACCCACCGCATCAGCCGCGCCATCGAATGGCTCAACACCCATTACGCCGAACCGTTGAGCATCGACAGCCTCGCGCAAATGATCAACCTCAGCCCTTCGGCATTGCATCACCGCTTCAAAGCCGTAACAGCCATGAGCCCGCTGCAATACCAGAAGCAGCTGCGCTTGCAGGAGGCCCGGCGATTGCTGCTGGCAGATAACAGCGACGTCTCGTCAATTGGCTACAAGATGGGGTATGAGAGCCCGTCGCAGTTCAGCCGGGAGTACAGCCGCCTGTTCGGTGCTTCTCCGAGCAAGGACATTGCCCGGCTGCGGGCCCAGGCGTTGCAGGTCGACAGCGCTTGAAGCCAGGCCGACGGATCGGCATTTTTCCACAGGCGAAAAAAAACCCGCCGAAGCGGGTTTTTTGAGGACCAATTTGACTTCCTGTCTGGCATTCCTTGCCTGGTCCCATCATCCATGACCCCAAGCACTCCCTGTACTCAGTGGATGGACACAGATTAGGCCCACCGGTGATTCGAAAAAAGACGAGAAAGCAGCAGCGGCGTGTAAGCAATTCGCTATACCGCTCTTTCTGACTTTTTGATGGACGAAAAAAAAACCCGCCGAAGCGGGTTTTTCCAAGACCATTACGACTCCCTGTCGATAGCTATCCTTGCAAGGTCGATCGTCCCTGATCCTGAGCACATCCTGTGCATCAGTGGATGGGGCCAGATTACGCTTCGGATCCAAAGTGCAATAGACGACATAGCTACTATTACGTGTAAGACATTCGCTATACCGGTATCCTCCAAAACCTTGCATATGCTCAGGTATGACAGCCAAGCCAGCTCAGGACTTGCTCAGGAACGCCTCGATATTGGCCATTTGCTCGTCCCAGCCACGGCTGTCCATACGAAAAGCCTTGAGCCGACGCGCCTCGGGAATGGCGTTGAAGCCGGACTCCACCACCTTCAGCAAGGTGCCGCCGTTCATGTCTTCGAGTTCGAATTGCACCCGTGTCTCGGGCTCCTGGGAGTAATCCACGTCGGGCTCGATGGCGTAGGGATGCCAACGAAACGAGAACACCCGCTCGGGCTCCACCCGCTCCACCGCCACGTCCCAGATGAGGTGTTGGTAACCTGGATAAGTGATTTGCCCCTGGGTACGCTCACCCGCCACGAACCGCTTCCCCTCAAGCGCGACACCGAACCACTGCCCAAAAGCTTCGGCATTGGCCAAGGCTCGCCAGACTTGAGCCCGCGGGACCTTGAGCAGGATCTTTCTTTCAATGCGATCGGATGAATGCATGGGTCACCTCCTGTGTTCAACAGTAGGCTTGTAAGACCACAAGGCCAACCGGAAAGTTGTATCAGGTCGTTGTTTCCAGCCCGGTGCCCCTGACCGATGTAAACTCCCCCAGCCATTTTTCATCCCTCAAGGAGAGACCCGGTATGTCCCCACGCCTGCTTCTGGCCCTGACACCTCTGCTATTCATCAGCCCTGCCCAAGCCGACGACTGCGCCAATGCCATGACTCAAGGCGATATGAACCAATGCTCGGCCCAAGAGTACAAGGCGGCCGACAAAGAGCTGAATGACCTTTACAAGCAGATCACGGGACGCCTGAAGGACAATCCCGAGGCCAAGCAGATGCTGGTCAAGGCACAGCGCGCCTGGATCGCTTTCCGTGACGCCGAATGCGACTTCTCCACCTCCGGGGTCGAAGGCGGCAGCGTTTATCCACTGATCTACAGTACCTGCATGACCACGCAGACCAAGACACGGGTTGAAGCATTCAAGGCCTACCTCAACTGCAAGGAAGGCGACTTGAGCTGTCCAGTGCCCGAGGCTTAAGCGCCCTGCCAACAAAAAGGATGGCCTCTTCTAGGTCATCCTTTTTTGGGGCTGACTTTTTTCAGCGCAAAAACAAAACCCCAACTGCTTTCGCAATTGGGGTTTCGGAATTTAATCTTGACGATGACCTACTCTCACATGGGGAAACCCCACACTACCATCGGCGATGCATCGTTTCACTGCTGAGTTCGGGATGGGATCAGGTGGTTCCAATGCTCTATGGTCGTCAAGAAATTCTTGAGCCAGCGCGCTTTTCAGCGTTCCAGCAAATCGGGTATGTGATCAGGTGTGAGCCGCAAACTTTCGGTTCGTTTCGTCTTCACCACACCGCAATCTGGCTTTCTAAGCGCAAATTGCTTGGGTGTTATATGGTCAAGCCTCACGGGCAATTAGTACAGGTTAGCTCAACGCCTCACAGCGCTTACACACCCTGCCTATCAACGTCGTAGTCTTCGACGGCCCTTCAGGGAGCTCAAGGCTCCAGTGAGATCTCATCTTGAGGCAAGTTTCCCGCTTAGATGCTTTCAGCGGTTATCTTTTCCGAACATAGCTACCCGGCAATGCCACTGGCGTGACAACCGGAACACCAGAGGTTCGTCCACTCCGGTCCTCTCGTACTAGGAGCAGCCCCTCTCAAATCTCAAACGTCCACGGCAGATAGGGACCGAACTGTCTCACGACGTTCTAAACCCAGCTCGCGTACCACTTTAAATGGCGAACAGCCATACCCTTGGGACCGGCTTCAGCCCCAGGATGTGATGAGCCGACATCGAGGTGCCAAACACCGCCGTCGATATGAACTCTTGGGCGGTATCAGCCTGTTATCCCCGGAGTACCTTTTATCCGTTGAGCGATGGCCCTTCCATACAGAACCACCGGATCACTAAGACCTACTTTCGTACCTGCTCGACGTGTCTGTCTCGCAGTCAAGCGCGCTTTTGCCTTTATACTCTACGACCGATTTCCGACCGGTCTGAGCGCACCTTCGTACTCCTCCGTTACTCTTTAGGAGGAGACCGCCCCAGTCAAACTACCCACCATACACTGTCCTCGATCCGGATAACGGACCTGAGTTAGAACCTCAAAGTTGCCAGGGTGGTATTTCAAGGATGGCTCCACGCAGACTGGCGTCCACGCTTCAAAGCCTCCCACCTATCCTACACAAGCAAATTCAAAGTCCAGTGCAAAGCTATAGTAAAGGTTCACGGGGTCTTTCCGTCTAGCCGCGGATACACTGCATCTTCACAGCGATTTCAATTTCACTGAGTCTCGGGTGGAGACAGCGCCGCCATCGTTACGCCATTCGTGCAGGTCGGAACTTACCCGACAAGGAATTTCGCTACCTTAGGACCGTTATAGTTACGGCCGCCGTTTACCGGGGCTTCGATCAAGAGCTTCGCGTTAGCTAACCCCATCAATTAACCTTCCGGCACCGGGCAGGCGTCACACCCTATACGTCCACTTTCGTGTTTGCAGAGTGCTGTGTTTTTAATAAACAGTCGCAGCGGCCTGGTATCTTCGACCGGCGTGGGCTTACGCAGCAAGTGCTTCACCCTCACCGGCGCACCTTCTCCCGAAGTTACGGTGCCATTTTGCCTAGTTCCTTCACCCGAGTTCTCTCAAGCGCCTTGGTATTCTCTACGAGACGCATGCAGAGCTTCGGCAAAATCGGCAAGAACAGCCGCATCGATGGGGTCGGTCTTGGCATTCTTGCCCATTGCTACGGCGAAGGCTCTAGCCCGGCGAGGGTTGATCCTGAGCACATTGAAACCTGCCTCCTGCAGTGCTGCCATAACCTTTCGTTCATAGCCGCCCGTGGCTTCCAGTAACACCCGGCCAATCGTGTACGGGCTTAGCTGTTCGACCAGCTGTGCAAAACCCTCAGGCGTATTGGGGACCTCGTAGCCTTGGTTCTGTGGTCGAACCCAAACGACGAGATTTGATTTGGATATATCGATACCGACCCAGGAAATCATGGCAAAACCCTCTTACACTCAGAAATGAGAGTGCTCTGGCTTTGCCCACGCTTGTGATTCGAGTGCCGCTCGTCCAACTGTTCGGGCTTATGGGCCAGAGTAGAAAGGTAGATGGCAGCTTTGCTCCCACTCGTGCTTCAAGCACCGCGGACTCACAGCTTGCCATCTACCCCTCTCACCCCAGAGTTTATTCCCTTACTCAGACACAAGCGGGCTTGCCCGCGAAGGCGGTGGGTCAGTCAACTTCTTCATCAGCTGACCCACTGCATTCGCGAGCAAGCTCGCTCCCACAAGAGAATCTGGGGCGGGCACACATCTTGAGCCCACCCAATAACACTGTGGGAGCGGGCTTGCCCGCGAAGGCGGTGGGCCAGTCAACCTCTTCATCAGCTGATCCACTGCACTTGCGAGCAAGCCCGTGTCAGTTCTTCAGGGGAATCAACACTGCTTCTTTCTCGCCCAACACCATGAACACCAGCAGCTTCGCCGGTTCGGTGGTGCTGGCATTCTTCGACACCAGGTGCTCGGAGCCTGCGGCTTCATACCAGAATTCGCCTGCCTTGTAAGTGATCGCCGGCTCACCTTTGACCTGGGAGGTGATGGCGCCTTCGAGTACATAGGCCATCGCCGTGCCCTCATGTTTATGGGCGATGGAGGATTGGCCCGGGGCGTAGTCCACGGTCAGCATCATGGCTTTTTTGCCGGGCAGGTTTTTCAGCGCTTTTTCCTGCAACACATTGACCTTTTCCGAAGGGGCCGCGTCGTGGGCGAGCACTGGGGTAACGGGCAGCAAGCTGAGGGCGGCGATCAGGTAGAGGGCTTTCATGGCGGTAGGACCTTTTGGTTGAGTGGTTCTCGATGAACCCACCCTAAGCCCCATGTCCTGGCAAACAAACGTCCAATCTTTCGGAAGGTGGGTAGACCAATCGAGATCTACCCATACGCAATTGGCGAGCCCCGAACCTGTGGCGAGGGAGCTTGCTCCCGCTTGAGTGCGAAGCGCTCATAAAAGGGGCTGCTGCGCAACCCAGCGGGAGCAAGCTCCCTCGCCACGGGTTTGTGTGCACGACGCGGCATCAGACGATCGGAAAGCTGTTGAAGTCCACGCTGCGCGCCAGGCGGTTGTCGATCAGGCTGATGAAGCCCTGTACCTCGGGACAGTTGAAGTGGGCCTGCATGGCCGCTTCCGACTGCCAGCGGCCGCTGACGCTCCAACGGTCGCCGTCTTCCGGGCAACGGTCGACCAGGTAGGCATCGCAGCCCGGCAGAGCCCGCAGGGTTTCGACGATCTGCTGCAACTGCCGGCCCAGTTCCTCCGAACGCCCGGCGGCGGCCTGCACTTCTACGGTATTGATCACGTGGCGAGACATTGTTCGGGCTCCTGAATCAAGTCGGACGGATGTTACTCAACCCTTGATGACACCCGTGCAGGATAAGCCCGTCGGGTCCATGCTCAAACAGCCAATGGGCCGATAAATCCCCAGTCCAATGGCTCAGGCGACTTGCTGCAAGATGTCGCGCAGACGGTCCAGGGCGATGTCGATGTCCAGGGTCTCGATGGCGCCAAAGCCAAAGAACAGGCCCGGTCGTACCGGCGTTTCATTGAAGAAGCCTTCGAGGCTGTACAGCCCGATCTCGGCTTTTTTCGCCAGTTCGATCACCAGCGCCAGGTCGATCGGCACCTTGCACAACACCGCCATGTGGAAGCCGGCCGTGGTGGGCACGGCGTCGAACCACGGCGACAGATCCCCGGCCATGCGCGCCAGCAGGCGCTCGCGTCGACCGGCGTACAGCGTGTGGCAGCGGCGGATGTGCTTGAGCAAGCAACCCTCGGCGATGAACTTGGCCAGTGCCCATTGCGGCAGGGTGGAGGTGTGCTGGTCGGTGAGGCGCTTGGCCAGGATCACCGCTTCGAGGATCGCCGGCGGCAGGATGGCGTAGCCAAGGCGAAGTTCGGGCAGCAACGTCTTGGAGAACGTGCCGACATACGCCACGATCCCGCGCTCGTCCATGCTCTGCAGCGAATCGGCGGGCCGGCCTTCGTAGCGGAACTCGCTGTCGTAATCGTCTTCGATGATGATTGCCCCCAGTTCGTAGGCCCGGGCCAGCAAGGCTTCGCGGCGGGCCTGGCTCATGGGCATCCCCAGGGGAAACTGATGGGACGGCGTGACATAGATCAGCCGTGTGCCGTCAGGAATCAGGTCCACGCGCATGCCTTGCTCGTCGACCGGCACCCCGGTCACCGTCGCGCCCTGGGAACCGAACAGCAAGCGTGCCGGCGGATAGCCCGGATCTTCCATGGCCACCAGGCTGCCGGGGCGGGTCAACACTCGCGAGATCAGGTCCAGGGCCTGCTGCGCGCCGTTGCACACCACCACGTCATCGTCCTGGCAATTGACCCCGCGAGAAAACGCGATGTGCCGGGCAATGGCGTTGCGCAGCGCCGGCAGGCCTTCGGGCTGGCTATAGAAACCCTTGGCGCTGGCGATCTGGCGCAGTGCATGGGCGGTGCAGCGGCGCCAGTCGTCCAGGGGGAACTGGCCCTTGCCGGTGGCGCCGCCGATGAAGTCGTAGCGCAGGGCGCCTTCCAGGGTCGGATGGCGCATCAGGTCCGGCATGGTGCGCCAGGTCTCGACCACCTCGGCGCCGGCCAGCTCGCGGTGGCTTTGCTTGCGCACGATCCGGGCCGGTCGCGCATTGACGTAGGTGCCCTTGCCGATGATGCCGGTGAGGAAGTTTTCGTAGGTCAGCTGCGCGTAGGTGTCGGAAACGGTCTTGCGGGAAATGCCCAGTTGCTCGGCCAGCAGGCGGCTGGGCGGCAACTGCGTGCCGGCGGCCAGACGACCGCCTTCGATGGCGCTGCGCAGTTGTTGATACAGCTGGCCCGCCAGGTCCTTGCGGCCGTTGATGACAACATGAAGTTCCATACCCGCAGGCTCCTGGGCGATTGCTGGCGGCCAGCGTCAAAGGCGCAAGATTACCCGCATTGTGCCGCGGCTTTGAAGTTGCGTGGAGAAAATCCCGCCGATTGGCCTGCTGCGTGCTGGTCCCGGATTTTTCGACGAATTGGACCTGTCGCCGAACGCCCCCAGGGCCTACCGTGAAAGCTTCAATCGCCACGGAGCCCGCCATGAGCCCGCGTCTGGATTACTACAGTGCCTCCCCGGGGGCAATGAAAGCCATGATCGGCCTGGAAGCCATGACCAGTCGCCTGAGTATCGAGCCGGCGCTGCTGCACCTGGTCAAGATCCGCGCCTCGCAAATCAACGGCTGCGCCTTCTGCACCGACATGCATTCGGTGGAGGCGCGCCGCCTGGGCGAAACCGAGCGGCGTCTGTATGCCGTAGCGGTATGGCGTGACAGCGGTTTCTTCACTCCCCGCGAACACGCCGCCCTGGCCTGGACCGAAGCGGTCACGCGGCTGGTCCGAAGCCAGGTGCCGGACGACGTCTACGCCCTGGCCCGCGGCTGCTTCAGCGAGGAAGAGTTGGTAGACCTGACCCTGGCGATCAGCACCATCAGCAGCTGGAACCGCCTGGCGGTGAGTTTTCGCCAGCGTCCGGGCGGTTGATGACCTGCCAACTCATGTCTGGATGCCATCCAGTGGCGAGGGCAGCATCGTCACTTGGGCAACGGTGAGTTGTTCGGCGCAGCAGGGGGGCGCTGCGGTTTCACCGAGTTGCCAAACGCATTGCCCATACGCACCCCGGTGGCTGCCGGGGTGACCAGGCCGAGGCTGTTCGGCGCGCGTTCGTTGACGGGTACGTCCAGCGCTTCCCGGGCCCGTTGCGCGGTAGCCGCCGCTTGCGGGTCATTGCCCATCTGCCGGCTCAGGCAGTTGTAGTCCGGGGTCTTGTAGCCGCCGACCGTCACCTCGATACACGCCGGCGCCTCTTCCGCCTGGGCCCAGGGCAGGGCCAGCAGCAGACCGAGGCCCGCTGTCATGCGCATCCACTGTTTCATCACCGACCTCCTGGCCCGTCCCAGGGGGACGGTGCGTTGTCAGGGCATCAGTCTAGTGCGCTGCGGGGGATTTGTATCAGATGTCATACGACATTCATAAACACCCCTCAGGATGACGGTTTTCAACGGATACGTCAGTCGTGCAGCAGGGCAAAGCCGGGGGCGGGGGCAGACGTGGTTTGACCTGGGCGCCCTTGGGCTGGCTGGTGGTGTCGTGGTGCCTGTTGACCGGGCCTGTCCAGGCGGCGAGCCTGGTGGACCTGGACATCGCGCCCCAGGCGCTGACCACGGCGCTGGAGCAATTCAGCCGCGCGACGGGCATGGCGGTGCTGGTGGACCATCAGCTGTCGAGCCAACGCCAGACGCTGGGCGTCCAGGGGCGGTTCACACCCGCCGACGGGTTGAGAGTGCTGCTCAGCGGGACCGGGCTGGCGGCGCATTACGCCCGGGCGGACGCGTTCACGTTGCAGCCGGTGCAGGTCCGCGACGTGGCGCTGCCTGCCGGTGTCACGCCGGGCCTGAGCGACAGCAACTACGCCGCCGCGATCCAGACGGTGATCCAACGCAACCTGTGTCGCTCGCCGTTGACCCAACCGGGCAGCTTTCGAGCGGTGTTGCAGATCTGGATCGGCCGTGACGGGGTGGTCCAGCACAGTCGCCTGGTCAGTTCCACGGGTGATCTGCTGCGGGACAAGGCGTTGGTCAACAGCTTGCAAAACCTCAGGATCGACCGCCCGGCGCCCAGTTCGCTGCGCCAGCCGGTGACCCTGCTCTTGTTACCCGACTCATCAGGAAGAAGCATGGAATGCACAGCAGGGGAAGGGGTGTCCGGGCGATGAAAGAGATCGGCCGCAGCCCATTGGTGAAGCTGTTCCTCACCTCGTATGAGGATTTCAAGGTACGCCTGCGTCGGCGCCTGGGCTCCGAGGAACTGGCCAATGATGTGCTGCATGAAACCTACCTGCGGGTCGATCGCATGGTCGACACCCAGGAGATCGCCCAGCCCAACGCCTATTTGTACCGCATGGCCCTGAACATCGCGGCCGACCGCCGCCAGGCCGATGCCCGGCTGCTCACCGGCGATGAGGTCGAGGAGTTGCTGCAGGTCTCGGATGAAGCGCAGGACCCGGCCCGGGTGGTGGGCGGGCAGAAGGAGTTGCAGATCCTGCTCAAGGCCTTGTACGAGCTGCCGGCGCGGCGGCGCAGGATCTTCATTGCCGCGCGCCTGGAAGAAGCACCGCACCTGGAAATCTCCCAGCGTTTCGGCATTTCCACGCGCATGGTGGAAAAGGAAGTCAAGGCTGCGCTGGGGCATTGCGCCCTGCGTCTGGAAAGAAAAGTCATTCAGCGGTTCGGTCCCGGCGCGGGAAAACCGTCTTGAGAGTAGAGACCCGACCCATTCGCGAGTGTGTTTGCGCTTGAATATCTTCAGCATCACTTCCCCTGACGCCACGCCCCGGGCCCGGTTGGCCGGCGAGGCCCGAGACTGGTTGATCCTGCTCACCTCGGGGCGCGCCACCGTGGCCGATGCCCGGGCCCT
Organism: Pseudomonas chlororaphis; assembly: GCA_001023535.1. NCBI lineage: Bacteria > Pseudomonadati > Pseudomonadota > Gammaproteobacteria > Pseudomonadales > Pseudomonadaceae > Pseudomonas > Pseudomonas chlororaphis. Next base: position 4,001,461 of record CP011020.1, read on the forward strand.
GCGCCAATGGTGCGGGCAGAGCCCCGAACACGCGCAAGCGTTCGAGGAGGCCAAGGCGCTGTGGCACGGTTTACAACCGGCGGTCGCGGCGTTGCAGGCGCCGCGGCATTTCGGCCGACGGGCCTTGCTCGGGGGGGCGATTGCGGCATCGGCCGGTTTCCTGTTGATCCGGGCGACGGTGCCGGGTGGCGTGTCCGGCCTGGGCGCCGACTATGTGACCGATGTCGGTGAGCAGCGCCGGGTGGAACTGGCCGATGGCGTCAGCCTTGAACTGAACACCCAGACGCGCCTCAGCCGCCGTGCCCTGAACGACGGCGGGGCCGGCCTGGAGTTGCTCGGCGGCGAGATTGAAGTGCTGGGGCGCAGCACCCAGGCCGTCAGCGTCCAGGCCGGCGCCGGCTGGATCAGCGCCGCCAAGGCGCGCTTCAACGTTCGCTACACCGATCAGCGGGTCTGTGCGACCTGCCTGGAAGGCATCGTCCAGGTCGAGGTGCGGGGCCAGCGTTTTCGCCTGGAACCGGGCATGCAGTTGACCTACGACACCGCCCGGGTCGGTACGCCCCAGCAGGCCGACGTTTCGGCGGCCATTGCCTGGCGCGACCAGGTGCTGGTGTTCAACGACGCGACCCTGGCCAGCGTCATCGATGAAATCAACCGCTACCGCCCTGGCATGTTGCTGCTGCTCAATCGCGAACTGGGCTTGCGCAAGGTCCAGGCGCGGTTCCGCCTCGACCAACTGGCGGGCGTGGCGCTGCTGATCCGCGATGCCTACGGGGCGAAATGCACTGAGCTGCCGGGCGGGGTGGTGGTCCTGAGTTGAGCCTGGCGGCGTCTGGACGGGCCTCTTCGCGGGCAAGCCCGCTCCCACAGCGTTCGCCGTGGAGCATTGACTGTGGGAGCCTGCTCGCGAAGACGGCATGACTCTCGCGGCCAAACCTCAATCCCCTGTGGGAGCGGGCTTGCCCGCGAAGGCGGCCTGACAGCCGACCTAACGTCTGCGGTTGCACTGGATGCAGCTGTGGGGCATTGATCCTGCTGCCATTGAATGACTTCGCCTTACTCCAACGGCCCCAGCACCTGCCGATACCGTTCAGTGCCTTGGGGCGTCTCGCGGGTCAGGCTGATTTCGATGCCGAATGGGTTCTCCTGGCGGTTACCGCTGAGCTTGCGCCAGCCTTTGTCCTTGTCCCAGTAGCGCAGTCCGGCCGAACTGACTTCATTGAGCACGGCGACTCCGTCACCCGGCGCGGGCAGCGGATAGCGGTCGCGTGCCGGGCCTTGGGCGCGGTAGAGCGTGTTGCCCTTTAGCCACCAGCGCACCCGTTGCAGCGCGCCGTCCCGGGCGGCGGCCACGCGGATCACATCCAGGCGAAAGCCCTGGCCGTCGGTGCTGCGCACGGTGAGGGCGGGTGGAGCGGTCGAGGGTTCGTCGTCGATGCCGGGCTTGAGCGGCTCGCTCAACTCGATGCTGGCGCGCAGGGCCACGTCGCGCTCCAACTGATTCAACGCCCGCAGCAAGGCCTCGGTCTGCTCGGTACTGGCCTGCAAATGGCTGTCGGCCCGGGTCACGCTGTCCAGCCCGCGCCAGGCGATCAGGCTGACCACCGCCATCAGCAGAATCGCCACCATGACTTCCAGCAGGGTGAAACCTGTTTGCCGAGCGTTCATTGGATCTGCACCCGCCCGGCGGCATTGCGTTGCACGCTCAGGCTGTTCTGGCCGTCCGACAGGCGGATCTGCAGCGGCTCGCCGAGCCACTCGGCACTCAGCACCACCCGCTGCCGAGGCTCCACGCGAACGTCCATCGACGGGCTCTGCCAGCGACGCGGATGCAACTGGGGATCGTCCTTGAAGCGATCCAGCGCGGTGTCCTGGTCGCCGCGGCGACTGAAGCTGAAACCCTTGGCGTCCCAGCGCCAGGTGATCGGCCGCCCATCCGTGCGCGCTTCGGTCTGGGCCAGTTGCAGCAACTGCACCAGCCGCTCGGCGTCCTGGCGCAGCACCTTCAGCGGGTCCGGCTTGATGCTCAGGCTCACGGCCGCGCTGGCGATGCCGATGATCACCAGCACCACCATCAATTCGATCAGGGTGAAACCGCGTTGCGTGTCCCGGGCCATCTCGCGCTCCTTTGCGTCGGGACCATCCTGCACGGGCAAGATGATAAGGGTGTGAAATAAAACGGAGAGATTTGCGGGGTACGCTGGGGGTCGGAATTAAAAAGGAGATTCAGGCCATGGCGTTCATCGAACGGGTATCCCCGGCGCATCTCGTCCAGGCGCTGGCGTTGTTGGCGGCGTTGGCTGGGGTGGCGACCTGGTCTTCGCTGTTGCTGACCTCTGCCGAGTCGCGCACGCCGGATGTCGCCCCGCAACGCATGGCCGAGCGTTCGGATAGCCCGGCGCTGCAATGGTTTTCCAACCAGCCGGCGCCGGTGCAGATCAAGGTCAGCGGGGTGATGGCCGGTGCCCATGGCGCTGTGGCGATCCTGAGCCTCAACGAGGGCCCGCCGCGCAGCTTCCTGGTGGGCGAGCGGGTGGCCCAAGGCGTGCGGCTGGTGGCGATCGAGGCGCAAGCGGTGGTGATCGAGCGTGGCAGCGAGCAGACTCGGCTGGCGTTGGCGCAGTTGCCGGATTCGGTGAGTTTGCCGGTCCTGACCCGGCCACGCTGAACACTGTGGCGAGGGAGCTTGCTCCCGCTGGGCTGCGCAGCGGCCCCAACGTTTTGCGGTTGCTGCGCAACCGAGCGGGAGCAAGCTCCCTCGCCACGACATCCGTGGTTCAGTTTTCCCGAACAACCAACGTCTCCAGCCGCGCCAGCGGCGGGGCCTCGCGGCTGCGGTCCGACACGCTCAGTTCCACCCGCAACAACCGACCGTCCTGCGCCGTGCGCAAGGTCTGTTCGCAGCGCAGTAACAGGCGCCCCTGATCGCAGTCGAACACCTTCAGGCCGGGTGCCAGCCGGCCTTCCAATTGCAATTGCGCCAGTTGGCTGCGGGCGGCCAGCAGGGCGATGGATTTGTCGCGCAGCAAGCCATTGCCCTGGGTCATCACCGCCGCCACACGCACCGCGGCCGACATGGCCACGGCGATGATCGCCAGGGCCACCAGCACTTCGATCAGGGTGAAGCCGGCGTGCGAGGCGGGGCGGGGCATGGGGTGGGCTCAAGGCAAATGCAGCCCTTGAGGTTAGCCCGCGTTCGTGACCGATTGACGACGCAAGCTCCTGAGCAATTTCAATATCACTGACATATTTTCTTGCAACACTGCGCCTCGTATCGAATCCAGCGAAGGACCGTCGAGATGCAGATCGCCCGTTACAACGCCCGTCCCCAAGGCCCACGCGGGCAGCGGGGTTTCACCCTGATCGAAATCATGGTCGTGGTGGTCATCCTTGGCATCCTGGCGGCCATGGTGGTGCCCAAGGTGCTCGACCGTCCCGACCAGGCCCGGGCGACGGCGGCGAAACAGGACATTGGCGGGCTGATGCAAGCCTTGAAGCTTTATCGCCTGGACCACGGCAGCTATCCGAGCATGAACCAGGGCCTCAAGGTGCTGGTGGAGAAACCCGCCGACGCCAAGAACGGCACTTGGCGCTCGTACCTGGAACGCCTGCCGAACGACCCCTGGGGCCGTCCCTACAACTACCTCAACCCCGGCGCCAATGGCGAAGTCGACGTGTTCTCCCTGGGCGCCGACGGCCAGCCCGACGGCGACGGCGTGAATGCCGACATTGGCTCCTGGCAGCTCTAAGGACCGTGATGGGAACGAATTCGCCCGTCGCGGCGAAGCAGCGCGGCATGGCGGTCATCAGCGCCTTGCTGATCGCTGCCGTGGTCGCGGTGATCGCCGGTGGCATGCTCACTCGCCAGGCCCTGTTCACCCGCAGCCTGGAAGCCGAGCAGTTGCGCATCCAGGGCAGTGCGCGGATGCAAGGCGGCCTGGCGCTGAGTCGCCAGTTGCTGTGGGAGGCCCGCCAGCGTGACCCGTTGACGCGCTTCGGCCAGCCTTGGGCAAAACCCATTGTCCTGCCCGGTTCGAACCAGGTCGATACGCCGTTCGAAGGGCAGCTCGAAGATGAGCAGGGCAAGTTCAACCTGCGCAACCTTGTCGCCAATGAACGTGTCGACGAGGAACAATTGAATGCCTTCGAACGGCTCTGCGGGCAGTTGGGGATCGCCGCCAGCGTGCGCGACCGCATCATCGAGCGCGTCATTGAAGCGTACCCGCGCACGCTGAACCCGGAACGGGCGGACACAGCGCCCATGGGGCGTACCTTCGACAGTGGCCGGGACACCTCGCCTGACGCGGATGCCGCATTACTCAAACCGACCCGACCGATGCTGCGCACCGTGCGCGACCTGGGCGACGTCAAGGGCGTCACGCCTGCCGTGCTGGCAGCGCTGGCGCCCTACGTGACGATCCTGCCGGCCAATACCTGGGTCAACGGCAACACCGCCAGTGCCCCGGTACTGGCCGCCGCTGTGCCGGGGTTGTCGCTGCAGCGGGCCGAGGCGCTGGTGCGGGAGCGGGAGGGTGGCCATTGGTTCGTCAATCGCGGGGATTTCGTCAACCGCCTGCGCATGCCGGAGCTGGAAACGGCCACGGTCAAGGTGGGCATCACCAGCGACTGGTTCCGCCTGCGCGGCCAGGCCCGCAGCGGTCAACGGCGGGTTGAAGTCGATGCGTTGCTGCAACGCAGCCAGGACCGGTTGCCCCGGGTGATCTGGTCGAGGGTGGGCGTATGACACGGTTGCGCGTGGCGTTGGCGCCGTTGGCCGAACTGGACCTCGACAGCCCGGTGGCGTTCGCGGCGCTGGACCGCCAGGGCCAGGTGCGCGAGCACGGGCGCAGCAGCCTCAGGGCGTTGGGGCAGGGCGCCCGGAATCTCTCGGTGGAGTGCTTTCTTCATCCCCGCGACAGCCTGCTGACTCGCCTGGAGCTGCCGCTGTTGCCGGCGGCGAAGATCACCGCCGCGGTGACGTGCGCGGCCCAGGCCCTGATGCTCGGCGCCAGCGAACACATGCAGGTGGCTCACAGCCCGCGGGGTGCCGACGGGCAGGTCCAGATCGCCTGGCTGGACCGGCAGTCGCTCGCCCGGCTGGGCCAGTTGTTGCACCAGGCCGGGCTCAAGTTGCGCGGCCTGTATCCGGCGGCCTATGCCTTGCCCGTGTTGGCCGGCCCGGTGGCTTGCATCGAAGACGGTCACCTGTTGCTGCGCCATGGTCCGCAGCAGGCCGAGGTGCAGCCGTTGCAAGAACAGGCGCTGGAAGAGTGGTTGATGACCATGGGGCCCGGCTTGCATTGGATCGGCGCAGCGCCGCCCCAGGCGTCGATCACGCCCCTGGCCGACATCCACCGCTGGACCGGCAGCGCGCCGGGCTGGGGTTTGCATGCCGGTCTGTCGCGCAACACGGCCGGACGCGGCGGTTGGGGCCGGGCGGCGGCCCTGTGTGCCATGGCCGTGGCGGTGTGGGTGGTGGGCCTGAACCTTTACGCCGCCCGTGAGGCGGCCCAGGGGCAACGGCTCAAGGCGCAAATGAGCCAACGGGTGAAGCAGGCGTTCCCGGACTTGCCGGTGGTGCTCAATCCGCTGCAACAGGCCCGGCAACAGATTGCCGCGCGCCAGGACGGTACGGCGACGGACCCCAGCCAACGCTTCGTCAGCCTGATGCAGCAGGCCGGCAGTGCCATGCCGTTCATGAGCGGCAACGCTCAGGCCCTGGTGTTCGAGAACGGCGAGTTGCGCCTGGAGCTCGTGCCCGACGCGCCGAAGGCCGCCGCCGAAGACGATTGGAAAGGGCCCCTGGTCCAGGCCGGCATCGATGTCGTCGCCGTCGATCAGGGTTGGACCTTGCGCATGGCCCAGGCCGGCCAGGCCACCCCCGAAGACACCGCGGAAGACGATGATGAATAAGCCGTCCCTGGCCGGGCTGAGCGCCCGCTGGCAAACCCTGCGCAGCCGCTGCCGGACGTTCTGGCAAGGCTTGGCCGTGCGCGAACGACGGGCCGTGGCCCTGAGTGCGCTGGTGCTCGGCGGTAGCCTGGTCTGGCTGGGGTTGATCGAGCCGCCGTTGAAGACCATCGCCTACTGGCAGGCCGAAACGCCGAAGCTGCGCTCACAGACCGAAGCCCTCGAAGTGCTGCTGCGGGACGTCGCCGGGCCGGCGCCAGGCCAGCCGTTGGAAGCAGCCCTGCGCCAGACCCTGGACGCCAGCGGGCTGGGCGATCACTACCAATTGCAGGCGCCCGGCGCCGATACGGCCAACGCCTGGCAACTGACCTTCACCGACGCGCCGGCCGACGGCGTGATCGGCTGGCTGCTGAGCAACCCCGGGCCATTGTCCCTGGAAGTGTCCGAGGCGCGCCTGCAACGCACGGCCACGGCCGCTTCCACTGGTCTTGAAAATACCGCCGGCACTCTGTCCGGAACCGTTCGCATGCATCAGGCGCAAGGCGCTAAGGAAGCTTCATGAAGGGGGCCCGTTACCCACGTCATTGGCGCAAGGCCGCGCCGCTGTTGTTGCTGGCATTGAGCGCGTGCAACAGCACGCCGCCGGCCTCGCAGCCACCGTTGCTGGTGGACAGCGAACTGGGTGTTCCGTTGGGCAGCACGCAGCGCAGCGGCGACGCGTTGCTCGACCGTCAGCGAGCCCAGGCGGCACGTGAGCAGAAACCGGCGGCGCGCCACCAGGTCGACCTGACGTCCCGTGCCCGTGAATCGCGCAACCCGCCGCCGGCGCGCAACCCGCTGGGGGATCAGCCGGTGACGTTGAATTTCGTCGAGGCGGATATCCAGGCCGTGGTGCGGGCCTTGTCCCGTTCCACCGGCCAGCAGTTCCTGGTGGACCCTCGGGTCAAGGGCAACCTGACGCTGGTGTCCGAAGGGCAGGTGCCGGCAAGCCAGGCCTACGCCATGCTGCTGGCGGCGTTGCGCATGCAGGGCTTCAGCGTGGTGGACGTCGGCGGCGTGGCCCAGGTGGTGCCCGAGGCCGACGCCAAGCTGCTGGGCGGGCCGATCTACAGCGCCGATAAACCGGCCGGCAATGGCATGCTGACCCGCACCTTCCGGCTGCAATACGAGAACGCGGTCAACCTGATCCCGGTGTTGCGCCCGATCGTCTCACCGAACAATCCGATCAATGCCTACCCCGGCAACAACACCATTGTCGTCACCGACTACGCCGAGAACCTGTCGCGGGTGGCGCAACTCATCGAAGGCATCGACACCCCCAGCGCCATCGACACCGATGTGGTGCCGGTGCAGAACGGTATCGCCGTGGACATCGCGCAGATGGTCTCCGACCTGCTGGAAACCCAGGGTGGCGACCAGACCCAGAAAATCAACGTGATCGGCGACCCGCGCTCCAATTCCATCATCATCCGGGCCGGCAGCCCCGAGCGCACCGAGCTGGCGCGCAACCTGATCTACAAACTCGACAACGCCCAGAACAACCCGAGCAACCTGCACGTGGTGTACCTGCGCAACGCCCAGGCCGGCAAGCTGGCCCAGGCCCTGCGTGGTCTGCTCACCGGCGAAAGCGAAGGCGAGGGCAACGACAATTCCCGGTCGGTGCTCAGCGGCATGGGCGCCAGCACCAATGGCCAAAGCGCACAGAGCAGTACCGATGGCACCAGCACCGCGACCGGTAGCGGCTCTTCAAGTAATAGCAACGTTAATGGCTACGGCCAGGGCAGCAGCGGGCAGGGCGCGAGCTCGACGAAGAACGAGCAGAACACCGCCTTCAGCGCGGGCGGCGTGACCATCCAGGCGGATGCCACCACCAACACCTTGCTGATCTCCGCGCCCGACCCGTTGTACCGCAACCTGCGGGAAGTCATCGACCTGCTCGACCAGCGACGTGCCCAGGTGGTGATCGAGAGCCTGATTGTGGAAGTGGGCGAAGACGACGCCAGTGAGTTCGGCGTGCAATGGCAGACCGGCAACCTCGGCGGCAGCGGGGTGATCGGCGGGGTCAACCTGGGCGGCAGCGGGCTCAACCTCAACGGCAAGACCAGCATTGATGTGCTGCCCCGGGGGCTGAACCTCGGGTTGGTCAACGGTACCGTGGACATCCCCGGCATCGGCAAGATCCTCGACCTCAAGGTCCTGGCCCGGGCCCTGAAGAGCAAGGGCGGCACCAACGTGCTGTCGACGCCGAACCTGCTGACCCTGGACAACGAAGCCGCGAGCATCTTCGTCGGCCAGACCATTCCTTTCGTCAGCGGCAGCTACGTCACCGGGGGCGGCGGCACCAGCAACAACCCGTTCCAGACCGTGACCCGCGAAGAGGTGGGCCTGAAACTCAACGTCCGGCCGCAGATTTCCGAGGGCGGTACGGTCAAGCTGGATATCTACCAGGAGGTCAGCAGCGTCGACAACCGCGCTTCGAGCACCACGGGGATTGTCACCAACAAGCGCGCCATCGACACCAGCATCCTGCTGGACGACGGCCAGATCATGGTCCTGGGCGGGTTGCTGCAGGATGGCTACAGCCAGAGCAACGACGCGGTGCCGTGGCTCTCGACCTTGCCCGGCATCGGCGCGCTGTTTCGCAACGAAAGCCGGCAGACCACCAAGACCAACCTGATGGTGTTCCTGCGGCCCTACATCATCCGCGACACGGCGGCGGGGCGCAGCATCACCCTCAACCGCTACGACTTCATGCGCCGCGCCCAGGGCCTGTTGCAACCGGAACGCAGTTGGGCCATGCCCGACATCCAGGCCCCGCAACTGCCGGCGGCGTCCCGGGCGATCCCCGGCAGCGCTCCCGCCGCGCTGCAAACGCCCAGGGCGGCGATCAAGGCGGTGCCTGTAACGGAGCCGATCAAACAATGACGACGGTGGCGAGGGAGCTTGCTCCCGCTGGGTTGCGAAGCGACCCCAATCAGGTCGAACCCGAGCGACCGGACACACCTAGGCGCCAGGCATCGGGTCTGCTGCGCAGCCCAGCGGGAGCAAGCTCCCTCGCCACGGTAGGCATGCAGGCCATGGCGCGGGTGCGCTCATGACCACCCTCCCATACGCCTGGGCCAAGGCCCAGCGCCTGGTGTTGCGCCAGGGAGAGGCGGGCGCGGTGTTGGTGGTGTGTCCGTCGACGCCGGGCTGGTCCATCAGCGAAGTGCGCCGGCAATTCGGCGAGGTGCCCCTGGAGCGGGTGCGCGACGAAGAGCTCGATGGCTTGCTCAACACGGCCTACGCCGACACCGGCAGCGCCGCCGCCGTGGTGGGCGCGGCGGAGAACGAGGTGGACCTCGACCGGCTGATGCAGGACATCCCCGAGATCACCGACCTGCTGGACACCCAGGACGGCGCGCCGGTGATCCGCATGATCAACGCCTTGCTGACCCAGGCGGCCCGGGACGAGGCCAGCGACATCCACATCGAGCCCTTCGAGAGCCATTCGGTGGTGCGCTATCGGGTCGACGGCACCCTGCGCGACGTGGTCTCGCCGCGCAAGGCGCTGCATGGGGCGCTGGTGTCGCGGATCAAGATCATGGCCCAACTCGACATCGCTGAAAAACGCCTGCCCCAGGACGGTCGCATTGCCTTGCGCGTGGCCGGGCGCCCCATCGACATCCGGGTTTCCACCGTCCCCACCGGGCACGGCGAGCGGGTGGTGATGCGGCTGCTGGACAAACAGGCCGGGCGCCTGCAGCTGGAGACGCTGGGCATGGACGCTGCCGTGCTGGGCAAGCTCGACCACTTGATCCGCCAGCCCCACGGCATCGTGCTGGTCACCGGCCCTACCGGCAGCGGCAAGACCACCAGCCTCTACGCGGCGCTGGCGCGGCTGGATGCCAGCGTCCACAACATCCTCACCGTCGAGGACCCGGTGGAGTACGACCTGCCGGGCATCAGCCAGATCCAGGTCAATGCCAAGATCGACATGACCTTCGCCCTGGCGTTGCGGGCGATCCTGCGCCAGGACCCGGACATCATCATGATCGGCGAGATCCGTGACCTGGAGACCGCGCAGATTGCCGTGCAGGCCTCCCTCACCGGGCACCTGGTGCTGGCGACGCTGCACACCAACGACGCGGTGTCGGCCGTCAACCGCCTGATCGACATGGGCGTGGAGCCGTTCCTGCTGGCCTCGTCGATGCTCGGCGTGCTGGCCCAGCGCCTGGTGCGCCGACTCTGCCCGCACTGCAAGCAACCTGATCCGGCCACGCCGGGCACCTGGCGCCCGGTGGGCTGCCCGAGTTGCAACCAGACCGGCTACAGCGGCCGTACCGGCATCCATGAGCTGTTCTGCATTGACGACGACATCCGCACGCTCATCCACCAGGGCGCGGGCGAGCAGGCCTTGCGCGCCGCCGCCCGCGAGGCCGGCATGTTCAGCATGCGCGAGGACGGTGAGCGTTGGGTTCGCAGCGGCGCCACGGCGCCAGAAGAAATCCTGCGCGTGACACGGGACGCCTGATGAATCGCTACCGTTTCGAGGCGGCCGACGCCCAGGGCAAGATCGAATCAGGGCATCTGGAGGCCGACAGCCAGAGCGCCGCGTTCAGCCTGTTGCGCAGCCGCGGGCTGACGGCTTTGCAGGTCGAAGCCGAACGCAGCACGGCCCAGGCCAGCGGGGGCGGGCTGTTCAGTGCCCGGCTCTCGGACAACGACCTGGCCTGGGCCACCCGGCAACTGGCGAGCCTGCTCGGCGCGAGCCTGCCCCTGGAGGCGGCATTGAGCGCCACGGTGGAGCAGGCCGAGCGCAAGCACATCGCCCAGACCCTGAGCGCGGTACGCGCCGATGTACGCAGCGGCATGCGCCTGGCCGAAGCCCTGGCGGCACGGCCTCGGGACTTCCCGGAGATCTATCGGGCGCTCATCGCGGCGGGGGAGGAGTCCGGCGACCTGGCCCAGGTCATGGAGCGCCTGGCCGACTACATCGAAGAGCGTAACAACCTGCGGGGCAAGATCCTCACGGCATTCATCTACCCGGGTGTGGTGGGGCTGGTGTCGATCGCCATTGTGATTTTCCTGCTCAGCTACGTCGTGCCCCAGGTGGTCAGCGCCTTCTCCCAGGCCCGTCAGGATCTGCCGGGGCTGACCCTGGCCATGCTCACCGCCAGTGACTTCATCCGCGCCTGGGGATGGTTGTGTTTTTGCCTGCTGGCCGGCGGTTTCTGGAGCTGGCGGCTGTACTTGCGCAACCCGGCGGCGCGGCTCGGCTGGCATGCGCGGGTGCTGCGCCTGCCCCTGATCGGGCGGTTCGTGCTGGGGCTCAATACCGCGCGTTTCGCCTCCACCCTGGCGATCCTTGGCGGTGCCGGGGTGCCGTTGTTGCGGGCGCTGGAGGCGGCACGCCAGACACTCTCCAACGAACGCCTGAGCCTGAGTGTCAGTGACGCCACCGCCAAGGTCCGCGAAGGGGTCAACCTGGCGGCCGCCCTGCGGGTGGAAAAAGTCTTCCCGCCGATCCTGATCCACCTGATCGCCAGCGGCGAGAAAACCGGCTGCCTGCCACCGATGCTCGAACGCGCCGCGCAAACCCTGTCCCGCGACATCGAACGCCGGGCCATGGGCATGACCGCACTGTTGGAACCGCTGATGATCGTGATCATGGGCGGCGTGGTGCTGGTGATCGTCATGGCGGTGCTGCTGCCGATCATCGAGATCAATCAGTTGGTGCAATGAGCCGAAGCGGCGGGGAGGAAGGCTCACCCTGTGGCGAGGGAGCTTGCTCCCGCTGGGTTGCGAAGCAACCCTGAAAGCGAGATCAGGTCAGCCTGATTCTCCGCAGTGATGGGGCCATGGGGTCGCTTCGCAACCCGACGGGAGCAAGCTCCCTCGCCACAAAAAATCGAAAAAATTTCGGTGCCCATTGCCAACTCCCGAGCCCGCCCCCCATCAAACTCGGGTTCCTCGTTCTGTCATTTTCCCCTGGTCCTGACCACCCGCCGCACGCTGCACCGCAGCCCTGCCAAACGCCGCCGTTGAACCGGCTGAAAATGCCGGTCCAGAGCCCTCGAACACCCGAGGAAAAAACCCGGAAATCGGCCTCCAGCTCCCGAGGTTTTTTCCTCTATCTGTCACCGGAACCTGCGAATTTCTACGCCATGGCCTCACCCCAACGCCTGCGGCACCGGACCGAGCGCCATGACGGCAAGCCTGCGTCACCCAACCTACGTACGAACACGATGAAAGGAGATTCTTCATGTTTAAGCGCAACGTTCTCGCGGTATCCCTGACCCTCGCCGGCCTCTGCGCCGCCCAGGCTGCCATGGCCGATGTCAATGGCGGTGGTGCTACCTTGCCTCAGCCGCTGTACCAGACTTCCGGCGTACTGACCGCCGGTTTTGCCCCCTACATCGGCGTGGGCAGCGGCAACGGCAAACTGGCTTTCCTGAACAACGACTACACCAAGTTCGTGGCCGGCAACACCAGCAAGAACGTGCACTGGGCGGGCAGCGATTCGAAACTCAGCGCCACTGAGCTGAGCAACTACGTCACTGCCCACGGCGCTGCCTGGGGTCCATTAATCCAGGTGCCTTCGGTAGCCACCTCGGTCGCTATTCCGTTCAACAAGACCGGCACCGCCAACGTCGACCTGAGCGTCAACCAACTGTGCGGCGTGTTCTCCGGCCGCCTGACCGACTGGAGCCAGATCACCGGTTCCGGCCGCACTGGCGCGATCACCGTGGTCTATCGCGCTGAAAGCAGCGGCACCACCGAGCTGTTCACCCGCTTCCTGAACGCCAAGTGCGCTGAAACCGGCACTTTTGCTATCACCACCACCTTCGCTTCCAGCTACAGCGGTGGCCTGCCGACTGGCGCTGTAGCCGCCACCGGCAGCCAGGCTGTGATGACTGCGCTGAACGCTGCCCAAGGCCGCATCACCTACATGAGCCCGGATTACGCTGCGACGACTCTGGCTGGTCTGGATGACGCCACCAAAGTAGCGCGGGTTGCCGGTGTGTCTCCAGCCCCAGCCAACGTTTCGACCGCCATCGCTGCGGTACCCGTGCCGGCCACTGCTAATCGTGCCAACCCGAACGCCTGGGTACCGGTGTTCGCCGCAACCACTAACCCTAACGATCCAAGCGTCGTGGCTTACCCAACCACCGGTTATCCGATCCTGGGCTTCACCAACTTGATCTTCAGCCAGTGCTATGCCGACGCTGCACAAACCACGCAGGTTCGTGACTTCTTCACCCGTCACTACAATGCTACTGCGGCCAGCAGCAACGACGCCGCCATCACTGCAAACCGCTTCGTGCCGCTGCCAGCGGCCTGGAAGCAAGCCGTTCGTAGCAGCTTCCTCACCAGCACCAACGCTCTCAGCATTGGTAACACCAACGTTTGCAACGGCATTGGTCGTCCGCTGTAAGCACTCGCTCCAGTTCCACGCAACACCGATCAGCAACGGCGCAAGTCGTTGCTGATTTTTTGCGTAAGGCCCGAACCAACACAGCCACATGAAATTTTCATGACATCCGTTCGGTCCCGAGCGGCTGTAACCGCCTATCCCCTATAAGCGACGCTGGCCGCTTGATGGCACTGCGTTGCGACCCCTGAGAGCAAACCGAAGGATGAGTAGGATGCTGCGCTGCAAACCGATGAAACCGAACGTTCCACGTCGCGATGGCGAGCTGTCGATGGGGCGGCTCAAGCCGCTGGCCCAGGCCATCGCGCTGTTGATGGTGGCCGGCAATGCCCAGGCGGCCACGGCGTTCAGTTCGGCCTGGTTTGCGGCGAAGGGTGCGGCCCCCGCCGGTGGTGCGGCACGGCCGACCACTGCGGTGCCTGGGATGCCGCCGCCCCTGGCCCAGCAGCAGCGGGCCAATGCCCAGTTGCAGCGCTCGTTGACCAACCTCAACAACACCGTGGCCGCGATCGCGGCCCAGCAGGCGGCGCAGGCGGCCGGGCGGCAAGCGGCGTTCGGGCAGGTGCAGGTCGTGCCCGACGGGCTGGGCGAGGGCGGCCTCAAGGTCGACAACAGCCTGACCCAGGGCTGGCTCAACGCCAAGGGGCCGCAGCAGACCCAGGCCGGCGGCAAGACCACGGTGAAGATCGAGCAGACCGCCGACAAGGCGATTCTCAACTGGGAAACCTTCAACGTCGGGCGTAACACCACGGTGGATTTCCAGCAGCAAGCGGACTGGGCAGTGCTCAACCGGGTCAACGATCCTCAAGCCCGGCCGAGCCAGATCCAGGGCCAGATCAAGGGCAACGGCACGGTGATGCTAGTCAACCGCAACGGCATCATTTTCAGCGGCAGCAGCCAGGTCAACGTGCGAAACCTGGCGGCGGTCGCGGCTAACATCACTGACGAGCAGTTCAGCCAGCGCGGCTTGTACGTCGATGCCACCGGCACCCAGCCAACCTTCACCGATGCAGCCGGCAAGGTCGAAGTGCAACGCGGTGCGCAAATTGAAACCCACCGCGCCGCCACTTCCACCGCAGGCGGTGGCTATGCCTTGCTGCTGGGTAGCGAGGTGGAGAACGCCGGCTCCATCATCACCGCCAAGGGCCAGACCACCCTCGCGGCTGGCGACAGTTTTTATATCCGTCGCGGCCAGGGCACCAGCGGCAACTCGCGCTCCACCACTCGTGGTAATGAGGTGGCGACGTCGCTCAAACCGGGCAGCAGCGCCGGCACGGTGATCAACAGCGGTCTGATCCAGGCCAGCACCGGCGACATCACCCTCACCGGGCACAATGTGCAGCAGAACGGCGTGGTGGTGGCCAGCAGTTCAGTGGACACCCGCGGCACCGTGCATTTGCTCAACGCTTTCAGCGACAGCACCGGCAGCGTGACCCTGGGGCAGGGCAGTGCCACCGCCGTGCTGCTCGACGCCGCGGGCGGCAGTGCACTGGATAGCCAACGCAATGCCGGGCCCGCGGGCCTGGATGGCACGCCGAACAACCTGATCACCGGTCAGTTCAACAACCTCAGCAGCGTGGTCGACCGTAGCGACCAGTCGCGGGTCGAGATCGTCAGCGGTGGTAGCGTCGACTTCCAGAACGGCTCCATCACCCTGGCCACCGGCGGGCAGGTTGCGGTCAGCGCCGCGGGGCGCAGCCTGGTGCGCGATGGCGCGATGATCGACGTGTCCGGCGCCATCGGCGTCAAGGTGGCGATGGAGTCCAATTCCATCAAGGTCAACGTCCAAGGCAACGAACAACGGGATGCGCCGATCAACCGCGAAGGCGGCAAGCTGACCAACAGCGATGTGTGGGTGGACGTGCGTGACCTGGTCTACGTCCCTGCAGGCACCAACGGTTACGCCACCGACCGCTGGTACACAGCCGGTGGTCTGTTGGAAGTCGGCGGCTACCTGGGCACCCGGGGCCACAGTGTCGGCGAATGGGCGGCCCAGGGCGGTACCCTGACGTTTACCGGCAACGACGTGGTGACCCAGCAGGCGGCGCAACTGAACCTGTCCGGTGGCACCCTGGATGTGCAGAGCGGGTACCTGCGCCAATCCTGGCTCAAGGGTGCCAATGGTCGTCTGTATGAGCTGTCCAAGGCCCCGGGTGACATCCTTTACACCGGCATCTACAAGGGTTACGAAGACCACAGCCAGCGCTGGGGCCAGACTGATTACTACTACAACCCGCTCATTGCCCCGCGCGAACGTTTTGAAGCCGGCTACACCGTCAGTCGCGATGCCGGCAAGCTGGTGGTGTCGACCCGCAACGCCGTGCTGGAAGGCCATATCGTCGGCGAGGTGTACCAGGGCGAACGCCAGACCCAGGCGCCGAACTTCAACCTCGACGGCTACCAGCAATCGCAAAACGCCGTGGCCCGTCGGGCCGAGTTGTGGGTGGGCAGCTACACGCCGATCTATGACAAGACCAGTGGCGTGATCAACAGTGGCTTGAACCCCACCTTCGATCAGGTCACCGTCGGCAAAGTGACCGACAAGATTGCCGCAGGCTTGGACCTGACCTCGGCGGTCGGCAGCGACCGGCAAGGCAAGTTGGTGCTGGATAACGCGCTGCTCAATGGCTTCCAGCTCGGCGCAGTCAAGGTAGCGGGGGCTGAAGGCATCAAGGTTGACGGCGCACTCAAGGTAGCCGACGGCGGGGATATCACGCTTTATGCGCCGCAGGTGGAAGTGAACGCCGACCTGACGGCCCGCAGTGGTCGCATTGTATTGGGTAACATCCTCAAGCAGGTCAGGACCGACAATTTCCAGATGGGAGACGTCACGCTTTCACCCGTTACGGGACAGCGGGCGACGGTCACATTGGGCGAAGGCGTCAAGCTGAACACCGCCGGACGCTGGAGCAATCTGCTGCTCGACGGCAACGACCGCCAAGGCCTGCCGTTCATTAACGGCGGCAGCGTGTCCGTGCGTAGCAGTGGCGATATTGATGTGCGGCAGGGCAGCCTGATCGACGTCAGCTCCGGCGCTGCCGTGATGGCCGATGGCAAGACTCGCGGCGGCAAGGGTGGAGACTTGACCTTGACCGCGAGTACCGGTGCATCGTCCGGTAACGGCGACTTGAACCTCGAAGGTGAACTGCGCGGTACTGGCGTGAGTGGTGGCGGGACCTTGAAGCTGGCGGCCAGCAAAGTGCTGATCGGCAACAGCGGCACCCCCCTCGAAGCTGGCACTCTGCAACTGGACGGCGATTTCTTCGACAAGGGTTTCTCGGCCTATGACATCACCGGCAACGAAGGCCTGACTGTGGCCGACGGGACTCGGGTCGATGTGACGATGCCGGTGTACCGTATTGGTGAACAGGCGTTGGTCACCGGCAGCGACGCGGAGCCGGCCGCTGCCTTGCAGCGCTGGACGCCGGAGCTGTATCAGGAAGACGCGGTCAAAGGTGTCCTGACCCAGCGTCGCGGCGCGAGCCTGAGTCTCACCGCAGGCACGCCAAACTCCGGCGCGGCCGACATGGCCAGTACGGTATTGAGCTTGGGCAAGGGCAGTGTGATTACCGTTGATCCAGGCCAGGGCATCGATGTCCGGAGCAGCGGGCAATTGACCGCCAACGGCACGCTTAACGCCTGGGGCGGGCGGGTCAGCCTTACCGAGTTGAGCGTCGATGATGCGGTTCGCGATCAGGTCAATGCCCAGGGCCACGGTCGTTCCATCTGGCTGGGCGAGCAGGCGCTGATCGATGTATCGAGCCGGGCGATGACAGCTCAGGATATGCGCGGCCAGACCTATGGCCTGGTGCGCGACGGCGGGCAGATTGTCATTGGCGGCCAGATCGATGCCGCGAAAGGATCGACGTCTGCCTCCGAGCTGTTTGTGGTGGTGCGCGACGGTGCCCGTCTGCAAGCGGATGGCAGCCAGGCCGTGCTGGATGTTCCGGGTCAGGGCCGTACGTTGGTAGCGAGCAATGGCGGCAGTATTTCCCTGGCGTCGGCCAATGGCCTGTACCTGGACGGCGCGTTCAGCGCCCGCTCGGGGGGCGGCGGGGCGGCAGGTGGCAGTCTGTCGGTGGCGCTGGAAACCCCCTATTACCTGAAAAGCGCGGTCAATGCCCGAGTGTTGAGTGTTCGTGAACTGGTTCTGAAGCAAGTCGCGCAGGCAAGCCCGCTGGGCGATACAGCTGAAACCTCGGCGGACTCGTTGGTTTATGGTCACGGCCAGCTAGGTATCGATCAGGTCCTGGCCGGTGGTTTCGACAATTTGTCCTTGTTGAGCAACGGACTGATGAGCGTCGATGGCAACCTGTCGATGTCCCTCGGACAAAGCCTGAGCCTGTACGCCCGCAGCTTTGGATTGAGTGCAACCGCGCCAGCCAATACTCGGGTCGAGTTCAATGCACCCCATGTGTTGCTGTCTACTGCGACAGGGCTGGCGACCACTCGACCGAGTTTTGATCCTTACACCCGGCCAGTGGTCGAGGGTGGCGGGGTGTCTCTATTGGCGAACAAGGCGCTGTTTTCCGTCAATGCTGATCTGCTGGATGTGCAAGGCAATGTGATGTTCAGCAGCAAAGGCACAGTGAGGCAGGCCGATGACAGCACTGTGGGACTTGAGCGCGCAGGTTTCGATCAGGTCCAGCTGAGCAGCCGGGGTGATCTGCGATTCCTGGCCGGGTTCTCGAGCGCCGATATGCCTACGGGGTTTACCACGCAATTGCTGACCCCTTCGGACATGCTGTTGCAAGCGGCCCAGCTGTATCCGGCAACCGGAGTCGGGGCTCGGGTGTTGGCGGGGTCTGGTTGGGGCACATCGGATAATGGTACCCCTCTCTACGACCCGGCACGCAGCCTGGTAATCGGGCGCACAACCCAGACGACGCCCCAGGTACCCTATTCGGTATTCGGGCGCTTGCAACTGGGTAGCGCGAACATCGAACAGGGTGGCGTGGTTCGGGCGCCGTTGGGATTGATTGAGGTCGGCACCAACGGCGGTGTAGGGGGGTATGCCATCAGCGATCGGGTAAGTCTGTTGCCGGGCAGCCTGACGTCGGTCAGCGGCTTGGGCCTGAGATTGCCCTATGGCGGCACGGTCGACGGTCAAAGTTATGAGTACGCTGGCAAGAAGGTGGTGTTGCTAGGACAGGGTGCAGTACCCAGTCTAAACGCTGACATTAACATCGGCGTTATTCTGGGCGGGCGATCGGTCACGGCACAGGAGGGTTCGGTGCTTGACCTGTCTGGTGGCGGTGATTTGCTCGGCGCTGGCTTTATCTCAGGCCGTGGTGGTTCTACTGACGCCCGTTTCAATCCGCTGGTACAAATGGGTGCCAATGGCGGTTTCACCTTGCCTGGTCTTTCCAGCAACCCGGTCTACGCCATTGTGCCGGGCAACCAGAGTCAGTATGCGCCGGTCGCTGCCGAAGGTGGCGCGGTGGATCCGAGGGTCGGCCAGCAGACCACCATCGGTGCCGGTGTGCCCGGGCTGGCTGCCGGTACTTACACCCTGATGCCGTCCACTTATGCGTTGCTGCCGGGCGCGTTCCGGGTCGAGGTCAATGGCTTGGCGGGGCAAGGCATCACAACGGGCGCGCAACAGATGCGCAACGGTTCCTGGACCACCGCCGGGGTGTTGTCGGTGGCCAATACAGGTCAGCGTAACAGTTTGTCCAGTCAGGTCATTCTGACGTCGGGGGATGTGCTGCGCCGCTACTCGCAATACAACGAAACGAGCTACGCGCAGTTCGCCGTGGCCGATGCCGCTCGCCTGGGCGTACCCCGGGCAATGTTGCCGGTAGACGCCAAGACCTTGAAACTGAACCTGGCCCCTGGAGCAGGGGATCAAGCATTCTCCTTCAAGGGTGTCGGCAAGTTCGCGCCTCAGGCGGGAGGCTTCGGCGGTTCCGTCTCAGTGGTTGGTTACGCCCGGAGCGCGCTGGAGGTGGTTGCGGATGGGCGTGGGGCCACGGCTGGTTTCGAGGGCGTGACCCTCACTGCCGAAAGCCTGAATGCATTGAACGCTTCGCGTCAGGTCATAGGCGGCCTGTTTTCGGTTAGTTACGGTCAAAGCGGAAATTACGTGACTCCGGTGTCTGAGATGTCGCGTAGCGTGACATTGCGTGAAGGTGCGGCTTTAGCAGCACCTGAGGTTTTCCTGTTGGCCAATGGCGGCGAGTTATCGATGGAACAGGGCGCTGTCATCAACACCATCGGTCGTGGCGCGGCTGCTTACGACGCCCGAGCTGGCTTTGTTTACAGTCTCAATAACGACGCCAATATGCTGGCCGCCTCCAATGGTTTGCTCAGCGTACTGGCCCCTCCATCGGGCGGCGCAGGCTCCATCAATATCGGTGGCTGCCGCCTGACGCCTTGCAGTGGCGTCACACGCATTCACTCCGAAGGCAGTATCGTTGCAGGCACCGCTGGCAGCCTGGAACTGGACGACCAGGTGCGTTACGGCACCCGTCACCTGACCCTGGCCCTGAGCAACATCAACGTCGGCACCGCCCAGGCATTGAGCGATGCGTCGGGGCGCAATGTATTGCCTGCCGGTCTGACCCTGAGCCAGACCGTTCTGGATCGCCTGTTGCGCGGGGACACCCAATATGGTGCTCCGGCCCTGGAAACCCTCGAACTGTCGGCCAGTCAGGCGCTGAATTTCTATGGCACCGTCAGCCTCGACACCTATGATTCGACCACCGGTAAGTCGCGCCTGAACAACCTGATGCTCAGCACCCCGGCAATTTATGGCGCGGGCGGCGCCGGCGATGCAGCGACCATCCGCACCGCCAACCTGATCTGGAACGGTGCCGTCGGCGCGCCGGGTTCGGTCATCGCCGACGGGGCCGGCACCGGCGCCGGTCGCCTGGACATCCAGGCCCAGCGCATCGAGTTTGGTTACGGTGAATTCGCCCAGCCCAGCTCGGTCACTACCCTGGACCGTCTGGCCCTGGGCTTTGCCAACGTCAACCTCAACGCCAGCGAGCGTCTGACCGCCAATCACAAAGGCAGCCTGGCGGTCTATCAGACCCAGGGTGCATACGACCCGAAAACGGGCTTTGCCTACAGCGGCGGCAATCTGAATATTCTTACTCCGTTGTTGACCGGTGAAGCCGGTTCGATCAACCGCATCAGCGCGGGTGGGGCGATCAACGTGGCGGGCGCGAGCGCTAAGCCGGGCACCGTTTCCGGGCTCGGTGGCGAGTTGTCCCTCAAGAGTGCCAGCCTCAACCTGGCCAGTGCGGTGGTGCTGCCCAGTGGCAAGCTGACCTTGAGCGCGACCCGCGACCTGACCCTGGCCGATGCGGCGTTGATCGATGTGGCGGGTCGCACGGTGACTTTCAACGATGTGACGCGCTACAGCGCCGGTGGCGAGGTGATTCTGCAAAGCCAGAACGGCGACATCCGCCAGGCCGATGGCTCGACCATCGACTTCTCGGCCCGCAACAACCAGGCCGGCCGGCTCAGCGCCGTGGCTGTGGACGGGGCGGCGGGCGTGGTGGACCTGCAAGGGCGGATTCTCGGCAGCAGCACGGGCGAATACGACGCCGGTGGCACCGCCATGCCGCACCTGGCCGGCAGCGTGGAAATCCAGGCGCAGCGTCTGGGCGGCAGCGGCAGTCTCAGTGAGCAGTTCGCGGCGTTGAATCAGCGCTTGAACGATGGGCAGGTCTACGGATCCCGTGGCTTCCAGCTCAAACAGGGCGACCTGGTGATCGGCGACGGGCTTAAGGCCTCGTCGATCAATGTGTCGGTGGACAACGGCAGCTTGCTGGTCAACGGCAAGGTCGACGCCAGCGGTGAGCGCGTTGGCAGTATTTATCTGGCCGCCGGCAATGCCCTGACCCTGGGCAGCGCAGCGGTGCTCGATGCCCATGGCCGACGCCTGCGGGTGGACAGCTACGGCAAGATCATCGACTCACCGAACCGCGCCATCGTGGACCTGACCGCACGCCAAGGGCTGCTGACCCTGGGCAATGGTGCCCGTATCGACCTGCGCCATGGCACCGAGGTGGCGCTGGGCAGTAAGCCGGGCATGCATGACGGTCGCGCCCGCGGAACATTGCAACTCAACGCACCACGACTGGGCGGTGTTTCAGGCGGCGACGTGGCAATCGATGCCAGCGGCGCCGTGGATGTCCAAGGCGCCCGTTCGATCGCGCTGGTGGCCATGTGGCAATACGACGATGCACCGTTGGTCAACGTACCGGCAGCCAGCGGCAAGCCTTATCAGGTCATCAATCAAGCGTGGTTGGACGATGTGCATGACGACAACACCGCGTTCATCACTCAGGCCCACGACAACGACGATCTGTTGCAGCGCAAACTCGCCGGACTGAAAAACAGCCGCTATCGCGATGTATTCCATCTGCGCCCTGGTGTGGAGGTGGTGAGCGCGACGGCCGATGGCGACCTGGTGGTCCAAGGCGACCTGGACCTGTCGCGCTATCGCTATGAGAGCCTCAATCGGCATAACCAACTGGACAATGTCTATGGCTCCGGCGAATCCGCCAGCCTGACGTTGCGCGCCGGGGGCGATCTGAATATCTATGGCAGCATCACCGACGGTTTCGC
This sequence comes from Pseudomonas chlororaphis, assembly GCA_001023535.1. Taxonomy (NCBI): domain Bacteria; kingdom Pseudomonadati; phylum Pseudomonadota; class Gammaproteobacteria; order Pseudomonadales; family Pseudomonadaceae; genus Pseudomonas; species Pseudomonas chlororaphis. The sequence continues at coordinate 4,023,365 of CP011020.1, forward strand.
CCAGCCGCCGGCCAGCAACGATGACAAGGGCTGGGTGCTATTGCCGGGTATTGATTTTGCGGCAGGCGATATCGTCGTGCCCGGTACCGGCGTGATCCTGGCGGAGGACACGGCGTTTCCGGCCGGCTCGGTGCTCAACTTCGACGTGCCGCTCAAGGGCGCCACATTGGCGGCGGGAACGCGCCTGCCAGTAGCCGCGACGCTTGATCAACCTTTGGTACTGCCGGCGGGCACGGTGCTTGCCGCGGCGGTGCATGACGCCTTGGGTAATCTGTTGTTCGCCGCCGGCACTTTGTTGGCTTCGACTCAGACCCTTGATGCGGGCACAGTGCTGGGGGCTGGGAGCCTGCTGGGCAGCAGCGCAACCATTGGCAGCCTGATCTGGCCTAAAGGCGTTGCACTGCCAGGCATTGCGGACGCGCCCCATGGCTTGACCAACGTCGTGCGTCTCAGCGGTCCCCTGGCATTGAATGTGGGTTCGAAAATTCCTTCAGGTACCGACATCAAGCTGCCGGCGGGTGTCGAGTCGGTGCAGTTGCGTCCGGAAGTGGCGGGCAGCAATTGGGCCATTGCGCCAATGTTGGCCGAGGGGTCGCAGTCCTGGTCCCTACGGCTGGTGGCCGGCGCCGATACGCAGGCGGCGGACAGTCGGGTCGTGAAGCCTGTGACGGCTGGCGGGGATCTTCGTTTGGCGGATAGTCATTACGGTATGTTTGGTGTGCCTAAGGCTGGCGAGATGTTGTGGACCGAAGCAGGGTCATTGGATTTTTTTGGCGACACCAGCATGGCAGGCCAACCGATTGACTTCGAGGCGATTGGTTACCCAGGGCTATGTACTGATTTACCGGATTTTTGTAAGGCCAGCAGTGGATATATATGGACTGAAGTAGGGGCTATCGAATGGGGGGATCCGAGTCTCGCCGGTCAACCGATTGATTTTGGTGCCATCGGGTACCCGGAATTGTGTACCGAAAATCCCTCTTATTGCCAAGCAGTCGGACAAGCCGATTACAAAGCTGGCAGCCAACGGTGGAGCGTGGTTCGTACCGGCGCGGCTGACCTTGAGCTGTTCTCGGCAGGTGATGTGAAAATGGATTCGCTGTACGGCGTCTATACCGCAGGCAGCTCGGCGAGCGCGACTCATGCCAACGATCCTTACAACCAACCTAAGGCGCTGGGTGCGGAAGGAAAGGTGCTTAACGATGCATTCGGTGACAACGAGCAGTTTGTGAATGGCGGTACTACTAGTCTTTACCGCGCTTGGTACCCGGATTTTGGCGGCAACCTGACTCTGAACGTTGGCGGGAGTCTGACCGGCAATACAATGGACGCGGTGACTAGCAGCGGTAATGCGCGACCCAATCCCGGCGATTTGGGTTATGACACTGCGAATGTCGGGAACTGGCTGTGGCGCCAAGGCAACGGCTCGGTTTCTACCGATACCCAGGCACAACCCGCTGCCTGGTGGATCAATTTCGGGAGCTATACCGCAGCACAGAATGGCAAGGCTGATTTGATGGTTGGATTTACCGGGTTTGGTACCTTGGGCGGCGGTAACCTGAATGTTCAGGTCGCGGGCGATGCCGGGGTGATCGATCAAATGGCGGGTAGCCTTCTTGAGTCCCGCAGCAACAGCCGCAGTCAAGGATTGGTGCTTGCCGTAGGCAGTACCGGGCGTGTGGGCGCCGATGGCATTCTGCAATTGACCGGCGGCGGCGATCTCAATCTGCGGGTGGGCGGTGCCTTGAATCCCGGGAGCTTGTTCACGAGCGGGCATCTCAACGGTGCGGTCATCAACCTGCGGGGGCACGCGCAGATCGATAGCGGTGCCATTGGCCGAATCGATCTTCGCTATGGCAACGCCGCCACTGTGCAGTCCCCTCGAGAGACTCGGGCATACGATTCCTTCAAATCCACACGTGGCGACGCCACCGGTGGGCTGACTCTGATGCCGGGCGACGCCACTTTCAATCTATCTACCCTGGGCGATCTCGTCGTTCAGGACGTTGCAGACCCAGGTCGGGCATTGATGATGAGCGTATCTCCATTCAAAAGTGACGCGATTAACGGATCGGGTGTGAGCTGGTTTACGCTATGGACTGCCAACACGGCGATTGATCTATGGACGTCGGGAGGTAACCTGACGCCTCTGACGTTGGGGCTGGATACGGACCTTGCAATGGTCTACCCCTCAATCCTGCGGGCTGTGGCGGCCAGTGGTAGCCTGTATTACGGCAGGGCTAAGGCGATAGGTACCAGCGCAGTCTACGACGCTAACAATCTTCCAGCGCTGTTGCTCGCACCTGGCCCTAACAGTGAATTGCAATTCCTAGCCGGCGATTCCATCTACGGCGGCGACATGTCGGTCAGTCGTTCCGGTGCCGCATCGGCCGCTTTGGCTACGCCATTCCGGCCAGCCTATGTCGCTTCTGTCGATAACGGCATCAGTATCAAAGTCAGCAATCTTTCGGCCGACGGTAATCCCGTGCGCCTTAGTTCGAACATGCTGCCGCTGTTTGCCTTCGACACCAGCAGCGCTTCCAGCGAATGGGCTCTCAATGCCGATCCTGCTCGCTTCTATGCACTCGAAGGCGATTTGCTGGCAGTCACCACCGGGCGGTCGATGACGTCGGTTTCCACGGCCAGATGGCCGGGGCGAATTGCATATGAAGGCGCTGGAGCTGTCCGGATGATGGCTGGGCGAGACATCGTCAGCAGCGGGGTTCCGCTGGCCGGATCGCGCAGTGATAACGCTGAAGCGGGGAACTACACCGTCTCCGGCAACCTCTTCATCCACAACAACCCCACCGACATTTCCATCGTGTCAGCCGGGCGCGACATCCTCTACAGCACCTTCAACGTCGCCGGTCCCGGCCTGCTGGAGATCACCGCCGGGCGCAATATCCTGATGGACGACAAGGTCAGCATCACCAGCCTCGGCGCCGTGGTACCGGGGGATTCGCGCCCTGGCGCGAGCCTGGTGTTGCAGGCCGGCGCGGGCCTCGACGGGCCGGACTACGAGCGCTTCGTCAAGGCCTACCTGGATCCGGCGAACCAGGCCCTGGCCGGTGTGCCGCTGGCGAGCCAGGACGGCAAGGTCGCCAAGACCTATGAAACCGAATTGGTGGATTGGCTGGAGAGGCGCTTCGGTTTCAGCGGCGATACCGAGCAGGCCCGCAGCTACTTCGCGGCACTGCCGGCCGAGCAACAGCGGGTGTTTGCCCGTGACGTGTACTTTGCCGAGCTCAAGGCCGGCGGCCGCGAGTACAACGAAGTGGGCGGCGTGCGCCAGGGCAGTTACCTGCGGGGCCGCGAGGCTATCGACTTGTTGTTCCCGACCAAGGACGTGGCGGGCAATCCGATCACCTACAAGGGCGACATCACGATGTTCGGCGGGGCGGGGGTGCACACCGATTTCGGCGGCAGTATCCAGATGCTGACCCCGGGCGGCGGCCAGACTTTCGGTATCGAGGGCAACGCGCCGCCGTCCACCGCCGGGGTCATCACCCAGGGTGAGGGCGATATCCAGTTGTATGCGCAGAACAGCATCCTGCTTGGGCAGAGCCGGATCATGACCACCTTTGGCGGTTCGATCCTTGGCTGGTCGGCCCAGGGCGACATCAACGCCGGTCGGGGTTCGAAGACCACCGTGGTGTACACGCCGCCCAAGCGCTTGTACGACACCTGGGGCAACGTGACGCTGTCGCCTTCGGTACCGAGCACCGGGGCCGGTATCGCCACCCTCAACCCCATTGCCGAAGTGGCGCCGGGGGATATCGACCTGATCGCGCCGTTGGGCACCATCGATGCCGGCGAGGCGGGGATCCGGGTGTCGGGCAACGTCAACATCGCGGCATTGACCGTGGTGAACGCGGCCAACATCCAGACCCAGGGCAAGGCCTCCGGCGTGCCGTTGGCGGCTTCGGTGAACACCGGGGCCATCACCTCCGCCAGCGCGGCGGCGACCTCGGCCACCCAGGCGGCCGAGGACGTGACCCGCCAGCAGCAGAACGCGGCGCGGCAGAACCAGGCGTCGGTGTTCACCGTGCAGGTGGTGAGTTTCGGCTCCGAGCAGTTGGCTCCGTCCCGCGACGGCGCCAGCCGCGAGGCCCCTCGCGCCTACGACCCGGCCAGCCCGGTGCAAGTGCTCGGCGCCGGGCCACTGGACGAACAGACCCGGCAGCGCTTGACGGAAGAGGAGCGGGGGCGATTGAGTCTGTGACCGGGGCAGACCGGGCCTGCCCCTTCGCGGGCAAGCCCGCTCCCACAGCGTTGTGTGGTGGGCTTGAGGTGCGTGTCCGCCACAGCTCCCCTGTGTGGGGGCGGGTTTGCTCGCGACGAGGGCGGGTCAGTGGATGAAGGTGTCGACTGACCTGGCGCTATCGCGGGCAAGCCCGCTCCCACAGTGTTGTGTGGTGGGCTTGAGGTGTGTGCCCGCCACAGATCCCTGTGGGAGCGGGCTTGCCCGCGAAGGCGGTCTGACAGCCGGCCTGGCTCTTGCGGTGGGCCCCAATCCAACTGCCCGCGAAGGCGGTCGGTCAGTGCCCGCCAGGGCTCACAGCCACCGCGGGGTGGTAAAGAACGAGGCCATTTCCGAGCGGGCCAGGGGCGAGCCGAAGTAGGGGCCTTGGACATGGTCGCAGGCCACGCTGCGCAACTGGCGAAACTGCCGGGCGTTCTCGATGCCTTCGGCGGTCACCCTCAACCCCACGCTGCGACTCAGGCGGATCATGGCGAGTACGCCTTCCTCATCCTGCTCCAGGCCCAGTTGCGAGAGGATGTTGCGATCGAAGCGAATACCATCGAATGGCTGGTTCAGCACTTCGCGCAAGGACGCGATGTTGGTGCCGAACTTGTCGATATTGATCCGTACGCCCAGGTTTTTCAGGGCATGGAGGGTCGCGGCGACCGCCTTGTGATCGGCCAGCAGAACCCCTTCAGCCACCTCCAGGGTCAGCCGATGCGACGCCAGGCCGCTGGCATCGAGGGCCGCTTGCACCTGCTTGAGCAGGAAGCTGCTGCTGAACCACCTGGGGGAAACCGCGATGGACACGCTGACCGCGCTCGGCCAGCTCACCGCTTCTTCGCAGACGTTGATCAGCATCCAGGTGCCCAGTTCTTCCAACTGGCCGGAAGTCTCGGCAATGGGAATGAAATCGGCGCCCCCCAGTTCACCTTTCTCGGGGTGGTGCCAGAAGGCCTGCGCCTCGAACCCATGCAATTGCTCGGCGTTCATGTCGAAGCGAGGCAGGTAGCGCAGTTCCAATTGGCCCTGCTGCATCGCGTCGCGCAGTTGCTGTTCGTAGCGGCGCCGGTCGCGGGCGACATTGCCCATGGCTTCCACGTACACGCGCCAGGTGTTGCGGCCCGCGGCCTTGGCGGCGTACAGGGCGATGTCGGCTTGGCGCAGCAACTCGTGGGCGCGCTCGTCGCCCGGTTGCGCCCAGGCAACGCCGATGCTCACGCCCAGGTACAAGGTGTTGCCGTCCAGGTGCATCGGCCGCTGCATGCAATCGATCAGGCGCTGGCAGAGCTGGTCGAGGTCACTGGCCTCGCCCGGTTCAGGCATGACGATGACAAACTCATCGCCGCCCAGGCGCGCCACCAGGTCGGTGCTGCGTACGTTCTGCTGGAGGATATGGGCCACTTCCTTCAAAACCTTATCGCCCACGGCGTGGCCCAGGGAATCGTTGACCGGCTTGAAGCGGTCCATGTCCAGGTTCAGCACGGCCAGCGGTGCGCCGTCGGTGCGGCCGAGGTGTTCGCTGAGGCAGTCGAACAAGCGATTGCGGTTGGCCAGCCCGGTCAACGGGTCGTGGAGCGACAGGTGCTTGATCTGCGCCAGCGCCCGCAACTCCTCGGTGATGTCGGTGGCGGTGTCGCGAAAGCCCAGGGTGCCGGCCTCGATGGCCCGCACGGCGATCTTGCAGGTGCGTGTGCGCAGGTTGCGCGCGGTGTATTCGCACAGCAGTGCGGTCGGCTCGGCACTGTTGGCGCCGCCCAGCAGCCAATGGGCGATGGAAATCGATCCGTCATGGGGATGAAGCAACCGGTGCAGCGGCTTTCCCAGCCATTCCGCCGGACTGAAGCCGGTCACTTGTTCAAAGCGTTCCGACAGGTAGGTGAGGGTTCCGGCCGAGTTGACTTCCCACAGCCAGTCGGACGATACCTCGGCAATGTCGCGGAAACGCTCTTCACTGCGCTCCAGCGCCTTGCGATGGGCCAGCAGGCTGGCGTACTGGCGCTCCTGGGCGCGGAGCATGACCAGGGCATGGCGCAACACCGCCAGCGCCAGGATCGCCAGCACCAGCAGCGCCACGGCCAGCACCGGCAGCAAGGCCTTGCGCAGGTCACTGCCCGGCGTCAGCGGGCGCCAGGCCAGTGCCTCCTGGGTCAGGTCGTTCAGTAGAAACTGGGCGGTGTCGGGTGGTCCGGGCGAGCGGGCGACGTGGGCATCGGGCAGGACGAAGTCCCGCGCCAGGTTCTGCAACGACGCGCCATCGAGGACCTTGACGAACAACATCAGGCTGGGCGGGCCGGGAATGTGTGGCACGCTGTTATCCGTGCCGGTGGTGATGGCGGACGTGGCGACGAACGCTGGGGCGCCGTCGTGGTGCAACATCTCGACGATGACTTCGTCGCGATTGTTCTCGGCGCTGGCTTTTTTCTCCAGGGCCCGCAGGTTGCCGGTCAGCCAGGCATCGGCGGTGACGTCGCTCAGCTGCCCGTCGATCACCGAATAGACGGTCTTGCCGGTCGGGGAAATAACGAACACGGCCTGGTAGCCGTAGAGCGAAAAGACGCTGCTGCCGACGTTTTCCTGGTCGAAGGCCCAGGCCTTGTCCACTTCGACATGCAGGTGGCGGTAGGCGTCGCTCCACTTGGAGTAGTCGTTCAAGTCCCGTGCGATGCCGGTGCGGATGCCCTCGATGGCCCGTTGGGCGAAGAACAGGCTCTGTTCACGGGCGCGTTGGTCCTGGGCGGCCGTGATGTTGAGCAACACGGCAATCGCCAGGGCCGACATGAAAAACAGCACCAGCATGATGGCCGGGAAGGTGCGGCGAGTGAAGTTTCGGCTTGGCGAGCCCGAGAGGACAGTTGAGTCGTTGCCAGCATCTTCAGTCATAAACAAGCCATCAGCTAAACGCGAAATATCCCGCACGTCCCTGTATCGGCTGTCTGATCGATTAACTTAATTGACCTGACAGTCGACACGGCCCGTGCGGGGCGGCCGTTGGCGTTGCCTGAAACCAGGCTGGTGTTGTGGTTCAGTCTTTTTTGGTGCCCGGCAGCAGGGCGCTCAGCACCTGTTTGGCGGTCTCGACCACGATGCCACGTTCGTTCGGGTCACCCTGCAGGAGCGTGGAGGCGAACTTCTTCGCCTGTTCCAGCTTGATGTGCGGCGGCAGCGGCGGCACGTCAGGGTCGGTGCGGAATTCGATCAGCACCGGCCGTTGCGCCGCCAGCGCTTGCTCCCAGGCCGCCGCCACATCGTCCTCGTGCAGCACCAGAATGCCCTTCAGGCCGATGGATTCGGCGAACAGGTGGTAGGGCACGTCGGGGATGTCCTGGGAGGCCTCGAACTTCGGATCGCCCTCCATCACCCGTTGCTCCCAGGTCACCTGGTTCAGGTCGCGGTTGTTGAACACCGCGCAGATCCAGGTGCCGTTGGCCCAGGTGCGCCAGTACTTGGCAACGGTGATCAGCTCAGCCATGTTGTTCATCTGCATGGCGCCATCGCCCACCAGGGCGACCACTGGCCGATCCGGGTGGCAGAACTTCGCCGCAATGGCATAGGGCACGGCGGCACCCATGGACGCCAGGCCGCCGGACAGCGAGCACATCATGCCGCGCCGGATCTGGATATCCCGGGCGAACCAGTTGGCGCAGGAGCCGGAATCGCAAGTGATGATGGCGCGGTCCGGCAGCCTCGGCGACAGCTCGAACGTCACGCGCTGCGGATTGATCGGCTTGGCCGAGACCAGGGCACGCTTTTCCAGGGTCTTGTCCCAGCGTTCGCGCCAGTGCTCGATCTTCTTGCGCCAGGTGCGATCGGTCTTTGTTTCGAGCAGTGGCAGTAGGGCCCGCAGAGTGTCGGCGCTGTCGCCGTGCAAGCTGACCTCCATGGGGTAGCGCAGGCTGAGCATGTCCGGTTGAATGTCGATCTGCACGCCGCGGGCCTGGCCTTCAGGAGGCAGGAATTCGGCGTAGGGGAAGCCGGAGCCGATCATCAGCAGCGTATCGCAGCCGGCCATCATGTCGTCGCTGGGTTCAGTGCCGAGCAGGCCGATGGAGCCGGTCACCCAGGGCAGGTCGTCCGGTACGGCGGCCTTGCCGAGCAACGCCTTGGCCACGCCGGCCCCGAGTTTCTCGGCGACGGCGATTACTTCGTCGGTGGCCCCTAGTGCACCGGCGCCTACCAGGATGGCGACTTTCTTGCCGGCATTGAGGACCTCGGCGGCCTTGCGCAGATCGTCTTCGTACGGCACGACCCTGGGCTTGCGGTAGCCGACGCCGGAATGCACCGTGCCGTGCTTGTGGGGCGGGGCGGTGTATTCCAGGTCCTGGAGGTCGTTCGGCAGGATCAACGCCGTGACCCGGCGCTCGCCCACGGCCGTGCGCACGGCGCGATCGAGCAGGTGGCGGACCTGGGACGGTGCGCTAGCCTGCTGCACGAACGCTCCGGCGACGTCCTTGAACAGGCTGACCAGGTCCAGTTCCTGCTGGTAGTGCCCGCCCAGGGCTGCGCGAGCCTGTTGGCCGCAGATGGCCAGCACCGGCATGTGGTCCATGCGGGCGTCGTAGAGGCCGGTGATCAGGTGCGAGGCGCCCGGCCCGGAGGTGGCGATGCACACCCCCAGTTCACCGGTGAACTTGGCGTGGGCACAGGCCATGAACGCGGCCATTTCCTCGTGGCGGGCCTGGATGAAGCGGATTTTCCCGTTCGCCCGGTTCAGGGCGCCGAAGACCCCGTTGATGCCATCGCCCGGATAACCATAGATACGACGAACCCCCCATTCATAAAGGCGTTCCACCAGAAAATCACCGACGGTCATGCTCATGTCTGTCCCTCGTAGGTAGGCCGCGCAGGCGCGCGGCGTTGACGGTCATACAGGACTGGACCGATGCAAGCGGTTCAAGGTTTCGATTTTTTCCGGCGGCAGGGGTAACGAAAAAGATCACTGGATTAGTCAATGTGGCGAGGGAATTTATCCCCGCTGGGCGGCGAAGCGGCCCTGGAACCTGTCGCCTCGGTGTGTCAAGAGGATTGAGTCAGCTGCGTTGGGGCTGCTGCGCAGCCCAGCGGGGATAAATCCCCTCGCCACATTGGATCGCGGTTAATTCATCGAGGTGTCGCGACCCAGGCGCAACTCGGCGCACAGGCCGCCGCCGTCGCGGTTGCTCAGGGTCAGCGAGCCGCCCATGGCGATTGCCAGTTGCTGGGCGATGGCCAGCCCCAGCCCGGTGCCGCCGGTTTCCCGGTTGCGCGAGCTTTCGACCCGGTAGAACGGCTTGAGTACTTCGGCCAGTTCCTGTTCGTCGATACCGGGGCCACGGTCCAGGACCTGGATCGACAGTTGCCCGTTGTCGGTGGGCTGCACATGGAGCTGGGCCGCGCCGCCGAATTTCAGTGCGTTGTCCACCAGGTTGACCAGCACGCGCCGCAAGGCATGGGGGCGGGTGTCGATGACCGCGGCGTTTTTTCCGGACAGGTGCACGTCCTTGCCGGTGTCCTGGTAGTCGAACACCAGGCTGTCGAGAAACGCGTCGAGGTTGATTCGGCAGCTGGCCTCGGTGGCGCCATGGATGCTGCGGGCATAGGCCACGCCTTCGCGCACGAGGTGCTCCATCTCGCTCAGGTCGCTCCAGAGCTTGTCCTTTTCCAGGCCATCGTCCATGAACTCGGCGCGCAGCTTCATGCGCGTGATGGGCGTCTGCAAGTCATGGGAGATCGCCGCCAGCAACTGCATGCGCTCCTTGAGGTAGGCGGCGATGCGGTCCTGCATGGCATTGAACGCCTTGGCGGCGTGCAGCACCTCGGTGGGGCCTTTTTCGTCCAGGCGCACGCTGTGGGCATTCGGGTCGAGGGTTTCCACCGCCTGGGCCAGCCGGGTAAGCGGGCCGACGGCAATGCGCACGGCCAGCCAGGTGCAACCGATCAACAGCGCCAGTTGCCCCAGCAAGACCATCGGCAACCACGGCGACAGCGGCACCATTGCCGGGCGCACGTCGATGGTCAACGGGCTGCCGTCGCTCAAGCGAAGGTGAGCCTGGTAGTGCTTCTGCGGCCCGGGCAGGTCGGTGAAGGTCAGGGCGTAGGCCTGGCCGATGGCGTCCTGGATCGAACTCATCGAGATCGGCGCATCGTCGGTCTGCATCGGCTGGCCGGCCTGGCCTTCTTCCAGCAGGTAGCCGTAGTTGCGCCGGGCGAGTTTCGGCAGCCAGGCCGGACGCTCGGCGGCGGGCAGGCGGTCGAGGATGGCGACGGAGGTGGCAACGTCGGTTTCCAGGTTGCCGAGCATGGTCGACTTAGCGCTCTGGTAGCGCTCGTAGTACTGGGCGCCGAAGGACAGGCCCTGGGCCAGGATCAGGCCGACCAGGAAAATCAGCGACAGCCTCGACGCGAGGGTGCGTGGCCAGCGCAGCGGCAGGTTCATACCGACGCCTCGAGGATTTCCACCGGCAGCGAGAACACATAACCTTCGCTGCGCACGGTCTTGATGTAGGCCGGTTCCCGGGCATCGTCCAGCAGGCGCTGGCGCAGGCGGCTGACCAGCAAGTCGATGGAACGGTCGAACAGGTCGGCGTCCCGGCCCTGGGTCAGGTTGAGCAACTGGTCACGGTTGAGCACCCGCTGCGGATGGTCCAGGAACACCCGCAACAAACGGTACTCGGCGCCGCTCAGGGCCACCAGGGTGCCGTCGGTGTCCAGCAGGTGGCGGGCGGTGGTGTCCAGGCGCCAGCGACCGAACCCCAGCAGGCGACCGCTTTCGGTGACCACCAGGTTGGGCGGCAGCATGCGGGTGCGGCGTAGCACGGCGTTGATGCGGGCCAGCAGTTCCCGGGCGGCGAAGGGCTTGACCAGGTAATCGTCGGCGCCCATTTCCAGGCCGATGATGCGGTCGGTTTCGTCATTGCGGGCGGTGAGCATCAGCACCGGCGTAGCCTTGTGCTTGCCGGCGCGCAATTCGCGGCACAACACCAGGCCGTCATCGCCGGGCATCATGATGTCGAGCACGATCAGGTCCACCGGGGTGGTCTCCAGGAACGCCCGCATCTGCCGGCCATCGGCGACGACGGTGGTGCGCAGGCCGTTCTTCTTCAGGTAGTTGCCCACCAGCTCTCTGATCTCGCGATCGTCATCCACAATCAATACGTGATCGACATGATCCATGGTGCCCAGTCCCCTTGGCGTTTCGGTGTGGTCAGTCTACAGGCGCCAGCCGGCGCGGCCCGCGGCGGTTTGTATTGCAGTGTATCTGGCGCGCGACGGATACACAGGAATGCAAAAAGCCCCCCGGCCCGATACAGGCGCGATACCTGGGCAGCATTCAATGGCGTCCAACGGGGCAACGCAACCGGCCTCGACAGAAAACTCATTGACTGCACCGAGGACACCGCCATGAACACCAAAGCCATCTACGCCGCCTGCCTCTTCGCCGCCCTGAACATCTGCACGCTGTCCGCCCGGGCCGAAGGCAACGTCCAGGCGCAAACCTACACCTACGGCACCCACCTGGACATCCAGAAAGTGCTCTCGATGACCGAAGATGCCGGCCCGGACTGCGGCGTGGTCAACGCCCACATGACCTACCTGGATTCGGCAGGTCACCAGCAGGCGCTGGACTACAGCAAGTTTTCCGATCATTGCAGTGACGGGAACTGAGTCCCTCAACCTCGTGGCGAGGGAGCTTGCTCCCGCTGGGCTGCGCAGCAGCCCCCGACGATTTGACACCGAGGCGCCTGGATTGGGGCCGCTGCGCGACCCAGCGGGAGCAAGCTCCCTCGCCACGGTCACGCTTGTTTATTGAGGTGATGCCATGCTTCTGATCGCTTTCCTCGGCGGGATCCTGACGATCCTCAGCCCTTGTATTCTGCCCGTGGTGCCGTTCCTGTTCGCTCGGGCCAATCGTGCGCCGGGTTCCATGTTGTTGACCCTTGGCGGCATGGTGCTGACGTTCGCCCTGGTGTCGAGCCTGGCGGTGGTCAGCAGCGACTGTGTGCTGCGCGCCAGCAACGTCGGCCGGCAAGTCGCCCTGGCGGTGATGGTGCTGTTTGCCTTGTCGCTGATCTTCAGCCGGGTCGGCACCTGGCTGGCACGGCCGCTGGTGCACCTGGGCAACCGGGTGGACGCCGGCGCCGGGCGCCTGGGTGGGCCGCTGGCATCGGTGCTGATCGGCGTCGCCACCGGGCTGCTCTGGGCGCCTTGCGCCGGGCCGATACTCGGCGTGATCCTGACCGGTGCCATGCTGCAGGGCGCCAACGCCGGAACCAGCCTGTTGCTGCTCGCCTATGGCCTGGGCAGCGCCTTGTCCCTGGGCACCTTGATCTTCGCCGGACGCGGCGTGGTCTCCCGGCTGAAGCTGTCCTTGCCGGTGACGGCCTGGCTGCGCCGGGGCAGCGGAGTGGTTGTGCTGTTGGCTGCGGTGGCGATTGGCACCGGTGCCGATGATCGGTTATTGGCCAACACCTCTTCACAAGGGGGCGCGAGCCTGGAGCAGAGCCTGCTGGACAAGGTGCCCAAGGCGATCGACTACGTGGTCAGCAAGGCCAGCGCCAGCCCCATGCCGACCCTTGAGGCCAAGGGAGACATGCCTTCGCTGGACGGCGCGGTGCAATGGTTGAACTCGCCGCCGCTGAGCGCCGAATCGCTGCGCGGCAAGGTGGTGCTGGTGGACTTCTGGACCTACGACTGCATCAACTGCCAGCACACGCTGCCCTACGTGAACGGCTGGGCGAAGCAATACGAGAAGGATGGGCTGGTGGTCATCGGCGTCCATACCCCGGAATACGGCTACGAGAAGATCATCGACAACGTGCGTGAGCAGGTGCGCAAGCTGGGCATCCACTACCCGGTGGCCATCGACAATCAATATGCGATCTGGCGTGCCTTCGACAACCAGTACTGGCCGGCGCATTACTTCATCGACGCCAAGGGGCAGGTGCGCTACAGCCACTTCGGCGAAGGGCGCTATGCCGAGCAGGAACAGGTGATCCAGCAGTTGCTGCAAGAGGCCAAGGCGGACGCAGCCGCAATTCATCACACCAAAGGTCAATAGTGCACAAACCCTGTGGCGAGGGGATTTATCCCCGCTGGGTCGCGAAGCGGCCCCAAAACCTGACGACTCGATGCGTCAGATAGATCTACGGGGCTGCTTTGCAGCCCAACGGGGATAAATACCCTCGCCACGGGGGGCGCACGTCAGTGCTGGCCCCTTGCTTGCGAAAACGTCGTCAAACTTCTTTTATTTCAGAATGTTGAGCGACAAACCTATGCAAATTTCTATGTCGAGCCTGGCGCGATGGGGCGCGGTGACGGTTCTCCTGGCGGCCGTCTCGCTTGAGGTCCAGGCCAGGGCGCTGACGCAAAACCAGCAATCGGTGTGTCGCTGGGGATCGGACATCGCGGCAGGGGCACAGGCCTCGAAACTGTCCGGGATCACCCTGTACGGCGCACGCAAGAAACTGCAGGTGCGCAAGTTTCCCCGGCCCTGGATGCGCATGACCGCCCTGGGCATCACCGAGCAGACCTACAACAGTGCCTCGCGCCTCAAGCCCGCCGCAGTCAAGCAGACCTACTACGAGCAGTGCGTGCGCCACGAACTGGCGCAGAAATGATCGAGCACCAACCGCGCTAAGCCGGCCTGCGCCCCGGCATTTCGATGCCATGCTGGTGGACCCGTCGATACAGGGTCGCCCGGGAAATGCCCAGGGCGCGGGCCGCGGCGGTGGGCTTCCAGCGATGGCGCACCAGGGCATCGAGCAGCGCCTGGCGTTCCGGGCTGGCGCTTGGTTCCGACGCCTCCAAGGCAACGTCACTGCCGTGCAGTGACTCGGGCAGGTGGCGGAGTTGGATCACGTCGGCGTCGGACACCGCGCAGGCGTAGCGCAGCACATGGCGCAACTGGCGGATATTGCCCGGCCAGTGATAGCCGAGCAGGCATTCCAGGGCCGCGTCGCTGCATTGCACAGGCGTGCCGCACAGCGCCGCCTCCTCGGCGAGAATACGATTGATCAGGGCCAGTCGATCCGTGCGCTCGCGCAGCGGTGGCAGTTGGAAGCGGGCGCCGCCGAGGCGGAAGTACAAGTCTTCGCGAAATTCGCCGCTGGCCACCAGCGTCTCCAGGTCGCGGTGCGTGGCGCAGATCACCTGGATGTCGACGGCCTTGCGCCGTGAAGCACCCAGCGGCGCCACTTCGCCTTCGGCCAACACCCGCAGCAGGCGGGTTTGCAGCGCCAGCGGCATGTCACCGATTTCATCCAGGAACAACGTCCCGCCATCGGCTTGTTGCAGCAGGCCTTGCATGCCTTTGGCTGACGCGCCGGTGAAGGCCCCGGCGACATAGCCGAACAACTCGCTCTCGATCAGGCTTTCGGGAATCGCCGCGCAATTGAGCGCCACGAACGGGCGATCACGACGTTCGCTGGCCTGGTGTAGTTGACGGGCGAACACTTCCTTGCCGGACCCGGTTTCGCCCTGGACCAGCACCGGCAGGTTGCGGTCCTTGACCCGTACCGCCAGGCGCAGGCTGTCGGCCAGGCGTGGATCGAGCTCGGTCGGTGCCAGCGCGACCCGGGGCCGACTGGTGGCCCGCTGGCGTGGCGCGCTGAGGCGGCCGTGCAGGGCTGGGCCGTTGCCGTGGCCCAGCAGGGGGTAGAGGTGTTCATCCCGGGCACGGTGCAGCCACTGTTGATCGAACACCTGGCTGATATGGCTCGGCAACTGGCCGTAGCGTTCCAGCAGGTATTGGCGGGCAGCCGGGTTCAGCGCTTGCAGGCAACCGTCGTCGTCCCAGGCGAAGAGGAAGTCCGGTTGGCTGTCGACATAGCCGGCGTTGCGGTGACCGCGCAGCACCCAGTAGCCCTGGGCGCTGCTGAGGAAAAACGCTTGTTCGATCTCCCGGGCGCTCTGCACCACCATTTGCCGGATCAGGTGCTGCGAGCGCCGATCATCCGGTGAGCGCACCGCCGACACGTCCAACACGCCGAGCAGTTCCCCCTGAGGGTCGAAGACCGGGGCCGCCGAGCAGGTCAGGCCGATGAACGCGGCGCGGAAATGATCGCGCTTGTGCACCGTCACCGGTGCCTTGGCCGTGAGCACGGCCGCCACCCCGCAGGTGCCTTCTTCACCCTCCGACCAACAGGTGCCCAGGTAAAGCCCGGCCTTGCGGCAGTCGTTGCGCAGGGTGGTTTCCACGCGGTAGTCGATGGTTTGGCCCTGGGCGTCGGTCAGCAACACGCAGTAATCGGCGTCGCGCACCCGACCATGGAGGCGGGCGACTTCTTCGCTGGCGATGTTGAGGAACAGTTCTGAGCGCTCGCGACACTGCTTGAGCACGTCCTCGGAGAGGATGCGCGGGCCCTGCAAGGAGCCCGGGTCCAGGTGGTGTTGCTCCATGGAGCGACGCCAGGAGTCGAGGATCAGGTCCGGCACGGGCAACTGGGGCAACCGGTCGGCGTTCTTCACCACGCGGCTGACGCAATCGACATGCGCCCGGGAGTGAGCGGAAAGCATGGGGCCTCCGATTCAGCTTCTTATCGTTGTGCGCCCATTAAGCGCCGTTCGCCGGACGCAGACAAGCCTGGCCGGCCTCTGGACCAGGGTGAGACGCCACGTCTCACGGTCTCGGCAAGCACCCGTGCAGGCTGACATGCGGCGTCTCACGGGGCCTGGCCTCTGGCACCCGCTCATTTCGTCTGGAGGCCTCTGGACCGGGCTTTCAGCGGGTTTTCTCAAGAACTGGCACCGGCCTTGCTCTGTGCCTAGGGCCCGCTCGACGGGTCTTCGAATAATAAAAACGAGGTGCGCCCATGTCTTTCTGCCCAGGTCGTTTTCCCTTCACGCTGACGGTGACGTCATGAGTCGCCGGCCCTTGACGGTGGGCATCATCGCCAACCCGGCATCGGGCCGTGACGTTCGGCGCCTGACCGCCAACGCCGGGCTGTTTTCCAGCACCGACAAGGTGTCGGTGATCCAGCGCTTGCTGGCCGCGTTCGGGGCCACGGGTGTCGAACAGGTGTTGATGCCCACCGACATGATTGGCATGGCCGCCGCCGTGCTGAAGAACAGCCACAGCCGCCAGGCGCGCAGCAGTCACTGGCCGGCCCTGGAGTTCCTTGACCTGACCCTGCGCCAGACCGTCGAGGACACCCGACGGGCGGCGCGGTTGATGGCCGAACGCGAGGTCGCGCTGATCGCTGTGCTGGGCGGCGACGGCACCCACAAGGCCGTGGCTGCCGAGGTCGGCGACATCCCGCTGCTGACCCTGTCCACCGGCACCAACAATGCTTTTCCCGAACTGCGCGAGGCCACCAGTGCTGGCTTGGCCGGCGGGTTGTACGCCAGTGGCCGGATTCCGGACTCGATCGGCTTGCGCCGCAACAAGCGCTTGTTGGTCTGTGATGCCGGACGTGGCTTGCGCGAAGTCGCCCTGGTGGACGTCGCCGTGTCGCCGCTGCGCTTCGTCGGCGCCCGTGCCATCAGTCGCGCACAGGACCTGGCCGAAGTCTTCGTGACCTTCGCCGAACCGCAATCCATTGGCCTGTCGGCGCTGTGCGGCTTGTGGTTTCCGGTTTCACGCCAGGCACCGGGGGGCGCCTGGATGCGCCTGGACCCGCAATCCCCCGAAGCGTTGCTGGTGCCGCTCGCGCCAGGGCTGCTGCAAGGCTGTGGCGTGCTCGCTGCCGGGCCCCTGGAACCTGGCATCGCCCACGGCCTGTCGCTTTCCAGCGGCACCCTGGCCCTGGACGGTGAGCGGGAAATCGAATTCAACGCGCAGGACCGGCCCACGGTCACCCTCGATGCCGGCGGCCCGCTGAGCATCGACGTCAATGCGGTGCTGGCCTACGCCGCGCAACACCGTTTGCTGGCAATCGGCCGCGAACACCCGCAACACCCTCTGAATCTTCAAGAAGACACCCCAGGAGAATAAAAATGTCGACACCGCTCACCCACGATCAACTGCTGCATGCCTACCAGGTGATGCGCACCATCCGTGCGTTCGAAGAGCGCCTGCACGTGGAATTCGCCACCGGCGAGATCCCCGGCTTCGTCCACCTCTATGCCGGCGAAGAGGCGTCGGCCGCCGGGGTCATGGCGCATCTGGGCGATGACGACTGCATCGCCTCCAACCACCGCGGCCACGGCCATTGCATTGCCAAGGGCGTGGACGTCTACGGGATGATGGCCGAGATCTACGGCAAGAAAACCGGGGTCTGCCAGGGCAAGGGCGGCTCGATGCACATTGCCGATATCGAGAAGGGCATGCTCGGCGCCAACGGCATCGTCGGGGCGGGCGCGCCGCTGGTGGTCGGCGCCGCGCTGGCGGCTCGGCTCAAGGGCACCGACAGTGTCGCCGTGGTGTTCTTTGGCGATGGCGGCTCCAACGAAGGCGCGGTGTTCGAAGCCATGAACATGGCGTCGGTGTGGAACCTGCCGTGCCTGTTCATCGCCGAGAACAATGGCTACGCCGAAGCGACCGCCTCCAATTGGTCGGTGGCCTGCGATCACATCGCCGACCGCGCCGCCGGCTTCGGCATGCCCGGGGTCACGGTGGACGGTTTTGATTTCTTCGCCGTCCATGAAGCCGCCGGCGCCGCGGTCGAGCGTGCCCGGGCGGGCGAGGGGCCCTCGCTGATCGAGGTCAAGCTGACGCGCTACTACGGCCACTTCGAGGGCGACGCCCAGACTTACCGGGCGCCTGATGAGGTCAAGCATTTCCGCGAGCACCAGGACTGCCTGATGCAGTTCCGTGAACGCACGACCCGGGCCGGGTTGCTGACGGTCGAGCAACTGGACCTGATCGACAAGGAGGTGGACCTGTTGATCGAGAACGCGGTGTACAAGGCCAAGTCCGATCCCAAGCCCACCGCGGCGGACCTGCTGACCGACGTCTACGTCTCCTACCCCTGAACGCCCCTATAAAACAAGAACAGAGAATTCCATCATGGCGAGAAAAATCAGTTATCAGCAGGCAATCAACGAAGCCCTGGCCCAGGAAATGCGCCGCGACGCCAGCGTCTTCATCATGGGCGAAGACGTCGCCGGCGGTGCCGGTGCGCCCGGTGAAAACGACGCCTGGGGCGGTGTGCTCGGCGTCACCAAGGGCCTCTACGACCAGTTTCCCGGGCGTGTGCTCGACACCCCACTGTCGGAAATCGGTTACGTCGGCGCGGCGGTCGGCGCGGCCACCTGCGGCGTGCGTCCGGTGTGCGAACTGATGTTCGTCGACTTTGCCGGCTGCTGCCTGGACCAGATCCTCAACCAGGCGGCGAAGTTTCGCTACATGTTCGGCGGCAAGGCCGCCACGCCGTTGGTGATCCGCACCATGGTCGGCGCCGGCCTGCGCGCCGCCGCCCAGCATTCGCAGATGCTCACTTCCCTGTGGACCCACATCCCAGGGCTCAAGGTGGTGTGCCCGTCCTCGCCCTATGACGCCAAGGGCCTGCTGATCCAGGCGATCCGCGACAACGACCCGGTGATCTTCTGCGAGCACAAATTGCTCTACAGCCTGCAGGGCGAAGTCCCCGAAGAGCTCTACACCATCCCGTTTGGCGAGGCGAATTTCCTGCGCGACGGCAAGGACGTGACCCTGGTGTCCTACGGACGCATGGTCAATACCGCCATGGACGCGGCGCGCAGCCTGGCCGGGCGCGGTATCGACTGCGAAGTCATCGACCTGCGCACCACCAGCCCGATGGACGAGGACAGCATCCTGGAGAGCGTCGAGAAGACCGGCCGCCTGGTGGTCATCGACGAGGCCAACCCGCGCTGTTCCATGGCCACGGACATCTCGGCGCTGGTGGCCCAGAAAGCCTTCGGTGCCCTCAAGGCTCCGATCGAAATGGTCACCGCGCCCCACACGCCGGTGCCGTTCTCCGATGCCCTGGAAGACCTGTACATCCCTGACGCGGCGAAGATCGAGCAAGCCGTGCTCAACGTGATCGAGTGGAGCAAGCGCTGATGAGCCAGATTCATACCCTGACCATGCCCAAGTGGGGCCTGTCGATGACCGAAGGCCGGGTCGATGCCTGGCTCAAGGAGGAGGGCCAGGCCATCACTAAGGGCGATGAGGTGCTGGACGTGGAGACTGACAAGATCTCCAGCAGCGTCGAGGCGCCGTTTTCCGGCATCTTGCGTCGGCAGGTCGCGCGCCAGGACGAGACCCTGGCGGTCGGCGCCTTGCTCGGCATCGTGGTGGAGGGCGAAGCCAGCGAGGCCGAGATCGACGCCGTCATCGAGCAGTTCCAGTCCAGTTTCGTGCCGGGCGATGCCGCCGCTGAGGACACCGGGCCGAAACCGCAGAAAGTCGAGCTGGACGGCCAGGTGATCCGCTACTTCGAACGTGGTGAAGGGGGCACGCCGTTGGTGCTGGTGCACGGCTTTGGCGGCGACCTGAACAACTGGCTGTTCAACCATGAAGCCTTGGCGGCGGGCCGTCGGGTGATTGCCCTGGACCTGCCGGGCCATGGCGAATCCGCCAAGGCCCTGCAACGTGGCGACCTGGATGAACTGAGCGGCGTGGTGCTGGCCTTGCTCGATCATCTGGACATCAGCGTCGCGCACCTGGTGGGGCATTCCATGGGTGGAGCGGTGTCGCTGAACGCCGCGCGCCTGTCACCCCTGCGAGTGCGCTCCCTGACCTTGATCGGCAGCGCCGGCCTGGGCACGCAGATCAACGGCGGTTACTTGCAAGGCTTCGTCGAAGCCGCCAACCGCAACGCCCTCAAGCCGCAACTGGTGCAGTTGTTTTCCAATGCCGAGCTGGTCAACCGGCAGATGCTCGACGACATGCTCAAGTACAAGCGCCTGGAGGGGGTGGACGCAGCCCTCAAGCAACTGGCGGCGACGCTGTTCACCGACGGCCGGCAACAGACCGACCTGCGGGAGGTGGTGCAGGCCGGCCACGTACCGACGCTGGTGATCTGGGGCAGCGACGACGCGATCATCCCGGCGGCCCATAGCGAGGGGCTGGCGGCACGGGTCGAGGTGCTGTCCGGCCAGGGCCATATGGTCCAGATGGAGGCGGCCGAGCAGGTCAATCGGCTGATCCTCGAGTTCATCCAGCAGCACTGACTCATCCGGGCGGCGAGCGAATCGCGGCCCCCTCAATTTCTGGAGGCAACACGATGAACGTTTCAATCACGCCTACCCGCAGCATGCGCGCCGCCGTCTGGCATGGCCGCAACGATATTCGCGTCGAAGACGTGCCACTGCCGGTGGCGCCGCCTGCCGGTTGGGTACAGATCCGCGTGCACTGGTGCGGCATCTGTGGTTCCGACTTGCATGAATACGTGGCCGGGCCGGTGTTCATTCCGGTGGACGCGCCGCACCCGCTGACCGGGATCAAAGGGCAGTGCATCCTCGGCCATGAGTTCTGCGGTGAGATCGTCGAGCTGGGCGCCGGGGTGGAAGGTTTCAGCGTCGGCGAGCCGGTGGCGGCGGATGCCTGCCAGCATTGCGGCACTTGCTACTACTGTACCCACGGGCTCTACAACATCTGCGAGAACCTGGCCTTCACCGGCTTGATGAACAACGGCGCCTTTGCGGAACTGGTCAACGTGCCGGCCAACCTCTTGTACAAATTGCCCGCCCACTTTCCGGCCGAGGCCGGTGCCTTGATCGAGCCGTTGGCGGTGGGCATGCACGCGGTCAAGAAGGCCGGCAGTCTGTTGGGCCAGAACGTGGTGGTGGTCGGCGCCGGCACCATCGGCCTGTGCACCATCATGTGCGCCAAGGCGGCCGGCGCGGCCCAGGTGATCGCCCTGGAAATGTCCGGCGCGCGCAAGGCCAAGGCCCTGGAAGTCGGCGCCAGCCATGTGATCGACCCGAACGACTGCGATGCCCTGGCCGAAGTGCGTCGTCTGACGGGTGGCCTGGGCGCGGATGTGAGCTTTGAGTGCATCGGCAACAAACACACCGCCAAACTGGCTATCGACCTGATCCGCAAGGCCGGCAAATGCGTGCTGGTGGGGATTTTCGAAGAGCCGAGCCAGTTCAACTTCTTCGAATTGGTTGCCACCGAGAAGCAGGTGCTGGGCGCGCTGGCCTACAACGGCGAATTCGCCGACGTGATCGCCTTCATCGCCGATGGCCGCCTGGACATTTCGCCGTTGGTGACCGGGCGCATTCAACTGGAGCAGATTGTCGGGCAAGGGTTCGAGGAATTGGTCAACAACAAGGAACACAACGTCAAAATCATCGTGTCGCCCGCACGGATCTGAGAGCGCCTGAGGTAGGCGATTTTTGGCGATGGCCGGCGACGGTCATCGCCCTTTTTTTACCCGACTGAACCGCCCGGAATCCTGTGGGAGCGGGCTTGCTCGCGAAGACGGCGGTCTATCCAGCATGGTTTTGTCAGACAGACCGCTTTCGCGAGCAAGCCCGCTCCCACAGGCCGTGATCTCTCACAGGCGGTGATCTATGGGGGCTTCAGAGGCCGACATCCGGCAGCACCGGCCGGTTGGCCAGGGCCTTGGCCATGATCTGCTCCACATACACCCGGTCTTCCTCAGGCAAGGCCAGGCGGGGAGGGCGGGTGAGGGCGCTGCCGCGGCCGGCGATGGCTTCGCAGAGCTTGATGCATTGCACCAGGTCGGCGCGGGCGTCCAGGTGCAGGATCGGCATCAGCCATTCGTAGATCGGCATCGCCTCGGCGAAACGCCCGGCGCGGGCCAGGCGGAAAATGGTTTCGCCTTCCTTCGGGAACACGTTGGACATCCCCGAGACCCAGCCTTCGGCGCCCACCGCGAGGCTTTCCAGCACGACGTCGTCCAGCCCGGCGAACAGCACGAAGCGGTCGCCCACTTCATTGCGCACGTCGATGAAGCGCCGGGTGTCGCCGGACGAATCCTTGAAACACACCACGTTGTCGCAGTCGGCCAGGGAAATCAGGATGTCCGGGGTCACGTCGTTCTTGTAGATCGGCGGGTTGTTGTAGACCATCAGCGGCACGTCGGCCTGGCGCGCCACGTAGCGAAAATGCTCGGCGGTCTCGAACGGCTTGGAGCCGTAGACCAGCGCCGGCATCAGCATCACGCCATCGACACCGACCTTGCGCACCGCGTTGGCGACCTTGGCCGCCTGCACGCTGGTGAACTCGGCCACCCCGCAGATCACCGGGACCCGGCCACGGGAGGCGTCCACCGCGACTTCGGTCACGGCGATCTTTTCCTCGGCGCTCAACGAGGTGTTTTCCCCCACCGAACCACAGACCACCAGGCCCGAGACGCCGTCACGGATAACGTTGGAAATCACCTGGTGGGTTTTTTCCAGGTTGATGGAAAAGTCATCGTTGAATTGGGTGGTGACGGCGGGAAATACGCCGCTCCAGTTGATGCGTTTGCTCATGGTTGTCTCCGTTTTGGTATTTCGTATACGTAGGCGAATATGAATGAAGCGAATGTTTTATGTGGCGAGGGAGCTTGCTCCCGCTGGACTGCGGAGCAGTCCTGAAAACTGACGACTCGGGGTATCAGCCAGATTGCGGGGCCGCTTCGCGCCCCAGCGGGAGCAAGCTCCCTCGCCACGGTGGGGTGTCATCATGCGCCGGGCCAGGTATCTGAAAGCCGATAGCCCTGCGGCCATGGGTCAGCCGGATCCAGCAGCAGTTGATGAGTGCCGGTGATCCACGCCCGCCCGGCGATGCACGGATAGATCGCCGGGCGTCCGGCCACGTCGGTTTGCGAGTCGATGCGGCAGTGGAATTCGGAGCCGATGATCGAGCGTCCGATGAATCGGTCGCCCACTTGCATCAACCCTTTGGCCTGCAGGACGGCCATGCGCGCCGAGCAGCCGGTGCCGGTGGGCGAACGGTCGATCTTGCCGGGCTGGATCACCACGGCGTTGGCGCCGGTGGCGATGCCGTTCTCCATGACCAGCGGCGCGGCGATCTGGCAGAACGAAATGTGCGACCAGTCGGGGTTCAGCGGATGGACGAAGCCCAACTGCTCATTGGCGGCGCGGGTGATCTTCAGGCCCATGGCCACCAGCTCGGCGGCTTCACAGGGCTGGATGGCGAAACCCAGGCGCTGGGCGTCGACGATGACGAAACTGTCACCGCCATAGGCCGTGTCCACCTGCAGCGAGCCCAGGCCTTCGACCTCGATCCAGGCGTCGAGGCGGTCGGCGAAGGAGGGCACGTTCTTGATTTCCACCCGTTGCACCTTGCCGTCGCGGCAATCGGCCACGGCTTCGATCAGCCCGCCGGGGGCCTCCAGCACCAAGTGGGTCTGGGGCTCGGTCATCGGCAGGATGCCGCTGTCCAGCAGCACGGTGGCCACGCACAGCGAGTTGGAACCGGACATCGGCGGGGTGTCGGCCGGCTCCATGATGATCCAGGCCATGTGTGCCTTCGGGTGCTTGGCCGGCACCAACAGGTTGACGTGCCGGAACACGCCGCCCCGGGGTTCGTTGAGCACGAAGTTGCGCAGGACCTCGTCCTGGGCGATCCAGCGCGATTGCTCCCACACCGTCGCACCGGGCGGTGGCGCGACGCCGCCGACGATCACGTCGCCGACTTCGCCTTCGGCGTGGCAACTGACGATGTGAAGGATCCTGGATGAGCGCATTGGCTACTCCTTGTGTTGTTCATCGCGGGCTCTTCGCGGGCAAGCTCGCTCCCACAGGGTTCGGGGTTGAACACAAATCCCCTGTGGGAGCGGGCTCGCCCGCGAAGGCGTCACCGGCTACTTCACCGACCGGAGAAACGCCGCCGTCTCCGGCTGCATTGGGTTGCCGATCACCTGGTCCGGCGGCCCGATCTCGTGGACCCGGCCGTTGCAGAAGAACGCCACGCGGTCGGACACGTCCCGGGCGAAGCGGATCTCGTGGGTCACCAGCACCATGGTCATGCCGTCCTCGGCGAGCAGGCGCATGGTGTCCAGCACTTCGCCCACCAGTTGCGGGTCGAGAGCCGAGGTGGCTTCGTCGAAGAGCATGTAGTGCGGTGACATTGCCAGGGCCCGGGCGATGGCCATGCGCTGTTGCTGACCGCCGGACAGTTTGCTCGGGAACGCCTTGAGCTTGTCCCCCAGGCCCACGTGCTCCAGCTGTTTCACCGCCAGGGCTTCGGCGTCCTGCCTGCTCTTGCCCAGGACCTTGCGCGGGGCCAGCATCACGTTCTCCAACACGGTCAGGTGGGGGAAGGCGTTCCATTGCTGGAAGACGATGCCGATCTTCTGTCGCAAGTGATTGAGGTCGGTGGCGCGGTCATGGACCTCCACCCCGTCCACGCGGATGCTGCCCTTCTGGATCGGCTCCAGGCCGTTGATGCACATCAGCAGCGTCGACTTGCCGGAACCCGAGCCGCCGATGATCGACACCACTTCACCCTTGTCCACGGTGAGGCTCACGCCCTTGACCACTTCCAGGTCGCCAAAGGATTTGTGCACGTTTTCAATCTCAATCATTTTCCTGCCACCTTCTTTCCAGGCGTGCGCCGAGGCGGGCGACCACCAGGCTCATGACGTAGTAAATGAGGCCCGCGATGCACAGCACCAACAGGGGTTCTTGAATGCGTGTGACGATGGTTTGCGAGGCGCGCAGCAGTTCGACGATGCCGATCCACATCACCAGGGCGGTGTCTTTCATCACCCCCAGCACCAGGTTCAGCCAGCCGGGAAACGCCACGCGCGTGGCAATCGGCAGGACGATGAAGCGCAGGTCCTGCAGGTAGCTCAGGCCAAGAGAACGGCTGGCCCGCCGCGTGCTCAGGGGCACCGCCAGCACGCCGCCGCGCACGATCTCGGTGAAATAGGCCGCGGCGTAGACCCCCAGCACCATGCAGCCGACCGCAAAGGCGCTGAGGTCCAGGCCGACGATGCTCTTGAGCGAGTTGAACAGCACGAACTGGATCAGCAACGGCACACTGCGAAACACGTCCAGCACCCAGGCCAGCGGTAGGCTGGCACGGGGCAGCAGCGCTCGCAGCAAGCCGAACAGCAAACCGGCGAAGGTGCCCAGCAGGATCGACCACGCGGTCAACTGCAGCGTGACCCAGGCGCCGTCGAGCAGGAACAGCAGGTCGTTGACGGTGAGGCTGGTGGCAAACATGACGAGCCCTCAATAACGGAACAGGCGCCAGGACAGCAGCCTTGCGAGGCCGACGATCAGCTTGGCGATCAGGTAATACAGCACGGCCGCGAGGGCGAAGTATTCGAAGGTGCGGAACGTCTTGACGTTGTATTCCTGGGTGACGCCGGTCAGGTCGTTGTTCAGCCCGACCACCACGCCAAGGGAGGTCATCAGCACTGCCCAGACCATCTGGTTGGTCAGCGGGTAGAACACGATGCGCAGCAATTGCGGAACGATGATCATCCGGTAGGCCTGGAAGGCGCTCATCCCCAGGGAACGAGCCGCGCGCATCTGCGTGCCGGGTACGGCCTTGAGGCCACCGCGGAAGTTTTCCGCCAGGTAGCCGGCATTGTTGAAGGTGATCCCGGCCAGCAAGGCCAGCCACGAACTGACGTGCAGCCCGAGGGAGCCGAGGCCGAAGTACAGAATGTAGATCTGGAACAGCGAGGGCGTGTTGCGGGCGATGGACACCCAACCGTTGCCCACGCCCCGCAGCAGCGGATGACGTGCCTGGCGCATCACGGTCAGGACCAGGGCGATCAACACCCCGAAGATCATCGACAACGCCGCGGTCTCGAACGTCACCCAGGCCCCGGCGAGCATGTCGGGCAGGGCCCGCAAGGCCGGGCGCCACTGGAAGCTGTAGTCAAACATCGGTGGGGCTCTCCGTGCGGACGATGGGGTGCAGCCAGGCTGGCGGCTGGCCAGGGGCGCTGGCGGCGCACGCCGCCTCGACGCACTGCGCCAGGCCGGCGAAGTGCACCCCGCGTCCGACCAGGCCGGGGGCGTAATGGGCGTACTTGCCGGAGTTGGTCATCAGGGTGGTGGCGTGGGCGGGGATCAGCGGTTCGCCGACCATGCACCAGCAGGTGTCGGTCACCAGCACCGCGCCGAACGCCTCGATGACGGCCAGGTGCCCGGCGTCGCGGGCCTGCTCCAGTACCGCCCGGCCACAGGTGATGGCCAGGACCACATCCGGGTGCTTGATCCGGCCGGCGCAGAGGCTCGCCAGCGCCGCGAACTCGCTGAGGGAGAAGTGCGGATTGCCCAGGGACACCACGTCCACCCGCGTGTCTCGGGCGCTATTGAGCTCGCGCCAACTGGCCAGCAGGCCAGCCGTATCGACTGTTTCCAGCGGCAACGGGGCACCCGGCGCCAGCACATCGTTCGGGTCGAGGGCTTCGGGTGTGACCCCGGCGATGTGGAACAACGGTGCGGCGCTGGTGGTGGCGAATGCCGCGCCGAAGGCTTTCAGGTCGTCCAGGTTGGGCATGGCATGTTCCAAGCCGCGGATCAACGGAATGCGCCGGCCCGCCAGGGCACCAATGTGGTAGCCCAGCAGCGGGTAGAAACTGTCATCCATGTGCGCCGGCTGCGGCACGTCGACAAGCAGCCCGGCCAGGCGCTGGTCGTCGAGATGGCAACCGCTCGACGGAGCGCGTCCACACAGGGCGATGCAGATGTCGAGAAAATCCGGGTATTTCTGGGTTCGCGCGCCCAGCACACTGTTGGCGTAGACCACCGCGTTGGACTCGGCCCAGACGATCTGCTCGCCAGCCTTGGGGGCCGTGTCCAGCAGGTAGGGCGCGCAGGTAAAGCTCAACTGCGCGCCCATCGCCATGTAGGCATCGCCCAAGGCGCTGGCGGGCTCGCCGAGCGCTGGGTCGACGCCCAGTTCCCGCCAGCGGCGCTGGTCCACGGAAATCGAATTGAGGGTGGTGGGCACGCGTACCCGGGCGCCCCATTGCACCAGTTGTTCGGCAAAGCGCAGGCTGGCCGGGCCGGTGTAGATACAGCCGTCGATGTGGGCCTGGGTCACGTCCAGCAAGCGCGTCGCGCCCTGGATCTCGGCCATGCGCAGGACAATCTGCATCGCCACCTGGGCGGCCTTGCCGTGGGCGCCGTCGAGCAGCGCCCGGTCCTGTTCGGTGAGGTCCAGGGACACTGGCGCGGGTGACTGCCACGGCACGTCCATCGCACGCCAATGATCCTGAGGGCGTCGGCCGGACAAGGTCAGGCGGTTACCTTCAACGCGCACGAAACCCTGGCCGCGAAGGCGATTGAATGCCTCATGGCCCACGCATACCACTGGCAGAGAACGCTGGAAAATCACCTGCGCCACCAGCACACCGAGGGTCAGGATCTCATCCGCTTCGGCCAGCACCAGGGCGGCGGGGGCGTGGTCGTTGCTGATCAACTCCATCAGCACGCTGCTGCCGGTGCAGGAGCCGCGCCCGCTGGGAATCGCCAGCACGCGCCCGGCCAGGCGCTCGCCGCTCAACGGATGGTGGCGGTCGATGACCTCGCCGCTGGCCGGGTCCACTCCCCCCCAGAAACTCAGGCCGACGTCGGCGAACAGCAGGGCGCCCTGGGCGGCACCCTCCACCAGGCTGCGGACTTTGACACGCACAGGCGTGCTTGGCATGCCCCGATCCTCAGTAGTAGACCTGGGGAACGGTCAGGTTGGCCGGCGGGATATCGGTGCCGACCCATTTGACGAACAGTTCCTTGTAGCGACCGGTGCGTACCTGCTGGTTGACGAACAGGTTGAGGTAGTTGAGCAGGCCGTACTCGCTGCGCTTGGCGCCGAGGGACACGTAGTCGATGACATAGGGCGCGTCGCCGGCGATCTTCAGGTTCTTGTATTTACCCGACTTGAGGGTCGCGGCCGCCACGGTGTTGGTCACGACCGTTGCATCGATGTGGCCTTGGGCGACGGCCAGCAACGTGTCGTTCTGCGACTGGTAGGCGCGGAAGCTGCCGCTGCCCCAGTTCTTCTGGTCTTTTTCCAGGGCGATGGCTTCGTAGGTGCCGCTGGTGTTGCCGACGGCCTTGCCCTTGAGGTCGGCGAAGGTGTTGATGCCGGTGTTGTCGCGGGTCAGCACCACCATCTGGAAGGCGAAGTAGGGCACCGTCAGGCCGACGGTCTTGGCCCGCTCCAGGGTGTCGGAGGTGGACGCGACGATGACGTCGGCGCGCCCGGAAATGAGCGCCGGGATCCGGTCCGGGAACGGCGTCTCCACCACTTCGGCGTCTACCCCCAGGACTTTCGCCAAATCTTGGCAATAGTCCACGTCGAAGCCTGCCGGTTTGTTGCTCTCGTCGCGAAAACCCATGGGTGGGAAGTCCAGGGTCACTGCGCAACGCAGTTTGCCGGAACCGATGATGTCGTCGAGTTTGTCGGCCTGGGCCGGGGCGATGAACAGGGGAGTGAGGACAACGCTGAGGGCTACGGCCAGTGCAGGGTTCTTCATATATGCCTCGCTGTCGAATAAGTGCGGTGAAATATCGTATTGAGGATTTCGTATACGATATTAAATAAGCAAGCGGCGTGCCCATTTCCCGGCAGGAGGCGGGCACGCGTTAAGAGGAGCGGTCTAGAGGCGTTAGCCTGGAAAGGTGGCTGACAAGGAGGCGATCAGCGGAGGCCCGATGGTGTTACAGATGGGAGCAAACGCGCCGCGCAGTGCCCCGTAAAGGAACAGGGGTCAGCGATGGTTTTCCCGGAACTGACTCGGCGACAGGCTGGTCAGGGCGCGAAACTGACGGCTGAAGGCGCTGTGATCGGTGTAACCGCAACGCAGGGCGATCTCAGTGATCGGCACGTCCTGCTCACGTAACAGCCGCGACGCTTCTTCCAGGCGCGCCTTGTGGATCATCTGCCGGGGCGTGAGTTGGAAGATGCGCTTGCAGTGACGCTCCAGCTGGGCCACCGACAACCCGGCGATGGCCGTCAGTTCGGCCAGGCTGATGGGGTGGGCGAAATGACGCTTGATGTGGGCATCCACCGCCACCAGTTTCTGAAAGGCCGGATGGCTGGATTGCGGCAGTTGCAGGTCGCGGGAAATGCCGGCGAGGCCGACGATCCTGCCGTTCGGGTCACGCAAGGCCAGTTTGTGGGTCAGGCACCACACCGGCTGGTTGCCGTAGTACAGGTGCAATTCCAGTTGGTCGGCCAGTTCGCGCCCGCTGGCCAGGACCTTGCGGTCCTGCTCGGTGTACAGCGGGCCGAAACGCTCGGGGAACACCTGTTCGGCGGTGAGCCCGAGCAGGTCGGCGCTGCGTTTGAAGCCGCAGCGCCGGGCCAGTGTCTGGTTGACGAAGGCGTAGCGGGCCTCGCGGTCCTTGATGAAGAACACCACGTCGGCGAGGGTGTCCAGCAGCGGCGCGATGGGGTGCAGGCTACCCAGCAGGGTTTCCAGCTCGCAGGGGGTGAAGCTGTTGAGCGAGGGGTACATGGTTCAGCGACGCCTTTTTCAGAGCGGGCTTGTGTGTGTCGGGAGTGTCGGATGGAAATGGGGTGCTTGTCACGTAGCCTTCGCGAGCAGGCTGGTCCGGCTGCACTCCAAGCCCTGTGGGAGCGAGCTTGCTCGCGAAGACGCTACTCCTGCCTCCCTGGACGCGCTGACCCACCCCATTGGCGATCAAGCTCGCCCGACACGCCGTCTGGTGTCAGGTGGGGGCGTTTTCTCCCAGCGCCAGCAGCGTTTCGATCCGCGCCGGGCTGAACGGTGGGCGAGGCGTGGGCGGTGTCCAGCCAAACAGATGCTCCAGCGCGGCGCCGCACACCCGGCCTTGGCAGGCGCCCATGCCGCAGCGGCTGGCCAGTTTCGCTTCGCGCCAGTTTTCGTGGCCGAGCAGGTCAGCGTAGGGGACGTCTTCGCAGCGACAGACCAGGGTGTCGGGGCGAGCCAGGGTCTTGAGTCGGGCATCGAGGGCGAAAGCGCGGTTCAATGCCCGGGCGAACGCCTGCCAGCGTGCCCGGCGCGGCCAGAGTCGCTGGGCCGCGGCGCTGTTGCCAACCGCCGCAAAACCGGCGATGGCGCCTTCCACCTGCGCCAGTTCGCTGCCGCCGAACCCGGTGCATTCACCGGCGGCGTAATACCCGGGCCGGGTGGTGGCTTGCCAGGCGTCGACCGCCAGGGCCTGGTCTTGCACACCGCAGCCCAAGGCCTGGCCGAGCTGGACATTGGGAACAAGGCCGAAGCCACAGGCCAACCGATCGCAGGCCAGTTCCACGGTCTTGCCCTGCTGGAACAGGCGCACGCCTTCGAGGCGGTCCCGACCCAGGGCTTGCAGCACATGACTGTCGGTGCGGTAGTGGGCATCGAGCAGGCTGAACGACTGCAACCACTTGTTTGGCCAACGCGGCAATTGCGCGGCGAAACCCAGCACGCGGGCGCGGTTGGCCTGTTCGGCAATGCGCAGCACCTGCGCGCCCTGATGTTTCGCCGTGGCGGCACTGGCCAGCAACAACGGACCGCTGCCGGCGATCACCAGGCGTTCGCCACGCACCGGCAAGCCGCCCTTGATCAATGCCTGCAAGCCTCCGGCGCCCGTCACGCCGGGGAGTGTCCAGCCGGGGAAGGGCAGCAGCAGTTCACGAGCGCCGGTGCAGAGGATCAGGCGGTCATAGCTGATGGACCAGCCGCGCTCGGTATCTTCCACCAGCAGGGTCTTGTCGGCGGCGCAGGCGATCACCCGAGTGCCGGGGTAGCACTGCACGTTGTCACAGGCTTGCAGTTGCTCGCGCAGGCGCCGCGCCTCGGTGGGCAGGTTGGCCTGGGGGCCGTCGCGCCAGATCTGCCCGCCGGGCAGCGGGTTGTCGTCCAGTACCACGATGCGCATGCCGCTGCTGGCCGCCGCCAGCGCCGCGCCCATGCCGGCGGGGCCGGCCCCGATGATCAGCAGGTCGGTGAGCTCGTTCATGGGCGGGTCCGCACGTGCATGCCATCGCGGCACACGGTCTGGCACGCCAGGCGCTGCCGGCCGTCGATCATCACCCGGCATTCCTGGCAGATGCCCATGCCGCACAACGGCGCGCGTCGCTGGCCACTGACCGAGGTGCGACTGCAACCGTCGGAGCCCAACGCCAGCGCCGCCGCGACGCTGGTGCCGCTGGCGACCGAGAGTGGGTGGCCGTCGAGGAGGAGTTCAGGCATGGGGCTGAGACCTTCAGTTGAATGGATTCTGAGGTACCCGTGTGCTTCAGACATGGGTAGGCTCGCCGAGGAATCGCTGCGGCAAGTAGGCCTGCGGGGCCAGGGGCGAGGTTTCGTTGAACAGCTGTGCCACCAACAGGTCGGCGGTGGCGGGCGCGGTCGTTACGCCCAACCCTTCGTGCCCGACCGCCAGCCACAGGCCCTTGCGTTGCGGATGCTGGCCCACCAGTGGCAGGCCATCGGGGCTGGCGGCGCGAAAGCCGGTCCAGGCGCGGATGCCGTTGAGCTGGGCCAGCCCCGGTAGATAGTCGATGGCGCGCTTGAGCATCTTCGCCAGCATCCAGCCTTCGACCTGTGGGTCGACGGTGCCGAACTGCCGGGAGGCGCCGATGAACAGTTGGCCGGTCGGCCGGGGCTGGATGTTGCACGCCACCGAAGGGCCGCTGGCCGTGTGGGCGCTGGTGACGTAGCCCAGTTCCACCAGCGTGTGGGACACGCGGTTGGGGCAGCGATCGGTGATCAGCAGGTGGCCTTTCTTCGGCTCGATGGGCAGTTCCGGGCACAGTTGCGTGGCCTGGATGCCATTGGCGAGGACCACCGCTTCGGCGCTCAACCAGCGTCCGTCGGCGAGGCGCACGCGGTGGCCATCGACTTCGCTGACCTGGGCGCGCTGTTGGCGAATGTTGGCGGTTTCGAGCATCCAGCGCGCGGCGGCCGGCGCATACAGGATCCCGTCACCTTTGATCAGCAACCCGCCTTCCAAGCCTTCGCGCAATTCAGGCTCGCGCTGGCGCAGTGCAGTGCGGCCGATCAATTCGCACGCCTCGCCGTGGGCCAGCAGGTTGAGGTACTTGCCGTCGGCCACCGCCATTTCCTCGGCATTGGCCGCTAGCCACAGGGTACCGTTGTTGCGCCAGGCGCAGGCAGCGGGCAGGGCGGGGGCCAGTTCGCGCCAACGTTGCAGGGAGTATTGGCTGAGGGCCAGTTCCGCTGGGTTGTCATCGAGCACCAGCAGGTGGCCCATGCCCGCCGCCGTGGCGCCATGCCAGCCGGCGTCCAGCACCAGCACCTGCAAGCCACGCTGGGCCAATGAGCGCGCGCAGGCGGCGCCGATGATGCCGGCGCCGATGACGATCACGTCGGCGACCGGGTGTTCGCTCACGAACGGATGCCCCAGGCGAACGGGTCGTCCGGCTCGATGATCAGCGTGCTTTCGGCGCTGATGTGCGCCCGGCCGCGAATGGTCGGCACGATGCGCTCGCCGGCGGGCTCATAAGACCCTTCGAACTCGCTGCCGATCACGCTGGCCTGGCGCCAGAGCTGGCCCGGTTGCAGTTTTCCATCCGCCGCCAGGCACGCCAGCTTGGCGCTGGTACCGGTGCCGCACGGGGAGCGGTCATAGGCCTTGCCGGGGCAGAGCACGAAGTTGCGGCTGTCGGCGCGAGGGTCGTCGGCGAACAGTTCGATGTGATTGATCAGGCCGCCGTCTTCGCCCCGGAAACCTTGCTGGTCCAGGGCCTGCTGGACGGCATAGGTGTAGGCGGTCAACCCGTCGAGGTTGTCGCTGGCCACCCGCTGGCCGTGGTCGGCCATCAGGAAGAACCAGTTGCCGCCCCAGGCCACGTCACCCACCACCGGGCCGATGCCGGGCACTTCCAGGCGCAGCGCTTTGCGGTAGCGGTAGGCCGGTACGTTGCGCACGCTGACCGAGCGATCTTCATGCAACGTGGCCTGGACGGTGCCCACCGGGGTCTCGATGCTGTGCACGCCGGGGCCGATCCTGCCCAGGTGCGCCAGCGACGCCACCAGGCCGATGGTGCCGTGGCCGCACATGCCCAGGTAGCCGCTGTTGTTGAAGAAGATCACCCCGGCACAGGCGTTCGGGTCCACCGGTTCACACAACAACGCCCCCACCAGCACATCGCTGCCGCGCGGCTCCAGCACACAGGCGCTGCGCCAGGCATCGTGCTGCTCGGCCAGGCGCTGCCGGCGCTCGGCCATGCTGCCCCGGCCCAGGTCGGGAAAACCGCCGGTGACCAGGCGCGTTGGCTCGCCGCCGGTGTGGGAGTCGATCACGGTGATGCGTTTCATGAGGGCCGCGTCCGTTCAATGGATTGAACACAAGCGTCGCCTGCGGGGGTGGGTTCCGGCTTGATGGATTTATTCATGAGTGATGACGAAATCGGCACAGCACCTACTTGGACGGTGGGAGCGGGCTTGCCCGCGAAAGCGGGGTGTCGGTGATGGGGAGTTTGGATGGGCTGGTGTCTTCGCGAGCAAGTTCGCTCTCGCAAGAGGGTGGTGGGTTGTCAGGGGGCATTGCCTGGGCCGCTGTGGGAGCTGGGCTCCCACAGGGTTGGGTTCACTCAGGCGGTGAAGTCGCTGGCGTGCAGTTCCTTGACGCCGACAAGTTCGAACTCGAACTCGGGAGTGGCGTCGGCGTTGGTGCTGCCGGAGAGGATGCCGTCGGCAAAGCGCAGTTGGCCGGTGGCGTTGGTGGGGTCGAAGGCGTTGCTGCCGATGAAGGTGAAGGCGTCGATCGTCGCCGTCAGCGGGTTGGCGTCCAGGCCGGTGAGGTCCAGGTGATCGCCCTCGGCCGTCTTGAAGCCGTTGATCACATCGCGCAGTGCCCCGACGCCCATGTCCGACAGCGCGGCGAAGACGTACGTGTCTGCGCCGGTGCCGCCGGTGAGGTTGTCGGTGCCGGCGCCGCCGATCAGCCGATCGTCGCCCGAACCGCCCACCAGGGTGTCGTTGCCGGCACCGCCGTTGAGGATGTTCCCGGCGCTGTTGCCCGACAGCGTATCGGCGTAGGCACTGCCCGTCAGGTTCTCGATGAACTTCAGGGTGTCGAGCCCGGAGCCCTGCGTGTCCTGTTGCGCGGAGGTCGAGAGGTTGACTGTCACGCCGGCCTGGGCGCGCTCGTACGACACCGTGTCATTGCCGTCGCGCCCGTCCAGCACGTTGTTGCCGGCGCCGGCGAACAGCGTGTTGTCCAAAGCGTTGCCGGTAGCGTTGGCGGCTGCCGCGCTGTCGATGTAGAGGTTCTCGACGTTGTTGCCCAGGGTGTAGCTCGCCAGGCTGCTGTGCACGCTGTCGATCCCGCCGGACGCGGCACTGTTGGTTTCGATCACGGTGTCGCTGGCGTTGTCGACGTAGTAGGTGTCGTTGCCATCGCCACCGCTCATGCTGTCGGCCCCGGTCGCGCCGTCGAGCACGTTATGGGCGGCGTTGCCGGTGATGAAGTTGCGCCGCTCGTTGCCGGTGCCGTCGATGTCCGAGACGCCGGTGAGCACCAGGTTTTCGAGGTTGGCGCCCAGGGTCCAACTGACCGAGGCCTTCACCGTGTCGATCTGCGAGGCCGAGGTGTTGGTTTCGATCACGCTGTCGAACGCGTTGTCGACCACGTAGATGTCGTTGCCATCCCCGCCGGTGAGGGTGTCGGCGCCCAGGTCTCCGTCCAGGGTGTCGTTGCCCGAGCTGCCCACCAGGGTATCGGCCTGGTCGGTCCCGGAGATCATCCCGCCTTCGTTCTGCGCGCCGTCGAAGATGGCCTGCACGCTGTTGTTGTCGTTGGGGTTGCCGTGGAAACCCAGGTCATCGGCGATGTAGTCGGCCAGGCGCTGGCCGACGATTTCCGCCGACTCCTCGTGCAAGTGCCAGACGTCATCGGGGTACACCAGCGGATCGACTTCATAACGCAAGGGCAGGTCGGTGTAGTCCACCGCCAGCTTGACGTCGGCGCGTTCGGTGGCGATGGCTTCCTGGACGGCGCGCACGTAGCCGACCCCGTCGACGATGGACGCGATCTTGTCTTCCGAATAGCCACGGGCCCGGGCCGCGTCCTGCTCGTAGTGACCGGTCTCCATCAGGTACACGTTGAAGTTGCCCAATTGCGCGTGCAGGTAGTCGAACACCTTCAAGGTTGCGGCCTTGTACGCTGCTGCCGCCGCTGTCTTGTCCGTGGCACGGGCGATTTCCTGGGCGGCTTCCTCGCCTTGGCCCCAGATAATGCCCATGGTGACGTTGTCGATCGATTGCAGTTCGCTGAGCTGGTCGCGTAGCAAGGTGACCGCACGCAACAGCGCAGGACCGGGCTGGTTGGTGTCGGTCAGCCACCAGCACAGCTTCAGTTCCTCGGCGCCGAGGGTCGAGAGGCCGTTGACCGTGCTGCCGCCGACGGCAATGTCGATCCCGTTGCCATCGGCATCGGTGAACTGGCTGCGCACGTCGTAGGAGGTGTAGCGGTCCAGGTCCTTGACCAGCATCGAAGTGCCGGACTGGTCGTCGTCCTCGGTCATGCGCAGCAGCCGCGCGTTGGACTGGCCGAGAGTCGGCAGGTACAGGATGTCTTGCTGGGCGCGTTCGCCGAAGACGAAATCACTGGCGGTCAGGGTGTTGAGGTAGTTGCCGTTGAGGGCGATTTCGAAGCGATTGCCATCGGCGTCGGCCTCGGCGGACTTGACGTAGGTCTTGTCGCCGGCCTCGTTCAGGGTCATGTACAGCGTGCTGTTGCTGCCATCGCCCAGGCCGAGGAAACCCAGGCTCGACACGTCGATCTTGTCGACCCCGACGGTGAAATCATAGATCGTGTCGGTGGCCGTGACGCCGCCGGTGTCGTAGTCGCGGTAGCTGTCGAGCACATTGGTGTAGCGGAACGTATCGGCCCCGTCGCCACCGTACAGCGAGTCGCGTCCGGCACCACCATCGACGATGTCGGCGCCGGTGCCGGCCTTGATCGTGTCGTTGCCGCCCAGGCCGAGGATCAGGTCGGCGGCCGCCGTGCCGTTGAGGGTTTCGGCGTTGTTGGTGCCGGTGATGGTGCTGGCCGGTGCGTCGGCCACGGCGAGGGCAAAGCTGTCGCTGACCGAAGCCCCGGACGGATCGGTGGCCTTGACCAGGACGTTGTAGGTGCCGGACGCGGTGTTGGTCGGCGTGCCGGTGAAGCTCAGGCTGCTGGCATTGAAATGCAGCCAGGTGGGCAGGGCGCTGCCGTCGGCCAGGGTCGCGGTGTAGGTCAGCAGGTCCTGGTTGGCGTCGGTGAAGCTGTCGTGGGCCACGGTGTAGCTGAACGGCGAGTTCTCCGTGGCGTTCTGGTCGAGCAGCGCGATGGTGACCACCGGCGCCACGTTGCTGGGCGTGTTCTGGTCGGCGAAGACAAAGTGACTGGCCGTCAGGCTGCTCACCAGGTTGCCCGCCAACGACACCTCGAAGCGGTTGCCGTTGGCGTCGACGGTGAGGTCCTTGAGGTAGGTGCGGTTGGTCGAGGCGCTGTAGGTCACTTGCAGCGTGCCGTTCAGACCGTTGCCCAAGCCGGTGTAGCCAAGCGCCGAGACGTCGATCTTGTCGGCCGCCACATCGAAGTCGAGGATCTGGTCGCTGGCGCTGGTAGAGCCGGTGCGGTAGCTGTCGAGCTTGGAGGTGTAGCGGAACACATCGGCGCCGGCGCCGCCGGTGAGTTTGTCGACGCCGGTGCCGCCCACCAGGATGTCGTTGCCGGCGCCACCGTTGAGGGTGTCGTTACCCGCACCGCCGAACAGTTGCTCGTTGGCCGCGGTGCCCGTCAGGGTGTCGTTGTTCGGTGTGCCGTTGATCACCGTCGGGGCGGCGGGCACGTCCTGTACGGCGAGGGTGAACGTGTCGCTGATCGCCGCGTTGCTGCCATCGGTCGCGGTGACCTGGATGGCGTAGGTACCGGACGCCGTGTCGCTGGGGGTGCCGCTGAATGTCCGGGTGACGGCGTCGAAGGTCAGCCAATTGGGCAGGGCGCTGCCATCGGCCAGCTTGGCGGTGTAGCTCAGGCTGTCGTTGTCCGGGTCGGTGAAGCTGGTGGCCGGCACCACGTAGCTGAACGCGGTGTTTTCGGTGGCGCTCTGATCCAGCAGCGGCGTGGCCAGCACTGGAGCCTGGTTGGTCGGCGACGCGTTGGCAAAGACGAAGTTGGCGCTGGTCAGCGTGTTGAGGTAATTGCCGTCCAGCGCCACTTCGAAGCGGTTGCCGTCGGCATCGGCCGTCAAAGACTTGATGTAGGTCTTGGTGCCGGCACTGTTGAGCACCAGGTACACGGTGTTGTTCTTGCCATCGCCCAGGCCGGTGAACCCCAGGGCGGACAGGTCGATCTTGTCGGCCGCCACGTTGAAGTCGGTGATCAGGTCGCCCAGGTTGGCCCCGCCGGTGTTGTAGTTGCGGTAGCTGTCCAGGCGATTGGAGAACACGAAGGTGTCGGCCCCGGCCCCGCCGGTGAGGGTGTCCATGCCGGCGCCGCCGTCGAGCTTGTCGTCACCCGCGCCGCCGCTGAGGCTGTCGTTGCCGGCCAGGCCGAGCAGCGTGTCGGCTGACTCGCTGCCCAACAACGAGTCGCTGCCGCTGGTGCCGGTGACGACTCGGTTGAAGATGAAATTGCTGGCGGTCAGGGTGCTGGCAAGGTTGCCCGACAGGATCAGCTCGAAGCGGTTGCCACTGGCGTCGGCGTCGAAGTCCTTGATGTAGGTGCGGTCGTTACTGGCGCTGTAGCTGATCTGCAGGGTGCCGCCACGGCCGTTGCCCAGTCCGGTGAAACCAAGGCCGGCGAGGTCGATCTTGTCCTGGGTGACGTCGAAGTCGGTGATGGTGTCGTCGAAACTGGTGGTCGCGTTGCGGTAGCTGTCGGATTGGGCGACGAAGCGGAAGGTGTCGGCGCCGGTGCCGCCGGTGAGCTTGTCGACGCCGGCACCGCCCACCAGGATGTCGCTGCCGGCCGCGCCGTTGATGATGTCATTGCCCGCGCCGCCGTAGAAAATCTCGCTGGCGGAGGTGCCCTGCAAGGTGTCGTTGCCCGCCGTGCCTTGTACGGTGGTCATCGGAACCGTGGCGCTGACGTAGCTGCCATCGCCATAGACCAGCGTGGCCCCCTTGCTGGTGTGGCTGATGGTGTTGGCGATGATGGCGTTGCGATCGGTGCCGTCTTCGTTGCGCTCGGCAACGCCGTAGGTCGACTGATTGCTACCGCTGATGAGGTTGCCCTGGATGGTGTTGTCGCTGCCGTTGAAATATTTGCCGGACACACCCTGGGTGTCGTCGTAGGACTGGATGATGATTTCCGGTACCGGGCTGCCCAGGGAGTTGTTGTTGAGCGTGTTGTCGGTGATCTCGACGTGGTTGCTGCCGTAGATGCGCACCCCGGCGCTGGCATTGTCGTGGATGTCGACGCCGCTGACGCTGACATCGCTCGACAGTTTGACCAGCACGCCTTCGGCGCCATTGCCGTAGACCTCGCCCCCGGTGATGGTGATGTTGCTCGGGGAGGGGATGTTCTCGCTGCCGCGCTGCACCACGATGCCGTTGCCGCCGTTGTTGTAGGCGACGTTGTTGGTCAGGGTGAAGTCATGGGTGCTGGTGACGACGTTGAAGCCGTGGCGGTCGTTGTCGTAGGCGACGTTGTTCTCGAAGGTGCTGTCGCTGAGGAAGTCCGCAACGAAGCCGTCCAGGCCGTTGCCGTGGGACACGCTGTTCTTGATGACCATGTTGACGGTCTGCTCGTGGGGGTCGAAACCGTACCCGGAGCAATCCTTGATCTCGACGCTGTCGAGGGTGACGTTGGAGTCGTAGCCTTCCTGGCCTGGAATGTAGCCGTTGAACCAGCCGTCGATCTTGCCGGTGGTGTGGTCGCGGTTACCGTCGATGGTGAGGTTGCTGACGCCGAAGTCGTGGGTTTCCTCGCCATAGGCGGAGCGGATGACCCCGGTGATCTTGGTGTCGGAGCCGTCGGCCACCTTGACGGTGGTCTCGCCCATGCCGTCGCCGTACAGGTAGACATTGCTCTTGAGCATCACGCAGCCGTCGGAAGGTTCCTCGCCGCCGGAGACAATGTAGGTGCCGGTGGGCATGTACACCTGCCCACCCCCGGCGGCGGCCGCCGCATCAATCGCACTTTGTATCGCCGCCGTGTCGTCAGTGATGCCATCTCCTTTGGCGCCAAAATTTTGTACGTTGAAAATCATGAGCTTATCTCCGTATCAGGCTAAAAACCTCGTTAGGAGCCAATATTCCATCGGCGACCACCGAGTTAAGACCCAACGGAGCGCGAAAGTTGTGACCGCGCATCGGGCAAGTGTCAAAAACCTGGACTAACTGATCAACGGTCGGAACTCGAAAAACGACGTGTAACGTTTTGTTGACGCTTGGGCGTGATTTTGGGGTGTGGCTGCTGGCCCATTCGCGGGCAAGCCCGCTCCCACAGGGTGATCGGTTGTGAGCACAGATTGAGTGTTCGGTCCCAATGCATTTAAGCGAGCCTGCTCACTCCCAAAGCGCACCGCAGCGATTGCGGTTTACTTGATTGGCATCAACCACCCCCCACGTCCCACGCGGTAGCCTGCAATAAACCATCGAGCGCATCCGAGGGGCCGCATGAGTTATCCGCTGTTTCTGACCTTGCACCTGTTCGCCGCGCTGGTGTTCATCGGCACGGTGTTTTTCGAAGTGCTGTTTCTCGAAAGCATTCGCAAGCAACTGCCCGTCAAGGTCATGGTTCTGCTGGAGCAGGGCATCAGCCGGCGCGCGCGGCAGTTGATGCCCTGGGTGTTGCTGGTGCTGTTCGGCGCGGGGGCCGCGATGGTCTGGTTGCGCTACTGGCCGGCGCTGATGTCGCCCTTGCAGTCGTCCTTCGGCTTGCTGCTGGGTTTGAAGATCCTGCTGGCCGGCAGCGTGCTGGGGCATTTTCTCTGGGCGATGTGGCTGTTCCGGCGCGGGCGGATGAATGCCCGCTACGTGCACATCATCCACACCAGCGTGTTCCTGCACATGGTGACGATCGTGCTGCTGGCCAAGGGCATGTTCTACATCGGCTGGTAGGCGCGGCGCCTTGGTTTCCAGGCGCTTGATACAAGTCAAGGTGGCCGGCCGGGTTACAGCGGACACTGTGCTCGCGCCGCCATTCGGAGATTGCCATGTTCGATTTGTTCAATACCCTCGGTGAGCGACCCTCGGGACGTGCCCCAGTGGTGGCAGATTTCGACTGTCCGGTCGCTACACGAAAATTCCACGCCGGCATCGGTTCGCTCGACCTGCTCAGGGGGCTGCGCAACAGCCGCCAGAAACGTCGGCCGCTGTCTCTGGCCGTGCACCTGCCGTCGCGCTTGCGCCTGGCCTCGTGTTCACCCCTGGCCCACGACTGTCGCTGCGGCGAAATCGACGGCTACCTGCAACGCCTGACGTACGAGATGGGGCTGGTGGGTTGCCATCTGGGCGCAGGACGACGGGTCGAGGCGTTCTGCCTGACCGGCGGTACTCCGGTCATCGCCCATCTGCAACGGCTGATGGGCGACCTGCGCAAGCGCTTTGACTTTTGCGAGTACGACAGCGGCGACCACAGTATCGAGGTGGACTTGCACCACACGGACTGGTCGACCATGGGCCTGATCCGTGACCAGGGTTTCACCCATGTCAGCATCGGTGTGCCCGACATTGGCGTCGACAGCGAGCTGTCCGTCGACTGCTACCAGAACCCGGCACCGATCCATTCGCTGATCGATGCGGCGCGCACCTTCGGTTTTCGGTCCATCAACATTGACCTCGGTTACGGCCATGCCTGGCAAACGCCGCAAAGCTTTGCGTTGAAGCTGGCGACGCTGATCGAGCTGGAGCCGGACCGGCTGCACGTCTTTGACTATGGCCGCGCGCCGTATCGTTATCGCTCGAAAAGCACCGGCGTGGCCGGCGCCTATTGCAGCCCGGCCGATAAGGACGCCATGCGCCGCATCTGTTGCGAGCAACTGATCGGCGCCGGTTATCACTACATCGGCCTGGGTCAGTTCGTGCGGGCCGACGATGACCTGGCGGTGGCCCAGGAGCATGGACGCCTGCATCGCAATTGCCTGGGGTTCACCCGCCATGGCTGTTGCGATCACGTGGGGTTCGGGTTGTCGGCGGTCACGCAGATCGAGCATCTGTACGTGCAGAACACCGACAACCTGTTGCATTACTGCCAGCAGTTGGACGCCGGGCAACTGCCGGTGTATCGCGGCTGGCGCTGTGAGGCGCAGGATCAGGTCAAGGCGACCGTGACCGAGCAACTGGCCTGCGACCTGGAGCTGGATATCCCGGCCATCGAAACACGTTTTGGCCTGGTGTTTCGCGAGTACTTCGCGTCCATCTGGCCGTTGCTGGAGGCGTTGCACGACAAGGGATTGATCGAACTGACCAGCCGTTTTATCGGCATCCTGCCTGCCGGGCGCCTGAATGTGGACGCGATCTGCAATCTGTTCGACCCGGATCCGAATGACGCGGGCCTACACGCCCTGGAAAAGTTGAATCCTTCATGAACGCCGTATCCGGTTTCAATCGTGCCCTGGTGGAAAAATACGACCGCCCGGGGCCGCGCTACACCTCCTATCCAACCGCCCCGCAGTTTCACCAGGCGTTTGCCATGGACGAATACCGCCAGGCCGCCCAGCGCAGCAACCAGGCGCCGCAGCCCAAGGCGTTGTCGGTGTATATCCATATCCCGTTCTGCCAGAGCCTTTGCTATTACTGCGCCTGCCACAAGATCATCACCCGCAAGACCCCTCGCGCGGCCGAGTACCTGACCTACCTCAAGCGCGAAATTGCCCTCCAGGCCGCGCTGTTCGATCGCTCGCGCAAGCTGACCCAATTGCATCTGGGCGGGGGCACGCCGACGTACCTGACCCACGAGCAACTGGCGGACCTGATGGACTGCCTGCACCAATCGTTCGACATGGACGACAGCGATGCCCATGAGTTCTCCATCGAAGTCGACCCCCGTACGATCGATGCCGGGCAGGTCCTGGGCCTGCGGCAGTTGGGCTTCAATCGGCTGAGCTTTGGCGTGCAGGACTTCGACGCCCAGGTGCAGGTCGCGGTCAACCGGGTGCAAAGCGAGGCACAAGTGGCCGAGCTGGTAGAGGCGGCGCGAGCCGCACGCTTCAAGTCGGTCAGCGTCGACCTGATCTACGGCCTGCCGTTGCAGACCATCGCCAGTTTCGACGTGACCTTGAGCAAGATCATCGCCCTGCGCCCCGACCGTATCGCCGCCTACAGCTACGCTCATCTGCCCAGCCGGGTGCGTGCCCAGCGGATGATCCGTCCTGAAGACATGCCCCCGCCCGAGCGCAAGCTGCAATTGCTGGAGTTGACCATCAACCGCTTGACCGAGGCCGGGTATGTCTACATCGGCATGGACCATTTCGCCCTGCCGGACGACGAACTGGTACTCGCCCGCGCCCGGGGTTCGCTGCAGCGCAACTTCCAGGGTTACTCCACCCATGCCGATTGCGACTTGATTGGTCTGGGGGTGTCGTCGATCGGCAAGGTGGGGGATAGCTACAACCAGAACGTCAAGGAACTCTCCCAGTATTACGCGCGCCTGGACCAGGGCATGCTGGCGGTGCAGAGGGGCTACCGACTGAGCGCTGACGACCTTCTGCGGCGCGAGATCATCAGTGAACTGATGTGCCACGGACGCATCGCCTTCGCCCGGATCGAGGCGGCACACGGCATTTGTTTCAACACCTACTTCGCCGAGGCCCTGGCCGCGCTCCAGGAACTGGTCGGCGACGGCTTGCTGGAAATCCACCACGACGCCCTGATACTGCTGCCCCAGGGGCAATTGATGATGCGCAACGTGGCCATGGCGTTCGATGCCTACCTGGGCGCGGATCGAACGGTCCAGTACTCGCGCACGGTGTAATCGCGCGGCACAGACCTGTGGTCAAGCATGTGCGGAGCAGACCAACCCGGTCCACCCCCGCTTTTCTGTGGCGAGGGAGCTTGCTCCCGCTGGGCCGCGAAGCGGCCCCCTTGGATTTTGATGCAGTCATTCAGATAGCGCGCGGGGCCAGCACTTTTGGGTCTGCTGCGCAGCCCAGCGGGAGCAAGCTCCCTCGCCACGGGTGACGCAGGGTACGGACCTGTGGCTAGGGGATTTTGCGGAGCAGACCAACCCGGTCCGCCCCTCAAAGCCTGCCGCCCCCCGCTTTTCCGTGGCGAGGGAGCTTGCTCCCGCTGGGTCGCGAAGCGGCCCCCTTGGGTTTTGATGCAGTCAATCAGATAGCGCGCGGGGCGAGCACTTCTGGGTCTGCTGCGCAGCCCAGCGGGAGCAAGCTCCCTCGCCACGGGTGACGCCCAGCTTTCTGTGGCGAGGAACTGGTCACCGGGTTGATGTGCCGGGTTGCAAGGCTCGGCCCAGGAATGGGGCGGTGCGGCTTTCCTGGCATTGGGCGACTTTGGCCGGTGTGCCGCACACCACGACGTTCCCGCCCTGGGTCCCGGCGCCGGGGCCGATATCGATGACCCAGTCGCTTTGCGCCACGACGCGCATGTCGTGTTCCACCACGACCACCGTGTGGCCCTCATCCACCAGACGATTGAGTTGCACCAGCAAGCGGTCCACGTCCTGGGGGTGCAAGCCGTTGGTGGGTTCGTCCAGCA
This sequence comes from Pseudomonas chlororaphis, assembly GCA_001023535.1. Taxonomy (NCBI): domain Bacteria; kingdom Pseudomonadati; phylum Pseudomonadota; class Gammaproteobacteria; order Pseudomonadales; family Pseudomonadaceae; genus Pseudomonas; species Pseudomonas chlororaphis. Next base: position 4,067,027 of record CP011020.1, read on the forward strand.
CGTACAAGGTGGCGCCCCGGGCCTTGCGTTGCAGTTCCGTCGCCAGTTTGATGCGCTGCGCCTCGCCGCCGGACAGTTCCGTGGCCGGCTGGCCCAGGCGCAAGTAGCCCAGGCCGATGTCCTGCAACACTTGCAAGGTGCGCCGCGCCGCTGCTTGTTCGGCGAACACGTCGAGGGCCTGGTTCACGGTCAGTTGCAGCACCTGGGAAATGTCCAGGCCTTGCCAGCTGACTTCCAGGGTCTGCGGGTTGTAGCGCGCCCCGTGGCAAGTGGGGCAGGGGGCGTACACGCTGGGCATGAACAGCAATTCGACGCTGACGAAACCTTCGCCCTCGCAGGTCTCGCAGCGGCCCTTGGCGACGTTGAAGGAAAACCGCCCGGCATCGAACCCCAGCGCCTGGGCCTGTTGCGTGGCCGCGAACAGTTTGCGCACGTGATCGAACAGCCCGGTGTAGGTGGCGAGGTTGGAGCGCGGCGTACGGCCGATGGGTTTCTGGTCTACCTGAACCAGCCGCTTGATCCCTTCGAGCCCGGCGGTCACATGCCCGCCGCTGGTTTGCACGGGTTCGTCCTCCAGGCTCTGTTCCTCGGGTTCGGCGTTGGCGCTGGCCTGGCCCAGGTGGGCGCCCACCAGGTCCAGCAGGGCCTGGCTCACCAGGCTGGATTTGCCGGAGCCGGAGATGCCGGTCACCGCCGTGAAGCAGCCCAAGGGAAAGGCGGCGCTCAGGTTGTCGAGATTATTGCGGGTGATGCCCTCCAGGCGCAGCCAGTCCTTGGGTGGCCGAGGGGCACGGGGGCTCGCGGTGTCTTCGGCAAAGAGGTAGGCGCGGGTCCGCGAGGCCTGCACCTGCCCAAGCCCCTGGGGCGGGCCGCTGTAGAGGATGTTGCCGCCTTGTTCGCCGGCGTCGGGGCCGACGTCGATGAGCCAGTCGGCGCGGCGCATGGTGTCCAGGTCGTGCTCGACCACAAACACCGAGTTGCCGGCGGCCTTGAGCCGTTGCAGGGCATCGAACAGCGCCTCGCTGTCGGCCGGGTGCAAGCCCGCGGAAGGCTCGTCGAGCACGTAGATCACCCCGAACAGCTGGGAATTGAGCTGGGTTGCCAGGCGCAGGCGTTGCAGCTCGCCGGAGGACAGCGTCGGCGTGCTGCGTTCCAGGGCCAGGTAGCCGAGGCCCAGGTCGATGAGCGTGACGATCCGCTCCAGCAACTCGGCGGCGATGCGCTGGGCCGCCAGGCGTTTTTCCAGGGACAGGTTGTGGGTGTGTCGTGCGTCCGGTCCTCCGGCGTGCGGGTTATCGCCCCGGGCGGCGCGTTGCTCGCGGGCGGCCCGGGTCTGCTGATGGGTGAGCACCGCGCCCGGTTCTTCGGCTTGTTCGAGGTAGTCGGGGGCCAGGACGCCCTTGAGCACCTCGGCCAGTTCCAGCAATGGCAGGTGCGACAGTTCGGCGATGTCTCGGCCGGCAAAGGACACCGTCAGCGCCTGGCGCTTGAGGCGCTTGCCTTCGCACATGGGGCAGGGGCTGGCGCGCATGTATTGGGCCACGCGTTTGCGCATCTGCGCGCTTTGCGAATGCATGAAGGTGTGCAGCAGGTAGCGCCGGGCGCCGCTGAAGGTGCCCTGGTAGCTGGGTTCGAGCTTGCGTTTGAGGGCGGCGCGGGTCTGGGCCGGGGTGAGCCCGGCGTACACCGGGACCGTGGGGGTTTCTTCGGTGAAGAGAATCCAGTCGCGTTGCTTTTTCGGCAGGTCCCGCCAGGGCACATCGACGTCATAGCCCAGCGTGACGAGGATGTCGCGCAGGTTCTGCCCCTGCCAGGCCATGGGCCAGGCGGCCACGGCCCGCTCGCGGATGGTCAGCGAAGGGTCCGGCACCATGGACGCTTCCGTCACCTCATAGACCCGGCCCAGGCCATGGCACTCCGGGCAGGCACCCTGGGGCGTGTTGGGGGAGAAGTCCTCGGCATAGAGCATCGGTTGATCGGCCGGGTAGCTGCCGGCACGGGAATAGAGCATGCGGATCAGGCTCGACAGGGTGGTGACGCTGCCTACCGAAGAACGGGCGCTGGGCGTGCCGCGCTGTTGTTGCAGGGCCACGGCCGGTGGCAGGCCTTCGATGCTGTCCACGTCCGGCACGCCCACCTGGTCGATCAGGCGCCGCGCATACGGCGCGACGGATTCGAAGTAGCGGCGCTGGGCCTCGGCGTAGAGCGTGGAGAAGGCCAGCGACGATTTACCGGAGCCCGACACACCGGTGAACACCACCAGGGCATCGCGTGGAATGTCGACGTCGACGTTCTTGAGGTTGTGTTCGCGGGCGCCGCGCACCCGGACACAACCGGCGCTTTCGGGCAAGGACGAGGGGGAGGCGGGGCCGGAGCGGGAGGGCATGGAATTTCCTTGTGTGCGTCTGCTTGAGGCGTCGTGGCTTTCGGGGCTTTTGTGACGTGGCGTGATGGATCGGCTGAAGAATGCAACCTGAGTCACAGCCCTGACAATAATGCGACCGGGTTCAACCGTTCTCGTGCGATAAAAATTTACTCGGGCCCCGGGAGATGAGAAAAGCATTTTCAGTTTTCCCAGGATACGGACCTCCCATGCCTCGATCGAAGCTTCTGACTCAACTGTTTGTTGCCCTGCTGGCCGCCGCGGCGCTGTGGTACATGTGGACGATCACCAGCGCCAAGCTGGATTGGGGCGGCGACAGCCCAGGCCGGCAAGACGTGGGCGCCGTGAAAGACACCCGCCAGCGGGCGATGAGCCAGTATTGCACGGGCGTGGTCGCGACCCCGAAAGGCACCTGGCTGGTCGGGCGCCTGGAAGGCGATGCGCAAATGTTGGAGCCTGCGGCCGAGGTCGTGAACCTGGACACCGTGGTCTACGGCAAACCGAAGGAGACCGAGGCCGCGCAGGACGCTAGCGCCTTCAGCGTTTTCTTGGCGCGGGAGACAGAAATCTCATTCATCTCACGGCTCGACGCCCAGGGGCAGTTCCAACTGGTAGCCCATGTCAGCGGCGCCGCGTGCCTGGTCGCCAGTCCCGATGGCGCCAGCCTGTTCCTGCTCACCGGCCTGGACCGACCCGACGCGTGGACCACTGACGGTCCGCGGCAGACGGTTGTCCTGCGCAGCGATGACCAGGGCAAGCAGTGGACAGGGTTGAAGCAAGGCTTCTTCGCCGAGGCCGATCAGGTGGCCTGGAGCCTCGATCCTTATTTTCACGGATCGGATGAAGTGTGGGCCTGGGGCTCGTTGAGCGCGATGGACGCAGAGGTGCCCGGTGGCATCGCTACCGGCGTGTTCTATTCGGCCGATCGCGGCGCAACCAGCACCCCGATCGTCACCGCCGAATCGCTGCTGGTGACCGCCCAGTACGCCCATGACCAGCGACCTGACATCGTGCAGTGGCACACCGACTCGGAGGATCGGGGCGAAATCCGTGGTCACGTCATTCAGGTCGATGGGCAGCGCGCGTTCATCTGGTTGTCCCAACGTTTTTGGGGCAGTCATCCGGATGGCAAAAGCGACAACGTCGCGGTCAATGTCACGACGCGGGCCGAGTTGCAACGCCAGGCCGGGAAGTGGCAGATGGTGGCCAGGCAGCGTGACGACAACCTGTTTATCGATGCACTGGCGCAGAACGAGGCCGGGCGGGTGTTTGGCCTGATCGACCAGGGGCATCAGGGCCAGGACGTCCTAGCCGAGTTGGACACCGGCACACTGAACTGGCGCCCCACGGGCGAGTTGCCCAGCGTGTTTGCGCCCCTGGCCTCGGACAGCCGCTTGCGCGGCGATGGCTTTTGGGTCGGGCAAAACACCTTGCTGATCAACACCAGCAGCGAGCATCACCCACCGCGTTGGCTCTACTGGTGGTCGGACGCCAGCATTTCCGCGGACGGGGTGTTTTACTCCACGGACTGGGGCGGTTCCTGGCACAAGCTGAATGTGGACGGCTACCTGGGGGTGCTGGGTTTCCAGCCGGGCCAGGATCGAGTGTTCTGGGCCAAGGGCAATTGGTACGACAACAATGACCTGGGGATTTATGCCTATGGGTTGCATTGAGGGGGCTTGCTCGCTGTAGGGGATGGGCCTGGTGCACTGGGGGGCTTCGCACGCAGGCTTCCGACAGCGCTTTTGTAGCAAGTTGATTTCAATCAAGGGCCAAAAAAAGGTTGGCCCCTAGGATGTTCGCCAAGATCCTGTCTTAAGCCCTGGCGTCCATGACCCCTTCCTTTGCGATGCTGCACCTGTTCCGCCACTGGCTGGGTGGCCTGTTGGTTTTCCTGCTGTTGTTCGCGGGCCTCGCCCAGGCCAAGGACTACGGGGACATCCAGCAGCAGCGCATCCACCATGTGCTGGGCCAGAGCGACGCGATCTCCGAGCCTGAAGGCCCCTACAAGGTGCGCACGCTGTCGGCGGCGGGCAAGGTCGTGGGCTACGTGTTCCAAAGCCTCGACGTGGTGGACATCCCGGCCTATTCGGGCAAGCCAATCAACGTGCAGGTCATCCTCGACCCGGCCGGTGTGATCCTCGACGCTTACGTGCTCGAACACCATGAGCCGATCCTGTTGATCGGCATCGCCGAAGAAAAACTCCACGCCTTCAGCGCGCGTTACAGCGGCGTCAAGGTCAGCCAGCGAGTGGTGGTGGGGCACTCCAGTGACCCGAATGCGGTGACGGTGGATGCCATTGCCGGCGCCACCGTGACGGCGATGGTGGTCAACGAGGTGATCATGCGCGCCGCCCACGATGTCGCGGTTGCCCTGGGGTTGGTCAAGGGCAACGCCGGGTTGACGGTGGCACCGGCCCGCGTGCGTGAGGACAACTTCGAACCCGCCGACTGGGCGACGCTGACCGGCAGCGGCGCGGTGCGTCGCCTGCACCTGACGCGGGGCCAGGTCGACGCCTCGTTCAAGGGCACCGAGGCCGAGCAGGTGGAAGTCGCCAGCGCCGAGCAGGCCGACGACACCTTCATCGACTTGTACGTGACCCACCTCAACCCGCCCACCATCGGCCGCAACCTCTTGGGCGAGGGCCCATACCGCACGCTGATGAGCGAACTCAAGCCGGGCGAGCAGGCCATCGCGGTCATGGGCAGCGGGCGCTACTCGTTCAAAGGGTCGGGTTATGTGCGCGGCGGGATTTTCGATCGGGTGGTGCTGCGCCAGTTCGGCGATACCATCAGCTTCCGCGACCTGGACTTCCAGCGCCTGGACGATGTCGCCGCCGACGACATGCCGGCCTTCGATGAAATGGCGATTTTCATCATCCGCGCCACCCATCGCTTCGACCCCGGCGCGCCCTGGAGCCTGGAGTTGCTGGTGCGCCGCCAGACCGGGCCGGTCAGCGGTACGTTCAGCAGCTTCGAGCTGGCCTATCAACTGCCCGAAGCCTACCTGGAACGGCCGTTGCCCAGCGCCGAACAACTGGCTGCGGCGCAGGAGGCCAGCCGGCCGATGTGGCTGACGCTGTGGTACCAGAAAAGTCTGGAGATCAGCCTGCTGGGGGCGGCGTTGCTGGTGCTGACCGTCATCCTGTTCTTCCAGGACGCCCTGGCCCGGCGGCCGACCCTGCTGCATTGGGTGCGCCGCGGCTACCTGGTGTTCACCGTGGTGTTTCTCGGCGGCTTCGCCCTGGCCCAATTGTCGGTGGTCAACGTGCTGACCTTCGTCCATGCCCTGTTCGAAGGCTTCCGCTGGGAGCTGTTCCTCACCGACCCGCTGATCTTCATCCTCTGGGTGTTCACCGCCGCCAGCATCCTGCTCTGGGGGCGTGGGGTGTTCTGCGGCTGGCTGTGCCCGTTCGGTGCGTTGCAGGAGTTGATCAACGAGCTGGCGCGCAAATTCAAGGTGCCCCAGTACGAACTGCCATTCGCGGTCCACGAACGGTTGTGGGCGCTCAAGTACATCATTTTGCTGGTGCTGTTCGGCGTTTCGCTGGAGTCGATGGCCACCGCTGAACGCCTGGCCGAAGTCGAGCCGTTCAAGACCGCCGTCACCCTGCGGTTCGACCGCCAGTGGTGGTTCGTGGCGTATGCCCTGGGCCTGCTGGTGGTCAACCTGTTCACGCGCAAAGTCTATTGCCGTTATGTCTGCCCGCTGGGCGCGGCCCTGGCGATGCCGACACGCCTGCGCCTGTTCGACTGGCTCAAGCGCCGCAAGGAGTGCGGCAACCCCTGCCAGTTGTGCGCCAAGGAATGCGAGATCCAGGCGATTCATCCCGACGGTCGCATCAACGCCAACGAGTGCCACTACTGCCTCGATTGCCAGATGACCTGGCACAACGAAAACAAATGCCCGCCGTTGATCAACAAGCGCAAGAAACGCGGCAAGGCCGCGGTGGCCGACCCCCAATTGATTCCCGTGGTGCAGGTGACCCCGGCGCCTTGAGGCACCTGGAAAAACCCGCCCCCTGACCCTTTCATTCTTGATGGAGCACACAGCATGAGCGACAAGAAAAACGCCACGCCGGACGTGGTGGAAGAACCGCGGGGCGTGAGCCGGCGCAGTTTTCTCGGCACCGGTGCGGTCACCGGCGCCGTGCTGGCCGGTGCCACGGCGCTGGGCGCCGGCACCTTCACCCGGGAGTCATGGGCGGCGGCCGCCAAGGAAGCCAAGGAGGCCAAGTCCAAGGTCCATGTCGGCCCCGGCGAACTGGACGAATACTATGGCTTCTGGAGCGGCGGTCACCAAGGCGAAGTGCGGGTGCTGGGCGTGCCGTCGATGCGCGAGCTGATGCGCATCCCGGTGTTCAACGTCGACTCGGCCACCGGTTGGGGCCTGACCAACGAAAGCAAGCGCATCCTGGGGGAGAGCGCCAAGTACAAGAACGGTGACTGCCACCACCCGCACATCTCCATGACCGACGGCAAGTACGACGGCAAGTACCTGTTCATCAACGACAAGGCCAACTCCCGGATCGCGCGCATTCGCCTGGACATCATGAAGTGCGACAAGATCCTCACCGTGCCCAACGTGCAGGCGATCCACGGCCTGCGCCTGCAAAAGGTGCCCTACACCAAGTACGTGTTCGCCAACGCCGAGTTCGTGATCCCGCATCCCAACGATGGCCATACCTTCGACCTGCAGGACAAGAACAGCTTCACGATGTTCAACGCCATCGATGCCGAGAAAATGGAAATGGCGTTCCAGGTGATCGTCGACGGCAACCTGGATAACTCCGATGCCGACTACACCGGCAAATACGCCGCCAGCACCTGCTACAACTCCGAGAAGGCCTATGACCTGGGCGGCATGATGCGCAACGAGCGCGACTGGGTGGTGGTGTTCAACATCCCGCGGATCGAAGCGGCGATCAAGGCCGGCAAGTTCATCACCCTGGATGGCTCCAAGGTGCCGGTGGTCGATGGTCGCAAGACCGACGGCAAGGACTCTGAATTCACTCGCTACATCCCGGTGCCGAAGAACCCCCACGGCTGCAACACCTCGTCCGATGGCAAGTACTTCATCGCCAACGGCAAGCTGTCGCCGACTGTCTCGATGATTGCCATCGACCGCCTGGATGACCTGTTCGAAGGCCGCTACAAAGACCCTCGGGAAGTGATCGTCGCCGAGCCGGAACTGGGCCTGGGGCCGCTGCACACCACCTTCGACGGGCGTGGCAACGCCTACACCACCTTGTTCATCGACAGCCAGGTGGTGAAGTGGAACATGGACGAAGCCATCCGCGCTTACAAGGGCGAGAAGGTCAACTACATCAAGCAGAAACTCGACGTACAGTACCAACCCGGGCACAACCATGCGTCCCTGACCGAGACCAGCGAGGCGGACGGCAAGTGGCTGGTGGTGCTGTGCAAGTTCTCCAAGGACCGCTTCCTGCCTACCGGGCCGCTGCACCCGGAGAACGACCAGTTGATCGACATCTCCGGCGAAGAAATGAAGCTGGTGCACGACGGCCCGGCCTTCGCCGAACCCCACGATTGCATCCTCGCCCGGCGCGACCAGATCAAGACCCAGAAAATCTGGAACCGCAACGACCCGTTCTTCGCCGAGACGGTGGCACTGGCGAAAAAGGACGGTATCAACCTGGAGACCGACAACAAGGTCATCCGCGATGGCAACCAGGTGCGGGTGTACATGACGTCGATGGCGCCGGCCTACGGCTTGACCGAATTCACCGTCAAGCAGGGCAACGAAGTGACGGTCACCATCACCAACATCGACCAGATCGAGGACGTGTCCCACGGCTTTGTCATGACCAACCACGGCGTGAGCATGGAAATCAGCCCGCAGCAGACGTCCTCCATCACCTTCACCGCCGACAAGGCCGGCCTGCACTGGTACTACTGCAGCTGGTTCTGTCACGCCCTGCACATGGAGATGGTCGGTCGCATGCTGGTTGAAAAAGCCTGAGTCGGCCGAACGAGGAGACAGGCCCAATGGCCGGGAAACCGCAGCAACCCACGGGCCGCGCGTGCCAACCGGTCATTGCGCTGATGCTGGGCCTGTTATCGGGCGGCGCGTTCGGCGCGCCGCAGCCGATCACCGACCTGCCCTTGCAGGCCGAGGGCGACCAGCAATGGCGCCTGCCGGCGGGGCAGTACCGGGGCTCGTTCAGCGTCGATCAGCCGATGACCCTCACCTGTGCGCCGGATGCGGTATTCCTGGGGCAGGGCGAGGGCAACGGCGTGATCATCCAGGCGCCGAACGTGCGCATCCAAGGTTGTACATTCCTGGACTGGGGCCATGACCTGACGGCGATGAACGCCGCGGTGTTCATCAAGCCTGTCGCCCAGGGAGCGGTGGTACGTGGCAACCGGATGCAGGGCCAGGGCTTCGGTATCTGGGTCGATGGCACACGGGACGTCAGCCTGATCGACAATCGCATCCAGGGCGACGCCAGCCTGCGTTCCCAGGACCGGGGCAACGGCATCCACCTGTATGCGGTCCACGGGGCCCAGGTCATCGGCAACCAGGTGCGCGACACCCGCGACGGCATCTACATCGACACCTCCAACGGCAACCTGCTCCAGGGCAATGTCCTGGAGGACCTGCGCTACGGCGTGCATTACATGTTCGCCAACGATAACCGCCTGCTGGACAACGTCACCCGGCGGACCCGCACCGGTTATGCGCTGATGCAGAGCCGCCAGTTGACGGTCATCGGCAATCGCTCCGAACAGGACCAGAACTACGGGATCCTGATGAACTACATCACCTATTCAACCCTGCGCGACAACGTCGTCACCGACGTGCGCGACGGGTCCACCGGCGACACCATGATCGTCGGTGCCGAGGGCAAGGCCCTGTTCATCTACAACTCATTGTTCAATCGCATCGAAGGCAATCATTTCGAGCGCAGTGCGGTGGGCATCCACTTGACCGCCGGCTCGGAGGACAACCGCATCGCCGGCAATGCCTTCGTCCATAACCAGCGCCAGGTCAAGTACGTCGCCACCCGCCTGCAGGAGTGGTCGGCAGACGGGCGCGGCAACTACTGGAGTGACTACCTGGGGTGGGATCGCAATGGCGACGGCCTGGGAGATGTGGTCTACGAGCCCAACGACAACGTCGACCGCCTGCTGTGGCTGTACCCGCAGGTGCGGCTGTTGATGAACAGTCCGGGCATCGAATTGCTGCGCTGGGTACAGCGAGCCTTCCCGGTGATGAAATCCCCCGGGGTGCTGGACAGCCATCCGCTGATGGCGGCGCCGGTCCAACCCCCACCACGCAACAGGGCTCAGGAGGACGCGTCTTGAACGTCGTCGAGATCGAAGGCGTCAGCCAGCAGTATGGCGACGTTGCCGTGCTGCACGGGCTGAACCTGAACCTGGCCCAGGGCGAAGTGCTCGGCCTGTTCGGGCACAACGGTGCGGGCAAGACCACCACCATGAAGTTGATCCTCGGCTTGCTGCGGGCCAGCGAGGGCCAGGTGCGGGTCTTCGGGCGCGAGCCCTGCGACCCGAGTGTGCGACGCCTGCTCGGCTACCTGCCGGAGAACGTCATGTTCTATCCGCAGTTGAGCGGGTTGGAGACGTTGCGTCATTTTGCCCGGCTCAAGGGCGCGGCGCCGGAGCAGGTCGAACGGTTGCTGGAGGAGGTGGGCCTGGCGGACGCGGCCCGGCGCCGGGTGCGGACCTATTCCAAGGGCATGCGCCAGCGCCTCGGGCTGGCCCAGGCATTACTCGGCCAGCCGCGGTTGTTGCTGCTGGACGAGCCCACCGTGGGCCTGGACCCCATCGCCACCCAAGACCTCTATCAACTGCTCGATCGCCTGCGTTGGCAGGGCACCAGCATCATTCTCTGCTCCCATGTCCTGCCGGGCGTCGAAGCCCACATCAACCGCGCCGCGATCCTCACCCGCGGGCGCCTGCTGGCCCTGGGCAGCCTGGCCCGGCTGCGCAAGGACGCCGGTCTGCCGACCCTGATCCGGGCCTCGGGCCTGGCCCGCGCCGAGCAGTTGCAGCAGCACTGGCGCAGCGAAGGGCATGTCACCCAGGGCTGGGGCGCCGAAGGCTTGCAAGTGTCGGCGCCGGACGGCAGCAAGCTCGCACTGTTGCGCCAGCTGCTGGCGCAGCACAACCCGACCGACGTCGAGATCAAGCCGCCGTCCCTGGAGGACTTGTACCGCCATTACATGGTCCGTGCAGCCAGCGAGGAGGCCCATCAATGAACCCGATCCAGACCATGGCCCGCAAGGAGTTCTGCGACGGCCTGCGCAATCGCTGGTTGTTGGCGATCAGTCTGCTGTTCGCCGTGCTGGCCATTGGTATCGCCTGGCTGGGCGCCGCGGCGTCGGGGCAGTTGGGCTTCACCTCGGTGCCGGCGACGGTGGCGAGCCTGTCGAGCCTGGCGACCTTCCTGATGCCCCTGATCGCCTTGCTGCTGGCCTATGACGCCATCGTCGGCGAGGACGAAAGCGGCACCTTGCTGCTGTTGCTGACCTACCCGTTGGGGCGCGGTCAGTTGCTGCTGGGCAAGTTCGTCGGACACGGCCTGATTCTGGCCCTGGCGACGTTCATCGGTTTCGGCTGCGCGATGCTTGCCATTGCTCTGTTGGTGGATGACGTCGAACTGAGCCTGCTGCTCTGGGCTTTTGGGCGCTTCATGGTGTCCAGCACGCTGCTGGGGTGGGTGTTCCTCGGCCTGGCCTATGTACTGAGCTGCCTGTCGGCGGAGAAATCCACCGCCGCCGGGTTGGCCCTGGGGGTGTGGTTCTTCTTCGTGCTGGTGTTCGACCTGGCGTTGCTGGCGCTGCTGGTGCTGAGCGAAGGGCGCTTCAACCCGCAACTGTTGCCATGGCTGCTGCTGTTCAACCCCACCGATGTCTATCGGCTGATCAACCTGTCCGGATTCGATTCGGCCACCCACGGCGCCGCCGTGCTGACCCTGGGCAGCGATCTGCCGGTATCGGCGCCCGGGCTGTGGATGTGCCTGGTGGTGTGGATGGTCGTGCCGTTGTGGCTGGCCTATCGGCTGTTCCAGCGCCGGTGCCCGTGAATGACTGATCTTGATAAGGAGTCTGTAACGATGAACAGGGTGTATTCCAAGGGGAGCCGCCTGCTGGCCGGGATGCTGGTGTGCCTGGCACTGGTGGCGTGTGACCAGGCCGTGCCGCCAGCGGCCGGCGAGGCGCCGCTGGCGTTCCATCGCAGTGACGAGTGCCATGTATGCGGCATGGTCATCACCGATTTTCCCGGGCCCAAGGGCGCGGCGGTCGCGGCCGATGGGGTGAAAAAGTTCTGCTCCCCGGCGGAAATGCTCGGCTGGTGGCTGCAACCGGAAAACCATCGGGCCGACGTCAAGTTGTTCGTCCATGACATGGGCCGCAGCCACTGGGACAGCCCGGATGACGCGCACCTGATCGACGCCCGCAGCGCCTATTTCGTGGTCGGCTCCGGGCTCAAGGGCGCCATGGGCGTCGTCCTGGCCTCGTTCGCCGAAGCCCAGGCCGCGCAGAAGCTGGCAACCGAGACCGGCGGCCAGGTCCTGCGCCTGGAGGACATCGACCAGAAGGTGCTGGGGCAGGCGGGAGGCATGTCGTCGATGAGTCACTGAAGTTGCGGTAGCACGTGAATCGTGCGGCACGACAATGAGTTGCACGGCAGTCGTGGCGAGTGAGCAAGCGCTCTCGCCACGCTCTCGAAGGGCTTGCCGCCGTCTTCTCATCCCATCGAAGCGTCCACCCACTACCCAAGTAGCATTCGTCGCCCCGGCCTATCTTCGTACACTCAAGGTCCCTATCACGCACCCGCCGGAGGCGTAAATGCAGCAGGCAGAAGGCGTGGTCAGCGCCATGTCCGCGGCGACGGATGTCCAGGAAGTGGCCCAGGCGCTGGCGCGGCAGTTGTTGCACCCGCACCTGGGTTTCGTGCTGTTTTTCTGTTCCGCTGCCTACGATCTGCCGGCCCTCGGCCAGGCACTGTCCCAGAGCTTTGGCGGGATTCGCCTGGTGGGTTGCACCAGCGCCGGTGAAATCACCCCCCAGGGCTACGGGCGCAATTGTGTGACGGCGGTGGGGTTCGACCACCGGCATTTTTCCATCGCCGCCGAGCTGATCGGTGAAATGGAGCACTTTAGTCTGATCGACGCTCAGCAGATGGTCGAGCGTCTGGCCGGCGGGTGTCGCAGCAACGCCCTGGCGCCGATCAAGGGCCACAGTTTTGCGCTGACCCTGCTCGACGGCCTGTCCAGTCGCGAAGAAATGGTCCTGGCGGCCTTGAGCGCAGCGCTGGGCGACATCCCGCATTTCGGCGGTTCGGCCGGCGACGACAATCACCTGACCCACACCCATGTGTATTTCGAAGGCCAGTTCCACAGCGGCGCGGCGGTGGTGGTGCTGATCAATACCTGGCTGGAATTCGAGGTCTTCACCACCCACCACATCCTGCCCCGGGAAGAAAAACTGGTGGTGACCGGCGCCGACAGCGCCTCGCGACGGGTCTACGAACTCAACGCCGAACCCGCCGCCGAGGAGTACGCCCGGCATATCGGCGTGCCGGTGAGTGCCCTCGACTACCGGGTGTTCGCGGCACATCCGTTGGCGGTGCGCATCAACGACCAGTACTACGTGCGGGCGATCCAGCAGGTGCACCCGGACCTTAGCCTGAGTTTCTATTGCGCGGTGGAGAACGGCATCGTCCTCACGGCGATGACGCCAGGGCCGTTGCTGGACAACCTGCAGGCCCTGTTCGACGGCTTGCAGGCGCGGCTTGGCGACGTGCTGCTGACCATCGGCTGCGATTGTTTCCTGAGGCGCCTGGAGCTCGAAGACCGCGGCGGCCTGGAGCAGATCGGCCAATTCCTGCGCGAGCAGCGGGTGCTGGGGTTCAACACCTATGGAGAACAGTTCAATGGCATGCACATCAACCAGACGTTCACCGGAGTTGCCATTGCCCGTCATCGCGCCCCCGGCCATCGCTGAGCTGCAGGCCCAACTGGCCAACCTCGAACACGAGAACCGCAAGCTGCGGCGGATCAACGCGGCGCTGATCGAACGCGTGGAGTCCGGGGTGACCCGTGGCAACGACCCGTACGCGGCGTTCCAGCATTCGGTGGTGCTGGCCGAACAAGTGCGCGAACGCACCGATGCGCTGAACCAGGCCATGGCCGAGCTCAAGGCCGGCAATCACCTGCTGGGCGAGGCGCGGTTGCGGGCGGAAACCGCCCATCGGCACCTGATCGACGCCATCGAGAGCATCTCCGATGCGTTCGTGCTGTTCGACGCGCAGCAGCGCATCGTCCTGTTCAACAGCCGCTTCAAGGCTTTCTGGGCCCACAGCCGGGTGCGCATCATCGCCGGGATGCGCCTGTGCGAGGTCAAGCGCCTGATGACCGCCAACGGCCTGTTCAGCGAGGAGCCGCGGGGGCAGGCCGACGAGCACGTGCTGTACCGCATGCAGAACGGTCGCTGGCTGCAGGTCAGCGAGCGGCCGACCCAGGAAGGTGGGCGGGTGATGCTGTTCACCGACATCACCGACGTCAAGCTCAGTGAAACCGTGCGTCGCGAGCAAGCCATCGCACAGAAGTCCCACCTGCTGCAACGGGCCGTGGACAACCTGTCCCAGGGCGTGGCGATGGTCAATGCCCAGGGTGTGCTGGAGCTGTGGAACCGGCGCTTCCTCGAACTCAGCGGCCTGGCTCCCGTGGCGGCCCATCGTTCGTTCAGCGAAGTGATTGGCGACTCCGAGCTGCAATTGCTGACCCCGGCCAGCCGCGACAGCAATGGCCGCTCGGTCCACGAATGCGAACAGCGCCTGTCGGACGGCCGGGTCCTGGAGATCCGCACCCATCCGCTGCCCACTGGTGGCTACGTCAATACGTTCACCGACATCACCGAGCGCTACCAGCATGCCGAGGCACTGAGCGAAAGCGAGCGCTGGATCCGCTTGATCACCGACCACGTGCCCGCGCTGATCGCCTACCTCAACGCTGACCTGGTCTATGAATTCACCAACAAAGTCTACGAGCAGTGGTACTGCTGGCCCCGTGGCGTGATGCTCGGCCAGAGCCTGCGCGAGGCCCACAGCGAGCAGCATTACCAGCGCCTTGAAGCCTACGTGGCCCGCGCGCTGGCGGGCGAAAGCGTGACGTTCGAGTTCGCCGAAACCAACATCAACAACCAGGAGCGCTACATGCTGCGCTCCTACGTGCCCAACCGCCTGGCCAACGGTGAAGTGGTGGGGATCTTCGTGCTCATCCGCGACATCACCGAACGCCGCCGCACGGCCGAGGCACTGCACCAGGCTTATCAGAACCTGGAACAGCGGGTCCAGGAACGCACCGCCGAACTGACGTGCCTCAACGACCAGTTGCTGCGTGAAATCGATGAGCGCAGCCGGGTGGAAGTGCGCCTGCGCGAGGCCAAGCGAGAGGCCGAGCAGGCCAACTTGTCGAAAACCAAGTTCCTCGCTGCGGTCAGCCATGACCTGTTGCAACCGCTCAACGCCGCGCGGCTGTTCACCAGCGCGTTGCTGGAGCGCCGCGAGCCGGTCGCCAACGCGCACTTGGTGCGCAATGTGAGCAATTCACTGGAAGACGTCGAGAACTTGCTCGGCACCCTGGTGGACATCTCCAAGCTGGACGCCGGCGTGATCAAGGCCGATGTCGCGCCGTTCGGCCTGAGCGAACTGCTCGACAACCTGGCGGCCGAGTATGCCCAGGTGGCCCGCAGCGAGGGGCTGGCGCTGCACTTTGTCGGCTGTTCGGTGTTGGTGCGCAGTGACATGCAGTTGCTGGCGCGGATCCTGCGCAACCTGTTGAGCAACGCCATTCGCTACACCCCCAGCGGGCGCATCGTGCTGGGCTGCCGACGGCATCGTGGGCAGGTGTCGATCCAGGTCTGGGACAGCGGCATCGGCATCGCCGAAGACCGGCTCGAGGAAATTTTCCAGGAGTTCAAGCGCGGCGATGTGCAGCGGCCCAACCAGGACCGAGGGTTGGGCCTGGGACTGGCGATCGTCGAGAAAATTGCCGGGATCCTCGGGCATCGGATTCAGGTGCGCTCGTGGCCGGGCAAGGGCTCGATGTTCGCCATCGACGTGCCCCTGAGCGCCACGGCGCCCAAGCCGTTGCCGTGCCCGGACATGAGCGAGCCGATGCTGGGGCGCCTGCGCGGTGCCCGGGTCTGGGTGCTGGACAACGATGCGGCGATCTGTGCCGGCATGCGCACCTTGCTGGAAGGCTGGGGCTGCCAGGTGACGACGGCGTTGTCGGAGCAGGACCTGGCGCGCCAGATGGACGACGACCCCGCCGGCGCCGATCTGCTGATCGCCGACTATCACCTGGACCACGACCAGAACGGCGTCGACGCGGTGGCCCGGATCAACGCCCGGCGCACGGCGCCGATCCCGGCCATGATGATTACCGCCAATTACAGCAACGAACTCAAGCAGCAGATCCGCGAGCGCGGCCACACCCTGATGCATAAGCCGGTGCGCCCGATGAAGCTGAAGATTGCGATGAGCCACCTGTTAGGTGGGGGCCAGAGCCACTAGGTAGAACCTCATTGTGGCGAGGGGATTTATCCCCGTTGGGCTGCGAAGCAGCCCCTGGTTCCATCTTGTGTACCGAGTTGCCGTTTTTAGGGCCGCTTCGCGCCCCAGCGGGGATAAATCCCCTCGCCACAACCGGCATGTTTAGGGTTCGAACAGCATCAACGCCGCAGATAAGCCCCAAAATCAATATCCCCCGCGCTGAGGATCGCCTGCACTCGGTTGTGCACGTTGAGTTTGCGCAGGATCGCCGAGACGTGGGCCTTGACCGTGGTTTCGGCGATGTCCAGGGTGTAGGCGATCTGTTTGTTCGACTCGCCCTTGGTCATGCGTTCGAGCACCAGCAGCTGCTTGCGGGTCAGGGCCTGGAGCAGTTCGGCGGGGAAGGCCGGGGTTTCGTTCAGGCGGCGGCCCGTCGGGCTTTTCTGCGTGCGGATGATGTCTGGCGGCAGGTAGACGTTGCCGTTGAGGATCTGCTCGATGGCGTCGGTCATTTGCGAGCGCGGCGAGGATTTGGTGATGAACCCCACCGCGCCATAAGTGATGGCTTGCAGCACCACCTGCTTGTCCTGTTCGGCCGAGACGATCACCACGGGAATGGTGGGGGCCTCGTTGCGCAGGTTGATCAGGCCATTGAGCCCGTGCATGCCGGGCATGTTCAGGTCCAGCAGGATCAGGTCCAGGTCGTCGTGTTCGATGGTCAATGCCAGGGCACTGTCCAGGTCGGCGGTTTCCATGACCTCGCTGCCGGGAAAACCGTCGCTGATGACGTTGTGGATGGCTTCGCGAAACAGTGGGTGATCGTCGGCTATCAGAATTTTATACATGGCCATTCACCTCGTTATTGTGTTGTGGCTGGAGCAGGTGCACGCATTCAGGATCAGGGAAAAGGTTGGGGGCGGGCCGCTTGCAGGGGCAGGTTGGCTGCCTCCCAGGCATCGAGGCCATCGCGATACCAGTACAGATGCTTATAGCCCATGGCGGCGGCGCGTTTTACCGCGTTCCAGCTCAACCAGCAATCGGAGCGGCAATAAAAGACCAGTGGTTGCTCCAGGCGTCCGGCGGTGGCGTCGCGCAGGTGGCGGCTGAAGTAGTCCTGCCAGGCCGGCTCCAGTTCACCGTCGCCAGTATTGGCCAGCCACAGGCTGCCGGGCAGGTTGGCGTGAGGTTCATTGTCGATGAAGCGTCCCTGGAGCCAGGGCCGCCGGTAGACGTCCACCAGCACCGGCGGCGGATCCTGTTCGAGCAGGTGCTGCAGGGCGGGGGTGTCGAGGGTTTGGGCGCCGTCGACGGTGCTCGGCGTCGGGCTGCGGTACTGGGCAATGCGGTAGCCCTGCGGGGAAAACAGCAGCGTGTCGGCCTGCGCGGCATTCAGCGCCAGGCCCAGCAAGACCATGGCCAGCAAACGGGGCATAGGATTTATCCTTTTTGTTATGCGCCCATTACATGCCAGGGTCGAGGTCTTGTGAATGCGACCATAGACAGGAAAACCAGTACTAAAGTCGTAATTCGGGATTTGTAACTTTCCATTTAACCCTGTGGGAGCGAGCTTGCTCGCGATGGCGGTTTGTCAGTCATCTCTAATGTTGACTGAACTACCGCTATCGCGAGCAAGCTCGCTCCCACAGGAGTCCACCCACAAGGGATTGGCGTGAGCCGATCAACCCACCTTGCGCAGCGCCGCATGCTGGGGGTTGAACGTCCACACCGCCAGCAGGGCGAACACCAGCGTCAGGCCGGCGCACACCCCCAGCGCCAGCGGATTGAATTGCTCGTACAACGCGAAGCGCACCAGCTCCACCCCATGGGTGAACGGGTTCAGCGCACAAAGCCAGTACAACCAGGGGCTGGCCTCGAGCATTTTCCACAGTGGGTACAACGCCGAGGACAGGAAGAACATCGGGAAGATCACGAAATTCATCACCCCGGCAAAGTTCTCCAGTTGCCGGATCGCATTGGACAGCAGCAGGCCCAGGGCACTGAGCATCAGCGCCACCAGCAACAGCGCCGGCAATGCCAGCAGCAGGCCCATGACCGGCGGCTGGATGCCGTACAACCAGGCAATGGCGAGAAAGGCATAGACCTGCAGCAGCGAGATCAGCGACGTCGCCACAAGCTTGCTCGCCAGCAGGAAAGCCCGGGGCAGGGGGCTGGTCAGCAGCACGCGCATGCTGCCCATTTCCCGGTCGTAGACCATCGACAAGGAACCTTGCATGCCATTGAACAACAGGATCATGCAGGCCAGCCCGGGCACGATGTACACCTCGTAGGGGATGTAGGTGTCGTAGGGGGCGATGATCGCGATGCCCAGGGCCGCGCGAAAGCCGGCGGCGAACACCAGCAGCCACAGCAACGGGCGCACCAGGGCACTGAGCAGGCGGGTGCGTTGCAGCACGAAGCGCAACCATTCGCGCATGACGATGCCGCTGAAACATTGCCAATAGGCGTTCATGACGCAGCTCCCGCAGCGGTCAATCGGCTGAAGGCCGAGCCCAGGGTGCCGCCATGGGCCTGGCTGACGCTGTCGGCGCGGCCGCGGGCGACCAGGCGGCCCTGGTGCAGGATCAACAGGTCATCGCTGGGTTGCACTTCGTCCAGCAAGTGGGTGGTCCACAGCACGCTGATACCCTGTACCCGGCACAACTGCCGGATGTGTTCGCCCAGGGCCAGGCGACTGGCCGGGTCGAGGCCGACACTCGGTTCGTCGAGCAACAGCAGGCGCGGCTCGTGCAGCAGCGCTCGGGCGATTTCCACGCGGCGCCGATGACCGCCATTGAGGTCGCGCACCCGTTCGTGGCGCCGCTCGGTCAGGTGCTGGCGCGCCAGTTCGGCGTCGATCCGGGTGGCGCCCTGGCGTCGCGACCAGCCGTGCAGGGCGATGTGATAACGAAGGTTCTGTTCGACGCTGAGGTCCAGGTCGAGCGTGCTTTGCTGGAACACCACGCCCAGTTGCCGCAACGCCGGACGGGGCGAGGCCTGCAACGAATGACCGCCGACGCGGATGTCTCCGCGCTGCACATCGTACAGGCGCGTGAGCAAGGCAATCAGCGTCGACTTGCCGGCGCCGTTGGGCCCCAGCAATGCCGCGAAATGCCCGGCCGGCAGGCTGAAATTCACCTGCCGGAGGGCCTCGCGCGCACCGTAGGCGAAGCTCAGGTCGCTGACCTCCAACGCGTTCATGGCGTCACCACCACGCCCCAGGGGTAGCGCCCGACTTTCACCGACTTGAGCACCTTGCGGCTCTCGACGTCGATCACCGAGACATCGCCGCTCACGCCATTGGTTGCCAGCAATTGGCGTTGGTCCGGGGTGAACGCCAGTTGCCAGACCCGCCGGCCCACCAGCAGGTAATCGAGCACTTCGAAGGTCTTCGCGTCGATTACCGCCACATGATTGGCCGGGCCGAGGGCGACGAACGCGTACTTGCCGTCGGCGCTGAGCTTGATGCCCACCGGCTGGACCTTGTCCGGGTGCACGCCCTTGATCTGGAACGTCAGGGTCTTGAGCACCTGACGTGTGGCAACGTCGAGTATCGTCAGGGTGCCGCCGATTTCCGCCGAGGCCCACAGCTGGGTGCCGTCGCGACTGAATTCGACGAAGCGCGGCCGCTGGTCCACCAGGGTGCTGTCGGCCAGGGTCTGGGTGCTGGTGTCGATCCAATGCAGCATGTTGGTGGTTTCACTGGTGTTGACCGCCCACTTGCCGTCGGGGCTGACGGCCATGCCTTCGGGCTCGACCCCGACGCCAACCTGGCCCAGCACTTGGGAGGTCTGGGTGTCGATCACCGTCACCAGCGCGTCGTCCTCGTTGGAGACGTAGAGCCAGCGGTCGTTGGGGTGCAGGGCGAATTGCTCGGGGTCCTTGCCGGAGGGCAGTTCCTTGATGATCTTGCGGGTGGCCACGTCCATCACCTGGACCCGGTCCGAATCGCTGGCGCAGATGTACAGCAGCCGATTGTCGTGGGACAGCAGCAGGCCGCGGGGGCGCTGGCCCACCGGCAGGGTCTCGATGACCTCCAGGCTCTGCATGTCGATCAGGCTCAGGCTGTTGTCTTTTTCGTTGGAGACCCAGGCGATGCTGGCTGCGGCCGGGCCGGCGGCGAGCAACACAGCGCCGAGGGCGAGAACCTGGCAGAGCAGGGTCGGTTGGAACAGCGGGCGGCGCATGGCGGTTTTCCTTATTGTTGTGTGCGATCAGGGGTAGCGACAGCTCACTTCGGGCTGGTCGTAGCCCAGGCTGTCCATTTCATTGGTGGGGTGCAGGAAGCCCTCTTGGGGCGAAGTGCTGACCAGCGCTCGCGGCTGGACCAGGGGAATCGGTTGGCGCAGTTGGCCGTTCCAGGGGCGGTAGCTGAGTTTGCGGCCCTTGAAACCGTCCAGGGGCAATTGGTCGCCCAGGGCCAGTTGGCGGATGGCGAAGGGGTCGTCCTGGCGCAGTTTGCTCACGGCGCTGGCGATGCTGCGCACGGCGATCCAGGCCGCGAAGTCGCGGTCGTTCATCCAGCGGCCGGCCAGGTTCTCGAAGCGTTTTTGCAACTGGGCGGCGCCGTAGGTTTCCACGGTCTTGTGCCAGCCGGTGGGGGTCAACCCCTGCGTGCCGGCGACCGGGCGCGGGTACCAGGTCTGGTAGGGCAGGTATTCGCCAAAATCGCCGCGCTCATCGGCTACCAGCACCACGTCGTACTCGGCGGCCTGGGTAAACAGCGGCATGTCGGCCTGGGCGCTGCGGCGTTGGTCGTTGTCGAACTGCCAGGCCTTTTCGGCGACGATTTTCATTCCGAAGCGCTTCATCGCCCGGCGCAGGGCCGCGGCGTAGGCCTGGTCGTCGGCGGTCTGGCCGACGATCAACAGCGCCCGCTGCCATTTGCGCACCACGCTGAACTGCACCAGCGCATCGGCGAGCATGGCCCGGTCGGGCAGGCTATGCAGCACGTTGCCCAGGCAGTCGGTGGTGCGCAGGCTGTCGTCGGGGCTGCCGGCGTTGAAGATCAGGCTGTCGGGCAGGGCGGCGCTGAGCTGGCGCAGGCTTGCCGCCGGGGCATTCACCACGAACAGCCGCAAGCCCTGTTCATGCTGGGCGCGGGCCGCCTGCAGCAGGGCTTCGGGGGTGTCGACCTGGGCGCTTTCCAGGCGGTAGTCCTGCTTCAGGAAACGCCCGGTGCTGTTGCTGTCGATCACCGCCAGTTCGGCGCCGCGCAGCCCCGCGTCGGTGGGTTCGGCGATCACGTTGGACAGCAATGGCCCTGGGTCGGGGCGATAGCCCAGGTAACCGATGCGTACTTGCAAGGGCGTGTTCTCAGCAGCCTGGACGACGCCCGGCAGCCAGCCACTGGCCGTTGCCAGCAAGGGAATCAAGGCGTAACTGACGAGCCGGCGCATACCACCTCCATTGCAGGTAGCGCCAGCATAGGAAGCCGTTGGGCCTGGGGAAATATGCAGAAAGTACCGCCGGGCCAGTACCAAGGTAGTAAACCAACGCCGAGCAGGGGGTTTTAGGATGCAGGCATGGGGCATTCATCAGGGAGCGCACAGATTGTGCGAATGTTCAAAGCGCTGCTCTTGCCGCTGTTGCTGATCCTGAGCCTGGTTGGAGTGGATCGGTTTTCTGCCAGGCACAAAACATTCAAACACCCGCAATCCCCTGTGGGAGCGGGCTTGCTCGCGAAGGCGGCAGTCCTGTCGATGCCGATGCAAGCAGACCCATCGCTTTCGCGAGCAAGCCCGCTCCCACAAAGGAACTGTGGCGTGCATGAAGGTTGTGCGTCAGTTCCGACAACAGGCCGCTAACCATGTCAGCCCTCTGGCGAATCAATCTCTGGGTCACGGTGTTCTTCGCCCTGGTGACCCTGGCCTGCGCCACGCTGCTGTTGCACCAGGCCGTCGCCGATGTGCAGCGCGAACTGCAATCGGCCGGGTCGGTGGTGCATTACCTGCGCGAAACCGCCGAACGCGACCCGGCCAGCCTGCAACCGCGACTCACCGGTAGCCTGCGCCACGTCCGCGTCCGTTGGTTGGCGCCGGGGGAACAGTTTCCGGCCGACCCCGACGCCGGGCTCAAGGACTGGCTCGGCCAGCGATTGCTGGAGGATGGGCCCGCCCCTCAAGTGGTGGACCTGCGGGACGGTCGACGGGCCTGGATTGCGGTCGATCCTCGGGACGAAATCGATGAGATCCTCGACTCGCTGGTGCAACTGCTGGGCGTCTGCGCCCTGGCTCTGTTGGTCAGCCTGTTGGTGATTCGCTGGGCGGTGCGCCAGGGCATGCGCCTGCTGGATGAGTTGCTCGATGCGCTGCGTCAGGTGTCCGCCGGGAACCTGCACGTGCGCCTGCCGGCCGAAGGCGTGCCTGAAGCCCAGCAACTGGCCGGGCATTTCAATCGGATGACCGCCGCGCTGGCCCAGGCCCAGGCCGACAATGCCCGGCTTACCCAGGCCCTGTTGGCCGTGCAGGAGCAGGAGCGCACCCAGCTGGCCCAGACCCTGCACGATGACCTGGGCCAGTATGTGGCGGGCATTCGCGCTCGGGCCTGCCTGCTGCGCCTGGTGCTGGACCAGCCACCAGTGCTGGAGCAGACGGTCGGTCAGTTGGAGGAACACTGCGAGCATTTGCAGCAGGGGTTCCGCGCGCTGGTGCATGACCTGTACCCGGTGGTCTTGCAGCACTTGTCGTTGCACGAAGCCGTCGGCTTGCTCGCCGGGCAATGGCAGAAGAACCAGGGCATCGCTTGCCAGGTGCACATCGATCAAGCGCTGCCGGCGTTGCCGGGGGCGGACAAGACTCATCTGTATCGCTTGTTGCAGGAAGCGTTGACCAACGTGGCCCGGCACGCAGGCGCCACGCGGGTGCGGATCCGCCTGCAACACCGGGCCGGGCGCCTGCGCCTGCTGGTGCGTGACAACGGCCGCGGTGCGAAGCAGCCGCCGCGCGCTGGCGTGGGCCTGCATTCGATGATGGAGCGGGCCCGCAGCCTCGGCGGTGAGTTGCGCATTATCAGCCAGCCCGGCGACGGTTGGGCGCTGGCCTTGAACATGCCTCTGGAGGGCTGATGAACATTTTGCTGGTGGATGATCATGCGGTGGTTCGGCAGGGCTATGCCAGCCTGTTGCGGGCACTGATGCCGGACTTGCAGGTGCGGGAGGCGGCCACCGGGGAGGAGGCGCTGAACCTGGTCCAGGAACAACTGCCTCACCTGGTGATCATGGACTTTGGCCTGCCGGGCATCAGCGGGCTGGAAACCACCCGGCGCCTGCGCCAGCGCCTGCCGCAACTGCGGGTGTTGTTTTTCAGCATGCACGACGAACTGCCGTTGGTGCGCCAGGCCCTGGACGCCGGCGCGGCGGGCTACCTGACCAAGAATTCGGCGCCCCAGGTGCTGGTGGAAGCGGTGCGCCGGGTGCTGGCCGGGCATGCCTACATCGAACAGTCCCTGGCGACGCAGCTGGCCTGCGCCAGCTCCCGGCACGCCGTCGACCCGCGCCTGCAATGCATGACCCAGCGCGAGTTGGAAATCTTCGTCATGCTCGCCAAGGGCACCCCGGCGCGCACGATTGCCGAGCAGTTGTGCATCAGCGCCAAGACCGTCTCCAACCACCTGACGCTGCTCAAGAGCAAGCTGCAGGTCAGCTCTCACGCCGAGTTGGTGCACCTGGGGATCGACCTGGGGGTGGTGCGGGTGGCGGGGTGACAGCCGACCTCCCTGGAATCAATCATTGTGGCGAGGGGATTTATCCCCGTTGGGCTGCGAAGCAGCCCCGATAAAACAATCACTCGAATGTTCCTGATACACCGAGTGTCAGATTTTAGGGCTGCTGCGCACCCCAGCGGGGATAAATCCCCTCGCCACAGTGAATGCAGTGTTTGCAATATTTCATTTATCCCAGGAGGTTGGACACCCCTCGCAGCCCTCCATATTCGCATCCTGGAAATTGCCGTAGTGCTGGCGTGAGCCGCTCAGGTTGGCTTGCGCCAGGTTGCTTTCCCCCAGCTTGGCTTCTTGCAGGTTGGCGTCGCGCAAGTCGGCGGCCGTGAGGTCGGCCTTGCTCAGCCAGGCCATTTCCAGGTCGGCGGCCTGCAGGTTGGCGCCTTGCAGCCTGGCGCCGGACAGGCGGGCGAATTGCAGGTAGGCGGCGCTCAGGTCGGCCCGCTGGAACTGCGCGCCCTGGGCAAACAGCCCCCAACCCTGGATGGCCTTGAGCGTGGCGCCGCTGAAGTCGGCCAGGCGCAGGTTGCTTTGTTGCAGACTGGCGCGGGTCAGGTTGGCGCCTTGTAACTGGGCTTTCTCCAGGTTGGCCAGGTCCAGGCGTGCGTGCCGCAGGTCGGCATCGCGCAGATCGGCGCCACTGAGGTTCATTTTGCGCAAGTCCTGGTTCGCCAGCTTGGCGCCCCGCAGATGGGCGCCGGGGCATTGGCTGGATTCGGCGATGACGCAACCGTTGATCGTCAGAACGGTGTCAGAGTCGTCAGCCTGGGCAAAGGCGCCGACGAGCAGAAGCAGCAACGGTAAGAGTTTCATGGCATCAACTCAGGTAAGTGTGGGAGCGGGCTTGCTCCGGGCGGCGATCCGACGAAGACGTCGGCACAGTCAAAATCCATATCAACCGAACCACCGCTTTCGCGAGCAAGCCCGCTCCCACAGGGATGGCGTACAGGTCAGGAGTTATTTCTGCGCAGTTGCCTTGTCCCAACTCGGGATCTTGAACACCCAGAACGACCCGCCCTGGGCCACCGGCTTGGTCAGTTCGGCCATGTCGCCGCCCCACAACGGCACCGCGCCGCCATAGCCGACGGTGACGCCGATGTACTGCTCGCCATCCTGCTCCCAGGTGATGGGCGGGGAGACGATCCCGCTGCCGGTCTGGAATTTCCACAGCTCCTGGCCGGTCTTGGCATCGAAGGCCTTGAAGAACCCGTCGCCGGTGCCGGTGAACACCAGGTTGCCCTTGGTGGCCAGCACGCCGGCCCAGAGCGGCAAGGGCTCCTTGTGTTCCCAGACGACCTTGCCGGTGGTGGGGTTCATCGCCCGCAGGGTGCCGACGTGATCGTCGTACATGCGTTTGATGCGAAACCCCATGCCCAGGTAGGCCGAGCCTTTCTTGTAGTTCACTTCTTCGGTCCAGTACTCCTCCTTCCACTGATTGCCGGGCACGTAGAACAGCCCGGTGTCTTGGCTGTAGGCCATGGGGTTCCAGTTCTTGCCACCGAGGAACGGCGGCGAGACTTCCACCGGCTTGCCCTTGGTTTCGCCGGGCAGGGGCTTGGCCGGACGCTGGCCGGGGTTTTCCACCGGGCGGCCGGTCTTCAGGTCGATGTGGCTGGCCCAGGTGATGTTGTCGACGAAGGGAAAGGCGTTCTGCAGCTTGCCGTTGTGGCGGTCGACCACATAGAAAAAACCGTTGCGGTCGGCGTGGGCGGTGGCCTTGACCACCTTGCCGTCCTTGTCCTTGTAGTCGAACAGCACCAGCTCATTGTTGCCGGAAAAATCCCAGGCATCGTTGGGCGTGTGCTGGTAGAACCACTTCACTTCGCCGGTGCTCGGGTCGACGCCCACCTGGCCTGAGGTGTAGAGGCTGTCGTAATCGTGGGGGTTGCCGTCCTTGGCCGTGCGCGCCCAGGTGTTCCAGGGGCCGGGGTTGCCCGCGCCGACGATGATGGTGTTGGTCTCGGGGTCGAAGCTCGCACTCTGCCAGGGTGCGCCGCCGCCATGGCTCCAGGCTTCGACCTTGCCGGTCTCGGTGGTCTTGTCATCGGGCCAGGACGGTGCCTTGACGTCACCGGTGGGCGTGCTGTCCTTGCCGTTGAGGCGGCCCATGTGGCCTTCGACGAAGGGGCGCATCCAGACCTCTTCGCCGGTCTCCGGGTCGCGGGCGAACAACTGGCCGACCACGCCGAACTCGTCGCCGGAACTGCCGTGGATCAACAGCACCTTGCCGCTGGTCTTGTCTTTGATCAGCACCGGCGCGCCGGTCATGGTGTAGCCGCCGGCGTGGTCGCCGAACTTCTTGTTCCAGACCACCTTGCCGGTGTTTTTGTCCAGGGCGACCACCCGGGCGTCCAGCGTGCCGAAGTAGATCTTGTCGCCATAGATCGCCGCGCCACGGTTGACCACGTCGCAGCACGGACGGATGTTGTCCGGCAGCCGGTGGTTGTAGGTCCACAGGCGCTTGCCCGTCTTGGCATCGAGGGCAAAGACCCGCGAATACGAGCCGGTGACGTAGACCACGCCGTCGCTGACGATGGCCTGGGACTCCTGGCCGCGCTGCTTTTCGTCGCCGAAGGAGTAGGACCAGGCGGGGGTCAGCTTGAACACGTTCTTGTCGTTGACCTGGGCCAGCGGG
Source organism: Pseudomonas chlororaphis (assembly GCA_001023535.1). Taxonomy (NCBI): domain Bacteria; kingdom Pseudomonadati; phylum Pseudomonadota; class Gammaproteobacteria; order Pseudomonadales; family Pseudomonadaceae; genus Pseudomonas; species Pseudomonas chlororaphis. The sequence goes on from CP011020.1 coordinate 4,093,306, forward strand.
CTCCAGCGCTGGGCGTTGGTGCCCATGCCGTACTGCAGGACATCCCGGGTGGTCAGGTGATCGTTGGCGATGTCTTCCCAGGTCACGCCCGGGGCGGTCGCGGCGGCGTGGGCCAGCGTGCCCAGCGTCAGGCTGCCGGCCAGCATCAGGGCCTGCACGGCAACGGCCAGGGGGGAGAAGGGGGGCAGTGTTCTTATTGTCATGGTAGCGATTCCCAGTGAGGTTTTGGCCTGACTAGGGTCGGTCGTGGCGATGCCTGGCCGATACGGAAAAAGTCCCGCCCTTGCCGGGAAGACTTCCCGATCCGGGTGTCTTTGCGACTTGCGTCGGAGGGCTTGCTACCAAGGAACTAGACCCCGGCCACCAAAGCAGCATTCGGCGGGGAACGGGCGCTTTCTAAGATGACGGCACGGCCTCTGCAGAGAGGTTTGCGTGCAATCTGAGAGGGCATAACAATGACAACAAAACGCAACGCCATCATCGCTAGCGCCTTACTGATGGGGCTGATCGGCGCAGGCCCGGTGTGGGCCCACGGCAACGTAGTGCCCCAGGCAGTGGAAACCAAAGGGCTGACCCCGGTCAAGGACAGCAACCTGCCGCTCGACGCCGACGGCTGGGCTTCCCAGAACCCTTATCGCAATTCCCCCGAGCGCGACAAAGCGGTGGAAATCGGTGCTTCGGCGTACAACCAGAACTGTGCGGCCTGCCATGGCCTGGAGGCCAAGTCTGGTGGCATCGCCCCGGACCTGCGCCTGCTCGATGCCGCCGAGGCCGGAGACGAATGGTTCGTCGAGCGCGTGCGCCACGGTGCCGTGCGCGACGGTCGGGTCTACATGCCGAAAATGGCCGACTACCTGAGCCAGGAGGCCTTGTGGGCGGTGCGCTCTTACCTGGACAGCGTGCACGTCGAGGAGTGACCGTCATGCGCCTGTTCGCGTGGGTGATATGCAGCCTGCTGCTGTGGGGCCAGGCGGTGCAGGCGCAGGTGCGCAGCTACGACCAGATGATCGCTGCCGGCGAGTTGAAGGTGGCGGTCTACAAGGACTTCGCCCCCTACAGCTTCGAAGACCAGGGCCAACCCAGGGGCGTCGACGTCGAGTTGGCGCAGGCCCTGGCCAAGGCCCTGGGCGTGCGCCTGCAATTGATCTGGGCGCCGCCGGGCGAGAAGCTCGATGACGACCTGCGCGACTACATCTGGCGCGCCAGCCCGCTGCACGACCGCCAGCTTGCCGACTTGATGATGCGGGTGCCCTACGATCACGACTACGTGCAAAAGCGCAACGATGTCGGTGAGCTGGAGAATGCCCAGGTGGTGATGTTCGGTCCCTATCAGCAGGAGTGCTGGCAGGTGGCGTTTGACCGTCGGCGCCTGGACTCGGTGGCGAGTGTCGCGGTGTTCCAGCAGCACCCCATTGGCGTGGAAGTGGACAGCGTGCCGTCGTTCTACCTGACGTCGGTGTTCAACGGCATGCTCAGCGCCAAAACCCATCATTACCCCGGCGTGAACCAGGCCTTCAAGGCCATGCAGGCCGGGGAGGTCGATGCGGTCATGGCCATGCGCGGGGAGGTTGACTGGCAGGTGCACCAGGCCGCCGACCCGCAACTGGCGCTGGCGGAAAACGCCTACCCGAACATGGGCAAGCAGCGTTGGGAAATCGGCATGGCGGTGCATGAAAGCAACCGCCAGTTGGCCTATGCGGTGGAAGAGGCCCTGGAGGGTCTGATCCGCGACGGCAGCCTCAAGGCCATCTATGCCCATTACGGCCTGCGGTATGACGTGCCGCAGATGTATCAGTAGGAGCGCAAGGGATGAAATGGCTCGTGTGTGGGCTGTTGGGGCTTGGCCTGCCGATGATGGGGCTGGCGGCCGTCGAGCCGGGAAAGGATCCGGTGCCGTCGGTGATGTGGGCGTTCTATCACAAGCAACTGCTGGGCGATGCGCCGTTCGTGTTCGACGATCGCGTCCGATTGGTGGCCCCGCCCTTTGCCGAAGATGCGCGCCAGGTGCCGCTGGAAATCGATGCCCGGGCCCTCGGCGCGGACGTGGTGCGGGTGTTGGCCTGGGCTGAACTGAACCCGTTGCCGAAAATCGTCGATTTCCAGCCGGTGGCGCGGGTGCAGCCCTGGCTGTCGATCCGCATTCGCATCGAGCAGGCCACGCCGTTGCGTGCCGCCGTGCAAACCCGCGATGGCCTGTGGCACGTCGGCTCGACCTTGATCGACGCGGCCGGTGGCGGTTGCACCGCGCCCAGCGTGGTGCGTACCCAGCCCGGTTGGGAAGAACACCTGGGCGAAGTGCTCGGGGCCCGCTATCCCCGGGGCGACAGCAGTCGCTTGCGTGTGCAGGTTGCCCACCCGATGGACAACGGCCTGGTGAGCGGTATCCCCGAGTTCTACCTCAACCAGGCCCAACTGCTGGGCGCCGACGGCGAGGCGTTGGCGCGCTTGGAGCTGTTCCCAGCCGTCAGCGAAAACCCCAACCTGGGTTTCGATATCCAAGGCCCGGGCCGCACCCGGTTATTGCTGCGTGACAACAGCGGCAATGCTTTCGAAGCGGCGATCCCCTGACCACAAGGAGTGCGCCATGCGCTGGTTGTTGCTGATCTTCATAGGCCTGTGCTGGCCGGCCTGGGCCGGCTCGGACTATGGGCTCAAGCCCCGGCAGATCGCTGCGGATACCTGGCTGCTGGAAGGCAGCACCGAGAACTTTGCCAAGGCCAACGGCGGCAACATCGTCAATACCGGTTTCATCGTCACCGACGCCGGTGTGGTGGTGATCGACACAGGGCCGTCCAAGCGCTACGGCGAGGCCCTGCGCCAGGCCATCTCGGCAACGACCGACAAACCGGTCATCCAGGTGCTGCTGACCCATCATCACCCCGATCATGTGCTCGGCAACCAGGCCTTCGGCGACGTGCCCATCGGCGCGCTGGCGGGCACCACGCAACTGTTGCGCGAGCAGGGCGATGCGCTGGCGGAGAACATGTACCGGTTGGTGGGCGACTGGATGCGCGGCACCGAAGTCCTGCTACCGACCCAGGTGCTGGAGCCTGGCCCGCTGCAGGTGGGCAATCATTCGTTGCGGCTGTTGCAGATGGCCGGGCACACCGGCGCGGACCTGGCGATCCTCGATGAAACCACGGGCGTATTGTTCGCCGGTGACCTGGTGTTCTACGAGCGCGCCCTGACCACTCCCAACAGCCCCGGACTCGATGTCTGGCTCCACGACCTGGACACCTTGCAGGCCTTGCCCTGGAAACTGATCGTGCCCGGCCACGGCCCGGTGGCAAGCGACAGCGACCCCTTTGTGCAGATGCGCGATTACCTCGGTTGGCTTGATCAACTGATGCGCGAAGGCGCCGCACGGGGCGACGACATGGCCGAGATGATCCGCAGCCCCATCCCCGAGCGCTTCGCCGCAATCAGCCTGAGCCGGTATGAGTTGATCCGCAGTGTCAGCCACCTGTATCCGCGGTATGAGCGGGCGGGGATGAAGCGGGTGGACAGCAAGCCTCGATAATCCCGTGGCGAGGGAGCTTGCTCCCGCTGGGGCGCGCAGCGGCCCTGAAAATATCCAGCCAAACCTGATAGCCCAAGGTGGGCCAAAAATGGGGGCTGCAGCGCAGCCCAGCGGGAGCAAGCTCCCTCGCCACGGGGATATGCTTGCTCCGGCCTGCGCATCACATGTACCAAGGAACTAGAAAACTCAACACAGCGGGCAATTGTTGGCAGGGGCTGCGGGCCCAAGAATCTGCGCCAGACCGGGAAAATTTCCCGGGTATAACAATAATCGCAGAGGTAGCCGTCATGACTCATCCCGCACGTCGCCAACCCTTCGCCGTGAGCTTGCTGCTCAGTGCCATGCTGCTGTCCGGTTCGGCCTTGGCCGCCGTGACCGATCAGGAAATTCTCCAGGACCCGAAAAACCCGCAGCAGGTCGTGACCAACGGCCTGGGCGTCCAGGGCCAGCGCTACAGCCCGCTCGCAACCCTCAACACCGACAACGTCAAGGATTTGCGCCCGGTCTGGGCCTTCTCCTTCGGTGGTGAGAAGCAGCGCGGCCAGCAGGCTCAGCCCATGATCAAGGATGGGGTGATGTACCTCACCGGTTCCTATTCGCGGGTGTTTGCCGTGGATGCGCGCACCGGCAAGAAACTCTGGCAATACGACGCGCGCCTGCCCGATGACATCCGCCCTTGCTGCGACGTGATCAACCGTGGCGTGGCGCTGTATGGCGACCTGGTGTTCTTCGGCACCCTCGACGCCAAGCTGGTGGCTTTGAACAAGGACACCGGCAAAGTGGTGTGGAGCAAGAAGGTCGCCGACCACAAGGAAGGTTATTCCATCAGTGCCGCGCCGCTGGTGATCAACGGCAAGCTGATCACCGGCGTGGCCGGTGGCGAGTTTGGCGTGGTGGGCCAGATCAGCGCCTTCGACCCGAAGAACGGCGAGCTGCTGTGGACCCGTCCGACTGTGGAAGGGCACATGGGCTATGTCTACAAGGACGGCAAGGCCATCGAGAACGGGATCTCCGGCGGTGAGGCCGGCAAGACCTGGCCCGGCGATCTCTGGAAAACGGGCGGCGCCGCGCCGTGGCTGGGCGGCTACTACGACCCGGAAACCAACCTGCTGCTGTTCGGCACCGGCAACCCGGCGCCGTGGAACTCCCACCTGCGCCCTGGCGATAACCTCTATTCCTCGTCGCGCCTGGCCCTGAACCCGGACGATGGCAGCATCAAGTGGCACTTCCAGAGCACGCCGCACGATGGCTGGGACTACGACGGCGTCAACGAGCTGATCTCGTTCAACTACAAGGAAGGCGGCAAGGACATCAAGGCGGCAGCCACGGCCGACCGCAACGGCTTTTTCTATGTGCTCGATCGCACCAACGGCAAGTTCATCCGTGGCTTCCCGTTCGTCGACAAGATCACCTGGGCCACGGGCCTGGATAAGGACGGACGGCCGATCTACAACGAAGCCAGCCGTCCGGGCGCGCCGGGCAGCGAGGCCAAGGGCAGCTCGGTGTTCGTCGCACCGGCGTTCCTGGGGGCGAAGAACTGGATGCCGATGGCGTACAACCAGGACACCGGCTTGTTCTATGTGCCTTCCAACGAGTGGGGCATGGACATCTGGAACGAAGGCATCGCCTACAAGAAGGGCGCGGCGTTCCTCGGGGCCGGGTTCACCATCAAGCCGCTGAACGAAGACTACATCGGCGTGCTGCGGGCCATTGACCCCAAGACCGGCAAGGAAGTCTGGCGCCACAAGAACTTCGCGCCACTGTGGGGCGGGGTGCTCACCACCAAGGGCAACCTGGTGTTCACCGGCACGCCTGAAGGCTTCCTCCAGGCCTTCAATGCCAAGACCGGCGAGAAGGTCTGGGAATTCCAGACCGGTTCCGGCGTGCTGGGCTCACCGATCACCTGGGAAATGGACGGCGAGCAGTACGTCTCCGTGGTCTCGGGCTGGGGCGGCGCGGTGCCGCTGTGGGGGGGCGAAGTCGCCAAGCGGGTGAAGGACTTCAACCAGGGCGGCATGCTTTGGACCTTCAAGTTGCCGAAGGACTTGGTGGCCAAGCACTGAGCCAACTCTGGCAAGTGCAGAACCTGTGGGAGCGAGCTTGCTCGCGATGGGGCCAGAACATCCTGCATTGATGTTGACTGATCCGCCGCCATCGCGAGCAAGCTCGCTCCCACAAAAAAGCCCGGCTCATCCTCAGATCGCGGCAAAACCTACGACCAAATAACGAGAGCTTCCCTGCCAACGACGCATTCGTCCGCCGCACGGGGCTCTCTACCATCGGCCTATCGCCTGTCCCGTGACAGGCATCGACCAGGCAGAGGCCCATCATGATCTACGCACAACCCGGAACCCCAGGCGCCGTCGTTTCCTTCAAGCCGCGCTACGGCAACTTCATCGGCGGCGAGTTCGTCGCGCCCGTCCACGGCGAATATTTCACCAACACCTCGCCGGTCAATGGCGAAGTCATCGCCGAATTTCCTCGCTCCAGCGCCGCCGACATCGACAAGGCCCTGGACGCCGCCCATGCCGCCGCCGACGCCTGGGGCAAGACCTCGGTCCAGGACCGCTCGCGGGTGCTGTTGAAAATCGCTGACCGTATCGAACAACACCTGGAACTGCTGGCGGTCAGCGAGACCTGGGACAACGGCAAGGCCGTGCGCGAAACCCTCAACGCCGACGTGCCGCTTTCAGCCGACCATTTCCGTTATTTCGCCGGCTGCATCCGGGCCCAGGAGGGCGGCGCCGCCGAGATCAACGAGCTGACCACCGCCTACCATTTCCACGAACCGCTGGGCGTGGTCGGGCAGATCATCCCGTGGAACTTCCCACTGCTGATGGCCGCCTGGAAACTCGCCCCGGCCCTGGCGGCCGGCAACTGCATCGTGCTCAAGCCGGCGGAACAGACGCCGCTGTCGATCACGGTGTTCGTCGAGCTGATCGCCGACCTGTTGCCGCCCGGCGTGCTGAACATTGTCCATGGTTTCGGCCGCGAAGCCGGTGAAGCCCTGGCCACCAGCAAGCGCATCGCCAAGATCGCCTTCACCGGTTCCACCCCGGTCGGCTCGCACATCATGAAATGCGCCGCCGAGAACATCATCCCGTCCACCGTGGAGCTGGGCGGCAAGTCGCCGAACATCTTCTTCGAGGACATCATGCAGGCCGAGCCGACCTTCATCGAAAAGGCCGCCGAAGGCCTGGTGCTGGCGTTCTTCAACCAGGGCGAGGTCTGCACCTGCCCGTCTCGCGCCCTGGTGCAGGAATCGATCTACGCGCCGTTCATGGCCGAGGTGATGAAGAAGATCGCCAAGATCAAGCGTGGCAATCCCCTGGACACCGAAACGATGGTCGGCGCCCAGGCCTCGCAGCAGCAATACGACAAGATCCTGTCGTATCTGGACATTGCCCGGGAAGAGGGCGCCGAACTGCTCACCGGTGGCGCGGCCGAGCGCCTGGAAGGTGACTTGTCGAGCGGCTATTACATCCAGCCGACCCTGCTCAAGGGCCACAACAAGATGCGCGTGTTCCAGGAAGAAATCTTCGGCCCGGTGGTGGGCGTGACCACCTTCAAGGACGAAGCCGAAGCCCTGGCGATCGCCAACGACACCGAGTTCGGCCTCGGCGCCGGCCTGTGGACCCGCGACATCAACCGCGCCTACCGCATGGGCCGGGCGATCAAGGCCGGCCGCGTCTGGACCAACTGCTACCACCTGTACCCGGCACATGCCGCGTTCGGTGGCTACAAGAAGTCGGGCGTAGGGCGTGAAACCCACAAGATGATGCTCGATCACTACCAGCAGACCAAGAACCTGCTGGTGAGCTACGACGTCAATCCGCTGGGGTTTTTCTAGTAAACCCTGTGGGAGCGGGCTTGCCCGCGAAGGCGTCAGTAGATTCAGCACTTCTGCAAGCTGAACCACCGCCTTCGCGAGCAAGCCCGCTCCTACAATTGAGTGTTGTGTGATGCCTGAAATCGCTACCAACGCACCCCGCCCACCGCTGCGAAAGTAGCATTCGAACCCAGGGCGCACCGTGCATTAATGAGTCACCGGAATCGTCCGGTACAAGAAGAGGAAAGACCCATGTGGACTAAACCCGCGTACACCGACCTGCGTATTGGCTTTGAAGTGACGATGTACTTCGCCAACCGATGAGTGCCGGCCCGGTCTGGCGCGTCCAGGCCGGGCTACCCATTGGTCTGATTGCATTCACGGCGGGATGCTTTAGGCTCAGAGTATCCCCGGACAATAACAACAGGCTTACCAATGAGCCACGCCCCTGCAAAGATGAGTCTCAGCCCGCTGCGCAAGTTCGTTTCTCCTGAAATCATGTTCGGCGCCGGATGCCGACACAATGTTGGCAACTACGCCAAGACCTTTGGTGCGCGCAAGGTCCTGATCGTGACCGATCCCGGCGTGATCGCCGCCGGCTGGGTGGCCGATGTCGAGGCCAGCCTCCAGGCCCAGTCCATCGACTATGCCCTCTACAGTGCGGTCTCGCCCAACCCCCGGGTCGAGGAAGTGATGCTCGGTGCCGAGCTGTACCGGGAGAACCACTGCGACGTCATCGTCGCGGTCGGCGGCGGCAGCCCGATGGATTGCGGCAAGGCCATCGGCATCGTCGTTGCCCATGGCCGCAGCATTCTCGAATTCGAAGGCGTCGACACCCTGCATGTGCCCAGCCCGCCGTTGATCCTGATTCCCACCACCGCCGGCACTTCGGCCGACGTGTCGCAGTTCGTGATCATCTCCAACCAGCAGGAACGCATGAAGTTTTCCATCGTCAGTAAGGCGGCGGTGCCGGATGTGTCGCTGATCGACCCGGAAACCACCCTGAGCATGGACCCGTTCCTGTCGGCCTGTACCGGCATCGACGCGCTGGTGCATGCCATCGAGGCGTTCGTGTCCACCGGCCACGGGCCATTGACCGACCCCCATGCGCTGGAGGCGATGCGCCTGATCAACAGCAACCTGGTGCAGATGATCGCCAACCCGGCGGACGTCGCGCTGCGGGAAAAGATCATGCTCGGCAGCATGCAGGCCGGGCTGGCGTTCTCCAATGCGATCCTGGGCGCGGTGCACGCGATGTCCCACAGCCTGGGCGGCTTCCTCGACTTGCCCCACGGGTTGTGCAACGCAGTGCTGGTGGAACACGTCGTGGCGTTCAACTACAACTCGGCGCCGGAGCGCTTCAAGGTGATCGCCGAGACGCTGGGCATCGATTGCCGTGGGCTCAATCACCGGCAGATCCGCAGCCGGCTGGTGGAACACCTGATCGCGCTCAAGCGCACCATCGGTTTTCACGAAACCCTGGGCCTGCACGGCGTGAGCACCTCGGACATCCCGTTCCTGTCGCAGCATGCGATGCACGATCCCTGCATCCTCACCAACCCTCGGGAGTCGAGCCAACGGGATGTCGAGGTCGTCTATGGCGAAGCCCTCTGACGAGCAGCAAAAGGCCCTGGCCGGTTTGCTCGGGCTGGGCAATCACTCCACGCGCAAGAGCCATTACCCCGAGCTGGCGGCGCGTCTCGATGAGCTGGAGTTGGCCCGCCAGCGCTTGCAGCAACTCAATGACCAACTGGAGCAACGGGTGGCTGAACGCACCGATGCGCTGTTGGAAGCCAACCACAACCTGCAACAGCAGATCGCCCAGCGCGAGCGGGTCGAGCGGCAATTGCGCGACGCCCGGGACGCGGCCCAGGCCGCCAACCGCAGCAAGGACAAATACCTGGCCGCCGCCAGCCATGACCTGCTGCAACCGCTCAACGCCGCGCGCCTGTTGATCGCCACGCTGCGCGAGCGGCAACTGCCCGCCACCGAGCGGGTGCTGGTAGAGCGCACTCACCAGGCCCTGGAAGGTGCAGAAGACCTGCTCACCGACCTGCTGGACATTTCCCGCCTGGACCAGGCCGCCGTCCGGCCCGACCTGGCGCCGTATCGGCTGGACGAGCTGCTGGCGCCCCTGGCCTCGGAGTTTCAATCGGTGGCCGGGGCGGCGGGGCTGGAGCTGCGGGTGCGATTCGCCGACGAGGCGGTCATGACCGACCTGCGGCTGCTGACCCGGATCCTGCGTAACCTGCTCAGCAACGCCTGCCGCTACACCGACCAGGGCGGCATTCTCCTGGCGGCGCGGCGCCGGGCAGGGCGCTTGAGCCTGGAGGTGTGGGACACCGGGCGCGGCATCGCCGCCGATTGCCTGGAATCGATCTTTCTCGAATTCAACCAATTGGATGTCGGCCGAGCGGCCGATCGCAAGGGGGTAGGCCTGGGGCTGGCGATTGTCGAGCGCATCGCCCACATCCTTGGCTACCGGGTCCAGGTTCGCTCGCGTCCGGGACGGGGTTCGGTGTTCAGCATCGAGGTGCCGCTCTCCACTGAGAAACCGTTGCCTGTGTCGCAGATGCCCGTCCAGGTGGTGACCGGCAATCCGCTACCGGGCCGTCGGCTGCTGGTGATCGACAACGAACTGAGCATCCTGCAGAGCATGGCCGCGTTGCTGGGGCAGTGGGGGTGCGAAGTGTTGACCGCCACCGACGAAGCGGGCGCCATCGACGTGTTGCAAGGGCGTGCGCCGGAGCTGATCCTGGCGGATTTTCACCTCGATCATGGGGTGGTGGGCTGTGAAGTGGTCAGGCGCTTGCGCGAGCACTTCAGCCGGGCGATCCCGGCCGTGATCATCACCGCCGACCGCAGCGACCAATGCCGCCGCGCCCTGCGCAAACTGGAAGCGCCGTTGCTCAACAAACCGGTCAAGCCGGGCAAGTTACGGGCGGTGTTGAGCCAGTTGCTCGGCTAGCGCGGTGTACTCATCCCCTGCGACGGATCCCTGTAGGCGCGAGCTTGCTCGCGAAAGCGGAGGGTCAGTCAACGAGATGTCGGATGTGCAGCCATCTTCGCGGGCAAGCCCGCTCCCACAATGAATAGGCGTCGGACACGCCATCCGGGTCGGCCGAAGAACCTGTGGGAGCAACTGTCTTACCTCTACCACCCGTCACCGCCATTCAGTGCCGTCTCGAAGCATGGCATTCAGTCTGATTAGCAATATTCGCATGCAGGCGATGAGCGCGACTTTCGCGCTCTTGCCTCGCCCTCGAAGTGCTTCGTACCGGGCCTTGAAGTCGGCGTGATAGCGGATGACAACCCAGCACGACATATAAAGCGCACGTCTGACCCGCGCTCTTCCTCCGTAAATCTGACGTTTGCCGCTGTGATTGCCACTGTCGTCGTTGTAGGGGGCGATTCCCGCCAGGGACGCGATCTCTCTGCGATCAAGCTCACCGAGCTCAGGCAGGTAAACCAACAAACTAGCAGTCGCCACAGTGCCGATCCCTTTAACTGATGTGAGTCGGTCGGCTTTCTCCGCATCCAGCTTACGCATGCTTTGATTAATGGCTTTGCCAAACTGCTTGATTTGGATTTGCAGGTAGCGAATATGATCTTTGATCACCTCGATAACCGCCGGAAGCTGAGCCTGCTGTAGCCGGCGCTTGTTGTCATCTCGTTGCTGGACGAAGTGTTCGCGCAGCTGAATCAGCTCCCGCAGTGCTTCACGCTCAGGTGAAATGGGCTTTTCGTGAGACGCATGCAGAGCTTCGGCAAAATCGGCAAGAACAGCCGCATCGATGGGGTCGGTCTTGGCATTCTTGCCCATTGCTACGGCGAAGGCTCTAGCCCGACGAGGGTTGATCCTGAGCACATTGAAACCTGCCTCCTGCAGTGCTGCCATAACCTTTCGTTCATAGCCGCCCGTGGCTTCCAGTAACACCCGGCCAATCGTGTACGGGCTTAGCTGTTCGACCAGTTGTGCAAAACCCTCAGGCGTATTGGGGACCTCGTAGCCTTGGTTCTGTGGTCGAACCCAAACGACGAGATTTGATTTGGATATATCGATACCGACCCAGGAAATCATGGCAAAACCCTCTTACACTCAGAAATGAGAGTGCTCTGGCTTTGCCCACGCTTGTGATTCGAGTGCCGCTCGTCCAACTGTTCGGGCTTATGGGCCAGAGTAGAAAGGTAGATGGCAGCTTTGCTCCCACTCGTGCTTCAAGCACCGCGGACTCACAGCTTGCCATCTACCCCTCTCACCCCAGAGTTTATTCCCTTACTCAGACACAAGCGGGCTTGCCCGCGAAGGCGGCGGTCCATTCGACATCCCTGTGTCAGATACACCGCTTCGCGAGCAAGCTCCAACAGGGGGATTTCTGGGGCTTCAGCTTTGCTTGGAGCCTGCGCCAATCTGCCAGACATACGGCGGCTCGGTGCCGTTGATTTCCCAGTCGCCGAGGATGCGTTCCTTGTAGATCAGCGGGTTGTGCGAGGCGGCGGTGCGTGCGTTGCGCCAATGGCGGTCGAGGGCCTTGGTGGTGCTGGTGGCGGAGGCGCCAAGGGCGTTGAACAGGTCGCTGGTGGCGCGCAGGATCAGGTCGGCGATGACCACCTGGGCCTGGGCCGACTCCAGTTCGGCGGCGATGTTGGCGGTGTGTTCAGCCTTGGCGTCCTGGCTGAACCGGCTCTCGTAGGCCCGCTGAGCGGCGCTCGCCGCTCGCAGCGCGGTGGCTTCGGCGGCATAGACCTGGGCCGAGGCCTTGCCGATCACTTGTTGCACCTGGACGTCCTGGCTCACTGTGCTGGCGTTGCCGGTACTGAAAATTCGCGTGCGTGCGCGTACGTTTTCGGTGAAGTCATGGACCGCGGCACGGCCGGCACCGGCCTGCACCGCCAGCAGGACCAACTGGTAGAACGCGGTCTGGTACTTGAAGCGGGTGGAGAAGTCGATGATGTGTTCAGCCTCGACCCAGGCCTGCTCGAAGACCGTGGTGCCGCTGCCGGTGGTGCGTTGGCCGAAGCCGTCCCAGTCGTCGCTCAGCTTGACGCCCGGTTGGTGCACGTGGACGGCGGCGATCACGTCGGTGCCGTCGTCATCGCGCTGGGCGTACACGTCGATCCAGTCGGCAAAGATGCTGCCGGTGCTGTAGTACTTGGTGCCGTTGACCTGCCATCGATCGCCATGACGAGACACCCGGGTGATGACGTCGCCGATCTTCACCGCGCCGATTTCAGTCCAGGCGTTGCCCACCAGGTCACCCTCGACGAAGCGCTTGAACCAGGTGTCTTGTGGCTCCGCCGCATGGGCATTGAGGCGATCCTCGACAAAGGCGAAATGTCCGCGCAAGGCCTGTGGCAGGTTGGAATCGGCTTCGGCCAGTTCGATCAGCAACTGCAACAGCTGCGGCAACGAGGCCCCGGCACCGCCATATTCGACCGGCACGCGCACGGCGCCAAAACCGGCCTCCTTCAGCCATTGCACCTGCTCAAAGGGCAGGCTGCGGGTTTGCTCACGCTCCAGCGCGCCGGCCTGGATGCGCACGAAGATCGGCCGGAATCGCTCGGCCAGGGCTTCATAGTCGGTACCGCTGGAAAGGGTCGGGGGCAGGTGTTGTTGCTGTGCAGTCATGGTGGTGTTCCTTCGATGGCGAGTAGGCGAGTGCCGGCTAACGGGGTGAGCGAGGAGGTCGCTCACTGACGGGCCGTGCTTGTCAGTGGCCATTGCACAGTCCATGCCCGTCGACCAACCCCCCATAAATGCGGGCCCCATTCGCGGTCGAGGGCAACGCGACTGTCCTCCCGCGAACAATCTGTTGCGCCACTGTGCGCCGGGCAACAGCCATCGCCCAGGCCTGTCGAGCGCCGGGTGTTCGTGGGGCAACAGTGGATCAACAGCTTGTCTGTCGAGCGACAGCGAAGTGATTCGTCTGGATGTGTTAACTGGCTGAATATAAAGAAAATATTCAACTGGCACGGTTGCTGCTCTACACCTTGTGCAGACGCTGAAGGGGCGTCTACCGGCAAGGGATAACGGATGAGCAAGCAATTTAACGTGGTGGCGGTGTCCGGCAGTGTGCAGCAACCCTCGCGCACCCTGGCACTGGTCAAGGCACTGGTGGAAAGCCTGGGTCGGCAACGGCCGATCGAGGTACGCCTGATCGAGTTGGCGAAGGTCGGTCCGCAGTTCGCCGGGGTGTTGCGGCGCGAGGCCTTGCCCGCTGCCGTGCAGGCGGACCTGCAAGCCATTGAAAGCGCCGATCTGCTGATCGCCGCGAGCCCTGTCTACCGGGCTTCCTACACCGGGCTGTTCAAGCACCTGTTCGACTTCGTGCATCACGAAGCCTTGAAGAACGTGCCGGTGCTGGTGGCCGCCACGGGAGGCTCCGAGCGCCATGCCTTGGTCATCGATCACCAGTTGCGGCCATTGTTTGGGTTCTTCCAGGCCCTGACCTTACCGGTGGGGGTCTATGCCTCTGAAACGGATTTCAGCCATTACCGAATCGCCAACGCGCAATTGCTGGAACGTATCGAGCGCGCGGCCGAGGCCGCGTCCCTCAGCCTTGCCGTGGATGTGCGGCGCAACGCCAGCGCCGCCTGACAACCGCTTTCTTTCTATGAGCCGTGGAGTACATGCAATGAGCCAGGACACAATCAAGTTCGCCTACTGGGTGCCCAACGTCAGCGGTGGGCTGGTGGTCAGCAAGATCGAACAACGCACCGATTGGGGCATCGACTACAACCGCAAGCTGGCGCAGATCGCCGAAGCGGCGGGGTTCGACTACGCGTTGTCCCAGGTCCGTTTCACCGCCGGCTACGGGGCCGAATACCAGCATGAGTCCGTGGCGTTCAGTCACGCCCTGCTGGCCGCCACCACACGCCTGAAAGTCATCGCCGCGGTGCTACCGGGGCCATGGACGCCGTCGGTGCTGGCCAAGCAGATTGCGACCATCGACCACCTGACCGGCGGCCGCGTGGCGATCAACGTGGTGTCCGGCTGGTTCAAGGGGGAGTTCACCGCCATCGGTGAGCCGTGGCTGGAGCATGACGAGCGCTACCGGCGTTCCGAAGAATTCATCACCTCCCTCAAGGGCATCTGGACCACCGACAACTTCACCTTTCGCGGTGACTTCTACCGCTTCCACGACTACACCCTCAAGCCGAAACCGTTGCAACAGCACCCGGAAATCTTCCAGGGCGGCAGCTCTCGCGCCGCGCGGGACATGGCCGCGCGCGTGTCCGACTGGTACTTCACCAATGGCAATACCGTGGAAGGCGTCAAGGCCCAGATCGATGACCTGCGGGCCAAAGCCGCCGCCAACCAGCACACGGTCAAGGTCGGGGTGAACGCATTCGTCATCGCCCGCGACACCGAGGAGGAAGCCCGTGCGGTACTCGCGCAGATCATCGAGCAGGCTGACCCGGAGGCAGTGAACGCCTTTGGCGACGCGGCCAAGCAGGCCGGCAAGTCGAGCCCGGAAGGCGAGGGCAACTGGGCCAAGTCCAGTTTCGAGGACCTGGTGCAGTACAACGATGGCTTCAAGACCAACCTGATCGGCACGCCACAGCAGATCGCCGAACGCATCGTCGCGCTCAAGGCCGTGGGGGTCGACCTGGTGCTCGCCGGCTTCCTGCACTTCCAGGAAGAGGTCGAATATTTCGGGCGCAAGGTCTTGCCGCTGGTGCGTGAACTGGAACAACGCAAGGCCGCCACCCGAACGGCGGCGGTGGCGTAGGCGCGGAGGCGAACATGGGGACGCTCACCGATACACACGACGACTCGCCGTCCAGTTTGCACCAGTGGTTGCAGCGCCAGGCGCGGCGGCATGGTGCCGACGTCGCCCTGCGCCACAAGCACCTGGGCATCTGGCAGGTGCGGACCTGGGGCCAATTGGGCGACGAGGTGCAGCGCCTGGCCGCTGCCTTGCAGGCTCGGGGGTTCTCGGTGGGCGCGACGCTGACGATCATCAGCCGGCCCCGTCCGCAAGCGCTGCTCGCGGCCTTGGCTGCGCAATGGCTGGGTGGCGTGGCGAGCCTGTTCGATCCACTGGAACCGGCGCCTGAGCAGACGCAGTTACTCGGCGCCCTGCAACCGGATTTCGTCCTGGTGGAGGGCGCCGAGGAAATCCTGCGCCTGCAAGCGGCATCGGTAACGGCGCAGGTATTGGTGTACCTCGATCCGCGCGGGCTGCCCCAGGCCCTGCCAGCGGTGCAGGCGTTGGATTACGCGACGCTGGTGGCCCACCAGTCGACTGCCAGTCAGGCGCCGCCCACGTACGCTCAGCCAACGGCCTTCGTGTTCTTTCGCCAAGGTGCGCAGGGCCCTGAGCAGCAATGTCTCAGCCACGCCGAACTGTTGCAGGACGGCGAACGCCTGGTGACGCGTGAAGCCCTCGGGCGGCAGGACGAAGCGCTGGCTGCCCGTGCGTTTGCCTCGGGCGGACAAGCCCGCTACTTGTTGGCGCCATGGCTGGTGGCGGGTTTTTGCCTGAATTTTCCTGAGAGCCTGGCCACCCGTGATCGTGACCGGCGCGAGCTGGGCCCGACGCTGGTGGCCGGGACGCGGGACACCTACGAGCGCTTGCACGGGTACGTGCTGGAGCGCTTGCCCAAGCCTGGTGGCTGGGCGCGCAGGCTGGTGGATTGGGCGTTGGCGCCAGCGCCAGGCGTGTTGCAACGGCAGTTGGGAGGCTGGTTGGTCCGCCGGCCATTGCGCGACGTGCTCGGGTTTACCCGTACCCGCATTCCGTTGGTCGTGGGGGAAGCCTTGCGGCCCGAGACCCAGGCGTTTTTCCAGCGCTTGGGGATCCAGGTTCGCCACTGGGGTGATGTCCCTCATTGGCAAGCACCGCCAACCCCTGTGGAACTGACTCCCGATGATTGGCGCGAGCGCCAGTCGCAACTGGCTTGAGGGGCCGCGCCGATGACAAACACTGTCGCCACGCATGTGCTGGAACTGGAACATATTTCGTTGTCATTCAAGGGCGTCAAAGCCGTCACCGACATCAGTTTCCGAGTAGCCACGGGTGAAATCTGCGCCCTGATCGGGCCCAACGGGGCCGGCAAGAGTTCGTTGTTGAACGTCATCAGTGGCGTCTACCAGGCCCAGGCCGGGTGCATCCGCTTCGACCACCAGGAGCGGCGCAGCATGCGCGCTCGCGACGTGGCGGTACGCGGCATTGCCCGGACGTTCCAGAACATTGCGCTGTTCAAGGGCATGAGCGTGCTCGACAACGTGCTCACCGGGCGTCACCTCAAGCGTCGCAGCAGCTGGATCGAACAAGCCCTGCGCATCGGCCGGGCGCGGGACGAGGACGATCGGCAGCGCGAAGCGGCAGAGCGGGTGATCGAGTTCCTTCACTTGCAGCCGTGGCGCGACGTGCTGGTCGGCACCTTGTCCTACGGCTTGCAGAAGCGGGTGGAACTGGCTCGCGCCCTGGCGGCGGAGCCTCGGCTGTTGCTGCTGGATGAACCCATGGCCGGGATGAATGCCGACGAGAAGCAGCAGATGAGCCGGTTCATTGTCGACATCAACCGTGAGCTGGGCACCACCGTGGTGTTGATCGAGCACGACATCGGCGTCGTCATGGACATCAGCCACCACGTGGTGGTGCTGGACTACGGTCGCAAGGTCGGTGACGGCACGCCCGACGCGGTACGGCAGAACCCCGAGGTCATTTCGGCCTACCTGGGCACTCGCCACTGACATTCACTATTGGAGGCTTTCCCGACCGGGAAGGCAGGCAAGTTGTGCCCGCAGAACAGGAACAGGCATGGAATTTTTCTTTGAAGTATTGATTGGCGGGTTGCTGGCAGGGGTGATGTACGCCCTGGTCGCCATCGGCTTCGTGCTGATCTACAAGGCCTCCGGGGTGTTCAATTTTGCCCAGGGCGCCATGGTGCTGTTTTCCGCGCTGACCTTCGTCAGCCTCCTGGAGCGCGGCGTGCCTTTCTGGCTGGCGTTCCTCATCAGCCTGGCGGCGATGGTGCTCATCGCCGTGGCGGTGGAGCGCGTGGTGCTGCGCCCACTGGTCAACCGTTCGCCCATCACGCTGTTCATGGCCACCCTCGGGCTGTCCTACGTCATCGAAGGCTTCGCCCAGGCGCTGTGGGGCGCGCAGGTGCATGGCCTGGAACTGGGCATCAGCGACGAGCCGCTGGAACTGGGCGGGCTGTTGCTGTCGCAGTTCGACCTGTTCGCCGCACTGACGGCGGCGTCGCTGGTGCTGGTGCTGTCGTGGCTGTTCAACCGCACCCGGCTGGGCCTGGCGCTGCGAGCGGTGGCCGATGATCCGCTGGCGGCGCTGGCCGTGGGGATCCGCTTGCAGCGCGTGTGGGTGGTGGTGTGGTCGGTGGCGGGGTTTGTCGGGCTGGTCGCCGGCCTGCTCTGGGGCGCTCGCCTGGGGGTGCAGTTTTCGCTGTCGCTGGTGGTGCTCAAGGCGTTGCCGGTGCTGATCATCGGCGGCTTCACGTCCATTAGCGGCGCGATTGTCGGCGGGCTGATCATCGGTGCCTCGGAAAAACTGGCGGAGGTGTACCTCGGACCGGTGATCGGCAGCGGTATCGAGAACTGGTTCCCCTACGTGCTGGCGCTGCTGTTCCTGTTGGTGCGTCCGGCGGGGTTGTTTGGCGAACGTGCCATCGAGCGAGTCTAGAAGGGGGAGCACCATGTTCTATCGAGAAGCCGGCCAGTTCACGACGCGCTATGCCGAAGGCCGCCGTGTCTTCGCCCTGCGCCAGGATCGCCACGGGCTCGTCGCCTTGCTGCTGGTGGCTTTCATCGGCGTGCCCTGGCTCGGCAACGACTATTGGCTCAGCGCGATCCTGATTCCGTTCCTGGTGCTGTCCCTGGCCGGCCTGGGGCTGAACCTGCTGACCGGTTACGCCGGGCAGTTGTCGCTCGGTTCCGCGGCGTTCATGGCGGTGGGGGCCTTTGCCACCTACAACCTGGAAATACGCGTCAGCGCCTTGCCATTGCTGGTCAGTATCGCGCTGGGTGGCTTGACGGCGGCACTGGTGGCGCTGGTGTTCGGCTTGCCCAGTCTGCGCATCAAGGGCTTCTATCTGCTGGTCTCGACCCTGGCGGCGCAGTTTTTCGTGACCTGGGCGCTGACCCGCTATAGCTGGTTTTCCAACAATAGCGCCTCGGGCGTCATCAGCGCGCCGCCGCTGAGCGTGTTCGGCTGGAACCTGGACGCCCCGGCCGGGCGCTACCTGCTCACCCTGAGTGTGGTGGTGGCGTTGTTCTGGCTGGGCAAGAACCTGGTGCGCAGCGAACTGGGGCGCAGTTGGATGGCGGTGCGCGACATGGACGCCGCTGCTGCGATCATCGGGATTCCATTGGCGAAGACCAAATTGCTGGCCTTCGCCATCAGCGGATTTTTCCTCGGGGTGGCCGGTGCGCTCTGGGCCTTCGCGTACCTGGGCACGGTGGAGCCCCATGGGTTCGATCTCAATCGTTCGTTCCAGATCCTGTTCATCATCATTATCGGCGGCCTCGGCAGCTTGCTGGGCAACTTCCTCGGCGCCGCGTTCATCGTCCTGTTTCCCATCCTGCTCTCGAACCTGGCGGCGCTGCTGCCCGGCGGGCTGATCGACGCCGGCCAGGTGGAGAACCTGCAGAAGATGATCTTCGGTGCCCTGATCATCCTGTTCCTGATCAAGGAACCAGAAGGCCTGGCGCGCCTCTGGCGGCGCTTGCGCGAACGCGCGCGGCGATGGCCGCTGCGCTACTGAAGGACGTGCACCTACCCATTTTCGCAGTGACTGATACCTACAAGGAAAACCCGATGTTCAAACGATCACTCGCCAGCCAACTGGCATTGGCGCTCAGCCTCACCGTCGCGGCCTTCACTGTCCAGGCGGACAACGAGCAGTACTTCCCGCTGCAAAGCTATCGCGTCGGCCCTTACGCGGCCGGTGGGAGCGGGTTTTTCGGCGGCTTTATCGACTACCTCAAGTACGTCAATGCCAACGGCGGCGTGAACGGCGTCAAGCTGACCTGGAGCGAATGCGAAACCGAGTACGTGGTGGAAAAAGGCGTCGAATGCTACGAGCGCCTGAAGAAAGGCTTGAACGGCGCGCCGGCAGCGGCGACCAACCCGTTATCGGTGGGCATCGCCTACGCCACGCTGGAACGTTCGACAGCCGACAAACTGCCGCTGATCACCATCAACCACGGGCGCACGGATTCCACCGACGGCAGCGTGTTCCCGTACGTTTTCCCGTTGCAGTTGAACCCGTATTCCGAGGTGTCGGCGATCATCAACTACATCGGTCAGCGGGCCGGTGGGCTGGATAAGCTCAAGGGTTTGAAGATCGTCACCCTGTACCACGGCTCGCCCTACGGCAAGGAAACCAACGAGGTCTTGCAGACCCTGGCCGACAAGTACGGCTTTGCGTTGACCCTGCTGGAAGTGCCGCACCCGGGCAACGAACAGCAATCGCAATGGTTGAACATCCGCCGGGAAAAACCCGATTGGGTGATCCTGCGCGGCTGGGGCGTGATGAACCCGGTGGCGTTGAAGACCGCGCAGAAAGTCGGTTTCCCGGCCGATCACATCATCGGCAATATCTGGAGCAACTCCGAGGATGACGCCGCGCCAGCCGGTGCCGCCGCCAAGGGCTTCATCGCCATCACCACGCACCCTTCGGGCACTGACTTCCCGGTCCTGCAGGGCATCAAGCAACAAGTGGTCGACGCAGGTCACGGCGACCTGGCCGACCCCAAGCGGTTCGGCACCGTGTATTACAACCTGGGCGTGGTCAACGGCATCCTCAACGTCGAAGCCGTGCGCATCGCCCAGGAGAAGTTCGGCAAGCAGCCGTTGACCGGTGAGCAAGTGCGCTGGGGCTTCGAGCACCTCAAGCTCGACGACGCCCGGCTCAAGGAATTGGGAGCGCTAGGGCTGGTGCAACCGTTGCAATTGTCGTGCTCGGACCATGAAGGCGGTGGCGCGGTGCGCTTCCAGCAATGGGACGGCAGCCAATGGAAGCTGATCAGTGACTGGGTGCAGGCCGACCGTGCCTTGCTGCGGCCGATCATCGAAGCGTCGTCCCATCAGTACGCCCGGGAAAAGGGCCTGACCCCGCGTGATTGCAGCAAGGAATCCTGAGGCATCAAGGCGATCGGCGCATGTGCGTCCGGTCGCCCCTGGACGAGGTGAAACCCCATGACGATCAACACGCCGATCCTGCAGATCGATGACATTGAAGTGCTCTACGAACAGACCATCCTGGCGGTGCGCAACGTCTCGCTGACGGTGCCGACCGGGCAGGTGGTGGTGCTGTTGGGGGCCAATGGCGCGGGCAAGA
Source organism: Pseudomonas chlororaphis (assembly GCA_001023535.1). Classification (NCBI taxonomy): domain Bacteria; kingdom Pseudomonadati; phylum Pseudomonadota; class Gammaproteobacteria; order Pseudomonadales; family Pseudomonadaceae; genus Pseudomonas; species Pseudomonas chlororaphis. Next base: position 4,113,966 of record CP011020.1, read on the forward strand.
GCACCACGTTGAAGGCAGCGTCCAACCTGGTACGCGCCGAAAAGGGCGAAGTGGTGCGCGGACGGATCGTTTATCAGGGCGCGGAGGTGACCCACAGTGCCCCTCACACCCTGGCGGCGAACGGCCTGGTGCAGGTGCTGGAGGGCCGGCATTGCTTTGCCCAACTGACCGTGGAGGAAAACCTTTTGGCCGGTGCCCTGGCGCGCCAGGCTCCGCGGCGCCAGTTGCTGGCCGACCTGGAGTGGGTCTATGGTCATTTCCCGCGCCTGAAGCTGCGGCGCAACAGCCTGGCCGGCTACACCTCCGGCGGCGAGCAACAGATGATCGCCATCGGCCGCGCGTTGATGGCCAAGCCGCGATTGGTCTTGCTGGACGAGCCGTCGATGGGGCTGGCCCCGCGGGTCGTCGAGGAGATCTTCGCCATCATTCACCAGCTCAACCGGCATGACGGCGTCAGCTTCCTGGTCGCCGAGCAGAACATCAACGTTGCCCTGCGTCACGCGCACTACGGCTATGTGTTGGAAAGCGGTCGCGTGATGAGCGAAGGCAGCGCCGGGCAACTGGCGGCCCGCAGCGATCTCCAGGATTTCTACCTGGGCGCGCGGACCGGTGGCGCGGGGCGCCAGGCTGTGAGTGCCGGTGCGGTTTCAGGTTGACAGGTTGATCACCTGGCCGTCCCGGGTGTCGAGTGGGGAGCGACGTCGGTTGACCACCAGTTCGCCGATCTTGATCAGCAGGCTGCGGGTGACATTGCGGCTGAGCCCCAACAGTTGCGCGGTATGGACCTGGTTGCAGTTGGCGTAGCGGTAGGCGGCGCGCAACAGCTCGGCTTCGACCTTTTCATGCAAGTCGCCCTGTTCCTGTTCGAGCAGTTTTTCCAGGGCTCTTTGCAACAGCGCCTCGGGGTCTTGCGGCAGGCACGCCTGGGTGGTGTCCTGGCGTTCGATGCGCAGGTTCGACAAATGCAGGTCCTGCACGCCGATCACCCGGTGACGGCAGATCAGCAAGGTGTGATGGATGACATTTTCCAGCTCACGGATGTTGCCTGGCCAGGAATAGTCGAGCAGTTTGCGCTGAGCCTGGGCGTCCAGGGTCACGTCGCCGAGGCCGAGCTTGCGGCTGTACTCGGCGATGAAATGGCGGATCAGCGGCAGGATGTCGCCGGGCCGTTCGCGTAGCGGCTTGAGCACCAGGGTGACCACGTTGAGGCGGTAGTAGAGGTCTTCGCGAAAATGCCCGGCGTTGATGGCTTTTTCCAGCTGTACGTTGGTGGCCGCGAGGACCCGCACGTTGATCCTGATGCTCTTGCGCGAACCCAGGCGTACCACCTCGCGCTCTTGCAGCACGCGGAGCAACTTGACCTGGATGGGCAGCGGCAGGTCACCGATTTCATCGAGGAACAGCGTGCCGCCATCGGCTTCCTCGAACCAGCCGGCCTTGGCGGTCAGCGCGCCGGTGAAGGCACCTTTCTCGTGCCCGAACAGTTCGGCTTCGACCAGCGTTTCGGAAAAGGCCCCGCAGTTGACCGCAATGAACGGCTTGTCGCGGCGGGCGCTGAGGTTGTGCACGTGGCGGGCCACCAATTCCTTGCCGGTGCCGGTCTGGCCGATGATCAGCACGCTGGCGTCACTGGGTGCGACTTGTTGCAAATGAGCCAGCAAGGCACGAGAGCTGGGGTCCTCGAAGACCTGGGCCGTTGCGCGGATCGACGTGGCCAGGCTGGGGGAGGGGGGGAGCGTGAGGAGTTGCATGACGATGGCACCCGTTGATGAGATTGAGGTCGGGTGAGGACCAACACTCCTTGATGGCAGCACCCCGCGAGCCATTCGGCTTAAGATTTAATCTAAATGATCTAAGAAATTGTTAATAAATAACCTTTAGTTATTTGCTTAAAGCCATCGCCACGCGGCGACGCGGTGTCGGTCAGATCGTTGCAAAGGAGACTGTCTGTAAAAACATTTATTGACTAAAAGAAATTATCGGATAATTATTTCCCTGCATCTGCTTTCACGCAGAGTCACTGTTCAGGGGCAACCCCGATGAGTCAGAACACCCTGCCAACCTTGGCAAGCCTTTACGTCGAGGCCAACGAATCTTCCTTGCACGCCGCCCGCCACGGGCCATTGCTCATGCAGGGCTTTCCCGCCGAACCCCACCACCGCGTCACCTGGAACAACTGGATGCGGCCCCCGTTCAACCAATGGGGGTTTCGCAACCTGGCACGCCTGCGTCCCACCATCGACGTGCAGGCGGGCTGCGGGCCGGTCAGTGAGTTCAAGCAGGCGCCACAGCCCTTGGACAAGCTGCACTTCGACAGCGAATGCGGCTTGAGCATCAGCGTGATCGACCACCTGGTCGCCAGCCAGACCGACGCCTTCCTGGTGCTGCAGGGCGACACGGTGCTATATGAGCGCTACTTCAACGGGCAGCGTCCCGAGGACCGGCACGTCATGTTTTCGGTGACCAAGTCGCTGGTCGGCACCTTGGGCGAGCAACTGGTGTGCGACGGTGTGCTGGACCCGACATTACCCGCTGCCTTCTACGTGCCGGAGCTGGCGGGCAGCGCGTTCGGCGATGCCACCGTGCGCCAGTTGTTCGACATGGCGGTGGGTATCGACTACAGCGAAGTCTACGAAGACCCGGATTCCGAGAGCTCCCAGTACGGCTATGCCTGCGGGTTCCAGCCGGCGCCGGCGCAATACGCGCAGTTCGAGTCGCTGTATCAGTTCCTGCCGTCCCTGAAAAAGCGCGGCCAGCACGGCGGCTTCTTCAGCTACGTGACGGCGACCACCGAAGCCTTGGCCTGGGTCATGGAGCGGGCCAGTGGCAAGGCCTGTCACCAGTTGCTGCAAACCGTATGGCGCCAGTTGGGCTGCGAGCGCGACGGCTACTTCATGGCCGATCCGTGGGGCCGCAGCGTGGCCGGCGCCGGTTTCAGCGCGACGTTGCGGGACATGGCGCGTTTCGGACGCCTGCTGGCCAACGACGGCCGCCAGGGCGAACGACAACTGCTCTCGGCCGAGACGGTGGCCCGCATCGCCGCCGGTGCCGACCCGGCGGTCTATGCCACGTCAGCCGACTTCCACGCCTGGACCCCCGGCGCGTCCTACCGCAGCCAGTGGTACGTCTTCAACGACCACAGCCAGGCGATCATGGCCGGTGGCATTCATGGCCAATACCTGTTTGTCGACAAACCTTCCGGCGTGGTGATCGTCAAGCAGTCTTCGCTGGATGACGCCATCGGCCCGTTCGACACCGACAGCGTACGCATGCTGCGAGCCATCGCCGCGCAACTGCGCGATTGACCCGCGCCCGACGATAAGAAACCTGCGTTCCATTCACCTGGCCTGGCCAGGTGTTGGGCGACGCTTTGCGCCGCCATTCACTGCCCTGTAACAACAATAATCACACAGGAGCTCCAAATGGTTTCCATGATGCGTTTGTCCCGAACGTTGCTGGCGTTCGGGTTACCCCTGACCACCCAAGCGGTCCTGGCGGGCTACACGTTCGAGGACGGCAACCTCAAGGGTGAGGCCAACCTGACGGCGGGCGGCGCCATCCTCTCGACCCGCCAGGTCAATTTCGGCGCGGGCCGGATCGATCTGCGCAGCCGCCGCAACGACGGCACGAAAATCGATTGGCAAGAGTTCTACCTCAAGCCCGGCGTCAAGCTCGAATATGCCTTGCAGCCCGACTTCAGCCTGTTGGCCGGGGGCTCGCTGGTGGCGGCGACGACCCTGGGCGACGGCGACGCCGGTGGCTTCACACGGCGTTCCGACGGCGAGGTCTCCACTGAAGAGTTCTATGGCGGTTTTCGCGCCGGGGAGTGGACCTTCACGGCCGGGCGCCAAAACTACATGATCGGCACCGGTTTCATTGTCATGGACGGCGACCTCGACCAGTTCAAGGACGGCGCCTATTGGCTCGCGCCAAGAACCGCCTTCAAGGAATCGGCGCTGTTGGCCTGGGACCATGGCGCATTGAAGACCCAAGCTTTCTCCTTGCGCACTGACGGCGACCTGGGCGACTTCCGCATGACCGGCGCCAACCTCGACTACAACCTCGCCGACCAGGTGACGCTCGGGGCCATGGCCATGAAGGTCAATGCCCTGGGCCCCAAGGGTGCGACGCCGCTGCGCCGCGACGGCATGCAGGTGTACAACGTCCGGGCGCTCAACGCCAAGGTGCCGGGCGTGCCGGCGCTGACGCTCAACGCTGAATATGCCGTAGAGCGCGGGCACGGCGAAGGCGTCGACTATGACGCCGAGGCCTGGTACGCCCAGGCAGATTATGCCTTCGAAAACGTGCCGCTGACGCCGATCATCGGCTATCGCTACACCCACTTTTCGGGGGACGACAACCTCGCCGACAACCGTCAGGCGTCCTGGGACCCGCTCAGCAAGGGTTATGTCGACTGGGGCACCTGGCTGGTGGGCGATGTGGTCGGCAACTACCTGCTGTTCAACAGCAATGAAAATGTCCAGCAGTTCTCCCTCAAGACGCACCTCAACGAAACGCTGACCTTGGGAACGATCCACTACCAGTTCTGGCTGGACGAAAAAAACTACATGGGGGCCGCCGTCAATGACCGGCGTTTTGCCGACGAGAGCGTCGTCTTCCTTGATTGGGCGCCGTCCAGGGCGCTGGTGACGTCGCTGTCCTATAACTGGGTCAAGCCCATGGCCGCGGCCAAGCAGGTGTTTGGCGATGACCAGACATTCAGCGCACTGGAAATGTCCTTTACCTACCGCTATTAAGTGTCGCGAGCCTTCGCAGCCGCGCTGGAGTTTTTCCCATGTACAAGTCGTTGCGTAACACCTTGCTGGGCGGTTTGATTTCATTGTTGGTCAGCGGCGCGGGGATGGCCGACGAACGCACGGTGCGGATCTACAACTGGATCGAGTACCTGCCGCCGGAAATCCTCAAGAGCTTCCAGGAAGAAACCGGTATTCGCCCGATCTACGACGTATTCGACAGTGTCGAGACCCTGGAGTCCAAGCTGTTGACCGGCAACTCCGGGTATGACGTGGTCTACCCGAGCAGCTCCAACGTCAGCCACCTGATCGCCGCCGGTGCCGTCCAGCCACTGGACCGCAGCCAATTGCCCAACTGGCAGCACCTGGACCCGGAGTTCATGAAGTCCCTCGAAGCGGTGGGCGACACCGGTAACCGCTACGCCGTGCCGTACCTCTGGGGCACCACGTTGATCGGCTACAACGTCGACAAGGTGCGCAAGGCGCTGGGCGCCGATGTGCAGATGAACAGCTGGGACATCATCTTCAAGGAACAGAATCTATCCCGGCTGGCCAGCTGTGGCGTGGGCTTTCTCGATGCCGCCAACGAAATCATCCCGATCGCCTTGCACTACGAAGGCCTCGATCCCAATAGCCTGAAGCGCGAGGACTACCCGAAGGCCCAGGCCGCGATGCTGAAGATTCGCCCCTACATCAACTATTTCAGCTCATCGCGCTACGGCATGGACCTGGCCAACGGTGATGTGTGCGTCGCCGTGGGCTGGTCCGGCGGCGTGGCCCTGGCCAAGCAACTGGCCGATGCCGCGGGCAAGGGCGTCAAGGTCGAGATGGCCTTGCCGAAGGAGGGCGCGCCGGTGTGGTCGGACGTGATGATGGTGCCGACCAATGCCCCTCACACCCAAGAGGCCTACGCCTTCATCAACTACATCCTGCGCCCGGACGTGATTGCCCGGGTCAGCAACAAGATCGGCTACCCCAACCCCAACAAGGATGCCACCGCGCTGGTGAATGCCGAGATCCGCAACAACCCCGCCATGTACGTGCCGGACGAAGCCCGCAAGACGCTGTTTGCCCTGGAGCCGGTGCCGGCCGCCGTCGAGCGGATCCGCACGCGCACCTGGACCACCATCAAGAGCAATCGCTGAGCAGGCTGGCCCGGCGTCGTGGCGCCGGGCCTTTTCCATGGCTTAATCAGGCCCGCATGCCATGGAACAGCAGCTCGGTGATCCGCCGGACCTGGCTGGAGTGAGCCTCGACATCCGGCTGCTGCTGGTTGACCAGCCGATACAGTTGTAGGTGTGAATAGTCATTGAGCAGGAAGGCGGCCAGTTCCACGTCGAGGTCGGCGCGCAGCTTGCCGGCCGCTTGCAACTCCCTGAGCAGGCCGCTGATTTCAGCTCGCAGCGCATCGTTCATGGCGCGATAGCCTTCGGGCAAATCGTTGTCGCCCCCGAACAGGATCAGCGGCAGCAGTTCGCGCCACAGGCTCGGGTGCATGACTTCCAGGGCGTACCCGGTCAGTAATCGCTCCAGGTAACACATCGCCTCGACCGGGTCTTCAATCCCGGGGATCTGGCTGCGGGTGTCCTTGAGCGCGCGCTGGTCGGCCTCGTGGAGGATTTCCAGGATGATTTCCTGCTTGTTGCCGAAGTACTTGAACACGGTGGGTGCCGAGACGCCGGCCTGGCTGGCGATCTGTTCGATGGTGGTGTCCTGGTAGCCCTGGCGCTCGAACAGTTCGATGGCCGCTTTGCTGATGGCTTGCCGTCGTTCGGCTTTCTGGCGTTCACGCAGTCCGCTCACGGGAGGTCCTTGTCTGGGAGAGAAGAGGCGGCCGCCGCACACCACCGTCCCTCTGCCGCAAAGGTGGGGGCGAGCGGGCTTCCGCATACCTGTGCAAAATACTTAACTGGATAAAATATTTGAAGCACTCATTTCAAATACTGGCCTTTTGGCTCGGCTCTGGAGGGGGGCCGGCAGTGGCGAGATCAGGCACTGAGGCGGCGCGCTCAGGTAATTTGCCCCGTCGGCAAGGCAGGTAACGTGACGCGTCATTCCATCCGGTTACACAGATACGTAAAGGGGGGACCAGGAAAAACCGGAAGTCAGCGCTTCAAGAGGGGCAGTCACCCACTGATCCCTGTCTACGCCTCAATGCCGATCAAAAGAGAATAAGAAAATGACCAGCCCCAGCTTCAAGGATTCGAACGGCCATCTGGCGCAGGGCTTCAAGCCTCGTCACGTCACCATGCTGTCCATCGCCGGGATCATCGGCGCGGGCCTGTTCGTCGGCTCCGGACACGCTATCGCCGCCGCCGGCCCGGCCGTCTTGCTGGCTTACCTGTTTTCCGGGCTGTTGGTGGTCCTTGTCATGCGCATGCTGGGTGAAATGGCGGTGGCCAACCCGGACACCGGATCCTTTTCCACCTACGCCGACCAGGCCATCGGCCGTTGGGCGGGCTTCACCATCGGCTGGCTCTACTGGTGGTTCTGGGTGTTGGTGATACCGATCGAGGCGCTGGCCGCCGGGCATGTCCTGAACCAGTGGTTTCCGGCCGTGGACGCCTGGGTGTTTGCCTCGGCGTCCATTGTCCTGTTGGCCGTGACCAACCTGTTCAGCGTGGCCAAGTACGGGGAGTTCGAGTTCTGGTTCGCGATGGCCAAGGTGGTGGCGATCATCGGTTTCATTTCCCTGGGAGGTGCCGTGTTGATGGGCTGGATCCCCGAGCGGGAAGCCAGCGGCCTGAGCCGCTTGATGGAAGAACACGGCGGGTTCGCGCCCAACGGCCTGTCGGCGGTGGTCGGTGCTTTCATCACCATCATGTTCAGCTTCATCGGCACCGAGGCGGTGACCATCGCGGCGGCCGAGTCCAACGATCCGGCCCAGAACATCGCCAAGGCGACCCGGTCGGTGATCTGGCGAATCGGGGTGTTCTACCTGCTGTCGATCTTCGTGGTCATTTCCGTGGTGCCTTGGAACGATCCGCTGCTGGCGTCCGTGGGCTCCTACCAGCGTGCGCTGGAACTGATGAACATTCCCCACGCCAAGCTCATGGTTGATGCGGTGGTGCTGATTGCCGTGGCCAGTTGCATGAACTCCTCGATCTACATCGCCTCACGCATGCTGTATTCCCTGGGGCGCCGCGGTGATGCGCCGAAGGCGCTGAAAGTGACGTCCGCGGCCGGTGTCCCGCGCTCGGCGGTGATCGCCAGCACCGTGCTGGGGGCAGGGGTCACCTTGTTCAGCTACTTCATGCCGGCGGGGCTGTTCCAGTTCCTGCTCGCCAGCTCCGGCGCCATCGCATTGCTGGTGTACCTGGTAATTGCCATTTCCCAGCTGCGCATGCGCAGGATGCTGCATCGGCAGAACGTCGAGCTGGCTTTTCACATGTGGCTGTTCCCGTGGCTGACCTGGCTGGTGATCGTGTTCATCTCGGCGGCGCTGGCGGTGATGATGGTGACGCCCGAACACCGCAGTGAAGTGAGCACCACCCTGGGGCTGGCGCTGGTGATTTCGTTCATCGGGCTGGTGACTTCCCGGCAGCATGCGCAGCCCGAACGGGCCGCTTCCCTCGGATAGTCCGGCGGCGTTTTTCGCCCGCTTGGCGCCACGTTGCTGGCGCCAAGAAATCCACACCCGGGGCCCGTTCGAGGCCCCGAAAACCCTGGCTTGCAGCACAACCCTCCCGCTGGTCACCCACTGTAAAAACCCAGCCTGTCGAACCGGCACTAACCGGTAGCGGCGTTGTCAGTTACTGGCGCCTGTAGCGACGAGGATCGTCACTGAAAGCGACGTGAGTGTTTTCTCCAATGCCTTCGGGCAGAAAGCGCGCGATGGATTGCGTCTTGGACCGACTCTTTCTTTTGCGGGCGACATTCTATGGGTTTGCTTCTCGATCCGCGTCATGACATTGATGCCGCTTTACTGAGCTATCGCCGGGTGTTCTGGTCGCTTGCGCTGTTCAGCGGGGTGATCAACCTGCTGGTGCTGGTGCCGTCCCTGTACATGATGCAGGTGTACGACCGGGTGCTCACCAGTCGCAACGAAACCACGCTGTTCATGCTCACCTTGATCGCCCTGGGTCTGTTCCTGTTCAGTGCGTTGATCGAGTGGGTGCGCGGGGAGGTGATGATCCGCATGAGCGCCGGGCTCGACGACGCCCTCGGCGAGCGGATCTTCGACGCGGCCTTCGCCCGCAGCCTGCGCGAGCACAACGCCAACCCGGCCCAGGTGCTCACCGACCTGGCCACGCTGCGGCAACTGATCACCGGCCAGGGCCTGATCGCGTTGCTCGATGCGCCATGGCTGCCGATCTTCCTGTTGGTGGCGTTCATCTTTCATCCCTGGTTCGGCGTGTTGACGTTGATCCTCGCCCTGGTGCTGGTCGGCCTGGCGCTGTGGGGGGAACTGGCGACGCGCACGCGCCTGGGGGAAGCCAATCGGTTGGGCGTGCAGTCGGCGGTTTACGTCAACAGCACCTTGCACAACGCCGAAGTGATCCAGGCCCTGGGCATGCTCGGGCCGTTGCGCCAACGCTGGAGCCTGTTGCAGCAGCGCATCATTGCGGCCCAGGCCCACGCCAGCGATCGCGGTGCGCGCATCACCTCGGCGACGCGTTTCGTGCGCATCTCGGGCCAGTCGTTGTCATTGGGGCTGGGCGCGCTGCTGGTGCTGGAAGGGCAGTTGTCGGCAGGCATGATGATCGCGATGTCGCTGTTGCTGGGACGGGCCCTGGCGCCGGTGGAAATCGCCATCGGTTCGTGGAAGCAATTCAACGCCGGGCGCCAGAGCTACCAGCGCTTGAGCCAGTTGCTGGCCCAGCATCCGCGCGAACGCCTGCGCATGCCGTTGCCGCCCCCCAGCGGCGCGGTGCGCCTTGAGCAACTGTACGTCGGTACGCCGGGTGCCACGCAGCCGATTCTGCGGGGCATCCAGTTCAGCCTGGCCAAAGGGGACGTGCTGGCCGTTGTCGGACCCAGCGCCAGCGGTAAATCGACCCTCGCCAGGGCACTGGTTGGCGTCTGGCCGGCCATGGGCGGCTCGGTGCGCCTGGACGACGCCGAGATCAGCCAGTGGACCCACGACGCCCTGGGCCCGCATCTGGGCTACCTGCCCCAGGACATCGAACTGTTCGACGGCAGCGTGGCCGACAACATCGCTCGCTTCGGCGAACAGGACGCGGACAAGATCATCGCCGCCGGACGCCTGGCCGGGATCCACGAGATGATCCTGCGTTTTCCCAAGGGCTACGACACGCCGCTGGGCCCTGGTGGGCTGGGCTTGTCCGGCGGGCAGAAACAGCGCCTCGGGCTGGCTCGCGCGCTCTACGGGCGGCCGGCGCTGATCGTGCTCGATGAACCCAATTCCAACCTCGATGAAGCCGGCGAACTGGCGCTGGTGCAGGCCATCAACGCGCTCAAGGCAGCGGGCAGCACGGTGGTGCTGATCACCCACCGGCCGAACGTGCTGGCGGTGGTTGATCACATCCTGGTGCTCAAGGACGGCACGCAACAGGCGTTCGGCCCCCGGGACCGGGTTCTCAAGGCGTTGATGCCGGGGCCGAGGCCGGCTGCGGTGAGGGAGGCAGGCAAAGATGCGTGATCTGACGCCGGGAGCGCACACCTACAGCGAGCACGGGGTGAGTGTTCGCAGCAGCTCGACCCTGCCCACCGCCAGCACCGATGCCCGTGGCGCGGCGCGCTATGGTGTCGGTTTCCTGGTGCTCGCCCTGGGCGGCTTCCTGCTCTGGGCCTGCCTGGCGCCGCTCGATCAGGGTGTGGTGGGCAGCGGCACCGTGGTGGTGGCGGGCGAGCGCAAGGCGGTGCAGTCGCTGGTCGGCGGGGTGGTGGAAAAACTGTTGGTCAGCGACGGCGATCGCGTCACCCAAGGGCAGTTGCTGGTGCAGCTCAACACCGTGCAGGCACAGTCGCAACTGGACGTAACCCTGGGCAAGTTGCTCAACGACCGCAGCATCGAGGCACGGCTGATTGCCGAGCGCCTGGGCAATGCCGAGATCCAATGGCCGCCGGAGCTGCTGGCGCGTGCCGACGAGCCGCGGGTCAAGGCGTCCATGGCGTTGCAGAGCCAACTGTTCCTGACCCGGCGCGCCGAGCTGGGCAGCCGCTTGCAGATCATCGAGCACGAGGCCGCGGCGTTGCAGCAGCAGTTGCTGGGCTACGAAGGCGTGAAGCGCAACTACGACGCGCAGATGCGTTTCCAGCAGCAGGAGCTCGAAGGGCTGCGTGACCTGGCGCGGGAGGGCTACGTGCCGCGCAACAAACTCTTCGAGGCCGAACGCAACGCGGCGCAACTGGCCGGGCAGATCGCCTCGGGCGTCGGCGACGTCGGCAGGACGCGCCAGGCCATCAACGAAAGCCGGCTCAAGGCCTTGCAGGCGCAGCAGGAGTTTCGTCGGGACGCCGAAACCCAGCTCAGCGAAGTCTCGGCCGAAGCCGCAGGCTATGCCGATCAGATTCGCGCCTTGCAGTTCGAAGTCGACAACGGGGCGATCCGCGCGCCGGTGTCCGGGCAAGTCATGGACGTGAACATTCATACCGTCGGCGGCGTGGCGCAAGCGGGGCAGACCTTGATGCAGGTGGTTCCACTGGACGCCCCCATGGCGATCACTGCGCGTTTCGAACCGTTGATGGCCAACAAGCTGCGGCCCGGGCTGCCGGTGCATGTGCACTTCACCGCGCTGCAACGGGTCGACACGCCGACGGTCACCGGCACGGTGACGACGGTTTCGGCGGATCAGTTGATCAACGAACAGACCCACCAGCCGTATTTTTCCGCCAAGGTCGAGATCCCCGCCGAGACCGTCGCAGCGTTGCAGGGTGCCGGGCTGTTGGTCCGCCCAGGCATGCTCGCCGACGTGACGGTGGTGACGGGGGAGCGCACCTTGATGAACTACCTGATGAAGCCTTTGCGCGAACGCTTGCTGGCGGCCTTCAAGGAGGAATGAGCATGACCGACCGTCACCGTTACCGCGCCCGGATGTTGCTGGGCCTGTGCACCAGTTGGGCGGTGATCGGCCCTGCCTGGGCGGCCGAAGGGGGCCTGAGCCTGACCGCTGCGTACGACGCCTCGCGGCTCAACGACCCGACCGTGCAATCGGCCGCCCATGCCTTCGATGCTTCCCGGAACGAAGAGGCGATCGGCCGGGGCGGGCTCTATCCGCAGGTGTCGTTGAGTTCACGTTATGGCTACGGCGGCCGCACCGATGGCGGCGATGACCGCAGCTATGTCAACAGTAACGACTACCAGGCGAACAGTGTCACCCTGGCGGCGCAGCAGCCGCTCTATGACAAGGGGCGCTGGGCGGCGTACCAGGAGGGTAAGGCACGGGGGCAACTGGGCGTACAGGTGTTCGACGTTGCCGGCCAGACTTTGTATGACCGGGTCGCCAAGGGCTACTTCGACGTGGCTCGGGCCGAAAACGAAATCAAGTTGATCGCCCAGCAGAAGGCGGCGATCAACGGCCTGGTCATTCAGAGCAAGAAACTCTATCAGGGCGGCCAGGGCGCGATCACCGATATCGATGAGGCCCAGGCGCGGCTCGACCTGGTCGATGCCCAGGAGGCCGAAGCCCAGGCGCGCCGGGTGGCGGCGCTGCGGGCATTGTCCGGGCGCGCCAGTGTACCGATCGAGGACATCCAGCCCATGCGCGAGGAACTGGCCACCGCCAACCCGATTCCACCAGAGCAGGACTTGTCTTACTGGACGGCGATCGCCCGCGACGCCAGCCCCGAGTTGGCCGCGCGGCTGGCGGCGGTCAAGGTCGCCGAGGCCCAGGCCGACAGCCAGCGCGCCGGGCACTACCCGACCTTGTCCCTGACCACTCAACTGACCCGCCGGGAAACCCGCCAATACCAGGAACTCGACCCGCGCCAGGACACTTATTACGTCGGCGTGCAACTGGACATCCCGTTGTACCGTGGCGGCGCGGTGCGTGCGTCGGTGGCCAAGGCCGAGGCGCAACTGGCCGGGGCCCAGTCCGACTACGACGTGCAACGCCAGCAACTGGCCGAGGACATCGAGACCGACTACCTGGGCGTCGTGGCGGGGTTTGCCAAGAGCAAGGCGATACAGCGGGCGGTGGAGTCCAATCAGCGTGCGCTGACCTCGACGGAAAAAGGCTTCCAGGGCGGCGTGCGTTCCACCGTGGACATCCTCGACGCCCAGCAACGGGTGTTCCAGGCCCGTCGAGACCTGCTCAATACCAAGCTCGACATGCTGCAAAGCTACGTCAGCCTGCACACCCACACCGGCCAGATGAACCGCGCCGTGCTGGAACAGGTGCAGAACCTGTTCTAAACATCGCGGGAACCCCAGCTCTGTGTGGGAGCGGGCTTGCTCGCGAAAGCGGTGGGTCAATGATGGTGAACTTGGATGTGCCGCCGTCTTCGCGAGCAAGCCCGCTCCCACAAAAGCGCCGGGGGGATGCCCGGTATGTGCGTGAAATCCACTATCCCTGTGGGAGCGAGCTTGCTCGCGAAAGCGGTGGGTCAATGATGGTGAATTTGGATGTGCCGCCGTCTTCGCGAGCAAGCTCGCTCCCACAAAAGCGCCGGGAGGATGCCCGGTATGTGCGTGAAATCCACTATCCCTGTGGGAGCGAGCTTGCTCGCGAAAGCGGTGGGTCAGTGACGATGAGATTGGATGTGCCGCCGTCTTCGCGAGCAAGCTCGCTCCCACAAAAGCGCCGGGAGGATGCTCGGTATGTGCGTGAAATCCACTATCCCTGTGGGAGCGAGCTTGCTCGCGAAAGCGGTGGGTCTGTGACGGTGAGATTGGATGTGCCGCCGTCTTCGCGAGCAAGCCCGCTCCCACAAAAGCGCCGGGGGGATGCCCGGTATGTGCGTGAAATCCACTATCCCCTGTGGGAGCGGGCTTGCTCGCGAAAGCGGTGGGTCTGTGACGGTGAGATTGGATGTGCCGCCGTCTTCGCGAGCAAGCCCGCTCCCACAAAAGCGCCGGGGATGCCCCCGGTCGTCAATGGCTGGAGGGCAGGAATTCGAACAAGGTCTTGCAGACGCCGGCGATGTGTTCGTCCAGGAGTTTCACCGCCCGTTCGACATCGCCGGCGCGGCAGGCGTCGAGGATTTCCCGATGCTCGTGGTCGGCGCGGTCCTTGCCGGCCGACAGGCTCATCTGCATGCGCAGGTAGCGCTCCAGTTTGTCGTGGACCGAACGGATCAGCCCCACCAGGAACGGCCGTTGTGCCGGTTCGTAGAGACAGGCATGCAATTGCCAGTTCAGCTCGGCCCAGCGGCCCACATCGTCCTCGCCGATGAACTCCCGGCAAATACTGTCCGCGCGGGCGAAAGTGTCTTCGGTCATGTTCGGGATCGCCAGGCGCAGCACCTTGTCCTCCAGTAACATGCGTACCTCGAACATCTGCGCCAGTTCCGCCTCGGAGATGCGCGTGACCATCGCCCCGCGATTGCGCTGGAACATCACCAGGCCCTCGGCCTCCAGGCGCTTGAGGGCTTCGCGTACGGGGATCTTGCTGACGTTGAACTGCCGGGCGATGTCGTCCTGGCGAATCGGCTCGTCTTCGGCAAAATGCCCGGCCACGATGGCATCGCGCAGGTGACGGGTGATGATTTCCGAAGTGGTGGGGGTGTTGCCCAGATCAGGCAGGTTGAACTTGGATAAGGTCACGGCGGCAGGTCGGCTGGTGGAGTTGGGGATATGGTATACGACTTTGCCGAAGCCAGTGTCGAGCCTTGCTGCGAGCTTTATCCCGTGGCGAGGGAGCTTGCTCCCGCTGGGCTGCGCAGCAGCCCCATTTCAGTGATTGTCACTCAATTGAGCGGGAGCAAGCGCCCTCGCCACAGGTTCCACCTTGCGAACAACCACCCACCCGGTGACCAACGATCCGACCATCAACGCCACCCCGAACAGGATCAACGCCATATCGGCGCCGAACGCGTCGGCCACCACGCCGGTGACCACCACCGGAAGACTGAAACCGATATACGCGAACAGGAAAAAACCGGCGCTGACCCGGGCCTTTTCCAGGCCGGCCATGGCCGTGATCGCCGATAACCCACCCAGGTACAGAAAACCGTAGCACGCGCTGCTGGCCCCCAGGGCGCCCAACAGCACCGCGAGCAGCGAACCGTTGCTGGCGCCCCACGCCAGTAGCGCATAGCTTACGGGCAGCACCAGCAAGCCGATGCCGGTGGCACGGGCCGGGGGCAGGCGGCGGGCCCAGGGCTGGAAGAGCAGCCCGCAACTGATCACGGTAAAGGTCGACAGGCCCGACCACTGCTGCAAGGCGTGGGCGGCCAGCACCGATGGCAATATCGCGATGACCAGCCCCGAGGTGGCCCAGGCCAGCAGCATCGAAAAGCTGTAGGGCAGGCTGCCAGCGGGAAACAGCGGCAGGCGCAGCAGCGGTGCATGGCTGTTGCGCGTGGCAGGGTCCGGCAACCGGACGACCACGCCCATCGCCAGGGCCGCCAGGGTCAGTTGCAGCCAAAAACTGCCGGGCACGACGCTGTGCTGAACGATCAGGAACAGGCTGGTCAATGCCGCGCCGAGGCCGAAGCCCAGCGAGGTACTGGCGGTGACCCGGTTGGCAGCCGCGCGGGTGTCGCCGCCGGTCATCAGTTCGGTCATGTAAGCCGTCGCGGTCGCCGAAGCGAGCCCCGTGCCCACACCCATCATCAGCCGCGCCAGGCCCAGCGCGATCAGGTTCGGCCAGATCGAGGTGACCACCGTCGCCAGCATCGACAGGCCCAGCGCCAACAGGATCAAGGGCCGGCGGCCCACTCGGTCGGCGATCCCGCCGAAGGCCAACAACACCGGCAGCACCCCCAGCACATAACAGGAAAAGGCCACCGCCGTGGCGCCGGCCCCATGACCGGAAGCCTGCGCATAGGCGGTGTACAACGGTGCCTGCAGGTTCACGGCCAGGGTGATCAGGCACAGGCCGAAAGCCAGCCCCCATGAGTGTCGATACTGTGCGTTCAAGCGCGTTCCTCAGGAAATCGTAAGTCCCGAGGACTATCACCGCCGACTCCCCCAGGAACAAGAAACAGCCCGGAGCGTTTTGTGTTTAACTGTTCGCCAAAAAACAGCGAACACTTAGAAGGCGTGCCATGGACCTGAACATCGATCGCAACGCCACCGAGCCGATGGTCCGGCAACTGGTGGCGCAGTTGCTGGGCTGGATAAAGCGCCAGCGCATCCGCCCCGGTGCCCGGATGCCCTCGATCCGGCAACTGGCCCAGGAAAACGGCGTGAGCCTGGCGTGTGTGATCAAGGCCTACGACCAACTGGTTGCCAGTGGGGTGTTGGAGTCCCGGCATGGGTCGGGTTTTTTCGTCGCGCCCCAGGTGTCGCGCCCGAAGGAACCGGCGGCGGGCGAAGAGGAGGGCGCATGGGCCTTGTTCGAGCCGCAGTCTTCGCGGCTCAAGCTCGGCTGCGGCTGGCTGCCCGACGCCTGGCGGGACGACACCGACCTGGGCCAGGCCATCCGCCAGGTGGTGCGCAGCGACAACCACGCCCTGTTCAACTACAGCACGCCGCTGGGGTCGGTCGAGCTGCGCCAGCACATTCAGAAACGCCTGGACTTGATCGACATCCACGTCGACCTGCCGCAGATTCTCACGACCCAGGGGGCCAGCCAGGGCCTTGACCTGCTGGTGCGCACGCTGCTCAAACCCGGTGACCTGGTGCTGGTGGAGAGCCCCGGCTACTACAACCTGTTCAACCTGCTGAGGCTGCACGGGGTCAGGACCCTGGCGGTGGCGCGAGGCACCCAGGGCCCGGCTATCGAGGACCTGGAGCGCTTGCTGGAGCAGCACAAACCCGCCTATTTTTTCCTCAACAGCATGTACCAGAACCCCACCGGCACCAGCCTGGCACCGAGCGTGGCGTACCGCTTGCTGCAACTGGCCAACCAGCATGACTTCAAGCTGATCGAGGACGACATCTACGCCGACTTCCAGAACGGCGTGACGTCCCGGCTGGCGACCCTGGACGGGCTGGATCGGGTGATCTACCTCGCGAGTTTTTCCAAGACCTTGTCCAGCTCCTTGCGTGTCGGTTACGTGGTTGCCCAGCCCGACATCATCAACCGGCTGGCCGAGGTCAAGATGGTGACCGGCATCGGCTGCTCGCTGCTGGCGGAGAACGTCGTGGCGGCGTTGCTCGCCAACGGCGCGTATCGCAAGTTGATCCAGCGCCTGCGCCAACGGCTGAACAAGCAGATGGCAAGCGCCCTTCGCCAACTCGACCAGGCGCATTGGGAGGTTTTTGCCGAACCCACCGGCGGCCTGTTCGTGTGGGCCCGGCCGCGACACCTGGCTGCCGACCGGGTGCAGCAGATTGCCCAGGAAACGCAGGTGCAACTCTCCCAGGGTTCCAGTTTCATGCCGGCGGGTGAGGCGTGTGACTGGCTGCGGCTGAACGTGGCCTTTGTCCCGGACGTTCGCGCGCAACGGTTTTTCCAGCGAATCGAGCAAGAGTCCCTCAGCCACCGCGATAACTGAATATGCGCATGGAAATGCAAGGTGTTAATGGGAATACATATCAAACAGGAATGAGTTGCTGTATCTTTCGCGACACATTCTTGCCGGCCCCAGCGGGTTGGCGTTTTTCCCTTAGGATTGTGCATCGATGCGTCGGATTCTCGTTTCACTGTGTGTGCTGCAGGCTTATTCCGTATCCACCTGGGCAGAAGAGCCCCTCGTCGCCCCGGCGTCCATGGAGCTGCAAGCCACCGACATCGTCGGCGCTGGCGACTATGAAAACCCCCAGGGACCGGTCAAGGGCTATCACGCCACCCGTTCGGCCAGCGCCACCCGCACCGACACCGCGATCCATGAAACCCCGCAATCGATCTCCGTGGTGTCGCGCGACGCCGTCGAAGACCTCGGCGCCACACGCCTGCAAGATGCCCTCGACTACGCCGGCGGCGTGGGCCGGGCCAACAATTTCGGCGGCCAGGGCCTGACCACCTTCACCGTGCGCGGCTTCACCACGGGGGAGTTCTACCGCAACGGCTTCCCGATCAACCGGGGTTACCCGAACATGCCCGACGCCAACACCATCGAGCGCCTGGAAGTGCTGCGCGGCCCGGCGACCATGCTGTACGGGCGTGGCGACCCCGGCGGTACCTTCAACGTGGTGTCCAAGCAGCCGTTGGCCGAGCGCACGGTGACCCTCGGCAGCCAACTCAATGACCAAGGCATGCGTCGCGGCACGCTGGACGCGTCCGGCCCGTTGGACGAAGCGGGCACGCTGGCCTATCGCTTGAACGTGATCGGCGAGGGTGGCGATACCTTCCGCGACCACGTCGAGACCGAGCGCTACGGCGTCGCCCCGGTGGTGACCTGGCAACTCAACGACACCACGCGCCTGACGTTCGAAGGCGACTTCATGCGCAACAACCATCCGCTGGACCGGGGTGTGACGCACTATCCTGGCCAGCGTGGCACGGCATCGCGCGAGACCTTCTTCGGCGAAAAGGACGCCGGCAAACTGCACAACGACAACAACATGCTGCAAGTGCGTTTCGAGCACATGCTCAACGACGACTGGACCCTGGCCGGTGGCACCCAATGGCTGGACGGCACGTTGCAGGGCAATGCCATCGAAGGCAACGGCATCGCCGCCGACGGCCGTACCCTGGGGCGCAATTTCAACTACCGCAAGCTGGAATGGACAGACCGCGACACGCAACTGAACCTCACCGGGCATTTCGCCACGGGCGGCTTGGAGCACACGCTGTTGACCGGGATCGAGTACGAAGACTACGACTACCAGTCCATCATTCAGCGCTCCGCGGCCGGGACCGGGGCCTATCCCATTGATATCTTCGATCCGGTGTACGGCCAGCCCCGCCCGGCGCTGACCCGCACCCCCACCGACGACCAGGAAAACCTCAAGACCCTTGGCCTGTTCGTCCAGGACCAGGTGGCGCTGACCGAGCGCTTGAAAGTGCTGGCGGGGGCGCGATTCGAGCGCTTCGAGCATGAGTACGAGACGTTTGTGCCCAATGGCAGGAGCTGGAGCAAAGACGACAGCGCGGTCACCCCGCGGCTGGGCGTGATCTACGACCTGACCGACACCGTGGCGGTCTACGCCAACACGGCCCGCTCGTTCAAGCCCAACACCGGTGCCAGCCGCCAGGGTGGCGGCTTCAAGCCGGAAGAGGGCAAGTCCTACGAGATGGGTGTGAAATGGGAAGCGCTGGATCGCCAGTTGAGCGTCGACGCGGCGGTCTATCAGATCGAGAAGCGTAACGTGCTCACCACTGACCCGCTGGACTCCACCTTCAGCGTGGCCGCCGGCGAAGTGCGCAGCCGTGGCTTCGACCTGAACGTGGCCGGTAACCTGACACCGGCGTGGCGGGTGATCGGTGGCTATGCCTACGTCGATGCCGAGGTGACCAAGGACACCAGCATCCCAAGCGGGACCCGCCTGCTCAACGTGCCCAAGAACACCTTCAGCCTGTTGAACGTCTACGAATTCCAGGACGGCGGCCTCAAGGGCCTGGGGCTGGGCGCCGGTGCCCGGTACGTTGACGAACGCGCCGGCCAGACGGCGGCGAATGCCTTCTCGATGGACAGCTACACGGTGGTGGACCTGCTGGGCTACTACAAGGTCAACGAGCGGATCCGCCTGAACCTGGACGTGAAGAACCTCTTCGACGCCGATTATGAAGAGGGTGCGTTCGGTAACGTCTACGCCTATCCAGGCGCACCGCGCACTGTGCAGGCTGGCATCTCCTACACCCTCTGATCCCTGTGGGAGCGAGCAGGCTCGCTCCCACACAGCGGGGCAGTTGACGCTCACCACTTGCCCGTGCTCATCCCGCCATCCACCGGCAATACCACGCCGGTGGTGAAATCGGCCCCTGCCAGATAAAGCACGGCCTCGGCAATTTCCTCGACCGTCCCCACACGACCCGCCGGCGCCAGGTTATCGAGAAACGCACGGTGCGCCGGGTCATGCATCGGCGTGTCGATGATCCCGGGCGCGACGGCGTTGACCTTGATGTGATGGGGCGACAACTCCAGGGCCAGGGCGCGGGTCATCTGGTTGACCCCGCCCTTGATCAACACCGGCAGCGCGGCCGGCACCTGGATATTGGGTTGCAGCGCCACCGAGGCGGAGATGTTGACGATAAAGCCCTGGCGACGGCCGATCATGTGCGCGGCCGCTGCCTGGCTGGCATACACGAGGCCCTTGAGGTTGGTGTCCAGCAGCGCTTCCAGGTCCTGGGGGCTGTACTCGATGAATGGCTTGGGTAGAAAGAAACCCGCATTGTTCACCAACCCGTCCACACCGCCGAAGGCCTCGACGGCTTTGGCAACGACACGGGTAGAGGTGGCCGGGTCGGCAATATCACCGGCCACGCCAATGAACCGGTCGGCATGGTTGAACTGGGCCGCAGCGGCGTCCAGCCCGGATTGAGAACGGGCATTGCCCACCACGTTATAGCCCCGATCCAGGAATGCCTTGACCAAGTCCAAGCCGATACCGCTGGAAGCGCCGGTGATGATGACGGTTTTGTTGATACTCATGAAATCGACTCCTGATCACATTGATTGAACCGCTGCGCCGGGAGCGGCGCGGGTTGTGCTCAGGGTATTGATGCGCTCAGGTTTGATAAATCAGGGTTCTGGTACTTGAGTTGATACCTCATGTAATCAATCCCAAACATCCACACAACCGAACTGTGGCGAAGGTTGGAGCGGTTGAATCAGTGCTGGGTGTGCCACTGTCTTCGCGAGCGAGCTCGCTCTCGCAATGGGACTTGCGGGGCAGTTGGAAGTATGGGCTGGCTGTCAGGTCGCCTTCGCGGGCAAGCCCGCTCCCACAGGGGCCCCGCGCAGGCACGAACGAGCCAGGTCGGCTTTAAGGCCGCCTCGGGCACGCCGAGTCTGGGCGAGGCACCAGGGGGTTGGGCAAACGCTCTTGGTTTCTTTTGGCTAATCTGGCTCCCGGTGTCTCAAAAAAAGCGACCGTTATCGCAGCAATGGGTAGGTACTCAATTAGACCGCCATCACGAGCAGACTCACTCCTTTGGAAGACTTCGAAACTGCGTCGTCGTCATACCCGCGTATCCCCAGTTATCCGTATCCACCTCCTCGATCACGATATGGGTCAAGTGCGGGTCCTTGCCCAACACACGTTGAAGGGTCTCGGTGATTTCAGCGATCACCTGGGCCTTCTGCTCACGTGTCACGCCATCACGGGTAATTCGTACATTGACAAAGGGCATGTTGCACTCCTGCTGATGAACACGGGCGCAGGACCATTCCCGCGCCACCGGGGCCACTGTATTTATACGCGCCAGCCTGATAAACAGGCCTCTGGAATCTTCAGTTGATACGCGGTGTAACGAATCATGAAGCGGCATTTCGAAGACCTGCAACTGGGCAGCATAGAACTGTTTTGCCTGGCGGCCGAGGCGGGCAGTTTCACGGCGGCGGCGCAGGTGGCGGGCGTCACTCCGGCGGCGGTGAGCCGTTCGATCTTTCGCCTGGAAGAACGCCTGGGCTCGCGCCTTTTCGTGCGTACCACTCGTAGCATCCGCCTGACGGAGGCCGGCAAGACCTATTTCGAACAATGCCGGCAGGCGCTGACGCAACTGATCGAGGCGCAACAGGCAATGATGGGGGCGCAAGCGGTGCCCGCCGGGCCATTGCGCATCAGCCTGCCCACCACCTACGGTCACCACCGGATCCTGCCGTTGCTGCCGGCGTTCCGGGCGCTGTACCCGCAAGTCAGCGTGGACGTGCACCTGAGCAATCGCAACATCGATTTCGTTGCCGAAGGGTATGACCTGGCGATCCGCGTGCGGGCCCAGCCGGACTCCTCGATGATCGCCCGGCAGTTGGAAGACGCGAGGCTGGTGGTGGTCGCGGCGCCGGATTACCTGCGCAGGGCCGGCACCCCACAGACCCTCGAAGACCTGAATGAGCACGAGTGCATCCAGTTCGAATTGCCCAGCAGCGGTCGACGGATTTCCTGGCTGTTCAAGGTCGATGGCAAGGACCGGGAGGTCTTTGCCCAAGGCCACTACGGTTGTTCGGACGATGTACTGGGCGGTGTGACGCTGGCCAAGCACGGTGCGGGCCTGTTCCAGACCTACCGCTTCATCGTCGAACAGGAACTGGTGGACGGGCGCCTGGTGGAAGTGCTGCAGCCATTGGGTGGCCGCTCACGGCCCTTCACATTGCTCTATCCCCACGGCCGACACATGCCACAGCGCGTGCGCGCGTTCATCGACTTCCTGTTGCAGTACCGCGAGCAGTGGGCCAAAACCTGAGGCGCTGTGGGAGCGAGCAGGCTCGCTCCCACTTCATGCATGCACCTGGCCAATCATCAGAACTTGAACGCCTGCCGACCGATCAGCAGCCACTTACCGTCCTTCTGTTTCTGCCAGATCTGGAAGTTCTCGATTTCGGTCGGCACGATGTCGCTGCCCTTGATCGCCTGGGCCGAGAAATGATTACGCACCAGGGCGGTGTCGCCTGAGAGGGTGATCTTCTGGTTTTTCATCTCCAGGGTCTTGAACGCGCTCTTGCCGGTCTCGATGTCGGCGATGAAGGCTTTCTTGTCCTGGATGTTCCCGCTGGAATGCCCGTAGGTGAGGTTCTCGGCGGCCAATGCCTGGAGCTGGGGGATGTCTTTGTGCAGCATGGCCTGGGTCAGGTGGTCGACGGCCTGGGCCACATCCTGCTCGGCCGACGCCGCAGCAGTGGCCGCATAACCGCTGAACAGGCACAGGAAGCTGATGACCAATGTCGCTTTCTTCATGGATGTTTCCTTGTTTTTGTAGGTATGAGGAACGTCACGAGCGTTTTTGACTACGCTCGTCGGTCATCGTACAACTACTTTCGGTGTCAGGATAGCCAAGAGACCGGCAATGGAAAAATGAACGAATGATTCACGACCCCAACGTGGCGAGGGAGCTTGCTCCCGCTGGGCTGCGAAGCAGCCCCAAAAGCGACACCGACGCACGGGTCATTCTGGCGTGCGCTTCAGGGGCCGCTACGCGGCCAGCGGGAGCAAGCTCCCTCGCCACGGGTCGCTGCCTGGCAGTGAGCTTACAACCCCTCGCGAACCGCCCCCCGAATCCCTTCCAGCAACATGGCAAACGCCGGGTTGTCGTTGTCTTCCCGCCAAATCAGATGCAGTTCGCTTTGCACCCCTTCGCCCAGGTCGATCTCGCGGAACACCACCTGCTTGAACACCACGCTGGTGGCGCACCGGGGCACCAGGGCCAGGCCCATGCCGGCGTTGACCAGCGCCAGGATGGTCAGCGAGGAGCCGAGCCATTGCACGTATTGCGGCGCCACCCGGGCCGAGCGGAGCGTGCCGGTGAGCAATTCGTTGAACGGCGGATAGGCGGAATGGGAGTACATCAGGAACGGTTGCGCGTCGAGGTCCTGCACACTCACGGTTTCGGCCTGGGCCAGCGGGTGCCCGGCCGGGACCGCCAGCACGAAGGGTTCGCGCACCAGGCATTCGGTGGCGTAGCCGGTTTCCAGTAGCGGCGAGCGGACGATGCCCAGGTCGATGCGCCGGGCGCGCAGGGCCTCATGCTGCTGGTAGGTGTTCATCTCCGACAGGACGATTTTGACCTGGGGCTGTTTCAGCCGCGCTTCGGCGATCACCTTGGGCAAAAATTCATACACCGCGCTGCCGACGAAGCTGATGGTGACCGAGCCGATGTCACCCTGGGCGAAGCGCCGGGCCGCCACGGCCGCTTGTTGGGCTTGTTCCAGCAGGTTCTGGGCTTCAAGGAAAAACGCCCGGCCGGCGGCGGTGAGCGCCACGCTGCGGGTGCTGCGGGTGAACAGTTCGACTCCCAGGTGATGTTCCAGCAACTGGATCTGCCGGCTCAACGGTGGCTGGGTCATGTTCAGGCGTTCGGCGGCTCGACGGAAGTTGAGTTCGGTCGCCACGGTGGTAAAGCAGCGCAGTTGGGCCAGTTCAAACATTGATTCAATCCAGGTATCAATCAAGTGCCAAGTTAGATTAGACGGGAACAATCCCCGGCGTCCATCATCGTCCCGTTCCCCACAAAAACAATGATCGGGAGGCACCCTTGAACAACGTACCGGACTCCACGTCGGCGAGCACCCTGGCGCTCGCGGCGGCCAAGGTCAAACGTCACGTACTGCCGCTGGTGGTGGTGATGTTCATCGTCAACTACATCGACCGGGTCAACATCGGCTTCGTGCGCAGCCACCTGGAAACCGACCTGGGCATCGGCGCAGCGGCCTATGGCCTGGGCGCCGGGCTGTTCTTCGTCGGCTACGCGCTGTTCGAAGTCCCGTCCAACATGCTGCTGCAGCGCTACGGCGCGCGGGCCTGGCTGACCCGCATCATGTTCACCTGGGGCGCGGCGGCGATGGCGATGGCCTTCGTGCGCGGCGAGACCAGCTTTTACGTGTTGCGCTTTATCCTCGGCGCGGCGGAGGCGGGGTTCTTCCCCGGCATCATCTATTACTTCACCCAATGGTTGCCGGCCAACGAGCGCGGCAAAGCGATGGCGATCTTCCTCAGTGGCTCGGCCATCGCCTCGGTGATTTCCGGGCCGGTGTCGGGTGCGCTGCTGCACGTCAGCGGGCTGGGCCTGCACGGCTGGCAGTGGATGTTCCTGATCGAAGGTTTCGCCTCCATTGTGTTGTGCGGGTTCGTCTGGTTCTGGCTGCAATCGCACCCAAGCCAGGCCAAATGGCTGACCGCTGAAGAGAAAGCCGTACTGACCGCCGCCATTGCCGAGGAACAACGGGCCCGGGAAGCGAGCCAGGTGATCAAACCGTCGGTGTTCAAACTGTTGGCCGACCGGCAGATCCTGCTGTTCTGCTTCATCTACTTCTCCATTGCCCTGACCATCTACGGCGCCACGTTCTGGTTGCCGAGCATGATCAAGAAGATGGGCAGCCTGGGGGACTTCCAGGTCGGCTTGCTCAATTCCATCCCGTGGATCATCTCCATCGTCGCGATGTACGGCTTCGCCGCCCTGGCCGGGCGCTGGAAGTTCCAGCAGGCCTGGGTCGCGGTCACGCTGGTGATTGCCGCGTTCGGCATGTTCATGTCCACCACGGGCGGGCCGGTCTTCGCCTTCGTCGCGATCTGTTTTGCCGCGATCGGTTTCAAGGCCGCCTCGGCGCTGTTCTGGCCGATTCCCCAGGGCTACCTGGACGCTCGCATCGCGGCCGCGGTGATCGCGCTGATCAACTCCATCGGCAACCTGGGCGGCTTCGTCGCGCCCACGGCCTTCGGTTTCCTGGAACAGACCACTGGTTCCATCGAAGGCGGCCTGTATGGCCTGGCGATCACTTCGCTGATCGCCGCCGTGGTGATCTTTTTCGCCCGCACTTCACCGGGGCGCGACACACCCAACTCATTGTCCGGTCGGCCCGAACCCATCGCCGACGCCGATCAGCCGGAAAAACGTCAAGCCTTGAACCCAGGCCCATCGGGAGCCGCTGTATGAAGATCAAACGCGTCACGGTCACACCCATTGCTTTTCGCGATCCACCGTTGCTCAACGCCAGCGGCATCCATGAGCCGTTCGCGCTGCGCTCGATCATCGAGATTGAAAGCGACAACGGTTACATCGGCCTGGGCGAGAGCTACGGCGATGCGCCCGCCCTGGCGATCCAGATGCAACTCCAGGACCTGTTGATCGGCCTCGACCCGTTCAACCTCAACCGCTTGCGGGCCATTGTCGAGGCGACCGTCGCCGCGCAACGGCCGGCCAGTGTCGCCGGTGCCGAACTGGCGCCGGGCTCCCATGCGAGCAAAGCGGTCAGCAATGCTTACTCGGCCTTTGAAGTGGCCTGCCTGGACCTCCAGGCCCATTACCTGAACGTGCCGCTGGTGGATCTTCTCGGCGGTGCGATCCGTGATGAAGTCCCGTTCAGCGCGTACCTGTTTTTCAAGTACGCCGAGCACATCGATTCGCCATACCCGCCAGACAGCTGGGGCGAGGCCTTGAATGAGCAGCAGATCGTCGCCCAGGCCCGGCGCATGATCCAGGCGTATGGTTTCAAGAGCATCAAGCTCAAGGCCGGCGCCCTGGAGCCTGAGCACGAAGTCGCCTGCATCAAGGCGCTGAAGCAGGCGTTTCCCGGCTACCCGCTGCGCATCGACCCGAACGCCAACTGGTCGCTGGAGACCTCCATTCGCATGGCCGAGTTGCTCGGCGATGACCTGCAGTATTACGAAGACCCGACGCCGGGGCTGGAGGGCATGTCCGAACTGCACAAACGCACCGGCCTGCCGTTGGCGACCAACATGGTGGTCACCGATTTCGACGAGTTCCGACGCAGCGTGGCGCTGGACAGCGTGCAGATTGTGCTCGCGGATCACCATTACTGGGGTGGCCTGCGGGACACCCAGGCACTGGCGAAAATGTGCAGCACCTTCGGCCTGGGTGTGTCGATGCATTCCAATTCGCACCTGGGCATCAGCCTCATGGCCATGGCCCACGTCGCGGCAGCGGTGCCGAACCTGGACTACGCCTGCGACACGCATTACCCCTGGCAGGAACCGGATGAAGAAGTGATCAAGGGCGGCAAGCTGCCGATCGTCGACGGTTGCGTGAAGATCACCCGGGCTCCGGGCCTCGGGCTGGAGCTGGACCGCGATCAACTGGGCAAGCTGCATGATCAGTTCCTCAGTTGCGGCATCCGCCAGCGTGATGACGTGCGGCAGATGCAGCGCTACCGGCCGGACTGGAAGACCGTCAAGCCGAGGTTCTGAGTCCAAGAAGGCGGCCTGCTGCGCAGGCCAACGGGAGCAAGCCTGCTCACCACAACAGCCATGTCACACCCACCTGTGGGAGCGGGCTTGCTCGCGAAGGGGCCGTTACATCCAATATCGCTATTGACTGGCACACCGCATTCGCGAGCAAGCCCGCTCCCACAGGTGGTCAGGGTTGGGCCTGAAGTATTGCACCTGCGGGCATCGCAGTCTTACACCCAAACTGCCGCTTCAAACCCGCGCCACCAAAGCACTCGTCAATTGCCTCCAAGGCAGCGTATGGCGCCGCCCACAGCCTTTCGATAATCGCCTCCGACATCCCGTCCCACGTCGCGGAGCGCGCCATGCACAACAATAAAAATACCCGCCACCGTTTTTTGCCTGCGGTCATCGCCAGTCTTTCGACATTCGGCCTGGCGCCCTGGGCCCAAGCCGAAATCATGCTGTACGACAAAGACCAGACCACCTTTTCCACTGACGGCTACATCAACGCCTTCTACGTCAACAGCGACGTGGACCGGGCAGGGGAGCAGTATGACCGGCGCCAGGCGCGGGTGAAGATGGGCTTCTTGCCCAACTACCTGGGCTTCAACATGGGCAAGCAGGTCGATGACCTCAAACTGGGCGCTCGCGCGTCGTTCTGGGTGACCATCAACGACAGCGAGACCAACGGCACCGATACCGCCATCGACGTGCGGCAGTTCTACGGCACCGTCGCCAACCCGGAGTGGGGCGAAGTGCTGATCGGCAAGGACTTCGGCCTGTTTGCCCGCTCCAACATCCTGCTGGACGAACTGCTGGCCGGTTATGGCCAGGTCAGCGATACGCTGGGGCTGGTGGACGGCGGCGGGGTCTCGTTCGGCAACATCGGCAGCGGTTACCCGTATCCGTTCCCGACCTCGCAGATCACCTACCGCACGCCGGTGATGGAGGGGCTGCGGGTGGCGGTGGGGATCATGGACCCGGTAGACACCAACGACAACAGCGCCACCGGCAAGGCCTACCAGGAAAACCCGCGCACCGAGAGCGAGATCACCTACCAGTTCGACCTGGGCGGGGCGAAGATCTACAGCTGGCTCAACGGCAGCTACCAGACGTCGGACAATACCGATTCCAACGTCGAGTCAGTGACCTCCAAGGGCCTGGGCTACGGCGTGCAGGCCAAGATGGGGGGCTTGTCGCTGACCGGCTCGGGGTTCCAGGCCAAGGGCATCAACCCGTTCTTCACCAACAATGCCGGCGAAGCCACGTTGCGCAATGTCGACAGCAAGGGCTACCTGTTGCAGGGCTCGTACAAGCTGGGCAAGAACCGCCTGGCGTTGTCCTACGGCAAGACCGATGACGACGGCAACGGGGTGGTGGGCAGCGGCGCCGATTATGAAACCCGTGGCATTGCGCTGTTCCATGACGTCAACGACAACCTCAAGCTCGTGGCCGAGTACAACCAGTTCGAAATCAACGGCCACGACACCAGTGCCCAGAATGAAGACACCGATACGTTTGCGGTGGGTGCGGTGCTCACCTGGTAAGGGTGATCCTCTTCAGATGAGGTGTGTGAGGTCGCTTTTGGGACTGCTGCGCAGTCCAGCGGGAGCAAGCTCCCTCGCCACAAAAGCAGCGTTCGACTGCATTTTTGAATACGGATGCAATCCTGTGGCGAGGGAGCTTGCTCCCGCCGGGGCGCGAAGCGGCCCTGAGGCTGATTGATATTGGGGGCTGCGCATCAGCCCCCTTTTTTCAGTGAGACGTCCCCTCGGCAAACTCGATCTTGTTCCCCACGTTGTACTTGCCTGAAGGCTTGTTCATGGGCAGGCGCTTGATCTCCTGGAGGGTGTTGCTGTCGTAGACGATCAGCGCCCCATCGGTGGCCCAGATGCTCAGCAGCAAGTAGCGTCCGTCGCGGGTGAATTCGACGTGGGCGGCGGTCTTGCCGGGCACGGGGCGCAGGGTGTGGGCGATTTCCAGGGTCTGTTTGTCGATCAGGTGGATGGCATCGTTGTCGGGGCCGAAGAACACATCGGTCCAGGCGTAGCGCGAATTGGCGTGGCTGCGCAGGAAGAAGCCCGGCCCCAGGGTCGGGATCTGCTTGATGACTTTCCAGGTGTCGAGGTCGATCACCGAAATCAGCCCTTTGCTGATGTTCGGCGTTGCGAGTACCCAGTGGCCGTCACGCCGCCAATAGGTGCCCGAGCCCAGGTGCGGCATGCCCGGCAGGGCAATGTCGGTGACCACCCGGCCATTGTCGAGGTCGATCACCTGGCCGCCCTGGGCCTTGCGCGAGGTGGCGAGCAACTGCCGGTAATCCGGCGAGAAGGAAAAGTCATCCAGATAATCCTCGGCGTCGATGCGCCTCGGCACGAAATCCGGGTTCGGACCGGTGGGCAGTTCCCAGACCTCCTTCACATCCTTCAAGGCGACGATGAAGCTGTTGCGGGGCGGGGCGGTGTACACCGCGCTCACCCGTGACGCCTGTCCGTCGCGGCCCACGGTGGCGATGGTCTTGACCAGCGACAGGTCCCGGGCGTCCAGCACCGCCAGGCTGCCGGGCAGGTAGTTGCCCACCAGCACCCAACGCCCGTCCTTGCTCACCGCCAGGTTGCGGGTATTGAGGCCGGCCCGCACTTCGGCGATCAACTTGAGGTTGTGCAGGTCGTACAGGCTGATCCAGCCGTCCCGGGAGGCGAGGTAGACGAAGCGTCCGTCGGGAGAAAATTTCGGCCCACCGTGTACCGCGAAGTGCGAAGCGAAGCGGGCCAGCACCTCGAAACGGTCACCGTCGACGACATCGACGTGATGGTCACCCGCTTCCACCACCACGAACAGGTTCAGCGGGTCGGCCTTGTGCTGGGGGGTGGTCGGCAGGCTGGCGAGGTCTTCGAGCACCCGATGGCTGCGGCGAATGTCATCCTCGTCCCAGCGCGGCTCGACCGCGGGGGGACGCTGGAGGTACTGCACCAGGCCCTCGATCTGCGCGGCGTCGAGCACGCCGCCGAACGCCGCCATCTGGCTGGCCGGACGCCCCTGTGTGATGACCTCGCGGATTTCGTCAGGCTTGATCCGGCTCAGGCTCTGGGGCAACAGCGCCGGCCCGGCGCCACCGATGCGGTTTACACCGTGGCACTGCTGGCAGTGCTGTTGGTAGTTACGTTCGGCCTGTTCCAGGTCGGGTGCCGTGGCGACGGCGCCCTGGGCCGCGCCGATCCACAGCCAGGGCAACCACCACCAGCGCTTCACAGCGCCACCTTCGCGGCGGCGGTCCGGGCCTGTGCCACGGGGTGAAGGTGTGCCGGATGGTGCAGCGGCTGATGGGCGAACAAGTCGACCACCTTGCCGATCACGGTGAGGGTCGGCAGGCCTTCGGCGCAGGCCTGGGCCATGCTCGGCAGTTGCTCGACGGTGCCGCGCAGCACTTGCTGGTCGGGACGCGTGCCATTGCAGATCAATGCCGCTGGGGTCCGGCCGGCCAGGCCGGCCTCGATCAACCGCGTGGCGATGGTGCCCAGGTTCGACAGGCCCATGTAGAACACCAGGGTCTGGCTGTCATCCGCCAGGCTTTGCCAGGGCAGGTCCAGGTCGCCTTCGCGTTGCAGGTGGCCGGTGATGAACCGGCAGGAATTGACGAAATCCCGGTGGGTCAGGGGGATGCCGGCGTAGGCCGTGCAACCGGCCGCGGCGGTGATGCCGGGCACCACCTGGCAATCGATGCCACGGGCCAGCAGGTATTCCAGTTCTTCGGCGCCACGGCCGAAGATGAACGGGTCGCCGCCCTTGAGCCGGACCACGCGTTGGCCCTGATCGGCCAGGTCGGCCAGCAGTTCGTTGATCTGCGCCTGGGGCAGGCTGTGGCAGCCGGCGGCCTTGCCCACGTAGTGCCGGGCGCAGGTCAGGGGAATCAGGCCCAGCAGTTGCGGGCTGATCAGCCGGTCATAGACCACGGCATCGGCCTGCATCAACAGGCTCCAGGCACGCAACGTGAGCAGGCCCGGGTCACCGGGGCCGGCACCGACCAGGGCGACTTCCCCCGGTCTGAATGGCGATTGCAGGACAACGGGTAGAACGATGGGGGCAGGCATGGGACTTCCTTGGTTCGGTAGCATGTTCGCCGTTGGCTCAGCGAGCGACAGGCAGGGCAACGCTGGGAATGGCGTGCAGGCCGATTTCGTCGTCACTGAGGTGGCAACCGGGGTCCTGGCCCCACAGGTCGCCGTCGGCCCAGGCGCGGGTGCGGGTATTGCCGTTGCAGATGGCCAGCCAGCGGCATTGCCCACAGCGGCCGCCTACGGCCCGAGGATGTTCACGCAGCTTGTGCAGCAATGCGTCGGGGCGGTCGAGCCAGAGCGTCTTGAACGGGGTCTGGCGGACATTGCCCACCGAGTGCTGCCACCAGTAGGTGTCGGGGTGGACCTCGCCAGTGTTGTCGATATTGGCAATGCCGCTGCCCGACGCGTTGCCGCCCCAGGCCCGCAGCATCTGCTCCAGCGCGGCGTAGTGCTGGGGCAACCGGCGGCCGACCCATTGCAGCAGCAGGATGGCATCGGCGTCGTTGTTGCCGCTGACGAAGTCGCTGTCGCGCCCCTGCTCGATGTCGCGCCAGGCTCGCTCGAAGATCAGGGTCATGGCCTCGCGGCTCATCTGTTGGTGGGCGTCGAGTTTGCGGCTGCGCTTGCCCCGGCCGCTGTAGTTGAGGTGCGACAGGTAGAATTTCTGCACGTCGTATTCGTTCATCAGGTCCAGCAACCGGGGCAACTGGGCGTGGTTCTGCTGGGTGAGGGTGGTGCGCAGGCCGACCCGGATCCCTTGCTCGCGGCACAGCCGGATGGCCGCCATGGAACGGGCGAAACTGCCCTTGAGCTGGCGGAAGGCATCGTGGGTGGCCTCCAGGCCATCGATGCTGATGCCGACGTAGTCGAACTGCGCCGCGCCGATCTGCTGGATGTTGTCGGCGTCGATCAGCGTGCCGTTGCTGGACAGGGCGAGAAAGAAACCCTTGGCGCTGGCGTAGGCGCAGAGCTGGAACAGATCATCGCGCAGCAACGGTTCGCCGCCCGAAAGGATCAGCACACGCACGCCGGCGTCATGCAGGTCGTCGATGACCTGAAGCGCCGCCGGGGTGTCCAGCTCATCGCGAAACACACTGTCGGCGGACGTGGCGTAGCAGTGCTTGCAGGTCAGGTTGCAGCGCCTGAGCAGGTTCCAGATCACCACGGGCGGCCTCAGGCTGCCCGGTGGCGCGGTGCGCGGGGCCGGGCAATGGCCGGCCAGGGCGCGCAGGTAGTGGCTGATCCTCAACATAAAGCGCTCCTTGAGTCGACGCGGGCTCAGCGTGTGCCGGGCGACAGGCGCAGGCCGGTTTTTTTCAGGATCCGGCTGCTCACCAGCATGTCATCGGCGCGGCAGGCGTCCCCCAGCAGGTAGCGCAGGTGATCGCGGTAGCTGTCGATTTCCTCGCGGCTGCGGCCGTGGACCATGGCGAACAGGTTGTAGCGCCAGCCAGGCCGGCGCGGGCGCCGATAGCAGTGGCTGACGAAGGGCTGGGCGCCCAGCAGCGCACCGAGGCGCGGCATGTCGGCGTCGGCCACGTCCCAGACCGTCATGCCGTTGTGGCGGTAGCCCAGGCGGTAGTGATTGGGCACGGCGGCAATACGCCGGATCGCGCCTTCGGCCTGCAAGCGCTTTAGCAGGTCGAGGGTCGACTCCACGCTCAGGCCCAGCTGCTCGGCCAGCCAGCTCCACGGGTCTTCGAGCAATGGCAGGCCTTCCTGGGTCAGCTCCACCAGGCGCAGCGCCAGGGAGGTTTCAGCCTGGTCAGGTGGTGCGTCCAGGTGCGACTCAGAGGGGGAAATACAGGCCGACATGGTAGGTCTCCTCTTTGGGCAGGTTCAGCGGCACCAGGCCGGTCAGGCGCTCGATCCGCAGCAGGCTGTCGTGGATCGCCTGTTCACTGGGGCAGGCCAGCACGAACCACATGTTCCAGCTGTGTTCGCGCCGGTAGTTGTGGGCCACCTCGGGCATGTCCGCGAGCAGCTCGGCGATGGCGTCGAAGCGGGCTTCGGGCACCGCCAGCGCTGCCAGGGTGAAGGCGCCGCCCAGGCGATCGATGTCGAACATCGGGCCGAAGCGCGTGAGAACGCCGTCGTTGAGCAGTTCGTGCAAGCGGTCGAGCAGTTCGGTTGCGCTGCTGCCCAGTTCGCAGGCCAGTACCTGCCAGGGATGGCGCACCAGCGGCAGGCCCAGTTGCAGGCGGTTGATCAGGCGTCGATCCAGGTCATCCATCGATCCGGGCTCCCACGGGTGGAGCGAAGCGCCCACCGCATTGTTTGAACAGGTGCGTGCTGAACAGCAGTTGATGAGGCAGGTCGTCCAGCAGATGTTCGGCCAGCAGCGCCTGGACCTGGGCCTCGACACGGTCACGCTGGCGCCCGTGGATCATGCAGAACAGGTTGTACTGCCATTGGGGCAGGCGCCGCGGGCGTTGGTAGCACAGGCTGATGCCTGCGGCCTGGCCCAGGCGCCGACCGACCTCGTCGACCAGGGCGTCCGGCACGTCCAGCACCAGCATGGCATTGGCGGTGAACCCCAGGGCGCGGTGATTGACCACCAGCCCGACGCGCCGGAACAGCCCCTGTTCGTGCCAATGCTGCACCTGGTCGAGCACCTGCTGCTCGCTGGCCTCGATCTGTTCGGCCAGGGCCTGGAACGGACGCGGTGTCAGCGGCAGTCCGGTTTCCAGCGCCCGGCGCAGCGCCAGCGACTGTTGCTCACTCAAGGGGTTTTGCATGGGAGGTCTCCAGGGCAAAGCCCAGGTCGATGCGGTAGGCGGTCAGCATGGGCAGGTCCAGGGGCGTCAGGCCGGTGTCGTGCTCCAGCTCCTGGAGAATGGTGTCCAGGTGGGCGCGGTTCGGACCGGTCAGCACGAACCACAGGTTGTAGCGGTGTTCGCGTGCGTAGTTGTGATTGACTTCCGGGTACTGGCTGATACGCGATGCGACCTGGTGCAGGCGGTCTTCGGGCACCGCCAGGGCGGCGAGGGTGCTGGCTCCGGCGCGGGTGTGTTCGAACACCGGGCCGATCCGCGACAACGCGCCGGCCTGGTGCAGTGACTGCAAGCAATCGAGCACTTGGGCCTGGGTGCAGCCCAAGACCTCGGCCATGGCCCGGTAAGGTTCGGCGCACAACGGCAGGCCATGCTGGAAGCGATCGATCAGGCGCCGGGCCAAGGGGTTCGCAGTCATGCTCAATACCCCGGTTTGTGCGCGCGGCTGCTGAAGAAAATGCCGCTGGGGCTCAGGGCGGGCAGGCGGCCCAGGCGTTCAAGCCGATAGGGGTCCCAGACCTGCACGTCGCCACCGTCCCGGGCCGACAGCCACAGTTGGTCACCCCGGGCGGTGAACTCCATGTGCAGCACCGCAGGGCCTGGTCGCAGGTCCGCGACAATGGCGTGGGTCTGGGTGTCGATGACCTGGACGCGGTCGTTGTCCGGGTAGGCGAAGTTGACCCACAGCTGCCGGCCGTCCGGACGCGCAGTGACGAACACCGGTTGTCCGCCCACCGCGATGGCGTCGGTCTGTCGCCAGTCGCGGGCATCCATCACCAGCACCTGGTGATGGCCGACGGCGGGCACGAAGGCTTGCTGGTCGGCGATGGCCCAGCCTTCCAGGTGAGGCATCTTGTACACCGGCAGCCGGGCCTGGCCGCGTCCGTAGTGCCCCAGTACGCGTTTTACGCCGCGCTCCGGATGCCACAGGTCGAGTTGGGCCATGCCGTCTTCGCCGAACAACCCGGCCATGTAGTAGCGCCCGTCCGGGGAGATCAGTGCGTCGTAGGGTT
The DNA here is from genome assembly GCA_001023535.1 of Pseudomonas chlororaphis. Classification (NCBI taxonomy): domain Bacteria; kingdom Pseudomonadati; phylum Pseudomonadota; class Gammaproteobacteria; order Pseudomonadales; family Pseudomonadaceae; genus Pseudomonas; species Pseudomonas chlororaphis. The sequence continues at coordinate 4,148,298 of CP011020.1, forward strand.
GCTGGCCGATGCCGGTGAAACGCTCGGTGCGCGGGTTGAGGCCCTGGCTGAAGTCGGCCGTCCAGATTTCGCCGGTGTCGAACAGGCTGAACACGAAGCGCTGCCCCGGCGCATCCACCAAGCCGACCACGCGCGAGCGCTTGTCCCCGCCAGGCAATGGTGTGGCAGGAATGTCGGCGACCTGGTCCAGGGTGGCGGCATCGAACACCTTGACACCGCCAGGCTCGTAGTTGGAGACGGCGATCAGCTTGCCGTCCTGGCTGATCGCGCCGCCGATGCTGTTGCCGCCCTGGACGATGCGTCGCTCGATGCGCGCGGTCAGCAGGTCGACCTTGCTCAAGCCGCCGTCCCGCCCGAACACGTAGGCATAGCGTTGGTCGCGGGAGAACACCACCGAGGCGTGGGACAGGTCGCCCAGGCCTTCGACGCGGGCGAGGGCGGTGCGGGTATCGCTTTCGATGATTTGCAGGCTGCCCGTGGCGCGTTCGACCACCACGCCCAGGTCGCCGGTGGCGCGAAGCGGTGCCTGGGTGCAGGCACAGAGCAGCAGGGCGAGGGCCGATGAAGTCAGCAATGAACGGATCATGAGGCAGGTTTTCCTTGAAGAAGCCGGTCCACCAGCCAGCGGATGTCGTCGGGGCCGAGCAGGGGTGCCCAGCCAGGCATGGCGCTGCCGGGGCGACCCAGGGTGACGGTGGCAATGAGGCTGTCGCGGGACTTTCCGGCCAGCGCGGCGTGGGTCAGCGGTGGACCGAGGCCGCCGGTCAGGTACAGGCCGTGGCAGGCGCCACAGTCCTGGTCCAGCAGGTGTTGCAGTTGGGCTTGGCGCTGCGGGTCGGGAGTGGCCAGCGCGCCGGCCGAAAAACTGAGGAACAGGGCGGTCATCAGGGTTGTTGAGCTGTGTCGTTCCATGACGCCTCCTGGTCAAATGCTAAGTGATCCCTGTGGCGAGGGGATTTATCCCCGCTGGGCTGCACAGCAGCCCCAAGACCTGATACCGCGGTGTGTCAGGCTGACGGGGTTGCTTTCTGGGGGGCTGCTTCGCAGCCCAGCGGGGATAAATCCCCTCGCCACAGAGGTTTCTCTCACTGAGGGTTATTTGAGGGTCAAGACCCACGCAGCCAGGGTCTTGGCTTCTTCTTCAGTCACCGGGTTGGCCGGCATCGGCATGGGTCCCCAGTTGCCTTGCGTACCTTCCTTGATGTGCTTGGCAAGCACGTCCTGGGCCCCGGGCACGTTGGCGTTCTTCGCCGCGACGTCCTTGAGGGCCGGGCCCACTACCTTGGTGTCGATGGAGTGACAGGCCGCGCAGGGCTTGCTCTTGAACAGCGTCGGACCGTCTTCGGCCAGGGCCGGTTGCAGGCTGGCGGCCGCTGTCAGGGCCAGTGCGATCAGAATAGGCTTCATGGTTTTTCCTCTTATTGATGGAGCTCAATAGATGTCGTGTTGGGTGTTGTAGACGTTGAATTTGCCGGTGGGCGTGATCAGGCGCTTGTCCTTGATCACGTTCTTGACCTTGAGGGTCTTGTCGTCGATCACCACCAGGGCCGACTCGTCGTCCTGGCCGCTCCAGACCGAGAACCAGACCTCATCGCCGGCCTTGTTGTATTCCGGTTGCACCACGCGCAGGGCGCCTTTCTTGATGCCGGCGTATTCGGCAATCGGCAGCACGGTGTAGCCGGCATCGAGCTTGTCGATGTTGAACACGGCCACCGACTGGCTGAGCTTGGCGTCCGGGCTCAAGGTGGTGTCGACGTACAGGTGCCGGGACTCGGGGTGGGTCTTGATGAACAGCGAACCGCCGCCCTGGCCTTGCAGCGAACCGACCTGTTTCCAGGCGTATTGCGGGTGATTGACCGGGTCGGTGCCGATCAGCGAGACGCCGGCATCGCCCAGGTGACTGGTGGCCCACACCGGCCCATAGAGTGGGTGGTTGAAGTTGGCGCCGCGTCCCGGGTGCGGGGTCTTGCCGACGTCCACCAGGGCGGTGAGCTTGCGTTCCTTGGAGTCGATCACCGCGACCTTGTTGGAGTTGTTGGCGGCCGTCATGAAGTAGCGATGGCTGCTGTCCCAACCGCCGTCATGAAGGAACGGCGCAGCGTCGATGCTGGTGATGGTGAGGTTCTTGATGTCCTGGTAATTGACCAGCATCACCTTGCCGGTTTCCTTGACGTTGACGATGAACTCCGGCCATTCGTGAGAGGCGATGATGGCCGCCACGCGTGGTTCGGGGTGGTACTGCTGGGTGTCGACGGTCATGCCGCGGGTCGAGACGATCTGCTTCGGCTCCAGGGTCTCGCCGTCCATGATGGTGAACTGCGGCGGCCAGTAGGAACCGGCGATGGTGTACTTGTCTTCGTAGCCCTTGAACTTGGAGGTTTCCACCGAACGGGCTTCGATGCCCACTTTGATTTCCGCGACCTTGGTCGGCTCTTTCGGCCACAGGTCGATCATGTCGATCTTGGCGTCCCGGCCGATCACCAGCAGGTAACGCCCGGACGCCGAGATACGCGAGATGTGCACCGCATAACCGGTGTCGATCAGCTTGACGATCTTCTTGCTGTCGCCGTCCACCAGGGCGATCTTGCCATCGTCACGCAGGGTCACCGAGAACAGGTTCTGCAGGTTGAGGGTATTGAGTTGCCGGGTCGGGCGGTCTTCAGGCTTGACCAGCACTTTCCAGGTCTTGAGGGTCTCGGCCATGCCCCATTCCGGTGGTGTCGGCGGGGTGTGCTGGACGAACTTGGCCATCGTCGTGATCTGTTCTTTGGTCAGCGCATTGGAGGTGCCCCAGTTCGGCATGCCGGCGGCCGAGCCGTAGGTGATCAGCGCCTCCAGGTAGGCCTGGCCACGGGCCTGGGTGATGTCCGGTGTCAGGGGCTTGCCGGTGGCGCCTTTGCGCAGCACGCCGTGGCAGCCGGCGCAGCGCTGGAAGTAGATTTCCTTGGCCGCGTCGAAGTCGGCCTGGCTCATGTCCGGCGCCCCTTCGGTCTTGACCAGGCGCGGCTGGTCCGGCGCGGGGTCGTTGGCAAAGGCGTGGGCGGCGACCAGGGCCGTACATAACGCCCCGACCCTCAAGACCCACGATTTTTTGTGGCTGATCAGCATTCCATTTCTCCTCAGGCATGACCTGCATGGTGTGCCGTAACAGGCGTTCGGCGCGCAGGTTCTGGGTGCCCTGCAAGGCTATGCCCAGGCCGGTGGTTGATCGCTTGACGGCGATCAAGTTTGCCCGCCGCAGCCCTTGCCAGGTTGTCGCAGGGCCCCGTAGCGTGGGCGGTAATCGAGTTGCCTGATCAGGTCCAGTCATGAACGCCATCCACTCTTTGCAACAGCCGGACGAACCTTTCTACCAACCCCAGGACAACGAGCAGGCGCTGTTCGAGCAGGCCTGGCAGCACCGTATGCCGGTGTTAATCAAAGGGCCCACCGGTTGTGGCAAGACCCGCTTCGTCCAGCACATGGCTCATCGCTTGAAACTGCCGCTGTACACCGTGGCCTGCCACGACGACCTGAGCGCCGCCGACCTGGTGGGCCGTCACCTGATCGGCGCCCAGGGCACGTGGTGGCAGGACGGCCCCCTGACCCGCGCCGTGCGCGAAGGCGGCATCTGCTACCTCGACGAGGTGGTCGAAGCGCGGCAGGACACGGCGGTGGTGCTGCACCCGCTGGCCGATGATCGTCGGCAGTTGTACCTGGAGCGCACCGGGGAAGTGCTCCAGGCGCCGCCAGCGTTCATGCTGGTGGTGTCGTACAACCCCGGTTACCAGAACCTGCTCAAAGGCATGAAGCCCAGCACCCGCCAGCGTTTCGTGGCGATGCGCTTTGGCTATCCGGCGGTCGCCGATGAAGAACGCATCGTCGCTCGCGAGGCCGGCGTGCCGTTGCCGCTGGCGGCCCAGGTGGTGCGCTTGGGGCAGGCGCTGCGCCGACTCGACCAGCACGACCTGGAGGAGGTGGCTTCCACGCGCCTGCTGATTTTTGCCGCGCGCATGATCGGTGCCGGGATGGACCCGCGCCAGGCCTGCCTGGCTTGCCTGGCCGAGCCCTTGAGCGACGACCCGCAGACGGTTACCGCGCTGATGGAAGTGGTCGATGTCCACTTCGGCTGAAACCCCGGCCACGCCCCGGCGTTTGCCGGGGGACCTGGCGATGTGGTTTTTCATCCTTGCCGAACTGTCGGTGTTCGCGCTGCTGATCCTGGCGTTCACCGTCGCCCAGGCGCTGGCCCCACAGACGTTCAGCGAAGGCCGTCATCTGCTGGATCGCTCCACGGGCCTGGCGATGACCCTCAGCCTGCTCACCGCCGGGCTGTTCGCCGCGCTGGCCCAGGAGCAGGTCAGGCGCGACCGGCCGCGTCACGCCGCACGGTTGCTGTGTGTGGCGTTGCTGCTCGCCTGCGGCTATGTGGGGATCAAACTCACGGAGTACGCCCACCTGTTGGCGAACGGCCTGGGGATGGAGCACAACACATTCTTCACGTTGTACTGGATCCTCACCGCGTTTCATTTTCTCCATGTGTTGTTGGGCATGGTGATCCTCGCCTGGCTGGCCGTGGGGTGCCGGCGACGTCGCTATCGGGCGCAGCGCAACAGTGGGCTGGAATCCGGCGTGCTGTATTGGCACATGGTCGATCTGGTCTGGGTGCTGCTGTTCCCGGTTGTCTACATCCTTGATTGAGCGGAGGTGCGCATGTCGGCTTCCCGTGTCCTGATCGCCTGCTGGCTGACGCTGGCTGTGTTGAGCGCCGGCACCGTAGCCCTGGGCCAGATCGCGGCTACCGGGCTGGTGTCCATCGCCATCCTGGTGGTCGCGGTGACCAAGGCCTGGCTGATCGCCGACGGCTTCATGGAGCTGCGCCACGCGCCGCGATTGTGGCGGCGGCTGGTGTTGAGCTGGGCTGCGCTGCTGGCGGTTGTGATCGGGATGGTCATCTCGTTCACGATCTGAACTTGCACAAAATACCCTGTGGCGAGGGGATTTATCCCCGTTGGGTTGCGAAGCAACCCCAAAGCATTCGACTCAAATTTTTCTGATACACCGAGTTGTCTGGTTTTAGGGCTGCTTCACAGCCCAGCGGGGATAAATCCCCTCGCCACAAAAGCCTGCCTGTCTTTCGGACTGTATTGGAACAACCCACCAAAACCATCGGAGATTCTTGATCGCCATCAAGCGGTTTCGAGGGGCTCGCTTCCTAGAATGAACACGCCAAGCAATGAGGAAGTGACCATGTCAGATACCTTCACCAAAGGCATGGCCAGGAATATTTACTTCGGGGGAAGCGTGTTCTTTTTCCTGATATTCCTGGCCCTGACCTACCACACGGAACAGACCTTTCCAGAACGCAGCAACCAGGCGCAGTTGACCGAATCGGTGATTCGCGGCAAGGGCGTCTGGGAGCGCAACAACTGCATCGGCTGCCATACGCTGCTGGGCGAGGGCGCGTACTTCGCGCCGGAGCTGGGCAATGTGGTCAACCGCCGCGGCGGCGATGAGGCGTTCAAGCCGTTCCTGCACGCGTGGATGAAAATGCAGCCGCTGGGCGTGCCCGGTCGCCGGGCCATGCCGCAATTCAACTTGAGCGAACAGGAGGTCGACGACATCGCCGAGTTCCTCAAGTGGAGTTCGAAAATCAACACCAATGGCTGGCCGCCAAACAAGGAGGGCTGAGAGATGAGCATGGCTAATCCGCATCTGAAATTCGCCTCGCAGGCCGTTGCCAAACCCTATTTCGTGTTTGCCCTGATGCTGTTCCTGGGGCAGGTCCTGTTTGGTTTGATCATGGGCTTGCAATACGTGGTCGGCGACTTCCTGTTCCCGCTGATCCCCTTCAACGTGGCCCGCATGGTCCACACCAACCTGCTGATCGTCTGGCTGCTGTTCGGCTTCATGGGCGCGGCGTACTACCTGATACCGGAGGAGGCCGACCGCGAACTGCACAGCCCGAAACTGGCGCTGGTGCTGTTCTGGGTGTTTGCCGCCGCCGGGGTGATGACGATCCTGGGCTACCTGTCGGTGCCGTATGCGACCCTGGCGAAGATCACTGGCAATGACCTGTTGCCGACCATGGGCCGTGAGTTCCTCGAACAACCCACCATCACCAAGATGGGCATCGTGGTGGTTTGCCTGGGGTTCCTCTACAACATCGGCATGACCCTGCTCAAGGGCCGCAAGACCACCGTCAGCATGGTCATGATGACGGGCTTGATCGGCCTTGCGGTGTTCTTCCTGTTCTCCTTCTACAACCCGGAAAACCTCGCCCGCGACAAATACTACTGGTGGTGGGTGGTGCATCTCTGGGTCGAAGGCGTCTGGGAACTGATCATGGGGTCGATGCTCGCCTTCGTGTTGATCAAGATCACCGGCGTGGACCGCGAAGTGGTGGAGAAATGGCTCTACGTGATCATCGCCATGGCGTTGATCACCGGCATCATCGGCACCGGCCACCATTTCTTCTGGATCGGCGCGCCGCAGGTCTGGTTGTGGGTCGGTTCGATCTTCTCGGCGATGGAACCGCTGCCGTTCCTGGCCATGGTTATCTTCGCCTTCAGCATGGTGCGCAACCGTCGTCGTCATCACCCCAATCGTGCCGCCACGCTGTGGGCCAAGGGCACCACGGTCACCGCGTTCTTCGGTGCCGGCGTCTGGGGCTTCCTGCACACCCTGGCGCCCGTGAACTTCTACACCCACGGTTCGCAACTGACCGCGGCACACGGCCACCTGGCTTTCTACGGGGCCTACGCGATGATCGTGATGACCTTGATCAGCTACGCCATGCCACGCTTGCGCGGGTTGGGGGAAGCGGCCGACGAGCGTTCGCAGAAACTGGAAATCTGGGGCTTCTGGCTGATGACCCTGTCGATGGTGATGATCACCTTGTTCCTCACCGCCGCAGGTGTCGTGCAAGTGTGGTTGCAACGCTGGGCGGTGGACGGCAGTGCCTTGCCCTTCATGGCGACGATGGATCACCTGCGGCCGTTGTTCTGGGCGCGTCTGATCAGTGGCGTCGGTTTCCTGCTGGGGCTGCTGTGCTACCTGCTCAGCTTCCGTCAGCGTGGTCGTGCCGCCCTGCGTGCACCGGCCGCCGTGGTGCCGTCATGAGTCGCCACAACGACTAAGCCGAACGCATGTGTGGTGAGGGAATAACCCCCCTCGCCACAATGGATTCGGCTTGAAAGGAGGACAACCATGGCCTTTACCCTTGAGCTGGAAGAATGGGTCGGCAGTGTCTGGCACCGGTTCATCACCCGCCGCGCCAGTGTCGATTTTCCCGAGGCACAGGTGGCGTTGATGCCTCGGCAACGCGCGCTACATGTGTTGCTTCGCGCCACAGGCGGGGCTCGCCACCTCGGTGTGCAAGCCGTCAGCGAGCGTGACCTGCTGCTGCGGCGCAGCCTGCTGCAACAGATTGCCGGTACCTGCAAGCAGGTGCCTTTGGCCTGGTGCGATGGCGACAATCTACGGTTGCCGGCCAGCCTGGCGACCTTTCCCGACGCCGCACTGAATGAAGAACTGTACCGCTGGCTTGCGCTGCTGGCGGCCCAGGCGGGAGAGATGCGGCATTGGGGGCGAGACAATCAGCGCTGGACCCAGGCCGTGCTGCGGCGCTACCCGGCCATGGCCGTGCGGTACCGGCGGCTGGTGGACGCGCACCTGTCCCTGCGGCCTGACCCTGCCACGCTCAACAGCGCCGAGGCCGCCCTGGAGCGCGCGGTCTGCCAGGCGTTGCGCGACCCCGGCAGTGTCGAGCATTTTCCGCGCAGTGAACGGGCGGTCTGGCCGTTGCCGCTGTGGCTGTACCCACCCCAGTCGCTGGCCGATCCCCAGGCGGCCAATCTCGAAGAGTCCGAACAGTACCTGGCGACGCCACCCGGGGAGCAGCAGGGCGGTCGCAAGCGTGCCGAACGAATCGACGACAGCAGCCGCGACGGCGGGCTGTTGATCGTTCGCCTGGAAAACCTGTTCAGCTGGACCGAACACGTGGACCTGGATCGCTGGGCGGATGACCGCGAAGACCCGGACGCTGCCCGCGTGGCCGAAGACCTGGATCACCTGACCTTGTCGCGCACCCGGGTGCGCAAGGGCGGTGGCCTGAAACTGCACCTGGACCTGCCGCCCGCCGATGTGGATGACCTTCCCCTCGGTGAAGGCATCCTGTTGCCGGAGTGGGATTACCGCAAACAGCACCTGCAAGCCGATTTCGTCAGCGTGCAGACCTTTGTGCCCCGCGACTGCAACGCCCAGCCGTTGCCGGCACGCTTGCGGCCTTCAGCCCAGCGACTGCGGCGCCAGTTCGAACACCTGCGCAACGACCGGCAATGGCTGCGCCAGCAGACCCAGGGTTCGGAGCTGGACCTGCAGGCCTGGCTGGATTTTCATGTCGAGCGCCAGCATGGCCAGTGCAGCGAGCGCGGCCTGTTCCTGGAACAGCGCCAGACCCGCCGCGACCTGGCCTGCCTGCTGCTGGCCGACCTGTCGATGTCCACCGACGCTCACCTCAACGACGAGCACCGGGTGATCGAGGTGATTCGCGACAGCCTGTTGCTGTTCGGTGAAACCCTTGCGGTGCTGGGGGACGACTTTGCCTTGTACGGGTTTTCCTCGCTGCGCCGCCAGCAAGTGCGCCTGCATGAGCTCAAGGCGTTCGGCCAGCGCTACGACGACCAGACCCGAGGCCGGATCCTGGGGCTCAAGCCCGGTTACTACACGCGCATGGGCGCGGCGATCCGCCAGGCCACCCAGCGGCTGGCGGGCTGCAAGCGGCGACGCAGATTGTTGTTGCTGCTCAGCGATGGCAAGCCTAATGACCTGGACCTCTACGAGGGACGCTACGGTGTGGAAGATACCCGCCAGGCCGTGCTGGAGGCACGGCGCCAGGGGCTGACGCCGTTCTGCATCACCATCGATCGTGAAGCGGGGGATTACCTGCCGTACATGTTCGGCGCCAACGGCTACACCCTGATTCGCCAGCCCGAGCAGTTGCCCCTGCGCCTGCCGCAGTTGTACCGGCAATTGACGCAGGATTGAGGGTCAGACGATGTCGCGGGGCAGCCAGAAAAACATGACGGTGCAAAACACCGTCAAGCCGACGCAAAACCAGGTGAAGCGCCGCAGCCGGCGTTCGCCGGCCAACGCAGCCTCGGCCGGCAGGGGCATGCCGCACTGGCGACATTCGGTTTCTGGCGCGGGGTTGGCCTGCTGGCAATACAGGCAGGTGATATGCGGGCTCATTCGAACTGCTCCAGGCGCAGGCGATCAAGAATGGCGATCTGGCGACCGTCCTGGGTAATGATCTTTTCATCGATCAGGCGCCGGATGATCCGCGAGAAGGTTTCCGGCTGGATCGACAGGTGCCCGGCAATCAATTGCTTGGCCATCGGCAGTTCGAACTGGCTGTCGACGGTTTGCAGGCGCACCAGTTGCGTCAGCAGGTAGCGCACCACGCGGTGGGTGGCGTTTTTCAGCGACAGCGTTTCAATCTCGTTGACCCGCTGGTGCAGGCGTACGCAGAGCTTGGCCAGCAGGGCGAACGTTAATCGGCCATTGCTCTGCAACAGCCGCATGTAAGTGGCGTTGGACAGGCGATACAGCTGGGTCGGCCCGACAGCCTCGGCCGATGCGACGTAGTTGGGAGTGTCCATCAGCATCATGGCTTCGGCGAAGGTCTGGCGCTCACCGATCACCTCGAAGACCTTTTCCTGGCCGTCCGGGGTCAGCCGATAGATTTTCACCGCCCCGGAAATCACGAAATAGAACGCCTGGGCCGGTTCGCCCTGGCGGAACAGCGGGTCGCCCTTGTCGATGTTCAGCAGTTGGCTGGAGCTCATCAGTTCGTCGAGCTGCTCTTCGTTCAGAGGCTCGAACAGGTGGTGGCTGCGCAGAATCTGGTGATGGACACGGTGGAGCACCATGGCGTGGATCCTTGTAATGAGAAAGAAATGCTTGGGTTTCAGACCAGGCTCAGGGACAGGCCACTGGCAAGCGCCAGGACGCAGGAAAGCAGGACGAACCAGGTGAGCGAGAGGGCGACAGGTTTCATGGGCGGTTTCCGGCAAGAGGTCTATGCCGTCCCTGAGCAAGAGCCGGGCCATGCTTGCAGGCCTTGTCCGTGGGCGGTTGACGGCGAGCAGGGTAAAAATGACCCTCTCACAAAAGGGTAAAAATCACCGTCATCAGGTAAAAATCACCCTAATCTCCTATGAGAGCGCGCTTGCTCGCGAAGGCGGTGTGCCAGGTAAGCCGATGCACTCGCAGGACCGCCTTCGCGAGCAGGCTCGCTCCCACAGCGGTGGGCGGGGTTTTCTCAAGGTGAACGGCCGCTTCCGGCAAGGCCCTTGCAAGTGCCGTTGCGAGACCGGCGATCGCCAGTGAGCGGGCTTGATCTGAGACAAGTCCCGTCAGCGGCGATCACCGATCATTCGAACCCTGTTTGTCGACCCTTGCCAGCGGGCAGTCCGTGGGTGAGGTAAGGAGTGAGGTATGCAAGTGCTCGACCGTCGCAAGGCCATGGCCATCCTGCCGGTATGGCGCCTGGCGTTCCGGCCGTTTTTCCTGGCCGGGTGTGTGCTGGCGCTGCTGGCGGTGCCCTTGTGGCTGGCCGCCTTCAGTGGGCGCCTGGCGGGCTGGCAGCCGGCTGGCGGCTGGTTGGCCTGGCACCGTCATGAGCTGCTGTTCGGTTTCGGCCTGGCGATCATTGCCGGCTTCCTGCTGACGGCGGTCCAGACCTGGACGGGCACCCCGGGGCTCAGTGGCAAGCGCTTGGCGGCGCTGGCGCTGGTCTGGCTGGGGGCGCGACTGGCCTGGCTGGCCGATGCCCCCTGGCCGGTGCTGGCGCTGCTGGAACTGGGTTTCGCCCTGGCCGTGGCGGCCTGGATGGGCGTCACCTTGTGGCGCGTGCGCCAAAAGCGTAACTACCCGATCGTTCTGGTGTTGCTGCTGTTGGCCGCTGCCGATGGGCTGTCCGTGTACGGCCTGGCCCGGCACGACGAGGGGTTGCAACGCCAAAGCGTGCTCACCGGCCTGTGGCTGGTGGCGGCCATGATGGGCCTGATCGGCGGGCGGGTGATTCCATTTTTCACCCAACGTGGCCTCGGCCGGGTCGAAGGCGTCGCCCCCTGGCCGTGGCTCGATCGCCTGTTGCTGGGCGGATCGGCCCTGGTGGCGTTGCTGTACGCCTTCGGACCGGCGTTGTCGGCCAACGGCGCGGTCGGCCTGTTATTCGGTGCGTTAGCGCTGGGCCATGGGATCCGGCTGGTGCGCTGGCATGATCGTGATCTGTGGCGTGTGCCGTTGCTGTGGTCGTTGCACCTGGCCTACGCCTGGTTGGCGCTGGCCTGCCTGGGCATGGCGCTGTGGCACTTCGGCGCGCCGGTGACGCCGAGCCTGGCCGTGCACAGCCTGACCATCGGTGCCATGGCCGGGTTGATCCTGGCGATGATTGCCCGGGTCAGCCTGGGCCACACCGGGCGTGCCCTTGAACCGCCCAAAGGGATGACGCTGGCGTTCGTGCTGCTGAACCTGGCGTGCCTGAGTCGCGTGTTGCTGGTGCTGGTCTTGCCCTTCGCCGCGCTGTGGGTGGCCGGGTTGTGCTGGGCCCTGGCGTTCGGGCTCTACGCTTGGCGCTACGGTCCGATGTTGTTGCAGGCCCGGGTGGATGGACACCCGGGATGAGTCCCTTGGGCGGAGTGAATCGATGATGTATGGGGTCTTGCTGGTCACGCACCTGTTGGCGGCCATCGCGTTCATAGGCACTGTGTTTTTCGAAGTCTGCATCTGGCACGCCGCGCGCCGGCCGTTGGCCGAGACGGCCAGGGCCGCCGCCGACCAGGCGATAGCCCAGCGTTCACGGCACGTGCTGCACGGTGTGGTGCTGCTGCTCTACGGCGCCGGCATTGGTCTGGCCTGGCAGCATCGCGGGGCGTTGAGCCATCCGCTGGACAGCAGCTTCGGCTTGCTGCTGAGCCTGAAGATCCTGCTGGCAACGAGCATCATCGGGCATTACCTGTTGCTGGCGTTCTGGCTTACGCGGGGCCGATTGAGCCCGGCCCGTGCCTGCTGGCTGCGGCGCAGCATCCTGGGGCACATGCTACTGATCGTGCTGTTGGCAAAGGGGATGTTCTATTGGCAGTTTTGAGCCCCCAGCCTTGGGAGTGATTGCAGGATAGGAGCGCACCAATGGTCTTTGTGGGAGCGAGCTTGCTCGCGATAGCGGTGTGTCAGTCGAGATCAGCATTAACTGACCCGACGCCATCGCGAGCAAGCTCGCTCCCACAAGGGGTATGTGTTGTTTGAGGTTAGTGAGCAGGCTTCATCGCGTTGACGAACAGCACGTTGTTCTCCAGGTGGATGTGTTGCATCAGGTCGTCGCGAAACTCCACCAGCCCGCGGTACAGGGCGCGCCAGGTGTTGCAGGCGTCGGAGGGCGGGGTGATCTGGTCGGTCAGGGTGAGCATGGTTTCCAGGGCTTCACCGTGCTGGTCGTGTTCGTAGCGCAGTACCTGGATCGGTGCCGAGGCGCGTTCGCCCAGGCCGTGTTGCAGCATCGGGAACAGCACCTGTTCTTCCTTGAGCATGTGGCCTTCGAGTTCCTGGTACATGTCCTCCAGGTGGTCGGCCAGGCCATTGGGGCAACTGGCGCGGTTGCCGTGCACCAGTTCCACGCGACGGGCCAGGCGGATCAGTTCCGGCAGTTGTTCGCGATGGCGAGCGTGGTAGCGTTCCAGGATATGGGTGATCAGCAGCGCCTGGGGTTCGTCGCGCCAGTCGTGGCCCAGTTCGCCGGCAGCTTGCAGCGTCTTGAGGGCGTCGGCGATCAGCAGCGGGTTCAGGCCCTTGCCCAGCGCCGCCTCGCGCAAGGATTTTTGCCCGCCGCAACAGAAGTCGAGGTTGTAGTGATGAAAGGTACGCGTGGCACCGGGAATGTCGCAGGCCAGTTGGCCCAGGCTTTGTTCCAGCAGGTCGAGGCTCATCATGTTTCCTTGGGTTGAATCCCGGAGCGGGACAGATGAGCAGACTTAGCAGGCCGCATGCCAAGTGCAATGCATTGAAAATCAACCATAATTTTTTGGCCAGGGTCAATCTGACCCTGGCGGTACGGGGTCAATCGGACCCTGGAGGGTAATCACTACCATGCTGCGTGAAAGCCTGGCCGCCGACCTGATCGTCGAGCTGCCCAATGCCGTGCGGTTGCAGCGTCTGGTGCAGACCCTGCGCGAATACTTCAATTGCGGTGCCGTGGGCCTGCTGCGCCTGGACGATGACAGCCTGCGGCCCGTGGCGACCGTGGGCCTGGTCCATGAAGCGCTGGGCCGGCGCTTCGTCATTGCCCAGCACCCACGCCTGGCGGCGATCATGGCCTCGCGCGAACCGACCTGGTTCGAGCCGGACAGCCGCCTGCCGGACCCCTATGACGGCCTGCTCGACCCCCACGTCGGTGAACCGCTGCCGGTGCATGACTGCATGGGCGTGAGTCTTTACGTGGAAGGCCGGCTGTGGGGCGCGATCACCCTCGATGCACTGCACGCCGGGACCTTCGACAGCCGCGCCCATGAAGAGCTCAAACGCTGCACGTTGCAGATCGAGGCGGCGGTGCGGGTCACCCGCCTGGAGCAGGAGAATCGCAGCCTGCGGGCATCGCGCAGTGACCCGGCGGACCTGCGGCTGCCGGCGGAAGAGGGCGAGATCCTCGGACGCAGCGAAGGCTTGCAGCAATTGCTCAACGAGCTGGATGTCCTGGCCGACTCGGAACTGCCGGTGCTGTTGCTGGGGGAAACCGGCGTGGGCAAGGAGTTGTTCGCCCGGCGCCTGCATCGCCTGTCCCGGCGCGGCCATAAGCCGCTGGTCCAGGTCAACTGCGCGGCGCTGCCGGAGTCCCTGGCCGAAAGCGAGTTGTTCGGGCACGTCAAAGGCGCGTTTTCCGGGGCGACGACCGACCGGGCCGGGCGTTTCGATGCGGCCAATGGCGGCACGCTGTTTCTCGATGAAGTGGGCGAATTGCCGTTGAGCGTGCAGGCCAAGCTGCTGCGCACCTTGCAGAACGGCGAGATCCAGCGACTGGGCGCGGACAAGCCGCTGCACGTCGATGTGCGAATCATCGCCGCCACCAACCGGCACCTGCCCGACAGCATTCGCGACGGGCTGTTTCGTGCCGACCTGTATCACCGGCTCTCGGTCTATCCGGTGCCGATCCCACCCCTGCGCGAGCGTGGGCATGACGTGTTGATGCTGGCCGGGCATTTCCTCGAACTGAACCGCACCCGCCTGGGCTTGCGCGGGTTGCGCTTGTCACCGGCCGCCGAGCAGGCCTTGCTGGCCTACAGCTGGCCGGGCAACGTGCGGGAACTGGAGCACGTGATCAGCCGCGCCGCGTTGAAGCAACTGAGCCATGGCGCCAGTCGAAGCCTGATCATGACCCTGGAGCCCCAAGTGCTCGACCTTGACGTCAACGCCAGTGCCGGCGGTGCGCAGGCCTTGCTCGAACAGCCCCATGAATCCGCCGATACGCCGCTTCCACCGTTGGGCGAGGCCGTCGATGCCTGCCAGCGCCAGGCGATTCTCAAGGCCCTGGACCGTTGCGGCCAGAACTGGGCCGGCGCAGCGCGGCTGCTGGAGGTCGACCCGAGCAACCTGCATAAGCTGGCGCGGCGGCTGGGGCTCAAGTAGGGCTTGGCGAGCAGGGTTTTGTGAGCGCCGGTCCAATGTGGGAGCGAGCTTGCTCGCGAAGTGGCCATCCTGAGCAGCACGAGAACCGGCATTGACAATAATCAAGGCCCGCCCATGCAGGGGACTCCACACTGGCCCAAACCACAGTGGAGATCCCCCATGCCCCTTTCCCTGGCAAACATGCGCCGCCAGTACACCCGCGATGGCCTCGACGAGGCCCGGGCCCCGGACGATCCGCTGGTGCTGTTCGGCCTGTGGATGCAACAGGCCCGCGACACTGAACGTGCGCCGGTGGAGGCCAACAGCATGGTCCTGGCGACCGTGGACGCACAGGGTCGGCCCCATTGCCGGGTGCTGTTGCTCAAGGGCTTCGACGAAACGGGCTTCACCTTCTTCGGCCACTACGACAGCGCCAAGGGTCGCGATCTGGCGCTCAATCCCTGGGCCGCCATGACGTTCTTCTGGCCGGGCCTGGAGCGCCAGGTGCGTATCGAAGGGCCGGTCCAGCGGCTCGATCCGGCGGTGTCGGATGCCTATTTCCAGTCTCGGCCGTTGGCCAGCCGGCTCGGCGCGTGGGCGTCGCCGCAGAGCCGGGCGCTGGCCAATCGCGCCGACCTCGACGCCCGGCTGGCGGACACCCAACGGCGTTTCGCCGAACAACCGGTGCCGCGCCCCGAACAGTGGGGCGGCTACTGCTTGCGCCCCGAGCGGCTGGAGTTCTGGCAGGGGCGCGCCGATCGCCTGCATGATCGCCTCGACTACCGCTGCCAAGAGGACGGGTGGCAGCGCAGCCGCCTGGCCCCTTGACCGCCGAGGGAGGTACCTCCAAGGAGGAATAGGCCCGGTCACGATTGCGGTTCAGGCTGGGCCATCTTTTTCTGACAGGACGGCTCGCCATGGCCCATCTGACTCAACGCCAATTTCAACCGTTGAACATCGCGGTACTCACCATCAGCGATACCCGCAGTTTCGAGACCGACACCTCTGGCCAGACCCTGGCTGATCTGCTGCAAACCGCCGGGCATGTGCTCATCGACCGCGGGTTGGTGAAGGATGATATCTACCAGATCCGCGCCAAGGTCTCGCAGTGGATCGCCGACCCCAGCGTGCAAGTGGTGCTGATGACCGGCGGCACCGGCTTCACCGCGCGCGACAACACGCCTCAAGCCGTCGCGCCATTGCTGGACAAGCACGTCGACGGCTTCGGTGAGTTGTTCCGCCAGGTCTCGCTGGCGGAGATCGGCATGTCTAGCCTGCAATCGCGCGCGCTGGCGGGCATGAGCAACGGCGTGCTGGTGTGCTGCCTGCCGGGTTCGCCAGGCGCCTGCCGTACCGGTTGGGAGCAGATCCTGGCCGGGCAACTGGACAGCCGCACCGGGCCGTGCAATTTCACTGTGCACCTCAAGCCGCAGGACGGCGTCGCTCCGGTGGCGTGCGAGACGCGCTCGTGAGCGCCCTGATGCACGCGCCCCTCTGCGGCTCGGTGTGTGACAGCGGAGCGCTGGTGCCGGTAGACGAGGCCATTCGGCACCTGCTCGACCAGGCGCCGCCGCCCCCGCCCGTGCAGCGGATCGCCCTGGACCTGGCCCTGGCCCGCGTGCTGGCCAGCGACGTGCTTTGCCCGATGAACCTGCCGGCCTGGGACAACAGCGCCATGGACGGTTATGCCGTGCGCGCCGCCGATGTGCCGGCCGCTGGCGGCGCCCTGGCGTTGAGCGGGCGCATTGCCGCCGGTGATGGGCCGGGCGAGCCGCTGCAAACGGGTCAGGCCGTGCGGATCTTCACCGGGGCGCCGCTGCCACCCGGCGCCGACACGGTGGTGCCGCAGGAAAGCTGTCGGGTCGAAGGCGGGCGGGTCTGGCTGCCGGCGGTCAATCGCGGTGATCACGTACGCAAGGAAGGCGAGGAACGTCGGCAGGGGGACTGCCTGCTCAAGGCCGGTATGCGCCTGCGGGCCCAGGAGTTGGGCCTGCTGGCCGGTGCCGGGGTCGCCAAGGTCGAGGTGTTTCGTCCGCTGCAGGTGGGTTTGCTCAGCAGCGGCGATGAGCTGCGCGAGCCGGGCGAGACGCTGGCGCCGGGGCAGATCTACAACAGCAATAGGCACACGCTGGCCGCGTTGTTGCGCGGCTGGGGGTTCGAGGTGCATGACTTCGGTGTCATGCCCGATCAACTCCAGGCCAGCCGGCAGGCGTTGCGCCTGGCCGCCGCCGAGTGCGACGTGTTGCTGACCTCCGGCGGTGTGTCGGTGGGCGAGGAAGACCACCTCAAACAGGCCATCGCGGCCCTGGGCAATATCGACCTCTGGCGCCTGGCAATCCAGCCGGGCAAGCCGCTGGCCTTCGGCGATGTGGAGGGCAAACCCTGGATCGGCCTGCCGGGCAATCCGTCGGCGGCGTTGATCACCGCGTTGATTGTCGTGCGCCCGTTCCTGTTCCGCGCTCAGGGCGTCGGCGATGTGCAGCCGGTGCCGTTGCGGGTGCCGGCGGGGTTTGACTGGCTCAAGCGCAATCGGCGCCGGCAATACCTGCGTGCCCGCTTGATGACGGATGTCACAGGCCACCTGTGCGTGGAACTGCACCCCCAACAAAGCTCGGCGATGCTGACGGCCGCCTGCTGGGCCGACGGCCTGGCAGTGGTGGAGTGCGAAGCCCAGGTCCACAAACATGAACCGGTGATGTACCTGCCGTTCGCCGGATTGATGCATTGACGGCAATTGATTGCCGTCAAGGTGGCCGGCCGCGGGCTGGCTAGACTGGCGGCCATCTTGGTTCGCTCACGAGGATGCCCCATGCAACTGGTTTGCCCGGCAGGGAATCTGCCTGCGCTCAAAGCGGCGGTGCGCCAAGGCGCCGATGCCGTCTATGTCGGTTTTCGCGATGACACCAACGCCCGGCATTTCGCCGGGCTGAACATGGACGACAAGCAGTTCGACGCCGCTGTCGCCCACATCCGCCAGCATCAGCGCAAGCTCTATGTGGCGGTCAACACCTACCCGCAACCCAAGGGTTGGGAACGTTGGCAGCGCGCCGTGGATCGCGCCGCCGACTTCGGCGTGGACGCGCTGATCGCCGCCGATCCGGGTGTGCTCGGCTACGCGCGCCAGCGTCATCCACACCTGGCGCTGCACCTGTCCGTGCAGGGTTCGGCCACCCATGCCGCGGCGTTGGCGTTCTACGCCGAGCGCTATGACATCCGCCGCGCCGTGCTGCCTCGGGTGCTCTCCCTGGCCCAGGTGCGCCAGGTGGCGGCTGCCAGCCCGGTGCCAATCGAAGTCTTCGGTTTCGGCAGCTTGTGCATCATGGCCGAAGGTCGCTGCCACCTGTCTTCCTACATCACCGGCGAGTCGCCGAACCTGTGTGGCGTCTGCTCGCCCGCCAAGGCGGTGCGTTGGAGCGAAGACGCCCAAGGCCTCAGCGCACGCCTGAGCGAGGTGCTGATCGACCGCTACACCCCCGAGGAGCCGGCCGGCTACCCGACCCTGTGCAAGGGCCGTTTCCTGGTGGGCGGCAAGCGTTTCCATGCGCTGGAGGAACCCACCAGCCTCGACACCCTGGACCTGCTGCCGGAACTCACCGCCATCGGCGTCGAGGCGGTGAAAATCGAAGGGCGCCAGCGCAGCCCGGCCTACGTCGAGCAGGTGACCCGGGTCTGGCGCGCCGCGCTGGATGCCCACCGCGCCGCGCCGCAACGGTTCCGGGTCCAAGAAGAATGGCGCCAGGTCCTGGCCGGGCTGTCCGAAGGCAGCCAGACCACCCTGGGCGCCTACCATCGATCATGGCAATGAGGAAGGAACCCATGAAACTCAGCCTCGGACCGGTCCTGTTTTACTGGGACAAAACCCAACTGGGAAATTTCTATGCCCAAATGTCGGCATTGCCGCTGGACGTGATCTACCTGGGGGAAACCGTGTGCTCGAAGCGCCGGGCATTCTCCCTGGATCAATGGCTCGGCCTGGGCCGCGAGCTGCAAGCGTGCAGCCAGGCGCAGATCGTGTTGTCGAGCCTGACGCTGATCGAGGCCGCCTCGGAACTGTCCTCGTTGCGGCGGCTGTGCGACAACGGCCAATTGCTGGTGGAAGCCAACGACATGGGCGCGGTGCAGTTCCTGGCCGAGCGCAAACTGCCCTTCGTGGGCGGGCCGGCACTGAACCTGTACAACGGCCATTCTCTGGCCCAACTGCTCGACAGCGGTATGGTCCGCTGGGTGCCGCCGGTGGAGTGTTCGGCGGCGCTGATCAGCGACGTGCTGGAGCAAGTGCGGGAAATGGATCGCGCAGTGCCCGAAGTGGAGATCTTCGCCTACGGTCATCTACCGCTGGCGTATTCGGCGCGCTGCTTCACCGCGCGGGCCGAAAACCGGCCCAAGGACGACTGTCAGTTCTGTTGTATCAACTACCCCGACGGCCTGGCGTTGAGCAGCCAGGAGGGCCAGCCGTTGTTCACCCTCAACGGCATCCAGACGATGTCGGGCGAGGTCAGCAATCTGCTGGCCGACTACAACGCCCTGGTGGCCTGCGGGGCCCAGGTACTGCGCTTGAGCCCGCGGGCCCAGGGCATGGACGAGGTGGTCAATGCGTTCGATCGGGTTCGCCGCGGCGAGGCGCCACCGGTGTTCGTGGAAGGCTGCAACGGCTATTGGCACGGCCATGCCGGCATGTTGAAAGTAGAGGAGGCGGGCCTGTGCTGAGTCCAAAGCGATGGTTGCTCAAGGGCGCCGACCGGGTGCTGCCCCTGGTGGGCAAGGTGCCGTTCGTGGTCCAGCGCCTGGCCTTGCAGCAGGCACTGAACCGCTGCCTGGCCGAACCGCTGCGCGATGGCGGCTTCGACCTGTTGCGCGGTCGCTGGTTGTGCCTGCGGGTGCCGGACCTGAAGTTGTGCTGGTACCTGACCCTGGCGCGGGACGGCTTGCGCATTGCCGAGCGGGCTGAAGCCCAGGTCACCATTCGTGGCAACTGGCGCGAGTTCCTGCTGTTGGCCAGCCGCCAGGAAGACCCGGACACCTTGTTCTTCCGGCGGCGACTGGTGATCGAGGGGGACACGGAACTGGGGTTGGCCCTGAAGAACCTGATCGACAGCCTTGACCCCGAGGTCTTGCCGCCGTGGTTGTGGCGCAACCTGGAACGGGCGGGCAAGGGGCTGGCGACCGTGTGATGAAGACGCCGAACGCATTGCCCCTGGTGTATTCCTGCTCCGGTTGCTCCAACGTCGCGCAATTGGCCAACAACGTCGCCTTGCGCCTGGACCGTGCCGGCCTGGCCGAGATGTCCTGCATCGTCGGGGTCGGCGGGCATGTGGCGCCGCTGGTCAACAAGGCCCGCTCGGGGCGGCGGATCATTGCGCTGGATGGGTGTCCTTTGCAATGCGTCCAGGCGTGTTTACAGCAGCATGACCTGCGAGCGGATGTGCATGTGATTTTGAGTCAGTTGGGCTGGCGCAAGCGCTTCGGGGTCGATTGCACGCAAGAGGAGGGGGAGGCGTTGTTCGAGCGGTTGATAGCGTTGATGGGGGTTGATCGAAGTCCCTGAGCTAAACCTCAATCCCGTGGCGAGGGAGCTTGCTCCCGCTGGGGGGGCGAAGCACCCCCCAGGTTTGCCACAGCGGTGCGTCAGATTGATTGCGTCCGGCCTTCTTGGGGCTGCTGCGCAGCCCAGCGGGAGCAAGCTCCCTCGCCACGGTGCACTTGCCTGGGCTATTGCTGGTAAGCCTCCAGCGCTTCCTCAGCCAGGATGCGGATGTTGCGCCGCTCCATGGCGATCAGGCCGCCGTCCACCAATCGATGAAGAATGCGTGAGAACGTTTCCGGCTGGATCCCCAGCTTGGACGCCACCAGGCGCTTGGACACCTGGAGCACCACCTGGCCGTCCCGTGGGTCGCGTTCCTGCAACAGAAAGTTGATGACCCGCCGGCTGGCGCTGGCCAGGGTCAGGTTGTCGATGTCCTTGAGGCGCTGGTGCAGGTGGATGCTCATGCTCGCCAGGATCGCCAGGCAGACCTTGGGCTGGTCTTCCAGGGCCTTGCGGTAATGAGTGCCTTCGATGCTCACCAGCACGCTGTCCTTGATCGCCGACGCGCTCACCGGGTAGCAGCGGGCCTGGCTGAACAACAGGGCTTCGGCGAAGGTCTGCCCTGGCTGGATGATTTCCACCAGGTTTTCCTGGCCTTCACCCGTGACCCGAAACAGCTTGACCTGGCCGCTGACCAACAGGAAAAACCGCTTGGCCGGGTCGCCCTGGTGCATGAGCGTGCCGTTGCATTCCAGGCGCTTGAGGACAGCGAGGTTGCAGACGTCTTCGAAGACCCGCTCCGGCAATTGGCTGAACAGGTGATGACGGCGCAACAGTAGAACGATGGAAGGGTGAGTCAGCATGGCATACCTCCGGGTACGAACATGGTAGGGCGCCAGGCACCGCCGGCCTATGCCTCGGCAGGCCTACCTCGGAAGAGGGATGGAGACCGTCAGGTCAGTTCTGCACAACACCTTGTGGCGAGGGAGCTTGCTCCCGCTGACGGTGGGTCAGCTTGCATCTGTGCTGAATGTGCCGCCGTCTTCGCGGGCAAGCCCGCTCCCACAGGAGGAATGTGTTGGCCATCTAACCGGCCCCGCGCAGATGCTCCATCGCCCACACCGCGGCTTCGACCCGCGAGCGCAGGCCGAGCTTGTGCAGCAGGTTCTTCACGTGGACCTTGACCGTGCCCTCGGTGATGCCCAGCTTGTGGCCGATCACCTTGTTGCTGTAGCCGGCCGCGATGGTCTTGAGGACCTGGCGTTCGCGGTCGGTCAGTTCCACCTCGGCCTGGCGCGGTGGGGAACGCAGGGCCTGGGCCATGACCCGGGTCAGGCCGGGGCTGATGACCAGTGCGCCGGCGAGGGCATCGCGGATGTACTGGATCAGCAGCTCGGGCTCCATGTCCTTGAGCAGGTAGCCGTTGGCGTCCAGGCGCAGGGCGTCGCGGATGTCGTCCTCGGCGTCGGAGACGGTGAACAGCAGCACCTTGCCGCTGTAGTGCATGGCCCGCAGCCGCCGCAGGGTCTCGATGCCGTTCATCTGCGGCATGTTGTTGTCCAGCAGCACCAGGTCGGGCTTGAGGGGGTCGATCAGTGTCAGCGCTTCCTCGCCGTGGCTGGCTTCGCCGACGATCTGTAGATCGTCTTCGAGCTCGAGCATCTGGCGGATCCCGCGACGCATCATCGGATGATCGTCGACCAAAAGGAGGGTATGGCGCAGAGGGGCGTTCATGTGGCGATGCCTTCGGTGGGTTGACCCAGGAATTCCGGCTGGAAATGCACCTGGATGCAGGTGCCCTGGGGTGTACGGGAGAAAATCCGGAGTTGGCCACGCAGGCTGCGGGCGCGTTCGTTCATGATGTTCAGGCCATGGTGCTCGCGCTGATCCACCTCGCCACTGAACCCCCGGCCATCGTCTTCGATGGACAACCGGACGGTCTCGCCTTCCTGGCGCAGTTCGAGCCAGGCGTTCTCGGCGTGGGCGTGGCGCAGGCAGTTCGACAAGGCTTCGCGGGTGATCTGCAGGATGTGGATCTGCTCGCTGGCCGACAGCTCGAAGGCCAGGGGGTCGATGCGCAGGTGCACCTGGAAGTCCCCGCGGTGGGAGAACTCCTCGGCGGTGTCCTTGAGCTCTTCCACCAGGCCGTCGTCGTGAATCTGCAGGCGGAAGGTGGTCAGCAACTCGCGCAATTGGCGATAGGCGTTGTTGAGGCCCTCGCGCAGCTCGGCGGTGACGGTTTCCAGGGTCTGCACCGGTTCGCCCCGACGCAACAGGGTCTGCATGCGGCTGACTTGCAGCTTCATGTACGAGAGGGCCTGGGCGAGGGAGTCGTGCAGTTCGCGAGCGATGATGGTGCGCTCGTCCAGCAGCAGCAGGCGATGGTCCTGTTCGCGCTGGCGCTTGAGCGACAGGGTGGTGCCGATCAGGTTCGCCAGGGCCTGGATCAGGGCACTCTCCCAGGGTTGCGCCGCGTGGCCGTCGACGAAATGGGCCTTGAGTTCGCCCAGGTCGTTGCCCTGGTTGCTGATGCTGAAGGTCAGCGGCCGCCCGCTCTGGTGTTGTTCGCACGTGGCGCAGTCACTGCTGGCACAGACCTGGCGACCGTTGGCGCCGTGCAGGGCCAGCAACTGGCGGGCCGGTGCCTGCAATTGCCCTTGCAGGCACAGCGACAGACGCAGCCCCGGCAGCCGTTGCTGGAAGCGCCGGATCAACTCATCGAGCCCTTCGGCGTTGGCCTGCCGCGTGGCGAGGCTGCGGCTGCTCTGGTACAGCAGCTCCAGGGCGGCGTTGGCCTGTTGCAGGTTGAGGGTCTTCTGTTGGACCTGGTTTTCCAGGGTGCGGTGCGATTGCTCGATGGTCTCGGCCATGGTGTTGAAACTGGTCGCCAACTGGCCCAGCTCATCCTCGGACTGATGGTTGACCCGCACCTGGAACTCGCCCCGGCGAAACCGCTGGGTGGCGTCCACCAGTTCCTGCAACGGCGTGACCACGCCGTACTGCAACTCATACAGGCCGATCAACAGGATGATCATGGTGCTGAACAGCGCCACGCCCTGGATCGTCTGCTGCCAACCCTGCTTGTGTTCGCTCTGGCGTTGCAGCAGCGTGACGAACTGGTCCAGTTGTTCGACGAAGGAGCTGGCGCTGGCCTGGAAGAATGCCGCGTCGCCGCGCTCGATGGCGGGGCGCAGGGTCTGGTTCCAGCGTTGTTGCAGGTCGCGATAACTGCGATGCAGGGACGTGGCTGGTCCGTCTTCCAGCACGACGCGCAGGGCAGGGCTGTCCAGGCGCTGTTGCAGGCTGTCGACGATGGCCGGAATGTCCTCGCTGGCACCGGCCGCCAGCTTCCAGCTCAGGTGGTAGGTCTCCATGCGCACGGAGCCGGCGGTGTTGATGGCGGCAGCATCGCCCTGGCTGAACCAGGCGATCAACCCGGCGCTCAGGGAACTGGCCAGGGCGAGGACAGCGATCAGGATCACGGCGAGCCCGGCGCGAGCGGGCAGGGAACTGCGCAGCCAGCGCATCATGACCGCTGGCCTTGCAGGAAAAACTGAAACCCGGACATGGGAAGGCGCCTGGACCTTGGGGTATGGCAGCCGATCCTGGGTGCACTACCTCTAAAGAGTTGTCGGCCGCTGCGCTTCCATAAAAATCCCGGCCAATCTGTTCAAGATATTGATAAACAAAGGGTTCCAGCAATATCCAGGTCTACCTCCTTGGAGGTAGACCGGCCAAGGATAGGCCAGTACCCCCAGGAAGCTCTTTGATCCACGTCAAGTTTTTACCGGGTTCGCATCACTAGGCTGCGCTCAACGAAATGACGGGAGTGCATCGCGATGCGAGCGCAAGTGCAACAAGGGCTGGTACTAGGGATGAGTACCTTGGCCTTCACCGTGTGCTTCATGGTCTGGATGATGTTTGCCGTGCTGGGCGTTCCGATCAAGGAAATGCTCACCCTCAACGAGACCCAATTCGGCCTGCTGGCCGCCACGCCGGTGCTGACCGGTTCCCTGGTGCGGTTGCCCTTGGGGCTGCTGACCGACCGTTTCGGCGGACGCATCGTGTTCTTCTTGTTG
This sequence comes from Pseudomonas chlororaphis, assembly GCA_001023535.1. Lineage (NCBI taxonomy): Bacteria > Pseudomonadati > Pseudomonadota > Gammaproteobacteria > Pseudomonadales > Pseudomonadaceae > Pseudomonas > Pseudomonas chlororaphis. The sequence goes on from CP011020.1 coordinate 4,172,541, forward strand.
ATGCTGTCCTGCGTGCTGCCGCTGTACCTGATCACCCTGGCGACCCAGTTCTGGCAATTCCTGGTACTGGGCCTGTTCGTCGGCCTGGCCGGCGGTTCGTTTTCGGTCGGCATCGCCTACGTCGCCAAATGGTTCGACAAACAGAACCAAGGTTTCGCCATGGGCGTGTTCGGTGCCGGCAACGCCGGGTCCGCGCTCACCAAGTTCCTGGCCCCGGCGCTGATCGCCCTGGGCACCTGGCACCTGGTGCCCAAGGTGTTCAGCGCCATCCTGTTCATCACCGCGCTGCTGTTCTGGTTCCTCACCGCCGAGAAAAAGGAGCACCGCAGCGTCAGTAGCACAAGCCTGCGCGAGCAACTCAAGGCATTGAAAGAGCCCGCCGTGTGGCGCTACTGCCAGTACTACTCGATCGTGTTCGGCGGCTACGTGGCCCTGGCCCTGTGGATGACCAAGTACTACGTGCAGGAGTACGGCTTCAGCCTGCAAAGCGCGGCACTGCTGGCGGCCTGCTTCTCCCTGCCCGGCGGCGTGCTGCGGGCCGTCGGCGGCTGGATGTCGGACCGCTGGGGCGCCCAGAGCGTGACCTGGTGGGTGCTGTGGGTCAGCTGGATCTGCCTGTTCCTGCTGTCGTACCCGCAGACACAACTGCAAGTACAGACCGTCAACGGCATCGTCGATTTCCACATCGGCCTCAACGCCACGCTGTTCACCGTGCTGCTGTTCGTGATGGGCATCGCCTTCGCGTTCGGCAAGGCCTCGGTCTTCAAGTACATCGCCAACGACTACCCGACCAACATGGGCGCGGTGTCCGGCATCGTCGGCCTGGCCGGCGGCCTGGGCGGGTTCGTGCTGCCGATCCTGTTTGGTGCCCTGGTGGACCTCACCGGCGTGCGCTCGTCCTGCTTCATGTTGCTGTACGGCGTGGTCTGGGTCTCGCTGATCTGGATGTACGTCTGCGAAATCCGCAAGCGCCCGCTGCTGGGCAAGTCGCCCGCCGCCAGCCAACCCCCGTTTTCCAGCATTGCCCAAGGAGAAGAACATGTCCGTTCTGCAAACGCCTGACAAAGGCCCGGTCATTCATGACTGGCGCCCGGAAGACCCTGCATTCTGGGGGCGCAGCGGCAAACAGACCGCTCGGCGCAACCTGTGGATCTCGATCCCGGCGCTGTTGCTCGCCTTCGCGGTGTGGATGGTCTGGAGCACGGTGATCGTGCGCCTGAACGCCATCGGCTTCAGCTTCAGCACCGACCAGCTGTTCTGGCTGGCCGCCTTGCCAGGGCTGTCGGGGGCAACCTTGCGGGTGTTCTACTCGTTCATGGTGCCGATCTTCGGCGGTCGCCGCTGGACCGCGCTGAGCACGGCCTCGCTGCTGGTGCCCGCGCTGTGGATGGGCTTCGCCGTGCAGGATCCGAGCACACCCTACAACGTGTTTGTGCTGATCGCCTTGCTCTGCGGTTTCGGCGGCGGCAACTTCGCCTCGAGCATGTCCAATATCAGCTTCTTCTACCCCAAGTCCCAGCAGGGCACTGCCCTGGGCCTGAACGCCGGGCTGGGCAACCTGGGTGTGTCGGTGATGCAGTTCAGCGTGCCGCTGGTGATTTCCTTCGGCGTGTTCGGCTTCCTCGGCGGCCAGCCGCAGGTGCTGGCCGATGGCAGCTCGCTGTGGTTGCAGAACGCCGGTTTCATCTGGGTGCCGTTCATCCTCGCCGTGACCGTGATCGCCTGGTTCGGCATGAACGACCTGTCCAGCGCCCGTGCCTCGTTCAGCGAGCAGGCGGTGATCTTCAAGCGCAAGCACAACTGGCTGATGTGCTGGCTGTACCTGGCCACCTTCGGTTCGTTCATCGGTTTCTCCGCCGCGTTCCCACTGCTGATCAAAACCTCGTTCCCGGACGTCATCGCCCTGAAGTTCGCTTTCCTGGGCCCACTGGTGGGCGCGCTGGTGCGGCCGCTGGGTGGCTGGCTGGCCGACAAACTCGGGGGCGCGAAGGTGACCCTGTGGAACTTCGTGCTGATGATCGTGATGGTGTTCGGCGTCATGCACTTCCTGCCACAAGGCGGCCAGGGCGGCAGCTTCTACGGCTTCCTGGGGATGTTCATGCTGCTGTTCATCACCACCGGCGTGGGCAACGGCTCCACCTTCCGCATGATCCCGGTGATCTTCCGCACCCTGCACGAAAAGGCCGCCCTGGGCAAAAAGCCCGAGCTGCGTGAGCAGGCGCTCAAGGACGCTGGCAAGGAGTCGGCAGCGGTGCTCGGTTTCAGCTCGGCCATGGGCGCCTTCGGTGCGTTCTTCATTCCCAAGTCCTTCGGCACTTCGATGGCCCTGACCGGCGGCCCGGAGATGGCCTTCTACATGTTCGTCGGCTTCTACCTGAGCTGCATCGTGGTGACCTGGTGGTGGTACGCGCGCAAGGGTGCCGCGACCCCCTGCTAAGACGAATTCAACTGTTGCGTGGGCGGGGCGCAGACCCCGCGGAGCAAGCCTGAGAGGAAAGACACTGTGAGTCATTTACTGGATCAACTGCGGTTCTTCAACCGCAAGCAAGGCGAGTTTTCCGAGGGGCACGGCGAGACCCGCAAGGAGTCTCGGGACTGGGAGAACGTCTACCGTTCCCGCTGGCAGTACGACAAGATCGTGCGTTCTACCCACGGGGTGAACTGCACCGGCTCGTGCTCGTGGAAAATCTACGTCAAGAACGGCCTGATTACCTGGGAAACCCAGCAGACCGACTACCCGCGCACCCGCAACGACCTGCCCAACCATGAGCCGCGCGGCTGCCCGCGTGGGGCGAGCTACAGCTGGTATATCTACAGCGCCAACCGCCTCAAGTACCCGAAGATCCGCAAGCCGTTGCTCAAGCTGTGGCGCCAGGCCCGGCAGACCCTGCCGCCGGTGGAAGCCTGGGCCAGCATCGTCGAGAACAAGGCCAAGGCCGACTCCTACAAGAGCAAGCGCGGCATGGGGGGCTTCATCCGTTCCAACTGGGAGGAAGTCAACGAGATCATCGCCGCCGCTAACGTCTACACCATCAAGCAACATGGCCCGGACCGGGTCGTGGGCTTCTCGCCGATCCCGGCGATGTCGATGGTCAGCTACGCCGCCGGCTCGCGTTACCTGTCGCTGATCGGTGGCGTGTGCCTGAGCTTCTATGACTGGTACTGCGACTTGCCGCCTGCCTCGCCGATGGTCTGGGGCGAGCAGACCGACGTGCCGGAATCGGCCGACTGGTACAACTCCAACTACATCATTGCCTGGGGCTCCAACGTCCCGCAGACCCGCACCCCCGACGCACACTTCTTTACCGAGGTGCGCTACAAGGGCACCAAGACCGTGGCGATCACCCCGGACTATTCGGAAGTCGCCAAGCTCACCGACCTGTGGCTCAACCCCAAGCAGGGCACCGACGCCGCGCTGGCCCAAGCCTTTAACCATGTGATCTTCAAAGAGTTTCACCTGGACAAGCCGAGCGCCTATTTCACCGACTACGCCAAGCGCTACACCGACTTGCCGGTGCTGGTGATGCTCAAGCCGATGCTCGGCGCCGCTCCGGGATCGGGTTACCAGCCCGATCGCTTCCTGCGCGCCAGCGACCTGACCGACAACCTCGGCCAGGACAACAACCCCGAGTGGAAAACCATCGCCCTGGATGCGGCCGGCGAGCTGGTGTCGCCCCAAGGCGCCATCGGCTATCGCTGGGGCGAGAAGGGCAAGTGGAACATCCTGCCGCGCGAAGGCGGCCAAGGGCGTGAGATCGACCTCAAGTTGAGCCTGATCGGCGGCGACGTCGCCGAAGTGGCGTTCCCGTACTTTGCCGGTGAAACCCAGGAGCACTTCCAGCACGTGGCCGGTGACGCGGTGCAGTTCCGCCGGGTGCCGGTGCACAGCGTGGTGCTGGCCGACGGCAGTGTGGCGAAAGTGGCCACCGTGTTCGACCTGTCGGCGGCCAACCTGGCCATCGACCGTGGCCTGGGCGGCGCCAACGTTGCCAAGGACTACGACGACGCCTCGGTGCCCGGCACCCCGGCCTGGCAGGAGCAGATTACTGGCGTGAGCCGCGAGAAGGCGATCCAGATCGCCCGCGAGTTCGCCGACAACGCCGACAAGACCCGTGGACGCTCGATGATCATCGTCGGGGCGGCGATGAACCACTGGTACCACATGGACATGAACTACCGCGGGCTGATCAACATGCTCATGCTCTGCGGTTGCATCGGCCAGACCGGCGGTGGCTGGGCCCACTACGTTGGCCAGGAAAAACTCCGTCCGCAGTGCGGCTGGCTGCCCCTGGCCTTCGGCCTGGACTGGAACCGTCCTTCGCGGCAGATGAACGGCACCAGCTTCTTCTACGGCCACAGCTCCCAATGGCGCCACGAGAAAATGAGCATGCACGATGTGCTCTCGCCATTGGCCGACAAGTCGCAGTTCCCCGAACACGCCCTGGACTACAACATCCGCGCCGAACGGGCCGGGTGGCTGCCCAGCGCGCCACAACTCAACACCAACCCGCTGCACATCTGCCGCGATGCCGCGGCCGCGGGCCTGGAACCCAAGGACTACGTGGTCAAGTCCTGGCAGGACGGTTCGCTGCGCTTTGCCTGCGAGCAACCCGACAACCCGGTGAACTTCCCGCGCAACATGTTCATCTGGCGCTCCAACCTGCTGGGCTCCTCGGGCAAGGGCCATGAGTACATGCTCAAGTACCTGCTGGGTACCAAGAACGGCGTGATGAACGAAGACATCGGCCAAGTCGGTGACTGCAAGCCGACCGAGGCCGAATGGGTCGACGAAGGCGCCATCGGCAAGCTCGACCTGGTGACCACCCTGGACTTCCGCATGTCCTCGACCTGCGTGTATTCGGACATCGTCTTGCCGACCGCCACCTGGTACGAAAAAGACGACATGAACACCTCCGACATGCACCCGTTCATCCACCCACTGTCGGCGGCCATCGATCCTGCGTGGGAATCGCGTTCGGACTGGGAGATCTACAAGGGCATCGCCAAGGCGTTCTCGGCCATGGCGGTCGGCCACCTGGGCGTGGAAAAAGACCTGGTCACCGTACCGCTGATGCACGACAGCGTCGGCGAACTGGCCCAGCCGTTTGGCGGCACCGACTGGAAAACCGCCGGCGAGGCGCCACAACCGGGCAAGAACGCACCGAACCTGCAAGTGGTGGAGCGCGACTACCCCAACATCTACAAGCAGTTCACTTCCCTGGGCCCGATGCTCGAGAAGCTCGGCAACGGCGGCAAGGGCATCAACTGGAACACCGAGGCCGAGGTGAAATTCCTTGGCGAACTGAACCACCACGAGGTCGAAGCTGGCATCAGCCAGGGCCGGCCAAAAATCGACAGCGCGATTGACGCCGCCGAAGTGATCCTGTCCCTGGCCCCGGAAACCAACGGCCACGTGGCGGTCAAGGCCTGGGCGGCCTTGTCGGAGTTCACCGGCATCGACCACAGCCACCTGGCCGTGCCCAAGGAACACGAGGCCATTCGCTTCCGTGACATCCAGGCCCAGCCGCGCAAGATCATTTCAAGCCCGACCTGGTCCGGCCTGGAAGACGATCACGTCAGCTACAACGCCGGCTACACCAACGTCCATGAGTCGATCCCATGGCGCACCATCACCGGCCGCCAGCAGTTCTACCAGGATCACCCTTGGATGCAGGCGTTCGGCGAGCAACTGATGAGCTACCGGCCACCGGTCAACACCCGCACCATCGACGTGGTCAAGGGCAAGCGCAGCAACGGCGAGACCGAGATCGTCCTGAACTGGATCACCCCGCACCAGAAATGGGGCATCCACAGCACCTACACCGACAACCTGCTGATGCTCACCTTGAGCCGTGGCGGCCCGATCATCTGGCTCTCCGAGATCGACGCCCGGCGCGCCGGCATCGAGGACAACGACTGGGTCGAGTGCTTCAACGCCAACGGCGCGCTGACCGCCCGCGCGGTGGTCAGCCAGCGGGTCAAGGAGGGCATGGTGATGATGTACCACGCCCAGGAACGGATCGTGAACGTGCCCGGCTCGGAAACCACCAAGACCCGCGGCGGCCACCACAACTCGGTGACCCGCGTGGTGCTCAAGCCCACCCACATGATCGGTGGCTACGCCCAGCAGGCCTACGGCTTCAACTATTACGGCACGGTCGGTTGCAACCGCGATGAATTCGTCGTGGTGCGCAAGATGGCCAAGGTCGACTGGCTCGACGGTTCCAGCGGCGATGACCTGCCGCGTCCCCTGCCGACTGAGCTGGATTGAGGAGATTGAGATGAAAATTCGTTCACAGATCGGCATGGTCCTGAACCTGGACAAGTGCATCGGTTGCCACACCTGTTCGATCACCTGCAAGAACGTCTGGACCAGCCGCGAAGGCATGGAATACGCCTGGTTCAACAACGTCGAGACCAAACCCGGGATCGGCTACCCCAAGGAATGGGAAAACCAGGACAAGTGGAAGGGCGGCTGGATCCGTAACGCCGACGGCTCGATCAACCCACGCATCGGCGGCAAGTTCCGCGTGTTGGCGAACATCTTCGCCAACCCGGACCTGCCGAGCCTGGACGACTACTACGAACCGTTCGACTTCGACTACCAGCACCTGCACACCGCTCCGCTGGGCGAGCACCAGCCTGTTGCGCGGCCGCGTTCGGTGGTGTCCGGCAAACGCATGGAGAAGATCGAGTGGGGCCCGAACTGGGAGGAAATCCTCGGTACCGAATTCGCCAAGCGGCGCAAGGACAAGAACTTCGACAAGATCCAGGCGGACATCTACGGCGAGTACGAAAACACCTTCATGATGTACCTGCCGCGCCTGTGCGAGCACTGCCTGAACCCGGCGTGCGCGGCGTCCTGCCCGAGCGGGGCGATCTACAAGCGCGAGGAGGACGGCATCGTCCTGATCGACCAGGAGAAATGCCGCGGCTGGCGCATGTGCATCAGCGGCTGCCCGTACAAGAAGATTTACTTCAACTGGAAGAGCGGTAAGTCGGAAAAATGCATTTTCTGCTACCCGCGTATCGAAGCCGGCATGCCGACTGTCTGCGCTGAAACCTGCGTGGGTCGGATCCGCTACCTGGGCGTGCTGCTGTATGACGCCGACCGCATCAGCGAAGTGGCCAGCACCGCCAACGAGCAGGACCTGTACGAGAAACAGCTGGAAATTTTCCTCGACCCGAACGACCCGGCGGTGATCCGCCAGGCCCTGGCCGATGGCGTGCCACAGTCGGTGATCGACTCGGCGCAACGTTCGCCGGTGTACAAGATGGCCGTGGACTGGAAACTCGCGCTGCCGTTGCACCCTGAATACCGCACCCTGCCAATGGTCTGGTACGTGCCGCCGCTGTCGCCGATCCAGAACGCCGCCGCGGCGGGTACCGTCGGCATGAACGGGGTGATCCCGGACGTCGACAGCCTGCGCATCCCGCTGCGTTACCTGGCCAACCTGCTGACCGCTGGCGATGAGAAGCCGGTCAAGCTGGCCCTCAAGCGTCTGTTGGCGATGCGTGCCTACAAGCGTTCCGAGCAGGTGGACGGCGTGAAAGACCTGAAAGTGCTGGCCGATGTCGATTTGAGCGTGAACCAGGTGGAAGAGATGTACCGCTACCTGGCGATTGCCAACTACGAGGACCGTTTCGTCGTGCCAAGTGCCCACCGTGAAGACGCGATGAGCGACGCGTTCGCCGAACGCTCCGGTTGCGGTTTCAGTTTCGGCAGCGGTTGCAGCGGCAGTTCCGACACCAACATGTTCGGCGGCAAGAAGGCCAACCGTCGCGACGTGATCAAGACCGTGCAGTTGTGGGAGGACTGACCATGCGCATTCTCAAGGTGATTTCGTTGTTGCTCGACTACCCGACCGAGACCCTGGTGGCCGGTCGCGACGAGCTGGAGGAGGCGATCCTCCAGGCGCGGGAAATCAGTCCCAACCAGCGCGCCGGTCTGTTCGAGCTGCTGGAAGTGATCTGCGCCAAGGACCTGATGGACGGCCAGGAGCACTACGGCGCGCTGTTCGGCCGCGGTCGGTCGCTGTCGTTGCTGCTGTTCGAGCATGTCCATGGCGAGTCCCGTGACCGGGGCCAGGCCATGGTGGACATGATGGCCCAGTACGAAGAGGCCGGTTTCGCCATCGGCGTCAAGGAGCTGCCGGATTACATCCCGCTGTACCTGGAATACCTCTCCACCCGCGAGGACCTCGAGGCCCGCGAGGGGCTGGCCGATGTCGCGCACTTGCTGGCCTTGCTCGCGGCGCGCCTGGAGGAGCGTGAAAGCGCCTATGCCAGTTGCTTCCGGGCCTTGTTGCAAATCGCCGGGGCCGAGCCCCAGGGCGCGGTGGCCGAACTGCGTGAGCAGGTCAAGGCCGAGCCGAGGGATGACTCCCTCGAAGCCCTGGACCGGATCTGGGAGGAAGAGGCGGTGGACTTCCTGAAGGCCGAGCAGCAGGACCGTTGCGGTTCGCTGCCCAGCGCGCCGGGCAAGGCCAGGGAAGAAAGTGCGGTGCCGTTGCACTGGGTGGATTTTCAGCATGAAGGGCAGGCCGTTGCGCCGGCCGGGGAGGTGGGCAATGTCTAAATGGGATCTGTTGTTGTTCGGGGTCTATCCGTATGTCGCCTTGGCGATCTGCCTGATCGGTAGCTGGGCACGGTTCGACCTGTCCCAGTACACCTGGAAGGCCGGTTCCAGCCAGATGCTGAACAAGAGCGGCATGCGCGTGGCCAGCAACCTGTTCCACGTCGGCGTGCTGTTCGTGCTGGCCGGGCATTTCGTCGGCCTGCTGACGCCGGCGGCGATCTACCACCATGTGCTGAGCACCGAGCACAAGCAGTTGCTGGCGATGGTTTCCGGTGGCTTCTTCGGCGTGCTGGGCCTGATCGGCTTGCTGATGCTGCTCAACCGCCGCCTGACCGATCCACGGGTGCGTGCCACGTCCAACACCTCGGACATCCTGGTGTTGGTGGTACTGCTGGTGCAACTGGTGCTGGGCCTGTTGACCATCGTCGCTTCCACCGGCCACATGGACGGTTCGGTAATGGTGATGCTGGCGGACTGGGCACAGAACACCGTGCTGTTGCGTCCGGTGGAAGCCGCGACCTCCATCGCGCCGGTGAGCCTGGTCTACAAGCTCCATGTGGTGCTGGGCCTGACCCTGTTCGTGCTGTTCCCGTTCACCCGTCTGGTGCACATCATCAGTGCGCCGGTCTGGTACCTGGGACGTCGTTATCAAATCGTTCGGCAGAAGTTCTGAGGAGGCGATCATGGCCAGTGGATGCGGATGTGGTGGCGGTAACGGCGGCAGCGGCGGCTGCGGCTCTTCGGCAAAGGCCGCGCCGATGACGGCCTCGGTGGCCGAGGTCGAACCGGTGCAGTACGCACCGGCCCAGGCGGCGCCGGTGGCGGTGGACGAGGCCCCGGCCGAGTTGATCGCCAGCAGTGAACAGGAATGGCCGATCATCAGCGTCAACGGGGTTTCGATCACCCCGCAGACGATGGCCCAGGAGCTGCAGTATCACCCGGCGGGAAGCCGCGAAGAGGCGCTCTACCAGGCGGCGCGGGCCTTGGTGATCCGCGAGTTGCTGCAGCAGCGCATCGCCGAGCTGGGCCTGTCCCTGCAGGTTGGTGCCGGTGAAAACGAAGAGGAAGCGGCGACGCGGCTGTTGCTCGAACAGGAGGTGCAGGTGCCGCATTGTGACGAGGCCACCTGCCTGCGCTATTACGACAGCAATCGGGCGCGCTTTCACAGCGCCCCGTTGCTGGCGGTGCGGCACATCCTGCTCGAATGCGCGCCGGACGATGCCGAGGCTCGCAGCCTCGCCCACGTCCAGGCCGAGCTGCTGCTGGAACGCTTGGATCAGTTCCCAGGCAGCTTTGCCGAGCTGGCCCAGAAGTACTCGGCCTGTCCGTCCAAGGAGCAGGGCGGGTCGCTGGGGCAGATCAGCAAGGGCCAGACGGTGCCTGAGCTGGAGCGCCAGCTGTTTGCCTTGCCGGCGGGGCTGTGTAGCAAGCCGCTGGAAAGTCGCTATGGCTGGCACGTGATCAGTGTCGACCAACGCATCGACGGCCAGCCGCTGCCCTACGAGGCGGTGGCGACGGCGATCCGTACCCAGTTGCAGCAAGGCGTCTGGCAAAAAGCGCTGGTGCAATACCTGCAGACCCTGATCGGTGCGGCGGACATCCGCGGTATTCGTCTGCAGGGTGCCGATTCGCCGCTGGTGCAGTAGCACCGGGTCAACCAGGGGATAACCATGAACGCCGTGTTGCAGGACGGGTTTGGACGCCAGATCGATTATCTGCGGATGTCGGTGACCGATCGTTGTGATTTTCGCTGTGTGTATTGCATGGCGAAAAACATGACGTTCCTGCCCCGTCAGCAGGTGTTGACCCTGGAGGAGTTGCAGCGCTTGGCGCGGCTGTTCGTGGGGCTGGGGGTGAAGAAGATTCGCCTGACTGGTGGCGAGCCGCTGATCCGTCCGGGCATCGTCGGGCTGTGCCGCGATATCGCGGCCTTGCCCGGCCTGCGTGAGCTGGTGATGACCAGCAACGGCTCGCAGCTGGGGCGACTGGCCCGGCCGTTGGTCGATGCTGGCGTCAAGCGCATGAATATCAGCCTCGACAGCCTGGACGGGGAGCGGTTTCGGGCGATCACCCGCAACGGCAACCTCGACCAGGTGCTGGCCGGGATTGAAGCGGCGAAATCGGCGGGTTTCGAGCGGGTCAAGCTCAACTGCGTGGTGATGAAGGGGCGCAATTTCGACGAGGTGCCTGCGTTGGTGCACTACGCCATCGACCAACGCATCGACATCAGCTTCATCGAGGAAATGCCGTTGGGGGAGGTGGGGCGTTCCCGGGGCGAGTCGTTCTGTTCCAGCGACGAGGTGCGGGCCGCGATCGCCAGCCGGCATCGCTTGCTCGACAGCGCCGAAAGCAGCGGCGGGCCGGCGCGTTATGTGCGCCTGGAGCGGCATCCGGACACCCGGATCGGCTTCATCTCGCCAAACACCCATAACTTCTGCGCCAGTTGCAACCGCGTGCGCCTGACGGTCGAAGGGCGCTTGCTGCTGTGCCTGGGGCAGGAGGACTCCCTTGACCTGCGCGGCCTGCTACGACGCTATCCGCTGCAAGACCTGCCATTGATCCAGGCGGTGCAACAGGCCTTGCGCGGCAAACCCCAGCGCCACGACTTCAACCCCGGTGGCGAGGTGCAGGTCGTGCGGTTCATGAACATGAGTGGGGGGTGAGGATACTCGTCGCTTATGCCATCGCCTTCGCGGGCGAGCCCGCTCCCACAGGAACTTCACTGAAGATCCCGTGTGGGAGCGGGCTTGCCCGCGAAGGGGCCGGTACATCCACTGCCTCGCACACTGATTCACCCTCATCGCAAGGCCCCGAAAATTGTTCTTCAGGCCTTCTCCCGATTCTTGACATCAATCAATTGCAAACCCACCTTTCACCCGTACCCTTCACTGCATATTGTGTTTTATGAATTAAAAAAGCCTATATGTAGTGTCTGGAGCCCAAATGCAAAGCACATTGATCTCAGTAGGGTGCAACCGCCTGCACAAGCGCGACGGCAGCGTGGTGGCCTTTGACGCGGACAAGATCCGCCAGGCCTTGATCGCCGCCGGCAAGGCCACCGGCGAGTACGCCGAGGCGCAAGCCGAAGGGTTGCTGGAGGCGGTGCTGGCGCGTCTGGAAGGGCAAACGCGACTGAGTGTCGAGCAGATCCAGGACCGGGTCGAGCGGGTGCTCATGGACGCCGGGTTCTTCCTCTCCATGCGCGCCTACATCGTCTATCGCGAGCAGCATGGTCGCCTGCGCCGGGATCGCCGCACGCTGGTGGAAGTCGCCACGTCGATGAACGAATACCTCGACCGCGAAGACTGGCGCGTGCAGGCCAACGCCAACCAGGGCTATTCCCTCGGCGGGCTGATCCTCAACGTGTCGGGCAAGGTCACCGCCAACTACTGGCTCGACGAGGTCTACAGCCAGGCCATCGGCCAGGCGCACCGCGAGGCCGACCTGCACATCCACGACCTGGACATGCTCGCCGGCTACTGTGCCGGCTGGTCCTTGCGCACGCTGCTGCACGATGGCCTCAACGGCGTGCCGGGGCGGGTCGAGGCCGGGCCGCCCAAGCACCTGAGCAGCGCCCTGGGGCAGATGGTGAATTTCCTCGGCACCTTGCAGAACGAATGGGCCGGCGCCCAGGCGTTCAGCTCGTTCGACACCTACCTGGCACCCTACGTGCGCAAGGACAACCTCAGCTACGATGAGGTCCGCCAGTCGTTGCAGGAATTCATCTACAACCTTAACGTGCCGTCGCGCTGGGGCACGCAGACGCCGTTCACCAACCTGACCTTCGACTGGGTCTGCCCACAAGATCTGCGCGAGCAGATCCCGATCATCGGCGGTGAAGAGATGCCGTTCGCCTATGGCGACCTGCAAGCGGAGATGGAGTTGCTCAACCGCGCCTACATCGAAGTGATGCAGGCCGGCGACGCGAAAGGGCGGGTGTTCACGTTCCCGATCCCGACCTACAACATCACCCATGACTTCCCGTGGGACAGCGAAAACGCCGACCGCCTGTTCGAGATGACCGCACGCTACGGCTTGCCGTACTTCCAGAACTTCCTCAACTCGGACATGCAACCCAACCAGGTGCGGTCGATGTGCTGCCGCTTGCAACTGGACGTGCGCGAGCTGCTCAAGCGCGGTGGCGGCCTGTTCGGTTCGGCGGAGCAGACCGGCTCGCTTGGGGTGGTGACGATCAACTGCGCTCGCCTGGGCTACCTGTACAAGGGCGACACCAGTGCCTTGCTGCAACGCCTCGATGCCCTGATGGAGCTGGCGAAGGAAAGCCTGGAGGTCAAGCGCAAGGTCATCCAGCACCACATGGACGCCGGCCTGTACCCCTACACCAAGCGTTACCTGGGCACCTTGCGCAACCACTTCTCCACCATCGGCGTGAACGGCCTGCACGAAATGCTGCGCAACTTCACTGATGACCAGCAGGGCCTGCACACCGAACAGGGCCGGGCCTTCGCCCTGAGGCTGCTGGACCACGTGCGTGCGACGCTGCTGCGCTTCCAGGAGGAAACCGGCCACCTCTACAACCTGGAGGCCACGCCTGCCGAAGGCACCACGTACCGTTTCGCCAAGGAAGACCTCAAGCGCTACCCCGACATCCTGCAGGCCGGCAGCCCGGTGGCGCCGTACTACACCAACTCTTCGCAACTGCCGGTGGGGTTCACCGACGACCCGTTCGAGGCCCTCGAACTGCAAGACGAACTGCAGTGCAAATACACCGGCGGCACCGTGTTGCACCTGTACATGGCCGAGCAGATTTCCTCCACGCAGGCCTGCAAGCAACTGGTGCGCAAGGCGCTCGGGCGCTTCCGCCTGCCGTACCTGACCATCACGCCGACCTTTTCCATCTGCCCGGTCCACGGTTACCTGGCCGGCGAACACGAGTTCTGTCCCAAATGCGACGAGGCCTTGCTGCTGCAACAGCAACAGGCCGGCAGCGTCCACTGATCCGATCCATCGACCGCAAGGAGCTTTACCATGAATGCATCGAGCACGGCCCCACAGACCCCTGTCGCGCAAGCGCAACGTCAACGTTGTGAAGTCTGGACCCGAGTGATGGGCTATCACCGTCCGGTGGCGGCGTTCAACCCCGGCAAGCAGTCCGAGCATCGCGAGCGGGTGCACTTCACCGAACGCGCGGCCGGGCGTCCATGAGTCGAGTGCTGCGGGTCGGGGGCATGGTGCCCCTGACCACCCTCGATTACCCGGGCCAACTGGCGTGCGTGCTGTTCTGCCAGGGCTGCGCCTGGCGTTGTCGTTATTGCCATAACCCGCAACTGATCCCGCCTCGTGGCAGCGAGGAAGTGGATTGGTGCCGCGTGCTGGCGTTCCTGCAACGCCGCCAGGACCTGCTCGACGCCGTGGTGTTCAGCGGCGGCGAACCGACCTTGCAGGACGGCCTCGCCTCGGCCATGGACGAAGTTCGGCAGATGGGGTTTCGCATCGGCTTGCACAGTGCCGGCATCAAGCCGGCGGCCTTTGCCAAGGTGGTCGGGCAAGCCGACTGGGTGGGGTTCGACATCAAGGCCCTGCCCGAGGATGCCCTGGACGTGACCCGCGTCGAAGGCAGCGGCAGCGCCAACTGGCGTAGCCTTGACCACTTGCTCGAAAGCGGCGTGGATTACGAATGTCGCACCACGGTGCATTGGCACCTGTTCGATCCCGAGCGGCTGCTGACCCTGGCCCGGCGCCTGAGCGAACGTGGCGTCAGGCGCTTTGCCGTGCAGCTGGTACGCACTGCGCGGATGCTCGACCCTCATCTTTCCAGCGTCTCGGCACAAGGCTTGCAACCCGAGCTGTGGGCCGCCATGCGCGAATTGTTCCCCGCGTTCGTGTTGCGCAGTTGACCGACCGCTGCAGGGCACGATTCACCGCGGCCCGGAACCACCGGGCCATTCCTTTTTTTGGTTTTCAAATGCGCTGCCAGCCGGCAGGTAGTTGAACAGGGAGCATTTGACATGACCAGACTCACCACCGCCCAACGCATCGTGATCGGCTTTGCCATCGCGCCATTGGCCTTGATCGCCCTGGCGCTGTACGCCTTGAACGACCTGGCGATGCTGCGCGACCAGTCCGAGCAGATCGTGCGACAGGATTGGCCGAAGATCGACCCGATCATGGTCATCGCCACCGGTGTGCGCGATAACGCCAGGAACACCCGTGACTTGTTGATCGACAAGGACAATGGGCAAGTCCAGCAGTCCATCGACGCCACCCGGCAACGCATCACCCAGGCCTTTGCCACCCTCGAACCGTTGTTCGACCAGCCCGAAGGCCAGGCGGCATACGCGCAGTTGAAGAAGCGCCGCGAGGCCTACGTCGCCGCGTTCGTCCAGGTGCAGGCGTTGATCCGCCAGGGCGCGACGGATGAGGCGATGAAGCAACTCAAGCAAGGCGTGATCCCGGCGGAGCAGGAGGTGTACAAGAGCCTCGAAGGGATCATGGCGATGCAGGGCAAGGTCTTTGTCGAGCGCGAACGCCAGGCCCAGGCGCGCTACAGCGACGCGCGGCGCAACATGCTGGCGTTGGTTCTGGCCTGTTTGGCGGTGGTCGCCAGTGTCGCGATCCTGGTGACCCGCAGCGTGACGCGGCCCTTGGGCGGGGAGCCCGACGATGCGGCGCGGGTGCTGAGCCACATCGCCCAGGGCGACCTGACGATCCGGGTGCCGGTGGGCGTCGGCGCCAACGACAGCGTGATGAACCACATGCACGACATGCAGCAGAGCCTCAACAGCATGGTCCGGCACATCGCGGCGTCGGTGGATCGGGTGGCCAGTTCCTCGGAAGAGTTGAGTGCCGTGAGCAGCCAGACCAACAGCACCTTGCAGTTGCAGGGCCAGGAAATCGAACAGGCCGCGGCGGCGGTGAACCAGATGACCGCCGCCGTGGACGAGGTGGCGCGCAACGCGGTGAGCACCAGCGAAGCTTCGCGGGTGTCGGAGCGCACCGCCCAGCGCGGCCGTGAGCAAGTCCAGGAAACGGTCGCCTCCATCACTGCGCTGGCGGACGGCGTGACGGACACCTCCGGGCGGATCCAGCAACTGGCCGGGCGGGTCCAGGACATCAGTTCGGTGCTGGACGTGATCCGCAACGTGGCCGAGCAGACCAACCTGCTGGCACTGAACGCCGCCATTGAAGCTGCTCGGGCCGGGGATGCCGGCCGCGGCTTTGCCGTGGTGGCCGACGAGGTCCGGGCGCTGGCCCATCGTACCCAGGATTCAACCCGGGAAATCGAGGACATGATCGGCAATATCCGCGAGGACAGCGGGCACGCGGTGACGGCCATGCAACACAACAGCGAGCTGGTGCAGACCACGCTGCAAGTGGCCCAACGTTCCGGCGAGGCCCTGGATGAAATCGCTCGCTCGATCTCGCAGATCAACGAGCGCAACCTGATGATCGCCAGCGCCACGGAACAGCAGGCCCTGGTGGCCCGCGAGGTGGACCGCAACCTGGTGGGCATCCGCAATCTGTCCGAGCAGGTGCTGCTCGGCGCCCGGCACACCGACAGCGCAGGCCAGGACCTGGCCCAGATGGCCGGCTCGCTGCACCAGACGGTGGCGCGCTTCAAGGTATAGCGGGGTGGGGCATCACGGCCCCTCGGTGGGAGCATGCTTTCAGTGACCTATGCATCACCGACACACTGCGGACACCCTGTGGGAGCGGGCTTGCCCGCGAAAGCGGTCTCTCAGTTGCCGATGCATCACTGATACACTGCATTCGCGAGCAAGCCCGCTCCCACAGGGTTTGTATCACCACCCCCAAAACTGCAACCACCAGCCATAGCCCACCCACCCGCTGGCCAATGCCAGGCAGGTCATGGCGGGCCATCGTCGAGGTGAGGGCGTCGATTCCAGGCGTTTGCAACCCAGCCACAGGCTCCAGGCGATCGCCGCCAGTAAAAGCGCGGCGCGCGCTGGCTGCACCCATTCGAGCAACAGCCCTTCATAGCGCAGCAGCTTCACCGTGGTGGCCGACAGACCGAGGAACAGGCCTGCACCACCGAGAGGCGTCAGGGTGATGGCCAGGGGCCAATATTGTGCGGAATCCCCCGAGAACCACGCGGCCAGGCGCATCAGCAGCGTCAGCGACGTGCCGATCACCAGCGCACTCATGCCCAGGTACGCGACGATGCAGAAGCCGTCGAGCCAACTGAAGCTGTCGTTGAGTTGAGGGTAGTGGGTTAGCAGCCACCAGGGCGCGTTGTCCCGCAGTGGCCAGGTCAGATCGTGGCTGACCAGCCATTCGGCCAGGTGTTGCTTGAGGGCTATGAACCAGGGACTGACGGTCCACTGGAAGGCGCCCATCGCCAGGCCGATGACGCCGAACAACAACAGGCGTGGTTCCCATGGCGAGAGCGTGTCGGCCGTTGAGTGGAGGATTTCCTCGTTGCTGGAGCGGGCAATCAGGCGCACCGCGTCGCGTTGGCCGCTGCAACGCCCACAGGCATGGCAATCGGCGGCGCCGCGTAGGCGGCGGATGTCCAGCAGTGGTGCGCAATTGGGCGGCGGACGACGTGGCGCGGGGTTCTCCAGCCAGCGTTGCTCGTTCACCTGGAAATGCAGCGGTGCCAGGCGCGCGAGCAGGGCGAAGACGCCACTGACCGGGCACAGATAGCGGCACCACACGCGCTTGCCTCGGGCAAACAGCAGCCCGACGATCACCGCCGCGACGGTCGAGCCGCCGAGAATCAACAGCGCCGCCTGGGCGTAGTCATAGACGCTGATCAGTTGCCCGTAGACCGTGGTCAGGCAGAACGCCAGGGTCGGCCAGCCGGCCCAGCGCAACGCCCGTGGCGTGCCCAGGCCCTTGCCGTACTGACTGGCCCATTCGCTCAAGGCTCCCTCGGGGCACAGCACGCCGCACCAGAGCCGGCCGAACAGCACGATCGACAACAACACAAACGGCCACCACAGCCCCCAGAACAGGAACTGCGCCACCAGCGTGAGGTTATCGAACAGGCGCGCCTGGCTGCCGGGCAAGGGCGAGAAGGCGGGCACCACCAGCAACACCGCGTAGAACAGCACCACTGCCCATTGCACTGCGCGAATCGTTGCCCCATGGCGCCGCATGCCGTCGCCGAGGCGCTGGAGCCAGGGGTTTACGTCGGGCATGGAAGGCCGTCCGCTTTGCGTGGCCGCAACCAACCGGCGACGAGGCCCCAGTAACCCAGCCACGCCAACAAGGTCAGCGCGCTGGGGCTGGCCCGGTAGCCGGTAAAATCAGCGAGGAAGCCACCCAGACCGTGCCCGTCGTCCAGCAGCGCACTGCTGTCCCAGAGCGCGTCGCCAATGCCGCGATACACCGCCTCGGGCCAGTCCATCGCGAGCAATTGCCCGCCCACGCGCTCGATGCCGCTGACCAGCAGCGCTGCGCCCAGCAGCAACAGAATCGCTTCGCTGATGGCAAAGAACCGCGGCCATGAAATGAACCGGCGGCTGCCGTGCAACAACGAGACGGTCAGCAGCGCCAGCGCCAGGCCCGCCACTGCGCCAACGGCGAACAGGCCCAGCGACGGCCCTTGCAGGCGGGCGCCGGCGCCATACAGGAACACCACCGTTTCGCTGCCCTCGCGGCTGACCGCCAGCAACGCCAGCATCAGCAACCCCAGCCCACCCTGGCGCCCCAGGCGTTGGTCGGCGTGGCGCGTGAGGTCACGCTTGAGCATCGGCCCATGGCGATGCATCCAACCGACCATCTGCACGATCAGCCCGCTGGCGAGCAACGCCAGGGCCGCCTGGAACCATTCGTTGGCCGCGCCGCTCATGGCTTCGCCCGCCAGCATGATCAGCCCGGCCAGCACACCGGACAGCAGCAGGCCCAGCCCGGCGCCGCCCCACACGTAGCGCAGTAACGACCTGGCCTGGCGTTGCTGGCTGACCCAGGCCTGGAGAATGCCGATCACCAGCAACGCCTCGACGCTTTCGCGCCAGACAATAAACATCGATTGAGTCATGCACGTGTCTCCTGCGGGCGACTACTGGGCGAGAATCCCGCCCTCGGGCAGTTGCGGATTGAACTCGTCGAAAAACGGATAGTGCCCCGGCCGCAGGGGATGGATCACCACGAAGGTGGTGACGCCCGGCGACAGCACTTTTTCCACCCGCAGCGGCGTGCTCTCGAATTCCGCCGGGCCCTGGCCCACGTTCTTCAACACGATCTTGAAGCGCTGCCCGGCCGGCACTTGCAGCACTGGCGGGGTGAAATGGCCGTCACGCATGCTCAGCTCGTAGGTGGGTAACTCGGCATGGGCGATCGACGGCAGCATCAGGCCCGCCAGCAGCCACCCGGCCAAATGTCGACGGCGGGTGAGTAGCCGTCCGCGGCATGGACGATCCATCTTCAGTACCCGCCTTTTTTACCGATCCCGGCGTAGACGAATTCGTAGTGCAATTCACAGCGCTCGAACCACGGGGCGACACCGGTTTCCTTGTCGGTGTGGCGGCCGAGGGACCCATGGCCGCCCGGCGGCAGGATGGTGAAAGTCAGTTGGTACTTGCCGGGGCCGAACAGCTTGACGTTGTCGCCATAGTGCGGCCCGTCATTGGCGACCATGGCATGGAAATCACCCTTGAGTTCGGTGTCGTTGCCTTGTTTCTTCAACTGGAACGATACGTTGAGGTAGGGCACGAAACTGCCTTCCTGGAAGCCTTGGTGATTGTCCGCCGTGGCGCGGATGTCGGCCTCCAGGTGGACGTCGGAATCGGCGGTCGCGCGCATCATCCCGGCGGGGGCCATTTCAATCGGTTGCAGGTAGACCGCACCGACTTCCAGCCCCGGGCACAGTTGCGGTTCGCCGATGGGGTATTCCTTGGCCTGGGCCAACGGTGCGAGAAACAGCAAGGCGAGGGACAGCGGGGCGAGGGTACGCATGGTGACTTCCTGGACGGCGTAAGAGATGAGCGAGTCTAGGAAGCTTTGCTGCGAATAATAATGATTATTGTCAATTTTCAGCGTGATTGTGCGAAGCGGATGCCCGGGCGCTTATTGATCGAAATCAAGGTCGGTCCGGGCCCGAGGCGCTAGGGTGCAGGTACACCCATCTGTCCGCGGGGTCCCCATGGCCAAGCCCTTTCCCCTCAGTCCCAAGCACCCGGAGCGCATCTGTTGGGGCTGCGACCGTTACTGCGCGGCAACGGCCCTGGCCTGTGGCAACGGCGCCGACCGCACCATGCACCCGGCCGAGATGATCGGCGAGGACTGGTACCTGCATGGGGATTGGGGGTTGGAACTCACTGACATCACCGACAAAACCGTGGATGAGTTTGCAAAGCACCCGGAGAAGTAAACTGGAGCCTTGTGGCTAGAGGATAAATTCCCTCGCCACAAGGCCCGCAGGCCTGACTTCCGGTTACAGCTTCGGCAGCTGGCCAACCCGGCCCATCATCTCGGTCACGATCTGCAAATCCAGCAGGAATTGCTCGACCGTCTTGAACTCGTTGTCGTTGTGACCGGTGTACTTGACGTCCGGCATCGCCAGCCCGAATTGCACGCCGTTGGGCAGATCATGGACCGAGGTGGCGCCGGCGGACGTGCCGTACTTGTGTTCCATGCCAAGGTTTTCACTGGCCACCGCCAGCAACGCCTTGACCCATTCGCCTTCAGGGTTGCGGTACATCGGCTCGTCGATGGAATAGTCGAAGGCCACCGCGACATGGGTCCGCTTGCTCCAGTCGGCCAGCTTGCCGGCGATCTCGCTCTTGAGCGCCTCGGTGGATTTACCCACCGGCACCCGCAGGTTGACCGCCAGCTTGAAGGTCTTGTCGTCCATCCCGACATAGGTCAGCGACGCCGTCAGCGGGCCCATGAACGCGTCGGAGAAACCGATGCCCAGTTGCTTGCCCAGGTAGTCCAGGCCCCAGTTGTCGGCGGCGTAGCGGGCCGCATCGGTGATGTGGTTGTGCTTGAGCGCGACCTTGCCGTCGAGGCTGTTGATGAAGCCCAGCATCCGCGCGACCGGGTTGACGCCTGATTCGGGCTCGGAGGAATGCGCGGAAACGCCGGTGAAGGTCAACTGGACATCCTTGCCGACGACCTGGCTGGTCACCTCGAAGTTGCCACCATTGCCCTTGGCGTACTCGGTGCCGGCCTTGAGCAGGCTGGCTGCCAATTCGGCGGGTTGGTCGGTGACGAAGGTGGCCACCGACGTCGACGGGATCTGGTTGGTCGCCAGGCCGCCGGTCAATGCGGTGATCTGCGCGCCCTTGCCCTGAGCCTCGCGTCGGGCGAAGTTTGCCATGACGGTGCCGTAGCCTTTCTCGGCAATCACCACGGGGTAGCCGCCATCCAGCGCCAGGTTGTAGTTGGGCGTCGGGTTGTGCTCGAAGTAATAAGGAATCGCGTCGCCGGTGGTTTCCTCGGTGGTGTCCACCAGCAGCTTGAAATGGCGCGCCAGCGGCAGGTTTTCTTCCTTGATGACTTTCATCGCATACAGCGCCACCACGATGCCGTTCTTGTCGTCTTCGGTGCCGCGGCCGTACATGCGGTCGCCCACCAGGGTCACCTTGAACGGATCGAGCCGGGTCCCATCTTTCAACACCCAGTTTTCCGGCGTCACCGGCACGACGTCAGCATGGGCGTGGATGCCCACGACCTCGTCGCCGCTGCCTTCGAGGGAAATCTCGTAGACGCGATTGTCGACGTTGCGAAAGTTCAGGTTGAAGGACTGGGCAAGGCTTTTGATCTTCTCGGCGATCTTGAGAAACTCGGGGTTCTCGTGCTGGGCCACGCCTTCCTTGCGGTAGGTCGGGATCGCCACCAGCTCTTTCAGGGTTTCGGTGGCCGCGGCGCCATATTTCACCCGCGCGTAGATACCCAGCAGGCGATGGATTTCGTTCTGTTGTTCGGCTGTCAGGGTTTTGTTGCCGAGGAAGCCGTCGATGGCCGGGGCGAGGCCGGCGGTTTTTGCCGCGTCGCTCTTGCCGACGGTTGCCAGGAATTGACGGAAGTCGGTGACCGAGCTGTCGGAGAAGGTCTTGACGATGGCAGCGCTCTGTTGCGCAGTGATATTGGCGAAGGCAGGGGTGGTGATCGCGGCGAGGCTGGACAGCATCAGGGTGGTCACGGCCAGGTGCTTGAACGAAAAGTCCATTGCTGGGGGCATTCCTTTGCAGGGAGTTGAAGGAAGATGTTTCATTGGCGAAACAACTACGCAACGTAACACTGCAGGTCAGCGGGCGGGGAGTCTATGAGGTGGGATTTGTCGCACACTCAGGCAAAAACGGCGCAGAAATGAAAAACAAGGGTAGGCAGCCCATGTGGGAGCGGGCTTGCCCGCGAAGGCGGCGGCACATCCGACATCTGTGTGACAGAGACACCGCTTTCGCGAGCAAGCCCGCTCCCACAGGCCATTGCGGCATTACTTAATGCGGGGCGCGAGGAATCGTCTTGAGCAGGTCTTCAGGGCTGATGTAGCCGACCACTGGCTCTGCGGTGCTGCCTGGCAATGGCAGGTCAAGGATGTGGCCCTTGATCTTGCCCACCACGTGCATTTCGCAGGGCTTGCAGTCGAACTTCAAGGTCAGCACTTCATCCCCGTGGATCAGTTGCATCGGAGCCACCTTGGTGCGCACGCCGGTGACGCCCTTGGCTTGCTTGGGGCACAGGTTGAACGAGAAGCGCAGGCAGTGCTTGGTGATCATCACCGGCACTTCACCGATTTCTTCGTGAGCCTCGAAGGCCGCGTCGATCAGTTTGACGCCGTGGCGGTGATAGAAGTCGCGGGCCTTCTGGTTATAGACGTTGGCCAGGAACGACAGATGCGATTCCGGGTACACCGGCGGCGGGTTGGTCTCGGCCTTGCGGCCGCCACGGGGGTGAGCCGCGACGCGGGCCGTGGTCAACGCCTCGATGGCTTCACGGCGCAATGCCTTGAGCTGCGAGTTGGGAATGAAGAACGCTTGGGGCGCGTCCAGCTTGATCGACGTGGCGTGGTAGTCGGTGGTTCCCAACTGGCCGAGCAGGTCGTGCAGCTGCTCCAGGGCCTGCTCCGGCTTGTTGGCCACGCCGAACGGTCCGTCCAGGGCCACCTGGGTGCTGATGCCTTCCTCGCTGGTGGCGGTCAGCTCTAGGCCCTCTTCGCGCAGGCGGGCGACCCAGGCCAGGCCGATCCGGCGCTCGGAGGAGGTCTTGAGCAGCGCTTGCTGCCAGTTGTGGTCCAGGTTACGGCTCAACGGATGGTTGGGGCGCAGTTGATACAGGCCCGCTGGCATTTCGTTGGGCTCGACACGGTAGCGGTAGCGCTTCTGGCCGTCCTCTTCGAACTCACCCTTGGGCTCGGCGATGTTGGCCCGAAAGCCCACGACTTCACGCTTGACCAGCACGTTGAGACCATCGCCGTTGGACAGTGGGTCGAAGGTCACGACCTGCATGTCGCGCTTGCCGACTTTTTCCACCACGCCCACCGGCACGCCGGTGAAGGTCGGCGAGTCGAAGGCGCCGATGTCGATCTTGCGCTCGCTGACGAAATAGTCGGTGCTGCCCCGGTGGAAGGTCTTTTCCGGGTCGGGCACGAAGAAGTGCGCGGTGCGGCCGCTGGAGGCGCGGGCCAGGTCCGGACGGTCTTCGAGGACGTCGTCCAGGCGCTGGCGATAGTAGGCGGTGATGTTTTTCACATAGCCGGCATCCTTGTAGCGCCCTTCGATCTTGAACGAGCGCACGCCGGCTTCCACCAGGGCGCGAATGTTGGCGCTCTGGTTGTTGTCCTTCATCGACAGCAGGTGTTTTTCGTAGGCGACCACCCGGCCCTGGTCATCCTTGAGGGTGTAGGGCAGGCGGCAGGCCTGGGAGCAGTCGCCGCGGTTGGCGCTGCGACCGTTCTGGGCGTGAGAAATGTTGCACTGGCCGGAAAAGGCCACGCACAGGGCGCCGTGGATGAAAAATTCGATGGCCGCGTCGGTCTCGTCGGCGATGGCGCGGATTTCCTGCAGGTTCAGCTCACGGGCCAACACCAGCTGCGAGAAACCGGCCTGGTCGAGGAACTTCGCCCGCGCCAGGGTACGAATGTCGGTCTGGGTGCTGGCGTGCAGCTCGATCGGCGGGATGTCCAGTTCCATCACCCCCAAGTCCTGGACGATCAGCGCATCGACACCGGCGTCGTACAGTTGGTGGATCAACTGGCGGGCCGGCTCCAGTTCGTTGTCGTGCAAGATGGTGTTGATCGTGGTGAACACCCGGGCGTGGTAGCGATGGGCGAACTCCACCAGCCGGGCGATATCGCTCACTTCGTTGCAGGCGTTGTGTCGGGCGCCGAAGCTCGGGCCACCGATGTACACGGCGTCGGCGCCATGCAGGATGGCCTCGCGGGCGATGGTCACGTCGCGGGCGGGGCTGAGCAATTCCAGATGATGTTTGGGCAAGGACATGGGTTTTATAGTCAGGCTGGTCACGGTCGAAGCGAGCATTGTAGCCGCCAGGCGCCTTGCCGGCACCTGCGGACTTCGGATTGCCGCGCGCGGACCGATGCACGGCGCGGCGCGGGCGATCAGGCGGGTACCGTGGCCGCACTGCACCAGCGGTTGCGGCCGGTGTTCTTGGCCAGGTACAGGAAGGCGTCGGCGGCCTTGATCAGCATCGCCGGCGTGACGTCCTCGATGGCTGGCTGGCAGGTGGCCACACCCGCGCTGGCGGTGACCAGCCCCAGTGGATGGTCGCCGTGTTCGATGCCCAGCGCCCGGATGCCCTCCAGGATGGCCTGGGCGACCTGGGCCGCCCCGGCGTTGTCGGTGTTGGGCAGCAGGACGGTCAGTTCTTCGCCACCGTACCGCACGGCCAGATCCCCCGGGCGCTTGATGGTTTTCTGGACCGCCACGGCAATCGCCCGCAGGCAATCGTCCCCGGCGGCGTGGCCGTACTTGTCGTTGAAACGCTTGAAGTAGTCGACATCGAGCATGATCATCGCCAACGACGAGCCCTGGCGCTTGGCCAGGCGAAGCGCCTCGGCCAGGGCACTGTCCAGGCGCCGGCGGTTGCCCAGGCCGGTCAGGCTGTCGGTCAGCGCCATGTCGCGCATGGTCTGGTGAGCGCTGCGGATCTGCTTCTCCATGCTCATCCGATAGCGCAACTGGCTCAGCACGATGAGCCCGAAGCCGACGAGTATCGCGATCAGGAAAATCAGCACGAGGCCGGTCTTGAACAGGTCGCGACGCCACGGCGCGATGATCGACTCCCGGGACAGGCCGGCCTCCACCACCAGCGGATAGGTGGTCAGGGCCCGGTAGCCGTATAGCCGCTCGGTGTCATCGATCACGGCCCTGGCCTCGGCCACGCCCTGGTTCGAGGTGGGCAGGAAGTTCTTGAAGATCACACTGTTGACCAGGCTCTTGCCGACCACCGAGGCGAAGAAGGGCCGGCGTACCAGGATGGTCCCGCTGCGTGTGGCCAGGACGAGCGCGCCCTTGTCGTCGATCTTGAAATCGCCGTAGTAGTCGACGAAGTAGCTGACCTTGACGGTGCCCAGCAGCACGCCGGCGAAGGAGCCGTCGGGGTTGTTCAGGCGTCGGGAGATGGGGATGATCAGGTCGTTGGTGGAGCGGCTCCTGATCACCTCGCCGATTCTCACGTTGCGGTCTTCGTGGGTGCGGTGGTACTGGAAGTAGTCCCGGTCGGCGTTGTTCGGCATTTCCGGGATCACTTCCTTGTCCGTCACCAGCCATTGGCCATCGGGGCCGTAGATGAACAGCCCGTGCAACTGCGGCATGATGGCGGATTGCTGGACCAGCAGCTTGTGGATGCGCGGGATGTCGATGTTCTGCAGCCCGTCACCTTCGACCCGCTCACTCAGCGCGGCGGTCACCACATCCACTTGTCGGATGGTGTCTTCGGCATGCTGCGCCGTAGCCCGTGCCAGGTTCGTCACCGAGTCGTGGGCGGCGGCAAAGGCGGCGCGATAATCACGCCACGTCCGCCAGCCTTCAACGGCCAGGAACGCCACGACCACCACCAGCATGAAACTCACGGTGAGCCGCAGCGCGGCTCCAGCCCGTGCAGCCTGGGGCGAGAAGGCTTCGTCAGAGTTGTCTACCTCTGGCTCTGGCCGTTTGCGTCCGAGCATCAACATTTTCCTTTTTACGACGGGCTGCGCATTTATTATTGGAAGCCTATCTTATTCGAATTCGGAACAATAATCGTTGTAAGGGAGCCAGGATGAAAGTTGGCGTCATCTCCGATACCCATGGGCTGCTCCGCCCCGAGGCGATAGCCGCGTTGCAGGGCTGCGAACGGATCATCCACGCCGGCGACATCGGCAGCCCGCACATTCTGGACCAACTGGCGGCCATTGCGCCGTTGCAGGTGGTGCGGGGGAATAACGACCTGGCGGCCGATTGGGCCGCTCATCTGGCTGATTGCCTGCAATTGGACCTGGAGGGTTGGGCGGGGCTGTTGGTTCACGATATTGCCGATGTGCCGACGCCCCTCGACCCGAGCGTGAAGCTGGTGATCACCGGCCACTCCCACCAGCCGGGCATCGACTGGCACGGCGAACGGCTGTATCTGAACCCCGGCAGTGCCGGCCGACGGCGTTTCAAGCTGCCGGTGACATTGGCGTTGCTGGAGGTCTGCGCCAGCGGGATCGAGCCGCGGATTGTTCCGCTGCTGGAGTAACGCTGTATCAGAGGGGCGGTCAGCTACTGGCGCGACGCTGCGTCGGCCGGGGCGCAGCGTGATTCGAAGCACTCGATCATCCGCTCCACCAGGTTGACCCAGGCGTCATCGGTGAGCGGTTGCTCGCCAGGGACGCCCGCCAGCCCGTTGAGAAACCGGGTGATCGCACGTCCTGCCGCGGCGCAGGACGGGTGGGCGAGGAGGGCGTCGCTGAAGATCAAGCGCAGGAAGGCGTCCTCGTATCGCGCGTATTGGTGGCTGATCAGTTGTTGCTGGGCGGCATCAAGGTAGATGAAGCCGTGCGAGGCCAACTGGAACTGCAACGGTCGTTCCCGATGCAGTTGCAAGTGCGCCCGAATAACGTCCGGCACCGTGCGTTTACCGGTTGCGACTTTCGGCGCCAGGCTGCGTACCAGCCAGTGCAGTTCCTCGTAGAGTTCGTCGATCAGGTCGAACAACAAGTGTTGTTTGCTTGGAAAATAGTGATACAGCGAGCCCGGCGCGACGCCCACGTGACGCGCCAGTTCGCGCATGCCGACCTGGCCGAACCCTTTGTTGACGAATAACGCCACCGCCTGTTCACGGATGGTCGCGTAGCCACCGCGGGCTTCAGCGATAGGCATGGAAGCCCCGGCCGGTCTTCTTGCCCAGCAGCCCCGCGGCGACCAGCTCCCGCAGCAGCGGCGCGGCGCGGTATTTCGGGTCGCCAAAACCACTCTGCAAGGTGTCGAGGATCGCCAGCACCGTGTCCAGCCCAATCAGGTCGGCCAGTGCCAAAGGCCCGATAGGCTGGTTGCAGCCCAGGCGCATGCTGGTATCGATGGCCTGGGCATCGCCGTTTTCCTGAAGCACGAAAATGGCTTCGTTGATCATCGGCATGAGAATCCGGTTGACCATGAACCCGGGGCGGTTACCGGTGAAGATGGCCGTCTTGCCCAAGCGTTCGACCAGTGCCCTGGCCGAGGCGGCGGTTGCTTCGCTGGTCAACAAACCAGGGATCAACTCCACCAGGCCCATCACCGGGACCGGGTTGAAGAAATGAATGCCCATGAAGCGCTCCGGGTGGCTGATGCCGGCGGCCAGTTCGGTGATCGACAGTGAAGAGGTGTTGCTGGCGATCAGGCAGTCGGGACGGACATGAGCGTCGATCTGCTGCAGGATGCTTCGCTTGAGTGCCAGGTTCTCCGTGGCCGCCTCGATCACCAGGTCGACGGCATCGAGGTCGGCATAACGGGTCGAGGTGCGGATGCGTTGCAAGGTCACGCTGGCCTGGTCCTGGCTCAGGACACCTTTGGCCACTTGCCGGTCCAGGTGTCGGCGTATGGTTCCAAGCCCTTTGTCGAGCGCCTGTTGGTTGATGTCGATGAGCAGCAGCAGGTGCTCGGCGCTCGCGCAGACCTGGGCGATGCCGCTGCCCATCGTCCCGGCGCCGATCACCGCAATGTAATGCATGGTCATAGTCAATACCTGAGAGGTGACGTGCACCGGCTAGCGGTGATGTGCGCCGATCATGACGAACAGCGCCCGTGCGATGCGGTCGCTTTTGTTGCGCCAGGCATGCCGGTTGCCGTGCTGGATAACCACATCGCCGGGCTGGATGCGCTTCTGTTCGCCATTGTCCAGTTCCAGCCAGAGTTCACCCTCCAGCAGGATGCCGTAGTCGATGGTGGGCGTCGTGTGCATGCCCGGCTGTTCAGGCTCGAAGCGTTCGAACAGGCCGGGCAGTGCACCGCCCAGTTCTGCGACCATCAGCCCGACGTCGGTGGGATTGTGCATCACCGAATCCGGGGGAAAGTCATAGATGGCCAGGCTGGTTTCGCCAGGCCCAGGCACCAGGGATGGATGGGCCGCCGTGGGGTCCCGGTGGGCGTCCGATGCGGTGGGCGTGGTGCCGGTGGACCACACATGGGCCATGGCATGGCCAGGTACGGACTGAAACGAACACGCACGCGGCACCGGGGCATCACTGATAAACACCGATTGGCCCGCAGCATCCAGGCCCGTGACAACTCTTCGGATCTTCATGGCACTTCCTGAACAAGGTGGGCGGGCACCCGCGTGCCCGCCGTGGTCGGGTGCAGACCGTTGGCCTCAGGGGCAGATGACGTAGTTGCTGAAGCCGCCGTGGCGGTTCTCGATGCCGCTGATCGCGCCGTTGACGTCCTCCAGGCTGAACGCGGTGTTCTCGAAGAACGAGAGGTCCAGCACACCGGACTCCACCATGTCGGCCATGGCTTGCCCTTGCCCGGTGGTGAACCAGGCCGAGCCGCTGATCTGGATATCGTTGTCCATGATCCAGTGGAGATCGATGGGGACATCACCGGCAATCGCCCCGATGTTAACCAGATGCCCGCCGCGATGGATGGATTTGAGGGCTTGGGTCAGGGTTTCATGGGGGGCGCCGGGGCCCAGGGCATCGATGACCACGTCGACGCCTTCGCCCTGGGTGATTTGCCGGACCCATTCCTGGATCGGCTGGGTTCCCAGGGTATGGATTTCGATCCGGCCCGGCGCCGCCAGATCCTTCACGCGCTGGAAGAGCTCCTGGTTGCGGGCGGTGCCGAGGATCTTGCGAACGCCCATGGCCAGGGCCAGGGCGACGGCGCCCAGCCCCAGTGTGCCGCTGATGCCGTTGATCAACAGGGTTGTACCAGGACCGACATTGGCCTTGAGCATGGCTTTGTAGGCGGTGCCCAGGTACCCCAGCCGCGCGGCGGTCTCGAAGCTCAGGTTGGCAGGCAGCTTGACCAAGCTGTATTGCGGGGCCGGGAGGTACTCGCACAGGCCGCCGTAAGGGTAGTCTTCGAACATGCGCGGGCTTTTCGGGGTGAAACCGAAGTAACCGTTGAAGGTGTAGGCGGTACAGGCGATGGTATTGCCGGCGCGGCAGGCACGGCAGGAGCCGCAGTGGCGACCCGGATTGACGTAGACCCGGTCGCCGACCTTGAAGTCATAGACCTGGGGACCGACGGCCTCGATGACGCCGGCCGGATCGAGGCCAAACGTGGCCGGCAGTTTCGGCAATGGGTTCTGGGGGAACCATTTGACCCAGTTGGTCAGGATGTTATGCAGGTTCGGCACGATCCCGCAGGCCTTGACCTTGACCAACACCTCGGTCGGACGGATCTGCGGTACCGGCAGGTGCTCGATGACCATGGGTTTACCGCCTTCATACAGGCGTGCGGCGCGCATAGTTTGTGTCGTCATGATGTTCTCCAGCACTTGTTGTTTTTGTCGTGGAACGCGACCTTGAAACCGACTTGAAACCGGGTCGCTAACGCAAACCGTCCTCGCCCTTTACGTCCGCCGCCGCCAGGCCACCCAGGCGGGCATGGATACGACCGCCGCTGGCCATGGCCAGGCCGAAGGCGATTTCCCCGCGCCGGGGGCCGTCCCACACCGTCATCTCGGCCACGCCGAAGTGACTGCGTACATAGGCCGCCTGGGTATGTCCCAACGGGATCATCACCCGGCAGCCCGGGCCACCGATGGTCTTGCCCGCCGGCACGATGGCCTTGGGGTTGCCCAGTGCTTCGCGCATCGCCCAGCCACCGGCTTCATGCCAGACGGCACCGTGCTCCAGCTCCCCGTCTTCGCCGACGATCGCCCCCTTGCCGTACGCCTGGACGTTGCCGGCACCGCCCAGGGCCTGGATCAACCGCTCGGACAATTCGGCTCCCAGGCCTCTCAATGCCTGCATGAACGGCAGCAGGTCCTCTACATACCGACCGGCGTACGGGTTGGCGACCACCGCGGTCGCCACGGCGATCCTCAGTGGTTGCGACGAACGGGGGCCACCCTCGTGGAAGACTTCTTCCATGTCCAGCTTGACCTTGCGAACCATCACCAGCGACATGCCTGACCTCCAGAAACCGAGAGCCTCAATGGCTCGTTATTTTTTTGAACCGGCCTTTCGCATTATGCATTTAATGATGTATGGTGCAAGAACATTGTTTTTGTGCACAAAAATAGGAAAAGCAACATGAAGCTTATTTCGTACCGCAAAGAAGGAGAGGCCCGATTCGGCGCTGTCGTCGGCGAGGGTGTAGTGGAGTTGAACCGCCGCTTCGAGCAGGTGCCGGATCTCGCGGCTTTCCTGGCCGAGCCGTCCCTCCTGCCGCAGGCCCGCCACGTGGTGGCGACCGAGCCGACCGATTACCCGTTTGCCAGCGTGCAACTGGACGCGGTGATCCCCAACCCCGGCAAGGTCATTTGCGTGGGCATCAACTATGTCGCCCACGCTGAAGAAGCCGGGCGCAAGGTGGGTGAATTCCCGGTGATCTTCCAGCGC
Organism: Pseudomonas chlororaphis; assembly: GCA_001023535.1. NCBI lineage: Bacteria > Pseudomonadati > Pseudomonadota > Gammaproteobacteria > Pseudomonadales > Pseudomonadaceae > Pseudomonas > Pseudomonas chlororaphis. Next base: position 4,203,023 of record CP011020.1, read on the forward strand.
TTCGCCGAGACGCTGCTTCCCCACGGAGAAGCCCTGGTGCGGCCCAAGGTGTCCGAGCAATTCGACTTCGAGGCCGAATTGGCCGTGGTCATCGGCAAGGGCGGTGCGCATATCGACCCGGCCGATGCGATGGATCATGTGGCGGGCTACACCTGCTTCAACGATGCCAGTGTCCGCGACTGGCAGTTCCACACGCACCAGTACGGCATGGGCAAGACCTTTCGAAAAACCGGTGCACTGGGCCCGTGGCTCATTCCAGCGGCGGACATTAGCGATTACCGTAAGCTGGTGGTGCGCGGTGTTCTCAACGGTGAGCAGTTGCAGGAAGGCAGCCTCTCGGAGCTGGCCTTCGACATTCCGCACCTGATTGCCTATGTATCGAAAGCGCTGCCGTGGAACCCGGGGGACATTCTGGCAACCGGTACGCCGAGCGGGATCGGTTTCAAGCGAAAACCACCGATCTTCCTCAAGCCCGGCGATGTGTTTGAAGTTGTCATCAGCGAGATCGGGACGTTGTCGAACGGCGTCATCGACGAAGCCTGAGCGTTGCCCTCTGCACAATCATAAAAATTGGAGGTTCCCGATGTCCGCATTGCCCACTATCAACTTCACCCACTCCGGCGTGTTCTGCGAAGACCTCGATCGCATGGTCGATTTCTACTGCCGCATCCTCGGGTTCATCGTCAGCGACAGAGGCGTGGCGTCTACCGGGCACCGCCTGTTCTTCATGACCCAGAACCCGGAATTGCACCACCAGGTCGTCCTGTTCGACGGCAAACCGGTGGATCTGCCGTTCAACCCGATCAATCAATTGTCGTTCCTGCTCAACTCGCTGCAAGACCTGCAAACCTATTACCGATTTGCCCGCAAGAGTGGCATCGAAGGGATTGCCCAGGTCGATCACGGCAACGCCTGGTCCATCTACTTCAAGGACCCGGAAGGCAACCCGATCGAGATGTACGTGGACACGCCTTTCTATACCGCGCAACCCTGCAAGGAACCGCTCGACCTGGAGCTGCCCACCGAGGTGATCCTGGCCCAGACCGAGGCCATGTGTCGTCGCCGCCCGGGTTTCCAGACCCGTGGGCAATGGATGGAGTCGATGCGGGCCAGGATCGACGAGCAGCGGGTTCGTATCGCCTGATCGTTGCGCGGGCAGGCCCGGCGCCTGTTTCGTATGTAGGGATGTAGGCTGGTCGATGGGCGCCTGCGTTGATCGACCAGCAATCGACAAGAATAAGAAGCGGAGTAGACGATGGACTACGATGTCATCATTGTTGGGATGGGGCCGGTGGGCGCGTTGTGCGCAAACCTGGCCGGCATGTGGGGGCTCGACGCCCTGGTGGTGGACAAGTCCGAGACGGTGTACGCCAATCCGCGGGCCATGGGGTTCGACCAGGAGGTGATGCGGGTCCTGGGCAACATCGGCCTGGCGGATGCCATTACCGAGCACGTCATGCCTTATCGTCCCTCGGAATACCGCACCACCGGTTCACAGCTGATCAAGCGCATCGACGCCGCCCAGCCGCCGTTCCCGCTGGGTTGGGCCCCCAACTATGTGTTCTCGCAGCCGCCGGTGGAGCGTGCGCTTCGGTCCAGGATCGCCTGTTTCGAATCGGTCACCGTCGAGCTCGGCTCCGAAGTGCTGTCGGCGGACTCGACGCCGTCGCAGGCTCAGGTGCGTATCCGCAACCAGGAGGGCGTCGAGCGAACGGTGACGGCGGCCCATGTGCTGGCGTGTGACGGCGGCACCAGCCCGATCCGTAGCCGCCTGGGTCTGAAAATGGAGGACCTGGCCTTCGACGAGCCATGGCTGGTGGTCGACGTCATCCTTAATGAAGGGGCGGGCGAACACCTGCCCCAGACCAATGTGCAGTTCTGTGAACTGGCCCGCCCGTGCACCTTCGTCGTTGGCCCCGGGCGTCATCGTCGCTGGGAATTCATGATCAATCCGGACGAACAACCGTCGGAAATCTCCCAGCCGGACACGATCAGGAAACTGATCGCGCGTTGGCTGCCCGAGGAGGACTACCAGCTCTGGCGCGCCTCGGCGTACCGCTTCCATGCCTTGATCCTGGAACAATGGCGAGCCGATCGAGTGTTCTTCCTCGGCGATGCGGCACACATGACCCCGCCATTCCTGGCACAAGGCATGTGCCAGGGGATTCGCGATGCGTTGAACCTGGTCTGGAAACTGGCACTGGTCAAGCGCGGGCAGGCGGCCCCGGCGTTTCTCGACACTTACCAGGTCGAACGCATCCCTCATGTCCGCCAGACCACCCTGGCAGCCAAGGAATTTGGCGGGGTGATATGCGAGCGAGACAAGGAGCGGGCGGCGATCCGCGATGCGCGGTTGATCCAGCAGATGCAGGACAACCCCGGCGGCATCATCCGCCAGTCGCTGATCCCGGGTTTGACCGCAGGCTTCATCGCTCATGTCGCGCCGGCCGGCGAGCTGTTTCCGCAGCCGATGGTTATCAACCACGCGGGCAAGCGCGCCTTGCTCGATGAGTTTACCGGCCAGTCGTTTCGCGTGGTGATTGCTCCGGGGTTCGACGCCAGTGCCTTGCTTCGTTGCCTGCGCAGCAGCCAGGCGCTCAAGGGCTTGCCAATGCAGGTGGTGCGTCTGGTCGATCCTGGACAAGCCGGGACGCGGACGCCCGATGACTACGAGGAAGTCGATGGGCTGTTGGCCCAATGGCTGGAGCGGCGCGGTTGCAACGTGGTGATCGTGCGCCCGGATCACTACGTGTATGGCGGCGCGGTGACTGTGGCGTGGGCGATGGAACTGCTAGAGGGAATGGAACTGGCGCTTTGGGGGCGACAGCCGGAGCAGCCCTCCAAGCACAACGGCAGCGATGAGACGAGCCGGTTCGCCCAGGCCCTGAGCCAGTAAGACAAAAGGCCCTTCGTTGCACACTGTCCACGAAAGCAGTGCGCGGCGAAGGGCCTTTTCCTGTGGCGCCGGGGGGTTATTGCAGCGTGGCTTGCCGGCGCTCGATCGCCTCGATGATGCGCCCCAGGGTTTCCTCGATATGGTTGCGCAGCAGCGTCAGCGCTTTCTCGCGGTCGCGGCCCAGGGCGGCTTCCATCAACGTCTGGTGTTCGTTGCCCTTGTGCCGCTGGGTGGTGCGCTGCTGGGCGGAAAAACGCCGGTAACGCTCGGCGCGATCAAACAACGAGTCGATCATCTTCAGCAGCAGGGGGGATGGGCAGGCCGCGAACAGCGCGAAGTGAAAGGCCTTGTGCCGGGCCGACCATTCGTCATCGAGCACCAGCACACCGCTGCCGAGTTTTTTCTCGATCAGGTTCAGGCGGTGGAAAGCCCCCAGTACATCGGCTTCCCATGCGTCGTCACCGTACTGGATGGCGTCGCCCAGTGCCTCGCACTCCAGCAGGCAGCGCATGCGGGTGATGTCGCGAAAGTCGTTGGCTGAAATCGGCGCGACCCTGAAGCCTTTGTTATCGCTGGCTTCGACCACGCCGTCCTGGGTCAGTCGATTGAGCGCTTCGCGAATCGGCGAACTGCTCAACCCATAGGTCTTGGAAAGCTCCGCAACCTTGAGCTTTTCGCCGGGAGCCAGCTCACAGCAAACGATCGCTTTCTTCATTTTGGTCAACGCGACATCAATCAGCGGCGTGCCAGGGGAGGGGATCATGGTCGAGTCATCCTGAAATTTTGCACCAAACGGATTTTATGCGCAAAAACTGGTTTAGTGCAAAGGGCGCGTGTGCGCCGCCTGTTACTGAATGCCCCCTCTCTCAAGTCAGCCAACGCTATGGACTGCGCAGGCGGCTTTCCTTCCCGGTCTTCCTCGGATGTGCAAACACCTGCGCCGAATCCGCTTGACTTTGGATTTTGGCAGGATTAGTTTTTGTGCACAAAGTGATTTTAAGTGTAGAAAAATATGCTTTACGCATATTGATGCAAGCGGTACGGCGCTCGCGTGTTCGCGGCCAATGCCGTGAGTGGATGACCTTTTACAAAAACAAAAAAACAGGAACATCTCATGAAAACAGCCAACCAGCGGCTCTGCCCGTTGCCGGTCTCCGATCTTGCCTGCGCCGTCGGCGCGACGCTGATGCTGAGCCTGTCAACGCAGGTGCAAGCGTTCCAGATCGACACCGGCAACCCGGATCTTTCGGCAACCTGGGACAACACCATCAAGTACAGCAATGCTTGGCGCGTGAACAAACTCGATCACAAGGTGGCCGCAGGTCCTGGCACGTCCAACAGCAACCCCAACCTGGATGACGGCGACCGCAATTTCGACCGTGGGCTCATCTCCAATCGGCTGGACATCCTGTCCGAGTTCGACATCAAGTACAAAGACGTGGGTGCCCGGGTCAGCGCGGCGTCGTGGTACGACAGCGTCTACAGCCAGCACAACGACAACGATTCACCGGGCACCGCCAACTCCGTGAGTGTCGACCACGATGAATTCACCAGCGACACCCGGCGGATTCACGGCCAGCGCACCGAAATCCTCGACGCCTTCGTCTACGGCTCCCGCGACGTCGGCACGACCACGCTGTCCGGTCGGCTCGGGCAGTTCACGCAGATCTACGGTGAGAGCCTGTTCTTCGGCGCCAACGGCATCGCCAATGCCCAATCCACCGTCGACCTGGTCAAGCTGCAATCGGTGCCGGGCTCGCAATTCAAGGAAATCCTCATGCCCACCAAGCAGGTGGCGGGCAACTGGCAGCTCAATGACACGGTGAGCGTGGGCGCCTATTACCAGTTCGAATGGAACAAGACCCGCCTGCCCGCGGCAGGCAGTTACTTCAGCGGTGCAGACTTTGTCGGGGAAGGCGGGGAGCAAGTGTTCTTTCCCACCGGTGTACTGCGTCACGGCAAGGACAAGGAGGCGAGGGATTCCGGGCAGTTCGGTGCCCAGCTGAAGTTCGCCCTCGACGACTGGGAGTTCGGCCTCTACGCCGCGAAGTACCACGAAAAAACCCCGGTGTTCTACTTCCGCCCGGCGGCGTTGGTGCCTGGCGCGGATGATTCGTTCATCAACGTCTACCCCGAGGACATCAAGGTCTTCGGCGCCAGTTTCAGCACCCAGGTGGGCGAGAGCAATATCGCTGGCGAAACCTCGATCCGGCTCGATACGCCGTTGGCCGGGGTCGGCGGGACGATCATCACCGGGATGGACGCGGACAACGACGCGCACGCTGCCTATCCCATTGGCCGCTCGTGGCATGCCCAGGTGTCGATGATCAACGTCTATGGTGGCTCGGCCCTGTGGGACGGCGCCTCGCTGGTCGGCGAGTTGGCCTTCAACCGGCGCCTGAGCGTGACCAAGAACGCCGATCAACTGGACCCCAACACCACCCGCGATGCATTCGCCCTGCGTTTCACCTTTGAGCCGCAGTACTTCCAGGTCTTCCCAGGCATTGATGTGCAGATGCCGATCACCGTCGGCTACAACCCCTCCGGACGCTCTTCCGTGACCCCCCAGGCGTTCGGCCCGGAACACGGCGGCGACCTGACCCTGGGCCTCAAGGCCGATTACAAGAAGCAATGGTACGCCTCGCTCAGCTACACCAACTTCTTCGGTGAGGCCGGCCCGGTGATCAATGCCTCCAACTCATTCACCTACCAGCAAAACATGAAGGATCGGGACTTCGTGGCGTTCTCGATCCAGCGAACCTTCTAAGCAAACAGGCGGGCCCTGAACATGACAAAAATAAAATGGCTGTTGCTGTCCACACTGTCGCTCTCGCTGTCCATCGGCACCGCATCGGCGGCGGTCAGTGCCGATGAAGCGGCCAAGCTCAAGACCACGCTGACGCCCATGGGCGCGGAAAAAGCCGGCAATGCCGCCGGCACGATCCCGGCCTGGACCGGCGGCTTGACCCAGGACGTCGGCGGGGCCAAGTTCGGCGATGTTCCCGTCGACCCGTTTCCCGGCGAGAAGCCGGTGTTGCAGATCACCGCGAAAAACGCCAGCCAATACGCCGACAAGCTGAGCGAGGGCACCCAGGCACTTCTGGCCAAGTACCCGGACACCTTTCGCCTCGATGTCTACCCGACCCACCGCAGCGCGGCGGCACCGGACAGCGTCTACCAGAACACGTTTGCCAACGCCACGCGCTGCAAGACCACCCAAAATGGCTTGTCCGTCGAGGGCTGCTATGGCGGTATCCCGTTTCCGATCCCCAAGACCGGCAACGAGGTGATCTGGAATTTCCTCTTGCGCGTCGAAGCCGAATCCATCCAGATGGGCTACGCCAACATCATCGGCAACGCCGACGGCACCCGTACGCTGGCCAGCCGGGGCGTGGAGAACTGGCAGTATCCGTACTACTACAAGGACGGCGCCGCGGATAAGTGGTCGGGTCAGTATGCGCTGTTGCGTTTCCTGACCAGCGAGCCGCCATTCAAGGCCGGCGAATCGCTGGTGACACATGACAGCATCAACGCCGAGGAACCCCGGCAGGCCTGGCAGTACCTGGTGGGGCAACGTCGCGTGCGCCGTGCGCCCACCGTGGGCTACGACACCCCGGACTTCGTGGCATCGGGCGCCAACTATTTTGATGAGGTGCACGGCTTCATCGGGCATCCCGATCGCTACGACTGGAAGCTGGTGGGCAAGAAAGAGCTGTACATCCCCTACAACGACAACCGCTTCCATGCCGAGAAACGCGACGACGTGTTCGTTGCCAACCACCTCAATCCGGACAAGCTGCGTTGGGAATTGCACCGCGTCTGGGAGCTGGAAGCCACGGTCGCCCCGGGCAAGCGCCATGCAGTGCCCAAGCGGCGGTTCTTCATCGACGAAGACAGCTGGACGGTCTCCCTGGTCGATGGCTATGACGCCGAGGGCAAGTTGTGGCGCGTCTCCCAGGTCATGCCGTTCGTAGTACCGGCGATTCCGGCGGTGGTGGTCAAGCCGGTGGTGATCTACAACCTGCAAGCCAAGACCTACAGCGTCGTGCAGGGCCTCAACGGCGAAACCTACAGCGTCATTGCGCGCAAGCCCGAGAACTTTTTCACCGGCACCTCGGTGGCGTCAGGGTCGGTTCGCTGAGCCTCTGATTGGGTTTTGTTTCTGTGGGAGCGGTGCTTGCCGCCGCTGCCACGAATCGCTTTGACGAGGTCCAGAATGCGTATTTTCTCTACACGTCCCTTGACGGCATTGATTGCCAGTGCGTGGATGGCTACAACCCTGGGCGGCAACGCCGCCGCGGCGCAGACAACCGAAATACCGGAGCAACCGGCCATCAGCAGCACGATGGCGACGCAATCGGTCATGCTCAGCGTGGCCCGTGCCGGGCAGCGCCTGGTCGCCGTTGGCGAGAGAGGCTTCATCATCGTCTCGCAGGATAACGGCGCCAGTTGGAAGCAAGTCAGCTCGCCGGTCAGCATGACCTTGGTCAAGGTGCGTTTCATCGACGCCAACCTCGGCTGGGCAGTCGGGCATGCCGGCGTGGTCCTGCACAGCCGCGATGGCGGACTCACCTGGGAGAAGCAGCTCGATGGCCTCCAGGCGGCGGGCATCGAGGTGGAACAGGCCCGGCGTGAAACCGGCGAACAGGCCCGCGAGCATCTGGAGCAGGCCCGGCAACTGCTGGACGAGGGGCCCGACAAACCGTTACTCGACCTGCTGTTTCTCGATGCGCGCAACGGTTGGGTGGTGGGTGCCTATGGCCTGGCATTCGTGACCCATGATGGCGGGCAGAGCTGGCAATCGATCCGCTCCAGCCTCGACAACCCCTCGGGGTTACACCTCTACAGCATCGAGCGGGTCAGGGGCGATGTATTCATCGCTGGCGAACAAGGGATCCTGCTGCGTTCGAGCGATGACGGCCGTAGCTTCGAACCGCTGGTGTCGCCCTACGAGGGCACCATTTTCGGTCTCCAGGCTGGAGCGGGGCGCTCGCTGCTGATGTTCGGCTTGCGTGGCAAGGCGTTCGAATCCCGCGATCGCGGTGACACCTGGCAACGCCTCGACACGCTGGAACCGGTGACGCTGACCAGCGGCCTGCGACTCGACGACGGCTCGGTGCTGCTGGCGGATGAATCGGGCCGTGTGCTGCGCTTTGCCGAGGGGGCGACGCAAGCAACCGTCCTGACGATCGCGCAACCTCGTTACTTCACGGGCATGACGCAGGCGGCGAACGGCGAGCTGATCATCAGCAGTTCGCGTGGCGTGCTGGCGTCTGCCATCGCCGCGCAATCGCCGGAGCAGCCACAATGAACAGCTTCACCCACTCTGCCGGACGCCACTGTGCTGCTACGGCGCAACCCTTCGACCCTGCCTCGGGCACCCTGGTCGAACGGCTTTTGTTCAACCATCGCGGCATTGTCCTGGGGCTCTGCGTGCTGCTCAGCCTGGTGCTGGGTTACCAGGCGCTGAGCCTGAAACTCAACGCCGCCTTCGAGAAAATGATCCCCACCGATCACCCCTACGTGCAGAACTACCTGAAGAACCGCGGCCAGTTGGGGGAGGGTGGTAACACCTTGCGGATTGCGATCGAGACCCGGCAGGGCAGCATTTTTGATGCCGCGTACCTGGAAACGGTCAAGAAGATCAATGACGAAGTGTTCCTGTTGCCAGGCGTCGACCGCTCCTACATGAAGTCCCTGTGGACCCCGGCGACGCGCTGGATCGGCGTGACCGAAGAGGGTTTCGACGGCGGACCGGTGATCCCGGATGACTACGATGGCTCGGTCGCCAGCCTGGAAAAGGTTCGGCAGAACGTCGACAGATCGGGCGAAGTCGGGCGATTGGTGGCCTCCAACTTCAAGTCCAGTATCGTGCTGCTACCCCTTCAGGAAAGGGCCCCGGAGGATGGCAAACCGCTGGACTACAACGCTTTGTCCAGCCAGCTGGAACAGATCCGCGCGCGGTATGAGAGCCCGGACATCCAGATCCATATCACCGGTTTCGCCAAGGTCGTCGGCGACCTGATCGAGGGCATGCGGCAGATGCAGGTGTTCTTCGCGGCCACCCTGGTGATCTGCGCCCTGGTGCTGTTCTGGTACACCCGCTGTGCCCGCAGTACGGTGCTGGTGTTGCTGTGTTCGATCATTGCCGTGGTCTGGCTGCTCGGATTGCTGCCCACCCTGGGGTTCGACCTGGACCCGTACTCGATCCTGGTGCCATTTCTGGTGTTTGCCATCGGCTTGAGCCATGGCGCGCAGAAAATGAATGGCATCATGCAGGACATCGGCCGTGGCGCCGACAAGCGGGTGGCGGCACGTTTCACCTTTCGCCGCCTGTTCCTGACCGGGCTGATGGCGCTGGTGGCGGACGCCGTAGGGTTCGCGGTGTTGATGATCATCAAGATACCGGTGATCCAGGACCTGGCCGTCACCGCGACCCTGGGCGTGCTCGCGCTGATTGTCACCAACCTGATCCTGTTGCCGATCCTGCTTTCCTACACCGGCGTGAGCAAGGTCGCCGCGCAGCGCGAAGCGGTCAACGAGCGCTTTTCCAGGCTCGATGCCGGGCAAGCGCGGCATCCATTCTGGGCGTTCCTGGACCGGTTCACCGAGCGCAGATGGGCCAGTGGCGCGATCATCGTCGCGCTGCTCCTGGGGGCCGTAGGGTTCGCCATCAGCCTTCACGTCAAGATCGGCGACCTGAACCCCGGTGCCCCGGAGTTGCGTCCAGAGTCGCGCTACAACACCGACAACCGCTTCATGGTCAGTAACTTCTCCGCCAGCAGCGACAAATACGTGGTGATGGTCAAGACGCCGCAATACTACTGTGCCAATTACCAGACGCTGGTCGCGGTCGATGCCCTGGAAGCGCAACTGCAGCAGGTGCCCGGCGTCGTCTCCACCACATCGCTGGCCGCCCTCAGCAAGCAGGCCGCGGCCGGCATGAACGAAGGCAGCATGACCTGGTATGAGATTCCCCGTAACCAGGGGCTGTTGAACGCCATCATCACCCGAGCACCACGAGAGCTGTTCAACCAGAACTGCGACCTGTTGACCGTGTACGTCTACCTCACCGATCACAAGGCCGATACCCTGACCCGCGTGGCGCAGACCGTCGAGCAGTTTGCGGCGGCCCACGACACCGATCAGATCCAGTTCCTCAACGCAGCGGGCAATGCTGGTATCGAGGCGGCCACCAACATCGTGGTGAAACGTTCGAACGTGCAGATGCTGTTCATGGTGTACGCAGCGGTCATCGCCCTGTGCTTCATGACCTTCAGGTCGTGGCGAGCGGTGGTCTGTACGGTGCTGCCGCTGATGCTGACCTCGGTGTTGTGCGAGGCGCTGATGGTCGGGCTGAACATCGGGGTCAAGGTGGCGACCCTTCCGGTGATTGCCCTGGGGGTGGGGATCGGCGTGGACTACGCGTTGTACATCCTCAGCGTGACCCTGGGTCATCTGCGCAATGGCGCTAGCCTGTCGAACGCTTACTACCTGGCCTTGCTGTCCACCGGCAAAGTGGTGGTGTTGACCGGGATCACCCTGGGCGTCGCCGTGACCACCTGGGTGTTGTCGCCCATCAAGTTCCAGGCCGACATGGGCATCCTGCTCGGTTTCATGTTCGTGTGGAACATGGTCGGCGCCCTGGTGCTGGTGCCTGCGCTCGCGCACTTCCTCCTCAAACCGACACCGCAGACAGCGAGCCTCTGAATGAACTCGACGATCAATCTCCTGGGCCTGTCCGGCAGCCTGCGCAAGCATTCAAGCCATACCGCGATCCTGCGCACGGTGGCCGAACGGTTGGCGGGACCGGTCCGGCTGACGCTTCACGGGCTGGGGAACATCCCGCCCTACAACGAAGACCTGGAGGGTGCCGATGCGCCACCGTCCGTGGTCGCCTTGCGCACTGCCGTAGCGCAGGCCGACGGGGTGCTGATCGGCTCGCCGGAATACAACCATGGCATGTCCGGGGTGCTGAAAAATGCCCTGGACTGGTTGTCTCGTCCCCATGGCCGGTCGGTGCTGAGCGGGCGCCCGGTGCTGACCTTCACGGCGTCCCCGGCGTTTACCGGGGGTGTGCGGGCGCATCAGCAACTCAACGAAACCCTCTGGGCCATCCAGGCGGCAATGGTGAGCTACCCGCAGATCGTCATTGGCAACGTCGCCACCAAGATAGAGCACGGCCGGCTGGAGGACGAAGCCGCCAGCGGTTTCCTGATGGCCGGCGTAGACGCGCTGATCGAACGAGCGACCCTGCACCGGGACCGCTAGCCAGCGCACAAAGGAGCGCTGGCCGGTGTTGGCAGGGCGGATTACGCCACTGGAATCGACGGGTCTGCCGCGGCCAGGGCGGCGGCGCGATCAGCGGCCGGCGGGTAGATCCAGACGCTGTTGATCTGGGTCTTGAGGTCCTTGGCTTCCTGACCGACCAACTTGAGCTGGCGATCCCAGCCTTCGGTGTACACCGCGCCCCAGGCGCCGAGGTCCAGGCAGGTCACGTACTTGGGCTGGCTGTAGGGCATCGGCGCGACGCCGAGCAGGTCGGCCGCGACGTTGTGGCCGGCGTAACGGCCCAGGGCGATGGCGTGCTGGCAGGACATCACCGCGTGGTTGCCCAGCGTGTCGGTGGCGGCGTAGGCCACGTCACCGGCGGCGAAAACATGGGCCTGCCCCAGTACTTTCAGCTGGCTGTCGACGTGCAGGCGGCCCTGGGGATCCCGGGTGCCAGCGATATGCTGGGTCAGTGGGCTGGCGCGAAAGCCCACGGTCCAGATCACGGTGCGCGATTCGATGCGCTGGCCGTTCGACAGGGTCACGCCGGCGGCGTCCACCGACTCCACCGAAGCGTTGAGGATCCACTCGATGCCCAAGTGCGCCGAGGCTTCGATGATGGATGGACGGATACCGTCGCCCATCGAGGCCGCAATCTGCGGGCCGCGGTCCACCACGATGACCCGGATGGGCGCGTCCTCGCCGAGCACGGCGCGTAGGCGCGCGGGCAGTTCGGTGGCCGTTTCGATCCCGGTGAACCCGCCGCCGGCGACCACGACGGTGTTGCGGGCAGGGCTGTCCGGCAGGTTGGCGAGGGCCTTGATGTGGTCTTCCAGTTGAGTGGCCTGTTCGATCTGGTCGACGTCGAAGGCGTGCTCGACCACCCCGGCCAGGTCAGGGCGAATCAGCTGACTGCCGGCCGCAAGCACCAGGCGATCATAGGCCAGCGTGCCCTGGGCGCCGGACGCATCGTGGTAGCTCACCTGCTTGAGCGTGTCATCGACACTGTCGGCAAACCCTTGTACGAAGTGCACGCCCACCGCGTCGAACAGGCCACCCAGCGGGGCCAGCATGGTGTGCACGTCCGGCTCATAGAACCGCGGGCGGATGCGCAGTTCCGCCTGGGGCGCCAGGACCGTGATCTGCACGTCGTTGCGATCGTGCAGGTCCAGCAGGCGTGCCGCGCTCAAGGCGCTCCAGACCCCGCCGAAGCCTGCGCCGACAATCAGAATATGCTGTTTCATGAGTTGCTCCCGAAGACTGGATCGATACGTCGAGTTATTTAGGTTTTCAGCGTGACAGTGATGACCAGGCGTGATTGAAAACAGCTTGGCTGGCATCAACAGCAAGGTGATGTACAGCAATGCGGGGATCCGGTCGGAATGGGTTTCGGAATCGAGGATGACGATTCTGCACGCCACCACTCGCCCGACCGCTCAGCCCAGGGCATTGCCTGGGTATCTTAGAAGCGCGGCATTTCCATCCGGTAGGACATAAAACCCTGAAATCCGGCCAAGCCTGCCCACCCGGCCTGCTTGAGGCCGTCCCAGCTCTGGCGGATCAGCGGGAAAAGCGGTTGCGATAGTCCCGTGGGGAAATCGCGAGATGGCGCTGGAAAGTGTTGCGCATGCGGTCCTCGTCGCCGAAACCGCATGAGCGGGCGATCTGGTCGATGTTGCGTGGGGAGTCTTCCAGTTGCCGTCGGGCGGCTTCGAGGCGGAACAGTTCGACGGCTTTGGCCGGGGTGCGGCCGGTCTGGCGCTTGTAGACCCGGGCGAAATTGCGTGGGCTCATGCCGGCCTGTTGGGCCAGTCGGTCGATGGTCAGGTGGGTGTCGTCCAGATGTTCGGCGATCCAGACGTGCAGTTCATCGAATCCGGCGCTGTCCTGCATCTGCAATTGCAACATCTGGCTGAACTGTGCCTGGCCGCCGGGGCGCTTGAGAAAGACCACCAGTTCCCGGGCCACCTGAAGGGCCACGTCGCGACCGCAATCGGCCTCGACCAGCGCCAGGGCCATGTCGATCCCGGCACTGACACCCGCCGAGGTCCACACGGCGTCCTGTTGGACGAAGATCGCATCCAGGTCCACCTCGACCAACGGAAATCGGCTCCTGAGCAGGTCGCACATGGCCCAGTGGGTGGCGGCCCGGCGTCCATCCAGCAGACCGGCCTGGGCCATGAGGAACGTCCCGCTGCACACCGAGGCGGTGCGCCGGGCCTTGAGCGAGGCAGCCCGCAGCCACGCCACCAGGTCGACGCAGTCGATCATCGCCTGGCGTATGTCCGGCGCGCCGGGCACGATCAGCGTGTCGATGCCGGCGCCGTCCAGTCGGTCCAGGGCACAGGTGTCCACGACCAGCCCTTCGGCGGTGCGCATCAGCCCGCCCGCCAGGCTTGCGGTGTGCATTGCATAGCCGGGCAATCCGCGCTCGGCCATGGCCTTGGTGGCGGCCCAGAACACGGTCTGGGCGCCGGTCAGGTCCAGCAGGCCCATCTGCGGGTAGGCCAGGAAGACCAGCGTGCGCGGGCGGGACATCGATTCGGTAGCAACGCCTACGTCCTGGATCATTTCGTTCATGGTGGTTTTCGCGGTGGGTGATCGTCGATGGCGGGAGGATCCAAGTGACCGCCCGGCGCCGGGTATGCGGACCTGGTCGATTATCCGTTTTCAGCACAATTGCACAATCGTTTGCCTGGACGGAACAGAATTTGCGTGGCCTTCGGCTGGTAAGTCCTGCAATCACCAAGGGTCAGGTCAATGAGCAATCCCACTATGGCGCACCGACCGCAGCCGGTGCCGTTGCCACCGATCAATCGGTTTCGCACGGCAGACATCGACGAGCATGCCCGCAACATGGGCGGCTGGCAGGTCAGCTACAACCAGTTGACGCCCGGACGCTTCGAAGGCGAGCTGATCGAGTTCCGCTCGGACTGGATGCAATTGGTGCGCGACCGCTCTAATCAGGCCATGACCAAGCACGGGATGGCCTGGGACGGCGCCATTACCTTCAGCGTGCCGTTGAGCGCGGACGGCCCGGTCTTTTGCTCCGGACACCCGATCCTTGAGCCCAGCCTGCTGGTCGCCCGGGGTCACAATCTGCCGGAATTGCGCACGCCTCAGCACCTCGACCTGCTCGGTGTCGCCGTTGACGAGCGGGCGCTCGAACATGTGCTGGAGCGCCAGGGCAGCCGTTTTCGAATTACCGATCTTCCCAAGTGTTACCGCCTCGGTGACTCAACGTTGCCGGCCGAACTCGCCGCGCTGTTCGATGAGCTGGAAGGGGGCGAGCAGGGCCGCGAGTCGCTGCTGGGGTACGAGTCGATTCGCCGGGGCCTGCGCGACACCGTGATGTTGCAGGTGCTGGAGCTGGTGGCGCCGGACCAGGCGGCGCCTCCTCTCAGTCCCACCGCGCGCAAGCGCATGGTCGACCGTGCCAGGGAGTACGCCATGACCCATGTCGACGAGCCGTTGTCGATCCTGGACCTGTGCAACCACATCGGCGCCAGCCGGCGCAAGTTGCAGTACTGCTTCCAGGAAACCCTGGGCATCAACCCGGTGGCCTATTTGCGGGCATTGCGCCTCAATGCCGTGCGTCGCGAGTTGCGCAATGGCGAGCAGGCCCATGGTGTCCAGGAAGTGGCTGCGCGCTGGGGATTCTGGCATTTGAGCCGGTTTTCCAGCGACTACCGGGTCCTTTTCGGCGAAACGCCCTCGCAAACCCTGCGTCGCACGCATCTGTGCTGAAAACGGATAACCGCCCGCGCGCCGGCTGCCTAGGATGACCCCACCACCACTTGGTCGGAAGGGGCATTCAATGAGTCAGAATAAGAAAACCAACCGCTTGCGTTGCATGTGCTTCACCTTGGGAATGTTGGGTCTGTGTGCCGCTGTCCAGGCGACGGAAAACGGTGCACCGACCACGGCAGTCGGGGTCTACGATTTTGGCGCGGGCATGATGCCCCCGGCCACGCCCTACGGGACGGTCGGCCTGCGTACGGCGTTCTATTCGGCCAACGTGCAGAAGGACCGCCACGGCAAGGCACTGGACAACAATTTCTCCCTGGACGTGCTCTCCATCGGCCTGGCCTACATGCGCATGACCGATTACACCGTGCTGGGGGCCAAGTACGGCTTCGGCACCGTGGTGCCGTTCTTCAAGATGGACGCCTCGGTGCGGGTGCAGACACCGGTCGGTCCGCTGGACCTGGAAGCCGATCCGTTTCGTCTCGCCGACATCCAGGTGTTGCCGGTGATCCTGCAATGGACGCTGTCGCCGAACCTGTTCGTCAATGCCCAGTTCCAGGTCCAGGCACCCACGGGCGACTACGACAAGGATCGCCTGATTTCCCCTGGGCTCAATCACTGGACATTCTCCCCGATCCTCAACGCCACTTACATTTCCGACAGCGGCTTCGAGGTGTCCTCCAGTTTTGAAGCCGACATCAACACCCGCAACGAAGACACCGACTACAAGAACGGCGTCGAGTACCGGCATGAATTCGCCGTGGGCCAGCACGTCGGGCCCTGGACCGTGGGCGTGGGCGGGTATTACTACCGCCAGTTCACCGACGACGATGCGCCAGGGCTGGAGTCTGGCAACCGTGCCCGGGTCATGGCCGTCGGGCCGGCGGTCAGCTACTTCAAGCCCGGCATGCCGCCGGTGTGGCTGCACGTCTACAAGGAGCTTGACGCGCGCAACCGCGCCGAGGGCTACACCGCGGCGTTGCGTATTTCCCAGAGTTTCTGAAGGGGCTCGTCATGAACCAATCAAATTCCGTATCAACGGCCCCGGTGCGTCAGGCCGGTGGGCGTGAAGGGCTGGTGCTGATGCTCGGCAGCAGCCTGACCATCATGGGCTCGGTGATGGTCGCGCCGATCCTGCCCCGGCTGGGCGCCGAGTTCGGCCCCGTGGAGCCCCGTGCCGATCTGCTGGTGCCGTTGGCGGTCACCGGTCCGGCCCTGGCGATTGCCTTGTTCGCGCCTCTGGCCGGATGGCTGGCCGACCGGGTCGGGCGCAAGGCCTTGCTGGTGATTGCCACCTTGCTCTACGCCGTGCTTGGCGCACTGCCGGCGCTGCTCGACAGCCTGCCGTCGATCGTCGGCGCGAGGCTGTTGTTTGGCTGCACCGAAGCGGCGGTGATGACGTGCTGCGCCACACTGATCGCCGACTACTGGCAGGGCGAAGAGCGGCTGCGCTACGTCAATCGCCAGGTGGTGACCATCGGCTTGGTGGGGGCGCTGTTTTTCGTGGTGGGGGGCGCGCTCGGCGAGCACTCGTGGCGTTCGCCGTTCCTGTTGTACCTGCTGCCGCTGCTGCTGGTGCCGGCGATGATGAAGGTGTTGTGGGAGCCGCCGGTGACCCGGCGCCACAGCGTCGAGCAACCGCTCGCCGATTCGGGCCCGAGCAAGGTGGCGGTGCTGCAACTGGTGGTCGGCTACCTGATGGTCATGGGCGGCATGGTCCTGACCTTCGTCGTACCGATCCAGGCACCGATGCTGCTGGTCAGCCTCGGCATCACCTCTAGCACGATGATCGGGATGGCCGCCGGGCTGAGCCTGTTGGCGACCCTGGGCGGCTCGTTGATGTGGCCGCTGTTGCGCCGGCGCTTCGGGGTTGCCGGTTGCAACGCGCTGTTGCTGGGCCTGATCGGACTGGGGCTGTGGCTGCTGATGCGTGCCCAAAGCTACGACGCCGTGCTGGTGGCGGTGGTCATCCAGGGCCTGGGTTCGGGGCTGTTGGTGCCCAACGTGATGGCGCCGGTGATGAACGCATTGACCGCCACCACCCGCGGTCGAGGCTTGGGCGGTTTCACGTCCTGCCTGTACATCGGCCAGTTCGTCAGCCCGCTGGTGGTGGCCTTCGTGGGCAGCTTCGCCGGGGACCTGCGCCAGTCCATCCAATGGCTGGCCTTCGCCGGATGCATCGCCGCACTGCTCTGGGTGGTCGTGGGCCTGCGCACACGCGGCCAGGGCCAGTCGACTTCCATCGGTACACGTCAATCGTCATGAAACAAGGAATCTGAACATGGGTATGCAAGACATTCACCATTTGATGGACCGCGAAGACGGCACGGCGCTGGCCGAGTGGGTCAGGCGCGGTGAGGTTGGCCCTGGCGAGTTGCTGGAAACCGCCATCGAGCGCCTGGAGCAAGTCGAGCCGCACATCAACGCCGTGGCCGAGCGGTTGTACGAGTCGGCGCGGGAGGTCGCCCGCACGGCCGCGGTTGGCCAGGGCCTGCTTGCCGGCGTGCCGACCTTGATCAAGGACTTGTTTTCCCCGGTCGCCGGTGCGGCGATGACCAACGGTTCTCGCTCCCTGGGGGATTTTCGGGCGGACTTCGAATCGGAAGTGGTGACGCGTCTACGGCGCGCGGGTTGCCAGGTGATGGGCACCAGCACGTCGCCGGAGTTCGGCACGTCCTACTCCACTGAATCCACGCGCTTCGGCGCTACGCGCAACCCGTGGAGCACCGGGCACAGCGCGGGCGGTTCCAGCGGCGGCGCGGCGGCACTGGTGGCGGCCCGCGTGGTGCCCTTCGCCCATGGCAACGACGGCGGTGGCTCATTGCGCGTGCCGGCGTCCTGCTGTGGCGTGTTCGGTTTCAAACCCAGTCGTGGCTTGTTGCCGTCGGGGCCGATGGTCGGCGAGGGCTGGGCCGGGATGGGCACCGCCCATGCGATCACTTTGTCGGTACGTGACAGTGCCGCGCTGTTGGACGCCACTGCCGGCATCGACCTGGGCGCGCCCTATGCCGCGCCGGTCCAGGCGCTGCCGTATGTGACGGCGGTGCAATGTGACCCAAGACCGTTGCGCATTGCCCTGGTCGAACAACTCGCGCCCTGGCCGACATCGTCCCAGAGCCTCCAGGCCTTGAACGAGGCCGCGCGGTTGTGCGAATCCCTGGGGCACCGTGTCGAGCCGGTCAGCCTGCCGGTGGTGTTGCCGGAGTTTCTCAACCAGGTGTTCACCATCATTGGCGCCAGTACCCGGCACTATGTCGACTTGCTGGGCGAGATGCGGGGCGCGCAGGTGCAGGCGGAGGAGTTGGAGGTGCGCACCCGGATCATCCTGCGGGACAAGGGGCATGTCACCGGTGCCCAGTACGCCGGGGCGGTGGAATGGATTCATGCGTTGGGGCGGCAGTTGGCGACGTTCATGCAGGATTACGATGTGATCCTGACCCCGGTGCTGACCCGTGAGCCGGCGCCCATTGGTGAGCTTGACCTCCAGGACGTGTGCATGAGCCTTGAGCAACTGATCGAGCGCTATCACAGTTACTCGCCGTTTACCGCGCTGTTCAATGCCAGCGGCCAGCCGGCCATGTCGGTGCCGTTGTCCTGGAGTGCCAACGGCTTGCCGATAGGCGCGCACTTTGCCGGTCGCTTTGGCGAGGAAAGCACCTTGCTGGCTTTGGCCGCGCAACTGGAACGCGCCCAACCCTGGCGCGGTCGCGTGCCGCCGGTCAATGCCTGCCAGCGTTGAGCATGGGCGGTGGAGACACCGCCTATCCAGGTTGTTGCAAGAGGGCCGCTTTCGCGAGCCGCTCGCTCCCACGGAAGGTGGGAGTGAGCCTGCTCGCGAAGGCGATTTCTGCTTTGGATTATTTCCAGCTGATTCACCGCTTTCGCGAGCAAGCTCGCTCCCACAGGCGGTGGGGGGCTGTGTTCTCTAGAGCCGGTGGGCGTTGAGTCCGCCCACCGGAGCAAGGGTCAGTAGCGGATCATTACCGATTTCAACTCGGTGTAGTCATCGATGAATGCGCTGCCGAATTCCCGGCCGATCCCTGAAGACTTGCTGCCGCCAAAAGGTACGGCCGGGTCGAGCAGGGTGTGCATGTTGACCCACACGGTGCCGGCTTCGATGGCCGGGACCATGCGCAGGGCTTTGCTCAGGTCTTGGGTCCAGAGGCTGGCGCTGAGGCCGTAGGGCGTGTCGTTCATCAGTTCCAGCAGTTCTTCTTCCGTGTCGTAGGGGAAGAACGTCGCGATCGGGCCGAAGGTTTCTTCGTTGAGCAGGGCGTCGTCGCGGCGGTTGGCGAGGATGATCGTTGGCTCGACGTAGCAGCCCGGTCCTTCGATCAGCTTGCCGCCATGGACGATGGTGTTGTTCTGCGCCCGGGCCTTGGCGAAGAACTCGCCGAGCTTGCGCTGATGCGAGTGGTTGGTGACCGGGCCGAACTCGGTGCGTTCGTCCAGGGGCGAACCGATGGTGAGTCGGGCCAGGCGCTGGGCGAGTTTTTCCATGATCGGCTCGATCTGTGAACGATGGACAAAGAACCGTTCCGCCGCCGCGCAGATTTGCCCCGAGTGCAGGAAGCCGGCTTCGATGATGCCGTTGACCGCCACCTCTTGATCGACATCGCGCAGAAAGCCCGCGGCATTTTTCCCACCCAGTTCCAGGGTCGACCGGGTCAGTCCGGCGCCCATGGCTGCCTGGCCCACGGCGAGGCCGGTGGGTACCGAACCGGTGAACGAAACTTTGTTGGTGCCTGGGTGCTCGATCAACCCTTTGCCCACCTGGCCGCCACCGGTGACCACGTTCAGGGCGCCCGCCGGCAGGCCGGCTTCGATGGCTAGTTCGGCAATGCGCAGGATGGTCAGCGGCGTGAACTCGCTGGGCTTGATGATGATGCTGCAGCCGGTCACCAAGGCTGACGCCAGTTTCCAGATGGCGATCATGGTGGAGAAGTTCCACGGCACGATGCCCACCACCACCCCGACCGGTTCGCGCAGGGTGAACGCGGTGTAGCGTTCTCCGGCGAAGGAGGGCAGTGACGGGGTGATCGTCTCGCCGCCGATCTTGGTGGCCCAGCCGGCGTAGTAACGCAGGAAGTGCGCCGCCTGGTCGACCTCGAAAGCGCGGGAAATGTGGATGATTTTTCCCGACTGGCAGGTTTCGATCTGGGCCAACTCTTCGCGGTGCTGCTCCAGCAGGTCCGCGAGCTTGAGCAGCACCTGGCCACGAACCGCCGGTGCGGCCTGGGACCACTGCCTGAAGCCGCGTCGAGACGATTCCACCGCGTGATCGATATCGGCCGTACTGGCGTCGCTGACCTGGGCGATGACGTGGCCGGTGGCCGGGTTGATGACGTCCAGCGTCTGGCTGCCTTGGCTTTCGACGTAGCGACCATCGATGAACAGTGCGTGACGCCGGCCGAGAAAGGCTTCGACCTGAGGCAGTAGGGCAATATCGCTCATGGGTGTTTCCTATCGCGAAGGGAAAGCCCCGAGGTTAATCGCTGCGCGGCGGCCCGGCTTGACTGTGCCTGCCGCGCGGCATGTGCGTGCCTGCCAGGACGTGGCCCTGGCAGCCAGGAGCAAGGCCTTCAGCAGCCAGGTACAAGCCAGCGGCGCGTGTTTGCGGTCAGATCAGTGTTTCGACTCGATGGCAAAGGAGCGGGCGATGTTTCTCCAGACCAACCGACACAAACTGGCGTTGAGCGCCCAGGTGCAGCGAGCGCTGGCCGGCGACACCGAGGACACGCCGATGCTCGACGCGTACCCGCCGTTGCGGGCATGCCTGGCCCAACACGCCCGGCAAATGGCGAGCAGCGCCGAGCGTTGCCTTCAGGTCGAGGCCCAACTGGCCGAGCAGGCCGCGCGGTGGCAGCAGGGCGAGCGCGAACGGGAGATGTTGCGCCAACAACTGGAACAGGCCCAAGGCCGCGAACAGTTGTTGGAGCGCCAACGGGACGAATACCGTCAGCAAGTGCAGCAACATCACCAGGAAGCGCAGATCTGGGCGTTGTTGCAATCGACGCTGACCGAGGGCTGCTGGGACATCACGGTGGTCAACGGCGACCTGCAGCACCCGGCCAGCAGCATGCGTTTTTCCAGCCAGTTTCGCGCGTTGCTGGGCTATGGGGTGGACGAACTGCCCGATGGCTGGGATGCCCAGGTCGGCATCACGCACCCGGATGACCTGCCGAAGATCATGGCGATTTTCGACCGCGAGATTCTCGGCACCCAGGGCAGTGGCGAATACGTCTTCGAGTACCGCATGCGCCACAAGAGCCGCGACTACATCTGGTGCCGCGAACGCGGACGGGCGGTGCGCGATGCCCAGGGACGGCTGGTCCGGGTGATCGGTGCGGTGCGCGACATCAGCGACGAGCGCTCGGCCCAATCCACCCACCACCGCATGCTGGAGCAGAACCAGGTGACCTACGCCCAGATCGCCACGGTGGTCGGGGTGATCAAGGGCATTGCCGACCAGACCAACCTGCTGGCCTTGAATGCCGCGATCGAAGCCGCCAGGGCCGGTGAGGTCGGGCGGGGGTTCTCGGTGGTCGCCGACGAGGTGCGCAAACTGGCCGAAAGCACGCGCCAGGCCACGCATCAGATCCAGACGATGTTGCACCAGCACAAGCAATAGACGCACGGGGAGCTGCCGCCGCCGGCAGCCCCCACGCCTTCAGAACGGCACCGCCACCACCAACTGGCTGTAGACGTTGGTGCCGTTGCCGCCGACCTGGTTGCCGCCGCTGTTGTCATCCTTCTCCGGCTTGTACAGCCCCAGCAGCGGCGTGACGATCAGGTGTTCGCTCACGGCCCATTCGACATACAGGTCCAGCTCGCGCCCATCGAGGTTCAACGCCTGGCGGTCGTGCAGGGTCTGGTAGTCGAAGAACAGCGCGCCGACGGTCACGGTGTCCGTCGGCTTGAGCTTGAGGCCGACGTGCTGGATGGCCGTGTTGCTGTTGAACGGCCCGGAATAGTTGCCGGCCACCTCGCCCTGGAACCAGGTGCCGTAGCCTCGGCTCAGGCCGTTGAACATCGAGTCCCAGTTCTGTGAGTAGCGGCTGTAGCGATAGGTCAGGTCCGGTGTCCAGGGCAGGTCGGCGAAGGTGTAGCCGGCCTCGGTATACCAGGCTTTTTCCGGGCCGGCGTCCTTGTCCTGCCAGGCGTATTCGAAAGCGAAGTGGGCGTTTTCGATGCCGGCGTTGCCGCTGCCCCGCAGGCTGTAGATGTTCATGCCTTCGCGCTGTTTCTGGAAGTCGCTGGCGTAGTGGTCATCGACGTCGATGCCATGGATGTAGGTCAGGCCCAGGGTGCCGGGCGCGGTGGTGTATTCCAGGGTGCCGGCGGCCATTTCGGTGTTGGCCTGGGCGCGGTTGTCGGACTTGATCCACATCAGGCTGCCATGCACGCCGTCCTTCGCTCCCAGGCGCAGCACGGCGGTCTTGTCGAAGGCGTGGCGGGCGGCCAGGTAATAGGCGCCGCCGCGATTGAGGTCGCCGTCCGCCGGGCCCTTGCCCAGGTTCAAGCCGTCGTCGTTGATGATGAAACCGTCACCGAGGGTGATCACCTGGCGACCGTAGGAGAGGTCGACGCCGTCCTTGCCCAATACCGGGAACAGGTCCCCTGAGCGCCAGCCGGCGAAGGCCTCATCGAATTTCGTGGTGCGCTCCGAGCCGTCGCTCAGGCCGGCCGGGTCACCGTCGCCCCAGGTGCCGGAGCTGACCAGGTTAGCGGTGCCGTAGACACTGCCCATGCCGGCCAATGCCTGGTCGATACTCAGGCCATACTTGATGAAGCCTTCGCGCCAGCTGGAGCCGCCACCGGTGCCGTCGTAGTTCTTGCGGCTGTTGAACATTCCGTAGACCGCGAGGACGTTCCCGGTGATGGTGGTGTCCTGGTCGGCGTAGAGCTCAAGGGCCTGGGCCGATGAGTCGGCAACCAGCAGGGCGATGCCCAGGCCGATGGCGTTGCGCAGTAGCGGTGTGTGGCGTGTGTGCTCCATGGTGTTTTTCCCCAGTGTAATAGGACGGCAGAGCGCGCATTAAGGGGAGCTGCGCGGGGGGAAGTCTTTCACCTGGCTGCCAGGGAATTGATCCAGCCCGCCAGGCCGCGGGGGCTGGCAGGCAGCAACAAGAGTGGCGGCAGACATGGGCAAGACGCCTGTGGCGCGGCGGCGCAAAGTGAAGCTGCACGCAACGCCGTTTCGATCAGGGACTGGCTGGGGGGCTTGAATGCCGGCTCCTGGACGGCTGTGGCACCTCTACTAAAAAATCCGCTTCTCGAGGATCTGCACCATGTCGATCAATGACCGACTCACCGCGCACTTGAACCGGGGCACGGTGGGATTTCCCACCGCCCTGGCCAGCACCATCGGCCTGATCATGGCCAGCCCGGTGATTCTCACCGCAACCATGGGCTTCGGTATCGGTGGCAGCGCCTTCGCCGTGGCGATGCTGATTGCCGTGGTGATGATGCTGGCCCAGGCGACCACGTTCGCCGAGGCCGCGTCGATCCTGCCCACCACCGGCTCGGTCTATGACTACATCAACTGTGGCATGGGGCGTTTCTTCGCGATCACCGGCACGCTGTCGGCCTACCTGATCGTGCACGTGTTCGCCGGCACCGCCGAGACCATCCTGTCCGGGGTCATGGCGCTGGTGAACTTCGAGCACCTGAACACCCTGGCCGAGTCTGCCGGCGGTTCCTGGTTGCTCGGGGTCGGGTTCGTCATTGTGTTCGGGGTGCTCAACGCGTTCGGCGTCAGTGCGTTCGGCCGAGCCGAGATCATCCTGACCTTCGGCATGTGGACCACGTTGATGGTATTTGGCGTGCTCGGCTTGATCGCGGCGCCAGCGGTGCAACTGGAAGGCTGGTTCGGGGTTTCGCTGGTGGGCACCGACCTGATCACCATCCTCTCGCTGGTGGGCATGGCCATGTTCATGTTCGTGGGCTGCGAGTTCGTCACGCCTCTGGCGCCGGACCTGCGCCACTCGGCCAAGGTCATGCCCAGGGCGATGATCCTCGGCTTGCTGAGCGTCGCCTCGTGCATGTTCATCTACGGCGCGGCGATGAAACGCCAGGTGGAGAACGTGCTGCTCGATGCCGCCAGCGGCGTGCACCTGCTGGACACGCCCATGGCGATTCCGCGCTTCGCCGAGCAGGTCATGGGGGATATCGGCCCGCTGTGGCTGGGGATCGGCTTCCTGTTTGCCGGCGCGGCGACCATCAACACCCTGATGGCCGGCGTGCCGCGGATTCTCTACGGGATGGCGGTGGACGGCGCATTGCCCAAGGTCTTCACTTACCTGCACCCGCGTTTCAAGACACCCTTGCTGTGCATCCTGGTGGCGGCGTTGATTCCTTGCCTGCATGCGCTGTGGCTCGGTGGCAACACCGACAACATCATGCACCTGGTACTAGCGGCGGTGTGTGCCTGGAGCTTTGCCTACCTGCTGGTGACGGTGTCGGTGGTGAGCCTGCGCATTCGTCGGCCAGACCTGCCGCGGGCCTATCGCTCGCCGTTCTTTCCGCTGCCACAGATCCTGTCCAGTGTCGGCATCCTCCTGGGCATGTGGTTCATCACGCCGCCCGGCATGAACCCAGCCGACATCTACATCCCGTTCGCGGTGATGCTCGGTGGCACCGCGGCCTACGCCTTGTTCTGGACCCTGGTGGTGCAGAAGGTCAATCCATTCATGCCAGCGTCGGTGGAAGACGTGCTGGCCAAGGAGTTTTCCCATGAGCCAGGGCAACCTGCCGGCGAGTTTATCGACCGTGCTGCAAAGACTGTCTGAGCGCTTGCGCGCCCATCGCCACCCGGCCGGCTATCGGCCTGGGGTGACCCTGGAACACGTGCGGCGCAACCTCGGGCTGGCGCACTTCGTGTGGTCAGGGCCGACGACGGCTACTGTGGCCAGCGACGACGGCCGGCTGCAACTGGAGATTGTCGAGCGCACCGAATCACAGTGGCTGATGCACCTGGTGATGACCGAATTCGTGTTGCGCGTGCCTGCGTCGATGGAGGGCACGGCGCGCCTGGAGCTGCACCACGGCGGGGCTATTCGCCGCAAGGGTCTGCGCTGTCGCCAGCGGGGTGCCGACCAGGCGCTGGCGGCCCGGTTGCAGGCGGCGGTAACGCACGATCAGGGGTTGTACCAGGCGCTCATGCCGCTGGATTTCAAGCGCCTGCGCATCGACCTGCACGAGCGCCAGTGGTGCGTGCGCCTGGAACACATGGGCGGCAGCGAGGTGGTCAACCGCATGCCGGCCTTTCGGCGCTACATCGCGCTCGGAGGCGAACAACGCGCAGCCTTGCTGGCATCCCTGAGCGGCCTGCAACGGGTATTGGCAAGCCTCTGACCCTGTAGTGCCGCCCTGGCATCAATCCTGCTTCTGCTCTGGCGATCAGGTATTTGTTGCGTGCATATAGATAACATGTTAACTATTGCCGCACAAAAACAATAAGCCACTGCGGAGAACGCCATGAGCATGCAACAGGTTGGGCAAGACGGGCTGGAGACCTGGAACCGGGACCTGCGCGCCACGTGTGGGTATTTCGAGACGGAGCTGGCTTTCAATCGTGCCTTGTTTATCGGCCAGGTCTCGAACTTCTGCCGCGGCGGTCTTTCCCTGTCGAACCTGCGCACCAACGCCGGTTCCATCAAGCGCCACTCGCCCAATCCCGACCACGACGACGATCAGGATTGCCTGCTGGTCAGCCAGCGCAGTGGCTATTGCCGCATCACCCAGAACGGCCTGAGCATCCAACTGGCCCCCGGCGAGTTGTTACTGATGGATTCGGCGGGCGCACTGGAGATCAGCCCGTTCGGCCTGATCGAGCATGCCGTGCTGTCCTTGTCTCGGCAGCAGGTGTCGAGGCAGTTGGGCGGGGACACCAGGACCTTCGGCAAGATCTCGTCGAGCAAGGCCTGCGGGCGGATGTTGCACGTGCTGATGGACCAGTTGTGCAAGGACACGCCGGACGGCGAAGGCGCGGCGGGCGAGGGCGAGGCCCTGCAGAGTGCGTTCGTGTCCTTGCTGGGCTCGGCGCTGGAGCACACGAGCGATGCCCGTGACGATGGCGCCGCGCTGCAGGGCAGCCATCTGCGCAGCTACGTGCAGAAGGTCATCGACGAATCCCTCAACCAGCCCGGCCTCAGCCCGGTGGGCCTGGCCAACCGCCTGAACATCTCGGTGCGCCATCTGTACCGGTTGTTCGAAGAACAGGACGACAGCGTCTGCCGTTACATCCAGCGAGCCCGGCTCAAGCGCAGCGCCGATGACCTGACCAACCCGTTCCTGCGGGACGAGTCCATTACCTCGATTGCCTACAAATGGGGCTTCACCGACTCGGCCCACTTCAGCCGCTCGTTCAAGAAGCAGTTCGAACTCTCGCCCAAGGACTTTCGCGCAAGCCATCTGCAACAGGCGCAGGGAGTGGCCTGAGACGCAGGAACGGTGCCCGCCGAACCGCCGCCATCGCGAGCAAGCCCGCTCCCACAGGCGGCGTTGTGGTGGATCCGAAATAGAAGGGAACACTGCTGAACCTGTGGGAGCGGGCTTGCCCGCGAAGGCGGTGGTGCTGTCCTCACCACCGCCCGCTGGATCGCCTCAGACTTCCGGCAATGTCGAACCGCCGTCGACCACCAGGGTCTGGCCCGTCACATAGGCGGCCAGGTCAGAGGCCAGGTATAGCATGGCGCCGGCAATGTCCCCGGGACGACCCA
The DNA here is from genome assembly GCA_001023535.1 of Pseudomonas chlororaphis. NCBI lineage: Bacteria > Pseudomonadati > Pseudomonadota > Gammaproteobacteria > Pseudomonadales > Pseudomonadaceae > Pseudomonas > Pseudomonas chlororaphis. The sequence goes on from CP011020.1 coordinate 4,229,660, forward strand.
ATCGCCCCAGTGGCACGCGCCGAGCGATGTCCTGGTTGAGGTCATCGTCACCGAGGTTGGCCATGGCCGGGGTCGCGATCATGCCCGGTTCGACACCGTTGACCCGCACCTGCTCGGGCGCCAGCTCCAGTGCCGCGTTGCGTATGAAACCATTGACCCCGGCCTTGGACGCGGCGTAATGGCTAAGCCCCGGGTACGCCACGCGCGGGCCGGTGACCGAGGACGTCACCAGCACACAGCCCTGGCCCTGGCGGCGGAACATCGGCAGCGCCGCCTGGGTCAGCCAGAACAGCGCCGACAGGTTCACCGCCAGGGTGCGTTCCAGCACCGCCGGGGTGATCTGCGCAAAAGGCGTCAACGGGAAGTAGCCGGCGTTGTGCACCAGCACGTCCAGGCGCCCCAGGCGCTCTTGCAGCCCGCCCATCATGGCCGATATCGCCGTGGCGTCCGCGAGGTCCACGCCCACCGCTTGCGCCTGGTAGCCGCCGGCCGTCAGCTCGCTGGCGAGGGCCTCGGCCCGCGCCAGGCCGAGGTCGGCGATCACCACCTGAGCCCCACGCCAGGCGAAGGCTTCGACAATGGCCCGACCAATGCCTTGGGCACCGCCAGTCACCAACACCGTCTTGCCGCTGAAATCCAGGTCATTGGCCATGGGTCACCTCCATGTGGCTGAACGCCAGGGTCGGTACGTCGACGATGCTCGAACCACCGTCGGCCACCAGCGCCACGCCGGTGATGATCGAGGCGTCCCGGGACGCCAGGAAACGACAGGCGAGGGCGATCTCCTCGGCGCTGGCGGGGCGGCGCAACGGCACGTCGGCGCAGACTCGGTCGTAGGCCTGTTGCAGCGTTTCACCGTGGAACTGCATCAGCACCTGCATTTCCTCATCGGCCATCGGCGTGCGGACCCAGCCCGGACAGACCGCGTTGACCCGCACGCCTTGGGGGCCGTAGTCCCGCGCCAGGGAGCGGTTCAGGCCCAGCAGTGCGTGTTTGGCGGTGGTGTAGCCGCACACTTGCGGCCCGGCCGCCAACGACGCGATGGACCCGATCAATACCACGTTGCCGGCGCTTTCCTGCAGCAAGGGCAGGCAGGCCCGCGCGCTGTAGAACGCGCTGTCGAGGTTGCTGCGCATGGCCGCGTCCCAGGCTTGCGGGCTGGTTTGGGTGGCGCTGCCCTGGCCCATGCCGCCGGCACAGGCCAACAGCACATCGAGTCGAGCGAAACGCTGGCGGATCTGCGCGATGAAACCGTCCCAGGTCGTCGGGCACGCGGCGTCGCCCACCAACACCAGGCCGCCGACTTCCCTGGCAAGGTCTTCCAGGGGCTCGCGGCGTCGGCCGATCAAGACCAGGTTGGCGCCTTCGGCGGCATACAACCGGGCGCAGGCGGCACCGATGCCGGTGCCCGCGCCGGTAATCACCACGGTGCGTGATTCAGGCATCGGGATACTCCGTCTGGTTGAGGACCTGGCAGTAGGAACTGACCGGGAAATTGGAGTATTCATCGAAGGACGCACCGGCGTAGCCGAAAATCTTGCCGTCGCTGCGGTGTTGTTGCAGGTCGATCAGCACCAGGCCGAGGGTCGGGATGATTTTTTCCCGCCAGACGAACAGATACAGCTGGTCGGCGACCTTGTAGGTGTCGCACCGGTCGGTGTCGCACAGGCCTTGTTCCACGCCCTTGAGGCACTGCCAGGCGTAGAACCGGTCATTGAGGTAGATGTGTTCGTAGACTTCGCTTGGGCTGTAGCGATACAGGTTGCGCAGCCCCACCAGCTCGTTGCTCGGTGCGTGCGGGCAGAGGCCGTCTTGCCAGGGCCGGTCGAGGCTGCCGTGGAGGAAGTCGACGCCGACGCTCGTCAGGGGCTTGCCCGCCAGGGCGCGGCCGTAGAGCCCTTCACGGGTTTGCTCTGGCTCGGGCATGCGCCCGATCACGGCGGTGAACGCAGCGTTGGCGGTGTCGAGCACCAGGCTGACCGACAGGGTCTGGCGGCCTTCGCCTTTGAGAAAGTCCACCAGGTACAGGCCCGGGCGAACCGATGTGGCGCGGTAGGGCGCGGTGCCGCTGGAGTGCCCGTCGGCGGCGTGCCAGGACAACGTGTCCTGCTCGAACCGATGCTCGATCTGCCAGCCATTGGCGAAGTTCAGGGTAAAGGTCTTGCCGCTCAGGTCTGCCAGGTTCGGCAGGATGAAGGCGTCGGGGGCAAAGCCATCGGCCAGGGCGCCGACGGTGATCCAGTCTGTAGATGTACTCATTGCAAGGCTCCGGTTGGGTGTAGTCACCCGCCGGATCATGGGCTCTGGGGCATCTGTGCACTATCAACCGGATGGTTGAACCGTTCAGAGAAACAGCGCGCTGACCAACTCGGTGCGACTGCTGACGCCGACCTTGCGGAACAGGTTGATCAGGTGAGTCTTGATGGTCGGCAAGCCGACGTTCAACTCCCGGGCCAGGTGCTTGTTGCTGACGCCCTCGCGCAGCAGCAGGGCGATCTGGCGCTCCTTGGGCGTCAAGCCGTCCAGGGCATCCGCCTGGGCAGGCAGGTGCGCCACCGCCAGTTGCAACAGGGTTTGCAACGCGCCGAGCTGGGACAACTGCTGAGGCGTGAAGGCGCCTTGTTCGGCGGTGCGCAATAACGAAATGGCGGCTTGCGGCTGGCCGTCCCGACGGGCGAAGACTTCCACCACATCCACTACGCCGTAGCGTTGCAGGAAGCTGCGGTAGCGCTGGCTGTCGCGCACCGGCTGGCGGGTCATCGCCAGGCCCAGCGGCACCACGGCCTGTTCATCGCAGACACAGTTGCGCGGTTGCAGCGGATCGAACTGGCGGTAGTTGTCCAGGTAGTCGCGGTGCATCTCGCCACTCATGCCGTGCAGGCTGAAGTCATGGGCTTGCAAGTGGCGGTCGACACAGTAGAAGGCCGCCCGGCTGGCGGGAATCAACTGGGTGAACGCGTGCAGGCAGTGGCCGGCGATGTCCTGGGTGGGAATGAGGTTCATGGGCGCAACCTTCGCAAGCACATTGCGGTTGAGGGAAGAACGTGAACCCCTACGGCCAGGGCGTTTTTGTGGCGAGGGAGTTTGCTCCCGAATCGCATAAAAGCGGGGCTGCTTCGCAGCCCAGCGGGAGCAAGCTCCCTCGCCACGGTCACGGTGCTCAGACTACCGCGAAGTAGTGCTTGACGAAACTCTCGCTGACCACTTCCCACAGTACCGGCGTGCCCTTGGTCACGAACCAGCTGTCGCCAGCCTTGTAGCGGGTGCTCTGGCCGGTGGCTTCGTCGGTGAGCACCACTTCGCCGGTGACCACGGTGGCTTGCTCGGCAAACGGATACACCATCCGGAACTTGCCCTGTGTGGTGCCGAAGTAGGCGCTGCTGACGGGATCGGTCGGGGCGCCGAAGGTCATCTTGCCGAAGGCCTTGACTTCGCCTTCGAGGATTTGCGAACCCAGGTCGGCGACGGTACCCCAGGCGTCCAGTTCGGACAGCTGGATGTCTTTCTTGAGGGTGATAAGGGGCATGGCGGTGACTCCTGATGATTGAAATAGAAAGCGGTGTGGTTGTCAGCGACGGCCGTTCCAGTAGCCCGACAGCTGGTGCCAGGACTTGCCGGCAGTCAGCAACAGCGGACGGATGGCGTCCTTGCCGATGATGGTCGGGCGCCTGACGGAACTGACCAGGTCATAACGCGCCGAACCTTCGCTCATGCCTTCGGCCAGGACCTTGCAGATGATGTGGCTCGGCGTGACGCCAAACCCGGAGTAGCCCTGGACGAAGAACGCATTGCGGCGGCCGGGCAGGGTACCGATCTGGGGGAACAGATTCGGGCTGCACGCCATCGGACCGCCCCAGGCGAGGTCGATCTTCACGTCCTTGAGGTACGGGAAAATCTTCAGCATCAGATTCCGGTTCCAGGCCTTGAGGTCCTGGGGAATGTGCTCCACCAGCGGCGTCGCGGCACCGAACAGCAGGCGATTTTCGTTAGTAACGCGGTAATAGTCGATGACCGGGCGGATATCGCTGTAGGCACCGCGAATCGGGCTGATGCGTTGGATCAGCTCGTCCGACAGTGGCTCGGTCATCATCTGGAAGGCGTAGGTGTTGATCGTCGAGCGATGCAGTTCCGGCTCCAGTTTGTTGAGGAAACTGTCGCAGGCCCACAACAGCTTGCTGGCCTTGACCGAGCCGCGCCCGGTGCGCACGGTGATGCGCTCGCCATAACGGACTTCCAGGGCGGGGCTGTTCTCGTAGATCTGCACGCCGTGGCCGGCCAGTGCCTTGGCTTCGCCCAGCAGCAGGTTCAACGAATGCACATGCCCACCGCCCATGTGCAGCAATGCGCTGCCGTAGGCTTTGGAGCCGATGATCTGCTGGACGTCGGAGCCGCCGAGAAAGCGGATCTCGTGCTTGCTGTTGATCGACTTGAAGTCTTTTTCCCAGGCCCGCAGGGTTTTTTCCTGGCGGGCGTTGAAACCCATGTAGCCGTAGCCATGGCAGAAGTCGGCATCGATGGCGTACTTGGCGATGCGGTCCTTGATGATGTCCGCCCCCAGGTCGCTGATCTCGAAGACCTGGCGCAGACCGTCTTCGCCGACGTCCTTCTTGATCTTTTCCAGGTCATGACCGATGCCGGCCATGATCTGCCCGCCGTTGCGCCCGGTGCCGCCGAAACCCAGGTAGCGCGCCTCGAGCACCACGATGTTGGTGATGCCTTTTTCAGCAAGCTCCAGCGCGGTATTGATGCCGGAGAAGCCGCCGCCAATCACCACGACATCGGCTTCCACGTCCTGTTCCAGGGTCGGGAAACTGAGGTTGTACTTCTTGGTGGCTGTGTAATAGGTGGGCGTTTCGATATTGATCATGACGCAACCTGACAAAGTGAAAGGAGACTCCGTGCAAAGCGCTGCACGCGATGCCCCTATTAAGGGCCCAGGCGAGGGTGTTTGTCTTGATCATCCGTGCCGGGGCACTTGACCGAGCGCGCCATCGGCTTGGATCGGCACCATGAAAAGTACAATCTTGGATCTGGAAGGTGCATTTTTCGACGTCTTGCCAATGCCCATACTGGACCGGCCTCAATCATTTGATCCCGCTGTTTTCTGCACCACGAGCCTGCCGTGAGGTGCAAGGCCAGGCGGGATCGGCAGACGCCAATAATAAAAGAGTCCGTCCATGAAAAAGCCAAACCCGTTGCTCGAAGACCTCAAGCCCCTCCTGCCGATCATTGCCGCCAATGCCTTCCAGGCGGAGCAGGACCGTAGCGTTCCTGCCGAGAACATCGCCTTGCTCAAGGGCATCGGCCTGCATCGGGCTTTCCAGCCTAGGGCGTATGGCGGCCTGGAGATTTCCCTGCCGCAGTTTGCCGATTGCATCGCGCTGCTGGCCGGCGCCTGTGCCAGCACGGCCTGGGCCATGAGCCTGTTGTGCACCCACAGCCATCAGTTGGCGATGTTCCCGGCCAAGACCCAGGAAGAAATCTGGGGTGCCGATCCCGATGCCACCGCCAGCAGCAGCATCGCGCCGTTTGGCCGCACCGAGGAAGTCGAGGGCGGCGTGATGTTCAGCGGCGAAATGGGCTGGAGCAGCGGCTGTGACCATGCCGAGTGGGCCATTGTCGGATTTCGCCGCAAGAACGCCGAAGGCACCCAGGACTATTGCTTCGCCGTGTTGCCTCGCCGCGACTATGAGATTCGTGACGACTGGTTCGCCGTGGGCATGCGCGGCAGTGGCAGCAAGACCCTGATCATCACCAACGTGTTCGTGCCGGAGCATCGGATCCAGAAGGCCAAGGACATGATGGAAGGCAAGTCCGGCGGCTTCGGCCTGTACCCCGACAGCAAGATTTTCTACTCGCCGTACCGGCCCTATTTTGCCAGCGGTTTCTCCACGGTCAGCCTGGGCGTGGCCGAGCGCATGCTCGAAGTGTTTCGCGAGAAAACCCGCAACCGTGTGCGGGCCTACACCGGTGCGGCCGTGGGCGCTGCCACCCCGGCGCTGATGCGCCTGGCCGAGTCCACACACCAGGTGGCGGCGGCGCGGGCTTTTCTCGAAAAAACCTGGCAGGACCACGCCGAGCACGGAGAACGCCACGAGTACCCGAGCCGGGAAACCCTGGCGTTCTGGCGGACCAACCAGGGCTATGCCACCAAGATGTGCATCCAGGCAGTGGACCGGCTGATGGAAGCGGCCGGCGGCGGCGCCTGGTTCGAGTCCAACGAGCTGCAACGGCTGTTTCGCGATGCGCACCTCACCGGTGCGCATGCCTACACCGACTACGACGTCTGCGCGCAGATCCTCGGGCGTGAGCTGATGGGCCTGGAACCCGATCCCAGCATGGTCTGAGTACCTGCCCCAGCACCGCCCCATAACAACAAATCGAGGCCGTCGCATGAGGCGGCCGGGAGTCTTGCATGTCCAATGATTGCGATACCGCGTTCGATACCCGCGCATTCCGCCGCGCCCTGGGCAATTTTGCCACCGGTGTGACCGTGGTCACCGCCGCGACGGAAGATGGCCGCAAGGTCGGCGTGACGGCCAACAGCTTCAATTCGGTGTCCCTGGATCCGCCGTTGATTCTCTGGAGTATCGACAAGCGCTCCAGCAGCCACGGCGTGTTCGAAGCCGCCAGCCACTTTGCGGTAAACGTATTGGCCGCCGACCAGATCGACCTGTCGAACAACTTCGCCCGGCCCAGGGAGGATCGCTTCGCCGAGATCGAATTCGACAACGGCGAGGGCGGGGCGCCGGTGTTTGCCGATTGCGCCGCGCGGTTTCACTGTGAAAAATTCCAGCAGGTGGACGGTGGCGATCACTGGATCATGCTGGGCAAGGTCGTGGCCTTCGACGATTTCGGCCGTTCGCCGTTGCTTTATCACCAGGGCGCCTACTCGATGGTCCTGCCCCACACGCGCATGACGCGGCGCGAAGAGGGGCAGGCGCCCAGCAGCCACTTCCAGGGCCGTTTGAGTCACAACCTCTACTACCTGATGACCCAGGCACTGCGGGCCTACCAGGCCAGTTACCAGCCCCGCCAATTGTCCACGGGGCTGCGCACCAGCGAAGCGCGAATGCTGATGGTGCTGGAAAATGACGCCGGGCTGAACCTGGTCGACCTGCAGCGAGAAGTGGCGATGCCGGTGCGCGAGATCGAAGAAGCCGTGGCCAACCTCAAGCGCAAGGGCCTGGTGAGCGATGATGGCGACCGGGTCCGCCTGACCGTCAAGGGCATCGATGAGACCGAAGGGCTCTGGGCCATTGCCAGGGAACAGCAGGACAAGGTGTTCGGCCAGTTCGGCGAGGCCCAGGTGGAGCATTTCAAGGCGGTGCTCAAAGGGGTGATCAAGGGCGCTTGATGCCAGAGCACAGAAAATAGCTACGCCCCTGTGGGAGCGGGCTTGCCTGCGATGGTGGTCATTCAGCTTGCGATGATGCTGGCTGTGCCGTCGCCTTCGCGGGCAAGCCCGCTCCCACAAGGTACTTGGGTGTTCAATTGCCCTTGGCACGGACAGCGGGACAGTGGTGATGCTAAGATTTAGTTAACTCATTAACTAATACCCTGGCGAACACTCTCCATGCCCAAGCTGCGCCAATCCTTGACCCTGACCCTGCTACAGGCCCGTGAAGCGGCCATGGGGTTTTTCCGTCCTTCCCTCAATCAACACGGCCTGACCGAACAGCAATGGCGGGTCATCCGCATCCTCAGCCAGCACGCGGAGCTGGAGATCAATCGCCTGGCCGAACTGGCCTGCATCCTCAAGCCCAGCATGACCGGCGTGCTGGTGCGCATGGAGGCTGCGGGCATGGTTGTTCGGCGCAAGGCCGAGCAGGATCAGCGGCGCGTACTGGTGCGCCTGGCACCACAAGGGCAGGCGTGCTTCGACTCGATGAGCCACAGCATGGAGGCCAACTACCAGCGCTTGCAGGAGAAACTGGGGGAGGAGAAGTTGCAGACGTTATTGGTGTTGCTGAATGAGTTGAAGGCGGTCAGGCGCTGATAGCTGATAGCTGAGCGAAGTGCTGAAGCCTTTGTGGCGAGGGGATAAATCCCCTCGCCACAGGCAGGCTCGACTTAGGTCAGTACACCCCACCCGCCGCAGGCTTTGGCACACCCTTGAACGCCGACGCCAGGCTTTGAAGGCCGCGCATCAGCACGGTCGTGTCCACTCCGACGGCTACGAACGCTGCCCCCAGCTCGATGTAGCGCCGGGCCAGTTTTTCGTCGGCACTGAGGATTCCGGCGGCCTTGCCGGCCTTGCGAATGCGGGCGATGGCGTCTTCGATGGCTGCTTGCACGTCCGGATGCCCCGGATTGCCGCGAAACCCCATGGACGCACTCAGGTCCGCCGGGCCGATGAACACCCCGTCCACGCCGTCCACCGAGGCAATGGCGTCGAGATTGGCCAGACCCTCGCGGCTTTCGATCTGCACCAGCAGGCACATCTGTTCATCGGCCTTGTCCAGGTAACCGGGGATGCTGTTCCAGCGCGACGCGCGAGCCAGCGCGCTGCCGACACCACGCACCCCGCTGGGCGGGTAATGGATGGCGCGCACCAGCTCGCGGGCCTGCGCGGCGCTTTCCACCATCGGCACCAGCAGGGTCTGTACGCCGAGGTCGAGCACTTGTTTGATCAGCGCCGTGTCACCCACCACCGGGCGAATCACCGGTTGGCTGGCGTAGGGCGCCACGGCCTGGAGCTGGCCGAGCAGGGTGCGCACGTCGTTGGGCGCGTGTTCACCGTCGATCAGCAGCCAGTCGAAACCGGCATTGGCAGCCAGCTCGGCGCAGTAGGCGTCGGCCAGTCCGAGCCAGAGGCCAATCTGCGCCTCGCCGCTTTTCAGCCGTTGTTTGAACGTGTTGATCGGCATGTCCATGAAGCAGTCCTCGAGCAGTCAGACGAAACGGCAAGCGATGGAGCCAAGCATGTCGTAGTCGACATGGAAGGTATCGCCCGGGTTGGCCGCCACCGGGCGGGTGAAGGAGCCACCGAGGATGATCTGCCCCGGTTGCAGGGTGACGTCATAGGCCGCCAGCTTGTTCGCCAGCCAGGCCACGCCCTTGGCCGGGTGATTGAGCACCGCCGCCGAGACGCCGGACTCTTCGATCACGCCGTTGCGGTAGAGCACCGCCGGCACCTTGCGCAGGTCGATCTCGGTGGGGCGCACCGCACGTCCGCCCATGACCACGCCAGCGTTGGCCGCGTTGTCGGAAATGGTGTCGAAGACTTTGCGGGTGGCCTGGGTCTGCGGGTCGATCTGCTGGATGCGTGCGTCGATGATTTCCAGTGCCGGGATCACCCATTCAGTGGCATCCAGTACGTCGAACACCGTGACGTTCGGGCCTTTCAACGGTTTGCCGAGGATGAACGCCAGTTCGACTTCCACTCGCGGCACGATGAAGCGCGAGAAGGGAATGTCGGTGCCTTCGTCGAAGAACATGTCATCCAGCAGCGCGCCGTAGTCCGGCTCGGTGATGTTCGAGGACACTTGCATGGCCCGGGAGGTCAGGCCGATCTTGTGGCCGACCAGCTTGCGCCCGTCGTTGATTTTCTGCGCCACCCAGGCGCGCTGGATGGCGTAGGCGTCATCGAGGGTGATGGCCGGGTGATCGAGGGAAAACTGGCGCACCTGCTCCCGGGAACGCTCGGCGTGGTCGAGGCGGGCAGCGGCTTGCTGGATGAGGCTTTGATCGAGCATGACGAGGTCTCTATTGAGGATTGACGACGGCGGCCCGGGTGCGCAGCACCAGCAGGCCACCCAGGGTGATGAACAGCGCCAGGACATACAGGGCCAGGCTGGCGCTCTGCGTGGTGTCCCGCATCCAGCCGATGAGGTACGGCGCGAAGAATGAGGCGATGCTGCCAAAGGAACTGATCAGGGCGATTCCGGCGGCCTGGGTGTTGTTGGAGAGAAACGCCGGCGGCAGTTGCCAGAACATCGGCAACGCCGCGCTGGCGCCCATGCCGGCGACAATCAGGCCGCCGAGCACCAGGGTCGGATTGCCGGGAGAGAGCCCGGCGATAGCGATACCGGCTGCCGCCATCAACAACGGTACGCAGAGGTGCCAGCGACGTTCGCGGTGGCGGTCGGAGGAGCGGCCACAACCGATCATGAAGAAGCAACCGGCCAGGTAAGGCACCGCGCTGAGCAGGCCGACCTGGCCTTCGCTGCCGATGCCGGCGCCGTGGATCAGAGTGGGCATCCAGAAAGCCAGGGTGTTCACCGCCAGCATCACGGCGAAGTACACCGCCACCAGCAACCAGACCTGGGGGTTAGCGAGGATCGCCGAAAACGAGGTGATGGATTTTCGCTGTTCCTCCACGCTCAGTTGTTCGCGCAGGTGCTGCTTGGCGTGGGGTGAGAGCCAGCTGACGCTTTGGTAACTGTCGGGCAGGCACTTGAGTACGACCAGGCCCAGGAGGATCACCGGCAGCCCCTCGATGACGAACATCCATTGCCAGCCACGCAGGCCGCCGACATCGTGGAAATGTTCGAGGATCGCCCCCGACAGCGGCCCGCCGATCACGCCCGCCATCGGCACGGCGATGGCGAACAGCGCGGTCACCTGGGCGCGCCGGCGTGCCGGGTACCAGCGGTTGAGGAACACCAGGATCCCCGGGAAGAACCCGGCTTCGGCCACCCCCAGCAGAAACCGCAGCAGGTAGAAACCGGCGGCGCTTTCAATCAGGAACATGCCGGTGGACAAGGCCCCCCAGACCACCATCAGCGTGGCGATCCAGCGGCGCGGGCCGACCCGGTCCAGGGCCATGTTGCTCGGCACGCCGAACAGCGCATAGGCGATGAAGAACAGGCCGGCGCCGAAGCCGTAGACCGTGTCGCTGAACTGCAGGTCGGCGCTCATCTGCATCTTGGCAAAGCCGATGTTGATCCGGTCCAGATGGGCGAACAGGTAGCAGACCAGCAACAACGGCATCAGCCGCCAGGTGATCGTGGCATGGGTGCGGTCGTGCACGACGGAGCCGGCAGTGCCAGCGGGATTGGCTGTGCTCATGATCTTGTACTTTTTGTCCGAGAGGCCGATGGGGGCAAGCGATCGGGCGTGGCTATCCCGCCTGGGCCTTGAGGAAGGCATGGACGTTGTTGGCCTTGAAGTTGAGGTGCTCGTGCAACTCGATCATCTCGAACGACAGGGCCAGCAGACGCTGGGCCTGCAAGTCGGCGAAGTGCGCAGTGATCACCTCGAAGAGTTTCTGCGCGACCTTCTCGCGGGTGGCGAGGTCGCGGCCATGGCCGACTTTCAACGTCATGTGCACGAAGGCGTAGTCGTGCTTGGCGTCGGCCATGCGCCAGGTGTCCAGGCGCACCCCCCGGCTGCGGATGCCGCCGAGGGGGAACACGCCGCTGTCGCCGAGCAGGGCGTGGACCTTTTCAAACAGGCCGGGCAAATCGGCCTGGTGTTCGATGTTGTCGGTGTATTCAGCGATGAAGTGCGGCATGGTCGGTGCTCCTGCGCAGGCGTTTCAAACCGGGAAAATGGCGTTGATCTGGCCGGTGCCCGAGCTGCCGAACGGTTCGGTGATGATTTCGGCCGGCTTGTCGTAGTCCGCTCCGCCGAGCAACCCCAGGAGCATGGCGGTGTCATGCATCTTGCCTTCGCCGAAGCAGTGTTCGGCGTAGTCCGGGAGCATGGCGCAGAACTCCTTCCAGCGGCCTTCGCGCCACATCTGCACCACGTGCAGGTCCACCTGCTTGTCGAACTCACGGGTCCAGTTGTGGATGTTGGCTTCGGCGTTGCGATCATCGGAAAACCGGTGGGACAGCGAACCGGAGGCGAGCACCAGGACTTTGCGATCGCTCTTCTCGATGGCCCGGCGCACGGCGGCGCCGAAGGTGAAGCTGTCTTGCAGGCGATGCCAGGCGCACCAGGCGGCAATCGACACCACGTTGAGTTTCTGCGCCGGCGGGACGTCCATGTGCATGTAGCGCATGGGCACCAGCGTGCCGTACTCCAGCTCCAGGCTGGGGATGTTGTGGGCCAGGGTGCGAACGTCGGCGGCGTTGGCTTCGGCGGCGATCAACTCGCCCAGTTCCGGGGCGCCCGCGTATTCGTACTCCATGTTCTTGATGAAATGCGGCAGCTCGTTACTGGTGTAGATGCCCTTGAAATGCTCGCCGCTGTTGACGTGGTAGGCGCTGTTGACCAGCCAGTGCACGTCGAACACCACGGCCGTGTCGGCGCCCAGCTCGCGGGCGCGACGGCCGATTTCCTTGTGGCCGGCGATCGCGGCCTCGCGGCAACCGTGGTGTTTACCGGGCAGCTCCGACAGGTACATCGAGGGAACGTGGCAGATCTTCGCAGCCAGGACGACTTCGCCCATGATGATTCTCCTGAAAAAGTTGTTCTTGTTGAGTCTTGGGTAATCGGTGAATCACAGCTTGTTCAACTGGACCGCAGCTCTTGTGGCGAGGGGATTTATCCCCGCTGGGCTGCACAGCAGACCTCAAATCAAACACCTCGGTGTGTCAGGTTGATCGAGGTTGACTGATTCAGGGCCGCTTCGCGCCCCAGCGGGGATAAATCCCCTCGCCACAGAGTTAGCCCCCAGCCATGGATTACACGCCCCACCGTGGAATGTGATGACCGCCCATGGAAATGCAAACGTTCTTGATCTCGGCAAACACTTCAAAGCTGTACTGTCCACCTTCGCGCCCGGTTCCGGAACCCTTCACGCCGCCGAAAGGCTGGCGCAGGTCGCGCACGTTCTGGCTGTTGATGAACACCATGCCGGCCTCGATGCCATGGGCCAGGCGATGGGCCTTGCCGATGTCCTGGGTCCAGATGTACGACGCCAGGCCGTACTCGGTGTCGTTGGCCAGTTGCAACGCCTGGGCTTCGTCCTTGAACGGGATCAGGCAGACCACCGGGCCGAAGATCTCTTCCTGGGCGATACGCATTTTGTTGTTCACGTCGGCGAACACCGTCGGCTGGATGAACTGGCCGCGACTCAAGTGTGCAGGCAGGTTGGCCGGGCGTTCCAGGCCACCGGCCAGCAGGGTGGCGCCTTCTTCGAGGCCGATCCTGATGTAACCGGTGACCTTGTCGTAGTGGGCCTGGGTGATCATCGAGCCGACCTGGGTCTTGGGGTCTTGGGGGTCGCCCACGATCAAGCGTTTGGCACGGGCGGCGAATTCGGCGACGAACTGCGGGTAGACGCTTTCCTGGATGAAGATTCGACTGCCAGCGGTGCAACGTTCGCCGTTGAGCGAGAAAATCGTGAACAGCGCCGCATCAAGGGCCCGCTCCAGGTCCGCGTCTTCGAAAATCAGCACCGGCGACTTGCCGCCCAGCTCCATGGAGTACTTCTTCAGCCCGGCGGTCTGCATGATTTTCTTGCCGGTGGCGGTGCCGCCGGTGAAGGAGATTGCCCGCACATCCGGGTGACGCACCAATGCATCGCCCGCCGTGACGCCGTAGCCCTGGATCACGTTGAGCACACCGTTGGGGATCCCTGCCTCGACGGCCAGTCGCCCCAGTTCATTGGCGGTCAACGGCGACAGCTCGGACATCTTCAGCACAGCGGTGTTGCCCAAGGCCAGGCACGGCGCGGTCTTCCAGGTCGCGGTCATGAACGGCACGTTCCACGGCGACACCAGGCCGCAGACCCCCACCGGCTGGTACAGGGTGTAGTTGAGCATCTGGTCGTCGACCGGGTAGGTGTGGCCGTCCATCCGGGTGCACACTTCGGCGAAAAAATCGAAGTTGTGGGACGCCCGCGGGATCAGCACGTTGCGGGTCTGGTGGATCGGCAAGCCCGTGTCGAGGGTTTCCAGTTCGGCCAGTTTCGGCACGTTCTGCTCGATCAGCTCTCCGAGCTTGCGCATCAACCGGGCGCGTTCCTTGGCGGGCGTGTTGGCCCACTTCGGGAAGGCATCCTTGGCGGCGGCTACGGCCTGGGCGACTTCCTCGGCGCCGCCGCTGGCGACTTCGCCAATGGCTTCGCCGGTGGCCGGGTTGTAGTTGACGAAGACGTCTTTGCTTTCGACCTCACGGCCGTTGATCCAGTGTTTGATCATTGTGCTCAAGCCTCTCTACGGGATGCGAAGAACGCGGCTTCGCTGACAATGTTGTTGACCAGGCGGCCGACGCCTTCCACTTCCACCACCACTTCATCACCGGGCACCACGTCGGCCAGGCCTTCGGGCGTGCCGGTGGCGATCATGTCGCCGGGTTGCAGGGTCATGAAGCTGGACAGGTATTCGATCAGGTACGGGATGTCGAAGATCATGTCCTTGGTGCTGCCTTCCTGGCGCAGCTCACCGTTGATCCAGGTGCGCAGTTTCAGGTCGCTCGGGTCCGGCACGTCGGCGACGTCGACGATCCATGGCCCGACAGGAGTGGTGGCGTCGCGGTTCTTCACCCGCAGGTTGGGGCGGTAGTAGTTTTCCAGGTAGTCGCGGATCGCGTAGTCGTTGCACACGGTGTAGCCGGCCAGGTAGTCCAGCGCATTTTCGCGCTTGACGTTACGGGCTGTTTTGCCGATGACCGCCACGAGTTCGCACTCGTAATGCATGTAGGCGACGTTGTCCGGGCGCCAGGTCTTTTGGTTGTGGCCGGTGTAGGTGCCCGGCGACTTGATGAACGCCAGGGGCTCGGTCGGCGGCTTGAAGGCCAGTTCGGCGGCGTGGTCGGCGTAGTTCAGGCCCAGGGCGAACATGTTGCCGGTGGCCGGCGGCAGCCACTCGACCTGGTCTTCGCCCAGCAGGCGACCGTCGAGCAAGCGCACGGCATTGCCGGCTTCAACGGTGACGGCGTGGACCTGGCCTTCAAAACGAATGCGCGCGTGTTTCATGAAACGGCTCCTGGCTGCTCGGCCACGACGGTATTGACGAGACGGCCCACGCCGTTGATGTGCACTTCGACGCGGTCGCCAGGCACCACGTCGACCCGGCCCTCGGGCGTGCCGGTGATCAACACGTCGCCGGCGTGCAGGGTCATGAACTCGCTGATCTCGGCAATCAGTTGGGGGATGTTGCGAACGAAGTTGGCCGTGCTGTTTTGCTGGCGTGCCTCGCCGTTGACGTACAGCGTGATCGCCAGGCTGTGGGGATCGGCGAGGTTGGCGGTCGGCACCAGTTCCGGCCCGATGGCGCATGAGCCATCCCGGCACTTGGCCTTGACGGCGGGGCGGTAGTAGCTGTCTTCCGGCAGGCTGAATTCGTTGACGACGGTGTAGCCGGCCACGTAGCCCAGCGCCTCGGCGGCGCTGACGCGGCTGGCCGACTTGCCCATCACCACGCCCAGGGCCGGCCCTGGTTGCAGCCGCTCGCCGTGGCCGGGATGGACCACGTCGGCGTCGTGTCGATTACGGGTGTTGGGCGTCTTGATGAACAGCACCGGCTTGACCGGCGGTTTCTGGTAGGGCGGCTGCTCGAACTCGGCGAGGTGCTGTTTCAGCAGCCCCTGGTAGTTCAGCGCGACCCCGAACAGGGTGCCGTTAGCGACGTCATGCAGGGCACGGCTCATGCTTGTCTCCTGGCGGTGCAGAGGGATGAGGGCTCTGCGTTATTGTTAATGTGTTAACAGTTATAATTAAGATGTTAACTATCGTCAAGCGTGGCAGAATGACCGGGCGCTGGATGACCTTCCGGATTCGTTGCAGGATGGGGCTCGGCGACGCTTGAATCAGAATAAAAACGAGTACTGCGTGATGACCGATCGTCAACCGATCCCCAACATCAACATCGGCCAGGTGTACGACCAGCGCTACAGCGATGCCGAGGTGCATTACGACCGGCTCGCCAACCTCGCGGATTTTTTCGGTCGCAACATGCCGGTGCACCGCCACGACCGCTTCTTCCAGGTGCACTACGTCAAGAGCGGCACCGTGCGGGTGTATCTCGACGACCAGCAATACGTCGAATCGGGCCCGATGTTCTTTCTCACGCCGCCCACCATCGCGCATGCCTTCGTGACCGAGGCCGACAGTGACGGGCATGTGCTGACGGTGCGCCAGCAGTTGGTGTGGCAGTTGATCGACGCCGATCCGAGCCTGGCGCCGGCCGGTGTGCAACTGCCGGCGGCCTGCGTGGCGCTGGCGCAACTGGGGCCGGAGTTGGCGGGGGAGGTGGGACGGCTGGAGTACCTGTTCGAGCAACTGAGCGAGGAGGTGGCGGCCGCGCGGCCAGGGCGCAACGTGGCCCTGGACGGATTGACACGGCTGATCATGATCAGCCTGCTGCGCTTGTGTACCAACTCCCTGGAAGCCCGGCCGGCGCGGCATGAAGACCTGAAGATCTTCCACCGCTTCAACGAGCTGATCGAAGCCCACTACCTGCAGCATTGGCCGCTGTCGCGCTATGCCGAGGGCATCGGGGTGACCGAGGCGCGCCTCAACGACGTGTGCCGGCGCATCGCCGACCTGCCTTCCAAGCGGTTGATCATGGAGCGCTTGATGCAGGAGGCCAAGCGTCTGCTGCTGTTTACCGGCAGTTCGGCCAATGAAATCTGCTACCAGCTTGGCTTCAAGGATCCGGCCTATTTCAGCCGGTTTTTCCAGCGTTATGCCCAGCTCACGCCGGGCGAGTATCGCCAACGACAGTCGGGGTTGCGCTGAACTTCCCTGCGATTGAACACGTGCTTATGTGGCGAGGGAGCTTGCTTGCGCTGGGGTGAGCAGCAGCCCGAGGCTTTTGACGATTGCTGCGCAATCGAGCGGGAGCAAGCTCCCTCGCCACAGGTCTCTTGCAGCGCCTTGCCTGCGCCACTAAGCTGCCCGTTCGCCCACCCAAGCAGTTCGAACATGGCCAACCCCAGACCCTCCCTGACGCTGACCCTGTTGCAAGCCCGTGAAGCCGCCATGGCTTTTTTCCGTCCCGCGTTGAACCAGCATGACCTCACCGAGCAGCAATGGCGGGTGATCCGCATCCTGCACCAGCAAGGCGAACTGGAAAGCCACCAGCTTGCCCAGCAGGCCTGCATCCTCAAGCCGAGCATGACCGGTGTGCTCAGCCGCCTGGAGCGCGATGGCCTGGTGCGCCGGCAGAAATCCAGCCAGGATCAGCGTCGGGTGTTCGTGGCCCTCACCGAACGCGGCGAGCAGTGCTTCGAGTCGATGAGCGAAGGCATGGAAGGCAACTACCGCCGGATCGAAGCGCAGTTCGGCGAGCAAAAGATGCAGCAACTGCTGGGGCTGCTCAATGAATTGAAGAACATCAAGCCGTAGGCCGCCCCACAACCCTCCATGGCAAAGGGGGTCAAACCCTGTGGGAGCGAGCTTGCTCGCGAAGGCGGTGGACCCGTCTGCAACTTTGCCGGGCTGGCTGGCGTCTTCGCGAGCTCGCTCCCACAGGGTTTCAATGCGGCGTCGCCGTCACTGAGCGGCGGGAACCGCCAGCCACTGGCCGATCACTTTTTGATAGCTGCCGTTCGCCTTGCTCAGGTGCAGCCACTGGTCGACGTACATCTTCCAGGTGCTGTCGTCACGCGGCAGCAGGTAGGCCTTCTCGCCATATTGCAGGTAGTGGGTCGGGTTGACGGCACACAGGCCAGGCTTGAGTTTCTGCTGGTAGAGCGCTTCCGAGGCATCGGTGATCATCACGTCGGCGCGCTTGTCCAGCAGTTCCTGGAAGATGGTCACGTTGTCGTGGAAGGCGAGCTGGCCCTTGGGTACGAAGGCGCGGACGAAGGCTTCGTTGGTGCCACCGGCCGGCTCCACCAGGCGTACCGAAGGTTGGTTGATCTGTTCGAGAGTCTGGTAGCGCGACTGGTCTTCGCAGCGCACCAGCGGGATCTTGCCATCCACGTCCAGGGTGTTACTGAAGTAGGCTTTCTTCTGGCGCTCCAGGGTCACCGAGATCCCGCCCATGCCGATGTCGCACTTGCCCGCCAGCATGTCCGGCATCAGGGTTTTCCAGGTGGTCTGGACCCATTGCACCTTGACGCCCAGGCTCGCGGCCAGCGAACGCGCCATGTCGATGTCGATCCCTTCGTAGTCGCCGCTTTCAGCCTTGTAGGTGTAGGGCTTGTAGTCGCCGGTGGTGCACACCTTGAGTTCGCCGCGTTGCAGGACCTCGTCCAGGTGAGAGGCGCCAGGCTCGGCCAGGGCATTGCCACACAAGGCCAGCAGGCCGCAGAACGTCATCGTGCTTGTTATGGTTTTCATGGGGATGGGACGTCTCGCAAGGGAAGGGGACAAGACGGGCCAGTGTAGTAAAAGTGTCTGTGGGTTGTCTCTGTGTGGCGGCCTTTGTCAGCGTGAAACGATCCCGTGGTCGATCGCGTATTTCACCAATGCCGCGGGTTTATCGATGTTGAGCTTGCGGCGGATGCTCAGGCGATGGGTCTCGACGGTACGCACGCTGATGTCCAGCTCGCGGGCCATTTCCTTGTTGTTCAACCCCTCGACCATCTTGCGCAGCACCTGGCTTTCCCGTGGGGTCAGTTCGTTATCAGTGTTCGGGTCGGTGGCCAGGCGTTGGGCGATTTCGGCGCTGTAGAAGGTGCCGCCGCCGATGATCGCCTCGATCGCCGCGACGATCTCCCGCGAGGGCGCGTTCTTGAGCACGTAGCCGCTGGCACCGCAGCGCACTGACTCGCTCACGTATTCATGATTGTCGTACATGCTGAGGATGAGGATCTTCAGGCTCGGGTATTGCTTGCCCAGCAGCCGGGTCAGCTCAAGGCCGTTCATGTCCTTGAGGCTGATGTCCATCAGCAGCAGGTCCGGTGTGCAACGGCCGACCATTTCGATCGCCTGTGCGCCGTTCTCGGCTTCGCCGACCACGTTCAGTCGTGGCATGACGGACAGCAGCGCCCGGATGCCATCGCGCACCAGTGAGTGATCATCGACCAGCGCGACGCGGATCGCAGGCGGCAGGTTCATCGACAAGGGGGGCTTGGGATCAGGGGTCATCAGCTTTACGTGGCCGCCATGTTCATGGGCAAAAGGATGTCCAGCTCGCTGCGCCCCGGTTCTGAGGTGACTTCCAGGCGTCCACCGAAGTGTTCGACCCGTTCGCGGATATTGCGCAGGCCGATGCCGGCGTGCCCCCGCTCGACCTGTGGCACGTTGAAGCCCATGCCATCATCCACCACCGTCAGGCGCAAGGACTCGGCGGAGCCGAACAGGCTGATGCCGACGCTTTTCGCCCCGGCGTGACGCTCGATGTTGGTGAGCGCTTCCTGGGCAATGCGGAACAGCGAGACCGGTGCGCCGTTTTCCAGCCGGCAATCGAACTCATTGGTGCGGTAGGACACCTCCAGCCCGCTGCGCTGCTGGAACTCGGAGGCGAGTTGGCCGATGGCGGCGGGCAGGCCCAGGGTATCGAGCAGGGAAGAGCGCAGGTCATGGGAGATGCTGCGGATCTCGCCGATGGCTTCGCCCAAGCGGTCTGTCGCATTCTTGAGAATGCCCAGGCCGTTTTCCTGGCCGTTTTCCAGCACATGGCTGGCCAGTTCGAACTGGAACTTGATCGACACCAGCAGTTGGCTGATGCCGTCGTGCAACTCACGGGACACTCGCGAGCGTTCCTCTTCCTGCAGGCTGACGATGCGCTGGTTCAGGCGCTGCAGTTTCTTGTCGGCCAGGCGGTGCTCGCTGACGTTGAGGGTCATGCCACCGGCGAACACCAGCAGCACGGCCACCAGGGCGATGGCGGCGATGGCCTGCATGGTGGTGTGGATGCCTTGGGCGACTTCGGCGCGTGCCTGCTGGGTGGCGCGCTCGACGTCTTCGAGGTAGATCCCGGTGCCGAGCATCCATCCCCAGCGGTCCAGCATGACCACGTAGGCCAGTTTTTCAGTGACCTGGCCGGAGGAAGGCTTGTTCCAGGCATAACGCTGGAAGCCCTCGCCGGACTGGGCGCTCTTGAGCAGCGCCTGGATCACCGGCAGGCCATGAGGGTCCTTCATGTCCCACAGGTCTCGCCCCACCAACTCCGACTGGCGCGCGTGCATGAGGCTGCGGCCCTGGCGGTCGTACACGAAGAAATAACCGTTGATGCCGAAGCTCAGCTTGCGCAGTTCTTCCAGCACTTGCTGCCGTGCACGTTCGTCGCCCTGGCCGTCGTTGTACAACGGGGCGATCAGGCTTTGCGCCATTTCCACGTAGTTTTTCAGCTCGGCGCGCTTGCTGGCCAGGATGCTGTCTTCGATGAGCTGTGCTTGTTGGTCGCCCAACTGGCGGTTGAGCGAGATCACCAGGGCGCAGATAACAGCGATCGCCAGGACCAGCGGCAAGATTCCGAGGGCGACGATTTTGTGTTTGAGCAGCATCTGGACTCCTGTCAGGGCCTGACGAGGGGAGGTGGATGCTCGGCATCATATGCCAAACCTTCCCCCGAATAGGAGAGGTAACCTGCGCTGGACATCGAATCCGTAGGCACTCAGCGACATTGTGGGAGCGGGCTTGCTCGCGAAGGCGGTGGATCAGTGGCATCTGCTTTAACTGACACACCGCCTTCGCGAGCAAGCTCGCTCCCACAGGAGCGGTCTACGTAGTACTACGGATTTATTTATTGACGGCCTACGGGGATATTGGGCCGGCTCCGAATAGCGGGGCACATTATAAAAACAATCGCCGCAGTCCACTGGACCTCGGCAGGAGACACGCAATGACAACCCGTCTGGTTAAACACCTCGCCTGGTTTGCCGTGGCTGTTCTGGGAGCCTGTGCGTTGAGTGTCGTGGCCTTGCGCCGCGGCGAAGCCATCAACGCCCTCTGGATCGTCGTCGCAGCCGTGGCCATCTACCTGGTCGCCTACCGCTACTACAGCCTCTTCATCGCCAACAACGTGATGCAACTCGATGCGCGCCGGGCCACGCCTGCCGTGCTCAACAACGATGGCCTGGACTTCGTCCCGACCAACAAGCACATCCTCTTCGGTCACCACTTCGCCGCCATTGCCGGCGCGGGACCGCTGGTCGGGCCGGTGCTGGCCGCGCAGATGGGCTACCTGCCCGGCACGCTCTGGCTGATCGCCGGCGTGGTGCTGGCCGGGGCCGTGCAGGACTTCATGGTCCTGTTCCTGTCCACCCGCCGCAACGGTCGTTCCCTGGGGGACATGGTCCGCGAGGAAATGGGCCGCATTCCCGGCACCATCGCGCTGTTCGGCTGCTTCCTGATCATGATCATCATCCTCGCGGTGCTGGCGCTGATCGTGGTCAAGGCCCTGGCCGAGAGCCCGTGGGGGATCTTCACGGTGATGGCGACCATCCCGATCGCGATGTTCATGGGCCTGTACATGCGCTACATTCGCCCGGGCCGCATCGGCGAAATCTCGCTGATCGGCGTGCTGTTGCTGCTGGGGTCGATCTGGCTGGGTGGGCAGATCGCCGCCGACCCGGTCTGGGCCAAGGCCTTCACCTTCACCGGGATCCAGATCACCTGGATGCTGATCGGCTACGGCTTTGTCGCCGCCGTGCTGCCGGTGTGGCTGATCCTGGCACCGCGGGACTACCTGTCGACCTTCCTCAAGATCGGCACCATCGTCGCCCTGGCGATCGGCATCCTGGTCACCATGCCCGAGCTGAAAATGCCGGCGCTGACCCAGTTCACCAATGGCCTGGGCCCGGTGTGGAAGGGCGGCCTGTTCCCGTTCCTGTTCATCACCATCGCCTGTGGCGCGGTCTCGGGTTTCCACGCGCTGATTTCCTCGGGCACCACGCCCAAGCTGCTGGATAACGAAACCAACGCCCGCTACATCGGCTACGGCGGCATGCTCATGGAGTCCTTCGTGGCGATCATGGCGATGGTCGCCGCGTCGGTGATCGAACCGGGCGTGTACTTCGCCATGAACAGCCCGGCGGCCATCGTCGGCGGCGACGTGGTGGCCGTGGCGCAGACCGTCAGCAGTTGGGGCTTCGCCATCACGCCGGACGCCCTGCAGGCCGTGGCCAAGGACATCGGCGAGACCACCATCCTGGCCCGTGCCGGCGGCGCGCCGACCCTGGCGGTGGGCATCGCGCAGATCCTGCACTCGGTGCTGCCGGGTGAGAACACCATGGCGTTCTGGTACCACTTCGCGATCCTGTTCGAAGCGCTGTTCATCCTCACCGCGGTGGACGCCGGCACTCGTGCCGGGCGCTTCATGCTGCAGGACCTGCTGGGCTCGTTCGTGCCGGCCCTCAAGCGCACCGAATCCTGGACCGCCAACCTGATCGCCACCGCCGGTTGCGTGGCGCTGTGGGGTTACCTGCTGTACCAGGGCGTGATCGATCCGCTGGGCGGCATCAACACCTTGTGGCCGCTGTTCGGCATCTCCAACCAGATGCTGGCCGGTATCGCGCTGATGCTCGCCACCGTGGTGCTGATCAAGATGAAGCGCCAGCGCTACGTCTGGGTCACGCTGCTGCCGGCGACCTGGCTGCTGATCTGCACCACCACCGCGGGCCTGATCAAGCTGTTCGACGCCAACCCGGCGATCGGCTTCCTGGCCCTGGCGCGCAAATACAACGAGGCGCTGGCAGCCGGGCAAGTCCTGGCCCCGGCCAAGAGCATCGAGCAGATGCAGCACGTGGTGTTCAATGCCTACACCAACGCGACGTTGACGGCACTGTTCCTGTTCGTGGTCTTCAGCATCCTGTTCTACGCGCTCAAGGTCGGCATCGCCGCCTGGGGCACGAAGGAACGCACGGACAAGGAAGCGCCTTTCCAAGCGCTGCCGGACGCCTGAAACGAGGATTGCAACGATGTTCAATGACTTGAGTCGCCTGGGTAAATACCTCGGTCAGGCCGCCCGCCTGATGGTCGGCATGCCCGACTACGACAACTACGTCGAGCACATGCAGACCCAGCATCCGGACAAGCCGCTGATGGACTACGAGACGTTCTTCCGCGAACGCCAGGAAGCCCGTTACGGCGGCAAGGCCGGGCCCAAGTGCTGCTGACCCGGCAGCCCTGAGGTACCCCCTGTGGGAGCGGGCTTGCTCGCGAATGCAGTGGGTCAGTCGATGAAGAGGTCGGCTGACCCACCGCTTTCGCGGGCAAGCCCGCTCCCACAGTGTTTTTTGGTGGGCTCAAGAGGTGGGTGCGCCACAGATCCTTGTGTGGGAGCGGGCTTGCCCGCGAAGACGGCCGCTCAGCGATGAAGTGGCTGCGGCCTTACTCCTGTCCCAGGGCGATCACTCTCACTCCGCCAACAACACCGCTGCATCGAACCCTACCCGCAGGTTGCCCCAATGGCGGCCGCCGAAGAAGAAGGGGACGTCGATCTCGGTCATGATTTCACCGGTATCGCGCAGGTAGGTCTGGAGCAGGAAACGCTGGACGTTGCCCGCCGCGCGCAGGCCGATCGGGTCGTTGAAGATGCGCTTGTTGCGGCACACCGGCAGGTCCACGGCACGGTCACCGGTGGGGGGCTTGGAGACCCAGCTGTTGTTCACCGGGCAATACCCCTTGGTGTCGACGATGAAGGACACCTTGCCCCCCGGCGTGCTACGGGTGAGCTTGTCGCATTCCTCCTGGCAGACCTGGGCGAAGCGCTCGGTGTAGCAGGTCATGTATTGCTTGGGATCGGTGCCGGGGACCAATTGGTAACTCTGGTCGAACAGGTTCAGGCCCTCGCGATGCAGCGCCTCCAGGCGTACCTGGAGCGTATCGCGGCATTCGCTGGCGCGGGTGATGGCGGCGTCCAGCTTGCCGTGGCCCAGCACGAACCGGCCCAGCAGCGCCTGGACCTTTTCGGCAACGCCGGACAGGTCGCGGGTGGCCGTCGCCGACTGCTGCATGCGCTGGTCGATCGACTGGCTGTCGGCATGGATCTGGGTCACCCGGTCGTTGATGCCGGTGTTGCTGTCGGCGAACTGCTGGATATGCTCGGCAATGTCAGCCAGCTTGCCATTGGTGGATTCGAAGTCGCCGATCATGCTTTCGAAGTGGCCGGAGGCACGTTCCACCACCTTCTGGGTTTCCCGGGCGCTGTGGCTGATCTGGGTGGTCTGTTCGTGGGTGGAGCTGACTTCCTCCAGCATCGCGTCGATGTTGCGCGAGATGTCGTCGGTGGCCCGGCTGACATTCTGTGCCAAGGTGCGCACTTCATCGGCCACCACCGCAAAGCCCCGACCACTTTCGCCGGCCCGGGCGGCTTCGATGGCGGCGTTGAGGGCCAGCAGGTTGGTCTGGGCCGAGATCTGCTGGATCAACCCGACGATGGACTTGATGCTCGAAGAGCGTTGGTTCAACGCGCTCACCAACGTGGCGAACTCGCCGAGGCTGGCCGAGATCTCACTGATGTTGCCGGTCACTTCCAGCAGCTCGGCGTAGGAGTCACGGGCCATGCTCAGGTTCTGGGCGGTGGTGCTGGAAATGCCCTGGGTCTGGCGCGACACCTCTTCGATGCGGCCCACGGCGGTGTTGCTCTGGTCCATCACTTCCTTGGCGAACCGGGCCTGGTGAGTGGCGCTGTCGCTGGAGTCGCTGATGTTCTTCAACGAGCGCGCCGATTCCACGGCAATGTGCACGGTCAGCGCCTGGACGTTGCTGATGATCTCCCGCTGCTTGGCCAGGAAACGGTTGCAGGTGCCGGCCAGCACGCGGATCTCGTCGTGGGTCACCAGGGGCAGGTCCTTGGAGAGGTCGCCTTCACCGTTGGCGATTTCCTCCAGGGCCTTGGTCATGGCGGTGACGGGGCGCACGATCAGGTGGCGAAAGTACCAGACCATGAAACTGATCATGCCCAGGGTCAGGACGGCGCCGAAGAGCAGGGCATGGCTGAGGCTGTCGAGCCGGCCTTCGATCTGCCCCAGCAACGCCGGGTCCAGTTGAGCATTGCGCAATTGCAGCAGGATGTCGGCACGGGCGCTCAAGGCCACCCAGTACAGCAGCGCACTGACCATCACCAGCAGGAAAAGGCTCGACAATTTTTTCGTGAGCGTATCGAAAAACTGCATCTCGATAGACTCGTACAAGGCCTTTAACGTCTGCATGCCGCTGCTCCTGGGCAAAAAAATCTCTCAATGGAATACATTCGACCGCAAGGGCCAAAGCTTTAGCGGATTAGGGCGTTTTGATATCACGGCAAGCCCGTCCGCCAAACCACTGTGGGAACGAGCCTGCTCGCGAAGACGTCACTCACCTGTGTTCCAGGGCTCAAGCCTGGATTTCCGCCCGCAAACTGACTCCTATTTGTATTTACTGGGAATGGTTCTCAAAGTATAGTCGCTCTCATTAACATCCCTCCCGTGAGTGCAGCGCTTTGAATCGTTCCACCCCTTCCGCGAAACGCAACGTCTTCATCCATTGTGTACTACCCGCTGTATCCTGCTGCTTCATCGCCACCCCACTGTGGGCGCAGGACGCGCTCGAACTGCCGGCCACGGCCATCCAGGGCAGTCGTATCCTCCAGGACGAAGGCTACACGGCGTCGCAAGCCAGCACGGCCAGCAAGAGCGACGTACCGATCAAGGAAGAAGCGCAGTCGATCAACGTGGTGACCCAGCAGACGCTGGACGATTACCAGGTGCGTTCGCTGGGCGATGCGATGAAGTTCGTCAGCGGCGTCAGCCAGGGCAATACCCTGGGCGGCTCGCGGGACTCGCTGGTCAAGCGCGGTTTCGGCACCAACGACGACGGCTCGATCCTGCGCGACGGTGTGCGTTCGAACCTGGGGCACAACTTCAGCGCCACCACCGAACGGGTCGAAGTGCTCAAGGGCCCGGCCTCGATGCTGTACGGTGCGTTGGAGCCCGGTGGGCTGATCAATGTCATCAGCAAGCAGCCAGAGTACACCCAGAGCACCACCCTGAGCGGCTCTGCCTACAGCGAAGGCGGCGGCACCATGGGCCTGGACACCACCGGGCCCGTGGGCGATACCGGGTTGGCGTATCGGCTGATTGCCGAGCGTGGTCATGAAGATTACTGGCGCAACTACGGTGTGAATGAAAGCACGCTGGTCGCGCCGTCCCTGGCCTGGACCGGTGAGCGGGCTTCGTTGAACCTGAGCTATGAGTACAACGAATATTCCAATCCGTTTGACCGTGGGACGATGTTTCGCAACGGGCACCCGGTCGACATCGACTACGACAAGCGCCTCGACGAGCGCTGGGCCAAGAGCGTGGGGATTCGCGAGACGGCGACGGCCCGTTTCGAGTATGAGCTGAGCGAGGCGTGGAAGACTCGCGTGACCTACGGTTGGAACAATGATCGATACAGTCTTTCGATTGCGCAGCCCAACTCACTGACGGGCAATACGTTGCGCCGGGCAGCAAACGGTGCCCACTACGACGATGAAACCCGTTACGCGAGCTGGGATTTCATCGGCAATCAGGAACTGTTCGGTCAGGCGCATGACTTGCTGGTCGGTGTTGATAACCAGGTCTCCAACCAGTTTCGCGGCAAGACCTATCGCAATGCGGTCCGCGCCGGTTTTGACATCACCGCTCCGGTCTATGGCAACTTGCCGGAGCCTAGCCTGGTCAGCGCCGCCCAGAGCGATCTGAGCAACGAGCTGACCTCCAGTTCCGTGTACTTGAAGGACAACTGGCACCTCGATGACCGTTGGATTCTGGTCCTGGGGGGACGCTACCAGCACTACGACCAGTACGGTGACCAAGGGCGCGGCAGTACCTACAAAGTGAACCGCGACGACAACGGCGATGCCTTCGTACCGTTCCTGGGCCTGGTCTACAAAGCCACCGACGCGTTGTCGCTGTACGGTAACTACAGCCGCTCGTTCAAGCCGAATGACACCGTGGACGACGCCGGCAACACCTTCGATCCGGAGGAGGGCCGCAGCTACGAAGTGGGGGCCAAGTACGATCCGTTGCCCGGCTTGAACATCAACCTGGCGCTGTTCGACATCGTCAAGAAGAACGTCGTGACGTCTTCCACGGTCAATGGGGTGACCCTGGCGGAAGCCGCCGGTAAAGTCGGTTCCCAAGGCCTGGAGCTGGACATCACCGGACGCCTGTCCGAGCGCTGGGACCTGATCGGCACCTACGCCTATACCCACACGGAAATCCTCGATGACCCGGACGACGAAGGCCATCGCCTGGCCGATGCACCGAAACACACCGCCAGCCTCTACCTGACCCATCACCTGAACGTTCCCGCCGAGTTCGGTGCCTGGCACGCCGGTGGCGGTGCTCGCTACGTGGGTGAGCGTGCGGCCAACAATGCCAACGACTTCTGGCTGAGCAGCTACACCGTGGCCGATGCCTTCGTGCGTTGGGAGGCGCCGGTGCTGGGTTACAAAACCTCGCTGCAACTGAACGTCGACAACCTGTTCGACAAGCAGTACTACCCGTCTTCCACGGGCAGCCAGTTGCAAGTGAATGTCGGTGAGCCGCGCACCGCACGCTTGAGCGCCAGCGTGACGTTCTGATCTTCGGTTAAAGCCCCCTCCGTGGCCAGGGCGCCGGCTCCCTCGCCGCGGTGATAACCGTTGTAGTGGCTACGTCACCGAGCTGCCAGTCGGCGCTGGCACGGTTTCACGCCGCACGCCGGTCCGCAAGGCATGGCGCAGCCTCAGTGCCGGCCGCTCGACCCAGTAATACGACACGCCGCTCAAGGCGAACGACAGCACCAGCACCGTCGTGACAATCAGCTCGCTGTACGCCACCGGCCAGAACGCGCGCAGTACATACATCACCACAAAGTGATTGAGAAACACCCCATAGCTGATGTTTCCCAACAGTTCATCCAACCGGTGGTACCTCAAGCGGCTCAGCAGGAACACGGCGGGCAGGCCCACGGCAATGCCGAGGGTGACTTCGGCGTTGAACGGGCGCCGGGCAATGACGCCCAGGACAATGGCCGCGAACAGCAAGGTGGCGATGATCGTGGTGATGGCCGCGATCCACAGCCCCTTTGCCCGAGCGCGGTACAAATAGCTGCCGCACAGGAAAATGAACAGCACTCCAGGCAGCAAGCGATAGCCATAGAGGTCGGTGTTGATGTAGCCCAGCGCCGCTACCAGGAAGACCGTGACCGATACCGCGAAGGCAATCCCCCGGCTCTTGTAGAGGATCAGGAAGGGGATCAGCAGGTAGAAGCACATTTCCAGCCCGAGGGACCAGGCTGGCGGCAGGATCTCGGGCACGGTGATGCCGAACATGTAGAAACCCAGCGGCAGGATCGGCAGGCTGGTGGCGATGTTTTCCAGGGTCAGGGCCTCTGCCTGGGGCGTTCCGGGCAAAAGGAACTGGATCACCAGGCAGGACAGGACGAAGTACAGCAGGAACTGCGGGTACAACCTCAGCAGTCGATCCAGGTAGAACAGGCCGACGTGCCTGGCTGTGCCGTAATTGCGCTCGATCAGCGAAGTCATCACGAAGCCGCTGATGATCAGGAAAGACACGACGGCAACGACGCCAGGGTTGAACCCCATGAACGTCACGCCCATGTGCGAAATGGCCACGAGCAAGGCCAGCAGCAGACGATAAACCCCCACGCGCATCATCCTTAATCAGAGTTGATCCGTTGTGGCAGACGTTATTGGGGTTTTCCGGCGCTGAACAGCGGCGCGACCGGCGACGGCAGTGGAGTGGGGAAGATTGTCACATTTGGCATCATCTGTTCGCCGCGGCGCGCGCTTCGCCAGCGGGCTTGCTCCCACGTGCCCAACGGGGACACGTGTGGGAGTGGGTTTGCCCGCGAAAGCGGAGTGTCTGTCATGCAGATGTTGGATGTGCCGCCGTCTTCGCGGGCAAGCCCGCTCCCACAGGATTAGGTGGTGTATGCAATGGCTGCGTATACGCCAAACCTCGTGTGGGAGCGGGCTTGCTCGCGAATGCGGTGTGTCTGTTATGCAGATGTTGGATGTGCCGCCGTCTTCGCGGGCAAGCCCGCTCCCACAGGGTCAGGTGGTGCATGCAAAGGCTGCGTACACCCAAATCCCGTGTGGGAGCTTGCTCGCCAACGCTGGCGGCTCATTGGGACTCAGCGAAACGCTGGCACTACGTGCTTGATGAACAGCTCCAGGGATTTTTTCTTCTCGGCGTGAGGCAAGCTGTTGTCGCACCAGAAGCTGAACTCATCGACCCCCAGTTCCTGGTAGTACTTGATGCGCGGAATGATTTCTTCCGGTGTGCCGATCATGGCGGTCTTGTGCAGGCTCTCCAGTTCGAACTCCGGGCGACCGGCGAACTTTTCCTCGGGGCTGGGCGCCAGGAAGCCGTTGACCGGGGTTTGCTTGTTGCCGAACCAGGCGTCGAAGGTGCGGTAGAACTTGGCGATCGCCTGGGCGCCGACTTTCCAGCCCTCGGGGTTGTCCGCCGCGTGCACGTGGGTGTGACGCAGCACCATCAGTTGCGGGCGCGGAACGTCGGGGTTGTTGTCCAGGGCCGCCTGGAACTTGTTCTTCAGGTCCAGGACTTCTTCGTCGCCCTTCATCAGCGGCGTGACCATGACGTTGCAGCCATTGGCGACCGCGAAGTTGTGAGAGTCCGGGTCGCGGGCGGCGATCCACATCGGTGGGTGCGGCTTGCGGATCGGCTTGGGCACGCTGGTGGAGGTCGGGAATTTCCAGATCTCGCCGTCATGGGCATAGTCGCCTTGCCACAGGGCGCGGACCACCGGAACCATTTCCCGCAGGGCCTGGCCACCGGACGAAGCCGGCATGCCGCCGGCCATGCGGTCGAACTCGACCTGGTAGGCGCCCCGCGCCAGGCCGACTTCCATCCGGCCATTGCTGATCACGTCCAGCAATGCGCATTCACCGGCTACCCGCAATGGGTGCCAGAACGGTGCGATGATGGTGCCGGCGCCCAGGTGAATGGTGGTGGTCTTGCCGGCGAGGTAAGCCAGCAGCGGCATCGGGCTGGGCGAGATGGTGTATTCCATGGCGTGGTGTTCGCCGATCCACACGGTACTGAAGCCGCCGGCTTCGGCCAGCAGGGTCAGTTCGGTCAGGTCTTCGAACAACTGGCGGTGGCTGACGCTTTCGTCCCAACGTTCCATGTGTATGAACAGCGAGAATTTCATGACGCTTACCTCGGATCTTTTTGTTGGCGGCCTGTCGTTTGCGGGCCTGTTGCCTGGGACGAGCGCGGGGCTCCCGGGTGTTCTCGCAAGGCCGCGCGGGGTAGGGGTCGACGGCGGCCTGGCTGATTGATTATTGGTATACCATAATACGGAATATCTACAAAATATTTCTACCAGCCCGTCAAGCCGGAACGGGCAGGGCACCCATCTTGCCGTTGCAGTAAACCAGGGGGCTGGTGCGCTGCTCAGGCACGATCAGGTTTTTCACGGCACCCACCATGATCGCGTGGTCACCCCCTTCGTATTCGCGCCACAGTTCGCACTCGATCACCGCCGTGGCGTTCGCCAGGATTGGGTTGCCCAGGGCGCTCAATGTCCACTCGATACCTTGGGCCTTGTCCTTGCCCTTGCGGGCAAAAGCATAGGCCTCGCTTTGTTGACCGCCCGACAATACATGGATGGCGAAGCGTTTGTTCTTGATCAGGACCGGGTAGGAGTCGGAGCTGTAGTTCGGGCAGAACAGCACCAGGGCCGGGTCCATGGACAGTGAGCTGAAGGCACTGGCGGTCAGGCCGACGACCTGGCCATCCTCGTCCAGCGTGGTGATCACCGTCACACCGGAGGGAAACGAACCCAGGACTTGTTTATAGATGGCGGCGTCGATCATTGCGCGGTCCTCGTGTGAAGCGGTTTTTATAGGTTTGTAGGTCTGATGGTATACCGTAATACATTCATTGCAAGGTCTTTTTCGGTGAATCGATGAACGTTATTCGTAGCGTTTTGAGTCAATGATTACGGGGGTTTCACTTAGGGCGGCCAGGCGGGATAGCGGATCAGTTGGGCGCCGAAAGAGCGGATCAGTCTTGTGAAAGTGTTGGAATACCATAATATGGTGTTCATCTGAGAGGCGCCCAGAGTGCCTCCGGTTTGGCTTCATACAACGATAAGAACAGACAAACTCGAGTTCATGCCTATGTCCCAGATGTCCCGGCAAGACCCGTTGATCGAGAACCATACGGTCGACTACGTTCCTCTCGCAGAGCGCCACGGAAAGGCCCGCGACTTGTTCACCCTGTGGTTCAGCACCAACATTGCGCCGCTGCCCATCGTCACCGGCGCCATGGTGGTCCAGGTGTTCCATCTCGATCTGTTCTGGGGGTTGCTGGCGATTGCGCTGGGACACCTGCTCGGCGGCTCGGTGATTGCCCTCGCGTCAGCCCAGGGACCGCGCATGGGGATCCCACAGATGGTCCAGAGTCGCGGCCAGTTCGGTCGCTATGGCGCGCTGTTGATTGTGTTCTTCGCGGCGCTGATCTACGTCGGGTTCTTCATTTCCAACATCGTCCTGGCGGGCAAATCCATCGTTGGCATCGTGCCGTCGGTGCCGGTCCCGGCCAGCATCCTGATGGGTGCCCTCGGTGCCACGGCCATCGGTGTGATCGGCTATCGCTTCATCCATACCCTGAACCGCATCGGTACCTGGGTGATGGGCGGTGCGTTGTTCGCCGGTTTCTTCTACATCTTCGTCCACGACCTGCCAGCGGACTTTTTCAGCCGCGGCGGCTTCAACCTGTCCGGCTGGCTGGCCACGGTGTCGCTGGGGATCATCTGGCAGATCAGCTTCTCGCCCTATGTCTCGGACTACTCACGCTACCTGCCGGCGGATATCGGCATCGCCCGGCCGTTCCTGGCCACCTACCTGGGGGCGACGCTGGGCACCATCCTGTCGTTTGCCTTCGGCGCGGTGGCCGTACTGGCAACCCCCGAGGGCACTGAAGCGATGGCGGCGGTCAAACAGTCCACCGGTTGGCTGGGGCCGATTCTGATGGTGCTGTTTCTGCTCAACATCATCAGTCACAACGCCTTGAATCTGTATGGCGCGGTATTGTCGATCATCACCTCGATCCAGACCTTCGCCAGCCAGTGGACGCCGAGCGTCAAAGTGCGAGTGGTGTTGTCCGGCGTCGTGCTGGCAGGCTGCTGCGTGGTGGCGCTGGGGGCTTCGGCGGACTTCATTTCGCAGTTCATCGGCTTGATCCTGGCCTTGCTGCTGGTGCTGGTGCCATGGGCGTCGATCAACCTGATCGACTTCTATGTGATCAAGCGCGGCCACTACGACATCGCCTCGATCTTCCGGGCCGACGGCGGGATTTACGGGCGCTTCAACCTGCATGCGATCGTGGCTTACTTCATCGGGATCATCGTGCAGTTGCCGTTTGCCAACACGTCGCTGTATGTCGGGCCCTACGCCAACCTGGTGGACGGTGCCGACCTGTCGTGGCTGGTGGGCCTGCTGGTGACCTGCCCGCTGTATTACTGCCTGGCGACCCGCGGCCAGGCCCAGCGGCGTGCGGCGGCGCGACTGGGTTACACCGACTGATTCAAGCACTGTTTGATCGAATGCCCGGCTTTTTGCCGGGCATTCTTGTTTGGGTGGCTGCAAAACGGTAGGAGCGGGTGGGTGTCCACAAGTCTCAGATACACCCTAGAACCTGTGGGAGCGGGCTTGCCCGCGAAGGCGTCGGCACATTCAGTATCAATGCAAATGGGCCCACCGCTTTCGCGAGCAACCTCAGCTCTTGCCCCCTCACCAAACAAAAAAGGCCGCCGCAACCCGACGTTGCGGCGACCTTGAGGGTGACATCTTTGAGACGGCCCACCGAAGTGGGCCAGTAGGGGATCAGTGCGCCCCGGCGGCCTTGTTCAGGTCACTTTCGGCCCATTGGGTGTAGACGCAGGCGTCGGCGGTGGCCCAGCGCACGCGCACCGGGTCGCCGGCCTTGAGCGGCATGCCCGCGGCGGACAGCGCCTTGACGGTCATGGCGGTGCCGCCGGACGTCACCACGCTGCAGGTCTGGCTTTCGCCGAGAAACAGCACTTCCACGACCTTGGCCGACACCTCATTCCAGCCTGCCGCAAGCGGTTGTTGCGCGGCCTGCTCGGTGCTCAGCGCCAGGGCTTTTTCCGGGCGGACCATCAGCAGCACATCCTGCTCGGTTTGCAGGCCGGCAGTCAGGCGAATCGACAGCGACTGGCCTTCGAAGCTCGCCACGGCGTTGCCCTGGGCCTTGAGCTTGAGGAAGTTCGAGTTGCCGAGGAACGACGCGACGAAAGCATTCGGCGGATTCTGGTAGAGGTCGTAGCCGCTGCCCAGGCCGACGATCTTGCCGTGGCTGAAAATGGCGATGCGTTGGGACAGGCGCATGGCTTCTTCCTGGTCGTGCGTCACGTAGACGATGGTGATGCCCAGGCGGCGGTGCAACTGACGCAGTTCATCCTGCAGGTCTTCGCGCAGTTTTTTGTCCAGGGCGCCGAGGGGTTCGTCCATCAACAGGATGCGAGGCTCGTAGACCAGCGCCCGGGCAATCGCCACGCGCTGTTGCTGGCCGCCGGAGAGTTGCGAAGGGCGGCGATGAGCAAATTGTTCCAATTGCACCAGCTTGAGCATCGCGTCGACCCGGCGGTCGCGTTCGGCCGGGGCGAGTTTGCGGATCGCCAGCGGGAACGCGATGTTGTCCCGTACCGACAGGTGCGGGAACAGCGAGTAACGTTGGAACACCATGCCGATGTCGCGCTTGTGCGGCGGCACGTTGACCAGGGATTTGCCGTCCACCAGGATCTCGCCGCTGCTGGGGGTTTCAAACCCGGCCAGCATCGACAGCGTGGTGCTCTTGCCCGAGCCGCTGGAGCCGAGGAAGGTCAGGAACTCACCGTCCTGGATCTCCAGTGAGATATCGTCCACGGCGGCGAAGTCGCCGTAGTGTTTGTTCAGGTTGCGCAGACTGACCAGGGTCTTGTTGTTCTGTTGTGCAGGGTCTTTGACAGCACTCATCGTGTTCTCCTAGGCGCTCAGGCGCTGATTTCATTGCGCCGGCGCAGGGCGGCGGCGATCACCATCACCAATACCGAGAGGCCGATCAGCAGCGTCGAAGCGACGGCGATCACAGGCGTCAGGTCCTGGCGCAGGGTGGTCCACATCTTGACGGGCAAGGTTTGCAGGGTGGGGCTGGCCATCATCACGCTCAGCACCACTTCGTCCCACGACACCAGGAACGCGAACAGCGCACCGGCGACCATGCCCGGGCGAATCGCCGGAAATGTCACCTTGAACACCGCTTGCAGGCGCGAGGCACCGCAGATCACCGCCGCGTCCTCGATGGACTGGTCGAACAGCTTGAGCGAGTTGATGATCGAAATGATGGTGAACGGCAGCGCGACGATGACGTGGCTGACCACGAACGCGAACATCGTCCCGGTGTAGCCGAGCTTGAGAAACAGCGCATACACCGCCACGGCGATGATCACCAGCGGCACGATCATCGGCAGGGTGAACAGGCCATAGAGCATTTCCCGTCCGGGGAATCGTCCGCGCACCAGGGCAAAAGCCGTCGGCAAGCCCAGCGCCACCGCGCAGACCGTGGTCAGCAGGGCGACCTTGAGGCTGGTCAGCGCGGCGTTCATCCAGTCCGGGTTGGAGAAGAACTGGCCGTACCATTTGAATGTCCAGCCCGGTGGCGGGAACACCAGCCACTGGGAGGAGCCGAACGACAGCAACACGATGAACACGATCGGCAACAGCAGGAACAGTCCGATCAGGCCGGTGGTGGCGTACAGACCGAAGCGCATGCGCCGGCTCATGGCATTGGGAGTCAGGAGCATGACGGTTTACCTCGCGTGACTGGCGCCGACCGGGGATTCCGGCTGGAGCTTCAGGTAGAAGTAGAACAGCACCAGGGTGATGACGATCAGCAACGCGGCACCGGCGCTCGCCAGGCCCCAGTTGAGGAACGATTGCACCTGCTGAATGATGAACTCGGGCAGCATCATGTTCTGCGCGCCGCCCAGCAGGGCCGGCGTCACGTAGTACCCCAGGGACATCACGAACACCATCAACCCACCGGAGAACAGCCCCGGCCGGCACAGCGGCAGGAACACCCGGAAGAAGTTGGTCCACGGGCTGGCGCCGCAGATGGAGCCCGCCTGCAGGATCATCGGGTCGATGGCCTGCATGGTCGCTTGCAAGGGCAGGACGATGAACGGAATCATGATGTAGCTCATGCCGATCACCACGCCGGTGAGGTTATGCACCATCTCCAGCGGCTGATCGATGATGCCCAGCGCCATCAACGCCTTGTTGATCACCCCGGAGGCCTGCAACAGCACCAGCCAGGAGTAGGTGCGGGCCAGCAGGCTGGTCCACATCGACAACAGCACGATGTTGAGCATCCAGCGGCCCCAGCCACGGGGCACCAGGGTGATGGCCCAGGCCAGGGGGAACCCCAGCAGCAGGCTGAACAGCGTCACCAGCCCGGCCACCGAAAAGGTGTTGAACAACACCCGGGCATAGGCCGAGTTGGCGAACAGTTGTTCATAGTTGCCGAGCCCGGGCACCGGCTCCAGCACGCCGCGCAGCAGCAGGCCGATCAGCGGCGCCAGGAAGAACAGACCAAGAAACAGCAGGGCCGGGGCGAGGTTGCCGACCCCGCGCCAGCGCTGGGCCAGCGACGGGGCCTGTGCAGCGGCGGCCCGGGTGATTGGCACGCCGGCGGCGCCCGCAGCGCCCCCGGAGTGTTGGGTTGCCGTTGCCGACATTTTTATTTGACCAGCCATTCGTTCCACCGTGTCGCGATGTCCTGACCGTTCTTGGCCCAGTACGCGAAATCAAGCGTGATCTGATCCTTGGCGTAGGCGGTCGGCAGGTTGGGAGCGAGCACCGAGTCCAGGCGTGCGACGCTGTCGACGTTGACCGGCGCGTAGGCGGTCAGGTTGGAGAAATCGGCCTGACCTTTGGCGCTGCT
This sequence comes from Pseudomonas chlororaphis, assembly GCA_001023535.1. Taxonomy (NCBI): domain Bacteria; kingdom Pseudomonadati; phylum Pseudomonadota; class Gammaproteobacteria; order Pseudomonadales; family Pseudomonadaceae; genus Pseudomonas; species Pseudomonas chlororaphis. Next base: position 4,265,339 of record CP011020.1, read on the forward strand.
GGCGTTGGCCAAAAACTTCATGGCGGCGGCCTTGTTTTTCGACCCCTTCGGAATCACCAGGATGTCGGCCATGACCAGGTTCTGCTTCCAGCTCACGCCAACGGGAGCGCCGTCCTGCTGCAGGGCATAGACGCGGCCATTCCAGAACTGGCCCAGGCTGGCTTCGCCGGACGCGAGCAGTTGCTGGGACTGCGCGCCGCCGCCCCACCAGACGATGTCTTTCTTGATGGTGTCGAGTTTCTTGAAGGCGCGATCCAGGTCCAGAGGGTAGAGCTTGTCTTGCGGTACGCCGTCGGCCAGCAGGGCCAGCTCCAGCACGCCAGGGCTCGGCCATTTGTACAGGGCGCGCTTGCCGGGGTAGGTCTTGGTGTCGAACAGTGCGGACCAGTCCTGCGGCTTGCCGGAACCGAGCTTGCCTTCGTTGTAGCCGAGGACGAAAGAGAAGTAGAACGAACCGACACCGTGATCGGAAACGAAGCGCGGGTCGATCTTGTCCCGTTGGATGACCGAGAAGTCCAGGGGTTCGAGCAAGCCTTCAGACGCTGCACGCAAGGCGAAGTCCGCTTCCACATCGACCACGTCCCATTGCACGTTGCCGCTTTCGACCATGGCTTTGAGCTTGCCGTAGTCGGTGGGGCCGTCCTGGACCACGGTGATGCCGCTGGCCTTGCTGAACGGGTCGGCCCAGGCCTGCTTCTGCGCGTCCTGGGTACTGCCGCCCCAACTGACGAAGTTGACGCTTTCAGCGGCCATCGACGCCTGGCTGGCGACGCTCAGCAGGCTCGCAAAAAGAACGGCGACTGCACTTTTCTTCAACACCATTTTCACGCCCTCATTGTTGTGTTTATTGAGCGGGCTTGTGTGTGCCCGCTTATCGGGAGCTTAGGTCCATCGGGTTTTGCGGCTGACCGTGCCAAGGGCGGGTTGAATGCGCGTTCCCTGCCGGGTGCGCTTGGCTGGAGCGTTCGGTCTATGGAATATCATATTATGGTATTCCAAACTTTCTGCAAGCACTTTGCCTTACCGGTTATCTGCCTGAGGACAGATTTTTTCTATCTTCCTGTGAATGAATACTCAGCCCCGGCGGTGATCCCCGTGTGGGAGCGGGCTTGCTCGCGAAGGCGGTAGACCTGCAAATGGCTGTCCCTCGAAGGCCGCCTTCGCGAGCAAGCCCGCTCCCACAGTGATCCGCGTTAGCTTCGGCTCATCCGGTAAACGGAATGCTCTCCACCACCTCCAGGTCATACCCCGTCAACCCCGCATACTTGAGCGGTGGTCCCAGGTGTCGCAACTTGCCGACGCCCAGGTCCTGGAGAATCTGCGCGCCGGTGCCTACTTCAGAATAGATGCGCGATTGGGATCGGCTGAACTGCCTGGGAGGCTGGGTGAGCTGTGGAACGCGTTCGAGCAGCGCCTGGGACGATTCGTGGTTGGCCAGCACGACCACCACGCCACTACCTTCCTCGGCGACCCGTTGCAGGGCGGCCCACAGCGTCCAGTTGGACGGGCCGTTGTATTCGGCGCCCACCAGGTCCCGCAGCGGGTCGATCACGTGCACCCGCACCAGGGTCGGTTCGTCTCGACGAATGTCGCCCATGACCATCGCCATGTGCACGCCACCCTCGATGCGATCCTCAAAGGTGAACAGGCGGAAGGTGCCATGCACTGTCGGCAACTCACGCTCACCGATGCGCACCACGGTGTGCTCGGTGCTCAGGCGGTAGTGGATCAGGTCGGCGATGGTGCCGATCTTGATGCCGTGTTTGCGGGCGAAGATTTCCAGGTCCGGACGGCGGGCCATGGTGCCGTCATCGTTCATCACTTCGACGATCACCGAAGCGGGCGTGAAACCCGCCAGGCGCGCCAGGTCGCAACCGGCTTCGGTGTGCCCGGCGCGGGTCAGCACGCCACCTTCCTTGGCGCGCAGCGGAAAGATATGCCCCGGTTGCACGATATCGGCAGGGCCGGCATCAGCCGCCACGGCGGCCGCGACGGTGCGAGCCCGGTCAGCGGCGGAAATACCGGTGGTCACGCCCGTGGCGGCTTCGATGGACACCGTGAACGCGGTGCTGAACACACTGCCGTTGCTCGGCACCATCTGTTCGAGGCCCAGGCGCTGGCAATGCTCGTCGGTCAGGGTCAGGCAGATCAGCCCACGGGCTTCCCGGGCCATGAAGCTGATGGCCTGGGCGTTGCAGCAGTCGGCGGCGAGCAGCAGGTCGCCTTCGTTTTCGCGGTCTTCGTCATCCACCAGCAACACCATCTTGCCCAGGCGGTAGTCTTCGATGATTTCCTGAATGCTGTTAAAGGCCATGTCGGGCTCTCTTGTGCTTTATGGAGTGCTTGATGAAAACAACTTGTGGTATACCATAATACAAAATAAACCGAGAGGTCACTATGAAGGCGTACTGGATTGCTCATGTGGATGTCACCGACCCCGATCAATACAGCCAATACACCCAGCGGGCGCCCGCGGCGTTCGCGCTGTACGGCGCGCGCATGCTGGCCCGGGGCGGGCGCAGCGAGGCAATGGAAGGCAGGGCGACGCCGCAGCGCAGCGTGGTGATCGAGTTCGACTCGTACGAACAGGCGGTGGCGTGCTATCACTCGCCGCAGTATCAGGAGGCCAAGCGCCACCGCAAGGACGTGGCGCAGGCCGAAGTGATCATTGTCGAGGGCGTGGCGCCTGTGTAGACGTGGATGCCAGATCATTCACTGTGGGAGCGAGCTTGCTCGCGATGGCGGTGGGTCAGAAAAAAATCATCTACTGACTCACCGCCATCGCGAGCAAGCTCGCTCCCACAGAGGATTTCACAGGCTGGGCTCCACAAGGGTGATCAACGAATGAAGTGGATCTTGCCGCTGTCGTCGTTGCCGATGTAGATGCCATAGACGCCGGCCTGGCGTTCCTCGATGTAGCGTTCGAGGATCTGCCGGATGGCCGGGTAATAGATGCTGTCCCAAGGGATGTCCTGCGGGGCGAAGAATTGGCAGGCGAGGGTTTCGGGGCCGAACTGGCCGGTGATCTCCAACGCGACGGCGCGGAAGATGATGTAGACCTCACTGATCTTCGGCACGCTGAAGATCGAGTAGGGCGAGACGATGTCGGCGCGCACGCCGGTTTCTTCCCAGACTTCGCGCAGCGCCGCCTGCTCGGTGGTCTCGTTGCCTTCCATGAACCCGGCCGGCAGGGTCCAGGTGCCGGGACGTGGTGGAATGGCGCGCTGGCACAACAGGTACTTGCCGTCCTGCTCGATGATGCAGCCGGCGATGATCTTCGGATTGACGTAGTGGATGTAGCCACAGCCGTCGCACATCAGCCGTTCATGGGTATCGCCCGCTGGCAGGCGGTGATTCAGGTCACTGCCGCCACACTTTGGACAAAAGCTCGGGCTGAACATGTCAGTGGCCTATGCGAGGTTCTTTCAGGGCGATGGGCGCGGTGATCTCGGGGATGTCGCCGGTTTCTTCCTGCTTGCGCTTGAGGTACTCCAGCGCCACCTTGGCTGCCGCGCGCACGTGGTCCACCGAGGCCTGGTGGGCGGCCAGCGGATCGCCGCTCTTGATCGCCTCGACCATGCGTTCCATTTCCTGGTTGCTCGCGCCGCGGCGGTTTTGCTGGGACACGGACGTCGCCCGCAGGTAGCTGATGCGTGCCTGCAACTGCCGTAGCTGGGTGGCCGCCACATGGTTGCCGGAGCCTTCGAGCAGCACGTCGTAGAAGCCCTGCACCGAATCGATCACCTGTTGCAGCTCGCCCTCCTTGAGGGCCTGGCGGTTTTCCTCGAGGGCGCGCTCGAGGGCCTTGATGTCCTTGGCCTTGGCCCGCAGGGTGAACAACTGGACGATCAGGCCTTCCAGCACGCAGCGCAGCTCATAGATGTCGACGGCGTCGGCCAGGGTGATGATCGCGACCCGCGGCCCCTTGGCGTCGGCGAATTCCACCAGGCCTTCGGATTCGAGATGGCGCAGGGCTTCGCGCACCGACGTGCGGCTCACGCCCAGGCGATCGCACAGGTCACGCTCGACCAGGCGATCTCCCGGCAAAAGCTGGAAGTTCATGATGGCGCTTCGCAATTTATCCAGCACGATTTCGCGCAGGGTAACGGGGTTGCGATTGACCTTGAAGCTGTCGTCGAGTGGCAGGCGTTTCATGGGGTCCGCTCTGTAGTAAGGCTGTCCATGCCCAACGGGCAACATCTGCACGGTCAGGTCAAACAGCCGAAGGTTGACTGGAGGCCTCGGCGTCGGCTTCGGCAAAGGCTTCACGGGCAAGTCGGAAACTGTCTACCGCTGCGGGAACGCCGCAATAGATACCGACCTGAAGCAAAATTTCGCGTATTTGCTCACGACTCAGGCCGTTACGCAAGGCGCCACGCACATGCAGCTTGAGTTCGTGCGGGCGATTGAGCGCCGAGATCATCGCCAGGTTGATCATGCTGCGTTCCTTGAGGGACAAGCCCTCGCGCCCCCATACATGGCCCCAGCAGTATTCGGTGACCATTTCCTGCAACGGTCGGGTGAAGTCGTCGGCGTTCTCGATGGAGCGCTTGACGTAGGCCTCGCCGAGCACCTGGGTGCGGATCCTGAGGCCCTGTTCGTACTTGTCGTTGCTCATCGCGCCATGCTCCCACTGTCTTGGAGTCCACCCATGAGGGTGTATTTGAGTTCCAGGTAATCGTCGATGCCATATCGGGAGCCTTCGCGGCCCAGGCCCGAGGTCTTGATCCCGCCGAACGGGGCGACCTCGGTGGAGATCAGGCCCTCATTGATGCCCACCATGCCGTACTCCAGCGCCTCGCTCATGCGCCAGGCGCGGCCCAGGTCGCGGGTGTAGCAATAGGCGGCGAGGCCGGAGTCGGTGTCGTTGGCCATCTGCACGGCTTGCGCTTCGGTGGCGAAACGAAAAACCGCCGCCAGGGGCCCGAAGGTTTCGTCCCGGGCGACTTTCATTTGCGGGGTCACGCCGGCCAGAACCGTCGGCTGGAAGAACCCATGGCCCAGGGCATGCCGTTCGCCACCGCAAAGCAGCCGGGCGCCGTGGGCGAGGGCGTCCTGCACGTGCTCCTCGACCTTGGCGACGGCCCGTTCATTGATCAACGGGCCCTGGGTCACGCCTGCCTCGAAGCCGCTGCCGACGGTCAGTTGGGCCACCCGCTCGGACAAGCGTGCGACGAAGGCATCGTGGATGCCGTCCTGGACCAGGAAGCGATTGACACAAACGCAGGTCTGCCCGGCATTGCGGAACTTGGCGACCAATGCACCGTCCACGGCCCGTTCCAGGTCGGCGTCGTCAAACACGATGAAGGGGGCGTTACCGCCCAACTCCAGCGAGACCTTTTTCAGGGTCGGTGCACACTGGGCCATGAGCAACTTGCCGATGGCCGTGGAGCCGGTGAACGAGAGCTTGCGCACCTGCGGGCTGCTGGTCAGCTCGCCGCCGATGGCCACGGCGTCGCCGGTGATCACGTTGAAAATACCGGCCGGGATCCCGGCCTGTTCCGCCAGGACCGCCATCGCCAGGGCCGAGAACGGCGTCTCCGGCGCGGGCTTGACGATGCACGGGCAGCCCGCGGCAAGGGCCGGGCCGGCCTTGCGGGTGATCATCGCGGCAGGGAAGTTCCAGGGCGTGATGGCGGCCACCACGCCGATGGGCTCCTTGCTCACCACAATGCGCGCATCGTCCTTGTGGCTGGGGATGGTGTCGCCGTAGATGCGCTTGGCTTCTTCGGCAAACCATTCGATGAAGCTGGCGGCGTAGAGAATCTCGCCCTTGGCTTCGGCCAACGGCTTGCCTTGTTCGAGGGTGAGGATTTCTGCCAGCGCGTCGGCGTGTACAAGCATCAGCCCGTGCCAGCGCTTGAGGGCCTGGCTGCGGGCCTTGGCGGTCAGCCCGCGCCAGGCTGGCCAGGCCTTGTTGGCCGCGGCGATGGCCTGGCGAGCATGGGCGGCGCCCAGGTTCGGCACCCGGCCGATCAACTCGCCATTGGCCGGGTTGAAAATGTCCTGGCAAGCGCCATCGGGCGCCTCGAGCCATTGGCCGTCGATATAGGCCTGCTGGCGGAACAGTTGCAAGGCTGCTGGGCTCATGCCGGCTCCTGAAATAAAGATAGAAAAGTCACTTCTGGCTCCCTGTGGCGAGGGGATTTATCCCCGTTGGGCTGCGTAGCAGCCCCAAAACCTGCCTGCTCAGTTGACCTGACGCACCGGGGCAGCAGCTTCAGGGCCGCTTCGCGCCCCAGCGGGGATAAATCCCCTCGCCACAACAAGGTTCGGCTCAGGACCCTCTTGGCCTGTTCAACCCAGCGCGGGCAGGGCGCCGAGCTTGCCCTTGTGGTAAATCATAGGCGTGACCGCCTGCTCGGGCAGGATCAGGTGCTTCACGGCGCCAACGATGATGGCGTGGTCGCCGCCATCGTATTCGCGCCACAGCTCGCATTCGATGATCGCCGTGGCCTTGGCCAGGATCGGGTTCCCGAGGTCGCTCAGGTGCCAATCGATGCCGTTGGCCTTGTCCTTGCCCTTGCCGGCGAACGCGTAGGCTTCGGCGGTCTGGTCGGCGGACAGCAGGTGGATGGCGAACTGCTTGCTGTCGCGCAGGATCGGGTAGGTGTCGGAGGCATAGTTGGGGCAGAACAGCACCAGCGCCGGATCGATCGACAGGGCGCTGAACGCACTGGCGGTGATGCCGACGATGTTCCCGTCCGGGTCCAGGGTCGTGACCACGGTGACGCCGGATGGGAAGGAGCCCATGACTTCTTTGTAAATGCCGGGTTCGATCATTTCTCAGGACTCCTAGCGCATCACGAACGGGTCAGGCATGGGAGCCTGGGAAAGGTTGATCCACACCGTTTTCAGCTCGGTGTAGGCCAGCACCGAATCGATGCCGCTTTCGCGTCCATAGCCGCTGTTCTTGAAGCCGCCGATCGGCGCCATGGCCGAGACCGCGCGGTAGGTGTTGACCCAGATGATCCCGGAGCGCACGTCACGGGCCAGGCGATGGGCACGGCCCAGGTCGCGGGTCCAGATGCCGGCGGCGAGGCCGAACTGCGAGTCGTTGGCAATCGCCAGGGCCTCGGCTTCGTCCTTGAACCGGATGACCGAGGCCACCGGGCCGAAGACTTCTTCCTGCATGATCTTCATGGAATTGCGGTCGCATTCGAACAGGGTTGGCTCATAGAACCAGCCGTCACCCAGCTGCTGCGCACGCTTGCCACCGAAGCGCAGGCGCGCGCCTTCGGCGATGGCATCGGCCACCAGGCCTTCGACCACGGCCAGTTGCTGCGCGGTGGCCATCGGGCCCATTTCACTGTCGTCGTCCTGCGGATTGCCGAGGCGGATGCGCTTGGCGCGTTCCTCCAGCCGCGAGACGAACTCGTCGTAGATCTCGTCCTGCACCAGCAGCCGCGAGCCGGACACGCAGCTTTGCCCCGAGGCCGCGTAGATACCCGCGATTGCCCCGTTGATAGCGCTGTCGAGGTCGGCGTCGGCGAAGATGATATTCGGCGACTTGCCCCCCAGTTCCAGGGACAGCTTGGCGAAGTTCTCGGCGCTGCTGCGCACCACGTGACGGGCCGTGGCCGCGCCACCGGTGAAGGCGATCTTGCGCACCAGCGGGTGACGGGTCAGTGCCGCGCCGGTGCTCGGGCCGTAGCCGGTCACGACGTTGACCACGCCAGGCGGGATCCCGGCTTCCAGGGCCAGGCGGGCCAGTTCCAGGATCGTCGCCGAGGCGTGTTCGGAAGGCTTGATCACGATGGTGTTGCCGGCGGCCAGCGCCGGGGCCAGCTTGATCGCGGTCAGGTACAGCGGGCTGTTCCAGGGGATGATCGCTGCGACCACGCCCATGGCTTCGTGCACGGTGTAGGCAAACAGGTCCGGTTTGTCGAGGGGCAGGGTGCCGCCTTCGAGCTTGTCGGCCAGGCCCGCGGTGTAGTGGAAGAACTCCGGCAGGTAACCGACCTGGCCACGGGTTTCGCGGATCAACTTACCGTTGTCGCGGCTTTCCAGCTGGGCCAGTTGTTCTTTGTTCTCGGCTATCAGGTCGCCCAGGCGCCGCAGCAACTTGCCGCGAGCGGTGGCGGTCAGGCCGCGCCATGCCGGGCTGTCGAAGGCGGTCTGCGCCGCCTGCACGGCACGCTCGACATCGGCTTCGCCAGCGTCGGGCAGTTCGGCCCAGGCTTGCGCGAGCGCCGGGTTCAGGCTTTCGAAAGTCTTGCCGGACAAGGCATCGACCCATTCACCGCCGATGCACATCGAAAAGCGTGCGAGAGTCATGCAACGATCCCCTTGATTGGATTGGGTCGGGCGTACGCCTTGTCGAGAAATTGCAGCAGCAACTGATTGACCAGGCGCGGCGATTCTACCGGCATCATATGCCGTTGCTCGGGGAGCACGGCAACGTCGGCACCGGGAATGCGCGCGGCCAGTTGCTCGGCCATTTCCGGGGTCGAGCCCGGGTCCAGTTCGCCAGTGGCAATCAACGTCGGCACCTGGATGCTGCCCAGGTCGTCGGCGCGGTACATGTCCTGGGTGGCGAACAATTCGTAGGTGGTCAGGTAGCCTTGCGGGTCGTTCTGCGCCAGGGTCTGGCGCAGCGCGGCGATCTGCGCCGGGTTGGCTGCCTGGTATTCGCGACTGAACCAGCGCGACAAGGCGGCCTCGGCGTTGGCGTCCGGGCCGTGCTCCGCGGCCTGGGCGGTGCGGGCGATGACTCCGGCGCGCTGCTCGGCACTGCGGTTGAACACGCTGTTGAGCACCACCAGGCCTTGCAGGCGTTGCGGGTAATGCAAGGCAAACGCACGGGCCACCAGGCCACCCATGGAAAAGCCGATGACCGTGGCCTGGGGCAGTTGCAGGTGATCGAGCAGCTCCAGCAACTGATCGGCGTAGCCCAGCAACGACGTGCCGTTCTGCGGGCGCGGGCTGGCGCCATGGCCGAGCATGTCGTAGGCGATGACACGGTACTTCGTGGCCAGGCCGACGACTTGGCCGCCCCACATTTCTTTGTTCAGGCCCACGCCGTGGATCAGTACCACGGGCTGGCCTTGGCCGGTCGCCAGGTAACTGGTGCCGGCCGGGGTGAGTTCAGCGGTGAGCCGAATCATGGAGCGCTCCTGCATGCCTTTTTTATTGTGGTTGCCCAGGCTGGATTACTGCGCATTCTCGGCGGCCAGTTCTTCCAGGTCGATGTAGCGGTTACCGATACGCGGATGCAGGCGACCGCCATCGGCGCAGCCCAGGACCACGACGATTTCGTCGGCGCGCGGGGCGTCTTCGATCTGCATCTCCAGGGTGATGTAGTGCGAGCGCAGGCCTTCGTCGTCCTTGTGCATCATCGGAATCTGGATCGAAGTGCCCGGGCCGCCGCGCTTGTTGGTGAAGCTCAGGTAGCTCTTGGCCTTGACCGCTTCACGGTAGTGATTGCCGAAGCGCAGGGTGTGGATGACGGCGGACGCGTGTTCGATTTCACCGTCGGCACCGACCACGGCGGCCTTGCCGTAGGCTTCGATCTTTTGCGCACCACCGATGATGCCCACCAGACGCTCGACCATCAGCGCGCCGAGGTCGGAGCAATTGGCACGGATCTCCGGCTTCAGGTCCTCGACAAAACCACGGCCCAGCCACGGGTTCTTCATGACCACCGCCAACCCGACCATGGTCACCGGCTTATCCGTGGCCTTGCCGCCTTCGATGAAGGTTTCTTCGACATAGCTGACGATCTTGCGAATTTCGAAACTCATGAGCTGCTCCATAGGAGGGTGAAGGAAGTCTGTGCGTATGATGGTATACCATAATACTGTAAGCGCAAGAGGTGGCTTTCAGAATGTTTCCAAGGGGCGACAAAAGGAGGGATCGGGGAGGGGCAATCTGTAACAACAGGCTTCGCGGCCACAAAAAGGCCAAAGGCCGACTATCCTCTGGAAATAATGTCCCTCTTTCGGTGCAACGAGCGCTGGTTACCCGTCGTATTGCACCTATTCGACCCGTTCCAGGCGACACACCGACGGCAGGAGCTGAACGTTTCATCCCCGCAGGCCGGATTTCGACCCGCACCACGCAAATCACCTTCGCATTAGCGAACATTCGCCCAGGTTTTCCCCGCCAAAACCGGTTAGGCACAGCGATTGCTAAGGTTCATCCAGCAACCACCGCAAGAGGACTAAACCCCAAGGAGCCCATTACCGCGCAGATTCAACCAGGGGGCGCTCGTCATCCAGACGCAAAGGCCAGTTCAGAGACCGCTGCAATTAGAGGGGCTCGCAGAAACAGGGGCTGATTAAAACCAGGCAAGGCCGAACCATTGGAATGACGCAGTGATAAAAAATGCCGTGTAGAACGCGGCTGGGAGTTGGCTATGCCCCACGCTTTTTTTGATGAAATGTATGACGCCAAGGGTGACTGCCGCCCGCATTACCAGGCCTTCTCACGCTGGCTGGCGGACACGCCCCACGAATTGCTCGAACAACGCCGGCGCGAAGCCGACCTGTTGTTTCACCGCGCCGGTATCACCTTCACCCTCTACGGCGATGAGCAGGGCACCGAACGGCTGATCCCCTTCGACATCATCCCCCGCAGCATCAAGGCCAGCGAATGGCGGACCGTCGAACGCGGCTGCATTCAGCGGGTCCAGGCCCTGAACATGTTCCTGGCCGACATCTATCACGGCCAACGCATCCTCAAGGAAGGCATCATCCCGCCCGAGCAGGTGCTCGCCAACGAGGGTTACCAGATCGCGATGCAGGGCCTGAACCTGCACCGGGGCATCTACGCCCACATCGCTGGGGTCGACCTGGTGCGCGACGGTGACGGCAGTTACTACGTGCTGGAAGACAACCTGCGCACGCCCAGCGGCGTGAGCTACATGCTCGAAGACCGCAAAATGATGATGCGCCTGTTCCCCGAGCTGTTCGCCGCCCAGCGCGTGGCCCCCATCGATCATTACCCGAACCTGTTGCTCGATACCCTCAAGCGCTCCAGCCCCCTGGACAACCCCACTGCCGTGGTGCTAACCCCGGGCCGCTTCAACAGCGCCTATTTCGAACACGCGTTCCTGGCCCGGGAAATGGGCGTGGAACTGGTGGAGGGCGCCGACCTGTTCGTGCGCGACGACCACGTGTACATGCGCACCACGGCAGGCCCGCAGCAGGTGGATGTGATCTATCGCCGTCTCGACGATGCCTTCCTCGACCCGCTGTCGTTCAACCCCGACTCGATGCTGGGGGTGCCAGGGCTGATCGCCGTCTACCGTGCCGGCAATGTGGTGTTGGCGAATGCGGTCGGCACCGGCGTCGCCGACGACAAGTCGATCTACCCCTATGTCGACGAGATGATCCGCTTCTACCTCACCGAAGAGCCGATCCTGAAGAACGTGCCGACCTGGCAATGCCGCAAGCCCCAGGACCTGTCCCATGTACTGGCCAACCTGCCGGACCTGGTGGTCAAGGAAACCCAGGGTTCCGGCGGCTACGGCATGTTGGTGGGGCCGGCCGCCACGGCAGCGGAGATCGAGGACTTCCGTGCTCGCCTCAAGGCTCGACCCGAAGCCTACATCGCCCAACCGACCCTGAGCCTGTCCACGTGCCCGACCTTTGTCGAGAGCGGGATCGCGCCCCGGCACATCGACTTGCGTCCGTTCGTGCTGTCGGGCAAGGAAACCCGCCTGGTGCCCGGCGGCCTGACCCGCGTGGCACTGCGCGAAGGCTCGCTGGTGGTGAATTCGTCCCAGGGCGGCGGCACCAAAGACACCTGGGTCGTGGAGGACTAAGACATGCTTTCAAGAACCGCTTCGGACCTCTACTGGATGTCCCGTTACCTGGAGCGCGCCGAGAACCTGGCGCGCATGCTCGAAGTCAGTTATTCGCTGTCGCTGATGCCTCAGGCCGGGCGCGGCGACGGGCACGCCGAGCTGGCCATGTCGTTGTTGGCCGCCGGCACCCTGGACGATTACAACGCGCGCTATGACGCCCTCAACAGCGAGCACATGCTGCATTTCTTCGCCCTGGACGAAACCAATCCCGGCAGCATCTACAGTTGCCTGCGGGCCGCACGGACCAATGCCCACGCGGTGCGCGGACGAATCACCGCCGACATGTGGGAGAACATCAACGCCACCTGGCTGGAAATGCGCAACATCGCCAGCAACGGCCTGGGCCGCTACGGCATCAGCCATTTCTGCGAGTGGGTCAAGGAGCGCTCGCACCTGTTCCGCGGCGCGACGTCGGGCACCATCATGCGCAACGACGCCTACAGCTTCATTCGTCTCGGCACCTTTATCGAGCGGGCGGACAACACCTTGCGCCTGCTGGATGCACGCTACGAAATGTTCGGCGAGGAGTCGGAGGAGGTCAGCGACAATTCGGCCCGTGGTTACTACCAGTGGAGCGCCTTGCTGCGGGCGTTGTCGTCGTTCGAGGCGTTCAACGAGATCTACCGTAATGCGCCCAATGCCGAGCAGGTATCGGAGATGTTGCTGCTGCGTGCCGATGTCCCGCGTTCGTTGCTGGCCTGCATCGAGGAACTGGACCAGATCCTCGCCAGCCTGCCGGGCCACAACGGCCGGCCAGCCCAGCGTCTGGCGGCGGAGTTGCATGCGCGCCTGCGCTATTCGGGAATCGACGAGATCCTCGCATCGGGCCTGCATCAATGGCTGACCGACCTTATTGGCCAGGTGCGCCACCTGGGCCAGACCGTTCATGAGTCTTACCTGGAGGTCGTATGAAACTGTCCATACGCCACGACACCACTTACCGTTATGCCGATGAAGTCTGCACCAGCATCCAGTTCCTGCGCCTGACGCCCCGGGACACCCCGCGCCAGCGCATCCTGGAGTGGCACCTGGAACTGCCGCGCCTGGTGCGCAGCCAGCTCGACCCGTACGGCAACATCCTGCACGTGATGACCATGGACGAACCCCACGGCGCGCTGGTGCTGAGCGCTTATGGCGAGGTGGAAATCGATCAGTCGGTGGAAAAGGAACCCGATGACCAGTCACCGCTGCCGTACCTGCGTACCAGCCGGCTGACGCTCGCCGACGAGGCCCTCAGTGCGTTCGCCCTTGAGCAATGTGCCGGGCGCCGCGACCGTGCGGCGCTGGCCGACTTGATGGACGGGCTGGTCACGCGAATGCCCTACAGCCTCGGCACCACGGCGGTGAACAGTACGGCGGCGGAAGCCTTCGCCGGTGGCGCGGGGGTGTGCCAGGACCATACCCATGCATTCCTGGCCTGCGCCCGCAGCCTGGGAATTCCGGCGCGCTATGTCTCGGGCTACCTGTGCACCGACGATGAACATCACCTGGCCAGCCATGCCTGGGCCGAGGCCTGGCTGGACGATGGCTGGTACAGCTTCGACATCACCAACCGCCTGACCCGCCCCGACCGTCACCTGAAACTGGCCGTCGGCCTGGACTACCTCGACGCCTGCCCTGTACGCGGCATGCGTCGCGGTGGCGGGGCGGAACACATGCAGGCCCGAGTGCAGGTGAACTCGATGGTGCAAGTCCAACATCAATAGACGAGGGATCCACTGAATCGCGAGCAGGATCTCCACAAAACCTGCGCCAGCCAAAGCCCCCTGTGGGAGCGGGCTTGCCCGCGAAGGGGCCAGCCCAGCCAGCATCACCGGCCCAGACAGACCGCTTTCGCGGGCAAGCCCGCTCCCACAAATAAGTAGGGGATGCTCACAAAACCTGCGCCTGGCGTTGCTTAGGTGTGAGCACCCGAGAACCGCTTTCAAGCACCTGCTCAGTCACCCACCACACCCCCTCCATTTGCCAAAGAATGAAGCTTTCATGACAAAAGTTCGGTAGCACATCGCCATTCCCGTCATGCCTGTGTGACGTGTTCGAGGGGCCCCTTTGGGGTCGTTTGGAGCCGGGGCGCGAAGCCGGGAGTGAGGGCGATGGGGACTATGGAACGTTATTCGAAAGTGGGCATGCAGGAGCTTGACCAGCGGCTGTCGAAAATCGTCGAGGCGGCGCGCAAGCAGCCGGTTTCGGTGTACCGCTACGGCGCGCCGTGGGTCTGGATCGTTTCCCAGGATGACTGGCAGGGCGCGCTCAAGGAAGTGTCCAGCTACATTCCGCAGGGTCATTCGCTGGTCCTGCTGCGTCCGCAGATCGACGACCTGCTCGACGACCATCGCGACGTGTTGCAGGGCCTCAACGCCGATGCCGAGATGCTCATCGCGCCGCAGACCGCCATGCACATCCTCTTGCTGCAACTGCTCTATTCGGTGCCCAGCGAGCAGCAACTCTACGAACAACTCAATTACAACCTGCTGTTCCGCTGGTTCGTCGGCCTCGACCTGAACCAGAAGGTCTGGAGTTTCAACGTCTTGAGCAAAGACCTCGCCACGCTGCTGGGCGATGCGCGGGCGGTGAGGCTCATCGAGAAAATCATCGGTGAAGTGTTCTGTGGCGCCTTGCTGCAAATGCCCGAGTTCTCCTTGAACTTTGCGCTGCTGCACACCTGGCTGGCCCGGCACGCCACGACATCGACTGCCAGCAATTGAGCCGTATCTTGAATTCAGGGGGTGGTGTGGAGCATTTTTTCAAAGCGCGGCCGGCGGTGTGGGGCTGGTTGCTACTGGCGGTCGGCGGGCCGTCGGCATTCGCGGCCGAAGGCGGGCAGGAGGCCGAGGCGGCTGCTGCGCGGCGGGTGGACGTGAACGAATACTTCGTGCGTGGCAACACCGTGCTCGATGCCCGGGCTATCGAGGAAGCGGTATACCCTTTCCTCGGCCCGCAAAAGGCCTTGAGCGACATCGAAGGGGCTCGCGACGCCTTGCAAAAGGTCTATCAGGCGCGCGGCTATCAATCGGTGTTCGTCGAACTGCCCGAGCAGAAGGTCGAAGACGGCATCGTCTATCTGCAAGTCAGCGAAACCAAGGTCGGTCGCGTGCGAGTGGTGGGGGCCAAGCATTATTCGCCGGTGGAAATCCGTGACGACGTGCCGGCCCTGAAGGAGGGCGAGGTGCCCGATTTCGCCCAGGTCCAGGCAGAACTGGCGCGCTTGAACAAGACCCCGGGGCGTCAGGTGATGCCGCTGGTGCGCGAAGGCCAGCGGCCCGGCACCATGGACGTGGACTTGCAGGTCGAAGACCAGAACCCTTGGCAAGCCAGCCTCGGGCTGAACAACGATTACAGCGCCGACACGGAAAAACTGCGCACCGTCGCCAGCCTCGGCTACAACAACCTCTGGCAACTGGGCCACAGCGTTTCGCTGACCTTCTTCACCGCCCCTCAGGACACCGCAAACGCCAAGGTCTGGTCGGGCTCCTACACGGCGCCGTTGGACGATCGCTGGAGCGTGCAGTTCTCTGGCTACCAGTCCGACAGCAACGTGGCGACCGTCGGCGGCAGCAACGTGCTGGGCAAGGGCCACTCCTATGGCGTTTCGGCGATCTACAGCCTCCCGTCGAGTCCAACCTGGGCCAACACGTTCTCCGTTGGCGTGGATTTCAAGGACTTCGATGAAGAGCTGAGCCTGGGTGGCTCCAGCGACAAGGCACCGCTCAAGTACGCGCCTTTTACCTTCGCCTATAACGGCCTGCGCTACACCGAAAGCAGCCAGTTGGGCCTGGGCCTGAGCCTGGTGGCGGGTACGCGCAGCTTGCTGGGCTACGGCAGTTCCGACGAAGACTTCGACTACAAGCGCTACCGCGCCAGCCCCAGCTTTGCCGTGCTCAAGGGCGACGGCAACTACACCTTCACCTTCGGCAACGACTGGCAGAGCGCATCCAAAGCGGCATTCCAATTGGCTTCCGGGCCGCTGGTCTCGAACGAGCAATTCTCTGCCGGCGGCGCCACATCCATACGCGGTTACCTGGCGGCCGAACGCACCGGCGACGATGGCTACCTGTTGTCCCAGGAGCTGCGCACACCGTCCCTGGCCAAGTTCCTCGGCAGCTATGTCCAGGAGTGGCGCTTCTACGCCTTCGCCGAGGGCGCGCAGTTGTACCTGCGTGACGAGCTGCCCGACCAGGACGCCGACTACGCCCTTGCCAGCGTTGGCCTCGGCACTCGGGCGAGCCTGAGCAAATGGCTGTCCGGCAGCCTCGATTGGGGCTTTCCGCTGCTCGACGGGCCGAACACCTCGAAACAGGAATCGCGCCTGCATTTCAACCTGCAAGCGACGTTTTGAACCCAGGAGTCATGTCCATGCAACGCTTATTGTTATCCGTGTTTATCTGCCTGGGGCTGGTGCTTCCGGCGACCGCCAATGCCTGGTGGCAGGACGATTGGCACTACCGCAAACAGATTTCCGTGGACACCACGCCCCAGGGCGCCGCCATCGCCCAGGCCCTGGGTCGCACGGCGCTGCTGGTGCGCCTGCACACCGGCAACTTCACCTTCGACGGCGTCAAGGACGATGGCTCGGACCTGCGTTTCGTCAGTGCCGACGACAAGACCGTGCTCAACCACCAGATCGAAAGCTTCGACCCGTTGATGGGCATGGCGCTGATCTGGGTCGATGTGCCGAGCGTGGAGGGCGGTCAACGCCAGGACCTGTGGATGTACTACGGCAACCAGAAAGCGCCGGCCACCGGCAGCGGCCAGTTGACGTTCGACCCGGACTACACCGCGCTGTACCACTTCGACGGCGCCACCGGCGTGCCGCCCCGTGACACCACCGCCTACGGCAACAATGCCCAGGGCGCAACGGGCACCAGCATCGATGGCGTGATCGGTCGTGCCTTGCAGTTCAGCGGCCAGCCGCTGCTGCTGCCCGCCAGCCCCTCGCTGCAACACAATGCCGGCGCGGCATTCACGTTCAGCACCTGGCTGCGCCAGGACCAGGCCGGCGGCGAGCAGATCGTCCTGGCCCGCCATGAAGGCGCCGCCAGCCTGCTGGTGGGGGTGAACCAGGGCGTGCCGTTCGTGGCGATCGATGGCCAGCGGGCGGTCTCGACCCAGCCGCTGAACCCCGGCCAATGGCAACACCTGGCCTTGACTGCCTCGGGTGACCGGGTGGTGCTGTACGTCAACGGCCGCGAGAGCGCGAGCCTCGCCGTGGCGATGCCGGCATTCAATTCGCCGATTGCGCTGGGCGCCGACGTCACGGCCGGTGCGTTCGCACCGTTCAGCGGCGCCATGGACGAAGCACGCCTTTCCAAGGTCGCTCGTCCGGCACCGCTGCTGCTGGCCGATGCGAACGCCCAGGGCGCCGAATCGAAACTGGTGGCCTACGGCGTCGATGAAGAGCAGTCCGGTTTCGGTTTCGGCAGCCTGGGGTTCCTGTTGAACGCCGTGCCGCTGGACGCCTGGGTGATCATCGCGGTGCTGGTGCTGATGATGTTCCAGTCGTGGATCATCATGATCCGCAAAAACCGCATGGTCAGCCGTCTCAGCGCGGCCAACCAGGCCTTTCGCGAGCAGTTCGCCAGGATCGGCACGCGCCTGGAAATGTTCGCCGACGACCAGGACCTCGCCCAGCGCCTGCAGCATTCCTCGCTGTGGCGCCTGTACCTGGTGGCCGTCAAGGAGATCCGCACCCGGCGCGAGCAGGGCGCCGATACCTCGTCGGTGTCGGCCGCCACCATCGAGGCGATCCGTTGCTCCATGGACGGCGTGCGGACCCGGGAAAACCAACTGCTGAGTTCGAAGCTCTCGACCCTGTCCAACGCCATCGCCGGCGGCCCCTACATCGGCCTGCTCGGCACCGTGCTGGGGATCATGGTGGTGTTCCTCGGCACGGCGATGGCCGGTGACGTGAACATCAACGCCATCGCCCCGGGCATGGCCGCCGCGTTGCTCGCCACCGCCATGGGCCTGTTCGTCGCGATCCCCGCGCTGTTTGGCTACAACCGCCTGATCACCCGCAACAAGGAAGTCAGCGCCGACATGCGGGTGTTCGTCGACGAGTTCATCACCCGCCTGGCGGAAATGCATGGTGAAGGCCAGGCCGGTGAGTCGGCCCATCGCCGCGACCATCACGCCCAATCGTTCGTACCGGCCTGAGGGGATCGAGATGGCTAGCGTAAATGCTTCACACGATGACGACGATGACGCGGCAGTGGACAGCATCAACATCACGCCGCTGGTGGACGTGCTCATGGTGGTGCTGGTGATGTTCATCCTGACCGCCACGGCGCAGGTGTCGGGCATCCAGATCAACCTGCCGAAGGCCAGCGCCTCGGTGTCGTTGTCCGAGGCCAAGACCAAGGCGATTTCGGTGAATGACGGCGGCCAGGTGTTCCTCGACGCCTACCCGGTGACGCTGGCCGAGCTGGAAGAGCGCTTACGCATCGAGAAGGCCCAGAACCCGGACTTTCCGATCATCGTGCGCGGTGACGCCACGGTGCAGTACCAGAAAGTCATCGAAGTGCTCGACCTGTTGCGGCGGCTGGAACTGTCCCAGGTCGGCCTCGTGACCGGCAAACCGAACCAGGGCTGACCATGACCGCGAAACTTCCCATCAACCCGCCCCCGGTGAAGCGCTCGCCGCTGCGCCTGCTCAAGTGGGCCGCGGGCCTGCTGCTGGCTGGCGTGGCCGCCTGGCTGCTGTGGCAGTGGGCCAACGACATGAGCGGTGTGCGCCGTGAAGCACCAAAGGTGCCGACCATCATCCCGCTGCCACCACCGCCGCCACCCCCTCCGGAAAAACCCAAGGAACCGGAGCCCAAGGTCGAGGAAAAGGTGGTCGAGCCCGAACCGACCCCGGAACCCGAAGAGGTCAAGCCCGAGGAAGAAGCGCCGCCCTCGCCAGTGGATGACCTGACGAACCCGATGCAGATGGACGGCGACGCCCAGTCCGGCAACGACGCCTTCAACATCGGCGCGGGCAAGGGGGGCGGCATGGCAGGCGCGGGCGGTGGCCGGCTGGGCAATGGCACCTACAGCCAGTTCCTGGCCTTCACCTTCCAGCGCTTGCTGCGGGAGAACCCCGAGCTGCGCAGCCTGGCGTTCTCGCTGCAGGCCGACGTCTGGCTCAGCGCCGTGGGCGAGATCACCCGGGTCGAACTGGTCAAGTCCAGCGGCAATGCGCAAGTGGACAACCAGGTGATCTCTGCGCTGCGGGCCGCCCCGCATTTGAGTGAGCGGCCGCCGGCTTCCCTGACGTTGCCGGTACGCCTGTCCCTGCAGGGACGGCGTCCGGGTTAATCGACTATTTCAAAGTTCGCCAACAGGAGTTGTGTGCAGATGATTTCCAATGTGAATCGATTGTCGTGGGCGGTTGGGCTGGTGGTCTTGAGCCTGGCCGGGCACGGGGTCTGCGCCCCGGCGCCCTCGGAGAACGCCACGATCAATCTGATCCGCCTGCTGGTGCAGCAGGGCGTGCTCAAGCAGGACCAGGCCGACGGCCTGATCGCCCAGGCCGAGCGCGAAGCGGTGCAGGCGCGCCAGGCCGCCACGGCGGTGGCTGCGGCGCCGGCCGGTGCGCCGGGGGACGTACGGGTGCAGTACGTGCCGAACATCGTGCGTGATCAGATCCGCGACCAGGTCAAGGCTGAAGTCATGGCCACCGCCAAACAGGAAAACTGGGCCCAGCCCAACACCTTTCCGGACTGGGTTTCGCGGATCAGTTTCGATGGCGACATTCGCCTGCGGGATGAGTCGCGCTACTACTCAGGCACCAACAGCAACCAGATCGTCGACTTCGCCCGGCTCAACGACAGGGGGCCGTACGACGTCAACCCCAACAGCAGCACGGGTCTGCCGCCGCTGCTCAACACCCGCGAAGACCGGGAAAACCTGTTCCGCCTGCGGGCGCGCCTGGGCATGAAGGCGGTGATCGCCCCGGAGTGGACCGCTGGCATCCGCATCGGCACCGGTTCGGACAACAACCCGGTGTCCACCACCCAGACCCTGGGCGGTGGTTTCGGCAAGAAAGACATCTGGCTCGACCAGGGCTACCTGACCTGGAAGCCCTCGGATGAGCTGACCGTGACCGGCGGGCGTTTCGCCAACCCGTTTTTCTCCACCGACCTGCTGTACTCCGGCGACCTGAACTTCGATGGCGTGGCGGCGATTTTCAATCGCAAGCTCAACCAGGATTGGGGGCTGTTCGGCACCGTCGGCGCGTTCCCGGTGGAGTACACCAACGACACCAGTACCAGCAACGGTTCGGACAAGGAGGAGAGCGACAACAAGTGGCTGTACGGTGCGCAACTGGGGGCCAACTGGGCCATCAACGACAGCAACCGGATCAAGGCCGCCATGGCCTACTACCGCTTCGACGACATCGAAGGCCAGCGCTCCTCGCCTTGCCAGCCGTGGGCCGGCGACCCTGGCTGCGACAGCGACGGCTCGCGCGTGGCGTTCATGCAGAAGGGCAACACCGTGTTCCTGCTGCGGGACATCACGCCCAACCCCCTCAACCCGGCCACCACGCCACAACCGCAGTTCGTCGGCCTGGCCTCGGAATTCAACCTGCTGGACCTGAATTTCGCCTGGGACGCCGACCTGCCCGCCGACCTGAAGCTGCGCAGCCAGGCCCACTACGTCCACAACCTGGGCTACGACGAAGGCGAGATGCGCAAACGCTCGGCAGGGCAGTTCGCCAACAACCTGGACAGCGACGGCGAAGTGCAGAGCGGCGCCAACGCCTGGATGCTGCAGTTCACCCTGGGCAATTCGCTGGAGCTCAAGCGCCAGGGCGATTGGAACCTGTTCGCCGGCTACAAGTACATCCAGCCGGATGCCTTGCCGGACGGCTTCAACGATTCGTCGTTCCACTTGGGCGGCACCAACGCCAAGGGTTATTTCCTGGGCGGCAACTACGGCCTGGCGAGCAACGTCTTCGCCACCGGCCGCTGGTTGAGTTCCGAAGCGGTGTACGGCGCGCCGTACGACATCGATGTCTTGCAGCTTGAAATCAACACGCGCTTCTAAGCGCAGGGAGGCCTCATGAAAAGGCGAGCCATGAACCATGTGCCGGTGACGTTGCTGCTGGCGGGCCTGCTGCTCAACGGCAGTGCCCACGGCGAAGGCCTGGAGGAACGCTTGCGCGCGCAACTGCGCAGCACCACGGCGCAATTGCAGGCCCTGCAAAGCGAACAGGCCCAGGCCAGCGCCGCGCGCCAGGCCGCCGAGACCCAAGCCCGGGACGCGCAGGCGCAAATCAAGCAACTGACCGCGCAACTGAGCAAGGCCCAGGCCCTGAACGAGCAACTGGCCGGGCACCAGCAGAGCCTGCAAAGCCAGGCGCAGGCCCAGGTCGCGGCCAGCAACGAGCAGATCGGCAAGTTCAAGAAAGCCTACGACGAGCTGTTGACCCTGGCCCGTGGCAAGGAAGCCGAGCGCGCGCGCCTGGAGGCGCAATTGACCGAACGTGACACACAAGTGCAGCAATGTTCGGTCAAGAATAAACAGATGTACGACGTGGCCAAGACGCTGCTCCACGCCTACGAAACCATCGACGTGGCCGACGTGATGAAGATCCGCCAGCCATTCGCCGCCAAGACCCGGGTGCGTTTCGAGGAACTGGCCCAGGGCTTTGGCGATGATCTCTACAAGAACCGTTTCGATGCGCCTCAGGCCTCGATCACCCACTGACACAGAACAAGGAAGAACCGACCATGAGCGCAATGATTGAACAGGTTTCTGTCCAATCCCTGACCGAGCTGTTGCAAGCGGCAGGTTACCGGGTCAACGAAACCGAGCAGAACGGCATCGTGCAACTGCTCAGCGCCAGCCAGGGCATCGGTTACGCCGTGCGTTTTGGTAACCCTACACCGAGCGCTGGCGAGTACCTGGATTTCACCTTCAGTTGTGCCTTGCGTGTGCAGGGTGAGTTGCCGGCCGGGCTGGCGGAGTTGTGGAACGCCTCGCGCCGCTTTGCCCGGTTGTCGGTGCAGGGCGAGTTCCTGGTGATGGAAATGGACGTGGTGGTGGCGGCCGGCGTGAGCGTCGATCACCTGCGCAGCCAGCTTGAACTGTGGGACCGCCTGCTACAGGAGTTCATTGTCTACCTGCGCGAATACAACCAGAACGCCGAGCGGCTGCAAGACCCGGCGTCGCCGGCCGAGGCTGCGCTGCAAGAGGCTGTCGCATCGTGAACAAGCCGACCTTTGTCGTCAGCGCCGCAACCCTGGGCCTGGTCGCCGTGGCGGTAGTCCTGGGCATGCGGCCGGGCAGCGATCCGGTGGCCGCGGTGCAGGCCGTCAGCGTGGTTTCGTCCGAATCGCCGAGCCTGGCCCGGCTGGGCAACCAGCAGGTCAGCCCGGACGAACTCAAGTCGCTGCTGGCAGCGCTGACCCCCGAGGTGCGTCAGCAGATGCGCGGCAATCGCACCGCGCTCGAAGGCTGGATCCGCGCGCGCCTGGCAGAAAAAGCCGTGCTGGAGCAGGCCGACGCGCAAGGCTGGCGACAGCGTCCGGACGTGGAGCGCCAGACCCGGGCGGCGACCGAGCAGATCGTGTTTCGCGACTACTTGCAATCGGTCAGCCAGGTGCCCGCCGGGTACCCCAGCGAAGACGAGCTGAAGCAGGCCTACAATGCCGGCAAAGCCAACTGGACCGCGCCGGCGCTGTACCGCGTCAGTCAGATATTCCTCGCCGCCACCGAGCCGCAAACGGTGGAGGCGGTGCGCCGACAAGCGCTGGAGTTGAGCAAGAAGGCCCAGGCGTCGCCGGCCGAGTTTGCCGCCCTGGCCAGCCGCTATTCCCAGGAGCGCGGCAGTGCCGAGCGCGGTGGCGACAGTGGCTACCAGCCGTTGCAGCAATTCGTGCCACCGGTTCGCGAGACGGTGGCGCGGATGAAGGTCGGCGCCGTTTCCGACCCGGTGCAGAGTGCGGCGGGGTTCCATGTGATCAAGCTCACCGAGCAGCAGCCGGCCCGGGACGCGACCCTGGAGGAAGTCCGCGAACGGTTGACCCAGGCCCTGCGCGCCCAGCGCCAGGAACAGATCGCCAAGGCCTACCTGGAGGGCATGCTCGACACCGCGACCTTGAGCATTGACGGGGCGCAGTTGAGCAAGGTCCTGGAGGAGGTCCGCTAGCCTTGGACTCGAAGGGTGTTACCTCTTGCCAGAGGCGCGTTCAACCAGAAATGAATGATTGTGTAGCACCTGCTTATCCGTACAACCGACAGGGAGTCACCCATGACCTTCACCGAGCCAGCAGGACGCCAGGCTGTCATCCACCCTTATCGCACCCCGTTGCGTGCCCCTGACCCCTGGCTTGCCTTGGCCGGGAACATCGAGCCCCAGGTGGTGCAATGTTTTTTGGTCAGTGCGCGATGTGGCTGCTTCATGCAAGCGGCGCGCAGCCTCAACGTCAAGGCCACTTGGTTGCGCAAGCAACTGGCGCACCTGGAAGGGCGCCTGCAACGCTCGCTGTTCAGTTACCAGGGCAGCACCCTGACCCTCAGCCGCGAAGGCCGGCAATTGCAGGCACGCTTGATTGCCCTGGCTCAGGAAGGGACGCCGCCGCTGAACGACCAGCCGCTGATTCGCCTGGCGGTGGCCGAACCGATCCTGCACGACATCCTCGGGCGCGAC
This sequence comes from Pseudomonas chlororaphis, assembly GCA_001023535.1. Lineage (NCBI taxonomy): Bacteria > Pseudomonadati > Pseudomonadota > Gammaproteobacteria > Pseudomonadales > Pseudomonadaceae > Pseudomonas > Pseudomonas chlororaphis. The sequence goes on from CP011020.1 coordinate 4,288,783, forward strand.
CTGATCTCGCTGTTGCGACGCAATGCCAGCGTCCGCTTGCAGATCATCACCCTGGACAGCGACCTGGCGCTGCAAGCCGTCAGTGCCGACCTGGTGCTGTGGCTCAGTGATACCCAGGCGACGATGCCGGGGCCCAGCTTCGCTACGTTGCCGGCGCAGCGCCTGGCGCGGCTGGACTATGTGCCACACATGGCCAAGCGCTATTCGCGGCCGGCGACGCGTCCGCAGCGCCTGGAGGATCTGAACGACTACATGCTGGTGCAATGGCTGGCGGACCGGCAGGTGGACAGCTTCACGCCCTGGAACAGCCTGATGGAGCAGCGCCGGGCCGGCGTGGTGCAGGTGCAATCCTATGAATTGATGCTGGAGATGATCCGATGCAGCGCCTGCATTGGCCTGGTGCCGCAGTACATGAGCCGCTTCGACCGCGGCCTGGTGGCCTTGCCGGGCATCTTCGGCTCGCCGATGCAGCGCGAAGTATGGATGGCCATCAACGCCGACGCCCAAGCCTCGGCAGAGATACAAATGCTCGTCGAGCTGATCCGCCATACCCTGGATGAGCGTCGGGACTGGTTTCAGACATAAGCCCTGGCCCCATCGGCATCTACCTCAAATGCCTGTAGGAGTGAGCTTGCCCGCGAAGGCGTCGGCACGGTCCACGGGTATGCCGGCTGACCGAGCGCGTCGCGGGCAGGTTTGCTCCCATCGTCGGGCGCCTTCGATAAAACAGGCAAAACCCCAGGCATTGTCTATACCTTTAACTCAAACCCGGTCCCGGGTGGATGACAGGAGTGGCCGCATGAAACTCGCGTCAATGATTGGCAGCGTCTGCATCGCCTCGCTCGCCTTGTTGGGTTGCTCCACTCAAGTCACCCAGCCGGACGAGTACTCCGGTTTCCTGGGCGATTACAGCCGGCTCAAGCAGGACAAGTCGCCGTCGGGCGCCGAGGTGATGCGCTGGATTGATCCCACGATCGACCCGAGCAAATACACCAGCATCTATATCGAGCCGACGCAGCTTTATCCCAAGCCCCAGCCGACCGTCAGGATTCCTCAGGCCACCTTGTCCGGCATCACGGCTTACTACGACCAGGCGCTCATGCGTGAAGCGGGAAGATCCCTGCCGTTGGCCAAGAGCCCGGGCCCTGGGGTGTTGGTGATGCGCGCGGCCATTACTGCCGTGGGCAGCAAGACCCAAGGCCTGAAGCCTTATGAAGTGGTGCCGATTGCCCTGGTGGCGGCGGCGGTCAGCACGGCCAGTGGTATTCGTGACCAGGAAACCACTCTGGGCACCGAAGCGGTGTTTCTCGACGGCGGCAGCAATGCCGTGATCGCCCAGGTGGTGCGCAAAGGCACGGGCAAGCCGTTGGCCAACGACGCCCAGGTGATGAAAGTCGATGATGTCAAACCGGTCATCGATGGCTGGGCGAATGACATGCACCAGTCATTCCTGAAACTCAAGGCCAAGTAGCGGCGCCCGAAGCATGACTTTTTCTGTCCGGGCATAGGTCATGGCGGCATTTCATGGTTAACTCCGGCCTCGACCTTTCAAACCTGTCAGAAGGAATCCGTTCATGGCTCAAGTCACGCTCAAAGGCAACCCGGTTCAAGTCAACGGCCAATTGCCCCAAGCCGGCTCCAAGGCGCCAGCCTTTTCCCTGGTGGCCGGCAATCTGTCCGACGTTACCCTGGCGAGCTTCGCCGGCAAGCGCAAGGTGCTGAATATTTTCCCAAGCGTCGACACGCCGACCTGCGCCACCTCTGTGCGCAAGTTCAATGCCCAGGCCAACGAGCTGGATAACACCGTGGTGCTGTGCATCTCCGCCGACCTGCCGTTCGCCCAGGCACGTTTCTGCGGCGCCGAAGGCCTGGACAACGTCCAGAGCCTGTCGACCCTGCGCGGTGCCGAGTTCATCCAGAACTATGGCGTGGCCATTGCCGATGGTCCGCTCAAGGGCCTGACCGCCCGTGCCGTCGTCGTGCTGGACGAGAACGACACCGTGCTGCACAGCGAGCTGGTCAAGGAAATCGCCGAAGAGCCTAACTACGACGCGGCGCTCAGCGCGCTGAAGTGATGCCGTGAAACCAGGCATCCTGAAATAAGTGTTCTGAAACAGATCATTTATTACAATTTCGACGGCCAGGGTCCAACCCAGGCCGTTTTTATTTGTACTTCAAGGCTTTAGCCGATTTGACGAAAGGTAAGCCCAAGGTAAATTGCCGGTAAAGCCGCTTTGCTAAATACCGCCCAGTGCTTATCGTTCAGCCTCCCGTAGAAGAAGCCCACGCGCCCAATGGTTGATCACTCCATGCAATCCTCTGTTTCCCGTCATCCCCGCCGCTGGCTATTCGGCTTGCTTATCCTCCTGGTCGTCGCGCTGCTGGCCTGGAAGTTCTGGCCCTCCAGCACGACCCAGAAGCCTGGGGCAGGGCAGAAGGCCGCAGCCGGGCACATGGGACGCTCGGGCGGCATGCGGCCTGGATTCGGCGGCGCCTCGGGGCCGATCCCGGTCCGCGTGGCGCCGGCGGTCACCGGTGATTTCCCGCTGTACTACAAGGCGCTGGGCACGGTCACGGCGCTCAACACCATCAATGTGCGCAGCCGGGTGGGCGGGGAACTGGTCAAGATTGCCTTTGAAGAAGGGCAGATGGTCAAGGCCGGCGACCTGCTGGCCGAGATCGACCCGCGTCCATACCAGAACGCGTTGCTCCAGGCCGAAGGCACGCTGTTGCAGAACCAGGCGCAATTAAAGAATGCCCAAGTGGATCTGGAGCGTTATCGCGGGCTGTATGCCGAAGACAGCATCGCCAAGCAGACTCTCGATACGGCCGCCGCGCTGGTAGGCCAGTACCAGGGCACGGTGAAGACCAACCAGGCGGCGGTCAACGACGCCAGGCTCAACCTTGAATTCACCAAGATCCGTGCGCCGATCTCCGGGCGCGTCGGCTTGCGCCAATTGGATGTCGGCAACCTGGTGGCGGCGAACGACACCACGGCCCTGGCGGTCATCACCCAGACCCAACCAATCAGCGTCGTGTTCACCCTTCCGGAAAACAGCCTCGAAACCGTGCTGGCCCGTTACCACAGTGGCGCGAAGCTGCCGGTCGAAGCCTGGGACCGGGGTGACGAAAAACTCCAGGCCAAGGGTGTCCTGCAGAGCCTGGACAACCAGATCGACGTGACCACCGGCACCCTGAAGTTCAAGGCTCGCTACGATAACCGCGACCAGTCGCTGTTTCCTAACCAGTTCGTCAACGTGCGCCTGCTGGCCGACACCCTCAAGGGCGTGATCCTGGCACCGACGGCCGCCATCCAGTTCGGCACCAATGGCACCTTTGTCTATGCCCTGGAGGGCGACAAGAAAGTCACCCTCAAGAAACTCAAGATCGGCGCCAGCGACGGCGAGAACACCGTGGTCACCGAAGGCCTGGCCGCCGGCGATCGGGTGGTGCTGGAAGGCACCGACCGCCTGAAGGAAGGCAGCGAAGTGGAAGTGGTCAACGACAGCCAGGACGTGCCCACTTCACCCACCGAACACTTGCAGGGCAAGACCGCGGCGGCGCCGGCTGAATCGGCAGCGGCCGACAAGGCGAAAAAGGGCGGCGCATGAATCTCTCGCGGCTGTTCATCCTGCGTCCGGTCGCCACGACCCTGAGCATGCTGGCCATCGTCCTGGCCGGCCTGATCGCCTATCGGCTGTTGCCGGTGTCGGCGTTGCCCCAGGTCGATTACCCGACCATCCGCGTGATGACCCTGTACCCCGGCGCCAGCCCCGATGTGATGACCAGTGCGGTGACCGCGCCCCTGGAGCGCCAGTTCGGGCAGATGCCGGGCCTGACGCAGATGGCCTCCACCAGTTCCGGTGGCGCGTCGGTGATCACCCTGCGCTTCAATCTCGAAATCAACATGGACGTCGCCGAGCAACAGGTGCAGGCGGCGATCAACGCCGCCACCAACCTGCTGCCCAACGACCTGCCGGCGCCGCCGGTGTACAACAAGGTCAACCCGGCGGACACCCCGGTGCTGACCCTGGCGATTACTTCCAAGACCATGCTGCTGCCCAAGCTCAATGACCTGGTGGACACCCGCATGGCGCAGAAGATCGCGCAGATCAGCGGGGTCGGCATGGTGACCATTGCCGGTGGCCAGCGCCAGGCGGTGCGGATCAAGGTCAACCCCGAGGCGCTGGCGGCCAACGGCCTGAACCTGGCGGATGTACGCACGCTGATCGGTGCGTCCAACGTCAACCAGCCCAAGGGCAACTTCGACGGCCCGACCCGGGTCTCGATGCTCGACGCCAACGACCAGTTGACCTCGCCCAAGGATTACGCCGAGCTGATCCTGGCCTATGCCAACGGCGCGCCGTTGCGGCTCAAGGATGTGGCGCAGATCGTCGATGGTGCCGAGAATGAGCGCCTTGCCGCCTGGGCCAACGAAAACCAGGCCGTGCTGCTGAACATCCAGCGCCAGCCGGGGGCCAACGTCATCGAGGTGGTGGATCGGATCAAGGCCCTGCTGCCCAGCATCACTGACAACCTGCCAGCCGGCCTCGACGTCACCGTGCTCACCGACCGTACCCAGACCATCCGCGCCTCGGTCACCGATGTGCAACACGAACTGCTGATCGCCATTGCCCTGGTGGTCATGGTGACGTTCCTGTTCCTGCGCCGTGTCAGCGCCACCATCATCCCGTCCGTGGCGGTGCCGCTGTCGTTGATCGGGACATTCGGCGTGATGTACCTGGCGGGCTTCTCCATCAACAACCTGACGCTGATGGCCCTGACCATCGCCACCGGGTTCGTGGTGGACGACGCCATCGTCATGCTGGAAAACATCGCCCGCTATATCGAAGAAGGCGACAGTCCGTTGCAGGCCGCGCTCAAGGGGGCCAAGCAGATCGGCTTCACCCTGGTATCCCTGACGCTGTCGCTGATCGCCGTGCTGATCCCGCTGCTGTTCATGGCGGACGTGGTAGGGCGGCTGTTCCGTGAGTTCGCCATCACCCTGGCGGTGGCGATCCTGATTTCCCTGGTGGTGTCCCTGACGCTGACGCCGATGATGTGCGCGCGCCTGCTCAAGCGTGAACCCAAGGCACACGAACAAGGCCGTTTCTACCGCGCCAGCGGGGCCTGGATCGATTGGTTGATCGCCGGCTACGGACGCCGGTTGCAGTGGGTACTCAAGCACCAGCCGCTGACCCTGCTGGTGGCGGTGGGTAGCCTGGTGCTGACGGTGGTGCTGTACCTGGCCGTGCCCAAGGGATTTTTTCCGGTGCAGGACACCGGCGTAATCCAAGGCATTTCCGAAGCGCCGCAATCGATTTCGTTTGCCGCCATGAGTGAACGCCAGCAGCAACTGGCCAAGGTGATCCTCGCCGATCCAGCGGTGGACAGCCTGTCGTCCTACATCGGCGTGGACGGCGACAACGCCACGCTCAACAGCGGCCGCCTGTTGATCAACCTCAAGCCCCACGGCGAACGGGATGACAGCGCCACCGAGATCATTGCCCGGTTGCAGCCGCAATTGGATCGACTGGTGGGCATCCGCCTGTTCATGCAGCCGGTGCAGGACCTGACCATCGAGGACCGGGTCAGCCGCACCCAGTACCAGTTCAGCCTGTCGTCGCCGGACGCCGAGTTGCTCAGCCTCTGGAGCGGTCGGCTGGTCGAAGCCCTGGCCAGCCAGCCGGAACTGACCGACGTCGCCAGCGACTTGCAGGACAAGGGCCTCCAGGTCTATCTGGTGATCGACCGCGATGCCGCGTCACGCCTGGGCGTGTCGGTGTCGAACATCACCGATGCCTTGTATGACGCCTTCGGCCAGCGGCAGATTTCCACCATCTACACCCAGGCCAGCCAGTACCGCGTGGTGCTGCAGGCCCAGGCCGGGGAGCGCATCGGGCCCCAGGCGCTGGACCAGATTCACGTCAAGACCACCGACGGCGGGCAAGTGCGGCTGTCGAGCCTGGCCCGGGTCGAGGAACGCCAGGCGCAATTGGCGATTGCCCACATCGGCCAGTTCCCGGCGGTGATGATGTCGTTCAACCTCGCCCCCGGCGTGGCCCTCGGGCACGCGGTGGAGGTGATCGAAAAGGTCCAGCACGACATCGGCATGCCGCTGGGGGTACAGACCGAGTTCCAGGGTGCGGCCCAGGCGTTCCAGGCCTCGCTGTCGAGTACCTTGCTACTGATCCTGGCGGCCGTGGTGACCATGTACATCGTCCTCGGTGTGCTGTACGAAAGCTACATCCACCCGATCACGATCCTGTCCACGCTGCCATCGGCGGCCATCGGCGCCTTGCTGGCCCTGATCCTCACCGGCAACGACCTGGGGATGATCGCGATCATCGGCATCATCCTGCTGATCGGCATCGTCAAGAAGAACGCGATCATGATGATCGACTTCGCCCTCGACGCCGAACGTAACCAGGGCGTGGACCCGCAGACGGCGATCTACCAGGCCGCGCTGCTGCGCTTTCGGCCGATCCTGATGACCACCCTGGCCGCCTTGTTCGGGGCGGTGCCGCTGATGCTGGCCACCGGCTCCGGCGCCGAACTGCGCCAACCCCTGGGGTTGGTGATGGTGGGTGGGCTGCTGGTGAGCCAGGTGCTGACGCTGTTCACCACGCCGGTGATCTACCTGTATTTCGACCGCCTGGGCCGCCGCTTCGCCAAGCCGGATGGGAAAGAGGTGCAGGCATGACGGCGACGCCCGAAAACCTGGGGCGGGCGAACGCTCCGTGGCGAGGGAGCTTGCTCCCGCTGGGCTGCGCAGCGGCCCCTCGTGTGAGCGCTGCGCACTCAAGCGGGAGCAAGCTCCCTCGCCACGACAACTTGCGCATTGAAGCCCGGAGCGGTTGCTGATGAACCTCTCCGGCCCCTTCATCCGCCGTCCCGTGGCAACCATGCTCCTGAGTTTCGCCATCACGCTGCTCGGCGGGGTGTGCTTCGGCCTGTTGCCGGTGTCGCCGCTGCCGCAGATGGATTTCCCGGTGATTGTCGTCCAGGCCAGCCTGCCGGGCGCCAGCCCGGAAGTGATGGCGTCGACGGTGGCAACGCCCCTGGAACGCTCCTTCGGCGCCATCGCCGGGGTCAACACCATGAGCAGCCGCTCCAGCCAGGGCTCCACCCGCGTCATTTTGCAATTCGACCTGGACCGCGACATCAACGGCGCGGCGCGGGAGGTGCAGGCGGCGATCAATGCTTCGCGCAACCTGTTGCCCAGTGGCATGCGCAGCATGCCCACCTACAAGAAGGTCAACCCGTCCCAGGCACCGATCATGGTGCTGTCGCTGACCTCGGACGTGCTGGAGAAAGGCCAGCTCTACGACCTGGCCTCGACCATCCTGTCCCAGAGCCTGTCCCAGGTCTCGGGCGTCGGTGAAGTGCAGATCGGCGGCAGCTCCCTGCCGGCGGTGCGCATCGAACTGGAGCCCAAGTCGCTGGACCAGTACGGCGTGGCCTTGGACGACGTGCGCACCGCGATTGCCAACAGCAACGTGCGCCGGCCCAAAGGGTCGGTGGAGGACGACCGGCGCATGTGGCAGGTCCAGGCCAACGACCAGTTGGAAAAGGCCAAGGACTACGAAACGCTGATCATCCGTTACCAGGATGGCTCGGTGTTGCGGCTCAAGGACGTGGCGAAAGTCACCGACAGCGTCGAGGACCGCTACAACAGCGGTTTCTTCAATGACGATGCCGCGGTGTTGCTGGTGATCAACCGGCAGGCCGGGGCCAACATCATCGAGACCGTCAACGAGATCAAGGCCCAGTTGCCGGCTTTGCAGGCGGTGCTGCCGGCCAGCGTCAAGCTGAACTTGGCGATGGACCGCTCGCCGGTGATCAAGGCGACCTTGCATGAAGCGGAAATGACCCTGCTGATCGCCGTGGCCCTGGTGGTGCTGGTGGTGTTCCTGTTCCTCGGCAACTTCCGTGCTTCGCTGATCCCGACCCTGGCGGTGCCGGTGTCGCTGGTGGGCACGTTCGCGGTGATGTACCTGTACGGCTTTTCGTTGAACAACTTGTCGCTGATGGCGCTGATCCTTGCCACCGGGCTGGTGGTGGACGATGCCATCGTGGTGCTGGAGAACATTTCCCGGCACATCGACGAGGGCGTGGCGCCGATGAAGGCGGCCTACCTGGGGGCGAGTGAAGTCGGGTTTACCCTGCTGTCGATGAATGTCTCCCTGGTGGCGGTGTTCCTGTCGATCCTATTCATGGGCGGGATCATCGAGAGCTTGTTCCGCGAGTTCTCCATCACCCTGGCCGCGTCCATTGTGGTCTCGCTGGTGGTTTCGCTGACGCTCACGCCAATGCTCTGCGCCCGCTGGCTCAAGCCGCACGTGCCGGGTCAGGAGAACCGCTTGCAGCGCTGGAGCCACCGCCTCAACGAGCGCATGGTGCGTGGCTACGCCACCAGCCTGGACTGGGTCCTGCGCCATCGCCGCCTGACCTTGCTCAGCCTGTTGGTGACCATCGGGGTGAACGTGGCGTTGTACGTGGTGGTGCCGAAGACCTTCATGCCGCAGCAGGACACCGGCCAGTTGATCGGTTTCGTGCGCGGCGATGACGGGCTGTCGTTCAACGTGATGCAACCGAAGATGGAAATCTTCCGGCGTGCTGTGCTCAAGGATGATGCGGTGCAGAGCGTCGCCGGCTTCATTGGCGGCAACAACGGCACCAACAATGCCTTCATGCTGGTGCGCCTCAAGCCGATCAAGGACCGGGAGATTTCCGCGCAGAAAGTCATCGAGCGCTTGCGCAAGGAAATGCCCAAGGTTCCTGGTGCCCAGCTGATGTTGATGGCCGACCAGGACCTGCAGTTCGGTGGCGGGCGCGAGCAGACCACCTCGCAGTATTCCTACATCCTGCAAAGTGCCGACCTGGCGTCCCTGCGCGAGTGGTACCCCAAGGTCACGGCGGCGTTCCGTGCCTTGCCGGAGCTGACCGCCATCGACGCGCGCGACGGTGGCGGGGCGCAGCAAGTGACACTGGTGGTGGACCGCGACCAGGCCAAGCGCCTGGGCATCGACATGAACATGGTCACGGCGGTGCTCAACAACGCCTACAGCCAACGGCAGATCTCCACCATCTACGACAGCCTCAACCAATACCAGGTGGTGATGGAGGTCAATCCCAAGTACGCCCAGGACCCGAGCACCCTGGAGCAAGTCCAGGTGATCACCGCCGACGGCGCGCGCGTGCCACTGTCGACCATTGCCCATTACGAGAACAGCCTGGAAGACGACCGGGTCAGCCATGAAGGCCAGTTCGCCTCCGAGAGCATTTCGTTCGACATGGCCGAGGGCGTGACGGTGGAGCAGGGCAGCGCTGCCATCGAGCGCGCCATTGCCAGGCTCGGCATGCCCGAAGACGTCATCGTGAAGATGGCCGGCACCGCCGACGCATTCGCGGCGACCCAGAAGAGCCAGCCGTTCATGATTCTCGGGGCATTGTTGGCGGTCTACCTGGTGTTGGGCGTGCTGTACGAGAGCTACATCCACCCGCTGACCATCCTCTCGACGCTGCCATCGGCCGGGGTCGGCGCGTTGCTGTCGATCTATGCGCTGGGCAGCGAGTTCAGCCTGATTTCACTGCTGGGGCTGTTCCTGCTGATCGGTGTGGTGAAGAAAAACGCGATCCTGATGATCGACCTGGCGCTGCAACTGGAGCGAGGCGGCCAATCGCCGCTCGAATCGATCCGCAGTGCCTGCCTGCTGCGCTTGCGGCCGATTCTGATGACCACCCTGGCGGCGATCCTGGGGGCCTTGCCGCTGCTGCTCGGCAATGCCGAAGGCGCGGAAATGCGCCAGCCGCTGGGCCTGACCATCATTGGCGGGCTGGTGTTCAGCCAGGTCCTGACCCTCTACACCACGCCGGTGGTGTACCTCTATCTTGATAAGTTGCGCCATCGCTTCAACCGCTGGCGCGGCGTGCGCACTGATGCTGCCCTGGAAACTCCGCTATGACCGATCGTTCGCCTTTCCATCTTGCCACCGTGTTGGCGACCGCCCGTGGGTCACGGGGACTGAGCCTGGCGCTGTGCGTGGCGATGCTCAGTGCTTGCGCCATCGGCCCGGATTACCAGCGCCCGTCGGCCGCCGCGCCAGCGCAGTACAAACAGGCCCAGGGCTGGCGCCAGGCCAATCCCAGCGACGCCTTGGCCCGAGGCGCCTGGTGGGAGTTGTACGGCGATACGCAGCTCAACGGCCTGGTGGAAACGCTCAATACCTCCAACCAGACCGTGGCCCAGGCCGAGGCGCAATACCGCCAGGCCCGGGCGCTGGTGCGCAGTGCGCGAGGCGCGTTTTTTCCGAGCGTGGACCTGACCGTGGGCAAGACCCGCTCCAGCCAGGGCACCGGCAGCAGCAGTTCGAGCCTGAGCAGTTCCTCCAGTGGCATCCGCGACACCTACAACGCCCAGGCGGGCGTCAGTTGGGAGGCCGACATCTGGGGCAAGCTGCGGCGTACCCTCGAAGCCGACGAGGCGAGCGCCCAGGCCAGCTTTGCCGACCTCGCCGCCATGCGCCTGAGCCAGCAGTCGGAGCTGGTGCAGAACTACCTGCAACTGCGGGTTCTCGATCAACAGAAGCGTTTGCTGCAAAGCACCGTCGACAACTATCAGCGCTCGCTGAAAATGACCGAGAACCAATACCGCGCCGGCGTTTCCGGCAGGGACGCGGTAGCCCAGGCCCAGAACCAGCTCAAGACCACCCAGGGCGACCTGATCGACCTGATCTGGCAGCGGGCCCAGTTTGAAAACGCCATCGCCGTGTTGATGGGCCTGCCGCCGGCCGAGTTCAAGCTGGCCGAGACCCAGGAGGTCCCGGCGCTGCCGCAAATCCCGGTGGCGCTGCCCTCGCAACTGCTCGAGCGCCGGCCGGACATCGCCTCGGCCGAGCGCTCGGTGATGGCCGCCAACGCCAACATCGGCGTGGCCAAGGCGGCTTATTACCCGGACCTGACCTTGAGCCTCAGCGGTGGCTACAGCAGCAGTACCTATGACAACTGGGTGAGCGTGCCGAACCGTTTCTGGTCGGTTGGGCCGCAGCTGGCCATGACCCTGTTCGACGGCGGCCAGCGCTCGGCGGAAGTCGACCGCAGCGTCGCCGCCTACGACCAGACCGTCGCCACTTATCGCCAGACCGTGCTCGACGGCTTTCGTGAGGTGGAGAACTACATGATCCAGCTCAAGGTGCTGGAAGATGAGGCGCGTGTGCGCCAGGAGGCCCTCGATGCCGCTCGCGAGTCCTTGCGCCTGACCCAGAACCAGTATAAGGCCGGGTTGATCGCGTACCTGGATGTGGTGACTGTCCAGGCCACCGCCTTGAGCAATGAGCGTAGCGTGCTGAGCCTGCAGCAGAGCCGCCTGATCGCCAGCGTGCAGTTGATTGCCGCGCTGGGGGGAGGGTGGGACGGGCGGCTGGAGGCGACTGACAAGGTTGATTAATTAGCCTGTGGCGAGGGAGCTTGCTCATGCCTGAGTGCGAAGCACTCAAAAAATGGGGCCGCTGCGCAGCCCAGCGGGAGCAAGCTCCCTCGCCACGGATCATCTTTATCGCTGCCATCGAGTCCCGCTTTTGGCCGATGCACTGCCTACGTCCCGTCGCGTTGGCTTGTTATAGTTCAGGCCTCTTTTCAGCCGGTAAAGGATCACTGCCATGTCGCAATACCAAGCGTTCAGCGTCGAACTTGCAGACAACATCGCCCACGTGCAGATCAACCGGCCGGAAAAGATCAATTCGATGAACGCCGCGTTCTGGAGCGAGATCATCGAGATCTTCCAATGGATCGATGACACCGACGAGGCACGGGTGGTGGTGCTGAGCGGGGCCGGCAAACATTTTTCATCGGGGATAGACCTGATGATGCTGGCCGGCGTGGCCAACGAAATGGGCAAGGACGTGGGCCGCAATGCGCGCCTGTTGCGACGCAAGATCCTGCAACTGCAAGCCTCGTTCAACGCCGTCGACAACTGCCGCAAACCCGTGCTGGCGGCGATCCAGGGCTATTGCCTGGGCGGTGCCATCGACCTGATCGCGGCCTGCGACATGCGCTACGCCGCCGAGGACGCCCAGTTCTCGATCAAGGAAATCGATATCGGCATGGCCGCCGATGTTGGCACGTTGCAACGCTTGCCCCGGATCATCGGGGACGGCATGCTGCGTGAACTCGCTTATACGGGGCGTACCTTCGGGGCCGACGAAGCGCGCAGCATTGGCCTGGTCAACCGTGTCTACAGCGACGCGGCCGGCTTGCTCGACGGCGTGATGGGCATTGCCCGGGAGATCGCCGCCAAGTCGCCGATCGCCGTGACCGGCACCAAGGAAATGATCAGCTACATGCGCGACCACCGCATCGACGACGGGCTGGAGTACGTCGCCACGTGGAACGCCGCCATGTTGCAATCGACCGACCTGCGCGTGGCCATGGCCGCCCATATGAGCAAACAGAAACCCGAATTTCTGGATTGACTGACCATGATTTCACGCTGGACCACCGCAGTAATCGACACCGAACTTCCTGGCGGCTGGGCTGTGGCCCGAAGCCCGGAAGGCTTTCTGTTCGATGACAACGGCGCACTGTTTCCCCGCGAATGGCTCAAGCGCCAGGACCTGTCGATCCTTGCCGAACACGGTATCGGTCACCTGGATGGCGAGCCGGTGTACCTGCTGGAGTTGCAGGGCACGCAGGAGATAGCAGGGTGCAACTGGAAGGGCCTGCGGGCGTTCATGCTCGAGGATGACCACACGCTCTACAAGGTGTTGGGCTATGCGGCGCAGATCGGCACCTGGGCCCGCGAGCATCGATTCTGTGGCAGTTGCGGCAAGCGCATGAGCCAGGTCCCACGGGAACGCGCCATGTACTGTGATGCCTGCGACTTGCGCCACTACCCGCGGATTTCGCCGAGCATGATCGTGTTGATCACTCGCGGCGATGAGGTCCTGCTCGCGCGTTCGCCGCGTTTCGTCAGCGGTGTCTACAGCACCCTGGCGGGGTTCGCCGAGCCTGGTGAGTCCGCCGAGGACTGCCTGGTGCGGGAAGTGCGCGAAGAAGTCAGCGTCGAGGTGAAGAACATCCAGTACGTGGGCAGCCAGTGCTGGCCGTTCCCCCATTCGATGATGCTGGGTTTCCACGCCGAGTACGCCAGTGGCGACATCGTGCCCCAGGAGGACGAAATCGAGGACGCCCAGTGGTTCAACGTGCACAACCTGCCACCGCTGCCGGCCTCGCGCTCCATCGCGCGCTACCTGATCGACCTCTACGTGGCTCGTCGTCTAGGCCATGCTGAACCAGTGCTGCCAGGCTAGACGCACCGTCAGGCCCAACACCACGGTGATGAACACCGGCCGGATGAACTTCGCGCCGCCGCTGATGGCGGTGCGAGCCCCGAAGAACGCCCCGGTCATCACCGACAGACCCATGCTCAGGCCGATGACCCAGTCCACTTGCCCGGAAAAGATGAACACCGACAGTGCGGCAATGTTGCTGACGAAGTTCATGCTACGCGCCACGCCGCTGGCCTTGACCAGGTCGATGGGGTAGAGCAGCAGGCTGCTGACCGTCCAGAACGCGCCCGTACCGGGACCGGCGACACCGTCGTAGAAACCCAGGCTGAAGCCTTGGGGTGCTTGCCAGGTCTTCTTGATCGGGGCGTCGCTGTCCAGGGGGGCCTTGGGCGTGCCGCCAAACAACAGGTACAGGCCACAGGCGAAGACGATCACCGGCAGCATCTTGTTCAGCCATTCGGCGGGCAGGTAATGGGCGACGACCGCCCCAACCAAGGCCCCGATCAGCGTGCCGACCAGGGCGTGGGTCCATTGCCGGGGATGAAACAGCTTGCGCCGGTAGAAGGTGAAACTGGCCGTAGCCGAGCCAAAGGTCGAGCTCAGTTTGTTGGTGCCCAGGACCAGGTGCGGTGGTAGGCCCGCCGTCAACAGCGCCGGGGTGGTCAACAGGCCGCCACCGCCGGCAATGGCATCGATGAAACCGGCAAGGAACGCGACAAGAATCAGGATAGCGAGGGTAGTGAGGTCAACGCTGAGTTCAAAAGGCATGGAATCGGCTTATTCGGCGAGTGGCCGAAGGGTTGCGGGGGAGGCCGGTATGTTACCGGCAATGACCCTGGGCCGCGACTGTCAGTGAGGGATCGGTGGCGTGGGAGCTTGCTCCCGCTTGAGTGCGCAACGCTCATAAACAGGTCTGCTGCGCAGCCCAGCGGGAGCAAGCTCCCTCGCCACGGACATCAACCGCCGAGTGAATCATCAGGCACGGAAATCAGCTCGACGCCAATTTTTTTTTGAAATCAAGGGGTTGTCAGCTTTGGGAAATGAGTACATAATTGCGCCCATCGAACGCACTGGGACGTAAAAAATCTCAATGTTTTCAAGGAGATAGCGCTTTTAAAAAGCCTGTTTTCCTGATCAGGTTTGTACGCGGTTGATGTGGCTGTATTGCATCGAACGTTTTGAGGCCGAATAGCAAAATGGTTATGCAGTGGATTGCAAATCCACCTACGCCGGTTCGATTCCGACTTCGGCCTCCACTTTTAAAAAGCTCTGTAGATCCATGATCTACAGAGCTTTTTTGTTTACGGAGCAGGGAAAGGTTTTGTCTTGAAAAGGACATGAGCAACCTTGCTTCGCCGGGGAGGGATGTATATATTCCCCTTCTTGTTGCACCCGCCTCGATCCTGGCAGATCCCCATCTTGCCAGCCTTTCAAGGCTACACCGCGCTACCGCCCGAATGGCGAAACTGGTAGACGCATGGGACTTAAAATCCCCCGCTCGTAAGGGCGTGCCGGTTCGATTCCGGCTTCGGGCACCATATAAAACAAGGGCTTGCACGGTTTTTTCTGCCGGGTAGGCCCTTTGTGTTTTCCGCAATCTGAAAATCTTTTCCGCAATTCGCTTATTTCGTCGGCGTAACTTTGGCACCGCGGCGCCGGCGAATGTACTGCTCCGTCATACTTACGGTTGTGTGTCCAAGCTGGTCCCTGGTCTCTCGTATGCTGCCTGTCGACTCTTCTTTGTCGGTGGCGGCCTTTGCGCGCAGATCCCGCATCTGAAACGCAGCTTTTGGTATGCCGGCAGCTTCCCGCGCGTCGTCGAAGCGCTTGCGCAGCATGCTCACGGTCATCGAATGTGCCGGTTCTCACCCTCGCTGCCGTGCCAGGGCTCATAGTCCAGAGGCTTGGCGCAGTAGTCGCAGAGTGGATAAGCCTCTTCATCAGCCTCCGCCGCCAAGGTGGCCAATTTCCCTCCAGCTCGTCGATGCGCTTGTCTGCCGTGGTCAGGCGCTGTTGTAGGGCCTGGTTCTCGGCGGTGACCCCGTCGCATAATGTGCTTCTCACATAAGTGTCCGGAGATTTTCCGCCCTCTGACATGCCTTCTGAACCCAGAAATAGTGCTTAACTTCGCTCATCCTGCAATCTCCATCGATACCAGATCATGGGCATTCACAACCGGCTTTGGCATGAATGTCAGCGTGCCGTCGAGGATCGCTTCCTTGATGGCTTCGAATTCCCAGGCGTAGTACTGCGATTCGACATAAACGCGCATTTCGCCATAGTCGCGCTGCTTGGGCGGCCTCCCGGGTGAAGTGGCTGTTTACGATCTCCCAGCGCTTGTTCCAGCCAGTGACAGTGTGGTCATCGAGCTCCGTGAGATAGTTCCGCTGGTCGTCCTCGTCCATCGAGGTCGTCCCAGTACTCTTTCGGGCTGAACCACAACCGATCCTCCAGGCACACAACGCGGCCTTCGGCGTAATCGATCTCGTAGCCGTAATCGATTCGCTTGGTCTGCACCGTGAAAATGGTGGCTGCTGTGTGGTGCCATTTAACGCCGGCGCCGCTGCAGTGATAACGGAGGCGTTCGACGGAGTCGGTCCACGTCGATGCATCAAGCGCGGCGCCGGTCGCCAATGTCGGCAGCGGCTCGGCCGTTTTGTTTTCTGTGGGCATGGGCATACCTCGTCGGTATATTGGACGAATGGATTCTGGGGAAGGGACATTATGATTTGCGGACTTTGCAAGAAGGAAAAAGGCAAACTTATCGACAGCCATTTTATGCCTGCGGCTGCCTACCCCCATGTTCGAGGAACGGGAGAGACAGGTAACGGTCCACCTGTTTTGATCAATCTTCGTAGAAAAAGCGCGATCCAAACGGATAGACAAGTTAAGCGCCCATTACTTTGCACGTCGTGTGAAGACCTTTTCTCCAAAAGTGGCGAGAGGATAATGGGGCGGCTTTGGGCCACTGCATCCGGGTTCCCGCTGCTCGACCTGTTGAATTCTGAGGCATCTATCTCTAAAGGTGAGAGATTCGATATGTACGACGGGCGCTTGCTTGATGCGGCCGTTGTAAGTTCGATCTTCTACTTTGCGGTTAGCATTTTTTGGAGGGCGCAGGTTTGGGATTGGGGGTATGAGTGTGATGCTTACAAGCGCGCACTCGGCCCCCACTACGAATTGGAATTTAGAAGGTTTTTGTTAGGCGAAGGAACACTGGATAACGTGTTATTGCTCGTCGATGTCAATTCGGATGCAGATACTTCGGCGGTCATGACGTTTCCTACTTCTGGAAGGATTGGTGCAGATCGACTCCACACATTCAGCCTACTTGGTTTGAAATTCTCCATGTATGTCGGTCGGTCAATAAGCGCTGTCACTCGAAAACCCTTTGAGTTTCATAGCGCGCAAATTATGTTTGTTGCTTCAGATCATAGAAAATCGGCCGCATTTCAGAAGCTGGCAGGTAGAGTTCAATCAGAAATTGAGGCGAAGGGGAAACTGAAAACCAGTCCTGCGAATAAATTTAATCATTCACAAAGACCATAGGCTGAAGAGCAACTGTTTTGGCTATCAGAGCGGGCGATGAGGTCGACCATATCGGACTGACGCCCGCGCCGCGCCGTGTTGCTCCAGTTGACTATCCGGTCAATGCCGTGCGTGACAGCGCTGACCTTGTCATCTGACTTTGACAGTAGGATCGGTCACGGTAGCGAAGAACGTAGCCGCGCCGCGCTTGCTGGCGATGCTCACCAGTCGCTCCCACTCGCGCAACCGGTCAACTTCCCCTAGCCACCGGGCGGCGATCTGTCGGAGCTCGTCTTTCACGCACATTATGCAGAGCATACAGCCAACGCGATTGCAGCCTTGCAAGTACAGCGGGTTCGGCTTGATTCCAGCTGCCCGGTGGGCCTCGAATACCGAATCAATCGTCCACTTCAAAATGGGCCGGTAATTGAATAGTCCGCCCCCGACCTCGTCGCACTCTGGTAGGTACTTGCGGGCCGGCGACTCATCAGCCCGAACACCTTGCCAGGACAGCAGCATGTTTTCGCTGTCCATGAGCGGCAAATATGCATGCTCGATGATCGGATTGCGCTTGAGTTCGTCGGTGCAGAAGCGCGCCTTGGTACTGGGGAATCGGCCTTTCCACGGGCACAGGTCCAGGAACGGGTTGCCGGTGGGGTGCAGAATCTCCAGAGCTCCCAACACCACAGATTCCGCCACGCCTTTCTCGCGCCACTTGGTCTCGATGAATTTCCGCTTCCCAGCGATCTGCCTGGAGAAGTCCGCCTTCACCCAGCGGATGGGAACGCCTGTGGCTTCGGCCAGGTAGTGGATGTAGTCATAAGTCTCTGGATGCTCATGCCCGATATCGGCCACTACTGCGCTGCCACTACTGCGCTGAGGTTCGGCACCTCCAGCTCGCGGGCAACCAGCAACGTAGCTGTGCTGTCCTTACCGCCGCTCATGCTGACGATGTTGTGAATAGGCATAGGGGATCCTCGCCAGGGTGGCGTGATTGGTTGAAGTTTGGTTTGGTCTACGCTCATGGAATCCCTAGAGGAGGCATCACATGGCTACTTGCAAGTGCGGTGAGGAGATCGTGGTGGATCCAATGACACGAAGGACGTGACGGAAGTATCATGCCCAAAATGCGGCGCTCGATAGGAACTTAGGTGGGGCGTATCATCGCGCGCGCTACCAGGTGCACAGTTCAAACTTGTGCCGTTGAATGAGTAAGCGTTCAGCGCAATAGGTAAGGGCGAGTTAGACTCGCCCTTGAATCAGTTACATCAACGCTCGATGTTGGCTACATAGTTTTTGAGTGTATCGTTCTTCGCTTCGCCGTTAAGACCGTGATGAATTTCACGGTGACAGTCAGGACAGATAGCGCCAATAAATCGGGGATGATCAAGACCACCATCAGATACTCGATTAACGTGATGTGGCTCCAGATAGGGCGATCCATTTTTCTTCATGAACGGCGCTGGTTTTCCGCAGCTCTCACAGATCCCTCCAGCCCTTTTCAATACATAGTTAGCGATCCGCTTGCTCCGGTAATATACCGTCCTTAACGCGAATCCTTTCTCCCCAACTGAACCTGCCTCGGCCGCTAGAAGTGCTAGCTCTCTTGCTTCTTCGAGCGAGCTGACGTCGCTAACAACTTCGTCCTCCTCGTAATCGAAGTCTTCCAGAGAGAGCTCAAGCCCTACAGGTACGAGATTAAACACGACGAGTTGCCGCTCGTTTCCGTGCTTATCCTTCCCGGTGCACCACTCATGATTTGCGTAAGAAAACTCGCCAATGTAACGCTGGCCCAGGCTCTTTCCGAGCGCTTCAAACAGATGAAGTGCTTTTCCTTTATTAGCATGCTGAATAATGGCCAGATTTCCCTTGGTAAGCGTCATGTCGCTGGACTGGCCTTCGCCGGTGTAGGCAAATACACCATTGTCATCGTATTCGTCGGCATATCCGTATTGCGCGCCTGAATCACCCGTGAAGATGAATACCGCAGGCGATTGAGCAGATGGTGAGATTCCACTCTGTCTACTTCCACCGAAGAGGTCATGAATCTCCGTCTGCCGATCATAGACCTGGCCCTTCACAAAGCGCAGCTCTGGATCGGTAGACCGCGGCAAGTTAACAATTGTGAAGCCGTGGCGCTTCAGATATCCGTTTGTGGGCTGTCCACCCGAAAAAAGCCCCACTGGCGTTCCGGTAGCCAGGGACACAATCTTTTTTGCTGGGTAGAGTCGATCGTTTGCACTAACCGCGTAGCGATGCGCCTGATTGTTTGTCCAGTCTTTCCACTCAGGTTTGTTTCGGAATTTCTCGTCGAAACGCTTTAGCGCTTGTTGGAGCTTTTCTTTCTTGACTATCGGCAGTTTCAAAGGGACATCCTTGCGGGCTCAGGCGTTTATCAGACGATGATGCTCACCTGCCTGGCGAGTTAGTGCAATAGCAAAATAGTGGCTAGTTCGCCTCGCCAGGGTGGCGTGAAGTGGGTTTGTGGGCTATTGGTTGATGGCCCGGCATGGGGCCGGGCACGGGAGAGCAAAATGGTTGATCGAGTGATTACCGAGGCAGAGATCGATCAGGTCGATCTGAAAAGCTACAGCGCGGTGATGTTAGTGGGCAGTCCGCAAGATCAGTCCGGCGTTGAAGTGTTCACTTGGCCGAGGCTGGCGCAACTGGTGCATCCCTCGACCACAGCCCAGCTCACTGATACAAGCCATTTGTTGATTGTCGTTGACGAGCCGGACGATCCTGAAACTATTGCCCGTATCAAAAAACTAATCATTCCGTCCCGGGAGTGATCACGCGGAAGCGCGCTTGAGCTGCTCGGTGAGCTGAGTAAGAGGTCCGCGCAGCGTCAGCGTGCCGCCGGCCTCGCTAGCTGACGTAATTCGTTGGTCATAGGGGTTGCCCCAGAACCAAAATCAGAAAATGAAGTCTTCATATCGATTTGCAGCCATCAATGAAAACGGACAAAAAATAATGAGCCTAATTGACTGCCCTGAATGCAATGCAAAGATCTCCGATAAAGCCTACTCCTGCCCCCATTGCGGCAATCCTTTTCGCGAGCCGCCTTCTGGCCGCTATTTCAGCGAGAAAAACATTGGACAGATTGCTGGGGCCACCGGCCTCTGGTTGACAGCTCCTTGGGTCGCAAGGATGGTGTTTGGAGTTGTCTGTGTGATTGCGATCGCAGCGGTTTTCATATTCCGCTCCAGCTGACAGTAAAAATGCGGCGGCCTGAGTTGATATGGAGTATTACGGGTGATCGGCACGGCGCCGGGAAGGGAGTGTAGGATGGTTAAGGTGGTTGAGGTTGTGCTTGAACTTGAGGGGGCTGGCTTCAACAACATCGGGCGAGCTACCCGTGCCAGAGTCGTTCGTTCATATCCTGGAGGAATTTTGAGTTGTCAGGTAGATGACGGAATCAACGGGATCCCCGAGCCTACCGGGACGTTCGAAACTGTCAAGGGCGCCCGAGATGCAATTATCGCGTACTGGGACAATTGCAACACGGCGTTGCAAACCAAGTTTTGGAAACCTAAGTTTCCTAACTTGTGAACATTTAGGCCGCAGGTACAGAGTCGTGAAACACATCCATCTGCGCCGCGCCGTCGAGCCACGCCGCAGCAATACGGCGCTCAGCCATCGCGGCGTATTCCGGATTCAGCTCGCATAGGATGGACCTCCGTCCTTCGTGCATCGCAACCACTGCCGTGGTGCCCGCGCCTCCGAAAGGGTTCAGCACAACCCCACCTCGTGGCGCACCGGCCAGGATGCAGGGCCGGATCAGTTCGGGGGGAAAGGTGGCCAAGTGTGCGCCCTAATAACCAGCGGTGGCCACCGTCCACACGCTCCGCTTGTTCCTGGTGTCGGCGACTGGCGTTGGCGCGGATCGCCCTGGCCGTGCTGGGCGAACCGTTGCCCTGGAATGACGTGCTCGGCGCTCGGCCCGTTTCTCCCAAACTGCATCGCTGTTTCGGTTTGGCCCCCCGAAGGCGGGCTCCTGGATCGCGGACTGGTCGTAGTAGTAACGAGGCGACTTGCTCAGCAGAAACAAATATTCGTGAGCCTTGGTGCAGCGGTCTCTGGTTGATTCGGGCATCGGGTTCGGCTTGTGCCAGATAATGTCCTGGCGTAGATACCAGCCGTCGTCCTGAAGAGCGAAGGCGAGCCGCCAAGGGATACCCATCAAATCTTTCTGCTTGAGAGCGTTGGGCGGGGACCGTCGCTTGCCGCGCAACACCGCGCCGCGGGTGGCGAGCGAGACAATATCGTGCTTTCCCGTCGATCCACCTGGTACGTAACCGCCGGCGATTGAAGCGTATGTGTCGCCCATGTTTACCCAGATCGTTCCATCATCGCGCAGCACCCGGCGAACCTCCCGGAACACCAGCACCAGGCGTGCAATGAATTCAGCGGGTGTCTGTTCCAGGCCGATCTGGTCAGCCATGCCGTAATCCCGCAACCCGAAGTAGGGCGGCGACGTCACGCAGGTGTTTACCGACTGGTCCGGCAGCGTTCGCATCATGTCGATGCAGTCGCCGACCAGTATCTGGTGCAGCAGGGACATGGTTTTCTCCAGTGCAGGCGTCGCTCTCCGTGAGCCAGGATGGCAATTTGATAGTTGATGGGATTGAATAGAGCAATTTTGCGAATCGACGAGGCAGGTTATGCAGTTTGCTCGAGGACTACGGATTCTCGGTGTCGCGACGTTGTTGGTGGCAGCTGGGTGCAAGTCGTACACAGAAAAGGCGGCAGAAGGGCTGCCAAACTCTCAAACCGCTGGCATTCGGGCGATTGAAAAAACGCTCACGATCGCCAGCGTGGATGGGGCAGATACTCTCTATGCGCTGTATACGCAGCGGACGGAATATCGATTGACAGCGGGGCGCCACCGCTTAGAAATAAAAAAGTGGACAGGGACCCGGGCGACACGACCGATTTTTCGAGACGTTAACCTGATCGCTGGTCGGGAGTACGGCCTCAAGTCTGTGCCAAGTGAAGACTGGTGGGACTTTAAGCTTGAGGATTTGGAAACAGGTCAACGTGTAGACAGGCCAGCCAACCCTTAAAGCAACGATGCGCCTTTCCCCTCCGTGACCGGTGGTGGCAATTTGGTTTGGGTTGGGGTATTACGGGTGACCGGCATGGAGCCGGATCAAGGAGCGACATGAAACTCACAGTGAACCAGATTGAAAACGCTAACCTGGCTTGGATTTTTGATGTGTTCGTCCAAAAGGGCGAGATTAATGATCCAGGCCGTACCGAGTTTTACAAGTTGATTGTGGCCGAACGTCCTTCGTCGGTTAAGCCTTCCCGTCTTGATGAAACGACCGTTCACATCGTTCTAGACGAGGTAGATGATGCGATTCTGAGCGATATCAAAGAAAGACTTCTCAATAACGTTTCGCTTGCAGAGGCGCACGATACTATTCGTCAAGGGAAGTGGTATCTAGCGACTATGGATATCTCTCCTGCTTAGCAGTCATAGCGTCCTGTTCCAATGAGCGGGCCGCGGCTATTAATTGCTTAATCAGACCCCACTTTCGTACCTGTCTGGTTGAGGGTGGGGTATTACGGTTGACCGGCAAGGAGCCGGCTCAAGGAGAGAAGATGAGTAACTTCCCGTTCACTGTTGGAGATCTTAAACGTCAGCTCGAAGGGCTCGATCCCGAAGAGCTCCTCGAGTTTCAAGGAGGCCTGACTTTCAACAGAATCAAAAGGCGCGGCGATGATCTGCAGGTGCTTGAGTTTTGTGAGGCGCAGGCTTTCCTCGACGAAAAATTTAAGAAGAAGAACTCACACGTCCAGGCTGTTTTTATCAAAGCCGAGCCTTTAGAAGACGGACAACTGATGCAGGAAATCGACATCAGCATTCGATAATCAAGGAGTTGCGTTCTGGCCAAGGCGCAAAACTTCTCGGTCGTAGGCCAGCTTCAATTTCCGCGACACGTTTTCGGGTATCGCGTATTCGTGTCGCGGCGGGGTGAGCAAAGGCAGGGCGCCATCTGGGCCGAGGCCATGTAGGTGGTGAATCATCAACGTGATGGCCTCGCCCTGTTCTTCAATGCCGGACCAGGCCGTCAACTCAGCTAAGGCCTGGCGCGTAGCGGGCAGGCTGTGAAACCGTACCTCTACTTCGCCGCGGCTCTTCCTCTTCGCCGCGGCTTGGCGACTAGTCATCGCAGCACCTGGGAGAGCTGAGGCACATGGCAGACAGTGGAGCGCTCCTTACCACAGTGTAGGCCAGCATGGTCATGAGGAGGCCGGCGGTGAGGATCCAAGTGAGGGCTTTCATGTCCATGGCCTCAGTTGTTGAAGTACCAATTTATGCAAGGCTTTTCCGTTTCGGCTGATTGGCTGGCCACGGAGCTGCCACTTTTTCGTGCTGGGCCAGCAATCGATCATCCGTCCATCAGGGAGCGTTAACACGACGTGGAAGCCGTTTTTGTGCTTCTTGTAGGCAAGTCCTGTGCGCATCAGCCAGCCATCGAAGCGCTGCATGGCTTCGGCTTTTGCCCGTTTTTTGTGGCCTGGCGGATTCTGTTCACTACTTTCGCCGCCGCAGTTCCAGCAGCAGCGCGGATATCCGATGTCCTCGCCGATGGGGTGGCAGCAGCTCATGCAGTGGCTACCCTCGACCACGCTGTCTTCGAAGCTCACGCCTTCACCCCATAAGCGACAGTCCACTCACCGCAAAGGCATGCCCGGCCACTCCAGGCATGGACGTTGGGAATGCCGGCGTCATGTGCTAGCGACAGGGCACCCAACCACTTTTCATGGGTGAAGGCCAGGATCATTCGGTCAGCGGGCAGCTCTTCGATCTGCTCGTCGATCAGCGATTTATGGATTGGCGTGGTCATGACAACTCCTTGCGCTGCCGACTGATCTTCAGCAGGCGGGCGCTGTAGTGTTTGAACTCTTCAGGGGTGATGCTGCCGGCGGTGAAGTGGCGGATGATCTGCCCTTCAGCCAGCGAGTCGTCCAAGTCCTTGGCACTTGTGTGGTCAAGGGTTTCCAGGGCATGGTCGATGTCGATGTGAGCGCTCACAGCTCATTTTCCTCTGCCTGGGCGACCAGGGCGTCATCGGCCAAGGGCTCAATAAGGGCCTGGGCGATTTCTCCGAGCGTGCCGAGTGGGTGGTCGCTAGGCCCTAGCAGGTCGGCCACCGCGTTCTGATCGGGCCGACTGCCTAAGGACAAAGCAGATTACCCAGAGCAGGGGAATGGACCTCGCAGCCCGCCAGACGGCCGTTAACGTGCTCATCCACGGCCAGGGCCAACTGAGCCACGGTCACGCCCTGCGGCTTGCGCATCCGGCGCTGGAACGAAACGTCGCTGCCGAACCGGACCAACTGCTCGACTGCGCTGAAGATCCATTCCGCCCGGGCTTCTTCCCGAGGGCTCTCGCTCACCGGCGGAGGCAACTGAGCGTCGAAACGCTCCTGGCTGAGTTTCAAAGCTGCGTTCATGGTCTCCTCCAGACGGGCGGAGTGTTGATCCAACAAAATTCGGCTGCACTCATCCGCTCCGCGGATTGCCGTTGGGCGCGGAGGTAAATGAATGTGAGTGGTGTCGGTAGGTAGGAGTGGTTGACCTTCGTGCTTCTGCTGCTATAACGCGGTCATCTTTCTAGGATGTTTCGGATATGCGTTTGATTTCAAAAAGCGGTTTTCTGCTGATGTTCACTGCGCTCACTAGCGTCGGACAAACTTCTTTTCCTACCAATGACGATCGTCTTATGGCTATCACTGCCGTTGCGATCGGTCGGATGTGTGCGGAGCAGAAGCCCGAGATGAACTATTCGCTTCAGAACTTGCTTAACGTGCCAGATCGAGGGGTTACTCCAGAGCTAAAGAGCGAAATCGCCCAAGTCGATGCCGACCCGTCCCTTCAGGGTGAAATAATGGCGATGCAAATACACGCAGCAGGAGACCCGTTAGCAATGAAGCACCTCTGTCCAAGCTACGCGCCAAAGGGCGCTGAATAACGGCGCGTAATCCCACGGATCGCGGGTCTGATCTGAGGCATGCGTGCAACCGCTCGCTACAACCGCCGCCGAAACGCCTCGAGGATCTCCCGGGTGCCCTTTTTCATCTGCAAGTGAGCCACCGCGTCCAAAGGCTGCCAGAGGCAGTCGCTGATTTCATTCTGTGGCCGGGCGGCGCGCAGGTCGGCCACCGAGGCTTCAAACACGTGGTGTACGGTGTCGCCATCGCTGAGGCGCATCAGGTAGAGCAGGTTCTCGGCGTCCAGCCCGGTTTCTTCGGCAAGCTCCCGGATGGCGGCGCTGGCGTGGGTTTCACCGCGCTCGACCGTGCCGCCCGGCAGGGCCCATCGACTGTTGGGTTTACGCACCAACAAAACGTGGCGGTCTTCCTCACAGATGACGGTCGCTCGTATCTTCATGGCCTGCTCAATCAGTGACTGTCATTAAAATGAAATATAACTGAAATATTTGAATCTGGCATCGCGTAGTGGCCTTTTGGGGTCTGTTCAGTTGACCGCGGCCAGGCGGGAAACGTTTAACTTCAATTTCTCCGCCGAGGCCCTTATCTGCCTATCGACCGGTCATCGCCTAAAAGAATCAGATTGAAAAAAAGGCATCCATGTTGTGGATACCGACCCCACGCACAGGGGAGAGAGAAGAGATGACCACTGTCGAAGACTTTAAAGTCAGGTCCCAAGAACTGCTGGTAGAACTCGACACGGCCACATCTGAAATGATGTCGCTCATTGGTGCCCATCAGATGGCTGGATCGGCCTGGGACGCAGCGGTCCAGCGCCAGCATGAAGCCTATGAGCGCTGGGTGGCCTATCTGAACGAGCGTCTGTAGGAATGGCCCGGCAGATTGTTTGAACGGACCCTGTGCCGTTGTGCCTAATCCCTTACACGGACATCACGAGGATTGGGCCATGTCTGAATTAGCCAGTTATTTCTGGATTGCCGTCGCGGTGCTGTTGCTGCTCGTGGACCTGTGGGCCATCGTCAGCGTGTTTCGCAGCGACAAGTCGGCGGGCACCAAGGCCGGCTGGGCGCTGCTGCTGATCATCCTGCCGGTGCTGGGCCTGGTTATTTGGGGTGTGGCCGGGCCACGGGGGATCAAGGAAGGCCCGTCGTCGCCGGAGCACAGCAAAGGGTAGCGTACGGCACGCCCAGTCACGGCAATGTCGGCGGCCTCGGGTGGGTCACCGTCCCATGGCGCGTTGCAAGAAAAGCCTCTCAGCGAAATTTCGGCAATGGCCGTTCGACGGGCTTGAGGGACGTCAGCGCGCTCTGGATCGACGGGGCGTCCTTGTCGATCTCGTTGAGCCGGTCGCGGATCCGCACGGCGGCGGGATGCCCGCCCTGGTGGTCGACCCAGTCGGCGATTTCCTTGCAGGCCGCCGTCAGGCGTGCCTGGCGAGATTCGAGCAGGGTGAGCAGGGTGGTGATGGACTCTTTTTCCGACATGTCACACCTCCATACAAAGTGGATGGGCAGCAGCAAACCCGCCAGGGAGGCGGGTCGTACCGTTCATTGAGCGTAGTCGAGTTATTGCGGATCTGTCGAAATCCGGCGCCCGGCTGGACAGTCGGTGCGCCGGTCTACAGGTTCAGTGAATCAGCCGGACTCCTTGACCCAAGTGGGCGCGACGCTTGCGCGCCAGTGTACGTCAGTGATGCCGTACTTTTCCGCCATGGGTTTTGACACCCGCTTGACCTTTTCCCGTCCAAACTTGGGTATACGCCCGACACCCGCA
Source organism: Pseudomonas chlororaphis (assembly GCA_001023535.1). NCBI lineage: Bacteria > Pseudomonadati > Pseudomonadota > Gammaproteobacteria > Pseudomonadales > Pseudomonadaceae > Pseudomonas > Pseudomonas chlororaphis. The sequence continues at coordinate 4,315,337 of CP011020.1, forward strand.
TCGCAACTGGCCCAATGCCAAGCTTCGGAGTTATTCATCACCTCGGCGCGGATGATGAATGACTTAGGCTCGCCATGGAGCATGTAGTCGATGATGTAAAGCGATGGCCCGCCCATAAATCCTCCCTAATTAGTCCTATACGGATGGATACGGCGTCGCGCGGAAAATTCCATCGGATTTCCAGACGGTCAAATTGGGACCGGCCAGCCGCGCATGCCACCCAAGCAACCAGGGACAAGCGCACAGTACTCGCGGCCTGGAACCAAACCCGGTTAACCTTCTCCAAGGTGAGCTTCGTCACCGTGGGCCAGGGATTCAAGGCAGGGCAGTGCGGTATTACTCTTTAAGGCAAAACATGAACATCATCGCCAGGGCGCTGGTCATTGCAGGCCTCGCCGTCGGTGTGTCGGGATGCATCGGTCCGCCCATCGAACTGACCCCGCAAACCGAGCAACGCTTGCGTGAACAGCCACCGATCCGCTTCCTCCTGACCTTTGATGATGGCCCCAGTGCTTCGTCGTTCTGGAACCCCAGCCAGGAGGTGCTCGACGCCCTGGCCCAGAACCCCGTGCAACCCGGGATCAAGGCGGTGTTTTTCCTGCAGACCCGGGCGGCACGGGCGGGCAACAGTCATATCGGGCGCTCGGTGATGCACCGTGAACAGCGCGAAGGCCACGTGTTGGCCTTCCACACGGCGACGCACTGGCACACCAATCACCGCTTCCTGAGCCCTGATGAGTTGGAGCAGTCGCTCGTCGACGGCGGCAACGATATTGCCGGCATCAGCGGTGCGACACCGCGCCTGGTGAGGCCACCGTTCTGGAGCTACGACCGGCGAACCTTTGCCGCCTACCAGCGCCATGGCATGCACGTGCTGTTGACCGACCTGAGCGCCAACGATGGCAAGGTCTGGGGCATCACGGCCAGCCCGCGACGGCGTATAAACCTGGTCCGCCAGCTCTCCGAAGTGCGCGAGCGCATCGCCGCCGGGCAGTTGCCGGCGGTGGATGGGGTGATTCCGGTGGTGGTGACGTTTCACGACATCAACCGCTATACCGCCCGCCATGCCCGCGAGTACCTGCAAATCCTGCTCGACAGTGCCAGGGAAACCGGTGTGAGGACCGACGCCAAGCCTTTCTATGATGACCACCAGGCGCTGGAGCGAGCAGCGTTGGCGCGTACGGTGCGAAACAGCGGCCAGCCGGTGCACCTGCCCGGTTTGTGGGACTGGCTGTGGGATTCGGATGCCCATTGATGGGGCATAGGGCTGCTGCGCAGCCCGGCGGGAGCAAGCTTGCTCGATACAGATCAGTGCGGCGGCAGTTCCAGGGGAATCTCCAGGGTGAACAGGGCGCCCTGGCCTGGCCCGTCACTGTGGACATGCAGGCGCCCATTCATTTCCACCGCCGCCAGTGCGCAACTGTGCAAGCCGAACCCGTGGCCATCCTTGCGGGTAGTGAACCCGTGGTTGAAGATGCGCGACAGGTTCTCGGGGGCAATGCCCTCGCCGCAATCCTTGACACTGAAGCTCAGGGTGCCGGGGGCCAGGATGCGGATGCCCAGGGTCATTTCTCGTGGCTCGGAAATGTGCGACATGGCGAACTTGGCGTTGCTGATGAGGTTGATCAGGATCAGCAACAGCCGGTGCTTGTCCCCCAGGATCGTGGGCGTGTCCTGGTAGTCCTTGATCACCGTGACGTGGTGCCGGCTCAGGGCGCCCGAGTTCATGCGCAAGGCGTCCTCGAACAAGTCGGTGACGTGGAGGGGTTCGACCAGCCTGGCTGCTCCGGCGTAGGTTTGTTGAGTGGTGACGATTTCCTTGATGTGATCGATGCTCTTGGTCAACTGCGCCAGCTCGTCGACCAGCAACGCCTGCTCGTTCCCGATGGACTCGACCAGCTCATTGAAGTAACGCGGCAGCAATTTGCCCTTTTCATCTTCGGTGATGAAGCGGCCAAGGTCGTCGGCGTGATCATTCATCATCTTGACCGCCTTGCCCAACCCCAATGTCTTGCTGTTCTTCAACTTGCGGGTCACCAGTTCCGCCGAAATATTCACGCTATTGAGCACGTTCCCGACATTGTGCAAGACGTTCGTCGCGATCTCGGCCATACCCGCCATCCGCGCGGCGTCCATCAATTCGCGCTCGGCTTCTTTCAGCTCGCGAGTGCGTTCCTGCACCCGTTCTTCCAGGCGTTCGTTGGACGTTTGCAGGGCCTGGTTTATCTGGTTGATCACGGCGGCGCTGCGTACCAGGCGCACGGCCAGGTAGATCATCAGGATCGCCATCAGGCTGGCGCACATGGCGAGGTAGATATGGTATTGGCGGTCCGTCGCGGCTGTCCGGCGTTGTGTCTCGTTGAGCAGCTCATTGATGTTGTCCAGCTCCTGCGCTACCGGGATGACACTGATGCGGTCGAGCAGGTCATTGACGATCGGTTGTTCCTGGACGATGGCATTGGCGTGCCCTGTCAACGTGATGAAGGCCGATCGATGTTGCAAAGGCAGTCGGTCGATGTAGGTGTCCAGTGCTGTGAGTTGGCTCTGCAGCTCGTTGGCTTTGTCCGCGGTGACGTAAAGCGCGTACTCCAAGGTCGTCAGGGTCAGCTCCAGGATGTTGGACGCGGCGGTCAGGCGTTCCGTCGGGCTCTCGATGTCCATATCCTTGAGCAGGGCCTGGATATCGTCCTCGGCTGTCGGCAATGCATCGAGGGCGTTGCGCAGTTGGGCGTTGTGTTGCTGGAATTGCTCCACCAGCAGGGTCTTGTTCCTGACGGCATCCACGTAGCCCTGGCGTCTGGATGCCCAGAGATTCGCCAGCGGGCCGGTGCTGTTGAGGCGCTCCAACTGCTCCCAGCGGCTGTTCGCTTCAGGCGGTGGAGTCAGCGACAGGTTGTTGTTGACGCCGATTTTCTTTCTCAGGATTTTGCTGTTCCAGTTGGCATCGGCCTGTTTGAGCTGGCGAATGAAGTCACGGGACTCGAAGTAGGTCGATGAGTCGTAGGTGTAGGACTTGATCAGAAAGAATATCAGGGCAGAAAAAACAAACAGCGCCAGGGCCAGCAACGCCGGCCATTTATATTTCGCGATAAAGGTGGTCACGCTGCTCTCCTGTTCAGGGCGCTTGTCGAAGGCGTCGGTGAGTGGCCGAGGCGTGAAGAGGGTTCGCGAGGCCAGTCGGCGCGGTGGGCAGTGGGGCGGGAGGACGGCTGGAGGGATAAGCTGTGTTTGCCTGGATACACGTTGAGCTCCCTGCTAACGGTGAACAGTGTGGGTGAGTGTAGCGTTAACCAGGGGGGTGTTGTGGGCGACGGGTACGCAGCGGGAGGGAGCAGGCGCGGCCAGGACAGACCGCGCCGCAGGCGTTACTTGATGTCGATGAAGGGCAGGGCGCCGTTGGGCACCACGGTGGTTGGCAGGACGCCATTCCAGCGTTCGGCCTTGGTCAGCTCCACCAGGTTCTGGTTGCTGGCAAGCGCTTGCGCCCGAGCCTTGATGGCCTCGGCTTCGGCCTTACCGCGCAGTTCGGTGGCAAGTGCATCCGCCTTGGCCTGGGCGACTTGCGAATCGGCTTCTGCCTGGGCCTGGGTCACGCGAATCTGCGCCTGGACCTGTTCGGTGGCGAGTTGCTGTTCGCGGGTCTTGACCTGGACTTCCGCCGCCATGCGCGCTTCGATGGCCTTTTCGTAGGCATCGCTGAAGTCGATGTTCTCAACTTGGACGCTGTCGATGATCACCGGTCCGGTGATGGTCGACTTGATCGCCGTGGAAATATCGTTGACCAACTGGACACGGTTCTGCACGGCGGCCACGGCGTTGAACTTGCCGAACACGTTTTCTACCTGGGTCGGCACCTGGCGACTGATCATGCGGTCGCGGATGCCTTCGAGGTCCTTGAACTGGGTGTAGACCTTGGCCACATCGGAGGGCGCGATGTGCCAGGAGACCGATACCTTCAATTGCGCGGACTGCTGGTCCTTGCTGTAGGCCTGGAGGTCTTCATAAGCGGTGACCTGGCTCTGTACGCTGATCAGGCGCACCGATTCGATGAAGGGGGTCTTGAACGACAGCCCCGGTTCTACCACGCCGACCAGCGCACCGTTGCGCAGCAGCACGCCGCGTTCGGTTTCGTCGACCGTGTACCAACTGCCAAAGAAGACGCATAACAGGACGACGCCGATGAGGGCGGCAACAAGAGAACCGATGGTTTTGCTGGTCACTTTTCTTTCCTTGATCACGTGGGTGGGCGATAGCGCATAAGTGGGGGCCGGCGTCCTGTTTGTCGGCGGTTTACCCAGAACGCCAGGCACAAAAAAGCCCTGAATGATCAGGGCTCTTTCGTACATGAAAATGGCGGAGGCGATGGGATTCGAACTCATGGACCTGTTACAGTCGACGGTTTTCAAGACCGTTGCCTTAAACCACTCGGCCACACCTCCGTACTGCGTTGCGGGCGCCATAATACCCGAATGAAACACACTGTCAAACTCTCTACGTAGCTTGTTACAGAGCGTCTGTTATTATCCTTGCCACTGAATGTTTCAGAACCGGAGGAGTGTCGCCATGCGCGAACAGGATTACGCAGTGAACAACAGCGTGCAGGCTGAGCAGCTAGAAGTTAGCCGCGTCCTGCGCAACACATATGGCCTGCTGGCACTCACACTCGCCTTCAGCGGTGTGATGGCCTACGTCGCCCAGCAGATGCGGGTGGGTTACCCGAACATCTTCGTGGTGCTGATCGGTTTCTACGGCCTTTTCTTCCTCACCAACAAGCTCCGTGATTCGGCCTGGGGCCTGGTGTCGGCGTTTGCCCTGACCGGCTTCATGGGCTTCCTGCTCGGCCCGATCCTCAACCGCTACCTGCAGATGCAGGGCGGCGCCGAGGTGGTCAGCTCGGCCTTCGCAATGACCGCGCTGGTGTTCGGCGGCCTGTCGGCCTACGTGCTGATCTCCCGCAAGGACATGAGCTTCCTGAGCGGTTTCATCACCGCCGGTTTCTTCGTCTTGCTGGGTGCGGTCGTTGCCAGCTTCTTCTTCCAGATCAGCGGCCTGCAACTGGCGATCAGCGCCGGCTTCGTACTGTTCTCGTCGGTCTGCATCCTGTATCAGACCAGCGCGATCATCCACGGCGGCGAGCGTAACTACATCATGGCGACCATTAGCCTGTATGTATCGATCTACAACCTGTTCGTCAGCCTGCTCCAGCTGTTCGGCCTGATGGGTCGCGACGACTGATCCAATGCCGCTCGATGAGTGAGAAAGAGCCCGCTTCGGCGGGCTTTTTCTTGCCCACGGATTGACATGCCTGTCCTGGCTCCAGCCCCGGCTTCTTGTGGAGGTAACTCGTGAGAGCGGTGCAGCGCTCCCAGTAGTCCCGATATTTGTGCCATGTCTGTAGGAGTTTTACCTTCTACCGGTAGGCCAGTTCCTTTTGCGCTGAAAGACACGTTTCCATGCCTACCCAGCCCACCCCCAATACCTGATTCTGCCGCGCTCATCGAATGGCAAGGAGGCGAGCCTGACAAATGACCAGCGCTCGGCGTGCGAAGTCGTGCAGACAGTCACCCTCAACCCGGCGTGCGGGCGGACAACGCTTGAGAGCTACGCTCGAAGACTACGCCATCTCCAGCGCGGGTTTCGCCGAGGTGCTTGAGGTCAGCCCCCAATGCCTGGCGAACTGGTGCGCCCGGGGTGTACCTCAGGCGAGGCTCCCCCATTTGGCGCGCTTGTTGAGTGTCAGTGAGCGATGGCTGGCGACGGGTGAGGGCGCGCGAGCGATGGTTTATCCCTGCGGCAGCTGTGCCGTTGACGAGGCCGCACCAGGCACGTGAGTACCCTTCCAAAAAACGCCTCGGTGGTTTTCTCGCCTACGATGCGTCCCATCATGGCCAATTGCCGTAAAAAAGCGCCACCATGATGGCGACTTTGGATAAATGATCTACACCTATGGACATGGAAGCGTAGTGCCATGGGAGGCAAGAAGTGGATCGCCGAGTGACCTGCCTGACATTTTCCCCATCACGTATCTGGCCATCGAGCGCGGTCTGCTCGTGGCTGTCTGTTGGGGCAGGGAGGCTTATCACGTCGACTCCGTAGGACCGTGAACAGGCTTTGGGCATCGTGCTGCAGCCTGATAACAGAAGGAAGCCCTGCACATCGGCCAGGAATCCGATGCGGCAGCAGGCGTTTCCCTATAAGGAGATATTGATGAACCAGCCTCAAGGAAAGATCGTTGCGTTGCTGGCCCTGACGGGTGCGCTGTTCACCGCCAGCGTCCACGCCGGAGTCTTCCCCGATTTCGGCTACGCCCCGCCCAAGAGCGAATATTCCGGACCGCCGTTCCAGCTCAGTCAGGATTACCCGAAGGCGCCGCCGGGTGCTTCCTCGATGCCGGCATTCTTCCAGCATTTGCCCAAGACATTCTCCAATGACTTCGAAACCTGGCGTCCCTACATGGAGGAGGTGAAAAAGTACTGCCTGGAAGGCAATACCGAAATCGGCTGGAAGGTGCAAAAAAACAAGATTCGTCGCTGGTATCACATGCCTTGGCAGCATTACGGCCCCAATGGTCGTGAAGGCATCAGCGGGCTGACCAAGGAGGCACCGATCCAGCCCGGGCAGTTGGCAAGTACCCAGACCGACAGCGGGCAAACCTACGCGGTGGGGATCTATAACGACATAGGCGCCTACACCATCGGCCAGGTCTGGAAAGACCCCGACAACCCGGATCCGAGCTACACCTCCAAACCCAAGAGCTTCCCCAACGGCACGGTGGTGTGCAAGGCGCTGTTCGCTGACATAGACGTCAAGACGGTGCCGTTCCTGGCGAACCCACTGCTGTGGAAAGCCTACACCACTGAAACCTTCACCTCGACCGACCGGTCCGTCACCCAGGTCGCGCTGATCCAGATGGACATCGCCGTGCGCGATACCCGCGTCAGCGACACCGGCTGGCTGTTCGGCACCTTCCAATACAACGGCGCCGTGACCGGCAAGGCGAACTGGAACAACCTGGTGCCGGTGGGGATCATGTGGGGCAATGATCCCAAGGAGACCGGCAACGACTTCACCAATCCCAAACCGGTGGAGACCAAGATCAACCCGGCCTTGAAGCAGACTGCGATCAATGCCAACACCCAGGAACTGCCACCGACCCACCTGGGTTGGAACGGACGGCTCAACGGGCCGGTGGACAATCCGCAGGCGTCTTGCCTGAGTTGCCACATGACGGCCGAGTACCAGCAACTGGCGCTCATGAACCCTACGTTCCAGGCCAACCCGCCCCCGGTGGGAGGTGACGAGTGGATGAAATGGTTCCAGAACATCCCGGCCGGCCAGCCGTTCAGTCCAGGCACGCAAAGCACCGACTACAGCCTGCAACTGTCCGGAGCCCTGGCCAACTTCTATGACTGGAAGTGCAACCACAGCGGCGTCTATGCCGATGGCGTCAATGCCTGCACCAAGCTCCAGACGCTCAAGCTGATCAAGGCGAGCAATGCGCCTGAGGACGAAGTGCACAAAGTGCAACGCAGTCCCGAACTGGAAGAGCTCGAGTAACGCCCCTTACCGGCCTCGGACCACCCGAGGCCGGCTTTTTTCGTTCACGCCATCGGCGGCAACCGCCGCTTGACCGGCGTCTTCTTGACGATGGCCGTATTGGTCTCGGCGTGAACATTGAGCTTGTCCAGCAAGGTGTCGAGCTGTTCCATCGAGCGCACATGCAGGCGGGCGATGAAGCAGTCGTCGCCGGTCACCTTGTCGCATTCGGTGAACTCGGCGATGGCCTGGATCTGACGCTCCACCTCCTGCAACTGCCCCGGCAGCGGGCGAATACGCACGATGGCCTGTAGCTGATAGCCAAAGCTCTTTGGGTCCACCTCGACGGTGTAGCCCCTGAGCACGCCGCGTTCCTCCAGGCGCCGAAGCCGCTCGGCGACGCTGGGGGAGGACAGCCCGCTCAGGTTCGCCAGGGCCTTGAGGGAGCGCCGTGAGTCTTCCATCAGGGCGCCGATGAGGATCTGGTCGATGTCGTCAGTCATTTCAGCTCCGTTAGGCAAATACGCCAGGTTGCCTTGATAAAAAAGGTCGAAAGGCAGTTTAGCCTTTTTCATGCCATGGAGAAGCGGTCAGTGGCCTCGGCATACTGTGCTCACTTGCTGAAGGAGCCTGAAGATGGACAAGACCTTACGTCGCGGTTCGCTGGAAATGACCGCCGCCATGCTGATTTCCGGGACCATCGGATGGTTCGTGCTGGTTTCCGGCTTGCCGGTGCTGGATGTGGTGTTCTGGCGCTGCGTGTTTGGTGCCGTCACCTTGCTGCTGATCTGCGCCGGCTTCGGCTTCCTGCGTCGCGGCATCCTCAGCCGCGCCACTTTTGGGCTGGCGGTGATCAGTGGGGTGGCGATCGTCGGCAACTGGGTGCTGTTGTTCGCTTCTTACTCTCGGGCGTCGATTGCTATCGGCACGGCGGTGTACAACATTCAGCCGTTCATGCTGGTGGGGTTGGCGGCGCTGTTTCTCGGGGAGAAGATCACCGTGCAGAAACTGGCCTGGCTGGCCTTGTCGTTCCTCGGCATGCTGGCGATCGTCAGTGCCCACGGCACTCAGGAACAAGGGGGCGATGAATACTTGCTGGGCATTGCGCTGGCGTTGGGGGCGGCACTGCTGTACGCCATCGCGGCGTTGATCATCAAGCGCCTGACTGGTACCCCACCGCACCTGATCGCGCTGATCCAGGTCAGCACCGGCGTGTTGCTGCTGGCGCCCTGGGCCAACTTCGCGGCCTTGCCTCAACAGGGCGAAGCCTGGGCCAGCCTGGTGACCCTGGGCATGGTGCACACCGGCGTGATGTACGTGTTGCTGTACAGCGCCATCCAGCGCCTGCCCACCGCGGTGACCGGGGCGCTGTCGTTCATTTACCCGATCGCGGCGATCTTCGTCGACTGGTTCGCCTTCGGTCACCGTCTGGAGCCTTTGCAATGGCTGGGTGTGGCGGCAATCCTGCTGGCGGCGGCCGGCATGCAACAGGGCTGGGGCAGCAGGCTGCGCCGTCCGGCCCTGTCGTGATGCGCCGCTGTCGGGCTAGAAGATGTAGTCGGTGGTCAGGAAGTTCGAATCGCGCGCTCGGATGATGTCGCTGATCAGTGCCTTGTTGCTCTCCTGGAACTTGGTCGCCACCAGGGTCCGTATGGAAAAGGTTCGCAGCGCATCGTGCACCGACAGCGTGCCTTCGGCGGAGTTTTTCCGGCCGTTGAACGGAAAGGTGTCCGGTCCGCGTTGGCACTGGGCATTGATGTTGATGCGCCCGACCTGGTTGGCGAAGGTGTCCACCAGCTTGCCGACTTCCGCCGGGTTGGTGCCGAAAATGCTCAGTTGCTGGCCGAAGTCGGATTCCAGGACGTAGTCGATGACGGTATTGAGGTCGCGGTACGGCACGATGGGCACGACCGGGCCGAACTGTTCTTCGTGGTAGACCCGCATCGCTGTGTTCACCGGGTAGAGCACCGCCGGGTAGAAGAATGAGCTGCGGGCCTCGCCGCCGTGGGCATTGGTCACCTGCGCGCCCTTGGCGAGCGCATCGGCGACCAACGAGTGCAAGTAGTCGACCTTGCCCGATTCGGGCAGCGGCGTCAGCGCTACGCCGTCCTCCCACGGCATGCCGGGTTTCAGGGCCGCCAGGCGGGCGTTGAATTTTTCGATGAACGCCGGCGCCACATCCTCATGGACGAAGAGGATCTTCAACGCCGTGCAGCGCTGGCCGTTGAACGACAGCGAACCGGTCAGGGCCTCGCTGACGGCGTTGTCCAGGTCGACCTCGGGCAGCACCAGTCCGGGGTTTTTCGCATCCAGGCCCAGGGCCGCGCGCAGACGATGGGGGCGCGGGTGAAGTTTCTTCAGGTCGCTGGCGGCCTTGTTGGTGCCGATGAAGGCGAAGATGTCGACCTTGCCGCTGGCCATCAGTGCGCTGACGGTTTCGCGCCCACTGCCGTAGATCACGTTGATCACGCCTGCCGGGAAGCTGTCGCGGAACGCTTCGAGCAGCGGTCGTATCAGCAGCACGCCGAGCTTGGCCGGCTTGAACACGACGGTGTTGCCCATGATCAGCGCCGGAATCAGCGTGGTGAAGGTCTCATTCAGCGGATAGTTGTAGGGGCCCATGCACAAGGCGACGCCCAGGGGCACGCGGCGGATCTGCCCGAGGGTGTCCTGTTCCAGTTCGAAGCGGCTGGAGCGGCGGTCCAGTTCCTTGAGGGCATTGATGGTGTCGACGATGTAATCGCAGGTGCGGTCGAATTCTTTCTGGGAGTCCTTCAGGTTCTTGCCGATTTCCCACATCAGCAGCTTGACCACCGCTTCGCGCTGCTCGCGCATGCGCGCCAGAAAGGTTTCCACATGGCGGATGCGCTCGGCCACGCGCATCGTCGGCCATTGGCCCTGGCCGCGGTCATAAGCGCGGACGGCGGCGTCCAGGGCGGTGAGGGCGGTCTCGGCATCCAGCAGCGGCGTGCTGCCCAGGATCACTTGCTCATCGCCTTGGGCTCCGGCCAGGTACACCGGGCTACGAACGACGGCGAGGGGGCCTTGCCAGGTCTTCAAGACCCCCTCGACCAGGTATTCGCGTTGTTCGATCTGGCCTTCGAGGCGGTAGGCCTCCGGAATCCGGTCGGCGCTGGGGAACAGGTTGGCGAGCAGGGGGGCGGTGGTCATGTCGTTACTCCATCAATGAAATGAGCCGGGGGCTTGCAGGCGTCAATCGCTTTTAGGGTTATACCCTTTAATGGAGGTGTTTTTTAAGTGAAGGATGAAACGGTGGCGGGGGAATGATCCCTCGCCACCCAGGGGCGGGCTGTGGCGGCAGGCTTTCGGGGGCAGGTGGCGGGTCTACCAACTGATCCTCACGCCAAGATTACCTGCCACGCTGCGTTGCGGGTTGCTGTCGAGGTTGTTGCTGTAGTCGGCAGCGGCGTACACGCTGACCGCAGGCGCCAAGGTGACGATGACGCCCACGCCCAGGTCGCCGGTGGAGGCCCGCTGCTGGGTCTCGACCCGGTCGCTGTCATCGAAGGTCACGGCGTCGGTGCCGGAGAACGTGTGCCAGAGGTTGGCGCGCAGGTAGGGTTCCACGGGCATGCCACTGATCTGGTAGCGGCCCTTGAGCCGGGCCCCGACCCGGCCGGTCCAGGCCCCTTCGGAATCGAATTTGACCTTGGAAATCCCATCGTTCTGGGTGTCCAGCGACACCTTCTGGTGAATCACCTGGACCTGGGGTTCGAGAACCCAGTCGGCGCTCACCGCGAACGGGTAGCCGGCCTCGGCCGAGAGTGTCAGCGCATGGCCGCGGTTATCGATCTTCACGCCGCGTTCGGAGCGGTTGTCGCCGTCCAGGCGCGTGCCCATCACGACGGCGTCGACGTAGCCGCCGGAGGAATCGGTCAGCGTCCAGTACAACCCGTAACTGTCGCCGTCGAGCTCGATCTTGCCAGCGCGACGACCTTGGAAGCCCAGGTTGAAGCCATCGACGTGGCCGTTCAATTCGGTATGGCCGACGAAGAAGCCGATTCGCTGGGTCTGGCCGCCGGACATTGGCGCGCTGTACAGGTCATTTCCGACCTGGAACCCCTTGATGGACCCATCGAGGCGTGGTGTCACGGTGCCGGCCCACGTCTGGTCCAGGTCCTTGCCATAGACCCGGCCCCAACCCGCACCGAAGGCCCCGTTCTCCGTCAGCAGGCGCTGGTCGCCCTGGCGGTCGTGGAAGGTGCCCAGGGCCATCAGCGTCAGTTGCGCCGCGGCGGGCGGCAACACCGACCAGGTGGGCACTTCCGGACGATACAACGGGATCGGCGCGGCGCCCGGCACGGCCACCGGCAACGGCGGCAAGGGTGGCGGGGTAGGTGCGTTTGGCTGTGGCGGCGGGGGAGGCGCGGCCACCGGTCCAGCGACCACGGTCGAGCGCAGGTACCAGTTGTTTGCGTTGCCCGTTACGCCTCCCTTGAACAGGCGATAGTCGAACGCACCGGCCGAGACCGATTGCGCCAGGGAGAAGGCGCCGCTGTCGCTGACCGCGCCACCCTGGGCCTGGACCAGTTCGATCCCGTCCTGGGTCGTCAAGCCGCCCGCACCCCCGACATTCGTGACGGCAATGGCGGTGTTGCCGGTGAGCGTGCCGCCGTTGACCACCAGCTTGTCGCTGGGGGAACCGTCGGCGCCGAGCACCGTTTGCAGGCGCAGTTGGCCGTTGTTGCCGACATAGTTGCCCTGCACGGTGAGGCTGTCGTTGGTGCGCGTGTTGTTTCGCGTAAGGTCAATCGTCCCGCTGTTGTTGAGGGTGACCGATTGGCCAGCGGTAAACGGATTCACGCTGCCTTGGGTTGACGTCAATACGCTGCTGCTGTCGATGTTCAGCACTCCGGTGGCCGTGGCGGAGTCGCCCAGCACCAGCGTGTCGTTGAGGTCCAGGCGTGAGCCCTGGGCCAGATTGACGGTCTCCCAATTGACATAGCGGGCACCGGTGCTGGAGGTCGTGGCCTCGAACGTCAGGCTGTCCTGGCCCAACCCGCCGTCCAGGCTGGGGGTGCTGGCGAGCCGGGTTTCATCCAGGGTTTGCAGCAGCGCCGTGTCGGTGCCGTCGCCCATCAGGATGGCTGAACGAATGACGCCGCCGCTCCACTGGAACCGGTCGTTGCCGAAGCTGGTGCGCACCTCGCCATCGATTTCCCCGCCGCTGACGGTGACGCTGTCGTCACCGCCGCTGACACTCACGTTGCCACCGATGCGTCCTGCGGAGAGGATGATGGTGTCCTGGCCAAAGCCGGTCACCAGGTTGCCGAGGATCTGCCCACCCGACATGTCGAACAGGTTGTCATCAAGCTTCATGTCGACTCGGCCGATGGTGCCGCCGGTCATGCGGGCGATGTCGCCATCCTCGAAGGCCTCGACGATGGTGCCACCGGTCATCAGGAAGGCGTCGAGGCCATCGCCCTGGGCCAGGGACTGGATACTGCCACCGTGCATGACGAAGTCATCGATGCCCGAGCCCTGCTGAACATCGCCGCCGATGGTGCCGTTGGCATTGATCTCGATGTAGTCGGTGCCGGCGCCGAAAGTGACGTCGCCGGTGATGGCGCCGCTGCCATTGGCCGGCATCGTCAGGCGGTTGTTGCCGGCCAGGTCAGTCAACCCCGGGGTGCTGCCACTGTCGCAGACGTAGGCATCGTCGCCTGCGGTCGGCGTCAAGGTGCAAGCCGCCAGGGCCGGCGGGGTGTTGAGCAGGAACAGGCTTGAAACCGATAAGGCGTTGAACAGCCGATTGAATCCACGATCGCGCGAGCACATGTGCTTTCCCTCTGCAGCAGCATCCTGGAATGCCGGTTTCAGCATCGGTTGCACGACTACTGGCACACAGGACCTGGCAACGCTCGCTGTATGGGATGGGACCCTAACAACGAATAGCGAGCGTCGCTACTGTCAGAACTTACAGGTGCTTGCGCTGCGCGCGGCGCAAAATCGGGGCTACAAATGCACTTCCACCGATAACGGCAGGTGGTCGCTCAGATGGGTCCACGGCTTGGTGCCGAGTATCTGTGGCGCGTGGCTGCTGGCATTGCGCAGGTAGACGCGGTCCAGGCGCAGCAGCGGGAAACGCGCCGGATACGTCCGGGCGGGGCGGCCGTGATGGTGCTCGAAGGCCTCGTGCAGGTAGCCACGGCGGGCGAGGGTGGTGTTGCCGTGCAACTGCCAGTCGTTGAAGTCGCCGGCAATGATCACCGGGGCGTCTTCGGGCAACGAATCGAGCAGTTGGCAGAGCAGCTTGAGTTGCAGTTGGCGATGGCTTTCCAACAGGCTCAGGTGTACGCAAATCCCGTGGACTTCGGCGTGGCCCGGGACCTCCAGCACGCAGTGCAGCAAGCCGCGGCGTTCCGGGCCGGTGATGGACACGTCGAGGTTGCGGAACTGGCGGATAGGGTATTTGGACAGCAGGGCGTTGCCGTGATGACCATCGGGGTACACGGCGTTGCGGCCGTAGGCGAAGTCATTCCACATGCTGTCGGCGAGAAATTCGTATTGGGAGGTCTGCGGCCAGTTGTCGTAGCGCGACGCATGACGGTCATGTTCGCCCAGCACTTCCTGCAGGAACACCAGGTCGGCGCCCGTGCTGCGCACCGCTTCGCGCAACTCGGGCAGGATGAAACGGCGGTTGAGGGCGGTGAAACCCTTGTGCGTATTGACCGTCAGGACTCGTAGCCGATGAACCTCCGCAGGCGTGTCCAATGGCATGGTTTCGACGGCTCGCCAATCGGGATCTCGAGTCACGTTCACTCCTGAATCAGACGTACCTGTTCATGCGACTGATGGGAGGCTTTGGCAGTTCCGGATTTTTCCTGGGGCATTGTTGTTGCCAGGGCCGCCGCCTTCGCGAGCAAGCCCGCTCCCACACCTGATTTGCTTTGTACCCGAGCCTCAGGCCATGCAAAGCCCTATGTGGGAGCGGGCTTGCCCGCGAAGGCGGCCTCGCATCCAACAGAGAAGCCGGCGGATCCACCGCCTTCGCGAGCAAGCCCGCTCCCACACCTGATTTGCGTTGTATCCGCGTCTCAGGCCATGTGAAGCCCCGTGTGGGAGCGGGCTTGCCCGCGAAGGCGGACTTGCATCCAACAGAGAAACCGGCGGGCCCACCGCTTTCGCGAGCAAGCTCGCCCACAGGAACTGAGATTTCAGATGAAGACAATCTCGTACGGCATGCCCATGCGATCGAGGATCACCCGTGGTACCAAGGGTGCGATGCCGCTGGCCGGTTCGCCGTTGAGTTGGCTGGTGTAGGCGTACATGGCGTGACGCTTGCGGGCGGTGGTCCAGACGTCCAGGCGCAGTTTGCGGGCCCGATGCCAGGGGATTTTCTTTTGCTCGCGCACCGGCCAGTGCCAGGCCCACACGGGCAGTTCGTTGAACAGCGCGCCGACGGCCTCGGCGGCCTGGGCACCGGCTCGGCCCACCGTGTCATGGTCGCTGTCACCGTCCAGGCGCCAGGTGCTGAAGACCACGTCGCCGGGTCGCAGATGTTGGCTTATGAACGCCGTCAGCTCGGCTTCGTGTTCGGCGAGGGCCTTTTCCGGAAAACCGCCGCGCACCCATTGCAGGCCATGGGCGGGAATGCCCAGGCGATGCAAGGCGTCGACGCTTTCCTGGGGATGGGGGCGGTGCATGCGCAAGCGTTCATCGTTCCACAACGGTGAGCCCGGATGGCCGATGTCGCCATCGGAAACCGAGATCAACAACATGGGATGGGCCAGGTTGCTCAGCAACTGGAGCAAGCCGCCACAGGCTCCGACCTCATCGCCCGGATGCGGGGCGAGGATCACGGCGCGGGCGCCGGCAGGCACCAGGGTCTGGGTACTGATAATGGGAATGTCGGCCAGTTGCGGCGCACTGTTCCATATTTGCGGGTGCTGCCGACTGTTAAGGCGAGAGGCGGGTTTCATGGGGAAGACGTCCTTGTGGTATTCAATCCTGCGGCCTTGCACCGAGCATACCGCCCGATGTGGCGCATCAAGTCACGATTGCCATTGGCGGCGCTCCTGATCCTGGAGTCTACCGCAAGCGAAGTATTGACCATGCCGGTCGATTCGTCGCGTGGCATCGGTGTCTGAACCGTACTTTTTTCTTTCAACTGGGCCTATAAAAAAGAAGGCCACATCTGTGTGGCCCTCGTTTTTCAATGGCTTAACTCCAATAGTTAATCTTCTTCCTCACGTTGCAGCTCGAACAACAGCAGCGAGCGCCCAGTCACCGAGTATTCGGACTCGAACTCGAACCGTTCCTGGCCACGCACGGTGGGCTGGTTGGTGTCGACCAGGCACGTCCAGAAACTGCCTTCAGGCACTTCAGGCAGGCGGAAGTTGACGATGTCGTGGTGCGCATTGACCACCAACAGCAACGTCGCATCGCCGCCTTTGCGCCGGATCCCGGTTTCCTGGGCGCGACCGTCCATCAACATGCCCAGGCACCGACCGTGGCTGTCCTGCCATTGCTCGACGGTCATTTCGTTGCCATCGGGTGCCAGCCAGGTCACGTCCTTGACGCCGATGTCCTCGTTGTAATTGCCCACCAGGAACCGTCCGCGCCGCAGGATCGGGTAGGCCAGACGCAACTTGATCAAGCGCTTGACGAACTTGAGCAGCGCCGCGCCGTCCTCGCTCAGATCCCAGTTGACCCAACCGATCTCGCTGTCCTGGCAGTAAGCATTGTTATTGCCGTGCTGGGTGCGGGCGAACTCGTCCCCGGCGACGATCATCGGCGTGCCCTGGGCAAACAGCAGCGTGGCGAAGAAGTTGCGCATCTGCCGATGGCGCAGCGCGTTGATCTGCGGATCGTCCGTCGGCCCTTCGACGCCATGGTTCCAGGACAGGTTGTTGTTGCTGCCGTCCTGGTTATTCTCGTCGTTGGCCTCGTTGTGCTTGTCGTTGTACGACACCAGGTCATTGAGGGTAAAACCGTCGTGGGCAGTGACGAAGTTCACCGAGGCGTAAGGGCGTCGGCCCCGCTGGTTGAACATCTCGCCGGACGCGGTCATGCGGCTGGCAAAGTCGGCCAGTTGGCCGTCGTCGCCTTTCCAGAAGGCGCGCACGGTGTCGCGGAACTTGTCGTTCCATTCCATCCAACCGGGCGGGAACCCCCCGACCTGATAGCCACCGGGGCCGCAGTCCCAGGGCTCGGCGATCATCTTCACCTGGCGCAGCACCGGGTCCTGTCGGCAGGCGACGAGGAAGCTGTGGCGCTCATCGAAGCCATCGTGGTAGCGGCCGAGAATGGTGGCCAGGTCGAAGCGGAAGCCGTCGACGTGCATTTCCGTGGCCCAGTAGCGCAGGGAGTCGGTGACCATCTGCAAGACGCACGGATGGCTCAGGTCCAGGGTGTTGCCGGTGCCGGAGTCGTTGATGTAGTAGCGCTTGTCGTCAGGCATCAGCCGGTAGTACGAAGCGTTGTCGATGCCGCGCATGGACAGGGTCGGGCCTTGTTCGTTGCCTTCGGCAGTGTGGTTGTAGACCACGTCGAGGATGACTTCGAGGTTGGCTTCATGCAGGTGCGCGACCATCTCCTTGAACTCGGCGATCTTGCCGCTGGCCAGGTAGCGCGGGTCCGGGGCGAAGAAGGCGATGCTGTTATAGCCCCAGTAGTTGGTCATGCCCTTGTGCAGCAGGTGCTGGTCGTTGACGAAACCGTGGATCGGCAACAGTTCGACCGACGACACGCCGAGCTTGCGGATGTGTTCGAGCACGTCGTCGACCATCAACCCGGCGAAGGTGCCGCGCAGGTTCTCCGGCACCGAGGGATGGCGCATGCTGATGCCGCGCACGTGGGTCTCGTACAGGATGGTCTTGTCCCATGGCACGCTGACGCGGTGGTCGTGGCCCCAGGTGTGCGCCGGGTCGATGACCTTGCACTTGGGCACGAAGGGCGCGCTGTCGCGCTCATCGAAGCTGAGGTCGCCGTCAGGGTGGCCGATGGTGTAGCCGAACAGTGCCTCGGACCACTTCAGCTCACCCACCAATTGCTTGGCGTACGGGTCGATCAGCAGCTTGTTGGGGTTGAAACGATGGCCGTTCTCCGGGTCGTACGGGCCATAGACCCGATAGCCGTAGATCAGGCCGGGGTGGGCGTCGGGCAGATAGCCGTGGTAAATCTCGTCGGTGTACTCCGGCAGCTCGATGCGTTCGAGTTCGACTTCTCCGGCATCGTCGAAAATGCACAGCTCGACTTTGGTGGCGTTGGCCGAAAACAGCGCGAAATTGACCCCGAGGCCATCCCAGGTCGCACCAAGCGGAAAAGGCAGCCCTTCACGAATCCGCGAAGCCTCGATAACAGGCGGCGGCGTGGTTTTTTTTGGACGGGTCATAGTTGCTCCTGCAAAAGACAGACAGTTACGGCAAAGCGATCGGTTCAAGGTCCGTTGATTCAAGGGTCGTCCCGGGCGCACGACCCCTGGGGCGAGGAAGATTCATCCCCACCGAGGCGCAACGCGGCCCGGGCCTGGGCTGCTGAGCAGCCCAGCGAGAGCAGGCTCCCTCGCCACAGTGGTACATCAACAGGCGCACTGCGTGAGCGTTGTGATTACACCGCCGGAGGCTTGCGGGCCGCCCGTGGTTTTTTCTCGGCCGGTTTTTCAATCGCCGAGTTGGCTGCCGCAGGTTTGGCGGCGGGCTTGGCCTTGGGGGCAGCGGCCTTCGGTGCCGGCTTGGCCGCGGGTTTGGCGGCAAGCTTGGCGCCGTCGGCCTTGGCAGCAGGAGCCTTGCCTGCGGCCTTGGGCGGTTTGCTCGGGGCCAGGGCTTCGGCTTCCGCCAGTTTGCGCGCCATCTCCCAGTGGCGTTTTTCGTGCCCGGTAGGCTTACCTTCGGACTCCCAGATCTGGTAGGCGAATTCGCGAATACGTTTATCGTCGGTACTCATCGCAGTGCTCCTGACAACTCAAGATTGGATAAAGACATTGACCGGGAAATCCCCCAGCGCGGCGCTGACCATCAGCTCCCCTTGGGGTGTGACTGCTGTGCTTGAAAAAAGTCCCTTCAGTTTTCCCTCCTGGGTGGCGAACGGTAATGACACGCGGGTATCGCCCCAGTCCGAGGCGGCCACCTGCGGCTGCGCACTGTTTTCCAGCAAGCGGGCAGCATGGATCGGCACCACGACGACCGCCCGTTGCTGCCCGTGCTCGCGCATGAACGCCAGCACCCGGCGGGCTTGCTCGCCAACCACTTCCAGCGGTTGGTAGCGGCCTTGCTGGAACAACTGCGGGCATTGGGCGCGCAGGGCCAGCGTCCTGGCGATGAGCGCCTGTTTGACCCGGCCATTGCGCCAGTCGCGCAGCAACCTCGCCGGCGTGCTGTCGGCCTGTAGTCCTTCGCGACGCGCCTGGAAATCCACCGGGCGCCGGTTGTCCGGGTCCACCAGGCTGAAATCCCAGAACTCGTTGCCTTGGTACAAGTCCGGCACGCCGGGCACGGTCATGCGCAGCAAGGTTTGCGCCAGGCTGTTGAGCGCCCCCGCTGGCGCGATGGCCTGGACTGCCTCGGCGATGGCACTGCGCAGCGGCAGCCCTTCATCGCCCAGCAACAGGCGTTCGAGAAACAACTGGGTCGCTTGCTCATAGGCGTCGTTGACCGCCGCCCAACTGCTTTGCAGCTTGGCTTCGCGCAGGGCCTTGCGCTGCCACTGCCAGAGGCGTTCGTTGTACTCGGCCAAGGCCTTGTGGTCCTGGATGTCCAGGTCCAGCGGCCAGCTCCCCAACAGCGCCTGGTACAGGATCAGTTCATCGCCAGCCGAAGGCGACGCCGGATCGCTGTGCAGCGAGGGCGCGAGGATGCGCCATTGCTCCACGCTGGCGGTGTACCAGTCGGCGCGTTCACTGAGCACGGCCAGCCTGGCGCGGGTGTCTTCGCCACGCTTGTGGTCGTGGGTCGCGGTGGTCATCAGGTTGTCGGGGAAATGCTCGAGCCGCTCAAGGCAAGCGTTGTGGAATGCCTGGGGCGGGGCGCTGAACAGTTCGGTGTTGTAGCCCACATCGTTACGCGACAACAGCACGGCCGAGCGGTACAGCGCGGTGTCTTCCACGGCTTTGGCGGCGGCCGGCGAGGTCAGTTGCTGGAAGCGCACACAGGCATGGCGCAGGCGCTTGCGCTGGGGGCCGCGGGGGCGTTGGCGCCAGGGCATGCCACCGAGCCAGCCGGCCAGGCAATCGAGCACTGGCCAATCGGCTTCGCTGAGGGTTTGCCGGGCGCCTTCCAGGGCCTGGTTGAAAAACGCCTCGTCTTCGGTCGAGCGTCCCAAAGGGCTGATGTAGGTGCGGTACACCGGGAAATGCACGATCAGTTCCTGCAACGCCCGGCGAATCGCGCCCAGGGTCAGGTCGCGGGTCATCACGTCGTCCCGCGCCACTTGCAGCAGGGCCTGGGCGACGCTTTCGAAGTCCCCGGCGAGGGAGCCGTTGAGGATCTGCTGGCGGGCCAGCCGGGCTTCCTCGATGAAGTGCGCCGGTCGCTCGCTCTGGCGGCTCCAGAACTCGGCAAGCGGTTCAGCACCGGCCGGGTCGTGTTGCAGCAGCGAGATCTGGTTCATGAACTCGTAGCCGGTGCTGCCGTCGACGTTCCAGTCCCGACGCAAGGTCTCGCCGTCGCCAAGGATCTTCTCGATGAAGATCGGCAGGTGCCGCGACGGGGACAGGGCATCGAGTCGCCGGCGCAGCTTGCGGCTGTAGCCTCGTGGATCGGCCAGCCCATCGATGTGATCGATGCGCAGGCCATCCACCAGGCCTTCGCCAATCAGCTGGAAGATCTTCGCATGGGTCGCTTCGAACACGGCCGGGCGCTCGACCCGCAACCCACCCAGTTCGTTGACATCGAAAAACCGTCGCCAGTTGATGTCATCCGCGGCCGTGCGCCAGCTGGCGAGCCGGTAGCTCTGGCGTTCCAGCAGTTGGTGCAGGCGCTCGAAGCCTTCCGGTTGGGTGCAATCGTAGTTGCGCAGGTTGTCCTCGATGGCGGCGAGGATATCCGGAGCTGTCGCCAGTTCGCGCAATTGCACCTGTAGCGGGCGGGCGAGGGTGTGGGCGTCGGTCTGGTAGTTCAGCGTGGTGAAGCGTTCGGCCAGCGCCTTGAGGGCTTCGGCCCGTTCGCCAGGCAGGTCGTCGGTGGGCTTGAGCAACTCGCCATAGTGCATCGGGCAGATGGGGAAATGGTGCTCGTAGTGTTCGACATAGAAGCTGCCTTGCGCGGCATTGAAGCGCAGTTGCAGGGTGCCTTCCTGCAAGGCAACGCCATAGTCGCTGCCCAGGAATGGCAGCAGCAACTGGCCTTCCAGCAATGGGTCGGGAGAGTGCCACTGGATGTCGAAGAATTCGCCATACGGGCTCAGGCGCCCCCATTCCAGCAGGTCCAGCCACCAGGGGTTGTCGTTGCCACCGACCGCCATGTGGTTGGAGACGATGTCGAGGATCAGCCCCATCCGGTGCTCGCGAAGGGTCGCCACCAGGCGTCGCAAGGCGTCCTCGCCGCCCAGTTCCGGGTTGACCAGGGTCGGGTCGACCACGTCGTAGCCGTGCATGGAGCCGGCACGGGCCTTGAGTAGCGGGGAGGCATAGATATGGCTGATGCCCAGCGCGGCGAAGTACGGTACCTGTGCGACGGCATCGTCCAGGGTGAAGCCTTTATGAAATTGCAGGCGAATGGTCGCCCGCAGTGGTTGGATCGTAGGCAGATTCATCGGTCACGCTCGTTCGCCTGGAGTCGCGCACAGGCAAGTATTTCCAGGCGCCGGGCGGCGTCCGGGTGATCCAGCAACGCCTGGCTGTCGTGGGCCAGGCGGCGGCGCCAATTGGGATGGGTATCGATGGTGCCGGGTAGGTTGGCCTGCTCTTCGATACCCAGGGCATCTTCGAGTGGCAACAGCACCAGCGGCGCACGGGTGTGGCCGAGAAAGCGCACGCTGGCGTCCAGCACCTGGTCGGTCTCGCGGTGTTCTTCGCGAAAGTTCTGTGGGTCCTGGTTCAGCACGCTGCGCAGGCCTTCGCGTTCACGTTCACGGTGCTTGCGCCAGTCTATTTCCGTGTGGGAGTCGATCAGGTCCAGCCGCGCATTCCAATCGATGTCGTGCCCGTGCCACCAACCATTGAGGGTCGGCAGGTCATGGGTGCTGGTGGTCGCCAGCGCGTTGTCCGGCCAGTCGAGGATCGGCTTGAAGTGGGTGTTGTCCTGTTCGAACAACAGCACGCGCATGCCCAGGATCGACCGGGCGCTGAGTTTTTCCCGCAGGCCGTCCGGCACGGTGCCGAGGTCTTCGCCGAGCACGATGGCCTGGTGACGGTGGGATTCGAGTGCCAGCAGGCGCAGCAGGTCGTCCACCGGGTAATACAGATAGGCGCCGTCCGAAGGCGGGGCGTCATTGGGGATCACCCACAGGCGTTGCAGGCCCATGACGTGGTCGATGCGCAAGCCACCGGCGTGGGCGAAGTTGGCCCGCAGCATCTCGATGAATGCGCGAAAACCGTTGCGCACCAGCCCTTCGGGGGAGAACGCCGAGATTCCCCAGCCCTGGCCGGAGCGGTTGAGAATGTCGGGCGGTGCGCCCACGGTCAGCGAGGCGAGCAATTCATCCTGACGGCTCCAGGCCTGGCTGCCGGCTCCGTCGGCCCCCACCGCGAGGTCGGCGATCAGGCCAATGCCCATGCCACTGGATTTGGCGGCGCTCTGGGCGCGCTCCAGGCAGCGGGCGATCAGCCATTGGCAAAAGGCATAGAAACCGATTTCATCGGCGTTTTCTTCGGCGAAATGCGCCAGCACGGCGCTGCGCGGGTTGCGCCATTCCTCCGGCCACTGCCGCCAGTCGAGGCTTTCGCCGCGGGCGGCGCGTTCGGCCTGCAAGGCTTCGAAGCGACAGTGGTTTTCCAGGGCCTCGCCGCTGGCGTGGCGGAAACTGCTGAAGTCTTCGTGCAAGGGGTGTTCGCCCTGGCTGAAACCGTCGTACAGCGCCCGCAGGACCTTCTGCTTGGCCTCGGCCGCCACCGGCCAGTCGACCAGGGGTTGGTCTTCCAGCTTTTGCAGTTGGTTGGCAAGGCCCGTTGCATCGATGGCGGTGCGCAGGGCGCGCTCGCCCAGGATGGTGCCTGGCGCCGCGTACAAACTGTTGAGAAACAACCGGCTGGACGGCGAATAAGGGCTGTAGCGACCCGTGTCGCTGCTGAACATCGCGTGCATCGGACTGATGGCGATGGCCTCGGCACCGCGCTCGCCGGCCACCCGTGCCAGGTCTTCCAGGGCCTGGGTGTCACCGAAACCGCCGTCACCGGGGCGCCGTAGCGCATACAGTTGGGCACTCAGGCCCCAGGTCCGTGGCGTTGGATCGTTTACCGCATCGGCGACGCTGTAGCAGCGCGCCGGCGCGACCGCCAGGGTGAAGTGCTGCCCGTCGATGCTGACGTGCTGGTACCCCACCGGCAGCATGCCCGGCAGCCTGGCGTCGGCGTCGAGCTTGAGGTTCAGCGTGGCGCCATCCTCCTGGCGGATCTCGCAGGGGGTGCCGGCCTCGAAGTAACGACTCAAGTCGACACTGACCCCGACATCGGCCGTGAGCAGCGGTGGCAATTGATGGTTCTGTTGTTCCTGCTGCAATTGCAGCAGGCTGGCGTCGATTTCCTGGGCACTGCCGGCGGGGTGGCCGAGGCCCGTCAGGACCGAGCGCAAGACGGCGGGCGAGACTTTCTGGGCCCGGCCGTTGGCATCGATCCAATCCACCGCGAGGCCCGCCCGGCCAGCGAGGATTTCCAGTTGCGCATCGCTCATGGGCGCTCTCCAGTGATGGTGGGCAACGGGGCCGCCTGTGTCAGGCTGACCAGCGCGCTGCAGGGCGCAAGGTGGCCCTGTTGCAACAGACCCATGGCGTGGGGCGGATGTTCGAAAAGAATGCGTGGGTCCTCGGCGGCGGTATGCGCCACCGGCTCGGCGCTGAGGTTGAGGTCGATGCGCAGCACACTGCCGTCGCCCAACTGCCAGCGGGCACTGACGGCGCCCGGGCCGAGCACGTCCGTTTCCAGCGCGTGGGCGCCGGGCAGGCGTGGGACGATTTCTTCGCGCCGGATCTTCAGCAGGCTGCGATACAGCGTCTCGCGGGCCAGTTGTTCCGGTTCATGGGCCTCCAGGTTCGGGCGCGAGGCTTCGAAGGTGGTGGCCGCGTTGGGATCGGGAATCCGCTCGCGCTGTTGCGGGTCGGCGAAGGCGCTGAAGGCCTTGAACTCATTGCGTCGGCCTTCACGCACCAATTGCGCCAGTTCGCCGTGATGACTGGTGAAGAACAGGAAGGGCTGTGGTGCAATCACTTCATCGCCCATGAACAGCAGCGGAATCATCGGCGAGAGCAGCAACAGGACCGTCGCAGCTTGCAAGGCCTGGGGCGGGGCCAGTTGATGCAGGCGCTCACCGAGGGCGCGGTTGCCGATCTGGTCGTGGTTCTGCAGGAACAGCACGAACGCGCTGGGCGGCAGGTGCCCGCTGGGTTCGCCTCGTGGCTCACCGTGGCGGTTGATGTGGCCCTGGAAGACGAAACCCTGGCTCAGGCAGCGTGCCAATTGTTCGGTGGGCTGCTCGGCGTAGTCGGCGTAATAGGCGTCGGTCTCGCCGGTCAGTAACACGTGCAAGGCATTGTGGCCGTCGTCGTTCCACTGGGCATCGTAGCCTTGCTCCAGCAGGCTGGCCTGGTTGTGCTCGTTTTCCACGGTCAGCCAGACGTGCCGGGTCGGGTCCACTTGTTCGCGCACCCGCGCCGCGAGCTCCTGGAGAAAATCCGGGTCTTCGATGGCGTGCACGGCGTCGAGGCGCAGGCCGTCAAAACGGTATTCCAGCAACCACATGAGCGCGTTGTCGATGAAGAAGTCCCGGACTTCGCGGCGGCGAAAATCGATCGCCGCGCCCCAAGGCGTGTGTTTGTCTTCGCGAAAGAACCCCTTGGCATAGCGGTGCAGGTAATTGCCGTCGGGACCGAAGTGGTTGTAGACCACGTCGAGAATCACCGCCAGACCGTGGCCATGGGCGCTGTCGATCAGGTGCTTGAGCTGCTCCGGCGTGCCGTAGGAGGCTTGTGGCGCGTAGGGCAGGACGCCGTCGTAGCCCCAGTTGCGGTCGCCGGGAAACTGCGCCAGCGGCATCAGTTCGATGGCGGTGACCCCGAGCCCGGCCAGGCGCGCCAGGTGCTGCTCGACCCCCTCGAAACCACCGAGGGCGCCAACGTGCAGTTCGTAGATGACGGCGTCGTACCAGGGCCGGCCGGACCAGTGGGTGTGGCGCCATTGGTAGGCATGGGGGTCGACCACCACGCTGTGGCGGTCGATATCGCCGGCCTGGGCGCGGGAGGCCGGGTCCGGCACCTCCAGCTCGCCGTCGATGTTGAAGCGGTAGCGGGTGCCGGCGGGGCAACGGGTCTGGATCATGAACCAGCCGTCGGCCTGGGGCAGCAGGGGGATTGAATCTCCAGAGTCGAATTCGACACTGACAAAAAAAGCATCCGGTGCCCAGAGGGCGAAGCGGGTGTGCTCGTTATCGAGCATCACCGCGCCGTGGGTCCATGTATCAGGCGTCCTTGACGACATCGTTACCTCATTGTCTGGCCGATTTACCCAGTGATTTAGCCACCAGCTGTTCGTAGAGTTCGGCGTAGGGCTCCACCGCCTTGCTCCAGTTGAAAGGTGCCGACATGGCCCGGCAACGCATGGCATTGAGCAGATCAGGGAATTCGAAGACCTTGAAGGCCCGGCTCAGGGCCTCCTTGTAGCTGTCGACGGTGGACTCGTCGAACAGGAAACCGGTGACGCCGTCCTCGATGGTGTCCGCCAGCCCGCCGGTGTTGCGTGCCACCGGCAGCGAGCCGAAGCGCTGCGCGTACATCTGGCTCAGGCCGCAAGGCTCGTAGCGCGACGGCATCAGCAAAAAGTCGCTGCCGGCGAACATCCGCCGCGCATCGGTTTCGTTGAAGCCGATGCGCACGCCGATCCGGCCGGGGAAACGCAGCGCCAGTTCGCGCATGGCTTGTTCTTCCTCCGGCTCGCCACGGCCGATGATCGCGATCTGGCCGCCCGACTCGACGATAAACTCGGCGACCGCCTCGGTCAGGTCCAGGCCTTTCTGGTACACCAGGCGCGAGACCACGGCGAACAGCGGCCCGGTGCAATCGTCCAGGCCGAACAGCTCGCGTACATGGGCGGCGTTGACGGCCTTGCCTTCCCAGTCGCCGATGGCGAACTGGCGGAACAGGTGCGAGTCGGTCGCCGCGTCCCAGCTTTCGTCAATGCCGTTGGGGATGCCGCTGAGCAGGCCCTGCTGGGTCTTGGCCGCCAGGAAGCCATCGAGCCCGCAACCGAAGGTGGGGGTGGTGATTTCCTGGGCATAGGTGGCGCTGACGGTGGTGATGTGGCTGGAGTAGGCCATGCCCGCCTTGAGGAACGACAGCTTGCCGTAGAACTCCATGCCTTCCTGTTGCAAGGCGTGTTCGGGAATGCCCAGCTCCGGGCAGCACGCCAGGCTCACCACGCCCTGGTAGGCCAGGTTGTGAATGGTGAACAGGGTGGGGGTCCGTTGGCCGCGCCAGTGCATGTAGGCCGGCGCCAGTCCAGCCGGCCAATCGTGGGCATGGACCAGGTCGGGGCACCAGTGGATCTGGGCGAGGTTGGCGGCGATGTCGGCGGCCGCCAGGCCCAGGCGGGCGAAGCGAATGTGGTTGTCCGGCCAGTCGCGACCGTTGTTGGCGCCATAGGGCGAGCCTTCGCGGGCATACAGCTCGGGGCAAATCAGGACGTAGATCACCAAGCCGTCGGCCATGTCCATGCGGCCGATCTTGCACGGCGGCAGCGCGGCGTGGCCGCCCAGTTCGCCGATGATGTGGATCGGATTGCCGCTGTTCATCACCTGCGGATAGCCGGGAATCAGTACCCGCACATCATGCAGGCCAGCCATGGCCCGGGGCAGCGCCGAAGACACGTCGCCCAACCCGCCGGTTTTCACCAGGTCGGCGATTTCCGACGTGACGAACAAGACCTTCTTGCGATTGGGGTTGTGGCGAACGACGGGGAGCAGTGCCTTGCCGCCGGTGGCGAGCACCGGAGCCGTCGGCGAATCGGCCGCCGGCGGTAATTGAGAACGGACCTGTTGTGGTTCCAAGGCAGCACTGATCATAAATCTCTCCTGTTTTCTCGATCTGTTTCCGGCATGCGCCAGAGCTGTTGTTACATTGGCCGAATCCTGCGGCCAGGCGCACAAGCGCTACGCAAGGTAAGCAAAGCGCTGCCCAATGCGGCGAAGCGAATCAGGTGGGAGGGCCGTTGCAAGGACTGCACCAGCCGCTGTTACCCTTCCATTACCCTGACCTGTCGCCGTTGCGAAAAGTTTCGACTTTTTTTCGTCTGGATGATCGGTCGGTATTACCCCCGGTTCGCGAGTCTAGGTCAGAAGCTAGAGCGCTGCGGTGCGCTTCGTCGAATTGTCCGACAATCACGTTTTTTGTCGGCAATGTCTTACACGACAGCGCGAAAGACGCGCCGACGAAGTGCATGTTTCTGAAATCAAAACCGTGTACAGGGCATGCCGTGTTTTATAGCGGCGCGCGATGGGATGGCGTCGCGCACCATTAAGGGGCGTGAGCGATAGAGGCTTTTTGATGGCCTGTGTGCTATTGAAAAACTACAGGTGAATGACAGGCTGGGATGGAATGTGGGAACAGGATTGGCCGTGCCCGACCCGGGCCACTTGTGGGAGCGGGCTTGCCCGCGAAAGCGGTCTGTCTGGGGCGGTGATGTTGGCTGGGATGGCGTCTTCGCGGGCAAGCCCGCTCCCACAAGGATCGTTGCCAGGTGGGGGGGTTGTGGACATGCCCCATTCAATTGTGGGAGCGGGCTTGCCCGCGAAAGCGGTCTGTCTGGGGCGGTGATGTTGACTGGGATGGCGTCTTCGCGGGCAAGCCCGCTCCCACAGGGGTCCTTGGCCAGGCGCCGGTTTTGTGGACATGCGCCATTGAATTGTGGGAGCGGGTGTGGTCAGGGGGTGGCGGTCAGTAGGCGGATGGGTTGGCCGGCGGCCCAGGCCAGGAGGTCTTCGATCATCAGGGAATAGAAGAGCTGGTAGTTCTGTTGCGTGACGTAGCCCACATGCGGGGTGGCCAGTACGTTGTCCAGGGTTCGGAACGGGTGGTCGGCGGGCAGGGGTTCCTGGGCGAAGACGTCGAGGGCGGCGCCGGCCAGGCGTTTGTGCCGGAGGGCATCGATCAACGCGGCTTCATCGACGATCGGCCCGCGGGCGGTGTTGACCAGCAAGGCAGAGGGTTTCATCCAGCCCAAGGCCTGGGCATCCACCAGGCCGCGACTGCGTTCGCCGAGCACCAGGTGGACCGACAGGATGTCGGCCTGCTCGAACAGCGCCTGCTTACTCACATAGGTCACGCCTGCTTCGGCGGCGCGTTCGGCCGTGAGATTCTGGCTCCAGGCGATCACCCGCATGCCGAACACCTGGCCGAACTGCGCCACCCGCGTGCCGATGCTGCCCAGGCCGAGGATCCCCAAGGTCTTGCCGTGCAGGTCGCCACCGAGGCCTTGCTGCCACAAACCGGCGCGCAGGGCATTGGCTTCCTGCACCAGGTTTCGGGTCAGGGCCATGATCAACGTCCAGGTCAGTTCGGGTGCCGCATGCTTGTAGCTTTGCGTGCCACACACCTGGATGCCCAGCCTGGCAGCGGCTTCAAGGTCGAGGGCGGCGTTGCGCATGCCGCCGGTGAGCAACAGCTTGAGACGGGGCAGGCGCTGCAACAGGTCTTCATCGAAGGTGGTGCGCTCGCGCATCACGCAGATCACTTCGAAGCACTGCAAACGCTCGACAAGGGTGTCGCGGTCAGCGGGGTAGTCATGGACAAAGGTCACGTGGCCCACGGCGTCCAACGGCGACCAGTCGACCACGTCCCGCGCCACGTCTTGCCAATCGTCGATGACTGCTATTTGCACCGCCATGGAACACCTCGTCAGGGAATGGGTTTGTCCAGCCAGCCGAGCAAGGCCTTGTGGAAGCGCTCCGGCTCTTCCATTTGCGGCGCGTGCCCCAGGTTGGGGAACTCCACCAGGGTCGACTGGGGGATCAACTGTGCAACCTGTTTGCCCAATACCTCATAGCGGCCCAACCTGGCCTTCACGGCGGGTGGCGCGATGTCGCTGCCGATGGCCGTGGTGTCGGCGGTGCCGATCAGCAGCAGGGTGGGGACGCGCAGGTCCTTGAACTCGTAGTAGACCGGCTGGGTGAAGATCATGTCGTAGATCAGCGCCGAGTTCCACGCCACTTGCGTATGCCCCGGCCCTTTGTTCAAGCCGGCGAGCATGTCCACCCAGCGATCGAACTCAGGCTTCCAGCGCCCTGCGTAATAGGTCTTGCGTTCGTAATCGCGGATGCCGTCGGCACTGAGCTTGAGCTCGCGCTGGTACCACTGGTCGACGCTACGGTAGGGCACGCCGAGGGCTTTCCAGTCCTCCAGGCCAATGGGGTTGACCAGCGCCAGGCGCTCGACCTGATCGGGAAACTGCAAGGCATAGCGGGTGGCGAGCATGCCACCGGTGGAGTGGCCCAGCACCGTGGCTTTCTGCACGCCGAGGGTCTTGAGCAGGGCCTGGGTATTGCTCGCCAACTGTTGGAAACTGTACTGGTAATGGTCGGGTTTGCTCGAGGTGCAGAAACCGATCTGGTCCGGCGCGATCACCCGGTAGCCTTGCTCGCTGAGGGTCTTGATCGAGTCGCCCCACGTGGCGGCGCAGAAGTTCTTGCCATGCATCAGCACCACCGTGTGGCCATTGACCTTGCCCTGGGCCGGTACGTCCATGTAGCCCATCTGCAAGGCCTTGCCCTGGGACTGGAAGGCGAAGTGCTTGAGCGTGTAGGGGTAGTCGAAGCCTTCCAGTTGCGCGCCGTAGGCCGGGCCTTGCGACAGGTTGGCGGCCTGGGCGAACCAGGGCAGCGAGGCAGTCAGGAACAGGCTCGGCAGCCAGCGAGCGGTAGAACGCGACATGGTCAATCTCCTTGGGGACCGCCGCCGATCCTGGGGCGGTCCGATTATGGCGACATTAACCACAGGCAACCAAACCGCTCGAACGTTCCACCGCGCGCCGTCAATGGGCCGGGTAATCCGCCACCACGGTTTGCGTGCCGTCCTTCTTCAGGCCGATCACTTGGTAGGCATCGCTCATGCCGTCCATTTCCATGCCGGGCGAACCCATGGGCATGCCGGGCGCGGCGACACCGAGCAAGTCATCGCGCTTGCTCAACGCCAGTACCTGCTCGGCCGGGACATGACCCTCGACGAATTTGCCGTTGATCTCGGCGGTGTGGCACGAGCGCAGGTTGGGCGCCACGCCCAGGCGTTGCTTGACCGAAGCCATGTCGGCTTCGACATGGTCATTGACCTTGAAACCGTTGTCTTGCAGGTGCGAAATCCACTTTTTGCAGCAGCCGCAGTTGGCATCGCGGTGCACGTCGATGGTGACCGGTTCGGCGGCCTGGGCCAGGGTGGTCAGGAACAAGGCGCTCAGGGCGAGCAGGTGCAGGGGCTTGGCCATGGAGGGGCTCTCATGTCGAACGATTGGGCGGCAGGATAGCAGAGTAGCGAGGCAGAGCTGACAGGGGGCTGAAGCGCAGATGACAGAATTGTCAGGCGGGACTGAGGATGGGGGCGTCAGCCATACCCTGTGGGAGCCGAGCTTGCTCGCGATAACGGCAGGCCAGCCAACATGATTGTCGACTGACATACCGCTATCGCGAAAGCTCGGCTTCCACGGAGGTTATGGCCGTAGCCGTTAGCGCACCTTGAATCGACCCATGATCGCATTCACCCGGCTGTTGGCGTCCAGCAGTTGTCGGGTGTTGTTTTCACTGGCCAGGCCGCTTTCCACCAGTTCCTCCACCATGTGGCGGATCTGCACCATGCTGCGGTTGATCTCCTCGGTCACCGCGCTTTGCTGTTCGGCGGCGGTGGCGATCTGGGTGCTCAGGCTGTTGATCTGGCTGACGGAACCGGCCATTTCGTCCAGGCCCGAGTTGACTCGGGAAGTCGCATCGGCGGCCGACTGACAACTGGCCTGGGTGTTTTCCATCGCCTGCACCGAAGAGCTTACGCCCTGGGTCAGCCGGGTCAGCATTTCGTTGATCTCCGAGGTGCTGGCCTGGGTACGGGCGGCGAGGGCGCGGACCTCGTCGGCCACCACGGCAAAGCCGCGACCCTGCTCGCCGGCCCGTGCGGCCTCGATGGCGGCGTTGAGGGCCAGCAGGTTGGTCTGCCCGGCAATGGCGCCGATCACGCCGAGGATCTCGGTGATGCGCTGGGCATCCTGCTGCATGCTTTCGACCTTGCGGGTCGCGCTGGACACTTCGTCGATCAGCGCCACGACGCTGTTGGACGCCTCGCCGACGACCACGCGAGAGCGATCGGCGTGCTCGTTGGCGCGCTGGGTGAACGCGGCGGTCTCGGCGGCGTTCTGCGCCACGCTTTCGGCCGTGGAGCTCATCTCGGTAATGGCGGTCACGGTCTGGTCGGTTTCCGAGGCGTGGCGCATCAGGATCTCGCTGGTGTGGGCCGAGGTCCGTTGCAGGTTCTCAAGGCTGGAGGCCATGGCGCCGGTGGCCTGGGTGACTTCGCCAATCATGTTCTGCAGGTAGGCGATGAAGCCGTTGACCGAATGCCCGATAGCGCCCAGTTCATCTTCGGCGCGAATGGTGATGCGTCGGGTCAGGTCGGCATCGCCCGTGGACAAGGCGTCGATGTTGCCCTTGAGGATCTTCATGCGGTTGGTCAGTTGACGGATCGCGTACAACTGCATCAGCACCAGCAGGATCACCATCGGGATTTGCAGCAGGCTCAGCGTGTTCAACACATCGTCGCGCTGGGCGGTGATCAGGCGGGTCGGCAATGCGGTCGCCAGGAACCACGGCGAGCCTTCGATGGGGCGCATGAAAAAGGTGCTGGCCACGCCGTTGTTGTCGAACTCGATCCGTTGCAGCGGCTGGTCACGGTGGGCCAGGCCGGCCTGGACCTGGGCGGCGAAGGGCGAGCTGGCGGCCAGTTCGCTGATGTTCTTCAGGACGATCGGCCCGTTGATGCGCGAACTGTTGCTGATGATTTTGCCGTCGCCTTCGACGATCAGCATCTCGGCGCTCAGGTCGGCTTCCTTGCGCGCCACCAGCTCGTTGAAGAAGCCCAGGGTCACGTCGATGGTCGACACGCCATAGGGCACGCCGTTTTTCTGGATGGCCATGGCGCAGTTGGTGCGTGGCTCGGCGCTGGCGTCGTCCTTGTAGGCCGCGGCCCAGGCGCACTTGCCCGCCGGGGTGGCCATACCGCCCTTGTGCCAGGGTTGCTCGTAGTAGTTCGGCGCGGCGTCACTGTTCCAGAAGGTATTGACCACTAGCTTGCCGGAGGCATCGCGGTGCCAGAACGTACTGAACTTGCTGCGCCCCTCGGCGCGCTGGTTCGGCAGCGGCCAGATCCCGCCGCCAAACACTTTCAGCTCGCCGTACTGGTCCACCAGCCCTGGCAGCACTTTGTCGATGGCGTCGCTGTCGAGCAGTGGAATGGTCTGGGTGATGCTGCGCTGCTGGGCCTGCACCTTGTTCAATTCGCCCTGGATCTGCTGGGCGACTTCGCCAATGCGGTTGAGGACCACCTGTTCTTCGGTATGGCGCAGCTTGGGCGCGACCAGGTAACTGATGCCCACGACCGTCAGGATCGACAGCACCAGGATGAATAGAACCAGGAACAGCGTGTAGCGAGCCTGAATCGTTCGGAATGCGGGCATGGGGGTGGTTCCTTGCACGGAGGCGTCTTTCAAGAACAGTTGGGATGAACGTACCAACTTGTATCGGCGCGCCTCGCCCAAGCTTGAATGCCGTGCATCGGCGGTGTCGTGGGCCCTGGCAGCAAGTGATCGCCCGTAGGCGAACAGGCAGGTTGGCCTGTACCATGGGCCGCCCGTGCGCTGCCCGTCATCGCTCGATCCGGTGTCACCCCGGCAGGCCCCGGGCTACAGAACGGCAACATTCAGGAAATTGGCAATGACTCATTCACAACGCTTGAAGTACTCGATTCTGATCGTCCTCGTGGTCCTGGCGATCATGCTGGGCCTGTCCTGGATGCAGGGCAAAGGCATGATCAGCGAGCAGCTGTTTCAATACATCGCCATTGCCGTGGCGGTCATCGTGGTGGTGATCAACGGTGTGATGCGGCGCAAGGTCAAGCCCTGACCCCAGGCGTCACTCACCGGCCTCGATCACGGCCATGGCCTTGGGGTGCAGGCAGTAGCTCTTGTCGGGGTTGAGGACGATGACCCCCTCGCTGCACAGGCGCTTCAACACCTCGCGAACACTGAGAAAGGACAACGGAATGTCCAGCCCCAGCAACTGGCTGTGTACACCCCGCACGCCCAGGCCGTGATTGTCCTCGGCCGCCTTGAGCAGCGCGTCGATGACCTTGAGGCGAATCAGGCTGGTCCTCAGCCCGAAGCTCTTGAGCAGGCGCCGGATGTGTTCATTGCCGCCGCGCTCGGCGGGCCTGGCGAAGACGGTGTGGGGGACGGCCAGCGAAACGCCGGTCGGTCGTGGCTTGCCCTCCATGGGCAGTTGCGCGTTACGCATGCAGAAACTCCTTACCAGCCTGTTCAGAAAAGGTCACGGATACTCTCCTGTAATAGGACGAACGAGGGCGGGCAATCATGAAGGGCGGGATGTGAAAAATTTGCCCTTGCTTCGTCAAACCCCGTGATAGAACGCCCTTCAGGCGATTAATTTTTTTTCATCCGGTTCGTTTCCAGGGGAGGCACATTCCGTTCGAACGGGCGGCGTGTGGATGTTCCAGGGCGAACCGCAGCCGGTTGTCACGAGCGTCGGTGGCCGTCCTGGTTTTCTGAAGTCTTCATCTGGAGTGAACGTGAGAATGTCCGGGCAGTTATCGAGGATGGCCCTCGCGGGCGCTTTTATGGGCGTAGCCCTGGGGCTCAGCCCCGTGGTCGTGGCGCATGACGACCTGGCGCAGGCCAGCGCCGAGATCCGCCGCACCCGTTTTGGCGTGCCGCATATTCGTGCCCAGGATGAGCGCGGCCTGGGTTACGGCATCGGCTATGCGTACGCCCAGGACAATCTCTGCCTGTTGGCGAACGAGATCGTCACGGTCAATGGCCAGCGCTCGCGCTACTTCGGGCCCGAGCAACTGACGGTGGAGCAGCGGGAAAACCGTGTCAGCGATGTGTTTTTCAACTGGCTCAACACGCCGCAGGCGGTGTCCGGCTTCTGGCAGGCCCAGACGCCACCGGTCCAGCAACGGATCGAAGGCTACGTGGCGGGTTACAACCGGGCGCTGGCCGAGCGCAAGGCCAAAGGCCTGCCCGTGGAGTGCGCCAGCGAATGGGTTCGGCCGATCACGGCGCTGGACCTGGTCAAGCTGACCCGGCGCCTGTTGGTGGAAGGCGGCGTTGGCCAGTTCGCCGAAGCCCTGGCCGGAGCGCAGCCACCCCAGGCGAGCGCACTCAATGGCGCTGTCGCCAACGATTTTGCAGACGCCGCGACCCGGCAGCAACGGTTCGCCCTGGAGCGCGGCAGCAATGCGCTGGCCATCGGCAGCGAGCGTTCGTTCAACGGTCGCGGGATGTTGCTGGCCAACCCGCACTTTCCCTGGGTGGGCGGCATGCGCTTCTACCAGATGCACCTGACCATTCCCGGCAAGCTGGATGTCATGGGCGCGGCCCTGCCGGGTCTGCCAGTGATCAACATCGGGTTCAGCCAGCACCTGGCCTGGACCCACACTGTCGACACCTCCAAGCATTTCACTCTGTACCGCCTGCAACTCGACCCGAAGGACCCGACCCGCTACCTGATCGACGGCCAGTCGGTGCCAATGAGCCAACAAGCGGTCACGGTGGACGTCAAGCAACCTGACGGGCAGGTCAAAGCGGTGTCCCGCGTAGTCTACGGCTCGCAGTTCGGGCCAATCGTCCAGTGGCCAGGCAAGCTCGACTGGGATAACCGCTTCGCTTTCAGCCTGCGGGACGCGAACCTGGACAACGACCGAGTGCTGGAGCAGTGGCACGCCATGAACCAGGCGGTCTCGCTCAAGGACTTGCAGGGCTCCGTGCATCGCATCCAGGGTATCCCTTGGGTCAACACCCTGGCGGTGGACGACCAGGGGCAGAGCCTCTACATGAACCTGTCGGTGGTGCCGAACGTCAACGCTGCCAAGCTGGCACGCTGCAGCGACCCCCGGGCCGGGCTGCAACTGATCGTGCTGGACGGTTCGCGCAGTGAATGTGCCTGGGATGTGGATCCCAACGCCGCGCAACAGGGCATATATGCCGCCGACCAGTTGCCGCAGTTGCTGCGACGCGACTACGTGCAGAACTCCAACGATTCGGCCTGGATGGTCAATCCGGCGCAGCCACTGACTGGCTATTCGCCGCTGATCAGCCAGCACGGCCAGCCGCTGGGCTTGCGTTCACGGTTTGCCCTGGATCGGCTGGGCTCGCTCGCCAAGGACGGAGCGGTGAAGGTGGAAGATCTGCAACGCATGGTCATGGACGATCGGGTCTACCTGGCTGACCAGGTCGTGCCTGACTTGCTTGGCGCATGCGCCGCCCAGGCCGGCAAAGACGCCGCGGCAATCGCCGAGGCCTGTGCCAGCCTCAAGACCTGGGATCGCACTGCGGGCTTGCACAGTGGGCTGGGTTTCGTGCACTTCCAGCACATCATGGAACGCGTGCAGGCGCTGCCTGAATCGTGGCGGGTCGCGTTCGATCCAAAAGACCCGCAACACACCCCGCGCGGCCTGGCGATCGAGCGACCGGCGGTGCTCAAGGCCGTGCGCGAGGCCATGCTGGCCTCGGTGGCGGCAGTGGAGGCTGCGCAATGGTCTAAGGACCGTCAATGGCAAGACATTCAAGTCGCCAGCAGCGGTGACCGGCAGACACCGATCCACGGCGGGCCAGGGGAACTGGGGATCTACAACGCCATCCAGAGCGTACCGGCGGCGAACGGCAAGCGCGAAGTGGTCGGCGGCACCAGCTACCTGCAAGTGGTGACCTTCGACGACAAGGGGCCACAGGCCCAGGGGTTGTTGGCGTTCTCGTTGTCCAGCGACCCGGCGTCGCCTTACTCAACCGACCAGACCCGGGCGTTTTCGCAGAAGCAATGGAGTGTGTTGCCGTTCACCGAAGAGCAAATCAAGGCCGACCCGGATTACCAGGCCGTGATCATTCGTGAGCGCGATGAAATAGGCCGGGTGGCAAGGCACTAGGCCTCATTCCCACAGGAGAGATGGGGCCGGCCGGCCCCCCCCCTGTGGGAGCGAGCTTGCTCGCGAAAGCGGCAGTCCAGGCGACATTGATGTTGGCTGGGCTCAAGTCTTCGCGAGCAGGCTCACTCCCGCCGGGGAATCATTCAGTGTGGAGCTGGCCGTTGCCCTATGGCGTTGAGGACCGGGTTGCCATCCTTGTTCTGGGTCAGGTAGACCGGCAGGACCTTGGGCAAGGAAGGCACCAGGTTCTGCACTTCATTGAGGCTGTAGATCCCGCCGATACGCAGGGAGCCGGTGCTGTTGTCGGCCAGCATGACCGGGCGGGCGAGATAGCGATTGATCAGCGGCAGTGCCTCGCTGAGGGCGAGGTTGTCCAGCACCAGCTTGCCGTTGCGCCACGCCAGTGAGCTGTCATCGGCGCCAATGTCACGCACCTGCGGCTGGTAGTCGCCGGCCTTGTAGCTGGCCTGCATGCCTGGGGTCAGCTGCGAACCGGTGCTGGCGAGCGCCTGGTTGCTGGTCACCCACACGGAACCTTCCACCAGCGTGACCCGCACCTGATCCTGGTACATCCAGACATTGAAGCGAGTGCCTGTCACGCGCACCTGGCCCTGGCCTGCGCGGACGACAAAGGGGTGCTGCTTGTCATGGCTGACATCGAAAAATGCCTCGCCCTTTTCCAGCGTCACCCGACGCTCATGCTTGTAATTGGCAAATACCAGCTCGCTGCCCAGGTTGAGCTCCACCTGGCTGCCGTCGCTCAAGGTGATATGGCGCACATTTGCGCCGGCCTCGAAGTGTTCATAGGAATTGGCGACCCAGCCGAGGTGCCAACCCGTGAACGCCGCCAGGGGCAAGCCGACGGCCAGCACTGCCGCCGCAACGGCCAGCCGGCTCCAGCGGGACCGAGGCCGGGGCGCCGGGGATGCGAGGGTGGCGGGCGGCTCGACGCGGGGCAGGTGATCGGCCGTCGCCCAGATCTCCAGCATGGCTTCATATTCGAACGCATGCAGGGGATCGGCATCGTGCCATTGCTTGAAGGCCCGTCGCTCGGCATCGGTGCAGTCGCTGGCATGCAAGCGCATGCACCAATGGGCGGCTGCATCGGTGATGGCGTCGTATTCGGCTTCCGAGAGTGTAGGTTCGGTCATTGACTCTTCCTGGTTTGCCGCATTCTAACCTTCGGCAGGCGCTGCCGAGAACTGCCGTCATGGCGTTTGAACATCAAATGAGCCGGTTTTTACCCAAAGACGCGAACAAAGGCCTACCTTCGCACACGCGTCGTGAAAAAAAGATCAACGCCGCTCGCCAACGCCTTTGTCAATCATGCCGCATCGAGCTGCCTGC
Organism: Pseudomonas chlororaphis; assembly: GCA_001023535.1. NCBI lineage: Bacteria > Pseudomonadati > Pseudomonadota > Gammaproteobacteria > Pseudomonadales > Pseudomonadaceae > Pseudomonas > Pseudomonas chlororaphis. The sequence continues at coordinate 4,352,510 of CP011020.1, forward strand.
CCAGCTCGCAGACCAGCAACGTCATGGAGTCGGCGTTGCGCAGGATGACGTCGATGCGTTTTTTCGGCAGATGCGGGTCCAGGAAGGCATCACGGGCTTGATCCAGGCTCGCTGCCCCGGTCATTTCCAGGATGGCCTTGACCGTATCCTGGTGGCGAGGAAAGAACTCCAGGCTCCTGAGTTCCTTGGCGGCGCTGTCCCATTCCCGGAACAGCTTGCTGCGTGGCGTGCTCAGCGAAAATCCGTGGTGCTGCAGTTCTTCCTGCTGGTTATAGGCCACCCGCCCCAGGTGCGTGCTCCTGGATATCAGGTCGAGGAAGGGCAGTGGCGCGTCCAGGTAGATGATGTCGAGCGTGTCGTACAGTTGATGGGAAATTTCGTGGATGAGTGTGGCCGCCTGGGCATGGGCGTCGACATTGAACGTCTGCGGGACGAGTGCTTTGTAGCCATCGAGCCCCGGGTCGAAGAACAACTGGGTGAGGTAGATCCGACCTTTCTCCTCAGGTTCGAGCACGAACGCCGTGGCGCCGTCGGCAGGGTCCTTGAGGCTGCCGATGACGATGCGCTGGCCGTTCTGCCATTCCCAGGCCGGGTTCGCCAGCGCCTGGCACAGCGGAGAGATCGCGGCGTGGACCTTCTTGATCAGCGCGACATCGACGGTGTAGACGCCAAAGAAGGCCTTGAAGAACGTGTCCAGCCGAGAGCCCGCAGACACCCCTTGCTCGATGCGATCAAGATTGTCGAGGGCGTTGGCGCAGTAGTACCGCGCCGTTTCCAGGGCCTGCACGATGACGGTGGCCTGGCGCGGATACTTGCGTCGGATCTTGTCCATGCCCCGGGCTTCGATGTTCAGGGTTTCGCCTGCCTTATGGTCGCTGTAGGCGTTGGCCAGGGTGGACATCACCTTGCCGTAGCGGATGGTTTGCCGTTGTGGGTCGATCAGCCACTTTCTGCGGTCGTGGGAAAGCGTGAGCAACGGGCCTTCGCCATTTTCATGGACCACCCGCCAGGTGCGGTTGGCCTTGGCCACTTCGAACACCTGGCCGGCCACGCTGGTGTAGAACCGGCCGGACGCCTGGGCTCGGTAAATGCCATCGGTGGCGCTCTGCTGGAGATCGGCGAGGCTCACACCCAAGGCCTGGAAGACCCGCAGGTTAGTGCGGGTTGGAGCCGTGGAGGCGATGTCCTGCCAGCGCGGCGGTGTCAGCACTCGGATATCCTGCGCCACGGGTTCTACGGGAGCGAGCAGGCCGAAGGTGTCGTCGCGGTTCATCCATCCCAATGACACCATCTCGGCGGCGCCGGCGATAAAATTGTGCAGCCCGGCTTTCCAATCGTGTTGCTGTAACGCTTCGGCCGAGGCCTTGAAGTCCTGGTAGCTTTCCCAGAGCGTCTCGATGAAGGCCAGTTTGCCCTGCAATTGCCGACCGATGAACTTGACCCTGGCGCTGAACAGATGCAGGACCGTCTCCCAATCGAACTGACGGTGCCGGTCGGTTTGCGTGTCGAGCATCTGAGACAACAGTTGCCGGTTGTCATTGAATAGGGTGTCGAGCAGGTTGGTCTGGATCGGGTTGGCGGCCAGGGTGATTTCCGACAGGTGCCCGACCGTGCTGGCGAACAGGTTTTTGAACGTGGCTTGCTGGTGCTCCGGCAGGCGGCGAAGCAGTAGGTCCTGGAGTGCCCCTGGGGTGTTGAAAGTGCTGACGACGCTGGCTTCGTCCTTGAATTCGGTAAAGCAGTGGCCCGTGTGATAGGGGGCATACAGAATCTGCGGTCCGGTGCCGTTGGCGCCTCGGCCGATCAGGTACAGGCCCAACGCCTTGACCGCCGTGGCGCCCGCGGTCTTGATCAGCTCCAACGGCCGAATCACGGCATCGGCGCCTTCCACGGCCTGGCGCGCCAGGCCGTCGGGGATGTCCAGCACCTGGCGGATCAGGTCGAAGGCGGTGGGCGAGAGGTGCTGTTGCAGGTGGCGCGCATGCGCGTGTTGCAGAAGTTGCCAAGGGACCTGCTGACGGAACCTGCGCTTGCGGTCTTCGACACCCGCGCCGGTGTCCGACAAGTATTCCAGCACCTGGTTTTTGTAAGTGCCAGAGATGTCCAGCGACAACAGGATTTGCCGGATCGCGGTTTCGTTCAAGTTGTCCGGCAGCTTTTGTCCGGTGCTGGACGACACCTTGAATCCGGGCAGGGCAGTGATGTTGAGGTGGCTCAGGGCAAACTCGGTCAGCGACCTGGCAGGCCCAGCCAGTGCCAGCTTTGGTGTGACCAGCAACGTGGCGGGGTCCAGTTTGTTATCGGCGAAGCGTGCGGTCAGCAGGGTCTTGAGCCGCGCGTTCACATAGACGGCCAGTGGCTCGACGCCGTCGAGGTAATCCTTGCCGTCGCTGACGCTGCCCTTGTATTGCTCCAGCAGATCGATGTGCAGGCGTTGGTCTTCGAGGGCGGCGGTGCCGAGCCAGGCGGGTAGCGTCTGTTGCCAGCGGTCGGCCTCGGCGATTTGCGCTGCGCGCATCAGGTTGGTGGGCGCGCCTTTCCTGACCAGGGCGCGCAGACTGTCTACCAGCGCGGGGCCGGCCAGACGCCAGTCACCGGCCTTCAATTGCCTCAGGTAACCATGCTCGGCCTCGAAATAACCGATGAACGAATTCATCCGGTTCACCAGCACGTTGTCCTCGATCAGCTCGAACGACGCCAGGCGATAGAGGCCGTGAGGCTTGCGTTGCGCCGGCGGCAGGTTGGCGAGCAGGCCGAAGCGCCTTTGCGAGTCCAGCAGGTATCGGTTCAGTTGCTGCGTGGCCAATTCAACGGAGGAAAAGGCCCGAAAGCCATCGGCGGGTGACCAGAAAATCCCCAGGCCGGAGTAGGGCGTGTCCAGCCCGCCACGTTCGGTCAACAGAAAACAGTTGGGCAGGGGCAGGTAGACAGTCGAGCCGTCCAGGGTGCAGCTCAGTCGCAACGAATAGACGTCAGGCCGGAAACCCTTGACTCCCAGGCGCTGGGTGCGGTCCGGGTTTTCGGCGTCGAAGGCGAAGACGGTGCGGATGAGATCGTGCGCGGCGGGCGGTAGGGTGCCGTTGAGCTCCCGCAGTTCGGCCTCTGCGCGCACGCCTTGGGAGAACACATGGGTCAGTTCGGGCAACAGCGCCCGAAGTTCGTCGTCCAGTGCCACATCGGTGGATTGCGGCAACTGGCTGAACAGGCCGTTGAAGGCCTGCTCGACCGATTGATAGCTGTTGCCCTGGCGTTCCAGTCGGTCGGCCATGAAGTTGGACAGGCGCAGTTCGCCATAGAACGACGGCTGGGTGTTCCAGTGCCCGTGGGCCTGCTGTTCCAGCAACTTGCCATTGATCAGGCTGCGGATGTCCAGTGCCTTGTCGACCAGTGCGTGGACGTCCATGTCGCCCTGGCGCGACATTTCCAGCGCGTAGTGCAGGTTGTTCATCTGCTTGTCGATGATGGCCTCGGCCAGGGACTCGAACACCGGATATGAGAGGGTCTTGCCTGACACGTGCGGCTCGTCGAGACGCAGGAAACGGTTGCGCTCTTGCAGGCTCAGCAGGCTGTAGAGCGCGTCCTTGCGGGCAACCGAGGTGGGCGCACCGAGCAGCGCGGCCTTGAACCCCAGGTGGCCGTCGACGCTCGACAGGCCGTGGTGAGGGGTATACAGGTAATGCTCTTTGCCGCTGATCATCAATGAGCCCGCCAATTCCACGTAAAGCGGCGCGTACTCCCAGAGGCGAACCGACTCCACGAACAACAGCGGTTCCTGCGGGCCGGAGGAGCGGTACAGACGCAGCAGTTCCTGGCTCTGCGCTTCGGTCAGTTGCCGCTTCTCTCGTTGGATGAACACGGCGGCGCGAAAGCCGTCGCTGATGACCTGCGCGAGAAAGTCCCGGCGCGGGGCATGGAACGGCGCGATGGCGTCCCAATAGGTGTCGAGGCGCGCGGCCAGCTTGGGGAGCAGGTTCCGGGCCGTATCCCGCAGGATGGCTTGCCACTGCTGGCGGTTGGACGACGTCGTGGTGATGCCTGGATGGATAAAGTCGACGTCATGCCCGGCGGGCCGACCCTGATGGTGGAAGTACACCAGGACGGCCTCGGCCAGTGACAGGTTGCGGGCGACCCGGCCCGCGCCCATCGTGCCCGGACCGGCGTCTGCGCTGAGCGCGACGCGGGCCTGTTTGTGATCGAAATTCGACAGCACCTCGTTCAAGACCTGGTCGAGCATGACGGCCAGCGACGGCAGCTTGACCAACTCGCTCACCATCGCCTGGGCGTTGAGGCCCTGGGCCTGTTCGACGGACTCGATCAAGGTGGCGAAAACGTCACCGCGGATGGTTTGCCTGGACGAGGTGATGACGGATGCACCGTTGAGTTCGCTGCGCTGGGGAATCGAGAGCAACCTAAATAGTTCGTCACGTTGGGCCTTGTCCTTGAGCAGGTTTTCGAGGTGGCTATCCAACGCTTCGGGGCTGTCGAATTTCTGGATCCCGCCGTAGGGCGTGTAAAGAAAGGCCGGTTTGACGGCCGCTGGGCTTTTATCGGTCAAGGCCTTGAGGGTGAGGCAGCCGGCCAGGGGCACCGAGGGCTTGTCCTCGGCCTGCAGGTGGATGGTCTGCGCCTCCATCGGTGGAGTCTGCGCGTGGCGCAGGGTGTGGCTGGGGAGCGCGGCGTGGTGCAGCCATTCCAGATCGGCCTGAGTCAAGCCGTGGCTGTCGTCCAGTTGGTCCAGGCGATTGGCGTCCAACACGTGGGGAAACAGCAGGGGCGTGGGGGCAGTCGTCATCGTTGCTTCTCGATCTTGGCGCCGTGGGGCGGCGCGTCCATGGGAAGCGGCCAGCGTGGGCAAGAACGACGACCGTGAGGCGGTACATAGTTATCGCGTGAACAGTTGACAGTGCGCGCGCGAAGCGGTGTTTAATCATGGGCTGGTCCGACTTACGCTGTTGCTACCTCCAACAATCACTCTGGAGCTTCAGATGTCTGCGCAATCCGAACACGCTGGTTCTCGCCCCCTGTCCCTCGATGCCCTGGTGAGTTTGCTGGAGAAAATCTTCCTGCGGCACGGCACTTCTGCCGAGGTCGCCCGGGTCCTGGCCGAAAACTGCGCTGGCGCCGAGCGCGACGGCGCCCATAGCCATGGGGTGTTTCGCATCCCCGGTTATGTCTCGACACTCAAGAGCGGCTGGGTGAACGGGCGGGCAGTGCCGGTGGTCGAGGACGTGGCGTCAGGCTTCGTGCGGGTCGACGCCGCCAACGGTTTTGCCCAGCCAGCCCTGGCCGCAGCGCGCCCGTTGCTGGTGGAAAAGGCCCGCAGCGCCGGCATTGCGGTGCTGGCGATCCGTAACTCCCATCACTTCGCCGCGCTGTGGCCGGATGTCGAGCCGTTTGCCTACGAAGGGCTGGTGGCGCTGAGCGTGGTCAACAGCATGACCTGCGTCGTGCCCCATGGCGCGGATCGCCCGCTGTTCGGCACCAACCCGATCGCCTTCGCCGCGCCACGGGCCGCTGGCGAGCCGATCGTCTTCGACCTGGCCACCAGCGCAATCGCCCACGGTGATGTGCAGATCGCCGCGCGCAAGGGCGAGTTGCTGCCGCCCGGCATGGGGGTGGACAGCCTCGGCCAGCCGACGCGTGACCCCAAGGCCATCCTGGAGGGCGGCGCACTGCTGCCGTTTGGCGGGCACAAGGGCTCGGCGTTGTCGATGATGGTCGAGTTGCTGGCCGCGGCCCTGACTGGCGGGCACTTTTCGTTTGAGTTCGACTGGAGCAACCACCCGGGTGCCAAGACACCGTGGACCGGCCAGTTGCTGATCGTCATCGACCCGAGCAAGGCCGCCGGCCAGGACTTTGCCGAGCGCAGCCAGGAACTGGTCAGGCAGATGCACGGTGTCGGCCTGCGACGGCTTCCGGGGGATCGCCGGCATCGCGAACGGGCCAAATCCGCCGAGCAGGGCATCACGCTGGATGAGCAGACGTTGGCGCAATTGCAGGCGCTGGCCTAGGTCGGCTCGCGGTGGCCACCGTGACACGTCACCGCCAGCCTTCTACTATGGCGGCTGTTTCTTGGGGAAATCGCCTGGATGAGTAAGCCCGGTCAAACGGTGCTGGTTGCGCTGCGTAAAATGATCGCCTCGGGGGAGTTGGCCGCCGGTGAGCGCCTGATGGAAATTCCCACGGCCGAATTGTTCGGCGTGTCACGCATGCCGGTGCGCATGGCTTTTCGCACGCTGGAGCAGGAAGGCCTGCTGGTGCGCTTTGGCGGGCGAGGCTTCCAGGTGCGTTCGGTCAGTCCCGAGGAGATTGCCGGGGCCGTGGAGGTGCGAGGTGTGCTGGAAGGCCTGGCCGCCCGGCAGGCGGCCGAGCGCGGCTTGTCCAACGAGGCCCGGGCGATCCTCGAACGGTGCCTGGTGCAGGGCGATGCGCTGTTCGCCAAAGGCTTCGTGACCGAGGATGACCTGGAGGTCTACCACGACCTCAACATGCGTTTTCACCAGGTAATCGTCGAAGGCAGCCACAACCCGGCGATTGCCGTGGCCCTGGCCCGCAACGACCACCTGCCCTTCGCCTCCGTCACGGCCCTGGCGGTGGATCGCCAGAACATGGCCGGCGAGTTTCGCCGCTTCAACTACGCCCACATGCAGCACCACTCGGTGTTCGACGCCCTGATCAACCGCCAGGGCAGCCGCGCCGAGGCAATCATGCGCGAGCACGCCAATGCCACCTTGCGCTACGCCGAAGTGTTCGGCTCGACCCTGGCGGATGAGCGGATGACGGTGATTCTTCGTTCCGAGTGATGATTTCGGGGAGCGGCCTGGCCTGTTGCTCAATGCGGTGGGGCGGTTGTTTGTTACCGGGCTGGAAGACCGCCTTCGCCAGCGGGCTGGCGAAGGGGATCTTTGCTCAGAGGTCCAGCACCAGCAACGGTGTCCTGGATCTAGAGCAGCAGGGGGTGAACTGGTCGTTGCCGGCTTGTTCGGCCTCGGTCAGGAACAGGTCCCGATGCTCCGGCACCCCTTCCAGGACGCGGGTCAGGCAGGTGCCACAGACGCCTTGCTCGCAAGAGATCGGGATCTCGATGCCATGGCTCTCCAGCACTTGCACCACGCTGCGGTCCGCCGGTATCTCGAACACCTCGCCGCTGCTGGCGAGCTTCACCGAGAAAGCGCCATCGGCGCCGGTGTCGACGGGCGCGGCGGCGAAGTATTCGCGGTGCAGTTGGGTGTCCTGCCAGCCCTGGGCCTTGGCGGTGTCGAGCACGTGCTGCATGAATCCGCCAGGGCCGCACACATACAGGTGCACGTCGTCAGCGGGCGCGGCCAGCAGTCGGGCGGTGTCCAGCCGCGTCTCGGGTTCTTCGTCGAAATGCAGGAACACCCGGTCGGCGTAGGGCGCCAGGCGCAGGCGCTCGATAAAGGCGGCACGTTCCCGTGAGCGGGCACAGTAATGCAGTTCGAACGTCGCACCGGCCTGGGCCAGGTGCTCGGCCATGCACAGGATCGGAGTGATGCCGATGCCACCGGCAAACAACAGGCTGCGCCGAGCCTGCGTGGCGAGGGGAAACAGATTGCGCGGCTCACTGATGAGCAACCGCGCGCCGGTCTGGATCTGTTCATGCAGGCTGCGCGAGCCGCCGCGCGACGCCGGGTCATGAAGCACGCCGATAACGTAGCGATGGCGCTCCTCGGGGTGATTGCACAAGGAGTATTGGCGGATCAAGCCGCCGGGCAGGTGCACATCGATGTGGGCGCCGGCGGTGAAGGCGGGCAACGGCTGTCCATCGACCCGGGTCAGTTCATAGCTGCAGATGTCCGGCGCTTCGCTGTGCCGCGCCGTGACCTGGACTTCGATCATGGCCGCTGCTCCGCGTGGTGGGGCGGCTGGGTACTGGCGATCAGCGCCGCCTGCGCCTCTTGTTCCCGGGCAATCCAGCGTTCCAGCACGCGGCGCGACTGTACGCCACCGGCATCGATGTTGAGCTTGAGCAGGTTGCGTTGCGGATGGTCCAGCAGGTTGCGCTGCTGGCGTTCGAGCATTTCCAGGTCTTCACTGAAGATCTTGCCCTGGCCTTCGCGGATGCTTGCGGTCAGGGCCTCGTCCTGCGGCTGGAAGTGCCGGGCCATGCCCCAGAAATACCAGATGGAGGTTTCGGTTTCCGGGGTGATGAAATCCACCACGATGCTCGACGCCTTGAACTGCGGCGCGGCGTGATAGCCGCCCTTGCCGGCATGGGCTACGCCGACCTCGATCATGACGTGGCTGGGCGGGGTGAAGCGGCAAATCTGCCAGCGGTCCACCGGCACGTCGTCGGCCAGGTTGTTGCCGCGCAGGGCCATGCGCCAGAAAGGCGGGGCCATGATGTTCTCCATGTGCCGCGCGGTGATCACTTCGTCGCCTTCGACGGTGGTCTGCGGCGGAGCCTCGTCGATTTCCTTCTGGCCGATGCTGGAGGCGTGCACATAGGTTTCGTGGGTCAGGTCCATCAGGTTGTCGATCATCAGGCGGTAGTCGCAATGGATATGGAACAGCCCGCCGCCGTAGGCCCACTCATCGCTTTGCGCCCATTCCAGGTGATGGATCAACGCCGGATCGGCCTGCGCCTGGTCACCCGGCCAGACCCAGATGAACCCATGGCGCTCCTGCACCGCGAACGTCTTGTTGCAAGGAAAGCCGCGGACCCGTTGCCCGGGCATCTCGACGGTTTTGCCATCGCAGCCCATGACCAGGCCGTGGTAGCCGCACACCAGGTTGCCGTTCTCGACGTAGCCCAGGGAGAGCGGGGCGCCGCGATGGGGGCAGAAATCTTCCACGGCGGCAACCTTGCCCTCGTGGCCGCGGTAGAAAACGATCTTCTCGCCGCAGATCTGGCGCCCCAGGGGCTTGTCGGCGATTTCATCGGGGGTGCAGGCAACGTACCAGGCATTCTTGGGGTACATGACGGATCTCCAGGCGGATGTTGTTCTTGTCTGTGGATCCATTAACACTCTTAACTAATTTTCTTGTCAACGATTTTCAGGGTTTTATCGACGATATGCAGCCTTCAATGGATCCATTGATGGTTGAGTACCTTAACCTGTTTGAATTTTGCCGGCTCACCGCGGATCGAAGCACAATACTCGGCACGCCTTTCCTGCATGGCATGGAGTGATTGATGAAAACCAAAGCCGTACTCACCGAACAAGACGTTGCACAATTGCTGGTCGCGGCCAAGGAACTGGCTCATCAACGGCAATGGGCCGTGTCGGTCTGCGTGGTGGACGACGGCGGCCATCCCCTGGGCCTGTTGCGCCTGGACGATGCCTCGCCGCTGTCGGCCTACATCGCCACTGAAAAAGCCCGTACCGCCGCCATGGGCCGGCGAGACAGCAAGTTTTTCGAGGACATGATCAATGGCGGCCGCTACGCCTTTCTCAGCGCACCGCAGCTGCAAGGCATGCTCGAAGGGGGCGTGCCCATCCGCCACGACGGTCTGTGCATCGGTGCCATCGGCGTGTCCGGGGTCAAGTCCGAGCAGGACGCCGAACTGGCCCGGTTGGCGCTGGAGACGGTGCTGCCGGTGATCACGCCGGATGCCTGAACTCCTTGGAGTCATCCTGGTGGGAGCACCCGATTGCACAAATCTTCCAGACAGCCATCGGCCTGAGCGGTTAATCTGCCAGGGCACCTACAACGAGCAGGGCGAGGCATGACGGCGCACAATTGGATCGATCTCAAGCAGGACGCCACGTCCGGTATCGAGACCGTGCGCGCGCATTTTGAAGGGCATGCCTACGACCCCCATTGGCACGACGCCTATCTGGTGGGCGTGACCGAGCAGGGCCTGCAGCAGTTTCATTGCCGCCGCCAGCAACACAACAGCACGCCCGGCAAGGTCTTTCTGCTGGAGCCCGGCGAGCTCCACGACGGCAATGCACCCCAGGCCGGAGGCTTTACCTACCGCACCTTGTACCTCGATCCTCACTGGCTGGAGCGCGAATTGCGCTCGTTGTTCGACGTCGCACCGGACCATGGGCAACTGGGATTCGCCGCCACCCTGGCCGACGATGCGCGCTTGGCCAGCGCAACGGCGATGGCGTTCCAGAGCCTGCATGACCAGGAAATCCGCATCGTCCGGCAAACGGCGCTCGACACCTTGCTGGCCAACCTGACCCAGCATTTGCACTGGCGGGCGCGGATCAATCCCGATCCCCGCTTGCCGCTGGTGGCGCAGCAGGCCCGCGACTACCTGCACAGTCACCTGCACGAAGACATCGGCCTGGACGACCTGGCACAGGTCACAGGCGTCGATCGTTTTCGCCTGACCCGTGCGTTCAAGGCCGCGTTCGGCCTGGCGCCCCACGCTTACCTGATCCAGCTGCGCCTGGCTCGCGCCCGGCGCTTGCTGGCCCGTGGCGAAAGCGCCGTGGCGGTGGCGGCATTGCTCGGGTTCGCCGACCAGAGTCACCTGGGGCGCTGGTTCCAGCGTGCCTATCGGCTGAGCCCGGCGGACTACCGCAAACGCTGCTCAATTGTTCCAGACTGAGCACTTGCGGATCGGGATGATCGACACACGATCACCCACCGAGAGGTTGCTCCATGGACCAGTTACTGCCGTTTGCCTTGTTCGCCTTTGTCGCCTCCATCACCCCCGGCCCCACCAACATCCTGGTACTGAGCCACAGTACCCGCTTCGGCCTGGCGACCACCTTGCCAATCATTCTGGGAGCCTGCGCCGCGGCGGCGTTGCTGGTGCTGTTGGTGGGGACCGGGTTGGGGGATGTGCTGGCGCGCCATGCGACCCTGCAAACGCTGCTGTCCTGGGCCGGCATCGCCTGGTTGAGCTGGATGGCCTGGCAGATTTTCCGTACCCCGGCCGAGGCCATCGACCCGGCCAAGCCAGTGGAAGGCCCGCGCCTGGGCCTGGCGGGCGCGGCCGCGTTGCAACTGGTGAACCCCAAGACCTGGATGATGGCGCTGGCGGTGGTCAGCGTGTTTGCCGGCACCGACGCCGACCGCACGGTACGGGTGCTCTGGCTGTCCCTGGCATTTTTCGCGATTTCCATTCCGTGTTTGACCGTCTGGGCCTGCCTGGGCCTTGGCGCCGCGAAGTTCTGCCGGTCCGCCGTGGCGATGGGGCGATTCAATCGGGCCATGGCGGTGCTGCTGTTGCTGTCGGCGTGGCTGACGCTGTTGGTTTAGACGCTCGGCGCCGGCAACCCCTTGCAACGGTTGGAGAGTTTTAAACAGCGGCCTTTTCTTGGAGCATCGCGTTCGCGCCGGCTTGGCCGGCGCTACCCGTCGAACGACGCATTGCCCCCAAGGATGGAGGTCCACCATGTCTACCCTCGATACCCATGTCGAGTTCATCGAAGCCAGGCTGCCCGTTTGGCTGAAGCAGGCCACACGGCCCCGGCAGGAACGTTTCAAGGCGCTTACCCGGCAGTTGCAGCGCGACAGCGACGCCTTGAACGCGTTGCTGGGCGACCTGCCTTCGCCTTACGTCTTCACCCTCGACCGGCTCAAGGTGCAGCCGCAGGTGCAAGGCTGGCACCTGGTCAATGGCGGCGGCAGCGTCACCGACGCGTTGCGCCGGGCACGGGTGCGACGGGGGCCATCCGTGACCGATCCGTCGATGTCGGTAATCGAGGCGGCCATGGCCAACTATTCGCCCGACGACGCGATTGTCGGCGGGGATTTCGACCAGAAAGGCGAGCTGTTCATCCAGGGCCGGCGAGGGGAGTTCGGCCACGGCGATGCCCCATCGGACAGCGCGCCCCTGGGCATGAGCCCAGCCAGCTTCGCCAACCTTTGCCGGCAGATGGACGTCGGCGGGGCCTACCGGCACAAGCTCGAACAGCGCCTGCCTCGTATCGTCGACGAGGTTCCCTTGGTGGCGGCCACCTACATCGCCTACGCCCACAGCCTGTTGGTGCATGACGCCTACGAGGCGAAGCTGGCGGGGCGCCTGGACGACATCGGCGAGCGGTTGCTGGCCCACGCTGGCGTCCAGTTGGAGGCTCAACCGGTGGCGCCCTTGGCCTGCGAGGTCAAAGCACTGGCATTGCTGTCTGCGCCGCTGTTCGGTGCCCGAGTGTATTGGGGGCTGGCGGGCGATGCGAACGGGGTTCGGCCGATCGTCCTGCATATCCCCCACGATGCCGTGGCACCGCTCAAGCAGTTCGCCAGTTTGCAGGCGCTGTCGGCAGAACTGACCGAACGGGTGCGCAAGCGCCGTTATCGCGAGGGTCTGGTGAAGTATTTCCCTCAGCGCCTGCAAGCCAGCCTGGGCCCGGCCCTGCATGACCAAGTGGAATGGACGATCACGGACAACCCCAATCTCTTCCAGGAAATCCACGCGCGCATCACCGGTTGGCGCGAGGGGGAACGGGGCGAGGACAACAACCCCCGACGCATCCGCATTCCCGTGCCCAAGGTGGCCTGGAGCCTGAATGAGATGCGCGAGGATCATTGGCACGCCGCCTACCATGAATGGCGTGGCCATGCGCTGGGTAACGCCGCGGCGCTGATGGTGCCGACCCGAGATCAGGATTGGAGGGCGTGGCTGGCGAAGTTCGCGTATTGGGAAAGCCTGGTGGAGCGCTCATTGATGCTCGCCGCGACCTTTTTCCCGTTTTGCGCGCCCATTGGCATGGCGGCGGCGGTGGTCGGCGGGGTGCGCCTGGTGTACGAAATCTTTGAAGGTATCCAGGCGTTCAACGAAGGCCACGCGCAAGAAGGGATCGATCATCTCTTCAACGTTCTGTTCGGGGTTGCCCAAGGTGCCTATCTGGGTTTTGTGGGCGCAGCCATCGAGCCGATGCCCGTGGCCGATGGCAGTGTCCGGCTGTGGAACGGTGACGTCCGAGCGTTCGAGGCGCGCCGCCTGCCGCCGCTGGAGGCCGAGCAGGACGCCTGGGGTGTCTGGCGCACGCCCGACGATGCCTGGGTACAGATCGAGGGCCGTTACTTTGAAGTGCAGGGCATGCAGGGCGAATTGAGCCTGCGTCTGCCCTCCGGGCACCGGGGCGTCAATCCGCCGTTGGAATGGAGCCGCGCCCGCGGCTGGCAATGGGCGCATCGCAACCCGTTGCAGCGCAGCAATCCGCACCTGTTGCGCATGTTTGCCCAGACGCCGGCTGAACTCGACACCCCCACGATCCTCGCGGTGCAGCGCCAGGTTGGGGTCAGCGAAGCGCATTTGCGCTACCTGCAAGTCGAGGCGCAGCCGATGCCGGCCATCCTGGCCGATGCCCTGGATGAAGCGCGCAACTGGCAATGGGTAAGACACACAGTCGAGCGCCTGCGCCGTGGCGAAGCGCCCCAGGGCATGCATTTTCGTATCGTCCAGACCCTGGCGGAGTTGCCGGGTTGGCCCGAGGGCATGACGTTGCGCTATTACGATGGCGTAAGGTTGTACCCCGTGGGCGACCTGGCCGATACGCGGTTTACCTTGTTGACTCGGGCCGACCTTGCCGACGACGCCTGGGCGGCGCGGGTTCTGGACGGACTGCGGGTAGACGAACAGAGCGCGCTGCTGGGGCAGAACAGCCTCGGTTTGCGCCCGCTGGAGCGCAGTCGCCTGTTGGCCGGGCGTTGGGCCGAGCGGTTGGAGCGCGACGCCCTGCGGCTGACCCGGGCCATGGCCCGCGCCACCGGGCTCGACCCACTGGCCGTGCCCTTGAGCCGGGCCTTCCCGGGCCTGCCTGACACCCTCGCCAACGAGCTGGTTCGCGGTGTATCAGGTCACGATCGACAGCGCCTGCTTGAAGGTCGGGTGAGCGCAGACCTTGGCAGACAAGGTGCCGAGGCCCTGCGTGAACTGCGCCTGAGCCGGGCCGTGCGTGCCTTGGCGCGGGGCGAGAGTACGGTCGATCGAGATCGCATCGTCATCCATCTGCTGGCCGATACCCCGTCACTGCGCGGCCGCCTGCACCTGCGCCTGTGGTTGCGCGAGCTGCCGGACCCGATCGAAGTGGGGCAGGGTGACGCGTTCAAAGTCATCCGTCAGGAAGGCGACCGGTATCGGCCCTTCGACGAAACCGGCGAGGAGCTGGCGAGCGCCATGGGACTCGAAGATGCGCTGCTCAGGGCCATGCCGGACGATGCCCGTCAGGCGCTGGGGGTGAACATCTGGGAGGCGGACAAGCTTCGCAGCCAGCTATTGGCCCAAGCCCTGGACGACCGCCCAGCCTTGCGTCCCTACCTGGCGATGCGCAGCCTGGACAGCCTCGGCTCGACGCCGCAGTGGTTGAATGGACACCTGGCCTATCCACTCAGCGGCCGTGGCCGGCTGCCGCTGTCGGAGTGGAACGCCAGCTTGAACCGGCGGCTTGAACAGCTGTTTCCCGCCCACGCGGGGGACGCCCTTGCACGCCTGCGATCGGGCCTGACAGGTGAGGCACAACGCGATGGCATTCGTTTCAACGATCTGGTCAGCCGCCTGGAAAACGAATGGACGGCCTTGGACCAAGGGTTGCGCCAGTGGGAGGAGCACGAGGGCTTTCATCATCCCGTCGAGCAGGCGCTGGACCGTGAAGCGCTGCTGGCGCAACGCCGCGGCGTCGCCCGGGTCATTCGTCGTGCCTGGCAGCGAGCCCCCGATCCGGGCAGCGAGGGCAGTGAGTTGGTCGTGCGGATCGAAAACATTCCTATTGGCCGGCTGCCTCCGGTCGCCGTTCGTTTGGAGCACATCGAAACGATGATCCTGGCCAACCTGGGGCTGGTAGAAGACCCTTCGGATTTCCTGCGGATGTTCCCTGGCCTCGACTCACTGGACCTGCGGGACAATCATCTCACCCGCGTCCCCGCCGCCGTGGCGCAGTTGCCGGCATTGGTGGAACTGTCGATGAGCCGCAACCCGCTGCACCTGGACGCGAATGTGTTCACGCCGTTGCTGGGCAGCGACCCCTATATCCCTCTCTGGAGCCTGGACCTTTCCGGCATCGGCAGCGCCCAGGCCGGGACCGATGCCGAGGTGATCGCCGCCATCAGTAGCTTGGCCGCACAGCGGTCCCTGCGCGAGATCATCTGGACCGACAACCTGGGGTTCACGCCTGAACAGTTGCAGACCTTGACCACTTCGTTGCCGGACCTGCTCTCGCTGAACCTGGGGCGCTGTGGCCTGCGCCTGGATGAGGAGGGCAGCGCCTTCCTGCGCGCCGCCACAGCACTGCGGGAACTGCGCCTGAACGAAAACAACTGTCGCGACCTGCCCGAGCTGCCGGAACTGGTCAACCTGATGACGCTGGAGCTGGGCCGCAGTGGGCTCGAACGAGTGCCCCAACTGGCCTTGACCGTGCTGTCCAGGCACACCGAGGTGTCCATCTTCGACACGTTCGTCGTCGACCTGAGTGGCAATCGCATCACCCGCATCGACGCTGACCTGCTGCCGTCGCTTGCGCCCTTGGCCGATAATGATTCGCTAGGGGTGTGGCTCGATGACAACCCGCTGCCCAGCGCCCAGGTCAATGCCCTGCGAAGGATTTTCCCTGAGTCTTTCCGCTATACCGTCGATGATTGGCTGTACATTTCGCCCTCGCTCCAGAGGGCGCTGGAGGACGCCCGTGACGATCCGGGAATGCGCAGCTTCATCGACTGGTTCTCGACGCTCGTGCGCGACGCCGATAACGGCACGATGGCCGGACTGGCCTTCAGCGTCCGCCAGCGGGCTGCCGCGGTCTTGCAGCATTTCATGGGCTATCCAGGCGCCTACGACCGCCTCCCGACGTTGATCGGCGACTTCGACCAGCAATTGCGGCAACTGCGTTCGCGCTTGCAGGCCCGTACCCTGGACCGGGAGCAACCGGACCTTCCCGAGCTGGAGCTGCACTTTCGGATGTTCCAGTCGGTCATGCGTGCGCGCCTGTCCCGCCACGGCGCGCCGTTCGCCAGCTTCCTGGCCGAGCACCACGCCAATTGGGAATACGCGCTGATGTCGCGCTTCCCCGATGCCGCGCAACTGGAGGCGCAGATGACCCGGGACGCGTTCATCGACTGGCTCAGCGGCGCGCAGGACACCTTCAATAGTAACGATCAAGCCCCGAGCGTGGGCGAGATGCTGTGGCGGCCCTACCTGGGCTTGATGTCGCCCCAATGGGCGGAAGGGCTGGCGATCTGGGAAACCCTCGATGACGACCTGGTGAATGCCTTCAGCGGGCCGGTGAACCCAGCGCGATGGCCCCAGGCGATGCTGGACAACCTGGTGCACCCGGACCCGGAGCTGCCCAGCCCCCTGGAACCGGTCACGGAGGGCGAGCGAACCGTCTGGCGCCGCACGGGGCTGGAAGCGGTCGCAGATGTGGACTGGGCCGCCGGCCGACCAGTGACCCTCACCGAGGACCAGCTGCGTCGCACCATGGCCATCTACCGTTCGGTCAAGAGTCGCGAGGTCGAGGCGTTGGTGCGCCGGGTCACCATGGGCCTGGTCAATGCCTGGTGGCCGGTGCTGCCGCTTTGAAGACCAGCGCCTTCAGGCCGCACTGAGGGTCGATGTCGGGAAACTCCGGCGGGTTGGCCAGGCGTTCGCTGAAGGCCAGCCCGGGGGCTTCGCGGGTGACGCCGTCGATCAGAAACTCTGTGCCGGTGGCCGGGTCATTGCTGCACGCCAGGACGGTGCCGTCGGCAGTCAACAGTTCCGGCAGCCGGCGCAGCACCCGTTGGTAATCCTTGGTCAGCAGGAAACTGCCTTTCTGGAAGGTCGGCGGGTCGATGATCACCAAGTCGTAGGGGCCGCTGTTGATCACCTTGCCCCAGGACTTGAACAGGTCGTGGCCGAGGAAACTCACCTGGCTCAGGTCATGGCCGTTCAGGCGATGGTTGTCGCGGCCCCGGCTCAAGGCCGCGCGGGACATGTCCAGGTTGACCACGTGCTGTGCGCCGCCGGCGATGGCCGCCACCGAAAAACCACAGGTGTAGGCGAACAGGTTCAGCACGCGTTTGCCCGCGGCGTGGGCCCGCACCCAGTCGCGGCCGTAGCGCATGTCGAGGAACAGGCCGTTGTTCTGCTTCTTGCCCAGGTCGATCCGGTAACGCAGGCCACCTTCGGTCAGGGTCCACTCGTCGATGGGCTCGCCCACCAGCCACTGGGTGAGGCTCTGCGGCAGGTAACGGTGTTGCACGGCCAGGGTATGGGCCTGGCTCTGTTGCCAGGCCGGCGTAGTCGTGAGGGCGAGCAGGGTCGACAACAGGTCCTGCAACTGCGCCGGTTCCGGCTCCTTGAACACCGAGACCAACACCACGCCCTGGAGCCAATCGACGGTGAGCTGTTCCAGCCCTGGCCAGCAGCGTCCGCGGCCATGGAACAGGCGGCGGGTTTCTTCCGGCACGCAGGCCAGGGCGGTCAGCAAATGGGTCTGCAGGGTGTGAAGGGCTTCAGGGTTCATCAGGCAACGCCGGCGAGTCGAAAGGCCGGCATTTTAGCGATAGCCCGGTCAGGTGCAATCCTTGTGGCGAGGGGATTTACCCGCGGGGTTCAACCGCCACGGGTCGCCAGGATGCTCGCCACCTGTTGTGGTCGGCAGTTCAGGTAGGCGGAACGCTTGAGCCAGCTTGGGTCCGGGTACCAGGAAAACATGAATTGCCCGTCCTTGAGCTTGTCGATGACCTGGCGTGCCACTTTGGGACGCACGGCGGGGCAGCCCTGACTGCGGCCGATACGGCCCTGGCGCACGCTCCACAGCGGGTTCACGTAGTCGGCGGCGTGGATCACGATCGCCCGGTCGCGGGCCTGGTCGTTGAAGCCCGGTTCCAGGCCGTCCATGCGCAGCGAGTAGCCGTGGGTGCCCTGGTAGCTTTCCTGGGTACGAAACAGGCCCAGGCTGGACTGGTAGCTGCCCAGTTGATTGGAGAATTGCGTGGCGAAATTTTCCCCGGATTTCTGTCCGTGGGCCACCAGGTCGCGCAGCACCAGTTTTTTCTGGCGCAGGTCGAAGATCCACAGGCGGCGCGCCGTGGACGGTTGCGAATAGTCGATCACCGCCAGGTGGCGGGCCTGGGTGGCACCGTTGGCGACGGCGCATTGCATGGCACTCAAGGCACTTTTCAACGCCTGGGGATTGAGTTCCGGCGCCGCGTGGGCGAGGCTGTTGTAAAGGAGTTGGGAATTCGGCTGGCCAGCCAGCGCCGGGCTGCACGTGATGCCCAATGCGGTCATGACCAGGCCGAGTCGGCGCACCAGGCCCGACACGATTGAAAAATTCCCACGGCGGTGTGTGTGTGCGGCATCCCGTCCGGTCTTGTTCGTTTGCATAATGGCGGGTCGTACCTGTCGCAATGTTTGACCGTCAACGAGACGGCCATGGAGTGGAGTAAAGCAGTTGTTCAAAAAATCCGCATGTTACCTGAGCCTTTTGTTGCTCACCGCGCCATTGGTCGCAACAGCCGAGGACGGCGACCCGGCGCTGGTGCAGACCACACTGGCGCAACTGTCGGTCACATGCCCGGAAGTCGCGGCCAGCGTCGACTTTTCGACGATGATCAACTTGCAGGCGTTCTATCAGCAAAACGCAGGCCAGGAGGTCTGGTCGACCGACGAGCGACTGGAGGCGTTGCACCAGCAGTTGCAGCAACTGGCCGATGACGGGCTGGATCCGGCGCGCTACGGCTTGCCCGCCGCCGGCTCGCTGCAGGGCGCCCATTGCGTCGACATCGCCATCACTCAGCGCTACCTGCAAGCCTTGTACGAGCTGCGCTTCGGCTATTTGCCCCAGGACCGGCTGGAGCCGGTGTGGAAAGCCGACCCGCAGGCCGTCGACCGTCCGGCCCTGGTGCTGGCCATTGCCGTGTCCGGTGTGCAGGACCTGCCCAAGGCGTTCGAGCAGGCGCGGCCGAACCTGGAGCTGTATCGCAACCTGCGCAGCCTCTATGCACGATTGCGCCAACAGCCGTTGTCCGACTGGCAACCGGTGCCCGGGGGGCCGTTGCTGCAACCGGACAAGCAGGATGCCCGCATCCCGGCCCTGGCCCAACGGTTGTACAACGAAGGCTACCTGAGCGCGCCGCCGACCGTGGATGACGAGCACTACAGCCCCACGTTGGTGGACGCGATGAAGCGCTTCCAGCTCCAGCATTCGCTGCAAGCCGATGGGGTGGTAGGGCCGTGGACGGTCACCGAGTTGAACATCAGCCCGGCGATGCGCCGCGAGCAGCTGCGCATCAACCTCGAACGCATGCGCTGGCTGGCCCAGGACCTTGAACCCGACAGCGTCCTGGTCAACGTCGCGGCCGCCCAGTTGACGGTCTACCAGGGCGGCGCGCCGGTCTGGCAGACGCGTACCCAGGTGGGGCGCGCCCAACGGCAGACCCCGCTGCTCAAGTCCCGGGTCACCCGCCTGACGCTCAACCCGACCTGGACCATCCCGCCGACCATCATGCGCGAGGACAAGCTGCCCGAGATTCGTCGCGACCCGGAGTTCCTCAACCGGCACAACCTGAAGATCCTCGACCGTGATGGCCTGCCGTTGACCGCCGAGCAGATCGACTGGGAGCATCCGGGCAACCTCATGCTGCGTCAGGATCCTGGCCCGAAGAACCCACTGGGAAAAATGGCGGTTCGCTTTCCCAATCCGTTCTCGGTGTACTTGCATGACACCCCCAGCCAGGCCTTGTTCAGCAAAGGGCCACGGGCGTTCAGTTCGGGCTGTGTGCGCATCGAGCAAGTGCTGCACTTGCGGGATCTGCTGGTGACCCCGGCCGAGCGCGCCCGCACCGACACCCTGCTGGCCACCGAACTGACCCACGAGTTCAGGTTGGCCAAGCCGATGCCGATCCTGCTGGGTTACTGGACGGTGCAGGCAGACAACCAAGGCCAGGCGGTGTACATCCCCGATGTCTATGGGCGCGATGCTCCGCTGTCGGCGGCCCGGGGGCGGGCACTCTGAGGTCGTCTCGGGCCGTATAGCCGCTGTTTGTGAAAGAACCCAAACAGCGCCAGCCCCTGTGGGAGCGGGCTTGCCCGCGAATGCGGTGTGTCTGTCATGAAGAGGCTGAATGTGCCGCCGTCTTCGCGGGCAAGCCCGCTCCCACAGGATTGGGCGGTATGCAAAGGCTGCGTATATCCCAAATCCCTTGTGGGAGCGGGCTTGCCCGCGAATAGCGGCTGCCTCTTCAAAGGATGAGGTCTGCCGTGCACCGGCAGGCTGCACTTTTATGAAGCCAACTGCACCGGCTCGCACCATGGGAATGCAATCGTTGGCCTGAGGCCTGAATGCTTGCAGCCCCGGCGCCGGTGCCCGTAAACCCATGCCCGCAAGGGCTGCAACGGCGTGCAGCGTTGCGATGCGTGGGTTGGCACGCTCGCTGCAAGAGCCTGTCCAGGCCCACCGCGAACACACTCGAGTGGGCAGCCCCGTCGGTCAACGAAGATCGAGCGCCAGCAGGCCGGGGGATATCGGTAGATCGGGGCGCAGTCGCCGGGTCGATACCGCACAGAACAGGCAAAGACGCCTGGAACCGCAAGGTTTCAGGCGTCTTTTTTTTGCTTTCAAAATCGTGATGGGCTTTTGTCGGGTGCTTTTATGAATTCCAACGTTGCGTCTCTGAACAAGCTGCAAACGCTGATCGTGATCGGCAATGGCATGGTCGGCCATCATTGCGTCGAGCAACTGGTGGAACGCGGTGCCCTCAATCATTACCGCCTGCATGTGTTCAGCGAAGAGCCGATGCGCGCCTATGACCGCGTGCACCTGTCCGAGTATTTCGCCGGTCGCGACGCCGAATCCCTGGCCCTGGGGGAAGCCGCGCTGTACAAGACGCCTGGCGTCACGCTGCACTTGGGCGTGCCGGTGTTGGAGATCGACCGCCAGGCCCGTCAGGTCGTCATCGCCGGCGAGCGCATCAGCTACGACAAACTGGTGCTTGCCACCGGTTCCTACCCGTTCGTGCCGCCGATCGACGGCGCCGAAGGGGATGCCTGTCTGGTCTACCGCACCCTGGAAGACCTGGATGCCATCCGGGCCGCCGCCAACAATGCCCGGCGTGGCGTGGTGGTCGGTGGCGGGCTGTTGGGGCTGGAAGCGGCCAATGCCCTCAAGAGTCTCGGCCTCGAAGCCCATGTGGTGGAATTCGCCCCGCGCCTGATGCCGGTGCAGTTGGACCCGCAAGGTGGCCTGGCCCTCAAGGCCCGCATCGAGTCCCTGGGCGTCGGCGTGCACCTGTCCAAGGGCACCCAGTCCATCAGCGCCGGCGAACAGTACCGCTATCGGATGAATTTCGGCAGCGACGACTTCCTGGAAACCGACCTCATCGTATTTTCCGCCGGGATTCGCGCCCAGGACGCCCTGGCGCGCCAAAGCGACCTGCACATCGGTCCGCGCGGCGGCGTGGTGATCGACGATCAATGCCTGAGCAGCGACCCGAACATCTACGCCATCGGCGAATGCGCGGCCTGGAACGGCAGCATTTTCGGCCTGGTCGCTCCGGGTTACCAGATGGCCCGCAGCGTCGCCGCGCAACTGTGCGGTGAGCACGGCGAAGCCTTCACCGGCGCCGATATGTCCACCAAGCTCAAGTTGCTTGGGGTCGACGTTGGCTCCATTGGCGACGCCCAAGGCAATACGCCGGGTTCGCGCAGCTACCAGTTCATCGACGAAACCAGCGCCAGCTACCGGCGCCTGGTGGTGGACGCCGACGGCAAGCGCGTGATCGGCGCGGTGCTGGTGGGTGACAACAGTTACTACGACACCTTGCTGCAATACATGCAGAACGGCATCGCGTTGCCCAAGGACGCGGCCAGCCTGATCCTGCCGTCCTCCGAAGGCGCGCCGACCCTGGGCCCAGCCGCATTGCCCGCCGCGGCAACCATTTGTTCGTGCCACAACGTCACCAAGGGTTCGATCTGCTCGGCCATTGACAGTGGCTGTACAGACCTTGGCCAACTCAAGTGCGACACCAAGGCCGGCACCGGTTGCGGGGGCTGCGCTGCGCTGGTCAAGCAGGTGTTCGAGCACGAGCTGGTCGCCCGTGGCGTCAGCGTCGACAAGAGCCTGTGCGAACACTTCGCCTACACCCGCCAGGAGCTGTACGCCCTGGTGCGGGTGGAAGGCATCATCAGTTTCGATGAACTGTTGGCCAAGCACGGTCGCGGCCACACCGGTTGCGACCTGTGCAAACCGGCGGTGGGTTCGATCCTGGCGTCGTGCTGGAACCAGCCGATCATGGACCCGTCCCTGGTGCCATTGCAGGACACCAATGACACGTTCATGGCGAACATGCAGAAGAACGGCACCTATTCGGTGGTGCCGCGCATTGCCGGCGGCGAGATCACGGCCGACAAACTGATCGCCATCGGCGTGGTGGCGAAGAAATACGACCTCTACACCAAGATCACCGGCGGCCAACGCATCGACCTGTTCGGCGCCCAGTTGCACCAGTTGCCGGACATCTGGGCCGAGTTGATCGAAGCCGGCTTCGAGACCGGTCATGCCTACGGCAAATCCACTCGTACGGTGAAGTCCTGCGTGGGCAGCACCTGGTGCCGCTACGGCGTGCAGGACAGCGTGCAGATGGCCCTGACCCTGGAGGACCGCTACAAAGGCCTGCGTTCGCCGCACAAGCTCAAGTTCGCCGTTTCCGGGTGCACCCGCGAATGCGCCGAAGCACAGAGCAAGGACGTTGGCGTGATCGCCACGGAGAAGGGCTGGAACCTCTACGTGGCGGGCAATGGCGGCATGCGTCCGCGCCACGCCGAACTGTTCGCCACCGACCTGGATGACGCCACGCTGATCCGCTACATCGACCGCTTCCTGATGTTCTACATCCGCACCGCCGACAAACTGCAACGGACCTCGGTCTGGCGCGAAAGCCTGGAAGGCGGCCTGGACTACCTCAAGGACGTGATCATCGACGACAGCCTGGGCCTGGGCGCCGAGCTCGAAGCCCAGATGCAGTTGGTGGTCGACCGCTACGAATGCGAATGGGCAAACGCCCTCAAGGATCCGGACAAACTCAAGCGTTTCCGGACCTTCGTCAACGATGGCCGCGGCGATCCGGACGTTCATTTCGTCAGGGAACGCGGCCAGCGCCGGCCGGTTCACGCCGGCGAACTTCACCTGATTCCCGTCACCGAGGAGGTGCTCTGATGAGCCAGTCAAACGTCGTTCGTCTTTCCACTCGCGAAGTCGCCCAAGCCCCTGTGCAATGGCGTGCCCTGTGCAGCCGCGAGGATCTGGTGGCCAACTCCGGCGTGGTCGCCTGGCACGAGGGCAGCCAGGTGGCGTTGCTGTACCTGCCCGAGCAGCAGGACAAGCCGCTGTACGCCCTCGACAATCGCGACCCCAAGTCCGGGGCGAACGTCATCGGCCGTGGCTTGTTGGGCAGCATCAAGGGCGAGTTGGTGATTGCCTCGCCGATGTACAAGCAACATTTTCGCCTGGAAGACGGCCATTGCCTGGAATACCCGGAGCAGCGCCTGCGGGTATGGCCGGTGCGCTTGAACGGTGACGTGGTGGAGATTGGTGAAAGCTGACCTGCGAACACGGGGTGGCGAGGGCGCAAGTGCCCTTGCCACCCAAGGGTTTACAAGCACGCCATTATTTCAAACCGGGGATTTGCCATGAAAACCGCCGCTCAACTGGTGAAACTCAAAAGTGTGTTGCACCAGCAGGTCCACAGCATCGCGCCGGAACAAACCGTGCTCGAAGCGTTGCAGATCATGGCCGAGAAGAATGTCGGGGCCTTGCCGGTGATCGAAGACGGGCAGGTGGTGGGGGTGTTCAGCGAGCGTGACTACGCACGCAAGATGGTCCTGCACGGGCGTTCGTCCGTGGGCACCCCGGTGCGCACCATCATGAGCACGCCGGTGATCACCGCCGACAGCCAGCAGAGCATCGAGCGCTGCATGGAAGTCATGACCGACAGCCACCTGCGGCACCTGCCGGTGCTGGATAACGGCCAGTTGATCGGTTTGTTGTCGATTGGTGACCTGGTCAAGCAAGCCATTGTTGAACAGGCAGACCTGATTCGGCAGTTGGAGCATTACATTCGCGGGCATTGAGCGCGCGGTCTTTTCCTGGTCTGCCGCTTTGCTGGCGAGGGCGTTTGCTAGCGCCAGGCGGTGCAGTGGTTGCATCGCCTGACGGTCGCTGCGCAACCGAGCGGGAGCAAGCTCCCTCGCCACAGGACCGGACTCTTCATGAACGGCCTTCGCGCTAGCGAGACTCGGCAGTGGGCCGGTGCTGGCGCAGCAGCTCGATCTGCTGGGACGGTATCAATTCGCGCAAGGCCTTGTAGAGCGCCCGGGTTTCCAGCAGGTTCCAGATGCGCAGCATGGTTTCCAACGCGTCCAGGGGCTTGCTGATGAAGTCTCGGGCGCCGAGGGCGAGGGCGCGCAGGCGGGTGTCGCGGGTGGCGTCGGCGGTCAGTACCAGGATCGGCAGGTAGTCGTTGGCCGGAATGCGCCGGTTGAGCTGTTCTAGCACGGCAAAGCCATCGAACGCCGGCATGTGCAGGTCAAGGATGACCAGGTCCGGCTCAAAGCTGTTGAACAGGTCGAGGGTGCGCAACGGCTCGGTGCTGCTGAGCACGTTGTGCAAGCCTTCGCGGGCCAGCAGTTGTTCCATCAAGTCCAGGTTGGGCGTTGATCGTCGACGATCAGGATGCGCAAGTCGCGATTCATGCGGGCTCCGGTAAATACTGTGCGAGGTGGCCCAGAAAGGCCTGGATATGAATAGGTTTGGTCAGGATCGCCGTGGCGCCGGCCTCGTGCAGGGCGCGCCGGGTCAGGTCGCTGGCGTCGGCGGTGATCATCAGCACCGGCGTGGACGCGGTGGCCGCTGACTGGCGCAGCCGACGCAAGACTTCCAGGCCTTCCAGGTCCGGCAGGGTGACGTCCAGCAGGATCAGTTGCGGGGCGTGCTGGCGAGCCAGGTCCAGACCCAGCTGGCCCTGCATGCTCGACAACAGCTGGATGCCGGGGCGACGCTGCATCAGGGTCTCGATCAGTGCCAGGCTCGACAGGTTGTCCTCGATACACAGCACCTTGCCCTGGTATTCGACCGGCGCGTGGGGCACTGCCAGGGTGGCGATGGGCGGCAGGCGGGCGCCGGCCACCTGGGTGGCGGGCAATTGCAGGGTGAAGCAGCAACCGTGGCCCGGCTCGCTGTGGACCTGGAGCTGGCCCTGCATCATTTCCAGCAGGCTTTTGCTCAAGGACAATCCCAGGCCGGTGCCTTCGACCTTGGGATCGGCCCCCAGGCGCTCGAAAGGCTTGAACAACTGGTCCATCAGGGCCGGGTCGATGCCCTGGCCGGTGTCGATGACGGCGATGCTCACCTGTCGCTGCCGCACGCTCACTTCAATGCGCACCTCACCGCCGGGGCGGTTGTACTTGATGGCGTTGGACAGCAGGTTGAGCAGCACCTGCACCAGGCGCTGGCGGTCGGCGAGCACGCCGCTGTCGTCAGCCAGGGGCGGCAACTCGACCAGGCGAATGCCGGCATCGGCCGCCATGGGAGAGACCAGCGTCAGGGCTTCATGCAACACCGTCGCCAGGGCGATCGGCTCGATGTTCAATGGCAGGCGTCCGGCTTCGATCCGAGCGATGTCCAGCACTTCATTGATCAACGCCAACAGATGCTGGCCGGCACGCAGGATGTGGCTGACCTGGGGCCGCTGGCCGGCGCTGGAGTCCATGTCCAGCAACTGGGCGAAACCGAGGATCGCGTTCAGCGGCGTGCGCAGTTCGTGGCTCATGCGCGAAAGAAACTCGCTCTTGGCCCGGCTGGCGCTTTCCGCTTCTTCGCGCGCCGTGCGCAGCGCGATCTCGGCGGCGCGACGGTCGGTGATGTCGCGGGTGATCTTGGAAAAACCGCGCAGCGCGCCGGTGCTGTCGTATTGGGCGGTGATGACCACGCTGGCCCAGAAACGGCTGCCGTCCTTGCGACAGCGCCAGCCTTCCTCCATGTAGTGCCCGTCGCGGGTGGCCTCGCGCAAGGCCATGTCCGGGTGCTCCGGGCACTCCTCGGCCAGGTAGAACAGGGAAAAGTGCCGGCCGAGGATCTCCTGTTCGGTGTAGCCCTTGATCCGCTCGGCCCCGACGTTCCAGGTGGTGACGTGGCCTTGGGCATCGAGGGCGAAGATCCCGTAGTCCTTCACGCCATCGATGATCAGGCGTAGGCGTTCCTCGTTGTCGCGCAGCGCCCGTTCGCGTTCGGCCAGCAACTGCCCGGCCTCGATCAGGCGCGTGCCGAGCTGGCCGATCTCATCCTGCTCCGGCGGCTGTGGCAACAAGGGTTGGCCCAGCGCCAGGCGTTGGGCGTTGCCTTGCACTTGCTGCACCCGGGCGACAATGCCCTTGGACAGGAACAGCACCGCGACAATCGCCCCCAGCAGGCCGCACACAGCGGCCAGCAAGGTGGCGAACAACAGGCGCATGCGCGTGGCCGAGGCGGCGGCGCTGCGGTCGGCGAGCAGGGCGTCTTCGCGTATGCGCATGGCGCTGATCTGCTCG
The DNA here is from genome assembly GCA_001023535.1 of Pseudomonas chlororaphis. NCBI lineage: Bacteria > Pseudomonadati > Pseudomonadota > Gammaproteobacteria > Pseudomonadales > Pseudomonadaceae > Pseudomonas > Pseudomonas chlororaphis. The sequence goes on from CP011020.1 coordinate 4,378,938, forward strand.
CGCAAGACGTCCAGCACCTGCTTGTTCTCGATCAGGATGGCGGTGATGGCCTCGGGGTCGTCGCCGTGGTTGGCGCGCAACGCAACCAGTCCGGCGAGTTTGTCGGCGATCAGCGGGGTGATGGTCTGCAGGTGCTCGCGCATCCGGGCATCGCGGATGTTGTGGTCCAGGCGCTGCAACGCCGCCTGGATCAGCGGCGTGGCCTGCTCGTAGCTGGGCAGGAAGTCCTCGCGGCGGGTCAGCAGGTAGCCGCGCACGCTGGCCGCCGCTTCGGCCAGCAGGGTGTGCACGGTCTGGATATCGCCCTGCACGAGCAACACCCGGCGCACGTCCTCCTCGGCGCGCGCGGTCTGGCGTTCGGTGATGTAGATCAGCACCAGCGACAGCAACAGGACCACCAGCGGCAGCGAGATCACCACCAGGGCCTTGCCGCGCAATGGCAGGTCGGCCCAACGGCGGGCGGCGAGGAACCTCATGGCCACTGCCCCGAAGGCTGCGCCACCAGCCCCAGCGCCACGCCGCGCACGGCGGCCTGGGTCCGGTCGGCGGCGCCGAGCTTGCCGATGACACGCTCCACGTGGGCCTTGGCGGTGCCGGAGGCGATGCCGAGTTTTTCGCCGATCTCCCGATTGCTGAAACCGGCTGCCACCAGGCCCAGCACCTGGCGTTCCCGGGCGGTCAGGGCCTGGACAGGCGCCGCGCCCGTGGCGCCGCGCTCGGCCATGCGTCGCAGCAGGCGGGCACTGACTGAGCTGTTCAGGGCTTCTTCGCCCGCGGCGACCCGCGTGAGTGCGTGAAGGACTTCCTCGCGGCTGGCGTCCTTGAGCAGGTAACCGACCGCGCCAGCGCCGATTGCAGCTTCCAGGTGATCGGGGCTGTCGTCCATGGTGAAGATCACCACCTTGATGCCCGGCTGGCGCTGCTCCAGGATGCGCGCCGCCCCCAGGCCGTTGAGGACCGGCATGCGGATGTCGAGGATCGCGATGTCCGGTTGCAGCCGTTCGCACAGGTCGAGGGCTTCCTGGCCATCGCGGGCCTGGCCGACGACCTCGAACCCCGGGCTGCCGGCCAACATGCTGATAAACCCGGTGCGAGTGACTTCGTGATCGTCGGCCAGCAACAGGCGCAGGGGGCGGTTCATGGCTGTACTCCCTGGGCCGGCAGTGGCACGCGGGCCAACAGCCGGGTGCCTGCGTCGGGCTGGCTGATGCACGACAGCTGGCCACCCAGCAGGCTGGCCCGTTCCTGCATGGCCGCCAGCCCCAGGTGACAGGCCTCGATGGGTTGTTCCAGGGCAAAGCCGCGACCGTCATCTTCCACCCGTAGCGTCGCGTAATCATCGCCCACTGCCAGCGCCAGGCTCACGTGCCGGGCCTGGGCATGCTTGAGGATGTTATTGATGCCTTCCTGGGCGATACGGAACAGGGCGATCTCGGCGTGGCCGGGCAGGCGAGCGGTGCTGTGTTCGGCCCAGGTCACCGCCAGGCCGGCTTCTCGCAGGCGATCGGCTTCCTTGTCGACGGCCTTGTACAGGCCGAAGTCATCGAGCACGTGGGGACGCAGGCCGCCGATCAGTTGCCGACCTTCGCCGACGCAGCCCTGGGCCAGGTCGAGAATCGTGCGCAACTCGCTGGCCAGCGCGGGTGGCAGGGTCGGGCAGCGACCGGCGAACCCTTGCAGGCGCTGATGCAACCCGGCCAGGTTCTGCGCCAGGCCGTCATGCAGGTCGTAGGCGACGCGCTTGCGCTCGGCCTCCTGGGCGCTGAACAGGCGATGGACCAGCTCCGACATGGTGCGCTCGCGGGCCTGGAGCGCTTCGAGCAGCCGGCTGTTTTCCAGGTGCGCCGCCAGCAGGGTCGCCAGCAGTTGCAGCGACTCGATGTCCTCGTTGTCCGGCGCCCCGAGGGCCACGCTGTTGCCCAGCATCAACGCGCCGAACACCGCGCCGTCGGAGGCGCGCAACGGCACCCGCAAGACCTGGGGCAGGGCGCTGCCAGGGTGCTCCTGCCATTGCGGGCCGGGCGATGGCGGCTGGGCGAAGCTGGCCAGCAGTTCCAGGCGCTCGCCGCTGCCGTGGCTGGCAATGGCGCGCACCGGCGCCTCCGGTGTCCATTCCAGCAGCAGGCCGTGGTCCATGGCCATGAACGCGCAGGCCCGCTGCACCGCCCGCTGGCGCATCTGTGCCAGGGGCACCTGGGTCAGTTCATGCCCGGTGCCCAGCAACAGGCCCAGGCGCGCCGCGCGGCTCTGGGATTGCCGGTACTGGCTACGGATGGCCAGGGCGCTGCCGGGGTCATGGGGCGGGCTTTGCATGGGGGGCTCCAGCGTGAAAGGGACTGCAAGGGTTCGCGGTGACGTCATTAAAACGTGTCGACGGCACCGGGCCTATCTGCCGAATGGCATAGGCGAGCGGCACCGGTTGGCCGATGGCGGCGCCAGCGCGGGCCGGCAAAGTGGGGCCATTGAAACCCAAAGGAACCCTGCGATGAAAATGAAAACCTTCACCCTGGCCGCTTTTTTCCTGCTGACCACGCCATTTGTCCACGCCGTGGATGCCACGCCCTACGTGTACCGCACCGTGGCCGAACAGCCCAAGAACGTGAATGACCAGGAAATTGCCGCGCTGTTCGACCGCTGGAACACCACGCTGAAGTCTGGCAGCGCCAGCGCGATGACCGGCCTCTACGCGCCGGATGCGGTCCTGCAACCGACCCTGTCCAACAAGGTGCGCACCACGCCGGCGCAGATCCAGGATTACTTCGACCATTTCCTGGTCGGCAAGCCGGTGGGGCAAATCAACTACCGGGAAATTCGCCACATGGGCCCCGATGCGGCCATGGACAGTGGGGTCTACACCTTCACCCTGACCAATGCCGACGGCTCCAAGCGCGACGTTCAGGCTCGCTACACCTTCCTTTACGAGCGCCTCGACGGGCAGTGGAAGATCATCAACCATCACTCTTCGGCCATGCCGGAAGTGCCCAAGGCGCTGCACGCCAGTCACTGATCCCTGGGGCAGCCCACCTTCAAGCACTGCGCAACGGCGGGGGCCTCGGCTCCCGCCGTTTTTTCGCTGGCGTGCAGGGCATCAGCCAAAGAGCCTGGATTCGTTCATGAACATTAATTAGAATCAGTCTCATTTAAGACCTTGCACAGGCTTCTTGACATGGGTGATACAGCTTCGCCGACGGAACACTCCCTCCACGCGTTGTACCGTGACCACGGCAGCTGGCTGGAAAACTGGTTGCGACGGCGCCTGGGCAATGCCTGGGATGCGGCGGACCTGCGCCAGGATACCTTCCTGCGCGTGCTCGCCAGCTCCCAGGCTTTGGCCGAGCTGCAGGAGCCTCGGGCCTACCTGCTGACGGTCGGCAAGCGACTGTTGAGCAACTTCTACACCCGGCGCAACCTGGAGCAGGCGTATCTCGACGCGTTGGCGAGCCTGCCCGAAGCCTGCGTACCGTCCCCCGAACAGCGTTGGTTGCTATTGGAAACCCTTCACGCCCTGGACGAACTGCTCGACGGCCTGCCGCCCGTGGTGCGGCGGGCCTTTCTCTGGAGCCAGCTCGAAGGCCTGGGCTACCGGGAGATTGCCGAGCGTTTGCAGGTGTCCGAGCGGACGGTCAAGCGCTACATGGCCCAGGCCTACGAACACTGCCTGCTGGTGGACTTTTGAACCGCCCAGGCCCAACACCTGAAGCCCGCGATGCCGCCCGGGCGGCGGCCCATTGGCTGACACTGCTGGAGTCGGCCGACGCGGCATTCGACACCGCCGCGTTGCAACGCTGGCGCGACAGCAGTCTTCATCACGAGGCGGCCTGGCAAAAGGCCCTGCGCTTGCGCCAGCGCTTCGCCGCGGTTCCGGCTTCCGTGGGCATGGCCACCCTCGATCGCCCGGCCATGGCCCGCCGTGCGGTGCTCAAGCGGGCACTGGGCGTCGCGGCCCTGGTGCCCACTGCCTGGTTGCTGGGGCGAGAGCTGCCACTGGATGTCTGGCGTGCCGACCTGCACACCGCCACCGGTGAGCAGCGACGCTGGTCGCTGGCCGATGGCAGCGCCTTGCAACTGAACACCGACAGCGCCGTGAACCTGGACCTCGCCACGCGACGCCTGATACTGCTGCGCGGCGAAATGGCCCTCAAGGTGGTGGGGGACGCGCCGCTGTCGATCCAGTCGCCCTATGGGTTGATCAGCGTCAGTCGGGGGGAAGCGTGCCTGCGCTTGAGCGAGCACGAATGCCGGGTGTCGGTGCTCAGCGGTGCGGCGCAGGTGCAACCGCTGCGCGGGCCGCTGTTGGGGCTGGAGCCGGGCCAGCAGGTCGACTTCCAGGCCACGGGCGCAGGTTCGGTGCGCCGCTTTGATATGTTGCAGTTGGGTTGGCGCGACGGCGTGCTGACGGCGCAGGACCAGCCACTGGGCGATTTCCTGCGGGACCTGGCCCGCTATCGCCCGGGTGTATTGCGCTGGGACGAAGCCTTGGAGTCGCTTCGCGTCACCGGCAGTTTCCGCCTGGAGAACACCGATCGGATCCTGGCGCTGCTCTCGGCCAGCCTGCCGATGGACGTGCACCTGCGCACCCGTTACTGGGTGACCCTGACGCTTCGAAAAAATAGTGCCTGAAGCCTGTCCCGTTTTTTTGTCTCGCTTGTCATTCAAGGCAATCGAACAAAATGAGAGCGCCTCCCCATGTCCGCAGTTGTACCGTTGCGTTTGCGCCCGGCCTTCGCCGGCTGGCGCCCGCTGTTGAACCTCAGCCTCCTGCTGAGTCTGAGCGCCAGCCCTTTCTTCATCGCTTCAAGCCAGGCCGAGGAGGCCGCTCGGCGCAGCTACCAGGTGCCTGCCGGCAGCCTGGGCACGGCGCTGACCCGGTTTGCCGGGCTGGCGGGCGTCAACCTGTCGGTGGACCCGGCGTTGGTGAGTGGGCGCAACAGCGCCGGGCTCTCGGGCGAGTACGGGGTCGAAGAAGGCTTCGCCCGGCTGCTGCAAGGGTCCGGCCTGCAATTGCAACCGGTGGGTGAGCAGGCCTACATCCTGATGCCCGCGCCTCAAGGCGGCAGCCTGCAACTGGCGCCGACCTCGATCCTTGGGGCCAACGGTGCGACGGACGCCCCCGTGTACGCCGGCGGCCAGGTCGCACGGCGCGGTTCCCAAGGCCTGCTGGGGTCGCGGGACTTCATGGAAACGCCGTTCAGCATGACCACCTACACCAGCGAAGCGGTCAAGAACCAGCAGGCCCGTACCCTCGGTGACTTGATCGCCAGCGACCCATCGGTGCGCGCCACCAACCCGGCGGGCGGACGCTACGAACAGTTCACCATTCGCGGGCTCAGCCTGTTCAACAGCGATGTCGCCTACAACGGCCTGTACGGAGTCCTGCCGACCTACACCATCGACATGGAGATGGCCGATCGCGTCGATATCCTCAAGGGGCCGACCCAGCTCATCAACGGTATCTCGCCGAGGGGAAGCGTCGGTGGCGGGATCAACGTGGTGCCCAAGCGGGCCACCGACACCCCCATCAACTCGTTCACCGGCAGCTATGCCTCCAACAATCAACTGGGCGGCGCGGTGGATGTTGGCCGGCGTTTCGGTGAGGAGAACCAGTTCGGCCTGCGTTTCAATGGCGTGAAGCAGTCCGGCGACACCGAATGGGACCACCAGAGCGTCGACCGTGAGATGGCGGTGCTGGGCCTGGATTTTCGCGGTGAACGCCTGCGGCTCTCGACGGACATCGGCCACACCGAGCGCGACACCGACGCCCCCCAGGAGCGTGTGCAGGTCGGCGCCAACGCTCAGGTGCCACACGCCAGCGATGTGCGCAGCAACTATGCCCAGGCCTGGAGCAAGGCGCGCACCACCGACACGTTCGGCGCGGTGAACGCCGAATTCGACGTCAACGATGCCGTCATGCTGTATGGCGGTGTGGGCGCACGCAAAAGCAACCACGACTTTCTCCGCCACGCTGTTTCAGTCACCAACGACGCCGGTGACTTCACCGTTTCGCCCCGCGACTTTACCCGTGACGAAAACGTCCGGACAGCCACCGCCGGCGTGCGCAACTGGTTCCACACCGGCCCTGTGAGCCATGAGGTCAACCTCGCGGCCAGCTACTTCTACATGGACTTCACCAACGGCGGCGCCCGCTATGCCAACGGTCGCAGCAACCTGTACGACCCGGTGGACACGCCAACGCCAGGCACGCCGACGCGCCAGGACGACAAGGTCTACACCGAGAACCGCTTCAGCGGCGTGGCGTTGTCCGACACCCTGGGCTTCTTCGATGACCGGCTGCTGTTGACCCTCGGTGCGCGCTGGCAGCGGGTCAAGGTCGATGACTGGTCGAACGACGTCAAGGGCGTGACCGCCTACGATGAAGAGAAGGTCTCGCCGTCCGGCGGTATTCTGTTCAAGGCGACCGACAAGCTGTCGCTGTATGCCAACTACATGGAAGGCCTCAGCCAGGGCAAGATTGCGCCCTCGACCTCGGTGAACGAGGATGAGATTTTCCCGCCGTTCATCAGCCGTCAGGTGGAAGTCGGCGCCAAGTACGATACCGGCCCGTTCGCCATGACCGCCGCCGTGTTCCGCATCAAGCAGCCGGCTTATGCCACCGACGCGACGACACGGGTCTTCGGCCCGAACGGCAAGCGCGAGAACACCGGAGTGGAACTGAGCGTGTTCGGCGAGCCGCTCAAAGGCACCCGCTTGCTCGGCGGGGTGATGTTCATCGACAGCGAATTGACCAATACCACGGGCGGGACCTTCGACGGCAACCGCGCGCCGGCGACGCCCAAGTACAACGTCAACCTGGGCGCCGAATGGGATGTGCCGACGGTGCAGGGCCTGACCTTGACCAGTCGCGGCATCTACTCCAGCTCGCAGTACCTGGACCCGTCCAACGACAAGGAAATCGATTCCTGGGTTCGTTTCGATGTCGGTGCACGCTATGGCTTCAAGGTCGACGACAAGCGTGTGACCCTGCGGGCCAACGTCGAGAACGTGGCCGACAAGCGCTATTGGAGTTCGGCCGGGGCCTCGGATGACAGCGAGCCGGGCTTGACGCTGTCGACGCCGCGCACCTACCTGCTGTCGGCGACGGTCGACTTCTAGGCTCTGTTTGAAAAGTCTTGAGACGAAGGTCAGGCAAGGCGAAAACCGGCGAGGAACGGCCGGGGTCGCGCTCGACTTTACTGGAGTAAATGAGCATTCCGATCGGACTCGCGCACGAGCCGGTTTTCAACGCAGCATGAACGAGTATCAAGGCTTTTCAGACGGAGCCTAGGCGTCGCGAAACAGGTCGTGGGCATCGAGCAGGCGCCAGGCGATTTCCGGGCGCTTTTCCAGCCCGCGGCGGATGGCGCTGGGGATCGACTGGCGAATTTTGCGACACAGTCCAGCTTGCGCCTGGAACTCGATGGCGATACCGCGCATGGTCCGCACTTCGTTGTAGCCGGGCTCGATGCTCAGGCGGATGCCGAGGTTCTCGTACAAGCGCTGTTGCAAGTGCTGGAGTTCGTCAAGGCTCTGGATGTTCTCCAGGCGTTCGAGCAAGCGCTTTTCTTCCTGGCGGTTCAGGCAAAGGATGCGCAAGTCACTGCCGGGCGTTTGCAGCAACTCATCGCGTTGGCAATCACAGACGCCAGGCGGGCAGGTGGGACGGATCGGGATCGACGCGGTCATGGGCTCCACACAGTCGGCAACACAGCGAAACGCTCTCCGAGGGGCAATGTGATGGCTGGCGCCACGATGGTCAACCCCGGCGAGCGTCCGGCTGTCTGGCTGGCGGGGAGTGGGGCGTGTGGGGGATGGCCCCTTCGCGGGCAAGCCCGCTCCCACACGGATGCTTGATGTTCAACCATCCCCTGTGGGAGCGGGCTTGCCCGCGAAAACGGCCTGGCAGCCAACCTGTTCGTGGCGGCTGCCGTCGATCCAGCCCTTACAACCCCAAGTCGGACAACCCCGGGTGATCGTCCGGGCGGCGGCCCAGGGGCCAGTGGAATTTGCGCTCGCTTTCCTTGATCGGCATGTCGTTGATGCAGGCAAAGCGGTTGGCCATCAACCCGTGCTCGTCGAATTCCCAGTTCTCATTGCCGTAGGAGCGGAACCAGTTGCCCGAGTCGTCGTGCCATTCGTAGGCGTAGCGCACGGCGATGCGGTTGTCGGTGAACGCCCAGAGTTCCTTGATCAGTCGGTAGTCCAGTTCCTTGGCCCACTTGCGGGTCAGGAAGGCCTTGGCTTCCTCGCGGTTATGGGCGAACTCGGCGCGGTTGCGCCATTGGGTGTCCAGCGTATAGGCCAGGGACACCCGCTGCGGATCGCGGGAATTCCAGCCGTCTTCGGCCAGGCGGACTTTCTCGATGGCCGATTCACGGGTGAAGGGCGGCAAAGGCGGGCGAACGTCGGAAGAGGCAGACATGGTAGATCTCCAATGGATAAATGAAGGGCACAGCGGTTCAACGGGTCATGCGTTTGATTCGTCCAGCTTCAGCAAGCTGCCCAGCATGTCCCGGGCCTGGTCGGCCGCGCCGTGATCGCCCATCACCAGCGCCACGGTGATGGCGCCGTCGATCAGGATCAGCAGTTGGCGAGCCAGCGCATCGGGGTTTTCGACACCTTGGTCGACACACAGCCGGGTGACGTAGTCGAGCAACTTCTGTTTGTGCAACTTCGCTAACTGGCGGACCGGATCCTCGGGATCGCCGGTCTCACCGCTGGTGTTGATGAACGCGCAACCGCGAAAGCCCTCGCTGTCGAACCAGCCCTTGAGAACGGTGAACAGGTTGAGCAAGCGCGCGGCGGGGGTCGGAGCCTTGTCGACCTCGCTGCTGAACCAGTGCATCCAGCGTTCATCGCGGCGCTTGAGGGCGGCCACGATCAGGTCGTCCTTATTGGCGAAGTAACGGTAGATACTTTTTCTCGAGACGCCGGCGGTTTTCACCAGAAGGTCCATGCCGGTGGCCGCGATGCCACTTTTATAGATCAACTTTTCGGCGACATCGAGAATGATGTCTCGTGTTTCACTGCTAGTAATTTCATTCATGTAATAGACAGTAGAACGATCGTTCTCCTTGGTCAAATGTTTTTTTCATGACGACGGGAAGACCCGAGCCGATCCATGGTGTAAGCTCATCCGTTCTTCGGAATCGACCTTTTGCGAGCCCTATGCCGTCGCTTTTCAAACGCTCCCTGCTGCCCAAGCTGCGCAGCTTTGCACTGACCGCCGAGGCGGTGACCATCCTCGATGGCGCTGCCCAGTTCCGCCGTTGCCTGCTGGAGAAAATCGCCCAGGCTACCCAGCGCATTTATATCGTCGCCCTGTACCTGCAACAGGACGAAGCCGGCCAGGAAATCCTCGATGCCCTGCATGCCGCCAAGGCGGCCCGTCCGGAACTGGACGTGGTCGTGGTGGTGGACTGGCTGCGGGCCCAGAGGGGCCTGATCGGCGCGAAGAAGCAGCCGGGCAACTCGGCGTGGTACCAGGAACAAACCCGCCTGCACGACAGCGAAGTGCCGATCTACGGCGTACCGGTGCAGACCCGCGAGCTGTTCGGCGTGCTGCACTTGAAGGGCTTCGTGATCGACGACTGCGTGCTCTACAGCGGGGCCAGCCTGAACAACGTCTACTTGCACAAGTTCGACAAGTATCGTTACGACCGCTACCACCTGCTGCACAACACCGCGCTGGCCGATTCCATGCATCACCTGGTGCAACATGGCCTGGTCACCTCCAGGGCGGTGCATCGCCTGGACTTGCCTAACCTGCCCAGCACCCGCAGCCTGCGCAAGGACATCGGCGATTTGCGCAGCCGGTTGAAATACGCGGCCTATGACACCACCGCCGGCAGCCTCGACAAGAGTGGCCTGTCGGTCAGTCCGTTGCTGGGCGTGGGCAAGAACAACCCGCTGAGCCGGGTCATCGGCGAGTTGATCGCCAGCAGCCGCCAGCAACTGACCATCTGCACGCCATACTTCAACCTGCCGCTGGCCGTGACCCGCGAGCTCAATCGCGCCCTGGCCCGCGGGGTCAAGATCGATATCATCGTCGGCGACAAGACCGCCAACGATTTCTATATCCCGCCCAGCGAACCGTTCAAGATCATCGCGGCGTTGCCCTACCTGTATGAAATCAGCTTGCGGCGCTTCGCCAAGCGCCATCAGCGCTACATCGACAGCGGCCAGTTGAACCTGCACCTGTGGCGCGATGGCGACAACACCTATCACCTCAAGGGCATGTGGGTCGACGAGCGCTACACCTTGTTGACCGGCAACAACCTCAACCCGCGCGCCTTTCGCCTGGACCTGGAAAACGCCCTGTTGTTGGACGATCCCAAGGGCGAGCTGCTGGAACCTCGTCGGACCGAGCTTGAGCAGATCTATCGCCACACGCGTCGGATCGAGCGCTTCCTGGACCTTGAAAGCCTGCCGGATTACCCGGCCGCCGTTGCCAAGTTCCTGAAGCGGGTCAGCCGGGTGCGGATAGAACGGCTGCTTTACCGGATCCTGTGAACAGCCGCGCCGTGTCTGAAAAAGACACCATCTCCATTCAATTGGTCCGCGAGGCGCTGCTGCAAAGCTGCGCCCCCGGTGCGGCCAGCGCCGAGGTGCTGAGCAAAGTCGGCATCGACCCGGCGCTGCTGGACGATCCTCAGGCGCGAGTGCCGGCCCATGCTTATGCGCGGCTCTGGCGCTTGCTGGCGCGGCGCCTGGATGACGAATTTTTCGGCATGGACCCGCGCAAGCTCAGGTCCGGCAGTCTGGCGTTTCTCTGCCAGTGCGCCATGGCCCAGCCGACGCTGGCGGCGGGGTTGACGGCCGGGCTGGGCTTTCTTTCGCTGATGCTCGAACACCTGCCGGCGCAGTGGGTGCGCCAGCAAAGCCTGGCGGAAATCGTCCTTTGCGAAGACGACCAGGCGCCGCAGCGGGCCTTTACCTATTTCACCTATTGGATGATCGTCCATGGCGTGGCCTGCTGGTTGGCGGGGCGCCGCATTCCGATTCTTTCCGTCGAACTGCGCTGCCCGGCGCCGGACTTCTGCGACGACTACCGGGTGATGTTTTCCCAGAACCTGCGCTTCGACCGGCCGCGCACGCGAATGATCTTCGCCGCCGAGTGCCTGGACTTGCCCATCCGACGCAGCCCCGAGGAACTCAAGCGGTTCCTGGCCCACGCCCCGGCCAATATCCTGGTCAAGTACCGCGACCCGCAGAGCCTGGCCAGCCGCATCCGCCACGACCTGCGGCAACTGCCCGCCGAACAGTGGCCGGAAACCGAAACCCTGGCCCAGCAGTTGTGCGTCTCGGCGTCCACCCTGCGTCGCCGCCTGGCAGAGGAGGGCCAGACGTATCAAGGCCTCAAGGACAGCGTGCGTCGAGAGTTGGCAATCGCCTGGCTGGCCGAGCCCGCCATCAGCTTCGTCGAGATCGCCACGCGCCTGGGCTTTGCCGACGCCAGTTCCTTCTACAAGGCGTTTCGCAAGTGGTCCGGGTCCAACCCTGGGCATTACCGGAGCCTGATTCTCAACGATGCCCACTGACCCGACCGGGTCGGCGCTCATAAATCTGTCACGTCTGCTTGCTATAAGCCTCGGTATAGAAAAAACAGGCCATCGAGCAGAGTAGTGAATGGAAATGACCGTTGTGGGTAACGATTGTGTCGGTTTGCGGGAACATGCATTGGCCGGGATCGCGTTAAGGCGCGCCCGATGAAAATCCTGGTCACCGGTGTCGCCGGTTTCATCGGGTTCCATACCGCCAGGCGGCTATGCCGCGATGGCCATCAAGTCATTGGCATCGACAACCTCAACAGCTACTACAGCGTCGAGCTGAAACACGCCCGGCTCGCGCAGTTGGCCACGTGCAGTCAATTCCAGTTCCAGCGGATGGACGTGGCGGACAAGCCGGCGTTGCTAGATCTGTTCGCCCGGCATGCGTTCGACCATGTCGTCCACCTGGCCGCCCAGGCGGGGGTGCGCTATTCCATCGACCATCCCGACGTCTACGCGCAAAGCAACCTGGTGGGTTTCCTCAATGTGTTGGAAGCCTGTCGGGCCCATAGGCCGGCGCACCTGGTGTTCGCTTCGAGCAGCTCGGTCTATGGCTTGAATGATCGCCTGCCTTACAGCACGGATGACCCCGTCGACCAGCCGGTGTCCTTTTACGCGGCCACCAAGCGCGCCAACGAACTGATGGCCCACGCGTACTCGCACCTGTACGGCATTCCCACCACCGGCCTGCGCTTCTTTACCGTGTACGGGCCATGGGGACGCCCCGACATGGCGCCGTTCAAATTCACCGAGGCGATCCTGGGTGGCCGGCCTCTGGAGGTCTACAACGACGGCGCCATGTCGCGGGATTTCACCTACATTGACGACATCGTGGAGGCCCTTGTGCGGCTGTTGCCGTTGCCACCGGCCGAGGCGGGCACGGTGCGCAACAAGGTCTACAACATCGGGTTTGGCGCGCCGGTCCAGTTGCTGCAGTTCATCGAATGCCTGGAAGAGTCCCTGGGCATTCGTGCGATCAAGCATGGCATGCCGTTGCAGGCAGGCGACGTGGTCAACACCTGGGCGGACACCCGCGAGCTGGAAGCGCGCGTGGGCTTCCGGCCGCAGGTTGCGGTGCCTGTGGGCGTGCAGGCGTTCGTTGACTGGTACCGCGGCTATTACGGCGTCTAACCCCTTCCTTTTCCATCCTCTAGCGGGAGCGTCATGCAGCAAGATCCCTATGTGTCGGTCCTGATTCCGGCGAAGAACGAAGCAGGCAACCTCATTCCGTTGCTCGAAGAGGTGCGTGCCGCATTAGCCGATGAAGCCTTCGAGGTCATCGTGGTGGACGACGGCAGCACCGACGCCACCGCCGCGCAATTGCGCACGCTGCACAACAGCGGCGACTACCCGCAATTGCGCGTGCTCACCCATGCCCGTTCCCTGGGGCAAAGCACGTCGATCCATCACGCTGCTGAGGTGGCGCGTGGGCATTGGTTGGCTACCCTCGACGGTGATGGCCAGAACGATCCGGCGGACCTGCCCGGGATGATTGAGCTGGTGCGCGGCTCCGAAGGCCAGCCAGGCGGCGTCAAGCTGGTGGCCGGGCACCGGGTCAACCGCCGCGACACGGCGAGCAAGCGCTGGGCGTCGCGATTTGCCAACAAGTTGCGCGCCGGCCTGCTGAAAGACCAGACGCCCGACACCGGTTGCGGCATCAAGTTGATGGAGCGCCAGGCGTTTCTGCGCCTGCCGTACTTCGACCACATGCACCGTTTCATTCCTGCGCTGATCCGCCGCCACAACGGCCGAATGCTGGTGCAGCCGGTCAACCACCGTGAGCGCGGGGCCGGGGTTTCCAACTACGGCAACCTCGACCGCGCCCTGGTGGGCATCCTCGATCTGTTTGGGGTGTGGTGGCTGATAAAGCGCACGCGGCTGGACGTCAACGCACACGAAACCGAGGTCTGAAATGGGCAGAGAATCGATATGGCTGGCGGTTGGCTTCGGCGGCCAGTTGGCCTTCACCGGGCGTTTCGCCCTGCAGTGGCTCTACAGCGAGTACAAAAAGCGCAGCCTGATCCCCGTAGGGTTCTGGTACTTGAGCATCGTCGGCAGTGCACTGTTGCTGGCCTATGCCATCTACCGTCAGGATCCGGTCTTCATCGTCGGCCAGTCGTTTGGCTTCGTGGTGTACCTGCGCAACTTGCAGTTGATCGCCAAGCAGGCCGGGCAGGCCAACCATGAATTGGATCAAAAGGGCTGACCGGTGCGGATACGCTTGGCTTCTTCGCGGTGGGAGCTGCTGGCCCTGGTGTTGCTGGCACTGGTGATGGTGGGCGCCGGTCTCGGTTGGCGCCAACCGATGAACGTCGACGAGGAGCGTTTCCTCGGCGTGGCCCTGGAAATGCTGCAGAACGGATCGTGGTTCATTCCCCACCGCGCCGGTGAGATCTACGCAGACAAACCGCCGCTGTTCATGTGGACGGTGGCGCTCTTCGTGCAGCTCACCCATCTGCCGAAAGTCGCGCTGTACCTGCCGGCGCTGATGGCGAGCGCCGTGACCACGGCGTGCCTGTATGACCTGGGGCGCCGGCTGTGGGGGCGGCGTATCGGGGTGATCGCCGCACTGTTGTTCCTGGCGACCTACCAGACCTACAGCATTTTGCGCACCGGGCAAATCGACGGCTTCCTCGCGCTCTGGACCATCCTCGGGATCTATGGCCTGTGCCGGCACCTATTGCTGGGGCCCGCCTGGCGCTGGTATTACGTGGCCTGCGCGGCGATGGGGCTGGGCATCATCAGCAAGGGTGTGGGCTTTCTGCCGGCGTTGATGCTGCTTCCCTATGCTTATGCGGTGCGTAAAGGTTGGAAAGGCGTGGTGCCGATGCCCGGCAAGGCCGGGGCATGGTGGTTGGGCTTGCTGGTGGCGCTGGCCGCCATTGCGCTGTGGCTGGGGCCGTTGCTGCTGATCGTGGGGCAGGGCGGCGCCGACAGCCTGGCGTACATTCAGGAAATCCTGTTCAAGCAGACGGCCGGCCGTTACGCCAACGCCTGGGAGCATCGCGAACCCTTCTGGTATTTCTTCGTCCACGTGATTCCGAAGTACTGGCTGCCGCTGGTCTTCATGCTGCCCTGGCTGGTGCCGGCCTGGCGCAAACAGTTGCGCAAGCACGATGGGCGGGTGTTGGTGCTGCTGGGCTGGGTGCTGCTGGTGTTGCTGTTTTTCAGCCTGAGCAGCGGCAAGCGCAAGCTGTACATCTTCCCGGCGTTGCCGGCCCTGGTGTTGATCGCCGCGCCGTTGGTCCCGTGGATGCTGCGCCGTTGGTTCCGCCAGCGCCCCAAGGGCCGGTGGGTCTTCACGGCATTGACGGTGTTCTGGCTGTGCGCCTGGTTTGCCCGTGGTTTCATCGAGCCCCACAAAGAAGGCCTCAACCCTCACGAAACCCTCATGCGCGATGTGGCGCAACTGACCGGCGGCGCCGAGCTGGCCCTGGTCGGTTGGCGCGAGGGGCATTGGTTGTTCGCCCGGCAGCCGGTGGTGCATTTCGGTTTCTACAACCGTCATTCGCTGGAACATTCCGCCCAGTGGCTGCGCAGCCACCCGCAGGCTTTCGTCCTGGTGCCTGGCAAGGAAATGGCCCGCTGCTACGACCCGCAGAAAGCCCGTCGCGTGGGCGGTACCTCCAGGGCCGAATGGTTCCTGGTGGGGGCCGAGGCCGACAACCACCACTGCCAGGTGGCCGAATTGGACAAGGTGTATGCCTTTGTGTGGGAGCGGCCTCTGTCCCCACCCTGAACCATGGCCAAAGCAGTCAAGCAACTTGATGGCTTTGACCATTGCCGCCTCCGCCCATCGGCGCGAGTATTTCCCTGCTGTCTACGGCTCCCCAACCAATAAAAAGTACAGAGGGATTCTGCTCATGCGCGATTACTCGTCGGCCATTTCCCAATTCGACTACCCAGGCACCGTCAACGCCGCCCTGCATGGCTCGCTCGAGGCACTCAACGCCTGTGTCGAATGTTGCGACCGGCATGCGTTGCCGGGGCACATCGCATTGTTCTGGGAGGGGCGTGATGGCCGCGAGGCGACCTGGACGTTCCGCGACTTGCAGGACCAGGCCGCACGCTTCGCCAATTTCCTGCTGGCCCAAGGGGTAGGCAAGGGCGACAAAGTGGCCGGCCTGTTGCCGCGCACCGCCGAGTTGCTGATCGTGGTGCTCGCCACCTGGCGCATCGGGGCGGTGTACCAGCCGCTGTTCACCGCGTTCGGGCCCAAGGCCATCGAGCATCGCCTCGGCAGTTCCGGTGCGCGCCTGGTGGTCACCGACGCGGTCAACCGACCGAAACTCGCCGAAGTCGCCGGTTGCCCCACCGTGGTCACGGTCGGCGGTGAACAGGGCCGAGGCATCGTGCGCGGCGACTACAGTTTCTGGGCCGAAGTGACGAACCATTCCAACCAGTGCGAACCGGTGATGCTCACCGGCGAAGATCCGTTCCTGCTGATGTTCACCTCCGGCACCACCGGGCCTGCGAAGGCGCTGTCGGTGCCGCTCAAGGCCATCGTGGCGTTCCAGAGCTACACCCGTGACGCGGTGGACCTGCGCCCCGAAGACGCCTTCTGGAACCTAGCCGACCCGGGCTGGGCCTACGGCATCTACTTTGGCGTGACCGGTCCCCTGGCGATGGGGCACCCGATCACCTTCTACGATGGCCCGTTCACCCTGGAAAGCACCTGCCGGGTGATCAACAAGTACGGCATCACCAACCTCACGGGGTCACCCACGGCCTATCGCATGCTGATCGCCGGGGGTGAGCAGTTCGCCCGGTCGATCAAGGGCAAGCTGCGCATTGTCAGTAGCGCCGGCGAGCCGTTGAACCCGGAAGTGATCCGCTGGTTCGCCGATCACCTGGGCGTGGTCATCCACGACCATTACGGGCAGACCGAACTGGGCATGGTGCTGTGCAACCACCACGGGCTCGAACATCCGGTGCACCTGGGGGCCGCGGGCTTCGCCTCGCCGGGCCACCGGATCGTGGTGCTGGATGACCAGCATCAGGAGCTGGGCGTCGGCCAGCCGGGGATCCTCGCCGTGGATCGCAGCCAGTCGCCCATGTGCTGGTTTGCCGGTTACCAGGGCGGGCCGACCAAGGCGTTCGTGGGTGATTATTACCTGAGCGGCGATACCGTCGAGCTGAACCCGGACGGCAGCATCAGTTTCGTCGGGCGCAGCGATGACGTGATCACCACCTCTGGCTACCGCGTCGGCCCGTTCGATGTGGAAAGCGCCCTGATCGAACACCCGGCGGTGGTCGAGGCCGCAGTGGTCGGCAAGCCTGACCTGGAGCGTACCGAGTTGGTGAAGGCGTTCGTCGTGCTCAATGCCCAATACCGCGCCGCCCCGGCGTTGGCCGAGGAACTGCGCCAACACGTGCGCAAGCGCCTGGCTGCCCATGCGTATCCCCGTGAAATCGAATTTGTCAGTGACTTGCCGAAAACCCCAAGCGGCAAGTTGCAGCGCTTTATCTTGCGCAACCAGGAAATCGCCAAGGCCCAAGAAGCCGCGGCGCAGAACGTTTCAGCTTGAACCCAAGGAAACCATGATGCAGATCGACAGCAAGATTTTCCTCGTCAGCGGCGGTGCGTCCGGCCTCGGTGCGGCCACTGGCGAGATGCTGGTCAAGGCCGGCGCCCAGGTGATGCTGGTGGACCTCAACGCCGACGCCGTGGCGGCCCAGGCGCAGAAACTGGGTTGCCACAGCGTGGTGGCGGACATCAGCGACGAAGCGGCGGCGCAAGCCGCGGTCAAGGCCACGGTCGATGCCTTTGGTGGCCTCAATGGCCTGGTGAATTGCGCGGGCATCGTGCGAGGCGAGAAGATCCTGGGCAAACACGGCCCCCACGGGTTGGCCAGCTTCAGCCAGGTGATCAACGTCAACCTGATCGGCAGCTTCAACCTGTTGCGACTGGCGGCCGCGGCCATCGCCGAAACCGAGGCAAACGCCGACGGTGAACGCGGGGTGATCATCAACACGGCGTCAGTGGCGGCGTTCGACGGCCAGATCGGCCAGGCGGCCTATGCGGCGTCCAAGGGCGCCATCGCCAGCCTGACCCTGCCGGCCGCCCGGGAGCTGGCGCGCTTCGGCATCCGGGTGATGACCATCGCCCCGGGCATTTTCGAAACCCCGATGATGGCCGGCATGACCCCTGAGGTGCGCGACTCGCTGGCCGCCGGCGTGCCATTCCCGGCACGCCTGGGCAAACCGGACGAGTACGCGGCGCTGGTGCGGCATATCATTGAAAACAGCATGCTCAACGGCGAGGTGATCCGTCTCGACGGTGCCTTGCGCATGGCCGCCAAATAAGGAGCACTTGTCATGTCCAACGATCCGATTGTCATCGTCAGCGCCGTCCGCACCCCCATGGGCGGTTTCCAGGGCGAACTCAAGAGCCTCAGCGCCCCGCAATTGGGCGCGGCGGCCATCAAGGCCGCGGTGGAGCGCGCCGGTATTGCGGCCGACAGCGTGGAAGAAGTGCTGTTCGGCTGCGTGCTGGCGGCCGGCCTCGGCCAGGCCCCGGCGCGCCAGGCCGCGCTGGGTGCCGGGCTCGACAAGTCGACCCGTTGCACCACCCTGAACAAGATGTGCGGCTCGGGCATGGAGGCGACGATCCTGGCCCACGACATGCTCGTTGCCGGCAGCGCCGACGTGGTCGTGGCCGGCGGCATGGAAAGCATGTCCAACGCGCCTTACCTGCTCGACCGTGCCCGCAGCGGGTATCGGATGGGCCACGGCAAGGTGCTCGACCACATGTTCCTCGACGGCCTGGAAGACGCCTACGACAAGGACCGCCTGATGGGCACCTTCGCCGAGGATTGCGCCGAAGCCAACGGTTTCAGCCGCGAAGCCCAGGACGCCTTCGCCATTGCCTCCACTACCCGGGCCCAGCAGGCGATCAAGGACGGCCGCTTCGATGCCGAGATCGTGCCGCTGCAGGTCATGGTCGGCAAGGAGCAGGTGACGGTGCGCCACGACGAGCAACCACCCAAGGCGCGAATCGACAAGATCGCCTCGCTCAAGCCGGCGTTCCGTGACGGCGGTACGGTGACGGCGGCCAATGCCAGTTCGATTTCCGACGGGGCCGCCGCCCTGGTGCTGATGCGCCAGAGCCAGGCGACCCAGCGTGGCTTGAAGCCCCTGGCGGTGATTCACGGCCATGCGGCGTTCGCCGACACCCCGAGTCTGTTCCCGACCGCTCCCGTTGGCGCGGTGAAGAAACTGCTGAAGAAGACCGGCTGGTCCGTGGCTGACATCGACCTGTTCGAGGTCAACGAAGCCTTCGCCGTGGTGGGCCTGGTGACCATGGGCAAGCTGGAAATCCCCCATGACAAGGTCAACGTCCATGGCGGTGCCTGCGCGTTGGGTCATCCCATTGGTGCGTCCGGGGCGCGAATCCTGGTTACTCTGCTGTCGGCCTTGCGCCACAAGGGCCTCAAGCGCGGCGTCGCGGCAATTTGCATCGGCGGCGGCGAAGCCACGGCCATGGCTGTCGAATGCCTGTATTGAGGAACCACCATGCTCCCGACTGAAGAACAGACACACATCAGCAACGCCGCCCGGCAATTTGCCCAGGAGCGTTTGAAACCGTTCGCGGCCGAGTGGGACCGCGAGCACCGCTTTCCCAAGGAAGCCATCGGTGAAATGGCCGAGCTGGGCTTCTTCGGCATGCTCGTGCCGGAGCAGTGGGGCGGTTGCGACACCGGCTACCTGGCCTACGCCATGGCCTTGGAAGAAATCGCTGCCGGTGACGGGGCGTGCTCGACGATCATGAGCGTGCACAACTCGGTGGGCTGCGTGCCGATCCTGACCTTCGGCAACGACGAGCAGAAGGCCCGGTTCCTCACGCCGCTGGCCAGCGGGGCGATGCTGGGCGCGTTCGCCCTGACCGAACCCCAGGCCGGTTCGGACGCCAGCAGCCTGAAGACCCGGGCGCGGCTGGACGGGGATCATTACGTACTCAATGGCTGCAAGCAGTTCATCACTTCCGGGCAGAACGCCGGGGTGGTGATCGTGTTTGCGGTGACGGATCCGGCGGCTGGCAAACGCGGCATCAGTGCGTTCATCGTGCCCACCGATTCGCCGGGCTACACCGTGGCGCGGGTCGAGGACAAGCTCGGCCAGCACGCCTCGGACACCTGCCAGATCCTCTTCGAGGACGTGAAGGTGCCGGTGGCCAATCGGCTGGGTGAGGAGGGCGAAGGCTACAGGATCGCCTTGGCGAACCTGGAAGGTGGCCGGGTCGGCATTGCCGCGCAGTCGGTGGGCATGGCCCGCGCCGCGTTCGAGGCGGCCCGGGACTATGCCCGGGAGCGGGAAAGCTTCGGCAAGGCCCTCATCGAGCATCAGGCCGTGGCGTTCCGCCTGGCCGACATGGCGACCCAGATCGCCGTGGCCCGGCAGATGGTGCACTACGCCGCCGCGCTGCGGGACAACGGCCAGCCGGCGCTGGTGGAGGCCTCCATGGCGAAGCTCTTCGCCTCGGAAATGGCCGAAAAAGTCTGCTCGATGGCATTGCAAACCCTGGGCGGTTACGGTTACCTCAACGACTTCCCGCTGGAGCGCATCTACCGCGACGTGCGCGTCTGCCAGATCTACGAAGGCACCAGCGACATCCAGCGCATGGTCATTTCGCGCAATCTTTGAACAGGAGTGCTGCATGAGCTACGAAACGATTCTATTGGAGATCAAGGACCGCGTCGGCCTGATCACCCTCAACCGTCCCCAGGCATTGAACGCCCTGAACGCCCAGATCGTCAGCGAATTGAACCAGGCACTGGACAGCCTGGAGGCCGATCTGAAGATTGGTTGCATCGTGCTGACCGGCTCGAAGAAGGCCTTTGCCGCCGGTGCTGACATCAAGGAAATGGCTGAGCTGACCTATCCGCAGATCTACCTGGATGATTTGTTCAGCGACAGCGATCGGGTGGCCAACCGGCGCAAGCCGATCATTGCGGCGGTGAACGGCTTTGCCTTGGGCGGTGGTTGCGAACTGGCGTTGATGTGCGACTTCATCCTGGCCGGTGACAACGCCAAGTTCGGCCAGCCGGAAATCAACCTCGGCGTGCTCCCGGGCATGGGCGGCACCCAGCGCCTGACCCGTGCGGTGGGCAAGGCCAAGGCCATGGAAATGTGCCTGACCGGGCGCTTTATCGACGCGGTGGAAGCCGAGCGTTGCGGCATCGTGGCGCGGATCGTACCGGCCGATGAGCTGCTGGATGATGCGCTGAAGACGGCGGCGTTGATTGCGTCCAAGTCGGTGCCGATCAGCATGATGGTCAAGGAAAGCGTCAACCGCGCCTTCGAAGTCAGTCTGTCCGAGGGTGTGCGCTTCGAGCGCCGGGTGTTCCACGCCGCATTCGCGACGCAGGATCAGAAGGAAGGCATGGCGGCATTCGTGGCGAAACGGGCGGCGGAGTTCCAGAACAAGTAACCTGACGCCGTCACTGGCGCCATCGCGAGCAAGCTCGCTCCCACAGGGGATTTGGGGTGTATGCAACCTTTGTGTACGCCACCGGACCCTGTGGGAGCGGGCTTGCCCGCGAAGACGCCGGCACACCCAGCATAGAAGTGACTGACCTAACGCTTTCGCGAGCAAGCCCGCTCCCACACTGGATCTCAGGTGTACGCAGCCTTTGTGTACGCCACTGGACCCTGTGGGAGCGGGCTTGCCCGCGAAGACACCGGTACACCCAGCATAGAAGTGACTGACCTAACGCTTTCGCGAGCAAGCCCGCTCCCACACTGGATCTCAGGTGTACGCAGCCTTTGTGTACGCCCTCGGACTCTGTGGGAGCGAGCTTGCTCGCGATGCTTTTTAAGCCATCACACCAGGTAGTGTTTCAATTCCCGGGCAATCACCATCCGCTGTATCTCGCTCGACCCTTCATAGATCTGGGTAATCCGCGCATCGCGGTAGTAGCGTTCCACCGGGTAGTCCTCCAGATAACCGTACCCGCCATGGATCTGGATGGCCGAGGAGCAGACTTTCTCGGCGATTTCGGAAGCGAACAGCTTGGCCTGAGAGGCTTCCGACAGGCAGGGTTTGCCAGCGCTGCGCAGGCGGGCGGCATGGAGGATGAGCAGGCGGGCGGCGTTCAGGCGGGTGTGCATGTCGGCCAGCAGGTTGGCGACGCTTTGGTGTTCACCGATCGGCTTGTCGAATTGCACCCGGTCACGCGAGTAGGCCAGCGCCGCTTCGAATGCGGCGCGGGCGATGCCCAGGGCCTGCGCGGCAATGCCGATGCGGCCGCCTTCGAGGTTGGAGAGGGCGATGGCCAGGCCTTTGCCACGTGCGCCCAACAGGTTCGCCTCAGGGATCGCGCAGTTGCTCAAGGTCACCGCGCAGGTGTCCGAGGCACGGATGCCCATCTTGTGCTCGGTGCGGTCGACGATGAACCCCGGGGTATCGGTGGGCACCAGGAACGCCGAGATGCCTTTCTTGCCCAGGTCCGGGTCGGTCACGGCGAAGACGATCGCCAGTTTTGCCCGCTTGCCATTGCTGACGAATTGCTTGGCGCCGTTGATGATCCACTGGCCGTCGCGCAGTTCGGCGCGGGTGCGCAGGTTGTGGGCTTCGGAGCCGGCCTGGGGTTCGGTCAGGCAGAAGCAGCCAATGGCCTGGCCGCTGGCAAGGTCGGCCAGCCACGTCTGTTTCTGGGCCTCGGTGCCGAAGTTCAGGACCGGGCCGCAGCCCACCGAGTTATGGATGCTCATCAGTGCGCCGGTGGCGCCATCGCCGGCGGAGATCTCTTCCACCGCCAGAGCATAGGCCACGTAGTCGACATAAGTGCCGCCCCATTCTTCCGGCACCACCATGCCAAGCAGGCCCAGTTCGCCCATCTTCGCCACCAGGGCGTCGTCGATCCATCCGGCCTTTTCCCAGGCCTGGGCATGGGGGGCGATTTCGCCACGGGCGAAGTCCCGGGCCATGTCGCGGATCATCACTTGTTCTTCGGTCAGTTCGAGGTCGTGCATGTTCAGTTCCCGTGGTCGTCGAAGCCGTCGAAGAAACTGGCCACGTGCCCGGCGTCCAGCGCTTGCAACGTGGGTGGGTTCCAGCGCGGGTTCTTGTCTTTGTCGATCAGCAAGGCGCGCACGCCTTCAATCAGGTCGCCGCGTTCGAACCATTGACGGTCCAGGTGCAGCTCCAGGGCAAAACAGTTTTCCAGGCTCAGGTGCCGCCCGCGCCGGAGCATTTCCAGGGTCACGGCCATGGCCAGGGGGGAACGGGTTTCCAGCAGTTCGGCGGTCTTGAGCGCCCATTCGTGGCTGTTGGCGACCGTGACCTGACGCAATTGCTCGACCATGCTCGGCACATCGGGCAGGCCGAAGAAATGATCGATGACCGCACGCAAGTCAGCCAAGGGGGGCGCCGGGAGCTGCTGCACACCCAGCTTGGCCAGCAGGCTTTGCAGGTCTTTGAGCGGCGTGTCATGCCACTCCAGTCGATCGAGGCGCTCGTCGAGCTGGGCGAGTTTCCGGCTGTCCAGGTACCAGTCGGCCAACCCGCAATACAAGGCGTCGGCGGCGCGGATCTGGGTGCCACTGACCCCCAGGTAGATGCCCAGCTCACCCGGAATGCGCGGCAGGAAATAACTGCCGCCTACGTCTGGGAAGTAACCGATGCCGACCTCTGGCATGCCCAGGCGGCTGCGCTCGGTCACTACCCGCAGGTCAGCGCCTTGCACCAGGCCCATGCCGCCGCCCAGGACGAAACCGTCCATGAGGGCGAGGACCGGCTTGCGGTAATGGTGGATCGTCAGGTCGAGGGCGTATTCCTCGACGAAGAAGTCTTCATGCAGGGTGTCGCCCTGCTTGTGGCTGTCGTACAGCGAACGGATATCGCCGCCGGCACAAAACGCCTTGTCGCCGGCACCGCGCAGGACCACCGCGTGAATCTGCGGGTCGAGGGCCCAGCGATCGAGCTGTTGCTGCAAGCTGCGCACCATGCCCAGGGTGAGCGCATTGAGGCCGGCAGGGC
The DNA here is from genome assembly GCA_001023535.1 of Pseudomonas chlororaphis. NCBI lineage: Bacteria > Pseudomonadati > Pseudomonadota > Gammaproteobacteria > Pseudomonadales > Pseudomonadaceae > Pseudomonas > Pseudomonas chlororaphis. The sequence goes on from CP011020.1 coordinate 4,402,461, forward strand.
GGTTCAGGGTCAAGTGGCCAATGTGGTTACGGACCTCCACCAGCACGTCGTAAACCTGGGCGGCGACCGTTCCGCTGGCCTGTGATGAAACCTGAGCTGTCATCGCTAACTCCCTGCTTTTATTGTCTTTTACAATTTTTTAGGCGCGTATGCGAACGGGATCGTAACAGTGCAAATTTGCACAGCACAACCGGCATACGTGCAGGTCCTGTCTGCATATTTATAGCAGCCACAGGATCATCCGCGACCCGACAGCACCTCCGTGATGCTGCGACGCTTGGCATGACGCTCGCTGGCATGGACCAATTGCTCAAGATCTTCGGGGGTGACGTCGAAGAAGGCTTCCATTTCCGCCAGCGCCAATTTCAGGTCCTGGGCGGTGATGGCCTGGCGGTCGACGGGCGGGTGGTCGGCCGGAATGACCGCCACCGGCTCGCTGGCGCGCTTGGGGTAGCGCACGCGGGTCAGGTTGTTGTAGGCCAGCGCAAACGCCAGCAGACCACTGCCGGCCATCATCGTCACGCCGACGGCCTGCCAGCCCAGGGCCGCGATGGACGGGTCCGCCAACACCAGCGTCGCCGCCACGGCGCCCGCCGGTGGGTGCAGGCAGCGCAACCAGCACATCAGCACCAGCGCCATGCCGGCCGCCAGGCAGGCGCTGCCCAGGGTGCGGCCCAGCACGTGGGCCACCAGCACCGCCACCACCGAGGCGCACAGGTAGCCGCCCACGATCGACCACGGCTGGGCCAGGGCACCGGACGACACGGCAAACAGCAGCACCGCCGAAGCCCCCAGCGGGCCGATGATGTGCTGTGCCACCTCCAAGCCGTACACCTGGCCACAGAGCCAGATACTGAACATCGTTCCCAAGGCCATGCCCAAGGCGGCGCGGCTCCATTCGGTGGGACGGGTATTGATAGCAGCGGGGAACCAGCGAGAGAGCATTAAGCACCGATCCAAAAAACGAGCAAAAAAAAGGGGCTTACGGGGGAATCCCTGAAAGCCCTTTAAGTGTTCCAACAGTTGGGGGAGGAACGGCGTTCAGTGTGCCGTTCGTCACTCGCGCTTACAAATTCATATTAATGCTGGTTGAGTTCATTAATTTTGAGGTTAAGGGCTTCAAGCACGCTTGGACGCTTGAAACCAGGATTGCTCGGCGATGGGCAGGTCGCGCGATTGCCCGCGGCCCATGGGGAAGTAGGTGAAGCCTTTGTCTTGCATGCGCTCCGGGTCGTAGAGGTTGCGCCCGTCGAAAATCACCGGGGCCTTGAGCCGCTGCTGGATCAGGTTGAAGTCCGGCGCCTTGAAGGCCTGCCACTCCGTGCAAATGACCAGTGCATCGGCCCCCGGCAGCACCGACTCCGGCGTGCCCATCAACATGAGCTTCGTTTCGTTGGGGTAGAGCAGTTGGGTTTGCTGCATGGCCTCGGGGTCGAACGCACGGACACTGGCACCCGCCGCCCAGAGGGATTCGAGCAGGGTACGGCTCGGCGCGTCGCGCATGTCGTCGGTGTTGGGCTTGAAGGCCAGGCCCCACAGCGCAAAGGTCTTGCCGCGCAGGTCGCCCTTGTAGAAAGCATGGATGCGGTCGAACAGTTTGTGTTTCTGCCGGCGGTTGATCGATTCCACCGCTTGCAGCAGGTCGCTGGAACAATGGGCCTGCTCAGCGCTGTGGATCAGCGCGCGCATGTCCTTGGGGAAGCACGAGCCGCCATAGCCGCAGCCTGGGTAGATGAAGTGATAGCCGATGCGCGAGTCGGCCCCGATGCCCAGGCGCACCGATTCGATGTCGGCCCCCAGGTGCTCGGCCAGTTCCGCGATCTGGTTGATGAAGCTGATCTTGGTCGCCAGCATGCCGTTGGCGGCGTATTTGGTCAGCTCGGCGCTGCGCACGTCCATGAACAGTACCCGGTCGTGGTTGCGATTGAACGGAGCGTACAAGTCGCGCATGGTTGCGCGCACTTCATCGCGTTCGCAGCCGATCACGATGCGATCCGGGCGGCGGCAATCGGCGACTGCCGAGCCTTCCTTGAGGAATTCCGGGTTGGACACGATATCGAACTGCAACAAGCGTCCGGTCTTGAGCAGGCATTTGTCGATGTGAGCCCGCAGGAGATCACCGGTGCCCACTGGCACGGTGGACTTTTCCACCACGATGAGCGGCAACTCCCGGTAGCGGGCGACCGCCTCACCGACGGCCATGACCTGGCTCAGGTCGGCCGAGCCATCGTCTCGCGAAGGCGTGCCCACGGCGATGAACAGCACCTGGCCGTGCTGCACGGCCAGTGACTCATCACTGGTGAAATGCAAGCGCCCGGCCTCCAGCCCCTCCCGCACCAGCGCCGCCAACCCTGGCTCGAAGATGCTCACCTGGCCCTGGCGCAGTTGCTCGACCTTCTGCTCGTCAACGTCCATGCACACCACGTCATGGCCGACCTCGGCCAACACGGCGGCTTGCACCAAGCCTACGTAACCACTTCCCAATACACTGATTTTCATGGCGGACTCCCTGGACCATTGCGAGCGGGCAGACAGGCACATCCAGCGGGTCGCCGCCGTGCGCTCGATCCAGATTAAGTCGGGGATGTTGCAATTCACTGACAGGCCGCTTGATGAGGCCCAGAGGCTTCGCGGGCAAGCCCACAAGAGGATCTGTGGCGGACACACATCTAGAATCCACCCAATAACACTGTGGGAGCGGGCTTGCCCGCGAAAGCGGTGTGTCAGTCAACGAAGGTGTCGAATGTGCAGCCGCCTTCGCGGGCAAGCCCGCTCCCACAATGAATGGGCGTCGGACACGCCATCCGGGTAGGCCGAAGAACCTGTGGGAGCGGGCTTGCCCGCGAAAGCGGTGTGTCAGTCAACGAAGGTGTCGGATGTACAGCCGCCTTCGCGGGCAAGCCCGCTTTCACAATGAATGGGCGTCGGACATGCCATCCGGGTAGGCCGAAGAACCTGTGGGAGCGGGCTTGCCCGCGAAAGCGGTGTGTCAGTCAACGGAAGTGTCGAATGTACAGCCGTCTTCGCGGGCGAGCCCGCTTGTGTCTGAGTAAGGGAATAAACTCTGGGGTGAGAGGGGTAGATGGCAAGCTGTGAGTCCGCGGTGCTTGAAGCACGAGTGGGAGCAAAGCTGCCATCTACCTTTCTACTCTGGCCCATAAGCCCGAACAGTTGGACGAGCGGCACTCGAATCACAAGCGTGGGCAAAGCCAGAGCACTCTCATTTCTGAGTGTAAGAGGGTTTTGCCATGATTTCCTGGGTCGGTATCGATATATCCAAATCAAATCTCGTCGTTTGGGTTCGACCACAGAACCAAGGCTACGAGGTCCCCAATACGCCTGAGGGTTTTGCACAACTGGTCGAACAGCTAAGCCCGTACACGATTGGCCGGGTGTTACTGGAAGCCACGGGCGGCTATGAACGAAAGGTTATGGCAGCACTGCAGGAGGCAGGTTTCAATGTGCTCAGGATCAACCCTCGTCGGGCTAGAGCCTTCGCCGTAGCAATGGGCAAGAATGCCAAGACCGACCCCATCGATGCGGCTGTTCTTGCCGATTTTGCCGAAGCTCTGCATGCGTCTCACGAAAAGCCCATTTCACCTGAGCGTGAAGCACTGCGGGAGCTGATTCAGCTGCGCGAACACTTCGTCCAGCAACGAGATGACAACAAGCGCCGGCTACAGCAGGCTCAGCTTCCGGCGGTTATCGAGGTGATCAAAGATCATATTCGCTACCTGCAAATCCAAATCAAGCAGTTTGGCAAAGCCATTAATCAAAGCATGCGTAAGCTGGATGCGGAGAAAGCCGACCGACTCACATCAGTTAAAGGGATCGGCACTGTGGCGACTGCTAGTTTGTTGGTTTACCTGCCTGAGCTCGGTGAGCTTGATCGCAGAGAGATCGCGTCCCTGGCGGGAATCGCCCCCTACAACGACGACAGTGGCAATCACAGCGGCAAACGTCAGATTTACGGAGGAAGAGCGCGGGTCAGACGTGCGCTTTATATGTCGTGCTGGGTTGTCATCCGCTATCACGCCGACTTCAAGGCCCGGTACGAAGCACTTCGAGGGCGAGGCAAGAGCGCGAAAGTCGCGCTCATCGCCTGCATGCGAATATTGCTAATCAGACTGAATGCCATGCTTCGAGACGGCACTGAATGGCGGTGACGGGTGGTAGAGGTAAGACAGTTGCTCCCACAAGTCCAGCGGTGTCCCTTCTATTGTGGAGACACCACAACACATTCTGTGGGAGCGAGCTTGCTCGCGAAAACGGTGCATCTGCCACACAGGTATCGAATGGACCGCCGCCTTCGCGGGCAAGCCCGCTCCCACAGGTTCAGCGGTGACCCTTTCTATTTTGGACACACCACAAGGCCTTCTGTGGGAGCGAGCTTGCTCGCGAAAACGGTGCATCTGCCACACAGGTATCGAATGGACCGCCGCCTTCGCGGGCAAGCCCGCTCCCACAGGTTCAGCGGTGACCCTTTCTATTTTGGACACACCACAAGGCCTTCTGTGGGAGCGGGCTTGCTCGCGAAAACGGTGCATCTGCCACACAGATGTCGAATGGACCGCCGCCTTCGCGGGCAAGCCCGCTCCCACAGGTTCAGCGGTGACCCTTCAGCACACCTGCCACAAGTCCGTCGGCCTATTCAGGCATTTGCGCTAGCTCAGAAACAATCCGACCCACTCGCCCGGCGTCATCTTGGTCACCATCATCGACACGATCACGAACATCCCGGAAAACCCGGCAACCCCCATCCAGAACCACTGCCGGTACACCCGGCGGTAGGCCTGCGCCAGCCCTTCCCCACGGTCCGCTGCGCTCGACGCCATGTGTTGCAGGCGCTTCTGCAGCACCAATACCGGCAGCCAGAGCATCCCCACGCAAAGGAAGATGATCAGCGAGGTCAGCACCCAGCCCGTGGTCAGGGAAAGCCCGGCCAGGCTCACCAGCCAATACCCCGTGGCAATCTGGATGAAGCCAGCCGGCGTGGTGATCCAGGCGTCGTACCGCACCACCGTCCGGGCCACGTGGGCGATGACCTGCGGATTGGCCGTGCGGCTGGCGGCAATCAGGTACAGGTAGGAACCCATGCCGAACCCGAACAGAAAAATGGCAGCGATGACATGGAGGTACTTCAGGCCCAAATAGAGCATGGCTCAGCGCTGCCCATCGGCGACGTGCACCGAGATCGACAAGTTGACCGGGTCGTTGATGGCGGCCATGTACTCGTCCACCGTGATCTCGCCGACACACGCCCGGGCGCCGGGTTCGGGCCTGTAGCCCTGGGCGATCTTGGTCGCCAGGGCCACGGCGGCACAACTCGGGATCTCCGGCCCCTTGTCGTTCAAGGCCGTCAGTTGCACGGTCAGGGACAACGGTCGCCCATCGACACCCACACCCCGGACATCCAGGTACATGGCACTCTTGCCGTCGCCGAAGCGTTCGAACCAGGTGCCCCAACGATGCAGCCGGGCGGCCCAGGGGCGATGGTCGCGAACCCAGCCCATTTTCATCGCCTGGGCCAGCAGGCCGTTGGCGACACCGCCCAGCTTCAGCCCGGCACCGGCCTGGAAACTCAGGGTCCGGGCGCCATAGCGATGGGCGAAAATGTCCATGTCCGGCACGTCGACGTTCGACAGCAGCCGTGTGCCCAGTGACTGCATCCTGCGCAGCGTCAGGTCTTGCCAGCCCAACACCTCATGGACCTGGCCATCCCTGAGTTGCTTGATGGGTTTGCCTGCGTAGGCCAGGACGCCCTCGATGGTCGACAGCCCCGGCATCTTGGCCGACGAGGAAATGCCATGCTCGATCGAGTCGATACGTTGGAAACGATGCCGATGCTCATCGATCAACGCAGCCGACAGCGACGGCACCGAACTGCAACCACTGAGGATCGCGACGCCGGCTTGCCGGGCCTGTGCGTCGAGCACGCCAATGCCGTTGACGAAGGTGCGGCAGTCCGAGAGGTCGCAGTAGTGGACGCCGGCCTCGATACAACTCTGGGCAATCCGATAGGATTGGCCTTGGAAGGGGCCGCCGGTGTGGATGACCAGGTCAATGTTCATTTCTCCCAGGACCGTGCTGAACCCTTCTCCCATGGCGTCGCCACACCAACGCTCACAGACGTTGCCCGATTGTGCTTTCAACTCATCGGCCTTACGCAGTAACTTGTCCGGGTCACGCCCGGAGATCATCACCTCGATGCCCGGCGTCACGATCAGATGCCGGCAAACGATACTGCCGAAGTTTCCATAACCACCGATTACCATCACCCTGAGTGTCATTTTCCTTCCCTACAGCCACAGTGGTAGCCGCCATGATATCCCACGCGTTTCCCGGTATTGGTGATTTTGATCGAACCCTTGCCGCCCACTCCAGGATCATGAACGACCTGGACCTCACATCGAAGGCAAGGCAAGCATGAGCAGACAAACAGCCGCCTGTGCCCTGGCACTGACCGCGCTCTCGACCCTGTGCGCACCGGCACACGCCGGCACGTGGCAGATCTGCCGCCTGGAACTGCGCATCGTCGAGGTGGTGAAAAAGCCGTATCCGCAACTGGAAGCAAGGGTCGCCAAAGCCAGCCCGGCGTCAGCCACGGTGGAATGCCCGCCGCAAGGGTCGACGATCAGGTTCATCCCTGAAACCCCCGACTACCAGAGCACACTGCCCCGCCGCCAGTGGCCTGCCAAGGGCCAGTCGATGCGGGTCGACTACCGCTACCTCGATGGCATCTGCAAAGGCGATGGCAACCAGCATCCGTGCCGTATCAAGCATTATCCGCTGGCAGGCCATTGACGAAACGTCACTGAATCTGTGGCGAGGGCGCTGGCTCCCGTTGGAGTGCGCAGCACTCAAAAAAGGGAGCGGCCACGCAGCGCGCTCGCCACGCGCCATTGTCAATCGTAGAACGGCGCCACCAGCGTCCGGCTGCCGACAAAGAAACTGTCTGCCACCAACCGCAGCGGTTGCAGGTCCATGTCGCTGGCCTTGTCCGCGATCAGTTGCTGGAAATGCCGGTACACCGCCGCATATTCCCCTTCATCGGCCACCGCCTGGCGCACGCCGTCGAGACTCAGCACAGCCCCCCCGTTATCCAGGCGCAAAGTGCCTTCGGTGCAGCGAATCTCGATGCTCCAGAGTTCATCATGGCCATGGTCGAAGTCGAACTCCGCGCGGATATCCAGGCGCCGCGCATCGGACATCCTGAGGCTGGCGGCGATGGGCGACTGGCAGTTGTCCGGGACGCGCAACTCGGCAGATTCGACGAACAACGGCAGCGCCAGCAGATGAGTCGCAATGGACAAGGCATTGATACCCGGATCGAAGACCCCCAAGCCACCGGGTTGCCAGATCCAGGCCTGGCCGGGGTGCCATTTGCGCACGTCTTCCTTCCAGTCGATCTGCACGCTTTGCAGGGTGCGGGTGGCCAGCCATTCACGGGCGACCTCGATACCGGGGGCGTAACGCGAGTGCCAGGCGAACAGGCCGCTGACGCCTTGCTCGCGGGCTTGATCCACCAGCGCCATGGCTTCGCCCAGCGTGGCGCAAGGTGGCTTTTCCACCAGGACATGTTTGCCGGCCGCCAGGGCCTCTTGCACCAGGGCGAAGCGCCCCTGGGGCGGCGTGCAGAAGGCAATCGCATCGACCTGCGGGCCCTTCGCGAGCAAGTCACCCAGGGAGCGGAAATTCTCGACCCCGGCGCAAGGCTGCCCCTGCGTGGCGACGGACACCAGCTGGAAAGCGGGATTGGCGAGGATGGCTGGAACATGTTGATCCTGGGCAATCTTGCCGTAGCCCACCAGAGCGAGACGAATCGGTTGCATCAATGACTCCTGATTTTTTTGTACTTGTGCCAGGGGCAGCAAACTAGCCCTAATTGCCGCGCTGGACAATGGGGCCGCCAGCGCTTTGACAAATCATTCAGCGCTGGGCACCCGTCGCCGTCACCACATTGGAGACCCTGCCAAAGAACGGTTCCAGTCGCTCGCGCGGAGCATCATGCTCCACCACCAGGGCGGTCACCTCTTCGCACGAAGCCACCTGGTAATGGGCGACACTGGAGAGTTTTTCATTGGTGACGGCGGTCACCAACTGGCCGCTGGCCGCCGCCACCGCGCGCTTGAACTCAGCGTCGTCCAGGCCGAACGCCGTGACCCCGTTGTCCGGGTCAATGGCGCAGGCACCGAGAAAGCACAGGTCGAAACTGAACTGGCGCAACTGCTGCACCGCCGTCACCCCGATCACGCCACCGGCCACCGGGTTCACCCGTCCGCCCAACAGAATCACCTCGGCACAGGGCAGCTTCATCAACTGCACCGCAATCAGCGGCGAATTGGTGGCGACGGTCAACCGCAACCCTGGATCGATGGCGCAGGCAATGGCCAGGTTGGTCGAGCCGGCGTCGATGAACACATGCTGGCCCGCGCGCAGTAACGACGCCGCGGCCTGGCCGAGACTGCCCTTGCGCGCCGGGTCCTGCCGCACGCGCACGTCCATCGGTCGTTCGGCGGCGGGCAGCAATATGGCGCCACCGTAGACACGCTTGCACACCCCCGCCGCTGCCAATGCGCCAAGGTCGCGGCGTATGGAGTGTTCGGAAACATTGAATTCACTGGCCAGGTCAGCCGCGATCACCCGGCCATACCGGGCCAGGCGTTCACTGATCAGTTGCTGGCGCTCACCGGGAAACGCTTCGTGGGTGGATGTCATGGCAATAAACCTGCATAAACGAGCAACAATAATCACAAACGAGCAAAAATATGCCGGTTACAGCGCCAGTCGTCAAACCCTCTCGGAGTCGGCACAAAAAAAAGGTTCTTCACGGAATCCCGGGAAACACAGAAACAAGAACGCCGATTTGATTGATGATGTTCGTGCGAGCAAACACATCTAACAAACCGGCGTTCTTATGCGCGATATTAATACTTTCCTTCCTTTTTGGGAGGGCTTTTCTGTCGTCACGATCAAGCCTGATGGCGACGATCTACAAATCGATCTGATTCCCCATCCCACCCGATTCCCATCCTGCGGCGGGTGCCAGAAACCCTGTTCAACCACTCATGAGTATTGCGAGCGTACCGTTCGTGACCTGCCGATTCTCGGTCGTGCGGTACGCCTGAGCGTGTTGCTCAGGCGGGTGGGCTGTCGTGACTGCGGTAAACGCATGGAGGCCGTCAGTTGGCTGGACCGCTATGCCCGCATGACGCGCCGTTTGGCCGAGGCGGTCATTCAGGCCTGCGAACGCCTCCCCACACTGCACGTGGCTCAACTGTTCGGGCTGCATTGGGACACCGTTCGGTTGCTGGAGCGTCGAGCCTTGCAAGCGGCGTTGAGCGTTTTGCCAAAGGCGCAACCGCGACGCCTGGTGATGGACGAGTTCGCCCTGTTCAAAGGTCATCGTTACGCCAGCGTGGTCCTGGATGCGGACACACGACGCGTGCTGTGGATCGGTGAAGGCCGCAGCCGAGCGGCGGTCAGGCCTTTCTTCGAAGAACTGGGACCCGAGGGTTGTGCTCGCATCGAAGCGGTGGCGATGGACATGAACACCGCTTTTGACCTGGAGGTTCGCCAGCACTGTCCCAACGCGCGAGTGGTCTACGACCTTTTCCATGTGGTGGCCAAATATGGCCGAGAGGTGATTGATCGGGTCCGCGTCGACGAGGCTAACCGGTTGCGTCACGACAAGCCTGCCCGCAAGGTCATCAAGCAGGCGCGATGGCTGTTGCTGCGCAATCCGCAGAACTTGAAAACACCGGAGCAACAGGTCCGCCTGGAGGATCTGCTGGCGGCCAACCAAGCGTTGATGACGGTCTATTTGATGAAGGCTGAACTCAAAACACTCTGGACGCCGAGTACTGCCTGGGGTTGGCGAGCGGCCTGGAAGCAATGGCTGCGTCATGCGCATGAAAGCGAAATACCGGCTCTGATCCAGTTCGCCAAACGGCTAAAGGGTTACTGGCGGGGCATCGTGAGCCGGGTTCGCTGGCCGATGCACACCGGTCAGTTGGAAGGAATAAACAATCGAATAAAGGTCATCAAGCGGATGGCGTACGGTTACCGGGATAGCGAATTCTTTTTCATGAAGATCAAGAGCGTCTTTCCCGGCAATCCGTGATGAACCTAAAAAAAGGCCACCCTAAGGCAGCCTTTAAAAACTAGAGAGGTTTTTTGCTTACACGGCCGCGACAGGGCGCATGTAAGAGATTGGTGCGGTGCTGGCGTCTTCGAACGTCACGACTTCCCAAGCATCTTTCTGCTCAATCAACTTGCGCAGCAGCTGGTTGTTCAGTGCGTGGCCGGACTTGAAGCCCTTGAACTCACCAATCAGGCTATTGCCCAGCAGGTAGAGGTCGCCGATTGCATCGAGGATCTTGTGTTTGACGAACTCGTCTTCATAACGAAGGCCGTCTTCGTTCAACACGCCATCGGAATCGACCACGATCGCGTTTTCCACGCTGCCGCCGAGTGCGAGGTTGTGCTTGCGCAGGTACTCGATGTCACTCATGAAGCCAAAGGTACGGGCGCGGCTGACTTCTTTTACGAACGAAGTGCTGGAAAAGTCCACGCTTGCACTCTGGGTGCGGTCCCGGAAAACCGGGTGATCGAAATCGATCTCGAAGCTCACCTTGAAACCTTCGAAAGGAACGAAAGTGGCGCGCTTGTCGCCATCTTCCACGGTCACTTCCCGCAGGATGCGGATGAACTTCTTGGCCGCGTCCTGTTCTTCCAGGCCAGCCGATTGAATCAGGAATACGAAGGGTCCGGCACTGCCATCCATGATCGGGACTTCGGACGCGGAGAGCTCGACGTAGGCGTTATCGATGCCCAGGCCAGCCATGGCCGAGAGCAAATGCTCCACCGTATCCACTTTGGTGTCACCGTTGACCAAGGTGGTCGACATGGTGGTTTCACCAACGTTTTCCGCGCGAGCAGGAATCTGCACCACAGGGTCGAGGTCGGCACGACAAAACACGATGCCGGTATCGACAGGCGCGGGCTTGAGGGTCAGGTAGACCTTCTCGCCCGAGTGCAGACCGACACCTGTGGCACGGATAATATTCTTCAGGGTGCGTTGTTTAATCATGGCATGGGCCGCTTCAGCGCAAATTGCGAACTGGTATCAACAAAGGCTGGCGATGATAGCAGACCAGACCTTTGCTGAACACCAATCACCCGTATCCCCCTGATACATTTCATCAATCGGCCTGACGACGCAGGAATGCCGGGATGTCCAGGTAATCCAGATCGTCTTGCGGATTCATCTTCGCGGCAGTCGCAGCACCGGCCTGGGCCTGGTTGCGCATGACGGTCGGACGGTCCAGGTCACGGTAGTTCACCGCAGGCTGTTCCTGACGAACGGGGGCCTGTTGCTGTGGCTGGGAGGCCATGGCGGTCTGTACGGTGTTGTCGATCACCTTCATCGGCTTCTCGATTTTCGCGCCTAGGCCGGTGGCAACCACGGTCACGTGCAGCTCGTCGCGCATGTCGGGGTCGATCACGGTGCCGACCTTGACCATGGCGTGGTCGGAGGCGAAGGCTTCGATGATGCTACCCACGTCGGAGTACTCGCCCAGGGACAGGTCGGGACCTGCAGTGATGTTCACCAGGATGCCGCGAGCGCCCTGCAGGTTGACGTCTTCGAGCAACGGGTTGCGGATGGCCGCTTCGGTCGCTTCGCGCGCACGGTTCGGACCGCTGGCGCAGCCAGTGCCCATCATCGCCATGCCCATTTCGGACATCACGGTGCGCACGTCGGCGAAGTCGACGTTGATCATGCCCGGACGCTTGATGATGTCGGAGATACCGCGAACGGCACCGGCCAGTACGTCATCGGCCTTGGCGAAAGCCGACAGCAGGCTGGCGTCCTTACCCAGGATGGTCAGCAGCTTCTCGTTGGGGATGGTGATCAACGAGTCGACGCTTTCGCTCAGCGCGCGGATGCCTTCATCGGCGATCTGCATGCGCTTGCGGCCTTCGAACGGGAACGGACGGGTCACCACGGCAACGGTGAGGATACCCATCTCCTTGGCCACTTCGGCAATGATCGGCGCTGCACCGGTACCGGTACCGCCGCCCATGCCCGTGGTGATGAACACCATGTTGGTGCCAGCCAGGACTTCAGCGATGCGTTCGCGGTCTTCCAGGGCAGCCTGACGGCCAACCTCGGGATTCGCGCCAGCACCCAGGCCCTTGGTCACGCCGGTACCCAGTTGCAGGATGGTCCGCGCGCCGATGTTTTTCAGCGCTTGAGCATCGGTGTTGGCGCAGATGAACTCGACGCCCTCGATGTTGCTCTTGACCATGTGGTTGACAGCGTTGCCGCCGCCACCGCCGACACCGATTACCTTGATAACCGGGCTAGCGGGGATGTTGTCTACGAGTTCGAACATTTTCCCTCTCCTTTCATTCTCTAGTTTTTTCGCCTACTGCGTTTGCTGCCGTCTTCCGGCGCCAAGCCTGAAACTCGTCGCCTGAAGCTTGAAACCTGTATCAGAAATTGCCTTTGACCCAAGCCTGCAACCGCTCCAGCAGCGGCGCCTTGGCCTCTTCGCTGTTGTAGCTGTCGCGGCTGCCGATGCCTGAGAACGAGATGCCGTCGGACTGCTTCTGCAGGCCGTACATCAACAGACCCACGCCGGTGGAATAGATCGGGTTGCGCACCACGTCATCCAGGCCCTTGACGCCATGGGGCACGCCCAGGCGCACCGGCATGTGGAAAATTTCCTCGGCCAGCTCGACCGCGCCTTCCATCTTCGAGGTGCCGCCGGTCAGCACGATGCCGGCCGGGATCAGGTCCTCGTAGCCGCTGCGACGCAGTTCGGCCTGGATCAGGGTGAACAGTTCGTCGTAACGCGGCTCGACCACTTCGGCCAGGGCCTGGCGGGACAGCTCGCGCGGCGGACGGTCGCCGACGCTTGGCACCTTGATGGTTTCACCGGCGCCGGCCAGTTTCGCCAGGGCACAGGCGTAGCGAATCTTGATTTCCTCGGCGTACTGGGTCGGAGTGCGCAACGCCATGGCGATGTCGTTGGTCACCTGGTCGCCGGCAATCGGGATCACGGCGGTGTGGCGGATGGCGCCTTCGGTGAAGATCGCGATGTCGGTAGTGCCGCCGCCGATGTCCACCAGGCACACGCCCAGCTCTTTCTCGTCGTCGGTCAGCACCGAGTAGGCCGAGGCCAGTTGCTCGAGGATGATGTCGTCGATTTCCAGGCCGCAGCGGCGCACGCACTTCTCGATGTTCTGCGCGGCGTTCACGGCGCAGGTGACCACGTGGACCTTGGCTTCCAGGCGCACGCCGGACATGCCCAGGGGCTCGCGGACGCCTTCCTGGTTGTCGATCACGTAGTCCTGCGGCAGGGTGTGCAGCACCCGCTGGTCGGCCGGGATCGCCACGGCCTGGGCCGCATCGAGCACGCGCTCAAGGTCCGCGGAGCTGACTTCGCGATCACGAATCGCGACGATGCCGTGGGAGTTCAGGCTGCGGATGTGATTGCCCGCCACGCCGACGAACGCCGAGTGGATCCGGCAACCGGCCATCAGCTGCGCTTCTTCGATGGCGCGCTGGATCGATTGCACGGTGGACTCGATGTTCACCACCACGCCTTTCTTCAAACCACGGGACGGATGGGTACCGATCCCGACGATGACCAGCGTGCCGTCGTCCGCGACCTCGCCTACCAGCGCTACCACCTTGGAAGTGCCGATATCCAGACCGACGATCATTTTTCCGCTTTGCACGTTTGCCATGGGTCCTGCCTCTTCTTAATTCTTCGCGACGGCGGGTTCGGCCGTCGTCGGCGCTACAGGTTCCCGCCAGCCAACAGCCAGGCCGTTGGCGTAGCGCAGATCGATGCGCGCAATGTTCGTAATCTGTTCTTTGAGCGTCTTGTCATAGATGGCAATGAAGCGGCGCATCTTTTCCACCAGGTTGCCGCGACCGAGCAGCAGCTCGATGCCCGGCCCCGAGCTGCCCGCGCCAGTGGTCAGGAACCAACTGCCGCGCTCACGCAACTCCAGGCGCGCGATGGAGAAGCCCAAGGGCCGCAACATCTGGCTCAACACCTGGTACTGCTGCATCACTTGCTGTTGGGCCCGCTGTGGACCGAACAGTTGTGGCAAATGTTCATAATTGGCCAGTTCCCGAGGCGTGAACGCCTGGCCCTGGTTGTTCAACAGCGACTCGTCGCCCCAACGGGCCACCGGAAGCTGCTCTTCCAGGCGGATCGACACCTGGTCGGGCCACACGCGCCGGACCTCGGCATGGGCGATCCAGGGCATCTGCTCCAGTTCCGTGCGCATGCCCGCCAGGTCGATGGTGAAGAAGCTCGACGCCACGAATGGCGCGATCCGCTGCTGCACCGCCTGCTGGCTGATGTAACTCAGGTCGCCCTGCACGTTGATCCGGGCGATCGGCCGGTCGGCATAAGGCAGCAGCCGCTGGGCCCCTTCGTACGTACCGAACCCCAACGCCACCAGCAGTACCGGCCAGAACAGGCTCTTGAGAAAACCAAAGTTGGCTTTCGGCAAGCGCGCCGACATCGGCTCCTTGGCCACCATTCGGCTGGCACCCCGCGGCACCGGCTTGCGACCGGGTGCGGATGGCTGATGACGAAGCGATGCGCCTTGCATGGCTTAACCTCTTGGCTCTTGCGGGCCGACACTGGCCGCCAGGATCGACAGCACCAGTTGCTGGAAGTCCAGGCCGGCGGCACGCGCCGCCATCGGCACCAGGCTGTGATCGGTCATGCCGGGGGCGGTGTTGACTTCCAGGAACCAGAATTGCCCATTGGCGTCCTGCATCACGTCCGCACGGCCCCAACCGGCGATACCCAGCGCCTCACAGGCCTTGGCCGTGAGGTCCATCAGTTCTTTTTCCTTGGCGCTGTCCAGTCCGCAGGGAATGCGGTACTGGGTATCGTTGGCGACGTACTTGGCGTCGTAGTCGTAGAACGTGTGCGGCGTGCCCAGCGCAATTGGCGGCAACACCTGGTCACGCAGGGTGGCGATGGTGAACTCGGGACCGGCGATCCACTGCTCGACCAACACTTGCGAATCGTAGGCGCTGGCGTCTTTCCATGCCGTGGTCAACTCAGGCAGCGAATTCACTTTCGCCATGCCGATACTTGAACCTTCATGAGCCGGTTTGACGATCAGCGGGAAGCCCAGTTCCGTGGCCGCAGAAATACAATCGGCCTCGCTCGCCAGCACCGCGTGACGTGGCGTCGGAATGCCGAGGCTGTGCCAGACCTGCTTGGTGCGCAGTTTGTCCATCGCCAGGGCCGAAGCCAGGATGCCGCTGCCGGTGTAGGGGATGCCCAGGCACTCGAGCAGGCCTTGCATGCTGCCGTCTTCACCGCCGCGACCGTGGAGAATGATGAACGCGCGGTCGATCTTTTCGCTCAGCAGGCGTTGCAGAAAGTCATCGCCCACGTCGATGCCGAACGCGTCGACACCGCCGCTTTGCAGGGCTTGCAGCACGGCGTTGCCAGATTTGAGGGACACCTCGCGCTCGGCGCTCTTGCCACCGAACAGCACGGCAACGCGGCCGAAGGCTTTCGGGTCGAGGGTCGAGACCAGGTTGGCGTAGGCAGCAGTCATTTCAGTTTCCCCTCGCTGGAGGCCACGATGGCACCGGCGAATAACGGACTTTTCAACAGTTTCGGGGCCAGCCCGCCGATGTCACCGGCGCCCTGGCACAGCAGGATGTCGCCGGCACGCAGCAGCGGCTTGACCAGCGGCGCGAGGTCTACGCCACGCTCGATGTAGATCGGGTCCAGCTGGCCGCGCTGGCGGATGCTGTGGCACAGCTGGCGGCTGTCGGCACCGGGGATCGGCTCTTCGCCGGCCGGATAGACTTCCATCAACAGCAGCACGTTGGCGTCGGTCAGCACCTGGACGAAATCGTCGTACAGGTCCCGTGTACGGCTGTAGCGGTGCGGCTGATAGACCATCACCAGGCGCCGCTCCGGCCAACCACCGCGCACGGCCTTGATCACCGCCGCGACTTCGGTTGGGTGATGGCCGTAGTCGTCCACCAGCATCACGTTGCCGCCGTCCACCGGCAGCTCGCCGTAGACCTGGAAGCGCCGGCCCACGCCCTGGAACCCGGACAGGCCCTGGACGATGGCTTCATCGCTGACGCCTTCATCGGTGGCGATGCAAATGGTGGCCAGCGAGTTGAGCACGTTGTGGTTGCCCGGCATGTTCACCGACACGTCCAACGGCTCACGGTCGGGGCGCAGCACGGTGAAGAAGGTCTGCATGCCTTGTTGGCGCACGTTGATGGCACGTACGTCGGCTTCTTCGCTGAACCCGTAGGTGACGGTCGGACGCTTGATCAACGGCAGGATCTCGCGCACCACCGGATCGTCCAGGCACACCACCGCCAACCCATAGAACGGCAGGTTGTGCAGGAATTCGACGAAGGTTTTCTTCAACTTGTTGAAGTCGCCGTCGTAGGTCGCCATGTGGTCGGCGTCGATGTTGGTGACCACGGCCACCAGCGGTTGCAGATGCAGGAAGCTGGCATCGCTTTCGTCGGCTTCGGCGATCAGGTAGCGGCTGGTGCCCAGCTGGGCATTGGTGCCCGCGGCATTGAGGCGACCACCGATCACGAAGGTCGGGTCCAGGCCACCGGCGGCGAACACCGAGGCGATCAGGCTGGTGGTGGTGGTCTTGCCGTGGGTCCCGGCGACGGCGATGCCGTGGCGGTAGCGCATCAGCTCGGCCAGCATTTCGGCACGCGGCACCACGGGAATACGCCGTTCCAGGGCGGTGGCGACCTCCGGGTTGGACGTGTTCACGGCGCTGGACACCACCAGCACGTCGGCATTGGCGGCGTTCTCGGCGCGGTGGCCGATGAAAATCTGGGCGCCGAAGGTTTCCAGGCGCTCGGTGACCGGGGACGCCTTCAGGTCGGAACCCGAGACCTGGTAGCCCAGGTTCAGCAACACCTCGGCAATCCCGCACATGCCCACGCCGCCGATACCGACGAAGTGGATACGGCGGATGCGGCGCATTTCCGGCTGCGGCATGGCTTTGCGATTCTCAACCATGGGCCACCTCCAGGCAGGTGTCGACCACTTGGGCCGTAGCATCGGGTTTGGCCAGGCGGCGCGCGGCGCGGGCCATGTCTTCAAGTCGTTGCGGCTGCATCAAAACCTCTGTCAGGCGGGCGGCAAGATCCGCGGCGCCAGTCGTTCTTTGCGGCATCAGGAAGGCTGCGCCTTCACGGGCCAAATAATCGGCATTGCGGGTCTGGTGGTCGTCGATGGCGTGAGGCAAAGGCACCAGCATCGAGGGCAGACCGGCGGCAGCCAGTTCGCTGATGGTCAACGCGCCTGCGCGGCAGATCACCAGGTCGGCCCAGCCATAGGCTTGGGCCATGTCTTTGATGAACGGCTGCACCTGCGCCTCGACGCCAGCGGCGCGATAGCGCTCGGCAGTCACTTCATCGTGGTTTTTGCCGGCCTGGTGAAACACTTCCGGGCGCAGGTCGGGGGCGACCTGCGAGAGGGCTTCGGGCAGCAGTTTGTTCAACGGCTCTGCCCCCAGGCTTCCGCCCAGGACCAGCAAGCGCGCCTTGCGTCCAGCCAGGGCTGGGCGCGGTGTATCGAGAAACAGCTCGGTACGCACCGGATTACCGGTGGTGCGGCGGCTGCCCGACAGGGTAAAGGTGTCGGGAAACGCTTCACAGACCCGGGCGGCCAACGGCACCAGTAACCGATTGGCGGTACCGGCCACGGCGTTCTGCTCGTGAACGATCACCGGCACGCCGGCCAGTTTGGCCGCGAGGCCACCCGGGCCGGTCACATAACCGCCAAACCCGACCACGCAGACCGGCCGCAACCGACGGATGATCGCCCGCGCCTGCCAGACCGACTTGAGCAGCATCAGCGGTGCCTTGAGCAGCGACAGCTTGCCCTTGCCCCGCAGACCGCTGGCGTTGATCCGGTGCAGCTCCAGGCCGGCGCCAGGCACCAGCTCGTTTTCGATACCCCGCGGCGTACCCAGCCAGTGCACGGTGTAGCCGCGCGCTTGGAACTCCCGGGCACAGGCCAGCGCCGGGAAGACATGCCCGCCGGTTCCGCCGGCCATGATCAGCACGTTAGCGCCCATGAGTCGGCTCCTCGGCGAAGTCGCTCTCGTGGAATTCCATCTCTTCGCTGCCCAGGTGGGTTCGACTTTCCCATTCGATGCGCAGCAACAAGCCGAGGCAGGCACAGCAGATCACCAGGGAGCTGCCGCCATAACTGAGGAACGGCAGCGTCAGACCCTTGGTCGGCAGCAGGCCGACGTTCACGCCGATGTTGATCAGGAACTGGCCGATCCACAGGAAAGACAGCCCATACGCCACGTAGGCGGCAAAAAACTGCTTGGCTTTCTCGGCCCACAAGCCGATGTACATGCCGCGCACGCAAACGAACACGAACAGCGCCACGGTGCACAGCGAACCCACCACACCCAGCTCTTCGGCCAGCACCGAGAACACGAAGTCGGTGTGGGCTTCCGGCAGGTAGAACTGCTTCTGCACGCTGTTGCCCAGGCCCACGCCCAGCCATTCGCCACGCCCGAAGGCAATCAGTGCCTGGGTCAACTGGTAGCCGGACCCGAACTGGTCGGCCCACGGATCGGTGAAGGTAATCAGTCGCGCCATCCGATAGGGCTGCGCCTGCACCAGCACGGTCACGGCCGCCACCGCCAGCGCCACCATCAGGATGAAGCGGAACAGCCCGACGCCACCGAGGAACAGCATCGCCGCGGCCGCGCCCATCATCACCACCGTGGCGCCGAAGTCCGGCTCCATCAGCAGCAGGCCAGCCATCGGCAACAACACGATGAACGGCTTGAAGAAACCCATCCAGCTTTCGCGCACTTCTTTCTGGCGCCGCACCAGGTAACCGGCCAGGAAGATCACCACGAAGACCTTGGCGATTTCCGAGGGCTGTACGTTGAAGAAGCTGAAGCCGATCCAGCGCATCGAACCGTTGACCTCGCGGCCGATGCCCGGCACCAGCACCATCACCAACAGGCCGAAGGCGCCGAGCAGCATCATCCAGCCCAGGCGCTGCCACGTGGCGATCGGCACCATCATGGTGACCACGCAGGCACCGAGGCCGATCACCAGGTAAATCAGGTGGCGGATCATGTGATAGAGCGTGTTGCCCGATTGCACCGCGGCCACTTCCGAGGACGCCGAGGTGATCATCACCAGGCCCAGGCCCAGCAGGGCCAGGCAACCGGCGAGCATCGGGAAATCCAGGTCGATGCCACGCCCGGTGATCAGCGGCGACGGGTATGGCTTGATGACATTCATCAGGCTCATGCCAAGTCCTCCGCGGCCCGGGCGAACAGCTGTCCGCGTTCTTCGTAATTCTTGAACATGTCGAAACTGGCGCAGGCCGGCGACAACAGGACGGCATCGCCGGGTTGAGCCAGGGCGCGGCATTGCTGCACCGCTTCGTCGAGGGAGGCGACGCGAACCAGCGGCACGGCGTCGCCGAGCGCCTGGGCGATCAATTCGCGGTCACGGCCCATCAGCACCACGGCGCGGCAGTTGGCCGCCACCGGGTCACGCAGGTCCTTGAAGTCGGCACCCTTGCCGTCGCCACCGGCGATCAGCACGAGCTTGCCTTCGATGTCCGCACCCAGCCCTTCGATCGCCGCCAGGGCGGCGCCGACGTTGGTGGCCTTGGAGTCGTTGTACCAGGCCACGCCATCGAGGTCGCGCACCCACTGGCAGCGGTGCTCGAGGCCGGCGAAAGTGCGCAGCGCCGAGAGCATGGCGTCGAACGGCAGGCCGACGGCGTGCCCGAGGGCCAGGGCGGCCAATGCGTTGGCCTGGTTGTGGGCGCCACGGATCTTCAGTTCGCGCACCGGCATCAGGTTCTGGAATTCGAAGGCCAGGTATTTCTCGCCGTTCTCTTCCCGCAACCCGAACCCCTTGAAATCCGGCACGCCCAGGCCGAACGACCAGCACGGCAAGCCCTCGCCCAGCAGCGGACGGGTCAGGGCATCCTGGCGGTTGAACACCACCTGCCGGGCGCCGCGGAAGATCCGGTGCTTGGCCAGGTGGTAAGCCGGCAGGCCGCTGTAGCGGTCCATGTGGTCTTCGCTGATGTTCAGCACGGTGGCCACTTCAGCGCCCAGGTGGTCGGTGGTTTCGAGCTGGAAGCTGGACAGCTCCATCACGTACAGCTCGACGTCGTCACTGAGCAGATCCAGCGCCGGTGTACCGAGGTTGCCGCCCACGGCGACCCGCTTGCCGGCCGCGGCCGCCATCTCGCCCACCAGGGTGGTGACGGTGCTTTTCGCATTGGAACCGCTGATGGCGATGATGGGCGCCTTGGCGTTGCGCGCGAATAGTTCGATGTCGCCGGACAGCTTCACCCCACGGGCCGCAGCCGCTTGCAGGGCCGGGGTCGCCAGGGCCAGGCCGGGGCTCACGTAGAGCTCGTCGGCGCGGCACAGAAACTCGACGTCCAGGTCGCCACAACGCACGTCCACCTGCGGATAGTCACGCCGCAGCGTGGCCAGCTCAGGCGGATTTTCCCGCGTGTCGGCGACGGCAAACGACACGCCCCGGTTCGCCAGGAAGCGAACCAGGGACATGCCGCTCTTGCCGAGGCCGACAACGATGCGGAAATGGTCGGAAGCGATCAGGGACACGCGTTCTACCTCAGTTTCAGGGTGGCAAGGCCGATCAGCACCAGAATCACGGTGATGATCCAGAAACGGACGATCACGCGCGGCTCGGGCCAGCCCTTGAGTTCAAAGTGGTGGTGAATCGGCGCCATGCGGAATACGCGGCGGCCGGTCAATTTAAACGACGCAACCTGAATGACGACTGACAGGGTTTCCATCACGAACACGCCGCCCATGATGAACAGGACGATTTCCTGGCGGACGATGACGGCGATGGTGCCCAGGGCCGCGCCCAGCGCCAGCGCGCCGACGTCACCCATGAAGACTTGTGCCGGGTAGGTGTTGAACCACAGGAAGCCCAGGCCGGCACCGATCAGCGCGCCGCAGAACACGATCAGCTCGCCCGCCCCCGGTACATAAGGGATCAGCAGGTATTCGGCGAATTTCACGTTACCCGACAGGTAGCAGAAGATCCCCAACGCGCCGCCGACCATCACCGTCGGCATGATCGCCAGGCCGTCGAGGCCATCGGTGAGGTTGACCGCGTTGCTCGAACCGACGATGACCAGGTAGGTCAGCACGATGAAGCCGGCGCCCAGTGGAATGCTGTAGTCCTTGAGCATCGGCAGGATCAGGGTGGTTTCCACCGGCGAAGCAGCGGTCATATAAAGGAAGATCGCCGCGCCGAGGCCAAACACCGATTGCCAGAAATACTTCCAGCGACTGGGCAGCCCACGGGAGTTCTTCTCGATGACCTTGCGGTAGTCATCGACCCAGCCGATGGCACCGAAAAACAGGGTCACCAGCAGCACGACCCAGACATAGCGGTTCGCCAGGTCGGCCCAGAGCAGGGTACTGATGCCAATGGACGACAGGATCAGCGCGCCGCCCATGGTTGGGGTGCCGGATTTGGACAGGTGCGATTGCGGGCCGTCGTTACGCACCGACTGGCCGATCTGCAGGTTCTGCAAGGTGCGGATCATCCACGGGCCCAGGAACAGCGACAACGACAGCGCGGTCAGCACACCCAGGATCCCGCGCAGGGTCAGGTACTGGAAGACCGCGAAGCCTTTGTAGAACTGTTGCAGGTACTCCGCTAGCAGCAGCAGCATTAATGTTTCTCCATACGGGTGCCGCACAGCGCCGCGACGATGTTTTCCATCGCAGCGCTACGCGAGCCCTTGATCAATAAGGTGGTGTTCGGATCCTGCTCCGCGCCCAGCGCCTGGATCAGCTCGGCCTGGGTGGTGAAGTGCCGGGCGTTCTCGCCAAAGGCGGCGACCGCGTGGGCCATCATCGGGCCGACGGCGTACAACGCGTCGACCTTGCCGCGGGCATAGGCCCCCACATCGTGGTGGCCCTGCTGGGCCCAATCGCCCAACTCGCCGATATCTCCCAGTACCAGCACGGTGCGACCGGTAAAACCGGCGAGGATATCCACCGCCGCGCACATGGACGTCGGGTTGGCGTTGTAGGTGTCGTCGATGACCCGCATGCCGTTGCTGGCCAACTGCGCGACGCAACGGCCCTTGACCGGTTGCACCGCGTTCAGCCCGGCGACGATGCCTGGCAGAGACACGCCCAGGGCATGGGCCGCCGCCGCTGCGGCCAGGGCGTTGGCAATGTTATGGGTGCCGAGCAGGTTCAACTGCACCCGCTCGGCCCCGTCGGGGCTGTGCAGGTTGAACGCCGGGCAGCCGCGTGCGTCACGGTCCAGGTCGCTGGCGTAGAAATTGGCGGCGAGGTTGCTCAAGGCAAAGGTCAGCACCTTGCGTTCGCCCGCCCGGGTCTTCCAGATTTCGAAGGCCTTGTCGTCCAGGTTCAGCACGGCGATGCCATCGGCTTGCAGCCCTTCGATGATCTCACCCTTGGCCTCGACGATCTTGTCCGGCCCGCCGAACTCGCCGACGTGGGCGGTCCCGGCATTGTTCAGCACCGCCACGTGCGGCTGGGTCAGGCCCACTGTGTAGGCGATTTCGCCGAGCCGCGAAGCGCCCAGCTCGATGACCGCGGCCGTGTGCTCCGGTGCCAGCTCCAGCAGGGTCAGTGGCACGCCGAGGTCGTTGTTCAGGTTGCCCCGGGTCGCCAGCACCGGCCCACGGGTGCGCAGGATGCTGGCCAGCATTTCCTTGACCGTGGTCTTGCCGCTGGAGCCGGTGATGGCCGCGACCGGGTTGCCATACGCCGCGCGATTCAGCGCACCGAGTTGGCCCAGGGCCTGGCGCGTGTCGTCGACCAGCAACTGTGGCAGCGCGCTGTTGGTCACTTCGCGCTCGACCAGCGCCGCGACTGCACCTTTGGTCGCTACGTCGTTCAGGTAATCGTGGCCGTCGAAGCGCGGGCCGGTCAGGGCGACGAACAACTGGCCCGGCACAATGGCCCGGCTGTCGATGCTGACGCCGTTGAAGGTGGCGTCCGCGGCGATGAGGCGCGCATTCAGGGCGCTGGTCAATTCGCTGAGCGTCAGGGCCTTAAGCATGGGCCACCTCCCACGCGGTCAGGGCGTGATCCGCTTCCACCAGGTCGGAGAAGGCATGGCGCACGCCGTTGATTTCCTGGTAGTCCTCGTGGCCCTTGCCGGCCAGCACGATCACGTCGTCCGCCGAAGCGCCGGCGATCAACTGGGCGATGGCCTGGCCGCGACCGGCCACGAAGGTGACGTTATCCGCCACCGAGAATCCGGCACGGATGTCGTCGAAAATCTGCAACGGGTTTTCGGTCCGTGGGTTGTCATCGGTGACCAGCACGCCGTCGGCCAGCCGCTCGACCACTTCGGCCATCAGCGGGCGCTTGCCGCGATCGCGATCGCCGCCGCAGCCGAACAGGCACAGCAACTTGCCCTTGGCATGGGGCCGCAGGGCCATCAAAACTTTTTCCAGCGCATCGGGCGTATGGGCGTAGTCGACCACCACCAGCGGTTGCGTGCCGCCACCCAGGCGCTGCATGCGCCCGGCCGGGCCTTCGAGCTTGGGCAGGACCTTGAGGATTTCGTCCAGCGCGTAGTCCAGGCCCAGCAAGGCGCCGATGGCGGCCAGTACGTTGCTCAGGTTGAAGCGACCGAGCAAGGTGCTGCGCAAATGGTGTTCGCCCTGGGGCGTGACCAACGTGGCGCGCACGCCCTCGTCATCGAACTGGGCCTGGCGTACATAGAGGTAGGCACCCGCGTCTTCCAGGCTGTAGGTGATCAGCCGGGACTCGTGCGAGTCGGCGGCCAGTTGCCGGCCGAACGCGTCGTCGATGTTGATGACCCGGCATTTCAGGTCATTCCAGGCGAAGAGCTTGGCCTTGGCTTCGCCGTAGGCCTGCATGGTGCCGTGGTAGTCCAGGTGATCGCGGGACAGGTTGGTCAGCACGGCGACATCGAACGCCAGCGCGGTCACGCGTCCCTGATCCAGGCCATGGGAGGACACTTCCATCGCGACGGCCTTGGCACCGGCCTTCTTCAGGTCGGCCAGGGTCGCTTGCACGGCGATCGGGTTCGGCGTGGTGTGCAGGCCGCTGGCCAAGGCGCCATGGAACCCGCTGCCCAGGGTTCCGACAATGCCGCAGTGCTGGCCGAGCAGGTCCAGGGCCTGGGCCACCAGTTGGGTCACGCTGGTCTTGCCGTTGGTGCCGGTCACGCCAATCAGGTTCAGGTGGCGGCTCGGGTCGCCATAGAAGCGCCCGGCGATGTCCGACAGTTGGGCCGCCAGGCCCTTGACCGGAATCAGCGGGACGTCGGTGATCGGCAACACCGTCGCGCCCTGCACTTCATAGGCCACGGCCGCCGCGCCACGCTGGAGGGCGTCGGCGATATGGGCACGGCCATCGAAACGGGCGCCCGGCACCGCCAGGAACAGATCGCCGGCACGCACATTACGACTGTCCAGGGCCAGCTCGCGAATCAGCAGGTCGTGCCCGGCATGGGCAAAAATCTTGTTCAGGCTCAGGGACATCAGCCGCGCCCTCCTTCGGCTTTCAAGGGAACGACCGGTGCGGTACTGGCTTGCTGCGTCGGCGGCAGGTTATCCGGGGTGATGTTCATCAGGCGCAGGGTGCCGGACATCACTTTGCTGAACACCGGCGCCGAAACCAGGCCACCGAAGTAACCAGCCTTGCTCGGTTCGTCGATGACCACGACGATGGCGTAGCGCGGATCGCTCATCGGACCGAAGCCGGCAAACAACGAACGGTAGGAGTTCTCGGCATAGCCCTTGGTGCCCACGGAAGTCTTGCGGGCCGTACCGGATTTACCGGCGACATGGTACGCCGGCACCTGGGCACGGAAGACGCCCCGGGGCGCCTCGATCACCTGTTGCAGCATGCCCTGCATGGTCTTCGCGACGTTCTCCGGGATCACCTGGGTGGTCTGCGGGGCCTTGTCGGTCTTGATCAGGGTCAGCGGCGCGATGCGCCCGTTGTTCGCCAGCGCGGAAAACGCGTGGACCAACTGGATCGCTGTCACCGAAACGCCGTAGCCGTAGGACAGCGTGGCCGTCTCGGCCTTGCGCCAGTCGCGGTAGTTGGGCAGGTTGCCGACCCGTTCGCCCGGGAAGCCCAGGCCGGTGTCCTGGCCGAGGCCGATCTTCTGCGCCAGGCGGTAGATGGTCTCGCCGCCAATGTCGAAGGCGATCTTGCTCATGCCCACGTTACTGGAGTTGATCAGGATGCCGGTCAGGTCGAGCACCGGGCCTTCGGTCTTGGACACGTCACGAATGGTGTATTTGCCGATCTGCAAAGTGCCTGGGTACACCTCGACGGTATCGCTCGGCTTCCAGCGACCGGTTTCCAGGGCGGCGGCCATCGACACGGCCTTCATGGTCGAACCCGGCTCGAATACGTCGATCATCGCGCGGTTGCGCATCATCGCCGGCTGCAGGTTGCGACGGTTGTTCGGGTTGTAGGTCGGCTGGTTGACCATGGCCAGGATCTCGCCGGTCTTCACGTCCATGATCACCAGGCTGCCGGCCTTGGCACCGTTCTCGACGATGGCATTGCGCAGTTCGCGGTTGGCCAGGTATTGCAGGCGCAGGTCAATGGACAACGCCAAGGGCTTGCCGGCCTTGGCGTTTTTGGTGACCTGGACATCCTTGATCAGCCTGCCGCGCCGATCCTTGATGACCTGGCGCTTGCCGGCGACGCCAGCGAGCCATTCATCGTAGGCCAGCTCGACCCCTTCGCGGCCGCGGTCATCGATGTCGGTAAAGCCGACCATATGGGCCGTGACTTCACCGGCCGGGTAGAACCGCCGGAACTCTTCAATGCCATAGACGCCCGGCACTTTCAGGTCGAGCACGCTCTGGCCTTGCTCAGGCGTCAGCCCGCGCACCAGGTAGATGAATTCTTTGTTGGCCTGGGCTTCAAGACGTTCGGCCAGGGCCTTGGGGTCCTGCCCGAGGGCGGCTGCCAGCGCTGGCCACTTCTCCTTGGCCAACTGCATTTCCTTGGCGTTGGCCCACAATGTGGTCACAGGGGTACTCACCGCCAACGGCTCGCCATTGCGGTCGGTGATCAGGCCACGGTGGGCCGGGATCGGAATGTGCCGCACGCTGCGCGCGTCGCCTTGCCCCTTGAGGAAGTCACGGTCGACGACCTGCAGGTCGATGATGCGCCAGGAAATCGCCGCCACCATGATCCCGAGCAACCCCAGGACCAGGCGGAACCGCCACGGGAACAATGCCCCTTCGAGCTTCATCATGGCGCCACCATCTGCACTTCGGCAGCGCCGGGAATGCGCATTTTCAGTTGTTCGGTGGCCAGTACTTCGATGCGGCTATGGGCGGTCCAGGTGCTCTGCTCCAGGATCAATCGCCCCCACTCGGCCTGCGCCTTGTCGCGCACGCTGAGTTCGTTGTAGAGGGTATTGAGCAACTGCCGGTTCCAGTGCGCGCTATAGGACACGCCGATGGCCGACACGAGCACGCCGATGAACAGCAGCAGCATGAAAAAGCTGCCGCCTGGCAGGGGCTTGGCGAAGAGCTTGCTCACCGCAACTTCTCCGCGACACGCATGACCGCACTGCGGGCACGCGGGTTGGCCTTGAGTTCGGCTTCGGAGGCGAACTGCGCCTTGCCGTGGATCTTGATTTTCGGCACAAAGGCTTCGAAACGCACCGGCAGGTTGCGTGGCAGATTATCGGCCTCGCCCTTGGTGAGCTTGCGCATGAACAGCTTGACGATGCGATCTTCCAGGGAGTGGAAGCTGATCACCACCAGCCGGCCGCCGACTTCCAGGGCGTCGAGCGCCGCTTCGAGGCCGGCCTCGAGGTCGCCCAGTTCATTATTGACGTGAATGCGCAAACCCTGGAAAGCCCGGGTCGCCGGGTTCTTGCCCTTCTCCCAGGCTGGGTTGGCAACCTTGAGCACCTCGGCCAGATCGCCAGTGCGTTCGAAAGGCTTGATGTCGCGGCGCTCGACCACGGCACGAGCCATGCGCCCGGAGAAACGCTCTTCACCGTATTCCTTGAAGACGCGGGCGATTTCTTCTACCGAGGCGGTGTTGACGAATTCGGCGGCGCTGATGCCCCGGGACGGGTCCATGCGCATGTCCAGCGGGCCGTCGTTGAGGAAACTGAAACCGCGCTCCGGGTCGTCCAACTGCGGCGAAGACACGCCCAGGTCGAGCAACACGCCACTGACCTTGCCGGCCAGGCCGCGCCCAGCGACCTCCGCGCCCAGCTCGGCAAAGCTGCGCTGCACAACGACAAAGCGGCCGTCTTCGGCCGCCAGCGCTTGCCCGGTGGCAATCGCTTGAGGATCTTTGTCGAATCCCAGCAGGCGACCACCCGGCCCCAGCTGGCTGAGGATCAACCGGCTGTGCCCGCCGCGACCGAACGTGCCGTCCAGATAGCAGCCATCAGGACGTACCGCGAGCGCCTCGACGGCCTCGTCAAGCAGTACGGTGATGTGGTTAAAGCCGCTATCAGTAGTCACAGGATCAAATCACGCAGTTCGTCAGGCATGGCGCCCGGTTGTTGAATAGCAGCAAGGTCAGCGGCAGAAACCGCATTCCAGGCATCTTCGTCCCATAGCTGGAACTTGTTCAGCTGGCCGACCAGCATCGCGCGCTTGTCCAACTTGGCGTATTCGCGCAGACGCGGTGGAACCAGGAAACGACCGCTGCCGTCGAGCTCGAGATCGACGGCATTACCGATCAGCAAACGCTGCAGCCGGCGGTTTTCTTCACGCAGCGAAGGCAGTGCGCGCAGTTTGGTTTCGATGATTTCCCACTCATCCAGAGGGTAAACGCACAGACATGGGTCAACGGCGTCGATCGTGACGATTAATTGTCCCGAACTTCGCGAAACGAGCTCGTCACGATACCGGCTCGGCATGGCGAGACGGCCTTTTGCATCGAGACTGATAGCGTTGGCTCCGCGAAACACGTCAGCGTTTCTCCACTTTTTGGCGTTTTACCTTCAAAAAAACCCACTTCATGCCACTTTCCGCCACTTGCGCACACTATAGGAATGCGCCCACCGCACCGTCAAGGCACGGATTGCAGGAAAAGCCTTATAGATCGGAGATTTAGGAGCGTTTCAGAAGGGTTAACGGGAATCTGACGTAGGAATTTTCACCCCAACCCGAGCAGGCACAGGAAGCTGCGCGCACAAGTTAAAGTGATTTATTAAGAGTAAGATTTTTTTGGTCTTAGGAATTGCGTCTGCCAGTGATTCAGGCAGGAAGGGAAAAGGTGGAGAGTCGATCTGTAAGCCGGGTTCTGTCTTGAACAGTCATTCGTCTACGATGGCCATCACTGGACATCTTTAGCAACCTACCCGGTCCCAGCGCGGGCCACGCCTTGGGACCCTATTTGGTCTTGCTCCAAGTGGGGTTTACCTAGCCACGAACTGTTGCCAGCCGTGCGGTGCGCTCTTACCGCACCTTTTCACCCTTACCGGCGCCGAAACGCTTAGGCGGTTATTTTCTGTGGCACTTTCCGTAGGCTCACGCCTCCCAGGCATTACCTGGCACTTCGCCCTATGGAGCCCGGACTTTCCTCCCCCCTCTAATTCTCATAGAGGGCAGCGACTGTCCGATCGACTCTCCGCCGCGAAGGTTAACGGTAGAGCGCCCGAAGAACAAGCGCTAAAAGCCTTTGGCCAGCCCGGCGCCCCGGTTTCATTGCCCCTTCTGTTTATCCAGCGCGACCTGGTACAACACGTTCTTGCGCTCGCCGGTAATCTGCGCCGCGAGGGCAGCGGCGCGCTTGAGCGGCATTTCCTCCAGCAGCAGGTCGAGGATGCGCATCGCTTCGCTGCTGACCGCATCTTCACTGTCCGGCGGCGTCCAGCCCGCCACCAGCACGACGCACTCGCCGCGCTGCTGGTTGCTGTCGCTTTCGACGAAGGCGCGCAACTGCGCCAGGGGTAAGCCTTTGAGTGTCTCGAAGGTCTTGGTCAATTCGCGGGCCAGCAACGCCGGCCGCTCGGCACCGAATACCAGCTCCATGTCCTGCAGGCATTCGAGGATGCGGTGCGGCGCTTCATAGAAGATCAGCGTGCGCGGCTCTTCCTTTATAGCCTCCAGGCGCGCCCGACGCCCCACCGCCTTGGCCGGCAGAAAGCCTTCGAAGATGAAACGATCCGACGGCAGGCCCGCCGCCGACAATGCCGCGATCAAGGCGCACGCCCCCGGCACCGGCACCACGTTGATGCCGGCGGCGCGGGCCTGGCGTACCAGGTGATAGCCTGGGTCGGAAATCAGCGGCGTGCCCGCGTCGGAGATCAGCGCGACGTTGTCACCGGCCAACAGCCGGGTAATGAAACGGCTGCCTTCGTCTCGCTCGTTGTGCTCATGGCAGGCCGCCAATGGCGTGGAGATGCCGAAATGCTGCAGCAGGCGCAGGGAATGGCGCGTGTCTTCGGCGGCGATGAGGGCCACGTCCTGCAGGATTTTCAGCGCCCGGGCGCTGATATCGTCCAGGTTGCCGATGGGCGTCGCCACCACATAAAGCGAGCCGGCAGCGGAATTCAAAGCACCTGGAGCAGTCAAAACGCACACCTCATGATCGGTAAAAGCCGCCATTGTAGCGTGTGCAGGACGTCTCGGCTGTTCACGTAAGCCGTTGTGGCGAGGGAGCTTGTTCCCGCACCACAGGGCAATACCTGTCTTTTGTGCTGCACCGCACTCTTTGAAATACCTAAATTGACCGATTCACGCCACTAACATCGCGCCCCGGCCAGTGCTTGGGTACAATTCGACGCTAATTTGATCTCGTATCAGGAACACTTACATGATCGCTTGCCTGCGGCTGTTCTCCGCCCTCTGCCTCGCTGCCCTCCTGGCGGCCTGCGCCAGCTCGCCCTCCTCCAGCCTTGGCGAACTTCCACGGACCCCGGATGCCAGTATCGAGCAGTTGCTCGAACAGGCCGCCCAAAGCAAAACGCCGGAAAAAGCCGCGCTGCTGCGCCTGAGCGCCGCCGACCTGGCCTACCGCCAGGGCAATGCCGGCCAGTCCGCGCAGATCCTGCAACAAGTACCGATGGAACAACTCAAGCCCGGCCAGCAGATTTTCGCCAGCACGCTGTCGGCCGAACTGGCGATGACCCGCAACCAGCCCAAGGCCGCCCTGACGGCACTGAGCCATCCTAGCCTGCAACACCTGAGCGAAATGCCGGTGGAGCAACAGGTCCGCACCGGCACCGTACGTGCCCGCGCCCTGGAGGCCGATGGCCAGACTCTGGCCGCCGCCAAGGAACGCATCTTCATCGCGCCCCTGCTGGAGAACGACGCGGCGGCAAAGAACCACGAAGCCATCTGGTCGCTGATCGCCTCGCTGCCCACCGACCAACTGCAACCGACCTCCAACGATGACCTGGGTGGCTGGCTGAGCCTGGCCCAGGCGGTGAAGACTGCCGGCACCCTGGAACAGCAGCAGGCGGCCATCGATCACTGGCGCGAACAGAATCCAAAGCACCCCGCCGCCCTTCAGCTGCCGACGCCACTGGTCAAGCTCAAGGCGCTGGCGAGCCAGCCGCTGAGCAAGATCGCCCTGCTGCTGCCGCAGAACGGCCCGCTGGCCTCGGTCGCCAAGGCGCTGCGCGAGGGTTTCCTGGCCGCCCATTATCAGGCCCAACAAGCCGGGCAGAACCCGCCGGCCATCCAGCTGTATGACAGCTCCAGCCTGACCTCCATGGACGAGTTCTACCGCAAGGCCCAGGCCGACGGCGTGCAATTGGTGGTCGGCCCGCTGGAGAAACCCCTGGTCAAGCAGATCAGCGCCCGCGCGCAATTGCCGATCACTACCCTGGCGCTGAACTACAGCGAAGGCGAGCAAGGTCCCGCCCAACTGTTCCAGTTCGGCCTGGCGCCTGAGGATGAAGCCCGCGAAGTGGCCCGTCGCGCTCGCGCCGACGGTCTGCACCGCGCCGCCGTCATGGTGCCGAAGGGTGAATGGGGCGACCGCGTCCTGAAAGCCTTCAGCCAGGACTGGCAGGGCAACGGCGGCACCATCATCGCCACTGAGCGCGTTGACCAACCGGTGCAACTGGCCCAGCAGATCGCCGACATGTTCCAACTGCGCCAGAGCGAAGGTCGCGCCAAGAGCCTGCAGAACACCGTGGGCACCAACGTTGCCGCCCAGCCGTCCCGCCGCCAGGACATCGAGTTCATCTTCCTGGCGTCGACGCCGCAGCAGGCCCAGCAGATCAAGCCGACCCTGAACTTCCAATACGCCGGTGACGTGCCGGTCTACGCGACGTCCCAGGTGTTCAGCGCCAGCGGCGACCAGAACCAGTACAACGACATGAACGGCATTCGCTTCTGCGAGACGCCATGGTTGCTCGACGCCAACGATCCGCTGCGCAAGCAGGTCACCGCCCAGTGGCCGCAGGCCGGTGGCAGCCTGGGCCGCCTGTACGCGATGGGTGTGGACGCCTACCGCCTGGCACCTCGCCTGGGCCAGCTCAAGGCACTGCCGGACAGCCGCATCGAAGGCCTGTCGGGCAGCCTGGCCGTGTCCCCGTCCCAACGCATTCAACGCCAGTTGCCGTGGGCCCAGTTCGTCAACGGCCAGGTACAGCGCTTGCCGGACACCCAGCGCTGATGCCCGACCGATCACGCCAGCAAAGCGGACGGGATGCCGAGGGCCAGGCCCTCGCGCATCTCCAGCAACAGGGCCTGCGGCTGGTCGCGCAGAACTGGTTGTGCAAACGCGGCGAGCTTGATCTGGTCATGCTTGACGGCGATACAGTAGTATTCGTTGAAGTTCGCTACAGAAAAAATACCCAATGGGGTGGTGCGCTCGACAGCATCGACGCGCGCAAGCGCCAGAAGCTGGTCTTCGCTGCACAGTATTTCCTGCAACGCGAATCTCGCTGGGCCGATCACCCCTGCCGCTTCGACGTGGTTGCCATCGACAGCGACGCCGATCAGCTGAACTGGCTGCAGAACGCTTTCGACAGTTGAACGGTCGACGCCCATGGCCAGCCGAGCCGGAAACCTTCACTCAACTTATTGCTCTTTGCTTTGCGGGCCGCACATGTTTGTGCCGATAAGCCGCGCTACTTAAGGTCACACAGATGGACATGCAATCGCGAATTCGCCAGCTTTTTCAGGCCAGTATCGACACCAAGCAACAGGCGATGGACGTACTTGCACCACACATCGAGCAAGCCAGCCAGGTGATGGTCAACGCCCTGCTCAACGAGGGCAAGATGCTGTCGTGCGGCAACGGCGGCTCGGCCGGCGACGCCCAGCACTTCTCGTCCGAACTGCTCAACCGCTTCGAGCGCGAGCGCCCGAGCCTGCCAGCCATCGCGCTGACGACCGACAGCTCGACGATCACCTCGATCGCCAACGACTACAGCTACAACGAAGTCTTCTCCAAACAGATCCGCGCCTTGGGCCAACCTGGCGATGTGCTGCTGGCGATTTCCACCAGCGGCAACTCCGCCAACATTATTCAAGCGATCCAGGCCGCACATGATCGCGAAATGATTGTCGTAGCATTGACCGGTCGCGACGGCGGCGGCATGGCTTCACTGCTGCTGCCTGAGGATGTCGAGATCCGCGTACCGGCCAAAGTCACCGCACGTATCCAGGAAGTCCATCTGCTGGCGATCCACTGTCTCTGCGACCTGATCGACAGCCAAATATTCGGGAGTGAAGAATGACCCCTAATCGCCTGGGCCTTCTGGCCCTGACCCTGTGCCTCGGCATCAGCGGCTGCACCTCGGTGGTTAATGCCAGCCGGGAGAAGCCGATCGAGGACGACCGTGGTACCCGTACCTTCGGCAGCAAGATCGACGACTCGCTGATCGAAACCAAGGCCGGCGTGAACATCGCCAAGGCCGACCCGGACCTGGACAACAACTCGCACATCGTCGTGACCAGCTTCAACGGCGTTGTGCTGCTGGCCGGCCAGACCCCGCGCGCCGACCTCAAGGCCAAGGCCGAACAGGCCGCCAGCTCGGTGCAGCGGGTCAAGACCGTTCACAACGAACTGCAGGTCCTGCAACCGTCTTCGCTGCTGGCCCGCCAGAACGATGCCTGGCTGACCACCAAGATCAAGACCCAGATGCTCACCGACGCCAGCATTCCTGGCTCGCGGATCAAGGTTGTGACTGAGAATGGCATCGTTTATCTGCTGGGCTTGCTGACCAAGCAGGAAGCCGCCCAGGCGACCAATCTGGTGCAAGGGGTGTCTGGGGTGCAGAAGATTGTGAAGTTGTTTGAGTATATTGACTGAGGGGAGTGGCGGTTCTTGATGCTGCGCTTGGTTTGACTGGAAAAACGGTGCTTCTTTATAAGGGGGGCGCCGTTTTTTTGAGGGAGTGGTTTGTGTGAATATCCGTTTCTTCGGTAACGGCTGCTTGGGGTTCCGCCCTTACGGCGGGTCACTTTTGGAAGAGCCCGGAGTGCCGGCCAGCCAAAAGTAACCAAAAGCGCTTTGCCCCACCACTGGGCACCTCGCCTAGGCTCGGTGTTCCCTCACTCCGGCATTGCTCCGTGGGCCCGCCGCGAAGGGCCATCCATGACCCAGCGCGGCTATCCCGGCATCCATGCCGGGATGCCCACTGCGCAATGCCTGCGTTCGGCCCTTGTGTTTATGGGGCGCCTAAGATCAAAAGCAAAAGCAAAAGCCAGAGCAGGAGCGAGGCGGCCTAATGGCTGACCTGACTTTCCGGCTGCACCTCAATCCAACTGTGGGAGCGAGCTTGCTCGCGATTGCAGTGTGTCAGCCAACATCAATACTGCTGACCTGACGCTATCGCGAGCAAGCTCGCTCCCACAGAGGGCTAGGCTGAATACCAAGCGCCAAATGATGCCGCGAGCCTTCCAGGTCGAATGCGAGTTCGTTGGCCATGGCGTCCGCCGAGGACAGGGTTTCGCTCAGATTGGCGAGCAAGCATTCGTTATCGAGGCCTTTCACGACGGTGAATACCTGGCCCGGTTTTGGTTCGTCTTGGGACTTATCCAACTTCGGCAGCAAGTAGTGATCAAGCACGCGTTGGGTGGTTTCGTCTTGCTGCTTGGCTTTGGATTTTGCGGACGGCGAGGAAGGCACAGCCCTCCCCTGTGGCGAGGGAGCTTGCTCCCGCTCGGCGGCGTAGCCGTCGTGGGGCGGGTTCAGGTGGTTTTCCTGAAAGAAGGCGTCCTTGGTTTTGGGACGGCTTTGCCGCCCAGCGGGAGCAAGCTCCCTCGCCACAGGGGGTGGGTGTCGCAATCCTAGGCTGCGTTCGACCACGGCATTCGATTTACTGGAAATACACCCTGAGAGATTGGTGGCTGTCAGACCGTCTTCGCGAGCAAGCTCGCTCCCACAGGATTCAGCTACGGCCGGAAAAGTCAGACCGACCGTTAGGCCGCCTCGCTTTGGCTTGGCTTTGGCTTGGCTTTGGCTTTGGCTTTGGCTTTGGCTTTGGCTTTGGCTTTGGCTTTGGCTTTGGCTTTGGCTTTGGCTTTGGCTTTGGCTTTGGCTTTGGCTTTGGCTTTGGCTTTGGCTTTGGCTCTGGCTCTGGCTCTGGCTCTGGCTTTTGATCTTAGACGCCCCATTAACCACAAGGGCCGAACGCAGGCATTGCGTAATGGGCATCCCGGCATGGATGCCGGGATAGCCGCGCTGGGTCATGGATGACCCTTCGCGGCGGGCCCACGGAGCAATGCCGGAGTGAGGGAACACCGAGCCTTGGCGAGGTGCCCAGTGGTGGGGCAAGAGCGCTTTGGTTACTTTCGCGCTTTTCGAAAGTGACCCGCCGTAAGGGCGGAACCCTAAGCAGCCGTTACCGCAGAAACGGATCTACACACCAACCAATCAAAAACCGGCGCCCCGCTACTTCACCACCTTAAGACTAGGCCGCCCACTAGGCCGTGGCGGCTCATCATCCGGCGGCAAGTCCTCGTCGGCCTCGAAGGCCTCCTCGCCGTCCAGCGGCGTTTCGAGCTCGAACACCATGCCCTGGCCGTTCTCCCGAGCATAAATCCCCAGGATCGCGGCGATAGGCACGAACAGCGTGTGCGGCACGCCCCCAAAGCGCCCTTCGAAACTCACGGCGTCGTTGTCCATGTGCAGATGGCGCACGGCAGCCGGCGAAACGTTCAGGACAATCTGCCCGTCATTGGCAAACCCCTGTGGCACCTGCACCGATGGATACTCGGCGTTGACCAGCATGTGCGGGGTACAGTCATTGTCCACAATCCACTCGTAGAGCGCGCGGACCAGATAAGGTCGACTGGAGTTCATAGCGGCTCCTTAAGCCTTAGCGCATGTCGCGTTCGACGCCAGACAGACTCGCCTGGAAAGCCTCACGCGCGAATTGGCGCTCCATATAATCAAGCAGCGGCTTGGCAGGCCGCGGCAGTTCGATACCCAGGACAGGCAATCGCCAGAGTATGGGTAATAGGCAGCAATCCACCAGACTTTGTTCCTCACTGAGAAAGAACGGCTTGTCGATGAACAGCGGCGATACGCCCGTCAGGCTTTCACGCAACTCTTTACGAGCCACGACCCGCGCAGGCTCCTTGGTCCGTGGGTCCAGGATCTGGTCCACCAACCCGCACCAGTCTCGCTGGATGCGATGCATCAGCAAACGACTGTTGGCACGCGCGACAGGGTACACCGGCAGCAAAGGCGGATGCGGATAACGCTCATCCAGGTATTCCATCACCACGGTCGACTCCCACAACGCCAGGTCGCGATCGACCAGCGTAGGCAGGCTGCCGTAAGGGTTCACCTCGATCAGTTTTGGCGGCTGACGGCCCGCTTCGACGTAGATGATCTCGGCGCTGACACCCTTCTCGGCCAGTACGATGCGTACCCGGTGGGAATAGTGGTCGGCGGGGTCGGAGTAGCAGGCCAACCGATTGGTCACGCCCATGGCGATCCTCCTCGCTTGTAGAAATTTTCGAAAAACGGAAAAACGAGCGCGCCCAGAGGGCGCCTCCCGTAACGCCTGGCCGACCAGGCTCGTTACACTTTCAGAGACGCCCTTGGGCGCGCACGATTAACAGCAACGGCTTACAGCTTACAGCTTTATCAATGCACGTCTTTCCAGTATTCACGCTTGAGCAGGTAAGCGAATACGAAGAAGAACGCCAGGTACAGCAATACATACGTACCGATGCGCTGATGCTCCAGCTTCACCGGGTTGGCCGAGTAGGCCAGGAAGGTCACCAGGTTCTTGACCTTCTCGTCGAACTGCTCAGGGGTCAAGGTGCCGCTGTTCGGCACGATGGTCAACTGATCGCAGGCTTCGTGAGTCAAGGCGGTGCCGGTCAACGGGTCGAATTGCTTCTTGCCGTTCTCGACGATCTGCACCTGTTTGCAGCCTACCACTTGGCGACCCTGCAGGCCGACCAGGACGTTAGGCATGCCGACGTTCGGGAAGACCTTGTTGTTCACGCCCCATGGACGCGCAGGATCTTCGTAGAACGACCGCAGGTAGCCGTAGAGCCAGTCGGTGCCACGCACTCGCGCCACCAGGGTCAGGTCGGGCGGCGCCGCGCCGAACCAGGTCTTGGCATCCGAAGGCTGCATGCCGACGGTCATGTGATCGCCCAGCTTGGCACCGGTGAACACCAGCTTCTCCAGCATCACTTCGTGGGGAATGCCCAAGTCATCGGCCACACGCTCGTAACGTTGGAACTTGGCGCTGTGGCAGCCCATGCAGTAGTTGGCGAACGTACGCGCGCCGTCCTGCATGGCGGCTTTGTCGGAAACGTCGATGTCGACTTTTTCCAGCTCAGGACCACCGTGTTCAGCCGCGAAGGACAGTACAGGCATGGCAGCAAGAATCAGTACAGCAAATAGCTTTTTCATCAGCCAGTCACCCTTTCCGGAACCGGTTTGGTCTTCTCGAGCCTGGTATAGAACGGCATCAGAATGAAGTAGGCGAAGTACAGGAAGGTGCACACCTGCGAAAGCAGCGTACGTTCCGGTGTCGGTGCCAGTACGCCCAGCACACCCAGGATCACGAACGAGATGCAGAACACCACCAGCCAGATTTTGCTCAGCCAGCCTTTGTAGCGCATCGACTTGACCGGACTGCGGTCCAGCCACGGCAGGACGAACAGCACGGCGATGGCCGCGCCCATGGCGATAACACCCAGCAGCTTGTCCGGAATCGCCCGCAAGATCGCGTAGAACGGCGTGAAGTACCAGACCGGGGCAATGTGCTCAGGGGTCTTGAAGGCGTTCGCCTGTTCGAAGTTCGGCTTCTCGAGGAAATACCCACCCATCTCCGGGAAGAAGAACACGATGGAGCAGAAGATGAACAGGAAGACCACCACACCAACGATGTCCTTCACGGTGTAGTACGGGTGGAAGGCGATGCCGTCCAGCGGTACGCCGTTTTCGTCCTTGTGTTTCTTGATGTCCACGCCGTCCGGGTTGTTCGAGCCGACTTCGTGCAGCGCCAGGATGTGCAGCACCACCAGGCCAAGGATCACGATCGGCAGGGCGACCACGTGCAGGGCGAAGAAGCGGTTCAGGGTGATGCCGGAGATCAGGTAGTCACCACGAATCCACTGGGTCAGGTCGTTGCCGATGACCGGGATCGCACCGAACAGCGAGATGATCACCTGGGCGCCCCAGTAGGACATCTGGCCCCACGGTAGCAGGTAGCCCATGAAGGCCTCGGCCATCAGCGCCAGGTAGATCAGCATGCCGAAGACCCACACCAGCTCACGCGGTTTCTGGTACGAACCGTAGAGCAGGCCACGGAACATGTGCAGATAGACCACGATGAAGAACGCCGAGGCGCCGGTGGAGTGCAGCAGACGCAGGATCGAACCGTACTCGACGTCGCGCATGATGTATTCGACAGAAGCGAATGCTTCTTCCGCCGACGGGGTGTAGCTCATGGTCAGCCAGACACCGGTGACGATCTGGTTGACCAGAACGAGCAGCGCCAGGGAGCCAAAGAAGTAGAAGAAGTTGAAGTTTTTTGGAGCGTAGTACTTGCTGAGATGGTCTTCCCACATCTTGGTCGCGGGAAAGCGCGCATCAACCCAATCCATTAGCTTGCTCATCACGCTTTCTCCGTATCGACGCCGATGACAATGATGTCGTCGGTCTCATAGGAATGCGGGGGAACTGGCAGGTTCAACGGTGCAGGCTGCGACTTGTAGACGCGACCGGCCAGGTCATAGTGGGAGCCGTGGCAAGGGCAGAAATAGCCACCGACCCAATCCTTGCCCAGGTCGGCCGGGGCCACTTCGGGACGGAACGTTGGCGAGCAACCCAGGTGCGTGCAGATCCCGATCAGTAGCAGGACTTCCGGCTTGATCGAACGCGTTTCAGGATTGACGTATTCCGGTTGGACCGAGTTCTTGGAGGATGGGTCGGACAGCTGACCCTCGATCTTTTTCAGATTCCCCAGGATTTCCTCTGTACGGCGGACGATGAACACCGGCTGGCCGCGCCACTCAGCAATCATCTGCTGGCCTGGCTCGATCTTGCTGACATTCACTTTCACCGGTGCACCTGCAGCTTTCGCCTTGGCACTGGGAAACCATGACCCCACGAACGGGACCGCAGCCCCCACCGCTCCTGCAGCACCCACCACGGATGTGGCTGCTACCAGGAAGCGACGCCGGCCTGCATTCACGCCGTCATTGCTCATTCAGTCCTCTCCCATCAGCTTTGTGGCCTGTTAGATCAGGCGTCTACTAAGTAAAAATCTGAACTTATAAAAATTTTGCCGAATGGTAATGAAAAGCCCCAATTCTGACAAGGTAATTACCAAGCGGCCAAACCGCTAAGCCTTGTAGTATAGGGGTTCTACGAATGTGGCAAGTTGTCACAGAGCAATTCTTTCACGCATAAAAAAACGCCCAGCTCCGTGAGGAACTGGGCGCCTTTTGAAAGCGGAAGCGAAATTAACGCTTCGAGTACTGCGGACGCTTACGCGCTTTACGCAGACCGACTTTCTTACGTTCAACTTCACGAGCATCGCGAGTCACGAAGCCGGCTTTGCGCAGGGCGCTACGCAGGGTTTCGTCGTAGTCCATCAGGGCGCGAGTGATGCCGTGGCGGATTGCGCCAGCCTGGCCACTTACACCACCACCGATAACGGTGACGTAGATGTCGAATTTTTCGACGGTCTCGGTCAGTTCCAGCGGCTGACGAACTACCATGCGGGCAGTTTCGCGGCCGAAGAAATTATCCAGGGAGCGGTTGTTGATGGAGATATTACCAGTGCCCGGACGCAGGAAAACGCGTGCGGTTGCAGTCTTGCGACGGCCAGTGCCGTAATTTTGAGTCGCCGACATAATGAACTATTCCGTTAAAACTTCAGTTCTTGGGGCTGCTGAGCAGTATGAGGGTGAGCAGCGCCCGCATAAACCTTCAGCTTACGATACATGTCGCGACCCAGCGGGTTCTTAGGCAGCATGCCTTTAACCGCGGTCTCGATCACGCGCTCAGGGGCCTTGGCGATCAGCTTTTCAAAGTTGATCGACTTGATGCCGCCAGGAAAACCGGAGTGGGAGTAGTACATTTTGTCAGTGGTTTTAGCGCCAGTAACACGTACTTGCTCAGCGTTGATCACGACGATGTAGTCGCCGGTGTCAACGTGAGGGGTGTACTCAGGCTTGTGCTTGCCACGCAGACGGCTCGCGATTTCGGTGGCCAGACGACCCAGGGTCTGACCAGCAGCGTCGACGACGAACCAGTCGCGCTTTACTGTTTCCGGTTTAGCAGTAAAAGTTTTCATTCTTTATAGCCTCAGGGGCCGCCCTGTAAATTAGACGGCGGATCTTACTGAATAGTGCGTACTTTGACAAGTCAAAGGCAGCCGGATACAGACGCTTTCGGGGGCTCGGGTCGGCGCGTCCGTTCAACGGCAAGATTCTTCGGCGGCGGGGCATCACTTCCACTGCAGAAAGAGGTGCGCAATTATGCAGATTGCGAAAACTTTTTCAACCTGCTTTTATGATTGTTTTGCCCAAGGAGGTCCCGATGGACTATCGCCAGCTAGGCCGTACCGATCTGAACGTGAGCGCCCTGTGCCTCGGCACCATGACCTGGGGTGAGCAGAACAGCGAGGCCGAGGCCTTCGCCCAGATCGAGCGCGCCAAGGGCGCCGGCATCAATTTCATGGACACCGCCGAGATGTACCCGGTCCCGCCGAAGGCCGAGACCTATGCCACCACCGAGCGCTACATCGGCAATTATTTCAAGAGCCGCGGCGACCGCGCCGACTGGATCCTGGCGAGCAAGATCGCCGGCCCGGGCAACACCATCGACTACATCCGCGACAAGCAGCTCAAGCATAACCGCCGGCACATCGTCGAGGCCGTGGACGCCAGCCTCAAGCGCCTGCAAACCGACTGGATCGACCTCTACCAACTGCACTGGCCGGAACGCAGCACCAATTTCTTCGGCCAACTGGGCTACCAGCACAAGGCCGACGAGGACTTCACCCCGCTGGAGGAAACCCTCGAAGCCCTGGACGAACAGGTGCGCGCGGGCAAGATCCGCCACATCGGCCTGTCCAACGAAACGCCCTGGGGCACGATGAAGTTCCTCGCCCTGGCCGAAGCCCGGGGCTGGCCGCGCGCCGTGTCGATCCAGAACCCCTACAACCTGCTCAACCGCAGCTTCGAGGTCGGCCTGGCGGAAATCGCCATCCGCGAACAGTGCGGGCTGCTGGCCTACTCGCCCTTGGCGTTCGGCTTCCTGTCGGGCAAGTACGAAGGAGGCGCACGACCCGCCAAGGGCCGCCTGAGCTTGTACAGCCGCTTCACGCGCTACTTCAACCCGCAATCGGAAGCGGCGTGCAGCCGTTATGTGGCGCTGGCCCGGGAGCACGGCCTGGACCCGGCGCAGATGGCGCTGGCGTTCGTCACCCAGCAGCCGTTCGTAACCAGCAACATCATTGGCGCCACCACGCTGGAACAACTGGACAGCAACATCGCCAGCGCCGACCTGAAGCTCTCGAAGGAAGTCCTGGCAGGGATCGAGGCGATCCACAAGGATCATCCGAACCCGGCGCCTTGATCACCCGGTAAAAGCCTTCGCGAGCAAGCCCGCTCCCACAGGGTTTTGTGTCTGAACACTCTTTCGTGATCGACGCAGGACTCCTGTGGGAGCGGGCTTGCTCGCGAAAGCGATCCCGAACTCACCGAAAATCAAAGCGACCGCGCAATGATCTCCTTCATGATCTCGTTCGTCCCGGCATAGATCCGCTGCACCCGCGCATCGGCCCACGCCCGGGCAATCGGGTACTCCCACATGAAGCCGTAACCGCCGTGCAACTGCACGCATTCGTCGAGCACCTTGCATTGCAGGTCAGTGCCCCAGTACTTGGCCATCGCCGCCGTCGGCACATCGAGCTTGCCCTGCAGGTGCAACTCCAGGCAGCGATCGACGAAGACCCGGCCAATCTGAATCTCGGTGGCCATTTCCGCCAACTTGAAGCGGGTGTTCTGGAAGTCCGCGATGGATTTGCCAAACGCCTTGCGGTCACGGGTGTAGTCAAGGGTCCATTGCAGGGCCGCTTCGGCCGAGGCCAGGCCGCCGATGGCGACGGTCAGGCGCTCCTGGGGCAGTTCCTGCATCAAGTAGGCAAAACCCATCCCGGCTTGCCCGAGCAGGTTTTCCTTTGGGATGCGGACATCCTGGAAGAACAGTTCCGACGTGTCCTGGGCCTTCATGCCGACTTTTTCCAGGCGCTTGCCCTTCTCGAAGCCCGGCGTCCCCGCCTCCACCAGGAACAGGCTGGTGCCCTTCGCACCGGCCTTCGGATCGGTCT
Source organism: Pseudomonas chlororaphis (assembly GCA_001023535.1). Lineage (NCBI taxonomy): Bacteria > Pseudomonadati > Pseudomonadota > Gammaproteobacteria > Pseudomonadales > Pseudomonadaceae > Pseudomonas > Pseudomonas chlororaphis. The sequence goes on from CP011020.1 coordinate 4,444,291, forward strand.
TGGCGACGACAATCACCAGGTCCGCCAGGAAGCCATTGGTGATGAAGGTCTTGGAACCGTTGATGACGTATTCGTCGCCCTCCAGCACCGCGGTGGTCTTCACGCCCTGCAGGTCGGAGCCGGCGCCAGGCTCGGTCATGGCAATGGCCGTGACCATCTCGCCAGACACCAGCTTCGGCAGGTACTTGTGCTTCAGCGCTTCGCTGCCGTAATGCAGGATGTAGGGCGCGACGATGTCGGAGTGCAATGAGAAGCCGATCCCGGTCAGGCCCAGGCGGCCGATTTCCTCGATCACCACCGTGCTGTAGAGAAAATCGGCCTCAAGCCCGCCGTATGCCTCGGGCAGGTGGGAGCACAGCATGCCCGCCTCCCCTGCCTTGTTCCAGAGCTGGCGGTCCACATGCCCCTGCTTTTCCCACTGGCTGTGGTACGGCACGGCTTCTTTTTCAAGGAAGGTTCGTACGCTGTCACGAAACAATTCGTGCTCGGGGCTGAACAGGGTTCTCGGGATCATGGGGCACCTTTTCGTTATTGTTCGACGTGGTTATCCAACAGAGCCTAAGCCGGCGAAGAATGACAGGACACTGGACACATCCGACAAAAAATAAGACGATCCAGCCGTTTGGTGACCACTTTCCCCTATAAAAATAAAGATGAATTATGTCCATGCACGTCTCCACGCCCTTGCGGCGCGTCAGTATCCTGGCTATCGACCGGGTCTTCGCCTTCACCCTCATGCAAGCCAAGGACTTCTTCTACCTGGCCAGCCTGCGCTACGGCAAACAGCTGGGCCTGGGCCTGACACCGGCGTTCGAAATCCGCCTGGTCAGCCCGGACGGCAAACCGGTCAACAGTTTCAGCGACGTGATCATGCCGGTGGACGGCGGCCTGGAAGACACTGACGTCATTATTCTCCCGGCGTTCTGGGATGACTTCCAGGCGCTGTGCCAGCGCTATCCGCAGATCCTGCCCTGGCTGCGCGAGCAGCACGCTCGCGGCGCGGTACTCTGCGGCGAAGCCACCGGGGTGTTCTGGCTGGCCGAAGCCGGGCTGCTCGATGGCAAGGAGGCGACCACCTACTGGCGCTTCTTCAACGCGTTCAAGGAGCGCTTTCCCCAGGTCCACCTCAACCAGGACAAGCACCTGACCGACGCCGACAACCTGTTCTGCGCCGGCGGCACGACATCGGCGTGCGACCTGTACATCTATCTCATCGAACGCTTCTGCGGCGCCAACGTGGCCCAGGCGGTGGCGCGGGATATTCTGTATGAAGTGCAGCGCAGCTACTCACCCGGGCGGATCGGCTTCGGCGGGCAGAAGCTGCACCAGGACGTGATCATCCTGCAGATCCAGCACTGGCTCGAAGAACACTTCGCCGACAAGTTCCGCTTCGAAGACGTTGCCCGCGAGCATGGTATGAGCATCCGCAACTTCATGCGCCGCTTCCAGACCGCCACCGGAGACAAGCCACTGCATTACCTGCAACGGCTGCGCATCGAAACGGCCAAGGGCCTGCTCTCCGGCAGCCGCAAGAGCATCAAGACCATCAGCTACGAAGTGGGCTACGACGACGCGAGCTTTTTCGCCCGCCTGTTCCGTCAACACACCGACCTGTCACCGAACCAGTATCGGCAGCAGTTCCAGCAGGCGGCGTAGCCCGGAGGCTTGGCAACGATCCACTGTGGGAGCGGGCTTGCTCGCGAAGGCGGCGGTTCAGCAGCATTGATACTGACTGACACGACGCCATCGCGAGCAAGCTCGCTCCCACAGGGTTATGCAGTGAACGGCTAAATCTCCCGCGCACAAAAAAGGCCTGCAATCGCAGGCCCTTTTTTATGCGAACGCCCTACGGCTTGTGCGCCCGCGACAGGAATTCGTGGGATTGCATTTCCAGCAGGCGACTGAGGGTGCGCTGGAATTCGAAGGTCAGGCGACCGCCGGTGTAGAGGTCCTTGAGTTCGACTTCCGCCGAGATGATCAGCTTCACGTTACGGTCGTAGAACTCGTCGACCATGTTGATGAAGCGACGGGCGATGTCGTCGGTGGTGACGCTCATCTGTTCAACACCACTGAGCAGCACGGCGTGGAAGATCTTGCCCAGTTCGATGTAGTCGTTCTGGCTGCGCGGGCCGTCGCACAGTTCGCGGAAGTCGAACCAGGCGACGTCGTCGCAGGTGCGGATGGCGCGAATCTCACGGTTCTCGATGATCAGCACGTCATTTTCGATGGCCTGGGTGCATTCCGGCGTCAGGGCGCGGAAGCTCTTGCGCAGGCTTTCTTCGGCGGCGGCATCCAGCGGGAAGTGGAACAGCTCGGCTTGCTCAAGGTGACGCAGGCGGTAGTCGACGCCGCTGTCGACGTTGACGATCTCGGTGTGTTCCTTGATCAGCGCAATGGCCGGCAGGAAGCGTGCGCGTTGCAGGCCGTCCTTGTACAGGCCGTCCGGGACGATGTTCGAGGTGGCGACCAGGGTCACGCCGTTCTTGAACAGCTCTTCCATCAGGGTGCCGAGGATCATCGCGTCGGTGATGTCGGACACGAAGAACTCATCGAAGCAGATCACCCGGGTTTCCTGGGCAAAGCGCTTGGCGATGATGGTCAGCGGGTTCTTCTCGCCACCCAGGGTCTTCATTTCCTCGTGCACGCGCTTCATGAAACGGTGAAAGTGCGTGCGAGTCTTTTCCTTGAAGGGCAGCGCTTCGAAGAAGGTGTCCACCAGATAGGTCTTGCCACGGCCCACGCCGCCCCAGAAATACAGGCCCTTGACCGGTGCCTGGTCTTTTTTGCCGAACAGTTTGCCCAACAAGCCTGGCTTGTTGTTCGACGCGGCGATCAGGTCATCGTACAGGCGCTGCAAATGGCGCACCGCCGTTTCCTGGGCTGCGTCGTGGAAGAACTCCGGGCGTTTCAGATCAGCTTGGTATCGTTCTAGGGGCGTCATATTCGTTAGCAAGGCAACAAAAACGGGCCGTCACTGTAGCGATGGCCCAAGGGAATGGCAATCGGCCCTTATTCGGGCCGATGGTCGGGTGGTCCGCTGGATCAGTCTTGAGCAGGCGTCAGGGCGACGCGCAATGCATCGATGGCGGCATCCCGGGCGGTGCTGTCGGAAAACTCCGGGCTGTGCGCCACACAGTCGTCGTCCAGCCACACACTGAAGCCCAGCTCGGTGTTGCGCACCTCCAGCGGCTGGCCGGCCTGCAACTGCTTGGTGACCTGGCCGGCCGCCTTGCCATCGGCAAAATGACGGGACAGCAACAGTTGTTCACCGTCGGCCGCCAGCAGGCGGAAACGGAAGCTGCCGTCGTCTTCGCGGAAACTGACGAAGCGTGCCGCCTTGGCAGCCTTTTTCTTCGTGCCGGCTGCCACCTGGACCTGGCTGACGAACGAACGCAGGCCAACGGCCTCACGCAGCTCATTGAGGAACGGCGTCGCCACGGCGCGGGCTTTCTTCGCGCCCAGTTGCAGGATGTCCTCGAGGTCCGACGGACGCTCGATGAGTTGGTGATAACGCTCGCGGGCCTCGCCCAGCTCGCTGTCGAGCAACTGGAACAGGCGATTCTTCGCCTCGCCCCAACCCAGGCCCTGCAGCAGTTCACTGCGGAACCCAGCCGCCTGGTCGGGCGTGGCGAAGGCCTGGAACAGGGTGAACAGGTGCGCGTTGTCCGGGTCCTTGGCTTCGCCCGGTGCGCGGGAGTCGGTGACGATCCGCGAGATCGCATCCTTCATGTCCTTGGCGCTGCTGAACAACGGAATGGTGTTGTCATAGCTCTTGGACATCTTGCGCCCGTCGAGCCCCGGCAGCGTGGCGACGCTTTCTTCGATCAGCGCCTCGGGCATGGTGAAGAACTCCTTGCCCTGGCCGAACAGGTGATTGAAGCGCTGGCCGATGTCGCGGGCCATTTCCACGTGCTGGATCTGGTCGCGACCGACCGGCACCTTGTGGGCGTTGAACATCAGGATGTCGGCGGCCATCAACACCGGGTAGCTGTAAAGGCCCATGGTGATGCCGGCATCCGGGTCTTCGCCGGTCTCGACGTTCTTGTCCACCGAGGCCTTGTAGGCGTGCGCACGGTTGAGCAGGCCCTTGGCGGCGACGCAGGTCAACAGCCAGGTCAGCTCGGGGATCTCGGGAATGTCGGACTGGCGATAGAACGTCACGCGGTCCACATCCAGGCCACCGGCCAGCCAGGTCGCGGCGATTTCCAGGCGCGAGCGCTGGATGCGCAGCGGGTCATCGCACTTGATCAGGGCGTGGTAGTCGGCCAGGAAGTAGAACGAGTCGGCATTGCTGTCGCGGCTGGCGACGATCGCCGGACGGATGGCGCCGGCGTAGTTGCCCAGGTGCGGGGTGCCGGTGGTGGTGATGCCGGTCAGGATACGGGTACGAGTCGTCATGGGTTATCGCTTGTCAGACTGCTGTCAATTCGAGAGGCGCGGCAGGATCAGATCCTTGAGATCGGTCAGCTTGCCATGAAAAAAGTGTCCGCATTCTGCCACTTTCAGCAGCTCATGGGGGCGTTGGAGCGCGTCGGACCATTCGTAGACGAGTTGGGGGTCGACGACTTCGTCGGTTTCCGGCTGGATCACGGTCAGTTCGCCGCCCACAGGCAAGGGCGATTGCGCGTCCAAACGCATCACCGCCGGGGCCACCATGAACAAGTGCTTGAGCGGTTGCCCGAGGGCTTCCAGGCGCCCGCCAAGGCTGGCCGCCACGAATCCGCCGAACGAGAAACCGAAGAGCGTCAGTGGCAGTTGCGGGTATTTTTCCCGCAGCCACGCCGCCGCGGCCTGGGCGTCGTCCACCTCACCGGTGCCCATGTCATGGCTGCCAGCGCTGGCACCGACGCCACGATAATTGAAACGCAAAGTCACCAGGCCGGCATCCCGGGCAGTGCGCTGCAGGGTCGAAACCACTTTGTTGAGCATGGTCCCGCCCTGCACCGGGTTCGGGTGACAGATCAGCGCCAGGCCACGCGGGGTCTCGCTGTCCAGGTACAGGGCTTCCAGTTGGCCCACCGGGCCGTCGATGAATACAGGGGTTTCGCGCATAAGCAAGGAAAGAACTCCGTGACCTCGAATAGGGTCAACTCGTCTAGCTAAAAGTCTGTGCCTGGCATGATTGCGATGTTCGTCGCGGTATACAGCGCAGGTCCGAGCCGTTAACGTAAAGCAAAGCCGTTTATAGAGGAAGGACTCGTGGAACACTCGCTCTTAGTTTGGTTGTTGCCGACTCTTGCCCTGGTCGCGGGTGTCGCCATTGGATTCCTGCTTGCCCGACTGCTGCCCAACGCGGTGCCCAACAGCACCCAACGTCAGCTGGACGACATTCAGGAACGTTTCGACAGTTATCAGAATGAAGTGGTCACCCACTTCAACAGCACCGCTTCGCTGGTGAAAAAACTCACCCAGAGCTACCAGGACGTACAGGATCATCTGTCCGAAGGCGCCAACCGCCTGGCCCTGGACGAACAGACTCGCCAACGCTTGCTCGCGGCCCTGCACGCCGACGCAGGCCAGGCGCCACGGGAACGCCTGACCCCGCCAAGAGAGGTCCAGGAACCGCCCCGGGACTACGCGCCCAAAGCCCCCAATTCGCCGGGCATGCTCGATGAGCATTACGGCTTGAAGAAGTAACGCCTGCCGCCAATAAAAAGCCCGCCCGATCACTTGATCGGGCGGGCTTTTTTAGCCCAAGAAAATTCCTGTGGGAGCGAGCTTGCTCGCGATGACGGCGGCACATCCCACATCACCGGTTCAGGCAGACCGCTATCGCGAGCAAGCTCGCTCCCACAGGGGGTGGCGCCAGCCACAAAAAACGGGGGCCATGTCTGCATGGCCCCCGTTTCATTTACCGCACAGCCGTTATGGGTACTGCTGGTAAGTCTGCCCCTGCTGCTGTGGCGCCTGGTACTGCTGGCCGGGGATGGCCTTGAGGTTGACTTCGACGCGGCGGTTCTGGGCGCGACCATTGACGTCGGCGTTGCTGGCCACGGGGTTGTCCGGGCCGGCGCCACGGGCGCTCAGGTTGGCGCCGCTCACGCCCTGGGACGTCAGGTAGGTCGCCACGCTTTGTGCACGACGCTGGGACAGGTCCATGTTGTGCTGGCGACTGCCGGTGCTGTCGGTGTAACCGACGATCTCGATCTGGTTCTGGTTGAACTCCTTGAGGGAATTCGCCAGGTTGTTCAGCGGCTGGTAGAAGCTGGACGCGATGTTCGCCGAGTCGGTGGCGAAGGTGATGTTGCCTGGCATGATCAACTTGATCTGGTCACCCTGGCGCTGCACTTCAACGCCGGTATTGGCCATGCTCGCGCGCAGTTTCTTTTCCTGCTGGTCGGCGTAGTAGCCGTAGCCGGCCGCGGATGCCCCGACCACCGCAGCACCGATCAACGCGCCTTTGCCACGGTTATCGTGGCCGATGGCCGCGCCGGCCAATGCCCCGGCCAGGGCGCCGAGGCCGCCGTACTTGGCGGTCTTGCTCATGCCGGAAGATTCCGTGGAGGCCTGGCCCTGGTTGTCATAAGGGTTAGGCGATGCGCAACCGGACAACAAGGCCACAGCGGTTGCGACGACGATCAAGCGACGCGAGGTGAACATGGAATGCTCCTGGTTTGAGTCTGGAGTGCCAGGGCGTAGGCAACCGACTCTGGCTGGCGTTTGAACGCGCCAATCGGCAAAAATTCCGTCCCGCTGCGTTTCGCCTGGCTGCGCTGCCTTGTGCAAGGGCCGCGGCTCAGGGCTTGGTCACCCGGTGCCGATGGCCGTCGTGCGGCCCGATGTGCAAAGCCGATGGGTGGGGGCCCTGATCAGCGCCCCCCCCCCTGGTCTATTGGCGAGCTCAGCCCTCGAGGAGGCTGCGGGCCACGCCCCTGACGATCATCTCCACTTCCCGCCCGTCCAGGGTCAGTGGCGGCAGCACGCGGATGATCTTGCCGCGGGTGACGTTGATCAGCAGACCGTGATCCCGGGCCGCGCGCAGGGCCAGGTCGCGCACCGGTTGCTTGAGTTCGATGCCGATCATCAGGCCCTGGCCACGGATCGCCAGCACATTCGGGTTGTCCGCCAACTCGGCCCGCAGCCGGCTGAGCAATTGCTCACCCTGACGCCGGGCGTTATCCACCAGCCCTTGCTCCTCGATAATCGCCAGTACCGTGCAACCGGCCCGACAAGCCAAGGGGTTACCGCCAAAGGTGCTGCCGTGGCTGCCGGGCGTGAACAGCTCGGCGGCCTTGCCCCGGGCCAGGCATGCGCCGATGGGCACACCGTTGCCCAGACCCTTGGCGAGGGTCATGACGTCCGGCACGATGCCCTCGTGCTGGAACGCGAACCACTGGCCCGTGCGACCGATGCCCGTCTGGATCTCGTCGAGCATCAGCAGCCAGGCCCGGCGGCTGCACAGTTGACGCAAGGCCTTGAGGTAACCGGGCGGCGCGAGTTGCACTCCGCTTTCGCCCTGGATCGGCTCGACCAGTACCGCGACGATGCGATCGGCATGAGCCCGCTGGACGTCCTCCAGCGCGGCGAGGTCGCCAAACGGCACCTTGATGAAATCCCCCGGCAGGCGGTTGAAACCCAGGCGCACCGACGGGCCATCGCTGGCAGACATCGTGCCCAGGGTACGACCGTGGAACGCGTTGTCCATGACCACCACCAGCGGCTGCTCCACGCCCCTGTGCCAACCATAGAGCCGCGCCAGTTTCAGCGCGGTCTCGTTGGCCTCGGCCCCCGAATTGTTGAAGAACACCCGCGTAAGCCCGGACAGTTCGGTGAGCTTGTGCGCCAGGCGTTGCTGCCAGTCGATGCTGTACAGGTTGGACGTGTGCAGCAACAGGCCGGCCTGTTCACTGATCGCCGCCACCAACCTGGGGTGGGAATGACCAACGTTGGTCACCGCCACGCCCGCCACCGCATCAAGGTATTCGCGACCGTCCTGGTCCCACAGGCGCGTGCCCAAGCCGCGAGTGAAGCTCAGCGCCAGGGGTTGGTAAGTGGACATCAGGCAGGCTGCGGTCATGACATCAAGCTCCATCGGGTGGTTTTTTCCAGTATGGTTAGCCACCCTTGCTGGATAAACGCCGCTTTACTTCAATCATTTAAAAGCCGAGCTTGATAATGGACCTGTTCCAGGCAATGACCGTCTACGTGAAAGTGGTGGAAACCGGCAGCCTGACCGCTGCGGCCCAGGCGTGCGAAATGTCCACCACCATGGTGGGCAATCATCTTCGCGCGCTGGAACAGCGCCTGGGTGTGCGCCTGATCAACCGGACGACCCGACGCCAGCGCCTGACCGAATTCGGCTCGACCTACTATCAGCGCTGCCTGGAAGTGCTGGGGCTGGTGGCCGACTCCGAACGCCTGGCCGAACAGACGCAAGGCGAACCCACCGGCACCCTGCGCATCACCGCACCGCTGACCTTCGGCACCGAACGCCTGGCCCCGGCACTGGCGGATTTCAACCAGCGCTTTCCCCAGGTCAAGCTCGACGTGGTGCTGACCAACCAGCGCCTGGACCTGCTCGACCACGGGTTCGATGTCGCCATCCGCCTGGGTCATCCCGATCCGAAGATGATCGCCCGGCCGTTGATGGACTACACCCTCACCGTCTGTGCATCCAAGGCTTACCTGGCTCGACGAGGCACACCAAGGCAACCCGCCGACCTGCAACAGCATGACTGCCTGTCGTTCGCCTACTCGGCGGGAGACGAGTGGCGCTTCGCCCAGGACCACTGGCCGATCAACGGGCCAGAGGGCGCAATCAAGGTGCCGGTGAACGGCCCCATGCTGATCAACAGCTCTTCCGGCCTGCACCGTGCCGCGCTGGCCGGCATGGGCGTGGTGATGCTGCCCGACGCGTTGGTGGCCCAGGACCTGAAGGACGGACATCTGGTGGCGCTGCTGCAGGATTACCAATTGCCCCACCGGCCCATGAGCCTGATGTACGCGCAGGATCGCTACCGTTTGCCGAAGCTACGCAGTTTTGTCGAGTTCGCCCTGCAGCGTTGGGGTAAACCTCGAACAGCGGCCGAATGAGCGCATGACGAGGCTCGCCCGGACGCCGTGCGGCGCTAGTGGCGCACCGCCCCATCGGCTACTCTGCAACCGCGAACGAGCATTTTGATATCAAGGTTGATTGAGGGACGCATGATGGGAAATGCCTCGAACATGGATGCGTTGCGGTTCGACTTGTCGGACCTGGACGAAGGCGTGCTGCACACCATCCTGGAGCTGGTCAGCGACGGCATCTGGGACTGGAACGCCAATACCGGTTTCGTCTACCGCAACCCCGGCTGGTACACGATGCTGGGTTACCCGCCGCATTCCCTCAACAACACCGTGCTGACCTGGGAAAACGTGATCCATCCCGAGGACTACCCGCGGGTGATGGCGTTGTTCGACGATTACCTGGAGCAGCGCTCCCCCGGCTACCAGGCCGAGTACCGCTGCCGCATGCGCGATGGCGGCTGGCTCTGGATCGAAGATCGCGGCTACATCATCGCCCGCAACGCCGACGGCACGGTGGCGCGCATGCTCGGCGCCCACCGCAGCATCGACGACAAGAAGCGCCTGTTCGAACAACTGGAGCGGCGCAATTCGTCATTGGAAGCGGCCATCGAAGAACGCACCCGCGAGCTGTCCCGGGTCAACCAGCAGTTGCAGGTCCAGCTCGATGAAAACCGCAGGCTGGCCGAAACCGACGCGCTGACGCGGGTTGCCAATCGCTATCGCCTGGAGCAGGCCCTGCCGCTGGCGTGCGAGCGCGCCCAGCGCTTTCGCGAGCCGTTGTGCCTGATCGCCATGGATGTCGATGACTTCAAGGACATCAACGATCGCTACGGCCACGCGTTCGGCGACGCGGCCCTGGTGCAAGTGGTGCAGAGTGTCCAGCGCAGCGAGCGTGACGGCGACTTGCTGGCGCGCTGGGGCGGCGATGAATTCATTCTGATCTTGCCCAACACCACCCTGGCTGACGCCCGGCTGGTGGCCGAAACCATTCGCCGTGGCCTGTCCGACCTGCTGCCGGTGGGCGACTTCCAGATCACCATGAGCTTCGGCGTGGTGCAGCGCCTCGACGATGAACAGCAGGCGGCGCTGCTGGACCGGGCGGACCAGGCGCTGTATCGCTCCAAGATGGCGGGCAAGAACGTGATCTGCGAGTAAAAAGAATGCAGCTTCGAGGCTCGTGAAACGGTCACAAGGGAATCCCCTGTCACCCGGTTTTCGACCTTGCCGACTCAATCCACTTCACCGTCTCGCGTTTACCTGGGCTGCGCCGGCTGGTCGCTGCCCCGGGAGCAGTGGCCTGCGTTTCCCGTCGAAGGGACTCATCTGCAGCGCTACAGTGCTCGATTCAGCGCCGTCGAGATCAACAGCTCGTTCTACCGTGCGCATCGCCCCGCCACCTACGCCAAGTGGGCTGACAGCGTTGCCCCCGGTTTCCGGTTCTCGGTCAAGGTACCCAGGCAGATCACCCATGAACGGCGCCTGATCGATTGCGAAGGATGGGTGGACGAGTTCCTGGGGCAGTGTTCGCAGTTGGGCGAAAAACTCGGGTGCCTGTTGGTTCAATTGCCGCCCTCGCTGGCTTTCGATGACGCCGTCGCCCGGGCGTTCTTCACGGCCCTGCGTGACCGATACCAAGGCCCGACCGTGCTGGAGCCGCGACACCCGAGCTGGCTTGCGCCGCAGGCCATGGCGCTGTTGCAGGCCGAGCGCATCGGCCGTGTCGCAGCCGACCCATCGCCCTTGCCCGACGGCGACCAGCCCGCCGGCTGGCCGGGCATTCGTTACTACCGCCTGCACGGTTCGCCACGGATCTACTACTCGCCCTACGAAGACGCCTGGCTGGCGCACCTGGCCGAACAATTGAAGGCCGATCCGCACACGCCGACCTGGTGCATCTTCGACAACACCGCCAGCGGCGCCGCGACAGCCGACGCCTTGCGGCTGATGAAGCTGTTGCGCGACTGAACACCGAGCCCGCCAACAAATGCGCACCGGCCAACGGTCCGACCGTGACAACGTTGCCCGCGTCCAATAGATTAGTCGGCCGGAAAAAGCTCAACGCCTTTCTCGCCTCATCCCGCTAACAGAAGTAGTGAAATTTCAATGTCCGATTCCAACACCGCTGAATCCGTAGTCACCCTCTCGTCCAAAGCGGAATACGAAAACTCCATCAATCTTTCACAGCATCTGCCCCAGGCCAAGAGCATCAGCGAGATGGTCCTGGATGCCTTCCAGTCGAACCGCGAAAGCGATCAGATCCGCGAACTGCGCACCGCCATCCGCCAGGCCCACGATGCGTTCGACGATGACAAGGCCTACGAACTGATGGGCCAGCTCAAGCAACTCAAGGACGCCGAAGCCGCCGACTTCGCGGCACTGGAAGACTTGAGCAGCCGCTTCCCCATCAGCCGCATACTTTCCAGCTACAAGGATGACCCGGCATTTCAGGAACTGGTCTATGGCCTGGCCTTGAAGGTCCTGAACCAGACCCACCAGGCCATCAGCAACCCGAGCGGCGGCAAAGGCAAGGCCTCGCGTGCCAAGAAGGACGCCGAAGTCTTTGTCATCAGCAAGGACGGCATCAGCGTCACCCTGCCCTTGCGCACCCCGCGCTCCAAGCCGAACGTCGACCGCGAAGCCTTCGAGTTCCTGGGCTTCAACTTTGTCGGCGAAGGCGATGACGCCGAGTTGGAAAGCGAAACCTTCCTGGACAATGACGGCACCGAACAACCGGTCACCCGCAAAAGCATCGTCACCGCCCTGCAACAGCAAAAGGCATTCGACGGCTACAGCATCGCCCAGCAATAACCTGTCACCCGAAGCCATTTTTTGTGGGAGCGGGCTTGCTCGCGAAGACGTCGTGTCAGCCAACATCACCGTCAACTGCGCCACCGCATTCGCGAGCAAGCCCGCTCCCACAAGGGTTCAACGGCGTTCACTGCCCCAGACACCGTCGCAAAAAAGCCCCGCGCTTCTCTCGAAGGCGGGGCTTTTTCATGGCAGCGATGCAGGCGTTCCTCAAACAGCTGCGAGCCGCTCGACCATGTCTGGAAACTTCTCGACCAACCTGATCAACAGAGCCGCCTGGGCATTGGGCCTGGACTTTTCCTGCTCCCAGTTCCTGAGCGTGCCAGGACTGGTCCTGATGCTCTTGGCGAAAACGGCTTGGGACATGTGGAGCTTGTCACGCAACGCCACAATTTCCTGGGCCGATACCTCGGGCGCTGGTTTATCTTCGATCGATACCTGGCGAAGGGTCAGCTTGCCCTCCCGGTGAGCGGCCATTTCCTCGATGCCCTGCATCATCTCGGCAAACAGATCACGTTTTTTCATAAGGTACCTCGCACTTTCAACTCAGCCTCAATGGCGCGCTTGAGCGACTTCTCTTGCTCGCGGGTCAGGTTTTCCAACTCGTCCTTGTCATAAATCGCGAACATCCAGAACTGAAGATCATTCATGAGCCAATAGTAAATGACTCGCAAACCACCTCGCTTCCCCTTGCCACGACGCTCATCGAACCAGCGCAGCTTACGAAAGCCGCCGGTACGTGGCATGACGTCACCGGCCGTTGGGTGCTGCAGCAGATAGGACTGGAGCAAACGATATTCATCGTCAGTCAGGTAATGTCCCACCGTGGCGGTGAACGCAGTCGTTTCAAAAAATAAGGTATGCATGGCAGAAACTATAAGCAAATTGCCCACAGTTCAACACGCCATAATCTATTGCGACGAATGACAGTCAATCCAGGCCTGTCTACACAAAAAACCCCGCGCTTCTCTCGAAGGCGGGGCTTTTTGTACAGCGTCTGAAGCTTAGGGTGCGTACGTCAGCAGCAGCTCACTGGGCACCTTGAAGTCCAGGGACATCATGACGCTCAGGGCGGTGATGGTGAAGATCGAGAACACGAACAGCTTGCGTGCCCAGACCGTGTCATCCACGGCCTTGTAGCCGGTCCAGGCCATGTACAGCCAGTACATGCCCATGGCGGCGGCGACGGCGAGGTAGCTCATGCCGGCGTAGCCGCTGAATGTCAGCATCAAGGTCGCCACGAGGAAGGCCAGGATATAGAGCAGGATGTGCTTCTTGGCCACCCGGATACCGCGCTTGACCGGCAACACCGGAATCGAAGCCGCCAGGTAGTCGTTGAAGCGGAAGATCGCGATGGCATAGGAATGCGGCATCTGCCACAGGCTGAACATCACCAGCAGCGTCAGCGCGGCCATGTCGAAGCTGTTGCTCACCGCGACGTAGCCGATCACCGGCGGCATCGCCCCCGACAGGCTGCCCACCAGCGTGCCGTGGACCGACTTGCGCTTGAGGTACAGGCTATAGAGGCCGACGTAGATCACAAAGCCGATCACCGCGAACAACGCCGCCAACGGGTTGGCCACCCGATACAGCAGCGCCACCCCGGCCACGCCCAGCACCGTGGCGAACGCCAGGGCCAGTTGCACCGGGATCAGGCCCTGGACCAGGGCTCGGTTCTTGGTGCGCTCCATCTTGATGTCGATGTCGCGGTCAATGCAGTTGTTGAACACGCAACCCGACGCGACCACCAAGGACGTGCCGATCATCGCCGCCAGGAAGATGGCCAGATCGACATGCCCTTTCGAGGCCAGGAAAAACCCGCCTGCCACAGAAAGCACGTTACCGAAAATGATCCCCGGCTTGGTGATTTGGATAAAGTGCTTTAAGGACATCCGGACTTTCCTCAGTGCGCCATCATGTTGGTGTGGATGCTGAACATGATCCACAACGACAGGCCGACCAGCAGGACAATCACGATCGCGGCAAAGACAAACGCGACCACGTTGTTGCGTTGGGCGGCGGAGCGGTCCAGGTGCAGGAAGTACACCAGGTGCACCAGTACCTGGACCACGGCGAAGATCAGGATGATCCACAGGGTCAGGCTCTTGGGCAGCGTCGGGTACATCACCAGGCCGAATGGAATGACGGTCAGGATCACCGACAGGATGAAACCGATGGCGTAGGACTTGACGCTGCCGTGGCCGGCGTCGTGGCCATCGTGGGAATGTGCGTTAGCCATTTACAGGGTCCCCATCAGATAAACAACGGTGAATACGCAGATCCACACCACGTCCAGGAAGTGCCAGAACAGGCTCAGGCAGCTCAGGCGCGTCTTGTTGGTAGCGGTCAGGCCGTTTTTCTGGACCTGGTACATCATGATCGCCATCCAGATCAGGCCGCTGGTCACGTGCAGGCCGTGGGTGCCGACCAGGGTGAAGAAGCCCGACAGGAAGCCGCTGCGGTTCGGACCGTAGCCTTCGGAGATCAGCATGTGGAACTCGTTGATCTCCATGCCGATGAAGCCGGCACCGAACAGGAAGGTCATGGCCAGCCAGCCCAGGACCTGGTTCTTCTTGCCCTTGAACAACGCCAGCATGGCGAAGCCGTAGGTGATCGAGCTGAACAGCAGCAAGGCGGTTTCGCCCAGTACGTACGGCAGCTCGAAGATGTCGTGGCCCGACGGGCCACCGGCGACGTTGTTTACCAGCACCGCGTACGCCGCGAAGATCGACGCAAACAGAATGCAGTCGGTCATCAGGTAGAGCCAGAAACCGAATACGGTCATCTCGCCCGAGTCGTGGTGATGGTCATCGTGCCCATGGTCATGACCATGGGCGTGTCCAACATTGGTCACTAAGTTCGACATGGTTTAAGCCTGTTCCAACGAGGTTTCAACACGGGTGGCGGAGGCTGGGATCTTCCCGGCCGCGACCAGACGTTTGTGCTGCTCGGCTTCGGTGCGCTCGATGACATCCACCGGCACCATGTAGCCCTGATCGTCACGGGCAGCATGAATCACGAAATACGCCACGGTGCCGACCAGGCTTGCGATGGCCAGCCACCAGATGTGCCAGATCATCGCGAAACCGAACACCGTCAACAGGCCGCCCATGACCACACCGGTGGCGGTGTTGTTTGGCATGTGGATCGGCTCGTACTTGGCCGGAACCTGGTACGCGGTACCGTTTTCCTTGGCTTCGGTGAACGGGTCGATGACGTCTGCCTTTGGCAGCACGGCGAAGTTGTAGAACGGCGGTGGCGACGAGGTCGACCATTCCAGGGTATGGGCATTCCACGGGTCGCCGTGTTCGCACATGTTCTCTGGCTTGTTGCGGTCGCGCACGCTGACATACAGCTGGATCAGCTGGCAGGCGATACCCACAGCGATCATCACCGCACCGAACATGGCGACGTACAGGTACGGCACCCACTCAGGGTTGGTGGTGGTGTTCAGGCGACGGGTCATGCCCATGAAGCCCAGTACATAGAGCGGCATGAACGCGACGAAGAAGCCGGTGATCCAGAACCAGAACGCTGCCTTGCCCCAGCCTTCGTGCAGCTTGAAGCCGAACGCTTTCGGGAAGTAGAAGGCGAAGCCGGCGATATAGCCGAACACCGCACCGCCGATGATCACGTTGTGGAAGTGCGCGATCACGAACAAGCTGTTGTGCAGCACGAAGTCAGCACCCGGGATGGCCAGCAATACACCGGTCATGCCGCCAATGGCGAAGGTCACCATGAAGCCCAGGGTCCACATCACGTGGCTGGTGAAGCGCAGACGGCCCTGATAGATCGTGAACAGCCAGTTGAACAGCTTCACCCCGGTCGGGATCGAAATCAGCATCGTCGCCAGGCCGAAGAAGGCGTTGACGCTCGCACCCGAACCCATGGTGAAGAAGTGGTGCAGCCAGACCATGAAGCCCAGCACCGAGATCGCGCCGCTGGCGTAGATCATCGAGTGGTGGCCGAACAGTTTCTTGCCGGAGAACGTCGAGATGACTTCGGAGAAAATCCCGAAGGCCGGCAGGATCAGGATGTACACCTCGGGGTGACCCCAGGCCCAGAACAGGTTCACGTACATCATCGGATTCCCACCCAGTTCATTGGTGAAAATGTGGAAATCCATGTAGCGGTCAAGCGTCAGCAGAGCCAGGGTAGCGGTCAGGATCGGGAACGAAGCGACGATCAGCACGTTGGCCCAGGTGCAGGTCCAGGTGAAGATCGGCATGTCCATCAACTTCATGCCAGGGGTACGCATTTTCAGCACGGTGGCGAGGAAGTTGACCCCCGTCAGCGTCGTACCCAACCCGGATAGCTGTAGCGCCCAGATGTAGTAATCCATCCCCACGCCCGGACTGTATTGCAAGCCCGACAGCGGCGGATAGGCCACCCAACCGGTCTTGGCGAATTCGCCAACGCCCAGGGACAGGTTGATCAGCACCACGCCGGAAACCAGCAGCCAGAAGCTCAGGGAGTTCAGGAACGGGAAGGCAACGTCACGCGCGCCGATCTGCAGCGGCACTGCAAGGTTCATCAGGCCGGTGAAGAAAGGCATCGCCATGAAGATGATCATGATCACACCGTGGGCGGTGAAGATCTGGTCATAGTGTTCAGGCGGCAGGTAGCCAGGCGAACCCTCGGTGGCCATGGCCAACTGGGTACGCATCATGATGGCGTCGGCAAAACCACGCAGCAGCATGACCATGGCGACGATGATGTACATCACGCCGATTTTCTTGTGGTCGACCGAGGTCAGCCACTCGGTCCACAGGTAGGTCCACTTCTTGAAGTAAGTGATACCCGCAAACAGCGCCAGGCCACCGAGCGCGATGATGGCGAGGGTCACCATGACAATCGGCTCGTGGAACGGGATCGCTTCCCAACTTAATTTACCAAACATCGTTTACTCCTCTGCCCCGGCAGCTGAATGCGAACTCATGTCCATCCCTTCCATGTTGTGAGCCACTTCCTTCTCTTTCTTCTCGTGGTGCATCGGCTTGCCCGGGTTCATCCCTTCATACTTGTCGATGATGGTCTGGAACAGGTTCGGCGTGACCGAGGAGTAGAGTTCGACTGGGTTGTTCTGGCTCGGCTTGGAAAGGGCTTCGTATTCAGCTTTTTCAAGCTGTTTAGGTGCCTTTTTCACTTCGTTGACCCAGGCGTCGAAATCTTCCTGGGTCGTGGCGATTGCCTTGAACTTCATGCCGGTGAAACCTGCACCGCTGTAGTTGGCGGAGATACCGTCGAGTTCAGCGTTCTGGTTGGCAATCAGGTGCAGCTTGGTCTGCATGCCCGCCATCGCGTAGATCTGGCCGCCCAGGCCCGGGATGAAGAACGAGTTCATCACGGTGTCGGAGGTGACCTTGAAGTTGATCGGCGTGTGGGCCGGGAACACGATCTTGTTGACGGTGGCGATGCCTTGTTCCGGGTAGATGAACAGCCACTTCCAGTCCATCGAGACGACTTCGATGGTGACCGGCTTGACGTCCGAATCCAGCGGACGGTAAGGGTCCAGGGCGTGGGTCGACTTGTAGGTGACATAACCCAGGGCAATGATGATCAGGACTGGAATCGTCCACACCGCGACTTCGATCTTGGTCGAGTGCGACCACTTCGGCGTGTACACGGCCTTGGTGTTGGACGCGCGGTATTTCCAGGCGAACAGGAAGGTCATGACGATAACCGGCACGACCACCAGCAGCATCAGCAGCGTGGCGGTGATGATCAGGTTGCGCTCATCCAGGCCGACCTGGCCCTTGGGATCGAGCAAGGTCATGTTGCAGCCTCCCAGCAGCAACGTGCCGAGCAACGGCAACAAGCCTAGTAATCGGGGGTACCTGTTTTTACTCATCTCACGACCTCTAAAGCAGCTTGCGCAATGCAGTTGGGTTTTGATCGCCAACACTTCACCCTGCCAAGGGTTGGCATTTTTCTTGGATTGAATAAGGGCTGCCCGTCGAACGTCAGACGCTGTTCGACACATCCTGGGCCAGCAGTGAGTTCTTATTCGTTGGTCAAAAGGCCTAGTTCAAGCCCAATTCCATTTGGTGCGGGTATTGGAGGCTCCGACACCTGGGGTCGCATGGGGCGCTGGCGCCCTTCGACCACCCTCGTGCTCAAAGCCTGAGCCGGGTCGGAAAATCGGTGCGGGCGATTGTAGTGAGCTGAGGCGCTGTAGACCATGTTTCATCCCGAAATAATTTTTCTCCGATCCGGCAATAATCCTTCACCGAAATTGCAACAGGCCAGCATGTTATCGAAATTGATTCTCAACAAGAACCCCAAAAAAGGTAAGGCTACTACGCCCGATTTAGACAGCCTGGCGTATTCACGGTGAAGATTTTTTCGCGCAAAGCGCCTGTTTTACGGGGGTTGGGCCGCCCGTCGCTTCGCTGTTAAAAATGCCTGCTGGCCGGGAAGAGGGTTTTACGAAATCCGCCGAACTTTTGTTACAGGAGTGGGTGTTTATTCACCCCCGCAAAGGCGGTAGGACTCCAAATATGTGACAACATGTCGCACATTGTCGCAGGCCATTCTTGCCTCGGATCAAGGACGACCCGCCACAAGGCTGAAACGAAAAACGCCCCGGCTCTGCTGGAGAGAAACCGGGGCGTTCAGCAAGGGGGATTCAGCGCAATTGCTTGCGGTTGCGCGACACCAGCAAGGGCACCAGCACCACCGTCAGGACGAAGGCCACCAGGGCCCATTGCGCCAGGGACAGGCCGAGGATCGGCGGGTAGGGGGTGGAGCAGAAGCCATCGACCTGGAACCCCAGCGGGAAGATCTTCGCCAGTGGCAGGCCGTCGACAATCGGCTGCAACACATCAACGCCGCAGCTGACGGCCGGGAAGAACTGGGTGTACACGTGATGCCCCGCCACCCCTGCGCCGGCCAGGGCACTGAGCACCACCAGCCCCTCGAAAATCGTCACGCTGCGACGGGTGCGCATGGCCGCACCAATAAAGGCGAAGATTGCGATCAGCAATAGCGCATAGCGCTGCAGGATGCACAGCGGGCACGGCGCCTCGCCGAGGGCCACCTGCATGTACAGCGCGCCGCCGATCAACGCCAGGCAGATCAGCCCCAGCAACACCAGATAGCGCCGCTCACGACCTAACCGCGTCATTTCCTCATTCATTGCGTTTCCCTTTGTCTACATGGATCAACGCGCGGCCTTGCAACACTCGGCGCGCCATCGGATGGCCGAAGTCTACACGCTGACCATGACAGTGAACGAGCGGCCGCCGGCAACTTTGCAGGCAATAGACAGGAAAAGCGTTAAGGGCGGATTAATTTGCGTGGGTGCAAAGGCTTTGGGAATGGGGTTGGGCATGCTGGCCCCTTCGCGAGCAAGCTCGCTCCCACTGGTTTTTTCGGGGTGTTCACGGGCTGTGTTCACGCCAAAACGTTGTGGGAGCGGGCCTGCCAGGCTGTTTACTCCAGCGCCGCCGCCGGCCCGAAGAATTCGTAGCGGCTCTGCCCATCCGGCACGCCCAGGGCCTTGAGGTGGCGCTTGACGGCGCCCATGAAGCCCTTCGGCCCGAGGAAGTAAGCGTCCAGGTCACGCTGTTCCGGCAGCCAGTGCGCCAGTTGCGCCTCGCTCAACAACCCGACCTTGTCGGCCGGCGGGCTCACGCCGTCGTCTTCGTCGTAGCAGTAGAAACGCTTGAGTTGCGGGTGCCGTTTGGCCAGGTCGTCGATCCAGTCACGGAACGCATGGGCCCGGCCGTTGCGGGCGCAGTGGATGAAATGCACCGGGCGCTCGGTTTGCAAGGCCGCTTGCAACATCGCCAGGGTCGGGGTGATGCCAACGCCGCCACTGATCAGCACCAGCGGCTTGTCGCTGGCCGTCAGGTAGAAATCCCCGGACGGCGGGAACAGCTGGATGCTGTCGCCGATCTGGACATGATGATGCAGGTGGTTGGACACCCGCCCGCCTGGCTCGCGCTTGACGCTGATCCGGTATTGGCCGTTGTCCGCCAGGGCCGACAGCGAATAGTTGCGACGCACTTCCTCGCCGTCCAGGATCAGCTTCATACCGATGTACTGGCCGGGCTCGGCGAGCAGGACCGGCCCCTTGTCCGCTGGCTCGAAGTAGAACGACGTGATCTCCGAGCTCTCCTGCACCTTGGCCGTCAGCACGAACGTCCGCTCGCCACGCCAGCCACCCGGCGCCGCGGCTTTCTGCTCATACAGGCCAGACTCGGCACCGATCAGGATATCGGCCAATTGGTTGTAGGCCGCCGCCCATGCGGAAATCACTTCGGGGGTAGCGATCTCTTCGCCCAGCACCTCGGCAATCGCCCGCAGCAGGCAGGAACCGACAATCGGATAATGCTCCGGCAGGATCTGCAAGGCGACGTGCTTGTTGACGATCTTCGCCACCAGGTCTCCCAACTGGTCGAGCTGGTCGATGTGGCGGGCATACATCAACACGCCATTGGCCAATGCCCGGGGCTGATCGCCACTGGCCTGGTGCGCCTGGTTGAACAGCGGGCGTACCTGAGGGTATTCGGACAGCATCATGCGGTAGAAATGGGTGATCAGTGCCTCGCCGCCGCTTTCCAGCAATGGAACGGTGGCACGAATAATGGCGCGTTGTTCTTGACTGAGCATTAAGGTGACTCCTGATGTGTACGAATACCCTCTCTTATCAGTTTCCATGCCAATATTTTTATCCTTATTTATCAATTAGTTATAAATAAAGTAGTCATAAAGACACAGACCGCTTTATAGTCCTTGTGACTACATGGAGTCATTATGACCGCAACCTCCCTACTCACCTCCCTGCTGCCGCTGGTGGCCGACCTGTCTCGCGAATTGCCTGAAGGCGAACGCTATCGCCGCCTGCTCGGCGCCTTGCGCGCGTTGTTGCCCTGCGATGCGGCCGCCTTGTTGCGCCTTGACGGAGACTGCCTGGTGCCCCTGGCGGTGGATGGGTTGAGCGCCGACACACTGGGTCGGCGCTTCCGGGTGAGCGAACACCCGCGCTTCGAGGCCCTGCTGGCCAACCCGGAGCCTACCCGCTTCGCCGCCGACAGCGCCCTGCCCGACCCCTACGACGGCTTGGTCGAAGGCCTGGACGAACACCTTGAAGTCCATGACTGCATGGGCTGCCCGCTGTTCGTCGATGAGCGCCCCTGGGGCCTGTTGACCCTCGACGCGCTGGACCCGGGGCGCTTCGAACTGATCGATCTCGGTGCCCTGCAAGCCTTCGCCAGCCTCGCCGCCGCAACGGTCAGCGCTGCCGAACGCATTGAGCGCCTGGCCTTGAAGGCCGAAGACGAACACCGTCGCGCCGAGGTCTATCGCCAGGCCAGCGGCCAACAGCACCGCGACATGGTCGGCCAGAGCAAGGCCCACAAGCGCCTGGTGGAAGAAATCAACCTGGTGGGCGGCAGCGACCTGACCGTGCTGATCACAGGCGAAACCGGGGTCGGCAAGGAACTGGTGGCCCAGGCCATCCATGGCGCCTCGAAACGCGCCGAACAGCCGCTGATCAGCCTCAACTGCGCCGCGCTGCCGGACACGCTGGTGGAAAGCGAGCTCTTCGGCCATGTACGAGGGGCCTTCACCGGCGCCACCAGTGACCGGCGCGGCAAATTCGAACTGGCCGACGGCGGGACGTTGTTCCTCGACGAAGTGGGCGAGCTGTCGCTGACCGTCCAGGCCAAGCTGTTGCGCGTGCTGCAAAGCGGCCAGTTGCAACGGCTGGGCTCGGACAAGGAGCACCGGGTCGATGTACGGCTGATCGCGGCCACCAATCGCGACCTCGCCGAAGAAGTGCGCAACGGCCGTTACCGGGCCGACTTCTATCATCGCTTGAGTGTGTATCCGCTGCAGGTTCCGGCGCTTCGCGATCGCGGCCGGGACGTGCTGTTGCTCAGCGGCTTCTTCCTGGAGCAGAACCGTTCGCGCATGGGCCTGGGCAGCTTGCGCCTGAGCAGCGATGCCCAGGCGGCTCTGTTGGCCTACGACTGGCCGGGCAATGTGCGCGAGCTGGAGCACCTGATCGGCCGCAGCGCCCTGAAGGCCCTGGGCCGTTGCCCGGTGCGACCGAAAATCCTCAGCCTCGGCGCCCAGGACCTGGACCTGCCGCAAGTCGCTGTGGATAACGCCGCGCCCTCGGCCGTCAATCCGCAGCCCAACATGACCGGGTTCACCGGGGATCTGCGCGAAGCCGTCGATCAGTTCCAACGCAGCCTCATCGGCACGGCCCTGGAACGCCACCAGCACAATTGGGCCAGCGCCGCCCGTGAGCTGGGCCTGGACCGGGCGAACCTGGGGCGGATGGCGCGGCGGTTAGGGCTTAAATAGTTTTTGTGACGAGGGCGTCTGCTCAAGACGATCCCGCTGTCGACAGGTTTCCCCCTAAAGCCTGCCCCCAACGGGTCGATAACCCGTTATCACAAGCTGTTTTGGCGTTCTTCACGCTCGCCCCACCTTTTTCCACAGAAGGTTTTTATGTCTTCCAACAAAGCCCGCGCAGATTCACTTTCGCTTCTGCTGTTTACCTTGCGCAGCGGCAAGCTGATGGCGATCAACCTGCTCAAGGTCAGCGAAATCATTCCCTGCCCGCCGCTGACCAAGCTGCCGGAGTCGCACCCGCACGTCAAAGGCATCGCCACCCTGCGCGGGACCTCGCTGTCGGTGATTGACCTGAGCCGCGCCATCGGCGAGCGCCCCTTGGAAGATCCGGACGGCGGCTGCCTGATCGTCACCGATGTCAGCCGTTCCAAGCAGGGCCTGCATGTGCAGGCCGTGAGCAAGATCGTCCACTGCCTGACCACTGACATCAAACCGCCGCCCTACGGTTCTGGCGGCGTGCGGGCGTTCATCACCGGCGTGACCTCGGTGGATGGCACCCTGGTGCAAGTGCTGGATATCGAGAAGGTCATCCACGGCATCGCGCCGGCACAAATCGAAACCGCGCCCACCGAGCTGAGCATGGAAGACGCCGAGGTGCTGGGCAACGCCCGGATCCTGGTGGTCGATGACAGCCAGGTCGCGCTGCAACAATCGGTGCACACGTTGCGCAACCTGGGCCTGCAATGCCACACCGCCCGCAGCGCCAAGGAAGCCATCGAATGCCTGTTGGACCTGCAAGGCACCGCAGGGCAGATCAACCTGATCGTCTCTGACATCGAGATGTCCGAGATGGACGGCTACGCCCTCACCCGGACCCTGCGCGAAACACCGGACTTCGCCCACCTCTACGTGTTGCTGCACACCTCCCTGGACAGCGCCATGAACGCCGAAAAGGCCCGCCTGGCCGGCGCCAATGGCGTGCTGACCAAGTTCTCCTCGCCGGAACTGACCAAGTGCCTGATCACCGCCGCCAAGGCCGTGGCCGAACAAGGTCACTGAAACCTATCGGCCCGGCTGTGGCGCCTGCGTTCCAACGCGGGGGCCATCGCCGTCCGGCAACCTCAGGCATACTCGTGCCCTGCCATCCCGGAACGAGGCCCTTCGATGAAAACCCGCACATTGATTTTCCTTGGTTTCACCGCCCTGGCCGCCCAGGCCCATGCCTCCAGCCCGGACGCCTGGGCTGCCTACGATAAAGCCGTGCTGGCCAGCTGCGTCAAGGCCAGTGGCCTGAAGAACGTCGAACCGGTGGGCAGCGCCGCGCAATTCGACGATCGGGTCGGCTACACCGCACTGTTGCTGCAAGGCCAGTACCCACAGAAACACATGAAAGGGGCGACCGGTACCGAGTTGTGCCTCTACCGCAAGAAGACCAAGACCGCCCATGTGACCGAGTGGGACTCGATCCGCCCCGCCTCCGCCGATCGGTGAGTGGCGCATAACTTGCTTCGCCCGGCGCATCACGGCGTTTTTCTGTCGCCGCTTTCCAGCCATTTGCGAACGGGCGTTCAATGAGCACAAGGTTTTCCTGCGTAGGGTGCGGCAAATGCTGCTCCGACCACCACGTCCCCCTGACCCTTTCGGAGGCTCGGATGTGGGCCGAGGACGGCGGCCAGGTCATTGTCCTGGTGGAAGCCTTCCTGTCCAACGGGCTCGGCCTGCCAACGACGCAACGCGAGCATGCCGAGCGGCGCTCGGCGGTGGTCCGCAGCGGCACTGCCGAGGCCCGCGTGGCGATCACGTTCGCCGCCTACAACGCCGGCCCCTGCCGCAATCTTGACGCAGACAATCGGTGCGGCATTTACGAACGCCGCCCCTTGGTGTGCCGCATCTATCCGATGGAAATCAACCCGCACATCCCTCTCAATCCAGCGGCCAAGGACTGCCCGCCACAATCCTGGGAAACCGGTCCGCAACTGATCGTCGGCGGCACGTTGGTCGATGAGGAACTGGCCACGCTGATCGAACGCTCGCGCCAGGCCGATCGCGAAGACATCACGACCAAGGACCGCATCTGCGCCGCCCTGGGTATTCGCACCACCGCGCTGAAAGGCGACGGCTTCACCGCGTACCTGCCAGACATGGCCGCATTCGCCAGCGTGCTCGACCAGGTGCAATTGCAGCCAACGGAGCAGGCAACCGGTGAATGGCTGTTCCATCTGTCCGGGGATGACGTAGCCCGCGATGTCATGGCCTGTGGGGCGCGGGTCGTCACCGAGGCGGCCTCGGATTATGCGTTTATTTCGCTGCGGGCCGCCTAGACCTGCGGGACGGCAACGTCATCCCCTGTGGGAGCGGGCTTGCATTGAGCATTGATGCAAGCTGACCCGACGTCTTCGCGAGCAAGCCCGCTTCCACAAGGGAAATTTATGGGCGCTCCATCAAGCCCCCTCTCGCCTAACCCTCGCCGAGAATGTTAGCGTGCTTGGTATTGCCTCCAAGACGAGCCTCGCACGATGAAAAAAACCGTACTTGCCTTCAGCCGTATCACGCCCCAAGTGGTCGAGCGCCTGCAACAGGACTTCGACGTGATCGTGCCCAACCCGTCGAACGGCGACATCAATGCCCAGTTCAACGAAGCCCTGCCCCACGCCCACGGCCTGATCGGGGTCGGGCGCAAGTTGGGACGCGAGCAACTGCAAAACGCTGCGAACCTGCAAGTGGTGTCCAGCATCTCGGTCGGCTTCGACAACTACGACCTGGCCTACTTCAATGAGCGCGGGATCCTGCTGACCAACACCCCCGACGTGCTCACCGAAAGCACCGCCGACCTGGCCTTCGCCTTGCTGATGAGCAGCGCCCGTCGCGTGGCGGAGCTGGATGCCTGGACCAAGGCCGGGCAGTGGCAAGCCACGGTGGGGCCACAATTGTTTGGCACCGACGTGCACGGCAAGACCCTGGGCATCGTCGGCATGGGCAACATCGGCGCCGCCATCGCCCGCCGTGGCCGGTTCGGGTTCAACATGCCGATTCTCTACAGTGGCAACAGCCGCAAGCCCGAGCTGGAAAGCCAGTTGGGCGCACAATTTCGCGAGCTGGATCAGTTGTTGGCCGAAGCGGACTTCGTGTGCCTGGTCGTGCCATTGAGCGAGAAGACCCGCCACCTGATCGGGCAGCGCGAGCTGGGCCTGATGAAGTCCAGTGCCATCCTGGTCAACATTTCCCGCGGCCCGGTGGTGGATGAGCCGGCGCTGATCGAGGCCTTGCAGAGCAACCGCATCCGCGGCGCCGGCCTGGACGTGTACGAAAAAGAACCGCTGGCTGAATCGCCGTTGTTCCAGTTGAAGAATGCCGTCACCCTGCCCCACATCGGCTCGGCCACCTTCGAGACCCGTGCCGCCATGGCCGACCTGGCTGTGGATAACTTGCGCAGTGCCTTGATGGGCGAGCGACCGCAGAACCTGGTCAACCCACAAGTCTGGAAATAAGCCACCCGGCAGATCGGCTGCCAAGGGACGCAAACCGTGGCGAGGGAGCTTGCTCCCTCGCCACAGGTTTATCTCTGGACGTTATAGGTCAGCGTGCGCCCAAGGCGACATTCGGCGCCACTGGCCGAGGCTTGCGAAACACCAGCACGTTCCCCAGCATCACCAATACCAGCCCAACCAATGCCGGCGCCGTCCACTGGTAGCCTTCGGCAACTGCCGAGACATTCAACGCCACCACCGGGAACAGCACCGTGCAATACGCCGCCCGCTCCGGCCCCATGCGTCCGACCAAAGTCAGGTAGGCAGTAAAGCCGATCACCGAGCCCGGAATCACCAGATACAACAGCGAACCGATGTAGCGCGAGTTCCACTCCATGTCGAAGGCAATGCCCTTGAAGGCACACCAGGCCGCCAGCATCATCGCGCCATAGGCCATGCCCCAGGCGTTGGTGGTCAAGGGCTTGAGACCGGCCTTCTGTTGCAGGCTCGAGAGCATGTTGCCCGCCGAGAAACACAAGGTGCCCAGCAGCGCCAATGCCAACCCGAGCAGCGTTTGCGGGCTGGCGTGGTGGCCGGCCAACTCCGGCCAGAACAGCAACGCCAACCCCGACAACCCCAGCGCGCCCCCCAACAGCACGTTTCGGGCAATCCGCTGACCGAAGAACACCCGGGCATTGAGGGCGTTCCAGAGCGTGGCGGTGGAAAACACCACGGCGACCAAGCCACTGGGGATCCACTGGCTGGCGGTGAGAAAGCACATGAAGTTGATGCAAAACAGGCACAGGCCCTGGGCCACGCAAATCAGGTGACCGCGCCGGTTCATCACTTGCAGCCGCCGGCTGAGCAGCAGCAGCGCGAACAGGATCAACGCGGCGAGACCGAAGCGGTAGACAATCGACACCGGGATGGCAACGACGCCCAGTTGCAGTTTCAGCGCGATCCAGGTCGTGCCCCAGATGAGCACGGTGAGCAGGTACAACGAGAGGTTCATGGCGACAACTCCTGGCAATGACCTCCAGTATCACGACGCCATCCAACCGGCACTTGCATAAACTTGCGGTTTTGTCGGCGACCAGGCTGGCAGGCGCCAGCCGACAGAGTAGGATGCAAGGCGTTGGAGAGAACCGATCATGCCCACACTGCAAACCCTGCAAGTTTTCCAAGCCCTCGCCAGTTCGCCCAATGCTCGCCTGGAGCACAGTGCCGAGCTTGGCGACGGCATGGCAGCCGCCCTGTGGAGCAATCATCATGACGCCCGGGACTATGAGGCTCCGACCCACCACACGCTGTCGTGCTACATCGCGGGTGGCACCGGCACGTTTCGCCGCGAGCGGCCTGCCACCACCGGCGGCCCCGGCAAACTCTGCATCCTGCCGGCCGGGCATGAGTCAGCCTGGGTCATCAACGGCGATATTCGCCTTGCCCACTTGTACTTCAGCCCGGAACAATTCGCCCTCGGGTGCGTCACGCTGCTGGACCGCGAGCCCCGCCAGGTGCAACTGCACGAGGCGACATTTCTCGACGACCCGCAGCAGGCCAGGCGTTTTCGCCAGTTGATCGCCTTGAACTGGGACGAGCCCGGCGAACGGCTGCTGACGTCTAGCCTGGCCCACGACCTGCTCGACCACCTGCTGCTCAGCCAGGTCGGCCAGCGCCAGGGGCTGCGCCTCAAGGGTGGCCTGGCCGCGCACCAGCGGCGCTTGCTGGTGGAGTACATCGACAGCCACCTGGCCGACGCCATTAGCCTCGGTCAGTTGGCGGCGCTGTGTGCACTGTCGCACTACCACTTCGCGCGGATGTTTCGCGAAAGCTTCGAGCTCCCCCCTCACCAATACCTGCTGGCAAGGCGCCTGGCACGGGCACGGCAGCTGTTGCGCAGTACCTCGCAACCGCTGGGCGACGTGGCATTGGCCTGTGGATTTGCCAGCGCCAGCCACTTCACCAACCGTTTCCGCCAGGCGCTGGGCGCAACGCCGGGAGAGTATCGGCAGGCGTTCCTGGCCAGGTAATAGTGACACTGAAATGAAAAGGGCCTGCAATGCAGGCCCTTTTTTCCGTTTCCGATGGGTTTGAATTGAACCGGGTATCAGCCGTGAAGCGCAGCCCGTTCGTTCTCCAGGAATTCTTCTTCCAGCAGCGCATCGGCCAATGCGACCGATTCGGTCGGCGCCGCACCGGCTGCGCGCTTGCCGCGCAATTTGCCGAACAGGTGCTCCAGGGCATGCTCAAGCTTGGCCGCCGCGCCTTCGATCGCCAGCTCCAGCGAATCGGCCTTGTGCGTCACGGAAACCGGCTGATGGCCTTTTGGCCGTGCCTCAAGCTGGCAACGCAGGTCATGGGGACCCGGCTTGTCGCCGTTCTCGTCCCGCAAATGAACTTCAACCCGTGTCAGATCTTCTTCATAACGTTCGAGCGTGCTTTCGATGGTAGTACGTACCCACTCCTCCAGTCGGATGCTGCTTTGAATATGGTTATCGCTGTTGACTTGGATTTGCATAGTTCATCCCTTATTTCAGCTAGCTCGCCGGGGGCCATCGACGTGGGTGCAACGGCCCCTTGAGTACAGAGTCGGGCTGGCGGAGGAACAATTCAACCCCTGAAAAAAGAAAAATATCCATTTGCAAATAAAGCCGGACAACGGGCGAAAGCGCTGTTAATGTCGGGAGTTTCCTCGCTACGCCATCCTTCAGAAAACCATCCTCGCTGCACCGTCGACGCACATGGCGCCCTGAAACGGGCAAGCGTTGTCGCCTCATTTCCGTCCATTGCAGCCCGATGCCCCGCGAACATTGTCCGACGATTTTTCCGGCATGCCCCTTGCTAACCCATGAGAGAGCCGCCACCGGTCGAGACCCTTTTCGGGTTGTCAGCCGTGCGGCCCCTGGAAACACCCGATGAACACGATCATGGAATGGCCGATGGTCCGGTGTTGCGAACTAATCCCGATCAAGGCCGGTCAACAACTGCACGTTCAATCAGGCGGTGACGCATCATGGACAACCCTTTTCAGATCATTACCGACGCTTTTGCGCCGCACTATCAAATCAACCTGAGCATCCAGGGCCTGGACGGCAGCATCATGCTGACCCTGTCCAAAAGCGGGCGGATCGTCGCCAAGCGCATGATCAGCGCCCAGCAGCGCAACGACCCGGAACGCCTGCGGCGCCTGGTGCAGAGCATTCAGTTCGGCATTGCCATCGAACAGGGCCACAGCGCCGTGGCCATCCTCGAAGCCATGACCGGCGGGGACAACATCAAGCTGCCCCCACCGCACGCGCAAGGCGCGACATCTTCTGCGGCCGGTCTCTAGATCTCGCCTTTTTCCACCTCGGCATGCTCACTGGAACCCGCACCCACCTTGCGGTGCGGGTTTTCGATCTTCACCGAAGGAAACTGCGACGAGGCGTAGCGCACCACCAGGATCGCGAACGCCAGCAGCAGGATGCCGCCGCACAGGTAGATGATGCCCAGGTCCGGCGGGCTGTGGTGGGACACGTTGGAGATCAACAGACGCGTCAGCGCTGTGATGGCCACGTAGATCAGGAAGCGCACCGGCATGTGGTTGGTCTTGAAATAAATCCCGACCATCGCCCCCAACTCCAGGTAGATGAACAACAGCAGGATGTCATCGATCTTGATGTGCCCCGCCTCGATCATCTGCAGGAACTCCATCACCGCCGCCCACGCAGTCACCGCACCGATGGCGAATAACGCCAGGTAGTGGAAGGTCTCGACGAACAGGTTTCCCAACGATTCGGCCAGTTGGTGCACGTTCTGGCGCAGGTTCTCGGCCCAGTTGATTTTCACGATGTAGTTTCCTTAGGTCGACTCGACCGGATGATGCGGGTTGGACGTGACGGTTTCTGCATGCAGAAAGAAGGCCAGCGGCTGGGGATGAGATGGCGATAAGCTGGCATCCGACACGTCTGACGCGCAAATCAGCTTCATGGCCTTGGACGACAAACGCCGAAATCGGTCTACATTAAAAAGCCACTACCCAAAGTGAAGGGATTCGCTTATCCTTCGACCTGTACATAAATACAGTAGTCGCACTTTTCAATTCGTCTAGATGGGCCGAAGAAGCGGCTCGGGTTGGCCAACACTTTCGCAAGGCTGTGCCTGGGCTTCTTCTCCAGCATCGCCCAGCTGGCCCTGAGGAACGATCAGGGAATGAATTTTGTATCACTGACTGACCCGCATGCAGCGCTGAGCGCATGTTCACTCAATTCGCACCGCACACTATGACGAGGCCAAAAAATGGCTGTTGAAACCCTTTACCGCAGTACGCGCGATTTGGAGACTACCTTCGTGGACCGAAAACTCGCCGATGCACACGACCAGATGCTTGAGCTGGCAGAGCTCCTCACGGACGTGCTGATGAAGAACGTTCCCGGTCTCTCAGAGAAGCACGCCGAAGATGCAAGCATCTACATGGCGAAAAATCGCGCTATCTTTGCAGCGGCCTTCAAAAATAATGCAACGGCGCTGACTGAACTCTCTGCCCCAGCAGGTTCTGAAGACTAGGTTCCGCCAGCCTAGGGCAGATCATCCTGTGTGCTCCTGCTCGAAAAGCGAGCAGGAGCGCGATGCGACTCTCGCGCAGCTACTCCACAATGTATAGCCTGGGTCGCTGATGCCCTGAGCGAACCTGTAAACTCACCAAGGTTCGCATTTGCTCACTGAGACGTTCCGTAGAGAGAAGAAGGCTTCTCAAGGCGTCGAGCAAAATTTTTTGTCCCTGGACATCCAGCTTGTTTCTACTGCTGGCAATTTCTTCGAGCAGATCCATAAGGTCGTTGCACAGTTCATTGACTGGATCCATCTCTGCCTCCAGGCACACTCTTAACAAGTGACTTCACGTCCATTTTCACGTGCTTATCCAAAATTAAAGCCATCAAGCCGCTCCTTGAGCTTCGTCGCAATGTGCGCGAGCTCTTCACTCGCGGCCATCGTCTGATCGGAACGCACTGCCGACAGATTTGAAAGATCACGAATACGAATGATGCTGCGGTCCACGTCCTTGGCCACCAGCGCCTGCTCCTCACAAGCGGTTGCGATCATGGTATTACGCTCATCGATGCTGCTGACGGTGGTGGTAATGCCTTGCAGCGCCTTGTTCGCTGAAGCCGCTTGTTCGCGAGTCTGTGCGGCCTGTACAGCGCTGTCATTCAGGGCGCTTACCGTTTCCTGAGTGCCGTTTTGGATATGACTGATCATACGTTCAATATCCATGGTTGAAGTGCTCGTACGGTGCGCCAGGGAACGAACCTCATCGGCAACCACGGCAAATCCCCGACCGGCCTCGCCCGCCCGCGCTGCCTCGATCGCCGCATTGAGCGCCAGCAAATTAGTCTGTTCGGCAACCGATCGGATCACTTCAAGTACCTTGCTGATCTCTACGGTATTGGACGCCAAAATATCTGCACGCTGTGAGGCATCGTTAACGCTGCCGTCCAAGCGCGCGATCGCGTTGAGCGTCGAATCAAGCTCCCGTTGACCATCGCGAGCCAAGTGCAAGGAAGCGCGCGACTCATCGGAAGTACTAATGGCATTGTGCGCGACTTCATCAACGGCCTGACTCATTTCAGTAATTGCAGTGGCGGCTTGTTCCAGCTCGCTGTTTTGCGCCTGGAGGTCGTTGTTGCTGCTACCGACCAAGACGCTTAACTCTTCTGCCGCGTTGGAAAGCTGGCCTGCCGCTTGATAAACGTCGATCAAGGTATCGCTCAAGTTTTTCCGCATGATCATAACGGCCCGCAGCAACAGCGCCGCTTCGTCGTTCCCACTGGCGTCCTGCGCGGGTTCACGCAGATCGCCTCGGGCAATGGCGTTGGCACATTCCAACGCCTGTGCAATAGGCCTGGAAATGCTAACGGTCAGCCTATGCGCAAGAAATATTGCACCTAGCGCCACCAACATAATCGCGGTCAGTGTCACTCGTATTGACGTCTCATAGGCGTTTTGTCCGGCTGCGCTAGCCGATTGTTGTGCTTGATCATTAAGCTTCTCCAGCTCACCTAGCACCTTGACCATGTTTTGAGCGATGCTGGACATCTCCCCTTCGACCAAGGCAGTGGCTTCGCCCGTCGAGCCACGCTTGATGAGATCGTGGACATGGAGCGCCGAAGTACGATAACTCTCGAAGAGCTTGCCTATTGTGGTGAACAGGCCTCGCTCCTGATCCGTACTGATGATGGGAAGATAAGCCGCCTGAGCCACTTCAAATTCGCGGATATCAGCAACAAGCAAATTGTAGTTATTGGCAAGTTTCAAATCATCGGTGGACACCAGCAGACGAAATACACTGAATCGAGTCTTGCTAAAGGCCAAGATTATATCGTCTCCCAAGGCAATCCCTGGGAGAGCGTCCTGCTCAACCACCAGGCTCGCCTGCCTTATTTCCCTAGCCTTATACGTAGCGAAGGCGCTTACGCCTATTAAAGCGGCAATCACCAAAACGAAACAAAATCGGATCCGTGCCGCAAACTTCAGGCGTCTTAGCTGCATTGACTTACTCGTCCTATCGAAGAAATATCGACTTCGAATTCTCTCCTTAATCCCGGAAAATTAAGATAGCGTTGCGCGCTCGGGGTAACTGAAACCCGCCTGAGGATAAGCGTTAAAAACAGATCACTTCGAACCGTGCCGAGACACCTACTCGCAAACGCCTACATCTTCTCGCGGGAACGACAAGCGCCTGGCGCCATACCAAACCATCTTTCGCAAGCCTTATTCAAAGCGCTGGAATGCCTGAACCCCAAACTGTAAGACACCTGCTTGAGCGTGAGCCTTGTGTTAACCAGCAAGTGATAGCAATGCTGCTTCTTAACCTGATCAACCAGTAACTGAAAGCTTTTATTCTCTTTTTCCAAGGCTCTGATCAACTGATGGGTCGACATGCCCAAGGTGAGCACAATATCGCCCATGGCCAGGGATCTGGCTTGAACCAGGTGCTGCAGGATCACTTTCTTCGTCGCTGCTGCAATGTTTTCCGAGCGCATCTCATCCAGGCGGCGTTTAAGGTATTGATCATGAATTTGTTGCAGCGATGCGTCGGACGTTGCGATAGCGATATCCATGTCCGACTTTTGAAACACCATGGCATTGGCGGCACAGGAAAATCTCAGATCATGACCAAAGATCTGCTCCAACTGGCGAATGTCTCGCGGTCTTTCATAGGCAAACTCTGCCCTTACAGGAGTAATACAAACAGTCGGTACAAGCCAGCGCAAGAGGCCCAGGGTAATAGCCGCCACGGCATCGATAAACGCCCTGGGCAGCACTTCACCTTGTGCATTACCCGACAAGCCCGCAATCCTGACCGTGGTTTCATCACCCTCAAAAAACATACAAAAACCCGTGCCGATGATGGAGTGATGATCAACCATTCGAGCCATCGCTTCGCCGAGGGTCGAGCTAGACATCACCGCATACCCTAAAACACCCAAGTGACCAGGGTGGGCACTTTTATAAGCCAGCAGGCCTAAATCCTCATTGCCACTGTGGCGTATGGCGAGTTCGAATAACTGAGACAACTCACTCATGGGAAGTTGTTCAACCCCATGAGACAAGACGTAGTTTTCAAGCCTGAGTAAAATTCTTTTGTCGAAGTTTGATATCGAGTTGATGAGCGCTCTGGCGAACGCTAGAGAAACACTCTGCAAACCTACCTCACACCCTGATGATCAAACTTTCAAATCTTTCACCCTGAGAGGTTTTCTGATCAATTGATCAAAAAAATACCGACAGGCAAGTGCCAGTCTATAACGTCACCGCCAAATCTGGCTACCCGGAGCCGTTTTCAGCACCCACACTCCCCACAAAAGAACGCCGACTGTCCAAAGGGTCAATATTCAAAAGATTGCAACTAACCACCCGCAATAACCGCTCATTTTCACCCTGCACTACTTAATTCAAAGTGCCTCCTCAATGTTTTGATTAAATGCGTCAGTGCGAATCACCCAGCCCTCAAAACCTGAACAATCCACCCCATCTGCATTCAACATACAAGTGCTGGCCCTAGCGATACAACAAGCGCTCTGCCAGTTCATCGGCCACCCGGGCCGGTGAGCGTTTCTCCGCCTGGGCGTGGGCGAAGATTTCGGTCAGGCGCGCGCCGATCTTCGACAGATGTGCGGTGATGCTCGGCAGTTCTTCGCCGCGGTGCTTGAGGGCGACGTAGATCAGGCCGCCGGAGTTGATCACGTAGTCGGGCGCGTAGAGGATCCCGCGCCGCTCCAGTTGATCGGCCACTTGCAGGTTGCTCAATTGGTTATGGGCCGAACCGGCCACGGCCGAGCAACGCAGTTGCGCCACGCTGTGGCTGTTGAGCACGCCGCCCAGGCCACAGGGGGCGAGGATGTCGCAAGGGGTGCTGAGCAGTGCGTCATTGGCGATGGGGTGCGCGCCCAGTTGCTCCATCGCCAGCTGTACCTTGCCGGGGTCGATGTCGCTGACCAGCAGTTCGGCGCCAGCGGCGTGCAGCTGTTCGGCCAGGGCATAACCGACATTGCCCAGGCCCTGGATCGCCACGCGCAGGCTTTCCAGGTTATCGCTGCCCAGGCGAGCCATGGCGGTGGCCCGGATGCCGGCGAACACGCCCATCGCCGCATGGGGCGCGGGATCTCCCGAGGCCGTGGTGCTGGTGACGTGGCGGGTCTGCTGGGCGATGCAATCCATGTCGGCCACCGACGTTCCGCTGTCGATGGCGGTGATGTAGCGCCCGTCCAACTGTTCGATGCAACGACCAAAGGCTTCGAACAACGCGGCCCGGCTTTCGACATGGGCCGGTCGCATGATCACCGCCACCCCGCCTCCCACTGGCAAGCCGGCCAGGGCAGCCTTGTAGCTCATGCCCTGGGCCAGGCGCACGGCGTCCGCCACGGCACTTTCGTCGTCGGGGTAGGCAAGATAACGACAGCCACCCAGGGCGGGCCCGGGACGGCTGCAATGAATGGCAATCACCGCCTTCAACCCGGTCATCGGGTCTACGCTTAAGTGCAGCGATTCAAGGCGGGAGCTTTGCATGAGAGCGAACATCGACAGGCTCCCGAATCACTTTGTTCGTTTCGCCAGTATAGGCGCGCGCTCGAAATTTGCTGAAACACACCGGCATAAGGCCGGTGGGCCGCCAGCCTTTTCGGTATAACCGCCGACTGCGCCGGCCCGGGACTGGACGAAAATCCATGGCAGAGCTACAACGGGGACATAGCCCGGAGAGTGTGATGAAACCGCGCCAAGCCTTTTTTGCCTGCCTGCACCGCTCGCCCCCGGCGCTGTTCGAAGCTGCGCTGTGGATCGCCGCCGAACATGATCGCGACGTCGACGTACCGGCCCTGCTGCGCGACTTCAGGGATCTGCAACAACGGGTCAGCCATGACCTGCCGATGCTGCCGGTGAGCGAGTTGGCCCAACCCTTGTTACGTCAGCTCAACGACCTGGGGTTCGCCCAGGACGACGCCACACCGCTGCGCCCGCGGGCGGCGTTGCTCGACAAGGTCCTGGTGGGCAAGCGCGGGCAGCCGCTGGCCCTCGGCCTGATTGCCCTGGAACTGGCGCGCGGCCTGGAGATCCCGATGGTCGGCGTCAATTTCCCTGGCCACTTCCTGTTGAAGGTGCCTGGGGCCGACCATTTGCTCGATCCGTGCGGCGGACGCCGGTTGTACCCCCATGACTGCCGGGACCTGCTGCACCGTCAATATGGCGCGAACATGCCGCTCAAGGCTGAACACCTGGTCAACGCCGAGCCGCTGCAGATGCTCCAGCGACTGTCACGCAACCTGCGCCAGTTGCACCTGGCGAACGACGACTACATTGCCGCGCTGATCGACGCCGAACGGGTGCTGGAACTGGGTAACGCCAGCGCCGCCGACTACCTAGCCCGCGCCAGCCTGTACCAGCGACTCGATTGCCCCAACGCCGAGCGATTCGACCTGGAGCATGCGCTGATGCTCAGCGAAGACCCGATCCAGCGGCTCCGGCTGACGGAGCGGCTGGGGCACCTGCCACCGAACTCGATTGTGCATTGAGACAGGATGAAGCGGGCCCCTGTTGACCGACCTGACGCCTTCGCGAGCAAGCTCGCTCCCACAAGGCGCTGTGTGCTGCCGGCAGAGAGAGGGCGGCTGTCGGGCCGCCTTCGCGAGCAAGCTCGCTCCCACAGTGGGGCCGCTACCTATTCCCTGTGGGAGCGGGCTTGCCCGCGAAGGCGTCAGGTCGGTCACGGCCCTATCCGGCAGGCGTATCGGGCTGATTCGCAGGATGCGCCCGCTGGAACGCCGCATGCCCGGCCGCCAGCCCCGCCACTCGACAGATCCGCGGGTACGCCTGCAACGAGACATTGAACCGCTCAGCCGCGTACAACTGCGGAATCAAGTAGACATCCGCCAGTCCCGGCGTCGCGCCGAAGCAAAAACCCTCATCGCCGATCAACCGCTCCACCGCCGCCAAGCCCTGGCTGATCCAGTGCCCGATCCACTCCGTCACCTGCCCCTCGTCATGCCCCCATTGGCGCAGTTTGTTGAGCACGCTGACGTTGTGCAGCGGGTGAATATCACAACCGATCAAGGCCGCGACGCCCCGCTCGTGGGCTCGAATGGCCAAGTCCGCGTTGAGCAACGGCACCTGCGGATACCGTTCTTCCAGGTACTCGATGATCGCGGGAGATTGCACCAGCACATCCCCCTCATCGGTCCTCAACGCGGGCACTCGCCCCTGGGGATTGATCGCCAGGTAGGCCGGCTGGCGATGCTCGCCTCCCGGCGGGGCGATCAGGTTGATGGGCAGGGCCTGATAGTCCAGGCCCTTGAGCGCCAGGGCGATGCGCACCCGGTACGACGAAGTGGAGCGGTAGTAGGTATAGAGTTCCATGCTCGCCCCTCAACGCGCCGGCAGGATCTTGCCACGGCACTCGCCAAACCCGATGGAGGCAAAGCCCTCGCGGCGGCAACGGGCCCGCAGGATGATTTCGTCACCGTCCTCGAGGAACCTGCGCACTTCGCCAGACGCCAGCTCGATCGGCTTCTTACCACCCTCGGTGATTTCCAGCAGGCTGCCAAACTGACCATTCTGCGGGCCCGACAAGGTGCCCGAACCAAACAGGTCACCGGCCTGCAACTGGCAACCATTGACGCTGTGGTGCGCCACCATCTGCGCCACGGTCCAGTACATGTACTGGGTGTTGCTCAAGGTCAGGCGATGCGCCGGCAGGTTCTGCTCGCGCATGGCGTCGGTCAGCAGCAGCACTTCCAGTTCGATGTCGAAGGCACCACCGGCCTGGTCGCGCGCGTCCAGCAGATACGGCAGCGGTTGCGGATCGCCCTGCGGACGCGCGGGTTGTGCACGACGAAACGGTTCGAGCGCCTCGGCCGTCACGACCCACGGCGAAATGCTGGTGAGGAAGCTCTTCGACAGGAAAGGCCCCAGCGGCTGGTATTCCCACGCCTGGATATCCCGGGCCGACCAGTCGTTGAGCAGGCAGAAACCGCCAATGTGCTCGGCGGCGTCACCAATGGCGATGGGTTCGCCCAATGCATTGCCCTGGCCGATCCAGATCCCCAGCTCCAATTCATAGTCCAGCCGTGCGCACGGACCGAAGGTGGGTTCGGCCTGACCGGCCGGCAGCGTCTGCCCCTTGGGACGGCGCACGTCGGTGCCGGAGGGACGGATGGTCGAGGCGCGGCCGTGATAACCGATGGGCACGTACTTGTAGTTGGGCAACAGCGGGTTGTCGGGGCGGAACAGCTTGCCGACATTCTGTGCGTGCTCGATCCCTACGTAGAAATCGGTGTAGTCATTGATCCTGGCCGGCAGGTGCAACTGGCAATCGGCCGCGGGGAACAGCCATTGAGACTGCTGGGCTTCGAGCTGGGCACGCTGAGGGCTGTCCTCGCGCAGCAGCTCCAGCAGCCGCTCACGCAAGGCGACACGGGCGCCACGGCCCAGCTCGAAAAACCCATTGAGATCACCGCCCGCCATGGCTTCGACCGCTGCTCGCGCCGCGCCGTCGAACAGGCCGGCCTGCAACGCGGCCGACAAATCGAGAATCTGCTCGCCGATGGCCACGCCGCCGCGTCGGGTGCCGCCCTGGTGGCTGAAGATGCCCAGTGGCAGGTTCTGCAGCGGGAAATCGGCATGACCGTTGGCAGAGGCCACCCAGCTACGGACGGGGGAAAGTTGAGTCATGGGTTATCTCCGGGTCGGGTCGAAGGTGACAGGCAGCGAAGCCCAGCACCCATCGTAGTCGGTTTGCAGTTGCGGGCAGTCCATGGCGAAACGGCTCGGACGCAGCACTTGGCTGGTCTCGAACATGAAGGCCATGGTGTGGTCGATTTTCGCCGGCTGAAGTTCGGCGTTGATCGCCTTGGTGCAGGTTTCGCCGTCCGGGCCATGGGCGCTCATGCAGCTGTGCAACGACGCCCCGCCGGGCACGAAGCCCTCGGCCTTGGCATCGTAGGCGCCCTGGATCAGGCCCATGAATTCGTTCATCAGGTTGCGATGGAACCAGGGTGGACGGAAGGTCTTCTCGGCCACCATCCAGCGGGGTGGGAAAATGACGAAATCCAGGTTGGCCAGGCCGTGGACGCTGGTGGGCGAGGTCAACACGGTGAAAATCGACGGGTCCGGGTGGTCGAAGCTGACGGTGCCGATGGTGTTGAACCGCCGCAGATCATATTTGTACGGCACGTTGTTGCCGTGCCAGGCGACCACGTCGAAGGGCGAGTGCCCCAGCTCGCAAGCCCACAACTGGCCGAGGAACTTCTGCACCAGGGTGGTGGGCTGGGCGAGGTTCTCGTAATGGGCGACCGGTGTCAGGAAGTCCCGCGGGTTGGCCAGGCCATTGCTGCCGATGGGCCCGAGGTCCGGCAGACGCAGCGGCGCGCCATGGTTTTCGGCGAGGTAACCGCGGGCCTGCGCATCCAGCAGTTCGACGCGAAACTTCAAGCCCCGGGGCAGCACGGCGATTTCCAGCGGCGCCAGTTCCAGCACGCCCAGTTCGGTGATGATCCGCAACCGGCCCAACTGCGGCACGATCAGCCATTCACCGTCGGCATTGAAGAACACCCGCTCCATGGAGCGGTTGGCGCAATAGTGAAAAATGCTGATGCCAGCCGGCTTGTCCATGCCGGCATTGGCGGCCATGCGCACCAGGCCATCGAGGAAATCGGTGGGCTGCGCGGGATTCTCCAGCGGGTTCCAGCGCAACCGATTGGGCGTGACCTCGCCCAGCGGGCCGCCGACCAGTTGCCGCTCCAATGGGGTGAAGGCCGGGTGGTTGGCCGACGGCCGGATGCGGTACATCCAGGTCCGCCGAGCCTCGCTGCGGGCCATGGTGAACGCGGTGCCGGAGAACAATTCGGCGTACAGGCCGTAAGGGGCTTTTTGCGGAGAGTTCTGGCCGACGGGCAAAGCGCCGGGCAGGGCTTCGCTGGCGAACTCATTGCCGAAGCCTGATTGATAAGCCAGGTCCGACGCTGGGGAATCGAGGTTCATGGAGCCTCCAAGGATGCGGCCCGTGACTCATGGGGTGAGTGTCAGGCGCACCGGGTTATTTTTATCGTAATTCAATTACGCATAACGTAATTTGCTCGACAACGACCGTCAAGCTATAAAGACGCCCATTCGCCTCTGGACCCCGCGCCGCCATGCAAACCCCGCTCAATAACGGTAAACAGAAAGTCCGCTCGGCCGAAGTCGGCACTGACATTCTCAAGGCCTTGGCCGAGCTGTCGCCGTCCACGTCGCTGTCGCGCCTGGCCGAGCACGTGCAAATGCCGGCAAGCAAGGTGCATCGCTACTTGCAGGCGTTGATTGCCAGCGGATTCGCCGAGCAGAACACCGCCACCAACCACTACGGCCTGGGCCGCGAAGCGCTGCGCGTCGGGCTGGCGGCATTGAACGGCATGGACGTGCTGCAAGTGGCCGCCATGCCGCTGGCCGAGTTGCGCGATGACCTGAACGAAACCTGCTTCCTGGCGGTGTGGGGCAACCACGGCGCCACCGTGGTGCGCATCGAACCTGCCGTGCGCGCCGTGACGGTCGTGACGCAACTGGGCTCGGTGCTGCCCCTGCTCAGTTCGTCCACCGGGCTGGTGTTCAGCGCCTACCTGCCCGAGCGCGAGACGATCGGCTTGCGCGAACAGGAGGTGCAAGGATCCGAACGGCATGCCCTGGCCGACGACCAGGCCTATGCCACCTTGTGCGAACAGATCCGCAACCGTGGCCTGCACCATGTACATGGCCTGCTGATGCCCGGCGTGGATGCCTTGTCCGCCCCGGTGTTCAATGCGGTCGGCCAGGTGACGGCGGTGATGACCATCGTCGGCCCGACCTCGCTGTTCCACGCCGACGAAAACGGCCCGGCGGCGCAACGATTGCTCGCCGCGACCCGGGCCGTGAGTTGGCGGATGGGGTATGAAACCGATGGAAGATCAGCCCAGGAAGTCGGGGACGATCCTGATCAGTAGGTCATTGAGGTGGGCAGGCGTCAGGCGCGGATGCAGGTGACGCTCTTCGCCGCTGAAGGGGACCAGGTAGATGGCCTGGGGATCGCCCTTGGCATGGTAAGGAATATCGTTGTTGCGTAGGTGCGCCAGCAAGTACTCAACCAGGGGTTCGGAAGAAAACACCACCGGGTTTGCAACGTCATGGTTGACGAAGCTGGTGATGAAGACTTTCTCCAGATCGACGCCGGGCAGATGGACTTTCAACGCGCCATGAAGCGCTTCGGCGCTCAACGGCAGGATGGGCCGCTCGGACAAATCCATCCCGGGCTTTTCAGCCAGGCCCGTCACGATGTCCGCCACGATTTTCTCGAAGGTGATCAAGTCCAGCGCCTTGACCCGATCTTCGACGGCAAAGGAATACCGCTTGCTGAAGATATTGGTGATGCCTTGGGTGTAATGCGCCAAGGTCTGTTTCTGAACGCAGGCCAGTGTTTCATCGAACAATGTCCTGGACGTTTCAACCTGGGGCTCGGGAAACCCGGCCACGGTATTCAGATACAGGTTATGCGGGTTGAGGCCCAGTGCCTCCAGGTGATCGCCCAACAGCACTTGCACGGCAAAATCGACGCGAGTGAGCTTGAGGGCAAGCAGTCTTTCGGAATACGTAGAAAACGTTTGAGTGTTCATGAACATCCTTGTCATTTCATGGCCCGAACGTCCTGTTCGAACCGGCATCGCCGTTATAACCCAACTCCCCCTCCGGGGGTAAAAGCGCAACTGTAAGCACGCGTAAGGCTTGCAGTGCGCACTATCCCATCATCCCCATGACCTTGGCCTTCGCCACTGCCTGGGTACGCCGCTGGACGCCCAACTTGCTGTGTATACGCCGTGAATGGGTTTTTACCGTGTGCAACGAGATGAACAGCCGTTCGGCAATCTGTTGGTTGGAATAACCTTGGGCGATCAGTTCCAGCACTTCCAGTTCGCGATGACTGAGCAAGGCGTCCTCGGGGGCCGCCGGCGGTTCGATCGGGCCTGACGATTGCGCCCAGTGCAACAGTTCGGGCTGGCGCAGGCGCAGTTCGCACAAGGCTTGCTGGGCGCGCCAACAGGCCACGCGCTCCAGGCCTTCCTGGACAAGCACGCGGGCCTGCGAGCGGTCGGCGGTCAACCAGGCCACCTCCGCCAGCGCCAGGTGCAGCTCGGTTTCCAGGCCGTGCATTTCCGCGTAACGGGCCTGGGCGATCATGGCCTCCAGGCGTGCCATCGGGTCTTGCGCGCGGTGCAGGTGCACCTCGGTCAACAGCAACAGGTATTCAAGCCGAGGAATCAACTCCAGGGTCGCGGGCGGTGCGTGCTTGGCCTGGGGCCCGCGGAAATGCCGCAGCACGCGGGTCAAGGCTTCGTGGGCCAGTTCGGCGCGCCCCTGCTGCAACCAGAACTGACAACTGATCTGCAGCAATACACCGCGGTAAACGGTGTCGGGAATGTGCCGCTGCTGCATGATCCGCTCGGCGTCGCGCAGTTGCATGAAGGCCTCGCCATAGTCGCCCTGGTTGGCCGCCAGGCTGGCCTTGCCGAGAAAGCCGTAAAGTACCTGTTTATCCTGGCTGCGCAGGCCGGTTTCCAACCCGGCCTGGAACTGCTCGGCGGCGCGCTCTTCAAAACCCATGCGCAGCGCCAGGCGTCCACGCCGCAAGGCGATACGGCCCAGCAGCGGGGAAAAATCCTGGCCGGGCTTGTCGAGCCGCGCCTGGACATCGCCCAGCAATTCGTCGGCCCGATGCGGCGCACCGCGTTGCTCCAGCACTTGTGCGTGATCCAGTTCCAGCAGCCCTTCGAACACCAGCGAGCCTTCGGCACGGGCCAGGCACAGCGCCTGGCGGTTGATCCATTGCGCCGAGGCCAGGTCGCCCTTGAGCAACGCCTGCTGGGTCAATCCCGACTGACACAACAAGCGCGAGGCCCAGGCCTGCGGATCCAGATGAGCCTGGGCCTGGAGGAAATGTTCGCGGGCCGGATCTCCGTCGCCCGACAAGTGCAGCAGCCAGCCCCGCAGGACCTGCCAGCGTGCGATCAACTGGCGCTGCTGGCAGGCCCGCGGCTGGGGTGCGAACCGCGTGAGTTGCTCGATGCACACTGCGGCCTGGTCGAAGCGACCGGCAAACAACAGCGCTGCGGTGACCAACCCTACCGATTGCGGCGTGCCAAGGGACAGCGCCTCGCCCTGCTGGTCATGCAAGTTCAGCAGCAACACGACGTTGCGGCCCTGCAAGAGGTGCTCGAAGCTCAGATGCTGCAAGACACTCACGGCCGTCTCGAACTCGTGGGCCAACATCGCCTGCTCGAATGCCATGGGCCAATCCTGTTCGGCGGCAAACCACTGGCAGGCCCGGCGATGCCAGGAACGGCCCTGGGGCCAGGGTTCCTCGCGAACCAGTCGGGCCAGGGCCGGGAAGATCTGCAACCAGTCCGAGGAGTGTTCCCACGGCTCGATGAAACAGCCCAGGTCCTTCAACAGCGGGAGGCATTCAACGCCCACCGTGTCGCCGAACAGATGCTCGCAAAGCCGGGCATTGAAACGTGGCAAGTGGGCGAGCACGCGCCAGGCTTGCGCCAGGTCCGGGCTCAGGGCGCTGAACAGCTCGTACTCCAGGTAGTCCGCCAGGGTTCCGGGCCGCCCCGGCGTGGCGTGGCTGCGCGCCCATTCGCAACGTTCGAGCAAGCTGATGCGCACCCCGGCGCACCAGCCGCCGCTGCGCTGTATCACCTCGCGGGCGGTGCGGGCCGCCTGGGGGCCAGGCAAATGACGCAGCAGTTGCTGGACATCGCCAGGGCTGAACACCAGCGCCTGCGTGTCGAATTCGTGCAGCTCATCGTCGAGCAACAGCCGCGGCCAATTGCAGTGCGGCCGGCGACGGCCGTTCAGCCACAGGTGCAAGGCCGGGCTGCTGGTGTTCAACAGGCGGTCGAGCCATTGGTCCAGCTCGGGATTCGGCACCCGGCAGTAATCATCCAGGAACAGCCAGGTGGGTGTTTGCAGGCGCGCCAGGTGGGCCAGCAGCCCCGCTTCGTCCATCACTGGCAGGCCCAGGGTCTGCGCCAGTCGCTCGCCCATCTGCGCGGGGGTCAACGCAACGCCACCCAGCGGCAACCAATGCAGTCGGCAGTCGGCGGGGGCCTTGAGAAAACACTCGGCGAACAGCGCACTCTTGCCACTCCCCGCGGGCGCGCACAGCAGTTTTACCCGTGCCTCGGAAGTCAGCAACGGCTCGCTCAAGGACCGCCGCGGTACATGCGTCGAGGACAGGCGGGGCAGCAATCCTGGACGGTCCGGACACGGGGTCATGGCAGTCATGTACGAAGGTCCTGTTTATTGTTGTTTCATCACCCTAGTCCTGTGTCGCTGACCTTTGGAGAAGTATTCAGCGCGCTGATTGGCGCCCATAAAAAAACGACCGGCAGAGGCAACTGCCGGTCGTTCACGATGCCCTTGCGCAGACACCACTCTGTGCCGAGGGAGCTCGCTCCCTCGCCACACCTTTAACGCACGCCCGAGGACCGCAGCGCCGCCGGCGTGTAGTCCGCCGCCCGCGCTTCGAAGCCGTACTCGTAGCTGTGCTTCTCCTCGTTCTTCATCCCCAGGGCGATGTAGCGGCCGGCGATGATGTCGTAGAGCGCTTCGAGGGTGTAGCCCGGGTTCTGGTGGTCGTAGTAGAACTGGGCATGACCTTCGGCCACGCGCCACAGTTGGCCGCGACCGTCGTAGTGATCCACCACCGCGGCTTGCCAGCTGTCCTCGTCGATGTACATGTGGCGCTTGGCGTAGATGTGGCGCTCGCTGGGCTTGACCGTGCCCACCACTTCCCAGACCCGGTGCAGCTCATAGCGGGTCAGGTCCTGGTTGATGTGGCCGGCCTTGATCACATCGTCGTACTTGAGGGTCGGCGAATCGAGCTTGTAGCTGTTGTACGGGATGTACATTTCCTTCTTGCCGACCAGCTTCCAGTCGTAGCGATCCGGGGCGCCGGAAAACAGGTCGAAGTTGTCGGAGGTGCGCAGGCCATCGGCCGCGGTGCCCGGACCGTCGTAGGCCACTTGCGGGGCGCGGCGCACGCGGCGTTGACCGGCGTTGTAGATCCACGCCAGGCGCGGCTCCTTCACCTGGTCGAGGGTTTCATGCACCAGCAGTACGTTGCCGGCCAGGCGCGCCGGGGCGGTGACCTCCTGCTTGAAATAGGTCAGCACGTTGCTGGCCTTTTCCGGGTCGGCGTCCTTGATCAGGAACGGCACGGCCACTTCTTCTTCGAAGCGGATCGGCGTGAAGCTGCCGTTGGTCTGCGGCGTCGCCTGGGTGATGATGCGGCGCAGGTTGCCGCCGTGATAGCGGGTGATGTGGTTCCACAGCACCTCCACGCCGTTCTTGGGGATCGGGAACGCGTAGTAACGGTTACCGGTGAAGTTGGCCAGGCCGTTACCGTCGTTGATGGACGTTACGTTCAGCGCACTGCGCTTGGCCGACTCGTAGATTTCCGGCGGCAGCGCAACGCTGCGATGGGTCGGGTAGACCGGGATCTTGTAGGTCTCGGGGTAGCGCTTGAACATCGCGACCTGGCCTTCGGACAGCTTGTCCTTGTAC
Source organism: Pseudomonas chlororaphis (assembly GCA_001023535.1). Taxonomy (NCBI): domain Bacteria; kingdom Pseudomonadati; phylum Pseudomonadota; class Gammaproteobacteria; order Pseudomonadales; family Pseudomonadaceae; genus Pseudomonas; species Pseudomonas chlororaphis. The sequence goes on from CP011020.1 coordinate 4,488,984, forward strand.
TTGTCCACGGTCGCGGCGGTGATGGTGAACAGCGGCTTTTCATTGGCGAACGGGTCGGCCAGAAAGCCCTTGCTGTCCACGGCACCGGCATTTTTCGGGATACCACCGGTCCAGGCCGGGATCGAACCATCGGCGTTGCCGGCCTTTTCCGCGCCCAGCGGCGTCAGGGTGGTGCCCAGCTTGTTGGCTTCCTCCGGCGAAACCGCCGCCATCACGTTCGCGGCCAGCAGGCTCAAGGCCAGGGCACCGCATTGCAGGATCATCTTGCGCATTGGGTTTTCCTTGTCAGCCAGATCAGAAGTTCACGCCGAAGCTCAACGCGAGGAAGTCGCGGTCTTTGAGAACGTTGTAGTCGCCGCCAAAAAAGTCGGTGTAGCTCAGGCTGGCGGTGTAGGTGTTGCGGTAGTCGGCATCGACACCCAGGCTGACGGCCTTGGCGCCTTCGTTGAACAGGCCGTTGGGACCGTAGCCGGCCACGTCGTGGGACCAGGACACGTTGGGCTTGAAGTTCACCCCGCCGATGACGTTGGAGTAGTCGAGAATCGCCCGGGCGCGGTAGCCCCAGGACGTGGACGTGACGAAACCGTCGGTGTCGCCATTGAAGCCGTACTGGCCGAAGACCGAGTCGCGGCCGTAGCGCAACTTGTCCCTGGATTCCAGCCCGCCGACATGCACCACCGCGGCCTCACCCACCAGGGTCAGGCGATCGGCCCCCCACACCTGATCGACGAAGTGCGTCAGGGTGCTCTGGACCTGGGTGATTTCCTTGCGCCGGTAACCGGTGTTGTCCGCCCCCGGCCTGGTGGCGATGGGCGACGCCGCACCGCCGGCAATCGGATTGACCAGGGCCAGGGTCAGGTCGTTGGTGCTCAGTTGCACCGGCGCATTGGGCCGGTAGCTGATTTCACCGGTCCACGCGGTGCCGGTGGGCAGCGTGGTGGAGAAGCTGGCGCCATACAGGCGGATGTCTTCAGGGTATTCGAGGTAGTACTGCCCGCGTCCCAGCATCACGCTCTGGGCCAGGCCCGAACCACTGCCGGGGGCCAGGCCATTGGCGATCGCGACCATTCCCGGCAGGGCCGCGAGGGTGGACGCACCCGCCGTGGTGGTGCCGACGGTGGGTGTGCGGCTGTGGTAGTTCATGAAGTACAGGCCGTACTCGGTGTCATCGCCGAGCCAGCGCAACGCCGTGCCCCACTGGCCGGAGTCACGGGCATCGCGGTCGCCACCACGGGGGATGATCACCCCTTCGCGCGACACCTGGATGCCCTGGCCGAACAGCGCGGTCAACGGCTGGAACGGCGCAATGGCCGGGCTGCCCACGGTGTAGCCGGTGGTGCAGCCGTCGGCCACCACGTCGTTGCCGAAGAAGGTGCCGCAGTTATCGACGACTGTCTGGTCCCATTCCAACTGATAGAAACCTTCGAGGGTGAGCTTGTCGGTCAGGCCCTGGGAGGCGAACAGCATGTTCACCGGGATCAGGCCTTCCTTGATCTCCGCACCCGGGCGACGGAACGCCGACACGTCGATCGGGTTGATGCTGTTGATGGAGTTGCCGATGAAGGTACTTTCACCCCAGCTGACCACCTGCTTGCCGGCACGCACCGTGCCCGGCAAATCGGCGATGGAATAGTTGTGGTAGACGAACGCGTCGAGGATCTCAGCCCCCGACGACTTCGCGCCTTCCTTGCGGTTGCTGTCGCTGATGTCCTTGAACTCACGGTTTTCGTCCTTGAGTTCGAAGTCGTACCAGTACTTGCCGCGCACGAACACACCGGTGTCGCCGTACTTGAGTTCGAGGTCGTGCAAGCCCTTGAAGATCTTGGAAAACGTCTCGCCTTTCTTGAAGTTCAGCCGCCCGTCATCCCCGGTGGACGATTGCCCCCGACCGCCGTTGACGGTGCCGACGAAATCCTTGTCCGCATCGCGCATGCCCCAGCTCGCGCCCACGGACAACGAAGAGTCGAACTGACCTTCGATTTCACCAATGTTGAATGAAACGGCCTGCGCCTGGGCACAGCAACCCAAGGCCACCGCGGCGGCGAGTGCCTGCGGCTTGAAGATGGCGCGCATTGTTATTGTTGTCATGCGTCTTCCCCGGTGAGTGACAGAGGCTTCACCCTACTGCCGCACGCCAGGGGCGATAAGCGCACCAAGGAGGTATTCGCGCTGTACCCCGAAAGGATTACCCCCCATACCAGGCGGGCCTTCGCGCAGGGCATCGACGCACTGGATGATGGGTTATCAGCCAGGCGCATGTTCCAGCGGTCGGCCTCACTGTTGCGCGCCCTGCAACAGTGCATGTCCGGATCCGGGCTGTTTCCAGGCACCCTGGATCCCTATGCTGGCCGGGCTTGCAGCGCAACGGGCCTGCAAGCGCAAGCCGCCATGGCATCCCTCATGCCTGGCGCACCGTCATTCGGATGGATTGGCGCATTCGATCCATCGTCCCGTGTGTACCGACGTTGATTTGTAGCTCCTTTGCAACGTCACGCTTAGGCCGCTGCTTTTTGCAGCGGCCTTTTTTATGGGAAGCGCACAGAGGATGGCGAGAGGCTCGCCACGGATTACCCGAGACGGGTTGCCACGGGTCGAGGACGCGGGGTTAAACGGCGTAGCGTTGCAGGTTCGCCATCATCTCCTTCAAGGCTTCCAGGTTGTCATTGGGGTGCACCGCATCCTCGAAGTCGCAGATCTGCTGCCAATGGGCAGCGACGTCTTCGGGTGAAAAACCTGTGCGCGGGTTGAAGCCTGCACCCAGGCTGCGTTCCCAACGCACCTTGCCCATCCAGCCGCCGCCCACTTCGAACAGGCCGCTGGTTTCCTGGCAGGCTTCACTGGCCAGGTACACCACCAGCGGGCTAACGAGTTCGGGCTTGAGTTGCTCGAACACCTGCGGCGGAATCAGGCCCTCGGTCATGCGGGTGCCGCCGGTGGGGGCAATGGCATTGACCAGGATGTTGTTCTTGCGCCCCTCGATGGCCAGGGTACGCGTCAGCCCATACAACCCGAGCTTGGCCATGCCGTAGTTGGATTGGCCGAAGTTGCCGTAGATACCCGAGGTCGAGGCGGTGAAAATCACCCGTCCATAATTCTGCTCACGCAGGTGCGGCCAGGCGGCGCGGGTCACCTTGTAGGCCCCTTCGACGTGGACGCGGTAGACCAGGTCCCAGTCGGCGTCGTCCATCTTGTGGAAAGTCTTGTCCCGCAGGATCCCGGCGTTGTTGACCACCACGTCGACCCGGCCGAACGCGTCGAGGGCGTTCTGCACGAGCTTGTCGCCATCGATGACCGAATCGTGGTTGGCCTCGGCAATGCCGCCCGCCGCGCGGATTTCAGCCACCACCCGGTCTGCCGCCGAGGCATTGGCCCCTTCCCCCTGGGCCGAACCGCCCAAGTCGTTGACCAGTACCTTCGCGCCGTGCCTGGCGAACAGCAGGGCATGGGCCCGCCCCAGGCCACCGCCGGCCCCGGTGACGATCACGACTTTATCTTCGAAGCGCACAGACTCATTCATGGCAGAACTCCAGCAGGCCAATAGGACATTGAGGCCGAGTGTCCGGCACTCGTCGGCCGGTCACAATGAAATGGGCTGGGAGTGAATAGTGGGCGATAAGGTGGGGGGATGATGCGATGCCAGAGGTGAGACCACTCTGTTCATCCAGAAGTGAGACCGCGGTGCCGCTTTCGCGGGCAAGCCCGCTCTCACAGGAAATCGAGCCGGGCATCACATCCGGGAACACCCAGAAACATTGTGGGAGCGGGCTTGCTCGCGAAGGCGGTCCTTCAGTCAGAAATGCGCTGCCTGACACGCCGCTTTCGCGGGCAAGCCCGCTCCCACAAGGGATTGAGTCGGGCAGCACATCCGGCCGGCCCACACAGGGTTGTGTCAGGAGTAGGCCACCTTTCTGCACCGTGGCGCGATGTTTTCGCGAAACGCCAGGTAATGCTTGAGCACCTGCACCGGGGCCTCGGTGTGGGGGTAGTGGCCGATCTCGGACAGCAGCACCGTATCCGGATTGGGGATCAGCGATTCGTAGCGCGCCACCATGTGCTCGCCGGAAATCGGATCGAGCGCCCCGTCGATCACCCGCAAGGGCACGTCGTCACGCTGCATCGCCTGCACCCAGCGATCACGCTGTACTCGCCGCTCGGGAATGTAGGCGATGAGCTTGTGCATGATCCGCGGCCCGTGATGCGCTTCTATCAGGCTCCAGAAATCATCCAGCACGCTTTCGGTGGGGCCGGTGCGGGGGCCGAAGATCTGCCGGAAGCTCTTGACCAGGCTTTGCCGCGAAAACGCCCGCCCCAGCAGCCAGCCCAGCGGGCTGAGCAACAGTTTCTGGGCCAGCACCGGCCGGTGGGTTTCGGGGAACAGGCCGCCATTGAGAAAGACGCAACTGGCAACGTTGAGGCGCGCTTCGTAGTGCCGGGCGATGAGTTCCTGGGCCACACTGTCACCGTAGTCGTGGGCCAGCACATGCACCCCTTGCCGCACGTTCAGGTGCGCCAGCAAGGCCTGTTGCAGATCGGCCTGTTCCAGCAGGCTGTAGGTGTGGTCCGCCGGCTTGGCGGAGTCGCCGAAACCGAGCATGTCACAGGTGATCACCCGGTAGCGCTGCGCCAACGGCTGCCACAGGTAATGCCAGTCCCAACTGGCAGTAGGAAAGCCGTGGATCAGCAGCAGCGGCTCGCCCTGCCCCGCCACCCAGTAACGGATGGCATGGCCGCGGAACAGGAAGATCTGGCTGCGCTGGCGCCAGATACGCAAGGGAATCTGGGCCAGGGGCATCAGCTTTTATACCCGCTGTCCTGTTGGTCGAGCTTGCGCAACAACGCCGGCCAGGCCAGCGCGCCGCCCATGCCTTGGGCACTTCTGGTCACCCCGGCGATCATCGCCCGGGCGCCGGCCAGGATCTGCGGTTCGATGCCGATCAGCTCGGCGCCACCGTTCTGCGCCAGGACCTGAATGTCACAGGCGCGCTGGAAAATGAACATCATCAAGAACGTATCGGCGATGCTGGAGCCACAGGTCAGCAAGCCATGGTTGTGCAGCATCAGGAAGTTGCTGTCACCCAGGTCCGCCTGCAGGCGCGCCTTCTCTTCGTGGTTCAAGGCCACGCCTTCGTAGGCGTGATAAGCCAGGCTCGACAGCACGAACAACGACTGCTGGCTGATCGGCAGCACCCCTTGCTTCTGCGCCGACACCGCCACGCCGGCGGCGGTGTGGGTGTGCAGCACGCACGTCACGTCGTGGCGCACCTCATGCACGGCGCTGTGGATGGTATAGCCGGCCGGGTTGATGTCGTAGGGGCTGTCCATCAGCTTGTTGCCGGCCTGGTCGACCTTGACCAGGCTGGAGGCGGTGATCTCGTGGAACATCAGCCCGTACGGGTTGATCAGGAAATCCTCGGTGCCGGGGACCTTCGCGGAAATGTGGGTGAAGATCAGGTCATCCCAGCCATGCATCGCAACCAGGCGGTAACAGGCGGCCAGGTCCACCCGGGTTTGCCATTCAGCCGCACTGACCTGTTCCTTGATACCGAGTGTCGTTTGGATGGGCGCTACGCTCACGGCTCTGACCCCTTTGTTTTCTTATTATATGAATCGCGTTTTTCAAACTTCATACGCAAGAAAAATGAGTCTAGCCAGCTCTCCCCGGGCCGCTAGTTGCATTGGCAGCCAGCTTACTGGCCGAGCGAGTCATCGCGAGTGCATCAAGTACGCAAGGCTTCGATCAAGGCCTGTAGCCACGGCTCGGCGTCGCTTTCAGGCGTGACGCTCTCGCTGGCGTCCAGGCGCAGCATGGGCAGCACCTCTCGCACGCCCAGTTCGGCGAACAACTCGCTCATCTGCTCACCACCAGCGCAGAAGGTGTCCCCGTAGCTGGCATCGCCCAAGCCGATCACACCCCCAGGCAACCCACGAAGGAATGCCGGCAACTGGTCGCGCAGGGTCGAATACAACGGCATCAGGTTGTCCGGCAACTCCCCCATGCCCGTCGTCGAGGTCACCGCTAGCATCGCCTGCGGAGCGAACGCCTGGATATCCGCCAGGGTGGCGCGCGGGTTGTGCCACGCCTCGAAACCCGCCGCTTCGAGCAGTTTGGCGGCGTGCCGGGCGACTTCTTCGGCGGTGCCATAGACCGAGCCGGAAAGGATGGCGACTTTCATCAATCTGATCCTGAACCTGAATAAAAGAGCCGGGGATAGTAACAGCTGCACCCGCCAAGCTGCGAATGGCTCTCAATGGGAGCTGATGGCCAGTAGACAGCCTGTTGAATTCTTCTAGAATGCTGGCTCTAAACAAGGACGTTTCAACGGGAGCTGCGCCATGATCAACGCTCATTTGATGCAACTGGTCATCAACGCGACCAACGACGGGATTGTCATCGCCGAAAAAGAAGGTGACGAGGACAATATCCTGATCTATGTGAACCCGGCCTTCGAACGCCTGACCGGCTACAGCCGCGAGGAAATCCTCTATCAGGATTGTCGTTTCCTCCAGTCGGGTGATCGCGACCAGCCCGCCCTGAAGCACATTCGCCAGACCTTGGAACAAGGCGGTGCCTGCCGTGAGGTGCTGCGTAACTACCGCAAGGACGGCACGCCGTTCTGGAATGAGTTGTCGCTCTCCACGGTCAGAAACGAAGCCGATGGGCGTACGTACTTCGTCGGCGTGCAAAAGGACGTCACGGCCCAGGTCAAGGCTCAACAGCGCACGGCCCAGTTGGAAAAGGAACTGGCCGAAGCGCGGGAAACGATTGCCCGGCTCGAAGCGACGAACGGCGCAAACAAAATAGCGAATTAACGGTCAGTCACTACAATCACCAGTGAAAATGCACATCACCTCTTCGAGCCCATCATGCCGCGCGATGCCCTCCTGACGCAGGATGAACTGGATTTCATCCGGACCATGCAGCACAACCCGCAACTCAATGAGCGGGATGTCACGTCGAGCTTGCTGGTAAACGGTGGCTCGCAGATCCGTGACCTGCTGACGCGCCTGGCGGCGAACGAGCAGGTGACGCTACAAGCCAACTTCGAAAACCAGCAGATGACGTTCCCCTTGCACCTGGTGGAAGACGAATTCCATGCCATGCACCTGCGCCTGGGCGTGCCGAGCATCTACGAAGACGGCCCGAAGGTACGTCCCTGGCGCCTGACCCTCGAAGAGCCCGTGGCACTGGAAAACATCAAGGGCCAGCCGGGCTCGCTCTGGGTGCACGAGGTCTCGTGCAAGGGCGTCCTGGTGGAAAGCCGCAGTCGTACCAAGCCACTCAAGCAATTCGCCTTGTGGTTCAGCCCCTCGGGCTATGAACGGATTTCATTGCGCGGCACCTTCGAACGGGAAACCGCCCAGGGCTTGTACGCCTACCATCTGAGCCAGGATGACCAGGACGAGACCGAACGCCTGCGCCAGTACATCCTGCAGCAACATCGCCTGACCCATCCGACGATGCATCTCTGATCAGGTGTCCAGGTTGCCTGCCAGAAATTGACGCAGGCGCTGGCGCATCACGGTCCCTTCGTTACCCAGGCAGCCGATCGACGAACCGGCCAGGGCGTCCTGCGCCAGGTCAGACGCATCGCCGGCCAGCAACAACGGGCAATCCAGGCTCATGGCCAACTTGCCCAGGCGCTTGGGCAATTCGGGGGCCGGCGCATGATGGGACACCACCACCAGCGCGAGCGGCTGGATCTTCTGGCACACCAGGGTCAGCTCATCGAAAGGCAAACCGGTCGCCAGCACCCTGACCCCCACATCCGCCTTGGACAGGAACAGCGCCGTGACCAGCAGCTCCAGCTCGCGACACTGGCCGGCGATGGCGCAGACCAGCACCCGTCGCGACACGCCTTCGCGCTTGAGCAGCAACCGCTGGATGATGCGTGAACGCAGGAAACCGTCGAAGAACACCCATTCGCTGGTTTGCCCGAACACTTGCTGGCGTTGCAGCAACTGCCGCCAGAGCGGCATCAGGATGTCCTGGAAGACGACGGGCACCGCGTAGGTGGAAAAGATCTGGCCATAGATGCGGTCCAGTTCCACGTCGTCGAACTGACCCACCGCATCCGCCACCTGCTGCTGCCATTGGGCGTAGTCGGCCCTGACCAGGTCCGAGGGAATCAACGCGCAGACCGACTGCACCGACTCGGTCTTCGCCAGGATCTTGCCCACCTTGCTGACCGCCACGCCACGCTCGATCCAGGCCAGGATGCTGCGTACCTTTTCAATGTCGCCCAACGAATACAGGCGGTGTCCGCTGTCGGTGCGAGTGGGCTGGATCAGGCCGTAGCGACGCTCCCAGGCGCGCAGCGTCACAGGGTTCACACCGGTCAGGCGCGCGACTTCACGGATGGGGAACAAGTCTTCGCGCGCCCAGGCCCCTGGCGCCTTGAAGATGAAATTGTCCTCAGTGATTACGCTCATGTTGGCAGACCCATCCGGCTGGCGAATTGGATCCCAGTCTACTCCTTCCGGCAGATGTCATGACAAGAACAAAACGTCGCCGCTGCGCGGTTTTGTTGTTTTGTGCGCGATCTGGAATATCACCGGCCCACGTAGGAGACGCCCCCTGTCGCTGTTATAGTTTTTACTCCAGTCGCGAACCGAGCCCCTTATGCCCAGCGCCCCCGCTCCGATCCTGATCACCGGCGCCGCCCAACGCGTCGGCCTGCATTGTGCCCGCCGCTGCCTGGAAGACGGCCAGCCGGTGATCGCGACCTATCGCACCGAACGCCCGGGCGTACAGGTACTGCGGGACCTTGGAGCCACTGTGCTGTTTGCTGATTTCTCCAGCGAAGCCGGGATCCTGGCCTTTATCGAGCGGCTTCAGCAGCACACTGATCGCCTGCGGGCCATCGTGCACAACGCGTCGGCCTGGCTGGCCGAAGACCCCGGCAACGAAGCGCAGGCATTCGGCGCCATGTTCGGCGTGCACATGCTGGCGCCGTACCTGATCAACCTGCACTGCGCCGGCTTGCTGCAGCGTTCGAACCCGGCCGACATCGTGCACATCAGCGATGACGTGACGCGCAAGGGCAGCACCCGACACATCGCCTACTGCGCCACCAAGGCCGGCCTCGAAAGCCTGACCTTGTCATTCGCGGCAAAATACGCACCGGCCATCAAGGTCAACGGCATCGCCCCGGCCCTGCTAATGTTCAATCCCGAAGACGACGCGGCCTACCGGGCCAAGGCCCTGGCCAAGTCCGCACTGGGTATCGAGCCCGGCAGCGAGGTGATCTACCAGAGCCTGCGCTACCTGCTGGACAACCCTTATGTCACCGGCACGACGCTGTCCGTCAACGGCGGGCGGCACGTCAAGTAGCCCGGCGTTGCCTTCATGAGTTTCTGCAATTGATTCGACGGAGCCCGTAAATGTCACAACTTCAGCCCGCCATGGCACGCATCAAGGTCAAGGACCTGCGCCTGCGCACCTTCATCGGCATCAACGAGGACGAGATCCTCAACAAACAGGATGTGTTGATCAACCTGACCATCCTCTACGCCGCCCAGGAGGCGGTGCGCGACAATGACATCGACCACGCCTTGAACTACCGCACCATCACCAAGGCGGTGATCGCCCACGTGGAGGGCAATCGCTTCGCCCTGCTCGAACGCCTGACCCAGGAGCTTTTGGACCTGATCATGGCCAACGAGTCGGTGCTGTACGCCGAAGTCGAGGTCGACAAGCCCCATGCCTTGCGCTTTGCCGAGTCGGTGTCGATCACCCTGGCGGCCAGCCGGGCGACCCAATAGCCGCTGCCGGCTTCAAGCTGTAAGCTTCAGGCCTGATCCCCAACGTGCAGCTTGAAGCTAGCCCTTGAAGCTGTCTTGCAGAGACCACCATGAACGAGCAACAACGCCTCGAACTCGAAGCCGCCGCTTTCCGCCGGCTGGTTGCCCACCTGGACAGCCGCAAGGATGTGCAGAACATCGACCTGATGAACCTGTCCGGCTTCTGCCGCAACTGCCTGTCCAAGTGGTACAAGGCCGCCGCCGATGAACGCCAGATCGAGGTCAGCCTCGACGAAGCCCGCGAAGTGGTCTACGGCATGCCGTACGCCGAGTGGAAAGCCCAATACCAGAAAGAAGCCAGCGCCGAACAGCAAGCGGCGTTCGCCAAAGGAAAACCCGATGCCTGATCTCGACACCCTGCGCACCCGTCTCAAAAGCGGTGAACACCTGTTCGCCGACACCCTGGCCTTCATCGCCGCCGGCTATGACTACCAACCCCAGGCTTTCACCAATGGTGGCGTGACCAACGCCGCGGGGCAGAACGAAGGTTCCTGCAAGACCCTGGGCCTGGCCTTGCTCGAAGGCTTGAGCGACGAAGAAGCGCTGCTGGCATTTGGCGAGCATTACCGTTCGGTGCTGGCCACGCCCGAAGGCAGCGATCACGGCAATATCCGTGCGCTGATGGCGCATGGGTTGGCCGGCGTGAAGTTCGAGGCGCAGCCGCTGCAGCGTCGCTGATCCAAAAACCGCCGCCATGTCGAAATCCGCTTTCGTGGCGAGGAAGTTTGCTCCCTCGCCACGAAAGGTTCGTCGTCACGCACACAGTGCGCCTGTTCCACATCCCGACTTTTAAGATTGACCCGGCAACTTTATTTCGTTTGCCCACGCCCTTCGCTCACCGCTTGAATAGCGCACGCCATCTTCCCTTGCGAGCGGTCATTCATGAGCAGCGAAACCATCAGCCAATCGATTTCCATCGTGCACCCCATCAGCCTCAGCCACGGCAGGAACGCCGAGGTCTGGGACACCGATGGCAAGCGCTACATCGATTTCGTCGGCGGCATCGGCGTGTTGAACCTCGGCCATTGCCATCCACGCATCGTCGAGGCGATTCGCACACAGGCGACCCGGCTGACCCACTACGCATTCAACGCTGCACCGCATGTGCCCTACATTGAACTGATGGAACGCCTGAGCGCGTTCATACCGGTGGACTACCCGATCAGTGGCATGCTCACCAACAGCGGTGCCGAAGCGGCGGAGAACGCCTTGAAGATCGTGCGCGGCGCCACCGGCCGCACCGCTGTCGTGGCGTTTGACGGCGCGTTCCATGGCCGCACCCTGGCCACGCTCAACCTCAACGGCAAGGTCGCGCCGTACAAACAGAAGGTCGGCGTGCTGCCCGGGCCGGTCTATCACCTGCCGTATCCGAGCCAGGACAACGGCATCACGTGCGCCGAGGCGCTCAAGGCCATGGAGCGGCTGTTCAGCGTCGAGATCGACGTGAACGACGTGGCCTGTTTCATCATCGAACCGGTGCAGGGCGAAGCCGGTTTCCTGGCCTTGGATGTGCCCTTTGCCCAGGCCCTGCGGCAGTTCTGCGATAAGCAGGGAATCGTGCTGATCGTCGATGAGATCCAGTCCGGCTTCGGTCGCACCGGCCAGCGCTTCGCATTTTCGCGCCTGGGCATCGAGCCGGACCTGATCCTGCTGGGCAAGAGCATCGCCGGCGGCGTGCCACTGGGCGCGGTGGTGGGACGCAAGGCGTTGCTCGACAACCTGCCCAAGGGTGGGCTGGGCGGAACCTATTCAGGCAACCCCATCGCCTGCGCCGCCGCATTGGCAACCCTGGACGAGATGACCGACACCCACCTGCACACCTGGGGCACGCGACAGGAAGCTGCGATTGTCAGCCGCTACGAAGCCTGGCGTCATCGTAAACTGGCGCCGTACCTGGGCCGCCTGACCGGCGTCGGCGCGATGCGCGGCCTCGAACTGGCCCACGCCGACGGCACGCCGGCACCGACACAACTGACCCAGTTGCTGGCCCTGGCACGGGAAGCGGGCCTGCTGTTGATGCCCAGTGGCAAGTCGCGACACATCATCCGCCTGTTGGCACCGTTGACGACCGAGCCGGCAGTGTTGGAGGAAGGCCTGGATATTCTCGAAGCGTGCCTGGCGAAGTTGTCCTGATACGATCTACAAGCCATGGATAACTTGTGGGAGCGGGCTTGCTCGCGAATGCGGTGGGTCAGCCAGCATAGGTTTGACTGACATACCGCATTCGCGAGCAAGCCCGCTCCCACAGGGGTTGAGGAATGTCACTCACATGAAAAAACCGGCCGAAGCCGGTTTTTTTGTGCCCGATGAATCAGAACGAAGCGTTCTGCAGGCCGTCCAGGTAACGCTCGGTGTCCAGGGCCGCCATGCAGCCGGCACCGGCCGAGGTGATGGCCTGGCGGTAGACGTGGTCGGCCACGTCGCCGGCCGCGAAGATGCCTTCGACGCTGGTGGCGGTGGCATTGCCGTCACGGCCGCCCTTGACGACCAGGTAGCCGTCCTTGAGCTCCAGCTGGCCTTCGAACAGCGAAGTGTTCGGCGTGTGGCCGATGGCGATGAACACGCCGTCGACCTTGATCTCGTCGAAACTGCCATCGTTGTTCTTCAGGCGCGCGCCGGTCACGCCCATGTTGTCGCCCAGCACTTCGTCCAGGGTCGCGTTGAGCTTGAGGATGATCTTGCCTTCGGCAACGCGGGCGTTGAGCTTGTCGATCAGGATCTTCTCGGCGCGGAAGGTTTCACGACGGTGGATCAGGGTGACCGTGCTGGCGATGTTGGCCAGGTACAAGGCTTCCTCGACAGCGGTGTTGCCGCCGCCGACCACTGCCACGGGTTTGTTGCGATAGAAGAAACCGTCGCAGGTGGCGCAGGCGGAAACACCCTTGCCCATGAAGGCTTCTTCCGACGGCAGGCCCAGGTAGCGAGCGCTGGCACCGGTGGCGATGATCAGGGCATCGCACGTGTAGGTCGCGCTGTCACCGGTCAGGGTGTAGGGCTTGGCGGCAAAGTCCACGGCGTTGATGTGATCGAAAACGATCTCGGTTTCGAAGCGCTCGGCGTGTTCTTTCATGCGCTCCATCAGGGCCGGGCCGGTCAGGCCGTGGACATCGCCCGGCCAGTTGTCGACTTCGGTGGTGGTGGTCAATTGACCGCCGGCCTGCATGCCGGTGATCAGCAGCGGCTTGAGGTTGGCACGGGCGGCATAGACAGCAGCGCTGTAACCGGCAGGGCCGGAACCGAGAATAATCACTCGCGAATGACGGACTTCAGACATGACCTGCTCCTGTTGACCGGACCCTGCGGCCCGGAACGCCGGGTGAGCGGCGTGAATAAAAAAGACCGTTGACGCACTTGGGGAAGGCTGGGTTCGACGGTCCTGAAAAAGAATGGGTGCAGCGTATCGAGGGAGCGAAGATTAAGGAAATACGGTTTAACAATCCAGCTCATAGGTGAGCTCTATTCGCAATGGTCGCTCCAATAGCAGCGGTTGTGGCCTGAAACGTTGTTACACGCCATGTCGCCGCTTTCGCGCGCCAGACAAAGTCGGTAAGGTCGGCGCGATCAACTTCGTTCGGAGCTCCTCATGCCCGCCCCTGTCCTGTCCGGCCCGCAATACCTGCAAGAAGGCCTCAAGCTGGTCTTGAGCCCGGGCCTGCGCCTGTTCGTCCTGTTGCCGTTGGCCATCAACCTGGTGCTGTTCGTCGGGCTGATCTACCTGGCCGGCCACCAGTTCAGCCTGTGGGTCGACACCCTGATGCCCTCGCTGCCGGAGTGGCTGGGCTTCCTCAGCTACATTCTCTGGCCGTTGTTCGTGGTACTGGTGGTGCTGATGGTGTTCTTCACCTTCACCCTGCTCGCCAACATCATCGCCGCGCCGTTCAACGGTTTTCTCGCGGAAAAGGTCGAGGTGGTCATCCGTGGCACCGATGACTTCCCGGCATTAAGCTGGGGTGAGCTGATCGCAATGGTTCCTCGCACCTTCGCCCGGGAGGCGCGCAAGCTCGGCTATTTCCTGCCCCGCGCCCTGGGGCTGTTCGTGCTGTCGTTCATTCCGGTGGTCAACCTGGTAGCCGCCCCGCTGTGGCTGCTGTTCGGGGTGTGGATGATGGCGATCCAGTACATCGACTACCCGGCGGACAACCACAAGCTGGGCTGGAACGAAATGCTCGCCTGGCTGCGGCAGAAGCGCTGGCAGAGCCTCGGCTTTGGCGGCAGCGTGTACCTGGCGCTGCTGATCCCCGTGGTCAACATCCTGATGATGCCGGCGGCCGTGGCCGGGGCGACCTTGTTCTGGGTGCGCGAGCAAGGGGCCGAAACCGCGTTGGCGCGGCAGGTCCCTTAAGGTCACAAATCCATCATCCTGACGTCACAATGACGACATGGCCCCGGTCGACACTGGGGTCATGACCATACACCTGCACATCACCCTCATCACTGAAACCTTCCCGCCGGAAATCAATGGTGTGGCCAATACCCTGGGCCGTCTGTACGACGGTTTGTGCGCCCGAGGGCACCGGGTCGAGCTGATCCGTCCCCGCCAGGGCGACGACCAGCGCCAGGCCAGTGACGAGCAATTGCTGTTGTGCCGGGGCTGGCCGTTGCCGGGTTATCCGGGCCTGCAGTGGGGCCAGGCGTCGATGCACAAGCTGCTGCGGCGCTGGAAACGTCACCGTCCCGACGTGCTGTACATCGCCACCGAAGGCCCGCTTGGGCTAGCCGCGTTGCGGGCGGCACGGCGCTTGGGGATCGCGGTGGTCAGTGGTTTCCACACCAATTTCCAGCAGTACACCCAGCAATACGGGCTCGGGCTGTTGAGCCGCGTACTCACGCATTACCTGCGCTGGTTTCATAACCGCTCCCACCTGACCCTCGTCCCCAGCCTCAGCCAGCGCCTGGAGCTGGAACGGCGGCACTTCGAACGCGTGGCATTGTTGTCGCGGGGTGTGGACAGCCAGCTGTTTCACCCGATAAAGCGCTCGGCCAGCCTGCGCGAGGCCTGGGGCCTGGGCGATGACGACATGGCAGTGATTCATGTCGGACGCCTGGCGCCGGAGAAGAACCTCGGCTTGCTCAAGCGCAGTTTCGACAGGCTGCGCAGTACATTCCCGGAGCGGCGGATGAAGCTGGTGGTGATCGGCGATGGCCCGCAACGCGCCGAACTGGAACAGGCACTGCCCGAGGCGATTTTCTGCGGTTCGCAACGTGGCGAAACGCTGGCCAGCCACTATGCCTCGGGAGACCTGTTTGTCTTCCCGAGCCTGACCGAAACCTTCGGCAACGTGGTGCTCGAAGCGCTGGCGTCCGGGTTGGGCGTGGTGGCCTATGACCAGGCCGCGGCGGCCCAGCACATTCGTCACGGCTATAACGGCGTGCTGGCGATGCCAGGGGATGAAGAGGCGTTCTGCGAGGCCGCCTGTTGGCTGCTGGAGGGTCGCGAGAACTTGCGCTGTGTGAGGCTCAATGCCCGCCAGCATGCCAGCCGCCAGGGTTGGACGGCCGTGATCGAGCAGTTCGAGGCGCAGTTGCGCGGGGCTTGCATGACTGAGCAGGCGATACCTGCCGCCTCGACAATGCGTTAGTCCCAGGTGCCGTGCAGATCGCCATCGCGAGCGAGCTCGCTCCCACAAGGGATCCTGGTCGCGGACAAGGTAGGTGTCCGCCAGAGATCAGTGTGGGAGCGAGCTTGCTCGCGATAGCGTCAGTTCAGTCAGTCCTTAAACCAAGGTCATCAACGCCTCGCGGCTGAACGGCAGGATCTCCTGCTCGCGGCCGTCGCGAACTTTTTGCGCCCAGTCCGGATCCACCAGCAGCGCACGCCCCACCGCCACCAGGTCGAACTCATCGTTGTTCAGGCGCTCCAGCAACTTCTCCAGGCTGGCGGGCTGGGCGACCTTGTCGGTGTTGACCATGAACTGCAGGAACTCGCCATCCAGGCCGACGCTGCCCACGGTAATGGTCGGCTTGCCGGTGAGCTTGCGGGTCCAGCCGGCCAGGTTCAGCTCGGAGCCTTCGAATTCCGGTTCCCAGAAACGCCGCGTCGAGCAGTGGAAAATGTCCACGCCGGCGTCGGACAACGGCTTGAGGAATTCGCCCAACGCCTGCGGCGTCTGCACCAGGCGGGCGGTGTAGTCCTGCTGTTTCCATTGGGAAAAACGGAAGATGATCGGGAAGCCCTCGCCCACCGCCGCGCGCACGGCACGGATCAGCTCGATCGCGAAGCGCGAACGGTTGGCCAGGCTGCCACCGTAACCGTCGGTACGCTGGTTGCTGCCCTCCCAGAAGAACTGGTCCACCAGGTAGCCATGGGCTCCGTGGATCTCCACACCGTCCATGCCGATGGCCTGGGCATCCTTCGCGGCCTGAGCGAATGCGGCAACGACCTCGTCGATGTCCGCCTGGGTCATGCCATGGACCACCACCTGGCCGTCCTTGAGTTTTTCGGTCGGCCCGTAGCCCGGCACGCTGGCATCCGGCTCGGTCCCGATGCGGCGCACACTGCCCACATGCCACAGTTGCGGAACGATCTTGCCACCTTCGGCATGTACCGCGTCGACCACCTGCTTCCAACCGGCCAGCGCGGCGTCACCGTAGAAATGCGGCACGTGGGGATAACCGTTGGAAGCCTTGTGCCCGACCGTGGTGCCCTCGGTGATGATCAGGCCGACGCCGGCGGCTGCGCGGCGGCGGTAGTACTCGACCACCTTGGCATTCGGCACCCCGCCCGGCGAGAAGGAACGGGTCATCGGCGCCATCACGACCCGGGTCGGCAGCTCCAATGCGCCGAGGTGGAAAGGTTTGAACAGGGCTTTTACAGGCATGGGGGCACTCCACGGGGACAAGGTCGCAGGTCAATATGACGGGGATAATATGCAGCGTGGCGCTGGCTGGGTAGCACTATTGATTGGAGTGATTAAGGATCAGAAGGGAGCACTGAGGTTTACTCAATCATGAACCCCGTGGTGAGGGAGCTTGCTCCCGCTGGGCTGCGTAGCCGCCCGTTTTTTGGCGGTTGCCGCGCAACCGAGCGGGAGCAAGCTCCCTCGCCACAGGGGCCGGGCTTCAACCCAATGCTTTTTCGATGGCCTGGATCACCGCGGGGTCATCCGGCGCCGTGCGCGGCGAGAAGCGGGCCAGCACGCGGCCGTCCTTACCCAGCAGGAATTTCTCGAAGTTCCAGGTGATGTCGCCGGGAAACTCGGCACCCTCGCCCGCCAGCAGGCGATACAACTGATGGCGGTCATGACCGTTCACTTCCAGCTTGCTGGACAACGGGAATGTGACGCCATAGTTAAGGCTGCAGAAGTCCTGGATCTCCTGCTCGGTCCCGGGTTCTTGCCCGGCGAACTGGTTGCAGGGCAGCCCCAGTACGCTGAAGCCCCGGTCCTTGAATTGCTGGTGGAGGTTTTCCAACGCGGCGTACTGAGGCGTCAGGCCACATTTGGAGGCGACGTTGACCACCAGCACGACTTGCCCCTTGAACGGCGCCAGAGGAAGCTCCTGACCATCCAGAGCTTTCAGTTTAAGGTCGTGGAAAGCACTCATGACGAACTCCAGGTTTGCAGGTCTTTTCGAAACAGCCACGGTCGATGCTAACAGCAACCGACCAAAAAAGGCGCCTCACGGCGCCTTTTCAGTTCTCTGAGCGTAGCGCAGAAAATCAGTGGTGATGACCACCTTCGCCATGGACGTGACCATGGGCCACTTCTTCCTGGCTGGCGTCACGGATGTCGACGACCTTGACCTTGAAGTTCAGGCGCTGGCCGGCCAGCGGGTGGTTGCCGTCGACAGTCACGTCGTCGCCTTCCAGATCGCGAATGGTGACGATCTGCATCTGGCCATCGGGGGCCGATGCGTGGAACTGCATGCCCACTTCCAGCTCGTCGACGCCTTCGAACATGCTGCGGCTCAGGGTGCTGACCAGTTCGGCGGAGTACTCGCCATAGGCATCTTCCGGCTCGACGGTCACGTTCAGCTCGTCACCGGTGGTTTTACCTTCCAGGGCTTTTTCCAGGCCCTGGATGATGTTGCCTGCACCGTGCAGGTAGACCAGCGGTGCGCCGCCGGCAGAGCTGTCGATGACCTCACCAGCGTCGTTGGTCAGGGTATAGTCGATGGAGACAGCCTTATTGGCGGCGATCAGCATGGGGCGAGACCTTTTGCATAAGAATGAAGAACGGACAAGTCTAAACAAGGATTTGCCCGAAAGCGAACGGAACCCGGACAAACGGACCTGCGCGGCCAGACCGACGGTCAGCGGTTTCCACCAGGACGAGGACGGGCACTGGGTGGCCGAGCTGTCCTGCGGGCATACCCAGCATCTGCGCCACCAGCCGCCCTGGCAATCCCGGGCCTGGGTCCTGGACCCGGCGCAACGTATTGAAAAAATAGGCCAGCCCTTTGATTGCGGCTGGTGCGCGCAGGCCCCCGTTAGCGATAACCTTGGCGACTGAATTTCACGGCAGACGGCCAGACATAGGCCTCGCCCTTGCCATGCACCCTTAGAGAACCCGCATGCAAACTTTTTTTATCGCGCCCACCGATTTTGGCGTGGGTCTGACCTCCATCAGCCTCGGGCTGGTGCGTACCCTCGAACGGGCCGGGTTGAAAGTCGGCTTTTTCAAACCCATTGCCCAGCCGCACCCCGGCGACACCGGGCCGGAGCGCTCGACCGAACTGGTGGCGCGCACCCATGGTCTGAAACCGCCACAACCCCTGGGCCTGGCCCACGTCGAACGCATGCTTGGCGACGGCCAGCTCGATGAGCTGCTGGAAGAAATCATCACCCTGTACCAGCAGGCCGCCATCGGCAAGGACGTGCTGGTGGTCGAAGGCATGGTCCCGACCCGCAACGCCAGCTACGCCGCCCGGGTCAACCTGCACCTGGCCAAGAGCCTGGACGCCGAAGTCATCCTGGTTTCGGCGCCGGAAAACGAAGTGCTGACCGAGCTGTCCGGCCGGGTTGAGTTGCAGGCGCAACTGTTCGGCGGGCCGAAAGACCCGAAAGTGCTCGGCGTGATCCTGAACAAGGTCCGCACCGAGGAAAGCATGGACGCCTTCTCCGCCCGCCTCAAGGAACACTCTCCCCTGCTGCGCAGCGGCGATTTCCGCCTGCTGGGCTGCATCCCGTTTCGTCCGGAACTCAATGCGCCGCGTACCCGCGACGTGGCCGACCTGATGGGCGCGCAGGTGCTCAATGCCGGCGACTACGAAAGCCGGCGCATGAGCAACATCATCATTTGCGCCCGGACCATGCGCAACACCGTGGAACTGCTCAAGCCCGGCGTGCTGGTGGTCACCCCCGGCGATCGCGACGACATCATCCTGGCGGTGAGCCTGGCCGCCATCAACGGCGTGCCGCTGGCCGGCCTGTTGCTGACCAGCGACACCCTGCCCGACCCACGCATCATGGACTTGTGTCGCGGCGCCTTGCAGGCCGGCCTGCCGGTGCTGTCGGTGAGCACCGGCTCCTACGACACCGCCAACCTGCTCAACGGCCTGAACAAGGAAATCCCGATCGACGACCGCGAGCGCGCCGAGATCATCACCGACTTCGTCGCCAGCCACCTGGACGCCAACTGGCTGCACCAGCGCTGCGGCACGCCACGGGAGATGCGCCTGTCGCCTGCCGTGTTCCGCTACCAATTGATCCAGCGCGCCCAGGCCGCCAACAAGCGCATCGTCCTGCCCGAAGGCAGCGAGCCGCTGACCGTCCAGGCCGCCGCCATTTGCCAGGCCCGGGGCATCGCCCGCTGCGTGCTGCTGGCCAAGCCGGCCGACGTCGAGGCCGTGGCCCGTGCCCAAGGCATCGAACTGCCGCCGGGGCTGGAGATTCTCGACCCGGACTCGATCCGCGAGCGCTATGTCGAGCCCATGGTGCGACTGCGCAAGAGCAAGAGCCTGAACGCGCCAATGGCCGAGCAGCAACTGGAAGACACCGTGGTGATCGGCACCATGATGCTGGCGCTCGATGAAGTGGACGGGCTGGTGTCCGGCGTCATCCACTCCACCGCCAACACCATCCGCCCGGCGCTGCAATTGATCAAGACCGCGCCGGGTTGCTCCCTGGTGTCCTCGGTGTTCTTCATGCTGTTTCCCGAGGAAGTGCTGGTCTATGGCGACTGCGTGATGAACCCGCACCCCAGTGCCGCGGAACTGGCGGAGATCGCCCTGCAGAGCGCCGACTCGGCCGCCGCGTTCGGCATCACGCCACGGGTGGCGATGCTCAGTTACTCCAGCGGCGAATCGGCCAGTGGCGAGGAAGTCGAGAAAGTCCGCGAAGCCACGCTGTTGGCACACGAGGCGCAACATGGCCTGCTGATCGACGGCCCGCTGCAGTACGACGCCGCCGCCAACGAAACCGTGGCGCGGCAACTGGCGCCCAATAGCCAGGTGGCCGGCCGGGCGACGGTGTTCATCTTCCCGGACCTGAACACCGGCAACACCACCCACAAGGCCGTACAACGCAGCGCCGACTGCGTCAGCCTCGGGCCGATGCTGCAAGGCCTGCGCAAGCCGGTGAACGACTTGCCGCGCGGCGCCCAGGTCGACGACATCGTGTACACCATCGCCCTGACCGCGATCCAAGCCGCCAACCGACCCATGGACATTTAAATGCTGGATTTCCTGCCTGCCCCGGTACGCGGCGTCATCGCCTCGCTGCTGCTGGCCCTCAATACCATTGTCTGCTGCACACCGCTGTTCATCGTGGCGATCTTCAAGTTGCTGCTGCCCTTCCCCGCCGCCCAGCGCTTCACCGACTGGTTGATGAGCCATATCCATGAAGCCTGGATCAGCAACAACAAGGCCTGGATGAACCTGCTGCGCCGCACCCGCTGGCACCTCAGTGGCCTGGAGGGCCTGGACTACCAGCACTCGTACCTGATCACCA
Organism: Pseudomonas chlororaphis; assembly: GCA_001023535.1. NCBI lineage: Bacteria > Pseudomonadati > Pseudomonadota > Gammaproteobacteria > Pseudomonadales > Pseudomonadaceae > Pseudomonas > Pseudomonas chlororaphis. The sequence goes on from CP011020.1 coordinate 4,509,673, forward strand.
GCAACCACCAGAGCTGGGTCGACATCATGGTCTTGCAGTACGTGCTGAACCGTCGTGTGCGTCCGTTGAAGTTCTTCCTCAAGCAGGAGCTGATCTGGGTGCCAGTGATCGGTCTGGCCTGGTGGGCGCTGGGGTTTCCGTTCATGAAGCGCTACTCCAAGGCTTATTTGGAGAAGTACCCGGAAAAGAAAGGCAAGGACCTGGAAACCACCCGCAAGACCTGCGCGAAGTTTCGCGACAATCCGGTGGGTATTTTCAATTTTGTCGAAGGCACGCGTTTCACCGAAGGCAAGCATGCCCAGCAGCAGTCACCGTTCCGCTACCTGCTCAAGCCCAAGGCCGGCGGCATCGCGTTCGTGCTGGATGCCATGGGTGAGCAACTGGAGTCGATCATCAACGTGACCATCCACTACCCCGGCGGTCGCCCGGGGTATTGGGACCTGCTGTGCGGCAACGTTGCCGAGGTGGTCGTGCACTTCCAGGAACTGAAGATCCCACCCCAGTTCATCGGCAAGAGCTACGACCTGGACGGCGCGTATCGCCTGGAGTTCCAGGGCTGGATCAACCAGCTGTGGCAGGATAAGGACGCGTTGCTGGAACAGATGCATCGGGAACATTCCGCCAAGTCTTGAGGTGGCTGCACTGGCCTCATCGCGAGCAAGCTCGCTCCCACAGGGATCGGTGTGAACGCCGACTCTATATTCACTGACAATCCCCTGTGGGAGCGAGCTTGCTCGCGATAGCACCCCTCCAGACAACAAAAAAAGCCCGCCGATGATCGCTCATCGGCGGGCTTTTTGTTGGCCAGCGCGGTGTCAGATCGCGCCGCGACTGCGCAGCAGGTCCAGCACTTGCTTGACGCTTTCTTCCAGGGTCAGTGCCTGGGTGTCGATCACCAGGTCGGCATCCAGCGGCACGTCATACGGGAAGGACTCGCCCGGGATGTTGTCGCCGGCGGCGGCATACAGCCCTTGCGGGTCACGCTGGGCACACACGCTCGGCGAGGCCTGGACGTAGACCGTCAGCAGACGCTCCTTGCCGATCAGGTCCTTGGCCTGCTCACGCCCTTCGGCACTCGGCGCCACGAACGCCGCCAGGGTCAACAGGCCGGCTTCGTTGAACTGACGGGCGACGTGGGCCGCACGACGCCAATTCTCGGTGCGTCCGGCGCGGTCTTGCGGCAGGCCCTTGTTCAGGTCGTGACGCAGGTTCTGGCCGTCGAGCACGAACACCGCACGTCCCGAGTCGAACAGCTTGCGCTCCACGGCATAGGCCAGCGTGCTCTTGCCAGCGCCCGACAGGCCACTGAACAGGACGGTGGCCGGCTTCTGGCCGAAACGCTGGGCGCGCTCTTCCACCGACACGTGGGCCAGCTTGCCGTGATGGGTGCTGCTGCCGTGGGCCAATGGCTGGGCCACGATCATGCCGGCGCCGACGGTGCCGTTGGTCAGGCGATCGATGACGATGAACGCGCCGGTGGTGCGGTTACTTTCGTAGCCGTCCAGAGCGATCGGTGCATCCAGGGCGATCTTCACCTTGCCGATTTCGTTGAGCTGCAACGCGCTGGCCGGCCCCTCTTCCAGGGTGTTCACGTCCACCTTGTTGACGATGCTGGCAATCGAGCCCGGCACGTAGCTGGTGGCCCGCTTGATGTCGTATTTCTTGCCCGGCAGCATCGGTTCTTCAGCCATCCACACCAGCATCGCTTCGAAGCTGTCGGTGACTGGCGGCACATTGTCGGCATGCACCAGCAGGTCGCCGCGGGAGATGTCGATCTCGTCTTCCATGGTCAGCGTCACCGCCTGGCCAGGACCGGCCTGCTCCAGCTCACCTTCGAAGGTGACGATGGACTTGACCCGGCTGCTCTTGCCCGAAGGCAACACCACCACTTCGTCGCCCTTGTGCACGATGCCGCTGGCCAGGGTGCCGGCGAAACCGCGGAAGTTCAGGTTCGGACGGTTGACGTATTGCACCGGGAAGCGCAGGTCGGTGAAGTTACGGTCGCCCGCCACTTCCACGGTCTCGAGGATTTCCATCAGCGACTGGCCGGTGTACCACGGCGAGCGCTCGGACTTGTTCACCACGTTGTCGCCCTTGAGGGCCGACATCGGTACGAAATGCATGCTCGTGGGCTTCATCTTCAAGCCTTCGGCGAACTGCAGGTAGTCGGCCTTGATCGACTCGAACACGCCCTGGTCGAAGTCCTTGAGGTCCATCTTGTTGATGGCCACGACGATATGCTTGATGCCCAGCAACGAGGCGATGAAGCTGTGGCGACGGGTCTGGGTCTGCACGCCGTAGCGCGCGTCCACCAGGATGATCGCCAGGTCACAGGTGGACGCACCGGTGGCCATGTTGCGGGTGTACTGCTCATGGCCGGGGGTGTCGGCGATGATGAACTTGCGCTTGGCGGTGGAGAAATAACGGTACGCGACGTCGATGGTGATGCCTTGCTCACGCTCGGCCTGCAAGCCGTCGACCAGCAACGCCAGGTCGATGTCGTCGCCGGTGGTGCCGACTTTCTTCGAATCGCGGGTAATGGCTTCCAGGTGATCTTCGTAGATCATCTTGGAGTCGTGCAGCAGACGCCCGATCAGGGTGCTCTTGCCGTCGTCGACGTTGCCGCAGGTCAGAAAGCGCAGCAGTTCCTTGCGCTCGTGCTGGCCCAGGTAGGCGAGGATGTCCTCGCTGATCAAATCAGATTGATGGCTCATTGCATTCAAGCTCCGAGCTGTAAGCTTCAAGCGGCAAGCTTGTCGGCGTACAGCTAGTCAGAAATTTTATTGATCAACCCGCCTAGCATCCTAGAGAGCTCTTGGGTTTCTTTAATCCAATTTTCAGCCAGTGGTTCTGCAATGTAAGCAATATCTCGGGCTATCAGGATCTGGGTGCGCAACTCTCCACAAGAAGCCTTCGCCATCCAGAGAAAGTGGATCTTTTCCTTGGAACTCCGACGCTCCATGCCTTCAGCAACATTGGAAGGCACTGAAAGTGCAGAACGGGTGATTTGGTCCTTGAATCCAAAATCCCCGCATCGCGCAAACTCTCGATAAATCCCCACCGCCAAACATTTGCTTCGCTGCCAGACAATCAACTTCTCGAAATCCATTACGAGTCACCCAATCGCGGCTCGCAACAACCGGCTGCAAGCACCAAGCTGCGAAGTTACGCATACCGCCTCTAACTTGCAGCTTGCCGCTTGTAACTCGAAGCTTAAAAGTACCCCTGACGTTTCTTATCTTCCATCGAGCCTGCGCCATCGTGGTCGATGACCCGGCCCTGGCGCTCGGAAGTTCGCGTCAGGAGCATTTCCTGAATGATGTCCGTCAGGCTTTCGGCCTCGGACTCCACCGCGCCCGTCAACGGGTAGCAGCCAAGGGTACGGAAACGCACTTTCTTCTTGACGATACGGGCTTTGTCCTCGTCGGAAAGGTGCTCGAGGATGCGCTCGTCGTCGATCATGATCAGGGTGCCGTTCTTCTCGATCACTTCACGCTCGGCGGCGAAGTACAGCGGCACGATCGGGATGCCTTCGAGGTAGATGTACTGCCAGATGTCCAGTTCGGTCCAGTTCGACAGCGGGAACACGCGGATCGACTCGCCTTTGTTGACCTTGCCGTTGTAGACGTTCCACAGCTCCGGACGCTGGTTTTTCGGGTCCCAGCGGTGCTTGCTGTCACGGAACGAGTAGACGCGCTCCTTGGCGCGGGACTTCTCTTCGTCGCGACGGGCACCGCCGAACGCGGCGTCGAAACCATGCTTGTCCAGCGCCTGCTTGAGGCCCTGGGTCTTCATGATGTCGGTGTGCTTGGCGCTGCCGTGGGTAAATGGGTTGATGCCCTGTGCCACACCCTCGGGGTTCACATGGGTGATCAGGTCCAGGCCCATTTCCTCGACCATGCGATCGCGGAACTTGTACATCTCCTGGAATTTCCAGCGGGTATCGACGTGCATCACCGGAAACGGCAGCTTGCCAGGGAAAAACGCCTTGCGTGCCAGGTGCAGCATTACGGCGGAGTCTTTGCCGATGGAGTACAGCATCACCGGGTTATCGAACTCGGCGGCCACCTCGCGGATGATGTGGATGCTTTCCGCCTCCAGCTGTTTCAGGTGCGTCAGTTTGTCGACCATGGCTACTCACGAAAACTATCTTATGAACGGCCAGCGGGCCGTGTTCGAGCGGGGAATCCTAGCACAGCGACCTCTTCTAATCAGGGCGCCAACTAGATCGAAACAGCATATGGATATGCCTGGCTGTTCGGGTGTTGCATGAACCTTTGTGGGAGCGGGCTTGCTCGCGAAGGCGGTGGATCAGTTGCCTGAAGTGTTGACTGGTATAGCGACTTCGCGAGCAAGCCCGCTCCCACACAAGCGCGCTTCAACAGGGGTTACAAACTGTCAGATCGGATTCGGGCAATCTACGAAGATGTGCTCCAGGGCAAACCGGCGCGCCAGGTAGTCGCCCAAGGCCTGGACGCCGTAGCGCTCGGTCGCATGATGGCCGGCGGCGATGAAGCTGATGCCGTTTTCCCGGGCGCTGTGGAAGGTCTGCTCCGAGGCTTCGCCGCTGAGGTACAGGTCAACCCCGGCCAGCACCGCCTGATCGATATAGCCCTGGCCACCACCGGTGCACCAGCCGACTCGCCGGATCATCGACTCACCTTCGATCAGCAGGGGTTCGCGGCCCATGGCCTCCTGGACCTTGCGGGCGAAATCCCGGGCGGTCATGGGCTCGGCCAGGGAGCCCACCAGGCCGACGACCTTGGGGTTGTCCGGGTCCAGCGGCCCCTCGACCGTGATATCCAGTTGGCGAGCCAGTTGCACGTTGTTGCCGACCTCCGGGTGCAGGTCCAGGGGCAAGTGATAGGCCAGCAGGCTGATGTCGTGCTTGAGCAGGGTTTTCAAGCGACGCTGCTTCATGCCCGTGACGCAGGGGTTCTCGCCCTTCCAGAAGTAACCGTGGTGCACCAGCACCAGGTCGGCGCTGGCTTCCACGGCCGCCTCGAGCAACGCCTGGCTGGCCGTGACACCGCTGACAATGCGCATCACCTGGGGCGCGCCTTCAACCTGCAGGCCGTTGGGGCAATAATCGGCAATCCTGTTGCTTGCCAGGTAGCGGTCCGCTTCTTCGACCAGGGTGCTCAGGGCGACGGCCATGAAAAGACTCCTAAATATCCCGTTCAGAGGCGCGCGCGGCCTCGTATAATGCGCGACATTATGGGCGGTCCCATACCGCCTGCAACCTTTGTAGGACATGCTTAATGCTCAAGGCGCTGCGTTTTTCCGGCTGGCCGCTGTTGGCCGGCGTGCTTGTCGCTCTATTGATTATCCAGCGCTACCCGGAATGGGTCGGCCTGCCGAGCCTCGATGTCAACCTGCAGCAGGCGCCGCAACCCAAGACCCTGTTGCAGGGCCCGGTGTCCTATGCAGACGCCGTCACCACCGCGGCGCCGGCGGTGGTCAACCTGTACACCACCAAGGTCATCAACAAGCCCAGCCACCCGCTGTTCGAGGACCCGCAGTTCCGGCGCTTCTTCGGTGATAACTCGCCCAAGCAGAAGCGCATGGAGTCGAGCCTGGGCTCGGGCGTGATCATGAGTCCCGAAGGCTACCTGCTGACCAACAACCACGTGACCAGCGGCGCCGACCAGATCGTGGTCGCCCTCAAGGATGGCCGCGAAACCCTGGCCCGCGTGATCGGCAGCGACCCGGAAACCGATCTCGCGGTGCTGAAGATCGACCTGAAGAACCTGCCGGCCATCACCATCGGCCGTTCCGACAGCATCCGCATCGGCGACGTCGCCCTGGCCATCGGCAACCCGTTCGGGGTCGGCCAGACCGTGACCATGGGCATCATCAGCGCCACCGGCCGCAACCAGCTGGGCCTGAACAACTACGAAGACTTCATCCAGACCGATGCCGCCATCAACCCCGGCAACTCCGGCGGCGCGCTGGTGGACGCCAACGGCAACCTCACGGGGATCAACACGGCGATCTTCTCCAAGTCCGGCGGCAGCCAGGGCATTGGCTTCGCGATCCCGGTGAAACTGGCGATGGAAGTGATGAAGTCCATCATCGAACACGGCCAGGTGATTCGCGGCTGGCTGGGCATCGAAGTCCAGCCACTGACCCAGGAATTGGCGGAGTCCTTCGGCTTGTCGGGACGGCCAGGCATCGTGGTCGCGGGGATTTTCCGCGACGGCCCGGCGCAGAAGGCCGGCTTGCAACTGGGTGACGTGATCCTGAGCATCGACGGCGAACCGGCCGGCGACGGCCGCCGCTCGATGAACCAGGTGGCGCGGATCAAGCCCACCGACAAAGTCACCATCCAGGTGATGCGCAACGGCAAGGAGCTCAAGCTCACCGCCGAAATCGGCCTGCGCCCACCGCCCGCGCCAGTGGCCGTCAAAGAAGAGCAGTAGCCCGCTCAAATCCCCTTTGTGGCGAGGGGAGTTATCTGTGGCGAGGGGATTCATCCCCGTTGGGCTGCGCAGCAGCCCCCTTGAACCCTCAGACTGATCGTATGGCCTCCCGGGCTGCTTCGTAGCCCAACGGGAGCAAGCTCCCTCGCCACGAAGAACCTGGCAGCTTGCGATTTCGTGTTAAATCATGGATAGCATAAATTCTCATTAGTAGTGTTATATTGTTTCAATTAAGGAAATTGGAACAACATAACATGTCATCTTTAAAACGGATTTCTTTCGTCAGCCTGGCCTTCGGCCTGTTGGGCGATCCAGCCCTCGCTGAAGAACCCCAGCCCCTGGAACTGGACGCCATCAGCGTCACGTCCGATTACGAATCGCCCTCCGGCCCCGTCAAGGGCTATCGTGCCACTCGCTCGGCCAGCGCCACCAAAACCGACACGGCCCTGCGCGACATCCCCCAATCGATCAGTGTGATTCCCGCCAGCGTGCTCAAGGACCTGGGCAGCACCCAGGTGGAGCGGGCGTTGGAATATGCGGGGGGCGTGTCGAAACAGAACAACTTCGGTGGCCTGACGCTCTACGAATACAGCGTGCGCGGCTTCACCACCTCGGAGTTCTACAAGGACGGCTTCAGCGCCAACCGGGGTTACCCAAGCACACCAGACACGGCCAACATCGAACGCATCGAAGTGCTCAAAGGCCCGGCGGCGAGCCTGTATGGACGCGGCGATCCCGGCGGCACGGTGAACATCGTCACCAAAAAGCCCCAGCCAGACGCCTTCACCACCCTGCAAGCCAGCGCCGGCAGTTGGGATCGCTACCGCACCGCGCTGGACGTCAACAAACCGCTGGATGCCGAGGGCAACCTGTTGTCGCGGGTCAATCTGGCGATCGAGGACAACCACAGCTTTCGCGACCACGTCGACGGCCAGCGGGTGTTCGTCGCCCCCACGCTCAGTTGGCAACTGAACCCCGACACCCGCTTGCTGCTGGAAAGTGAAATCGTGCGCCACCGTTCGACCTTCGACCGCGGCATCGTCGCCCCGGACAATCGCTGGAGTGGCGTTTCGCGCTCGACTTTCCTGGGCGAACCCAACGACGGTGACATCGACAACCACAACAACATGCTCCAGGCCGCCCTCGAACATCAGCTCAACGACGCGTGGCAAGTGCGCCTGGCCAGTCATTACAAGCAAGGCGAACTCTGGGGCTTTGCCTCCGAAGCACGCCCGCTGAATGCCGACGGCCACACCGTCAATCGCCGCTACCGCGAGCGGGACAACGACTGGCATGACAGCATCACCCAGTTGGAACTGCGCGGCCTGTTCGACCTCGGGCCCTGGCAGCATGAACTGCTGATCGGCGGCGAGTACGAGGATTATCGCAAGAACGAACGCGTCACCACCGTCAACGGGGGCGCTTACCCCATCGACCTCTACCACCCCGTCTACGGTCAGCCAAAACCCAACGGGCTGCGCACCGGCACGGACTTCTTCGAACGCGTGCAAAGCCGCGCGCTGAGCCTCCAGGACCAGATCGTCTTCACCGACCGGTTGCGGGGCATGATCGGCATGCGCTACGAGCACTTCGAACAGCACATCGACGATCACACCACGCGCGTCACCCGGCGCCAACGCCACGACGCCCTGACGCAACGGGCCGGCCTGTTGTACCAACTGACACCTGAAGTCGGGTTGTTCGCCAATGCATCCACTTCGTTCAAGCCCAACAACGGCCTGGATGCCCAGGGAAAATCTTTCAACCCCGAGGAAGGCACCGGCTATGAAGTCGGGCTCAAGAGCGAGTTGTTCGAAGGTCGCCTGAGCACCACCCTGGCGGCGTTCCATATCGAAAAGGAAAACGTCCTGGCCCTCGACCCGGGCACCGACACCAGCCGTGCCATGGGCAAGGCCCGCAGTCAGGGCATCGATCTGCAAGTTACCGGGCAGTTGACCGACGCCATCCGGGTGATCGGCGCCTTCGCCTACATCGATGCCGAAGTGACCCGAGGTGACGAAGCCATTCCCACCGGCAGCCGGATCCTCGGCGTTGCCAAGCGCAGCGGCAGCCTGCTGGGGGTGTATGAGTTCCAGGATGGGCGACTGCGGGGCTCGGACGTCGGTGCGGCGTTCACCTACGTCGGCGATCGCTCAGGCGAAGCCGGCGGCGACTTCCAATTGCCGGCCTACCACACCGTGGACCTGCTGGCGCATTACAAGGCCAGCGAGACCGTCACCGTGGGTCTGAACCTGAACAACGTCTTCGACGAAAAATACTACGAACGCGCCTACAGCAACTATTGGGTCAACCCCGGCGAGCCGCGCAACTTCACCGTCAGCCTCACCCTCGATCTGTAAAGGAACCCCCGCATGAAACACCCCAAGACAATCGCCCTGCTCGGCCTGCTCCTGGCAACACAGGCTTCGGCCCATGGTTTGTGGACCGAACAACGGCGTGGCAACATCGAAGTGGTCTACGGCCATGGCGCCGAGGACAACGCGTTCAAGGCCCAGAAAATCAGCGGTGCCTGGGCTTATGACCTCGCCGGCAAAATGATCCCCGTCACGGTGCAACGCCTGCCCGACCACGCCCGCCTGCAACCGCTCAAGCCGCCGGCGGTGTTGGCGGTGGCACTGGACAACGGCCCGTGGTCGCAGACGGCCGACCAGCGCTGGGTCAATGAAGGACGCAGCAAAGTACCGGGGGCAATCGCGTCGACCCACACCTTCAAGTACAGCCTGGCCATCTACCAACCGGGGGCAAAGCTGCCGAAGCTGGAGTCGATCAAGTTCCTGATCCGGCCCCAAGTCGATCCGCTGACGGTCGGCCCCGGCCAGTCGCTACCGGTGCAGGTGTGGCTGGATGGAAAACCGGCGGCCGGGGTGAAGCTGGTGGGCGACTACCGCAGCGCGCCGAACACTGTATCCACCGAAACAGACGCCGACGGCCGGGCTACGGTACTGGTGCGTAACGAAGGGTTGAATGTCATCGCCGCCCAGATGGAGGTCCCGCTCACGGACGACCAGGACGCTGCCACCCGTGGTGTTTTCACCTCACTGACCTTTCTCGGCGAGCCCCATCACGAATGAGGCCTTGATGTACAACCTGTGGGAGCAAGCCTGCTCCCACAGGGCCGACCTAAGGCTTTAGAGTTCGCCCAAGCCGTCGATCAGCGCCTGGTTCTGCTCCGGGGTACCGATGCTGATCCGCAGGAACTGGGCGATCCGCTCCTGCTTGAAGTGCCGCACGATGACGCCCTGCTCCCGCAGTTTGGCCGCCAGACCCGCCGCATCATGCCGAGGGTGGCGAGCGAAGATGAAGTTGGCCGCCGACGGCAGCACTTCAAAACCCTTGGCCTGCAGCTGCGCCACCACCCATTCGCGGTGCTCGATGACCAGGCGGCAGGTCTGCTCGAAATACTCGCGGTCGTCGAACGCCGCTGCGCCGCCGACATTCGCCAGGCGATCCAGCGGGTAGGAGTTGAAGCTGTTCTTGATCCGCTCCAGCGCTTCGATCAGGTCCGGATGCCCCACCGCCAGGCCCACCCGCAACCCCGCCAAGGAACGGGATTTGGACAGCGTCTGGGTGACCAGCAGGTTCGGGTAGCGGTCCACCAGGCCGATGGCCGTTTCGCCACCGAAGTCGATGTAGGCTTCATCGACCACCACCACCGATGCCGGGTTGGCCTTGAGGATCTGCTCCACCGCGTCCAGTGCCAGCAGGCAACCAGTCGGGGCGTTCGGATTAGGGAAGATGATCCCGCCGTTCGGCTTGGCATAGTCCGCCGGATCGATCCGGAACTGCGCGTCCAGCGGCACCGCATCGAACGAGATGCCGTATAGCCCGCAGTACACCGGATAGAAGCTGTAGCTGATGTCCGGGAACAGGATCGGCTGGTCGTGTTGCAGCAGGCCGTGAAAGATGTGCGCCAACACTTCGTCCGAACCGTTGCCGAGGAACACCTGGTTCCCCTGTACCCCGTAGTAGCGGGCCACGGCACTCTTCAACTGGTCACTGTTGGGGTCGGGGTACAAGCGCAGGTTGTCGTTCAACTCGGCCTGCATCGCCGCGAGCGCCTTGGGCGACGGCCCGTACGGGTTCTCGTTGGTGTTGAGCTTGACCAGTCGGGTCAGCTTCGGTTGCTCGCCCGGCACGTAGGGCACCAGGTCCTTGACGAACGGGCTCCAGAATTTACTCATTTCAGTTTCCCCTGCCCTTCACTGGAAAGCTCATCGACAATGCGGTACTCGGCGCTGCGGGCGTGGGCGCTCAGCGATTCGCCACGGGCCAGCACGGAAGCCGTCTTGCCCAGCTCGGACGCACCCTGCTCGGAGCAGAAAATGATCGACGAACGCTTCTGGAAGTCATACACCCCCAGCGGCGACGAGAAGCGTGCGGTACCGGACGTCGGCAGTACGTGGTTGGGCCCTGCGCAGTAGTCGCCCAAGGCTTCGCTGGTGTGGCGGCCCATGAAGATCGCGCCGGCGTGACGGATCTTCGGCAACCAGGCCTGCGGATCGGCGACCGACAACTCCAGGTGTTCCGGAGCGATGCGGTTGGCGACCTCGATGGCCTGCTCCATGTCATCGACCTTGATCAGCGCGCCACGGCCGTTGATCGAGGTGTTGATGATCTCGGCGCGGTCCATGGTCGGCAGCAGCTTGTCGATGCTGGCGGCGACCTTGTCGAGGAACTCGGCGTCGGGGCTGACCAGGATCGCCTGGGCGTCTTCGTCGTGCTCGGCCTGGGAGAACAGGTCCATGGCGATCCAGTCCGGGTCGGTCTGGCCGTCGCACACCACGAGGATCTCCGAAGGACCGGCGATCATGTCGATGCCCACCTGGCCGAACACGTGACGCTTGGCAGTGGCGACATAGATGTTGCCCGGCCCGACCACCTTGTCGACCCGCGGCACGCTTTCGGTGCCATAGGCCAACGCAGCCACGGCCTGGGCGCCGCCGATGGTGAACACCCGGTCCACCCCGGCGATGCAAGCAGCCGCCAACACCAGCTCGTTGATTTCACCGCGCGGGGTCGGCACCACCATCACCACTTCGGCCACGCCCGCGACCTTGGCCGGGATGGCGTTCATCAGCACCGACGATGGATAGGACGCCTTGCCACCCGGTACGTACAGGCCGGCACGGTCCAGCGGCGTGACCTTCTGGCCCAGCACCGTGCCATCGGCCTCGGTGTAGGTCCAGGAGTCCTGCTTTTGCCGTTCGTGATAGTCGCGTACCCGGGAGGCGGCTTTTTCCAGGGCTTCGCGCTGGGCCACGGTGATCCGGGTCAGGGCCAGCTCCAGGCGCTCGCGCGGCAGGATCAGGTCAGCCATGGACGCCGCTTGCAGGCCGTCGAACTTCTGGGTGAACTCCACCAACGCGGCATCGCCACGCTCGCGCACCGCCTTGATGATGTCCAGCACCCGCTGGTTGACCGAGTCGTCTGACACACTTTCCCAGCTCAGCAGATGATCCAGATGATGTGCGAAATCCGGATCGGCAGCGTTGAGTCGGCGAATCGAAGTGGGAGCGGTCATAGCGAGGGCCTCATTAATGGCAAATGCTCAGGCGCCCTAAGCTACCAGTCCATTCGCGTGGGCACCTGAGAAAATTGGCTATGACACGGATAGACGGGCGCGACCGAAGTCGCGCAGGTGTATCAGCCGCGGTGTCGCGATTCCACTGCCTTGCGCAGGGTATCGATCAAAGCCTGGATACGGGCGTGCTGCATTTTCATCGAAGCCTTGTTGACGATCAGCCGGGAGCTGATGTCCGCGATGAAATCCTGGGGCTCCAGGCCGTTGGCCCGCAGGGTATTACCGGTGTCGACCACGTCGATGATCTTGTCCGCAAGGCCGATCAGCGGCGCCAGTTCCATCGAACCGTACAGCTTGATGATATCGACCTGGCGCCCTTGCTCGGCGTAGTAGCGCTTGGCAATGTTGACGAATTTGGTCGCCACCCGCAGGCGCCCCTTGGGCTGCGGCGCGCCGACTTTACCGGCGGTCATCAGCTTGCAACGGGCGATTTGCAGGTCCAGGGGCTCGTACAGGCCCTGGCCGCCGTATTCCATCAGCACGTCCTTGCCGGCAACGCCCAGGTCGGCCGCGCCATGTTCAACGTAGGTTGGCACATCAGTGGCACGCACGATCAGCAAGCGCACGTCGGCCTGGGTCGTGGGGATGATCAGCTTGCGGCTCTTGTCCGGATTCTCGGTCGGCACGATGCCCGCTTCAGCCAGAAGCGGCAGGGTGTCGTCAAGGATACGGCCCTTGGACAGTGCGATGGTCAACATGGAAAGCGTCAGTCCTTATCAAGGTACTCGTGCCCGGACGCAAACGGCGCCGGACACACATCGAGGGTGCAAACACCCTCGATTTGAAACGAATCAAAGGACGCGTCCTTGCGCCCACGGAAAGTGCCTGAGCAGCGCCTTTCCAACTAGCCCGGTACGCGGCGGATCTTGGCGCCGAGCATCTGCAGTTTCTCTTCGATGCACTCGTAGCCACGGTCTATGTGGTAGATGCGGTCGATCAGGGTGTCGCCTTCGGCAATCAGGGCCGAGATCACCAGGCTGGCCGAGGCCCGCAGGTCGGTGGCCATCACTGGCGCGCCCTTGAGCTTCTCGTTGCCGGTGACGATGGCGGTGTTGCCTTCGACCTGGATCTTGGCGCCCATGCGATGCAGCTCGTACACGTGCATGAAACGGTTTTCGAAGATCGTCTCGATCACCGCGCCGGTGCCTTCGGCAATCGCGTTGAGGGAGATGAACTGGGCTTGCATGTCGGTCGGGAACGCGGGGTACGGAGCGGTCCGCACGTTAACAGCCTTTGGCCGCTTGCCGTGCATGTTCACTTCGATCCAGTCTTCGCCACAGGTGACTTCGGCGCCGGCTTCCTTGAGTTTTTCCAAAACCGCTTCGAGGATGGTCGGATCGGTGTCCTTGACCTTGACGCGGCCACCGGTGACGGCAGCAGCCACCAGGTAGGTGCCGGTTTCGATCCGGTCCGGCATCACCTTGTAGGTGGCCGAATGCAAGCGCTCGACGCCGTCGATGGTGATGGTGTCGGTGCCGGCACCGCTGATCTTGGCACCCATGGCGATCAGGAAGTTCGCCAGGTCCACCACTTCAGGCTCGCGCGCGGCGTTCTGCAACACGCTGCGGCCCTTGGCCAACGCCGCGGCCATCATGATGTTCTCGGTCCCGGTCACGCTGACGGTATCGAAGAAGAAATGCGCGCCACGCAGGCCGCCTTCAGGTGCCTTGGCCTTGATGTAGCCGCCTTCAACGTCGATCACCGCGCCCATGGCTTCCAGGCCGCGGATGTGCAGGTCCACCGGACGCGAACCGATGGCGCAACCGCCAGGCAAGGCGACTTCGGCTTCGCCGAAGCGGGCGACCATCGGGCCCAGGACCAGGATCGACGCACGCATGGTCTTGACCAGTTCATACGGTGCGACCAGGGTCTTGATGGTGCGCGGGTCGATCTCGACGGCGAGTTTCTCGTCGATCACCGGCTCGATGCCCATGCGGCCGAACAGCTCGATCATCGTGGTGATGTCGTGCAGGTGCGGCAGGTTGGCCACGGTCACCGGGCCATCGCACAGCAGGGTCGCGGCCAGAATCGGCAGAGCGGAGTTCTTTGCCCCGGAAATACGGATTTCGCCATCAAGACGAACGCCGCCGGTAATAATCAGTTTATCCATAAGAATCTCGACGCCCTTGGGCTCAGGTGCGCTCGGCCCAGGCCGCGCTGCTGAAAAATTTCATAGTGACCGCGTGGATGCTGCCATCGGTGATCCATGGGTTCAAATGGGCATAGACCTGCTGCTGACGCTTCACCGGGCTCAATGCCGCCAGTTCATCGCTGATCACGTTCAACTGAAAGTTGCAGCCTTCGCCTTCAACTTCCACCTGCGTACCTGGCAGTTTTGCTTCAAGGAAGCTCTTAACTTCTACAGCCTGCATGCTCAACCTCAATCGGCGCCCAGTGCGCGCGGGTCGCACATCATACAAAAAAGCCCCGCGCCTGCGAACCCCGCGTAGCAGGACTCTGACAGGGGGCTTCTCGCAGATGTGGGTCAGGGGTGCGCCAACAGCTCGGTCAATTCGCTGACCTGGGCTATTTCGCGCATGTCTTCGGGCATCGCGCGGATGCTCCACGTCTTGCCGGCCGCCTTGGCGTCCCGGATGAAGCACAGCAGCAGCGACAAGCCGACACTGCTGGACTTCTGCACCGCCGAGCAGTCAATGACCACTTCGGCGGCACCGGAGGACTTAATCAGCGCCTGGCCCTGCTTGCGCAAGGCCGGGCCGGTGCGATAGTCCAGCACACCACTGAGCATCAGCTCGCCGGCCTGGCCCGGACGAACGGCCGACTCACTCACCGGCTCGATCATTGTTCCTGCTTCTCTTTGGCTTCTTCGGTCACTTCCTTGGCCTTGGCGACTTCGCCAGCCCAACCGTCGATGGTCTTGTCCAGGTTGTTGCCATTGCGCTGCATCGCGTCGGCGAACTGGTCACGGAACAGTTTGCCAATGTTGATGCCGTTGATGATCACGTTGCGCACTTTCCACTCGTCGTTGATCTTCTCGAGCGTGTAGGAAACCGGGTAGACCGCGCCGTTGTTGCCCTTGACCTGCATGTCGACGCTGGTGCGGGTGCCGCTCTCATCCTTCGCCGGCGAGACGGTGATGCCCTGGTTGTTGTACTCGAGCAACGCGTTGCCGTAGAACTGCATCAGGCTGCGCTTGAAGTTTTCCTGGAAGCGGGCCATCTGCGCAGGGGAAGCCTTGCGCGAGTACTTGACGGTCATGATGCTCTTGGAAATGCCGTCGGCGTCCACGACCGGGCCGACGATACCGTTGAGCGCGTCATAGAACGCGCTCGGGTCTTGCTTGTATTTCTCTTTGTTGGCGGCAAGGTCTGCCAGCAACCGGGTGGTGGTGTCCTGGATGATGTCGTGAGCCGAAGGCGCGGCCACGGCGTTGCCCATCAGCGGCAGCGCCGCGAGCAACACCAACAGGCCACGTCGCAAGATAGAGATCATTCAAAAGCTCCTCATTTGGCGTCTTTGCTAACGGTATTGAGCAGGAATTTACCGATCAGGTCTTCGAGCACCAGGGACGACTGCGTATCGTGGATGGTTCCGCCGTCCTTGAGCACGGTTTCTTCCCCGCCTACGCTGAGGCCAATGTACTTCTCGCCCAGCAGCCCAGCCGTGAGGATAGATGCCGTGGTGTCAGTCGGCAGGTTGTCCACGCGCTTTTCCAGCTGCAGCGTCACCCGACCGGTGAAATCCTCTCGGTTCAGATCGATTGCCGTGACCTTGCCGATGGTCACACCGGCCATGGTCACCTTGGCTCTGACAGTCAAACCGGCGATATTGTCGAAATAAGCATAAAGTTTATAAGTGTCGGTGCTTGCCGTCGGCGCCAGCCCACTGACTCGCAGGGCCAGCAGCAGCAAAGCCAGGATGCCAGCCAGCAAGAAAAGGCCGACACCGATTTCCAGGGTGCGGTTTTGCATCAGAAATCTCCAAACATCAAGGCGGTCAGAATAAAGTCAAGGCCCAGGACCGCCAGCGAGGCGTACACCACGGTCTTGGTTGTGGCACGGCTGATCCCCTCTGACGTGGGCTCACAGTCATAGCCTTGAAACACGGCGATCCAGGTCACCACGAAAGCGAATACGGCACTTTTGATCACGCCGTTGAGCACATCGCCGAGGAAGTCGACGCTGTTCTGCATGTTGGACCAGTAGGAACCTTCATAGACCCCCAGCCAGTCGACCGCGACCCAGGAACCGCCCCAGATCCCGACGACGCTGAAGATCATCGCCAGCACCGGCAGGGAAATGAAGCCGGCCCACAGGCGCGGGGCAATGATGTACTTGAGCGGGTCCACGCCGATCATTTCCAGGCTGGACAATTGCTCGGTGGACTTCATGTTACCGATTTCAGCCGTCAACGCCGAACCGGCACGCCCGGCGAACAGCAGCGCGGTCACCACCGGGCCGAGTTCGCGCAGCAGGGTCAGCGCGACCATCTGCCCGACGGCCTGCTCCGAGCCGTAGCTGGACAGGATGCTGAAACCTTGCAGGGCCAGCACCATGCCGATGAAGATCCCGGAGACCACGATGATCACCAGGGACATCACGCCCACGGCATGCAATTGCTTGACCAGCAGACCAAAACCGCCGCCGGTGGAGTTGCGGCCCAGCAAGGCGTGCATCAGGAACAACGAGGAACGGCCCAGCACGGCCACCACGTCGATACCCGATCGGCCAAACAGGCGGATTCTTTCCAGTAATGATTTCTTGCGCATCAGCGCTTCCCCAGCAGATCGGTACGGTAATCCGTGGCCGGAAAATGGAACGCCACCGGGCCGTCCGGATCACCCTTCATGAATTGGCGAATGCGCGGGTTGTCCGAGTCCTTGAGCTCTTGGGGCGTGCCCTGCCCCAGTACCTGGCCATCGCCGACCACGTAGATGTAGTCCGCGATGCTGGCGGTTTCGGCCAGGTCGTGGGACACCACGATACTGGTGATGCCCAGCGCGTCGTTGAGCAGGCGGATCAGGCGCACGAGCACGCCCATGGCGATCGGGTCCTGCCCGACGAAGGGTTCGTCGTACATGAGGATCTTCGGATCGAGGGCAATCGCCCGCGCCAGGGCGACCCGGCGCTTCATGCCGCCGGACAGCTCGTCCGGCATCAGGTCGAGGGCGCCACGCAGCCCGACGGCCTGCAACTTGAGCAGCACGATGTCGCGGATCATCTCTTCCGGCAGGTCGGTATGGACCCGCAGGGGAAAGGCCACGTTCTCGAAAACGTCCAGGTCGGTAAACAATGCACCACTCTGGAACAGCACGCCCATGTGCTTGCGCGCATCGAACAGGTCGCTGCGCGACAACTGGGGAAGATTCTGGCCATTGACCCAGACTTCGCCGGCACTGGGACGCAACTGCGCGCCCATCAGCCGCAGCAACGTGGTCTTGCCGCACCCGGAAGGCCCCATGATGCCGGTCACCTTGCCGCGTGGAATGCGAATATCGATGTCATTGAAAATGCTGCGCGTCCCTCGCTTGAAGGACAGCCCCTTCAGCTCGACCGCGTAAGCGTTGTCGGCACTCATCTAAACTCCTTGCGATGCAGCCTCACATTCGAATGCCCCGGCCTGCCGACAAACGCCGGTACCGCCGGGCACCCGAACCGGCGGCGAACTATATCACTGCAACACCCTTGCGCCCAAGGCCCAAGCCTGGGGCCAGTCGGCCTGGATCCACGGATAAAGACCACACTTTGTGTCAGGCCGGGCGACCCATTCACACAAAGCATGACGAACTTACGTGAGGGAATTGTTCATTGCCGCTATAATCGCCGCCTTTTCATCGGGCTATACGATTTCTGACATGAGCCAATCCAGCGACCTGATTCAATCGGCACAACGTACCATCCGCCTCGAGCTCGAAGCCGTACAAGGCTTGCTGCCCCATATCGACGCTGATTTCGTACGCGCCTGCGAGATGATTCTGGCCAGCAAGGGCCGCGTGGTCGTGGTCGGCATGGGCAAGTCCGGGCACATCGGCAACAAGATTGCCGCCACGCTGGCCAGCACCGGCACCACGGCATTTTTCGTTCACCCGGCCGAAGCCAGCCACGGCGACATGGGCATGATCACCCGGGATGACGTCATCCTCGCCCTGTCCAACTCCGGCTCCACCAATGAAATCGTCACGCTGCTGCCGTTGATCAAGCGCCTGGGCATCCAGTTGATCAGCCTCACCGGCAACCCCGACTCGCCCCTGGCCAAGGCCGCCGACGTGAACCTTAACGTGCATGTCGAGCACGAAGCCTGCCCGCTGAACCTGGCACCGACCTCATCCACCACCGCCGCGCTGGTCATGGGCGATGCCCTGGCCGTGGCCCTGCTGGAAGCCCGGGGTTTCACCGCCGAAGACTTCGCCTTCTCCCACCCCGGCGGCGCCCTCGGCCGGCGCCTGCTGCTGAAGGTCGACGACGTGATGCATGCCGGCCAGGAGTTGCCGCAGGTGCAGCGCGGCACCTTGCTCAAGGATGCCCTGATGGAGATGACCCGCAAGGGCCTGGGCATGACGGTGGTCCTGGAAGCCGACGGCAAGCTGGCCGGGATCTTCACCGACGGCGACCTGCGCCGCACCCTGGACCGCACCATCGACATCCACAGCGCCACCATCGACCAGGTGATGACGCCCCACGGCAAGACCGCCCGCGCCGAGATGCTCGCCGCCGAGGCCCTGAAGATCATGGAAGACCACAAGATCAACGCCCTGGTGGTCGTCGACGACGAAGACCGTCCGGTGGGCGCCCTGAACATGCACGATCTGCTGCGTGCGGGAGTCATGTAAATGAGCACAGACCTGTTGCAACGCGGCAAGGCCATCAAGCTGGCGGTATTCGATGTGGACGGCGTACTGACCGACGGTCGCCTGTATTTCCTCGAGGACGGCAGCGAATTCAAGACCTTCAACACCCTCGACGGCCAGGGCATCAAGATGCTGATGGCCGCCGGCGTGCAGACCGCGATCATCAGCGGCCGCAAGACCCCGGTGGTCGAACGGCGCGCCAAGAACCTCGGCATCCCGCACCTTTACCAGGGGCGCGAGGACAAACTCGTCGTCCTCGACGAACTTCTGGGCCAACTCAACCTAAGCTATGAACAGGTGGCCTACCTCGGTGACGACCTGCCGGACCTGCCGGTGATCCGCCGCGTCGGCCTTGGCATGGCCGTGGCCAATGCGGCCGGCTTCGTACGCGAGCACGCCCACGGTGTGACCACGGCGCGCGGCGGCGAAGGCGCGGCCCGCGAATTCTGTGAACTGATCCTGCGCGCCCAGGGCCGCCTCGAAGCGGCCAACGCCGCGTACCTGTGAGCCAATTATGCTGAGCAAGAAGATTCGCACCATCGTGGTGTTTGCCTGTATCGCGGCGATTTTCGCGGCGGTGGGCTACTGGAACATCAGCCCGGAACGGTTTCTCGACCAGCCCGCGCCGGTGGTCGAGGAAAAGATCGACTGGTATGCGACCAACACCCACACCCTGCAATACCTGCCCGACGGAAAAGTGCAGTACGAAATGACAGCCGACAAGGTCGACCACGTCAAGGCAACCGACATTACGCTGGTCACCACGCCGGACCTGAACATGTTTCGCGGCACCGAGTTTCCGTGGCACGTGCAGAGCAAGCGCGCCGAAGTCAATTCCGGCGGCACCGAAGTGGAGTTGATCGACTCGGTGCGCGTGGCCCGGACCGACGAGAAGAACCGCACGACCATCATCACCAGCACACGCATGACGGTGTTCCCGCAGCAACAATATGCGCAGACCGAGCAACCCGTTAGAATCGACGGCGCCGGGGGTGTATCGACCGGCACGGGAATGAAGGCGTATTTGAAGGAAAGCAGGATACACCTGCTATCGAACGTAAGAGGACAGTATGAAGCTCGCTAAAACCCTCCCTATTTTGCTCAGTCTGGGCGCAGCACTGGGAAGCGCGAGCGCCTGGGCTCTTCCCAACGACCGCGACCAGCCTATCCGCATCCAGGCCGACGACGCCCAATTGGACGACAAGAACGGCGTAGCCACCTACAAGGGCGATGTGATCATCACCCAGGGCTCGATGAAAGTGACCGGCAACACCGTGACCATCACGCGCACCCAGTCCGGCGACATCGACGTGGTGACCTCGGTCGGCAACCTGGCCTACTTCGAGCAGTTGCAGACCGCCGGCGACACCAAGCCTGTGCAGGGCTATGGCGTGACCATCCAGTACCACGCCTCCCAGGACCGCGTCGTTCTGATCGACCGCGCCAAGGTCGTCGACAAGGACAACAACGTCACCCAGGGTGAGAAGATCGTCTACGACACCAACAAGAAACTGGCCAGCGCCGGTCGCGCCACCGGCAGCAAGGTGACCGAGCAGCGCCCACGGATCGACATGGTGATCCAGCCTAAAAAGAAAACCGACCAGAAGGCCCAGTAATGGCAACTCTGAAAGCTCAGCACTTGGCCAAGAGCTACAAGAGCCGTCAAGTCGTGCGTGATGTCAGCCTGTCCATCGACAGCGGCCAGATCGTCGGCCTGCTCGGCCCCAACGGCGCGGGCAAGACCACCTGCTTCTACATGATCGTCGGCCTGGTCCAGGCCGACCAGGGTCGCGTACTGATCGACGACCTGGATGTCAGCCACCAGCCGATGCACGGCCGGGCCAAGGCCGGTATCGGCTACTTGCCGCAAGAAGCGTCGATCTTCCGCAAGCTGTCGGTCGCCGACAACATCATGGCGATCCTCGAGACCCGCAAGGAACTCGACAAGGCCGGTCGTCGCCAGGAACTGGAAAGCCTGCTGCAGGAATTCCATATCAGCCACATTCGCGACAACCTGGGCATGAGCCTGTCCGGTGGTGAACGGCGCCGGGTGGAAATCGCCCGGGCCCTGGCCACCGCACCGAAGTTCATCCTGCTCGACGAACCCTTCGCCGGCGTGGACCCGATCTCGGTGGGCGACATCAAGCAGATCATCCACCACCTCAAGGCCAAGGGCATCGGCGTGCTCATCACCGACCACAACGTGCGCGAGACCCTGGATATCTGCGAGACCGCCTATATCGTCAATGACGGCCAGCTGATCGCCGAAGGCGACTCCGCCGCCATCCTGGCCAACGACCTGGTCAAGGAAGTGTACCTGGGCCATGAGTTCCGCCTGTAAGCACGAGTGTCTGGCGAATCGCCGCGGGCATTGCTGATTTTATTATGGTGATGCCCTAGGCAAACACTTCAGTTTCAGGCATATAATTTGCTTAAGTTTGGCGCTCCGGCGCCCTGTAGTGGATGGCGCATGTGCGCCGGCGAATAAGGTGTTAAGCCCCTGCCATGAAACCATCGCTAGTCTTGAGAATGGGCCAGCAGCTGACGATGACGCCGCAGCTGCAACAGGCCATCCGCCTGCTCCAATTGTCGACCCTGGACCTGCAACAGGAAATCCAGGAGGCCCTGGAGTCCAATCCGATGCTCGAACGCCAGGAAGAAGGCGACGACTTCGACAACACCGACCCGCTGGCCGACAACGTCGAGCAGAAGACCAACACCGAGATCCCCGAACCGTCCTACCAGGAAGCCGCCCCGACGGTGGACAACCTCGAGGACGGCGAATGGAACGAACGCATTCCCAACGACCTGCCCGTGGACACGGCCTGGGAAGACGTCTACCAGACCAGCGCCAGCAGCCTGCCGAGCAGCGATGACGACGAGTGGGACTTCACCACCCGCACCTCCGCCGGCGAAAGCCTGCAAAGCCACTTGCTGTGGCAGTTGAACCTGGCGCCGATGTCCGACACCGATCGCCTGATCGCCGTCACCCTGATCGACTGCATCAACAACCAGGGCTACCTGGACGAGACCCTGGAAGAAATCCTGGAAGCCTTCGACCCCGAGCTCGACATCGAGCTGGACGAGATCGAGGCCGTTCTCCACCGGATCCAACAGTTCGAGCCGGCCGGCATCGGCGCCCGCAACCTGGGCGAATGCCTGCTGCTGCAACTGCGCCAGTTGCCGGCCAAGACACCCTGGCTGACCGAAGCCAAGCGACTGGTCACCGACTACATCGACCTGCTGGGCGGCCGCGACTACAGCCAGTTGATGCGCCGCATGAAGCTCAAGGAAGACGAACTGCGCCAGGTCATCGAACTGGTGCAGAGCCTCAACCCGCGCCCCGGCTCGCAGATCGAATCCACCGAACCCGAATACGTGGTGCCCGACGTCATCGTGCGCAAGCACAACGATCGCTGGCTGGTCGAGCTGAACCAGGAGTCGGTGCCCAAGCTGCGGGTCAACGCCCAGTACGCCGGCTTCGTCAGGCGCGCCGACACCAGCGCCGACAACACTTTCATGCGCAACCAGTTGCAGGAAGCGCGCTGGTTCATCAAGAGCCTGCAGAGTCGCAACGAAACCCTGATGAAAGTGGCCACCCAGATCGTCGAGCATCAGCGCGGCTTCCTGGAGTACGGCGACGAAGCGATGAAACCGTTGGTCCTGCATGACATTGCCGAGGCAGTGGGCATGCACGAGTCGACGATTTCCCGGGTAACCACCCAGAAATTCATGCATACCCCACGGGGCATCTATGAATTGAAATACTTTTTCTCCAGCCATGTCAGCACCTCCGAAGGCGGCGAATGCTCGTCCACGGCCATCCGCGCAATCATCAAGAAACTGGTGGCTGCGGAAAATCAGAAAAAGCCGTTGAGTGACAGCAAGATCGCTGGTTTACTGGAGGCACAAGGCATTCAGGTGGCCCGCCGTACCGTCGCCAAGTACCGCGAATCCCTCGGGATAGCACCTTCGAGCGAACGCAAGCGGTTGATGTAACAGGCCACGCCACAGCGTTCCAGTGGCAGGCATTTCTGCCTGCCGCTTTATGCACTGGCAACGAAGGAGAAGCTGTATGCAAGTCAACATCAGTGGACACCAACTGGAAGTGACCGAACCCCTGCGCACCTATATCGGCGAAAAACTCGACCGATTGGAAAGGCATTTCGACAAGATCACCAATGTGCAAGTCACCATGAACGTCGAGAAGCTGCTGCAGAAAATCGAAGCCACGTTGCATATTCCCGGCGGAGAGGTGGTTGCCAATGCGGAGCACACAGACATGTATGCCGCGATTGACCTGCTGACCGACAAGCTGGATCGCCAACTCAAAAAGCATAAGGAAAAGACCCAGAGCCTCCTCCAGGGCGCTACCGGTCGTTAACCCCCCCAATCCATGATCCGACTAGAAACCATCCTGACCCCCGGCCGTTCCCTGGTGAACGCGCCGGGCGGCAGTAAAAAGAAAGCCCTCGAACAAATCGCCAACCTGATCCACCGCGAAGTGCCGGATCTGGAAATGCAGGACGTCTTCGAGGCCCTCGTTGCCCGTGAAAAACTCGGTTCCACCGGTTTTGGCAACGGCATCGCCATTCCTCACTGCCGCCTCAAGGGATGCACCTCGCCCATCAGCGCGTTGCTGCACCTTGAAGCCGCCATCGATTTCGACGCCATTGACGGCGCACCGGTCGACCTGCTGTTCGTACTGCTGGTCCCGGAAGCGGCGACCGATGCGCATCTTGAGCTGCTGCGCCAGATCGCCAGCATGCTGGACCGCAAGGAAGTGCGCGAAAAATTGCGCAGCGCACCGACTAACCAAGCCTTGTATCAGGTTGTCCTGGACGAGCAGAACGGTCATTAAACATGCGCATGATCATCGTCAGTGGTCGCTCCGGCTCCGGTAAAAGCACGGCCCTCAATGTGCTTGAGGACAGCGGCTACTACTGCATAGACAACCTGCCCGCCGGCTTGCTGCCGGAGCTGGCCGAGCGCGCGATGATCCATACCGAGCTGGCGCAGCCTTTGGTGGCGGTGTCCATCGACGCGCGCAACCTGCCCAGCCATCTGTCGCGTTTCCCGGCCCTGCTCGAGGAAGTGCGCAGCCGGCACATCCAGTGCGATGTCTTGTACCTGGATGCCGATGAAGAAACACTGCTCAAGCGGTTTTCCGAAACCCGCCGGCGCCACCCGCTGAGCAACGCCAATCGCTCCCTGGCTGAAGCCATCGAGGATGAGAGCCAACTGCTGGGGCCGATTGCCGACCTGGCGGACCTGAAGGTCAATACCACGAACCTGAACCTGTATCAGCTGCGCGACACCATCAAGTTGCGCCTGCTGAACCAGCCGGAGCCAGGTACGGCGTTCCTGGTGGAGTCGTTCGGGTTCAAACGTGGCATGCCCGTGGACGCCGACCTGGTGTTCGACGTGCGCTGCCTGCCCAACCCTTATTGGAAACCGGAGTTGCGCGAGCAGTCCGGGCTCGACCAACCGGTAATCGACTACCTGGCCGCACAGCCGGATGTCGAAGAGATGTACCAGGATATTTCCAGCTACCTGCTCAAGTGGCTGCCCCGCTTTGCCGCCAGCAACCGTGCCTACGTCACGATTGCCATTGGCTGCACGGGCGGCCATCACCGCTCCGTCTACCTGACCGAACGCCTGGGTCAGCTCCTGCAACAATCCCTGAAGAATGTCCAGGTTCGCCACCGCGACCTCAGTTAAAGGATTCACATCGCGATGCCTGCTCAGGAAATAGAAATCATCAACAAGCTGGGGCTGCACGCCCGGGCTTCAGCCAAATTCGTTGGCGTGGCAGGCCGGTTCAAGGACACGACTATCCGCGTCGGTCGGACGCCTGAAACCATGATCGACGGCAAGAGCATCATGGCCATGATGATGCTCGCTGCCGGCAAGGGCACCAAGATCCACCTGGCCACCGAAGGCGAAGAGGCGCAGGAAGCGATGGATGCCCTGGTGGCCTTGATCAACAACTATTTCGACGAAGGCGAATAAGCGCCTAGCGCAGCCTCGTAGCGCCGCGCCACTTCTGGCCAGTTGATCACGTTGTAGAACGCGCTGATGTATTCGGGCCGACGGTTCTGGTAGCGCAGGTAGTAGGCGTGCTCCCACACGTCCAGCCCCAGGATCGGCGTATTGCCATTCATCAGCGGGCTGTCCTGGTTACCGCTGCTTTCCACCACCAGGGTATTTTGCGCTGTCACGCTCAGCCAGGCCCAGCCACTGCCGAAGCGGGTGAGCGCGGCCTTGGTGAAGGCTTCCTTGAAACGCTCCAGGCCACCCAGTTGCGTTTCGATCGCTTCGGCCAAGGCGCCTTCCGGCCGCCCTCCCCCCTGGGGACTCATCACCTCCCAGAACAACGAATGGTTGGCATGGCCACCGCCCTGGTTGATCACGGCGGCTTTCAGGTCCTGGGGCAATTGCGCCACGCTGGAGACCAGCTTCTCGACGGGCCAGTTGGCGTATTCGGTGCCCTCAACCGCAGCGTTGAGGTTGTTGATGTAGGTCTGGTGATGCTTGGTGTAGTGGATTTCCATGGTCTGCGCATCGATGTGCGGTTCCAGGGCGTCGTAGGCGTAGGGCAATGCAGGCAAGGTAAAAGCCATTTTCAATGAACTCCGTAATGAACCGGGGCATTGCGCGGCCGCGATGAGGCGGCATCGCAGTGCAGCAGGCGTTGGGTGCGAGGGTATTCGCCGTGCTCGCTGATGAAATTCAGCAGTTCGACGTAGGTCTTGTGGCTCTGGCGCAGCGCCGCTGCACGCAGGGCCGGTGCCAGGCGTTCGTCCTGCATGGTTTGCAGCAGGCGTTGGTGAATGGCGCACAGGTACTCGACACTCTCCTCCGGCTGGTTCAGGCACAAGTGCAGGTCCGCCAGGTTGTGATGGGAAACGACAGAGGCAGCCACGGCTTCATCGGCGTCCGGCCAGCGCTCGAACAACACCTGGGCCAAGGCCAGTGCCTGCAGATAGGCTTCCCGGGCATCCACCCACTCGCCCAGCCTGAACCAGCGATTGGCGCGTTCGATCGTTCGTTTCCAGTGTTCCATGATCAATCCTCCACAGGTGTGTCGGGTTAAACGCCGCCAGCGGTGAGCTTCTCGGGGTCCAGCAGAACCTCGAGTTCGCTACGGCTCAGATGGGTGTATTCCAGGGCGACATCGATGACCGGGCGGCCTTGCCGGTAGGCCATCTTGGCGATTTCAGCGGCCTTCTGGTAACCGATGATCGGGTTCAAGGCGGTAACCAGGATCGGATTGCGCGACAACGCATCCTTGAGCCGGGCTTCGTTGACCTTGAACGTGGCGATGGCCTTGTCCGCCAGCAAACGGCTGGCAGTGGACATCAGGGCGATGCTGCTCAACAGGTTCTGGGCGATGATCGGCAACATCACGTTCAGTTCGAAATTACCGGACTGACCGGCGACGGTGATCACCGTGTCGTTGCCGATGACCTGGGCTGCCACCATCGCCGTGGCTTCGGGGATCACCGGGTTGACCTTGCCGGGCATGATCGACGAGCCCGGCTGCAGGCCTTCGAGCTCGATCTCGCCCAGGCCAGCCAACGGCCCGGAATTCATCCAGCGCAGGTCGTTGGCGATTTTCATCAGCGACACCGCGGTGGTCTTGAGTTGGCCGGACACCGCCACGGCAGTGTCCTGGGAACCGATCAGCGCGAACAGGTGCTTGCCTGGAGTGAATTGCACCCCGGTCAATTGCGTCAGTTGCTGGCTGAACAGCTCGGCGAAACGCGGATGGGCATTGACCCCGGTACCCACCGCCGTACCGCCCTGGGCCAGCGCTTGCAGGCTCGGCAGCAAGTCCTGCAGGTGACCGATGTTGGCCTTGAGTTGCTGCGCCCAACCCTCGAGCACCTGGCTCAAGCGCACCGGCACGGCATCCATCAGGTGGGTACGGCCGGTCTTGATGAACGGGTGGACCTGCACGGCCTTGTGCTCGATCACCTGCACCAGGTGCAGCAACGCCGGCAGCAATTGTTCATGCAGGGCCAGCGCGGCGCTGACATGAATGCTGGTTGGAATGATGTCGTTGCTGCTCTGGCCGCAATTGACGTGGTCGTTGGGGTTGATCGGCTCGCCCAGCAACCGGCTGGCGAGGGTGGCGAGCACTTCGTTGGCGTTCATGTTGGAGCTGGTGCCGGAGCCGGTCTGGAAGATGTCCACCGGGAAATGCGCCATGAAGTCGTCTTCGAGCAAACCCTGGGTGGCCTCCACGATCGCCTTGCCCTGGGCCGCGCTGATCTGCCCCAGCTCGACATTGGCCCGGGCGGCGGCGGCCTTGGCCAGGATCAGCGCGCGAATGAATTGCGCGGGCATGCGCTGGCCGCTGATGGGGAAGTTATCCACCGCACGCTGGGTCTGCGCACCGTAGAGGGCCGCCTCCGGGACCTGAAGCTCGCCCATGCTGTCGCGTTCGATACGGGTATTACTCATCGGAAGATCCTTGCACCAGTTCAATAAGAGGGATCGACGGCTCCAGGGCGCAGGTCGCCAGCGCCCAGGCATGCGCCTGCCAACGCTTCAGGCGGCAGCCGCACAGGGATTGTCGTTCGAGGTCACGCAGGGGGCGCCACGCCTGGTCGAGGCAGAGGGTTCGCCAGTGCCAGGGCAACGCGACATCCGAAGCGGTGTCGAGCAGCAGGCGGAATGCGGTTTCGCCAATCATCCATGGCGAAGTGACGGTGCAGCAGGCCAGGTAACGACCTTCGGCCAGGTAGTGCTCGATGAGCCGCGGCTCGTCCGGGTCCATTGCGCAACGGATCTGGCGACTCATCCAGCGCCAGCTTTCGAGGTAGGGTGGCTCGTGCAGTGCAGAACTCATGACCGGGCTCATTCGGAAAATGAGATTAATTATTAAATGATAATCAAACTCAACACAAGAGAAGTTCACGGACATAAAAAAAGCGCGTCCCCCCCGTCAGGGAGAACGCGCCTTTTTCATTGCGTTGGCGATCAGCTGCCCGCCACCATCATTCGTTCGATCAGCACCGAACCGGTGCGGATATTACTGCGCAGCTCCAAATCATTACCCACGGCGACAATCTGCTTGAACATGTCACGCAGGTTGCCGGCAATGGTCACCTCCTGGACCGGGAACTGGATCTCGCCGTTCTCGACCCAGAAACCCGCCGCGCCGCGCGAGTAATCACCGGTCACCATGTTCAGGCCATGGCCCATCAGTTCGGTCACCAGCAAGCCGCGGCCCATCCGCCGCAGCAACGCCGCCTGGTCTTCCTCGCCGTGGGTCACGAACAGGTTATGCACGCCACCCGCGTTGGCGGTGCTCGGCATGCCGAGCTTGCGGCCCGAATAGGTGCCGAGGATGTAGGACACCAGTTCACCGTTCTCCACGAACGGCTTGGCATAGGTCGCCAGGCCATCGCCGTCGAACGCGGAACTGCCCATGGCCTGCATCAGGTGTGGGCGTTCATCGATGGTCATCCATTCCGGGAACAGTTTCTGGCCCAGGGCGCCCTCGAGGAACGACGACTTGCGGTACAGGTTGCCGCCGGACACCGCCGACAGGAAGCTGCCGAACAGCCCACCGGCCAGCTCGGCGGAAAACAGCACCGGCACTTCGCAGGTGGGGACCGGCCGTGCGCCGAGACGGCTGGCCGCCCGCTGCGCGGCTTTCTGGCCGATGCTCAGCGGGTCCGCCAGCAATGTGCCTTGGCGGTTCACGTCGTACCAGTAATCGCGCTGCATCTGGCCGTTCGCCTCGGCGATCATGACGCAACTGAGGCTGTGACGCGTCGAGGCATAGCCGCCGATGAAGCCGTGGCTGTTGCCATAGACCCGGCACCCCTGGTGGGTATTGAGCGTCGTGCCGTCGGCGTTCTTGATTCGCGCGTCGGCATCGAACGCCGCCGCTTCGCAGCGCAGCGCCTGCTCGATGGCTTGTTCGGGCGTGATGTCCCAGGCGTGGAACAGGTCGAAGTCGCGCGCCTCCTTGCACATCAGCGCGGCGTCGGCCAGCCCCGAGGCTTCATCTTCGGACGTGTGCTTGGCAATCGCCAGTGCAGCGGCGACGGTTTCGCGAATGGCGTCCGGGCCGCTGGCCGAGGTGCTGGCCGAACCCTTGCGCTGGCCGACGTACAACGTGATGCCAAAACCCTGGTCGCGATTGAACTCGACGGTTTCTACCTCGCGCTGGCGTACCGACGTCGACAAGCCCTGCTCCAGCGACACCGCCACTTCACACGCGCTGGCACCCTGGCGCTTGGCCTCGGCGAGGATCTGCTCGACCTGCTCCTGCAGTGCCGGCAATGCTTGCGGGCCGACGCTCTGAACTGCACTCATTGGTTTTCTCCATCAAATTCGGCTTTCGGTTAGGCCTTCGAGCGACCGGGCCGGACAAGCGGCCCCCGACTGGTTATCATGGCGGCGTTTCTTTGCGGACTGCCACCATGGTTGATTCTTACGACGATGCCCTCTACGGGGGCGAAAAAAGCAAATCCCAGGTCAAACGCGAGCTGCATGCTCTGGTTGACCTCGGCGAGCGCCTGACAACACTCAAGCCTGACTTGCTGGCCAAACTGCCCCTGACCGACGCCTTGCGCCGGGCCCTGGCCGATGCGCCCAAGCACACCGCGAACATCGCGCGTAAACGGCACCTGCAATTCATCGGCAAACTGATGCGCGACCAGGACACTGACGCCATCCTGGTGCTGCTCGATCAACTCGATGCTTCCACCCGGCAATACAACGAACGTTTCCACAACCTGGAGCGCTGGCGCGATCGCTTGATCGCAGGCGACGACGGCACCCTGGAAAAATTCGTCATCGACTACCCGGAGGCCGATCGCCAGCAATTGCGCTCCCTGATCCGTCAGGCCCAGCACGAGGTGGCGCAGAACAAGCCGCCGGCCTCGAGCCGTAAAATCTTCAAGTACATCCGTGAGCTGGACGAGACCCAACGCGGTTTGCGCTGATCGCTCACGCCCACTCCCCTTTGGGAGTTGCCTTTGTTGTGGCGAGGGAGCTTGCTCCCGCTCGGTCGGTACGACGCCTCGGGCGTAGCGACCGCATTGGGGCTACTGCGTAGCCCAACGGGAACAAGCTCCCTCGCCACAATGAGTTACACGAGCCTTGGCGCATTTCACGCACCGGTGCCACCCACGGTGATCGCATCGATCTTCAGGGTCGGCTGGCCAACGCCCACCGGCACCGATTGCCCATCCTTGCCGCACGTCCCCACGCCGCTGTCCAGCGACAGGTCGTTACCGACCATCGACACCTTGCTCATCGCCTCCGGCCCGTTGCCGATCAGGGTCGCGCCCTTGACCGGCGCGGTGATCTTGCCGTCTTCGATCAGGTACGCCTCGCTGGTGGAGAACACGAACTTGCCGCTGGTGATGTCCACCTGGCCGCCGCCGAGGTTGGCGCAGTAGATGCCTTTTTTCACCGAAGCGATGATTTCCGCCGGATCGCTCTGGCCGCCCAGCATGTAGGTGTTGGTCATGCGCGGCATCGGCAGGTGCGCGTAGGACTCGCGGCGACCGTTGCCGGTACGGGCGACGCCCATCAGGCGGGCATTGAGCTTGTCTTGCATGTACCCCTTGAGCACGCCGTTTTCGATCAGCGTGGTGCACTCGGTCGGGGTGCCTTCGTCGTCGACGCTCAGGGACCCGCGACGTCCGGCAAGGGTGCCGTCATCGACAATGGTGCAGAGTGTCGAGGCGACCTTTTCGCCCATGCGACCGCTGTAGGCCGAACTGCCTTTGCGGTTGAAGTCGCCTTCCAGGCCGTGGCCCACCGCTTCGTGCAGCAGCACGCCGGACCAACCGGAGCCCAGCACCACCGGCAGGGTTCCCGCCGGGGCCGCAATGGCCTCCAGGTTGACCAGTGCCTGGCGCAGCGCCTCGCGGGCATAGCCCATGGCGCGGTCCTCGTTGAGGAAGTAACGATAGTCGGTGCGCCCGCCACCGCCATGGCCGCCCCGCTCGCGGCGGCCGTTTTGCTCGACGATCACGCTGACGTTGAAACGCACCAGCGGCCGCACGTCCGCCGCCAGGCCGCCGTCGGTGGAGGCCACCAGGATCCGCTCCCAAACCCCGGCCATGCTCACCGACACCTGTTGGATGCGTGGATCGAGGGCGCGGGTGGCAACGTCGATGCGCTTGAGCAACTCGACCTTTTCGGCGCGCGTCATGACTTCCAGCGGGTTGTCCGGTGCGTACAGCTGCGCCACGTCCTGGCTGCTGAAGGCCTGGACCGTGCCGTTCTGTCCGGCCCGGGAAATCGAGCGGGCGGCACGGGCCGCGGCGCCCAAGGCCTCGAGGGTGATGGCATTGCTGTAGGCAAAACCGGTCTTTTCCCCGGACTGGGCACGCACGCCCACGCCCTGGTCAAGGTTGAAGCTGCCTTCCTTGACGATGCCGTCTTCCAGCGACCAGGACTCGGAAATCTGGCCCTGGAAATACAGGTCGGCCGCATCGATGCCCGGGCCGGCCAGATCGCCCAGCACGCCTTGCAGGCTTTCGAGGGTCACGCCACCGGGGGCTAGAAGGTGTTCACTGACTGAGGACAACAACCCGCTCATATGTTCTACGCCTTGAATTCGTCGTCTTGGACAGGCCGCTGTCGAGCGCCCTGCGAGAAAAAGCGCCGATGGCTGGCCACCGGCATGCGCGCCCGGATGGACGCCTGTTCGCTGCTGTCGCGCTCGGCCACCAGCACGGCCTCGCCTTGATCCTGTTGCGCCAGCACACGCCCCCACGGGTCGACAATCGCGGCATGGCCAAAGGTTTCCCGAGGCCCCGGGTGCACACCGCCCTGGGCGGCCGCCAGCACATAGCACTGGGTCTCGATGGCCCGGGCGCGAATCAGCACCTCCCAATGGGCCTCGCCCGTCACCGCGGTAAACGCCGAGGGCGCCGTGATCAGCTCGGCCCCGGCCGCCCGCAGCTCGCTGTAAAGCTCCGGGAAGCGCAAGTCGTAGCAGACCGTCAATCCCACCCGGCCCACCGGGGTATCGGCGACCACCACCTGGCCGCCATAAGCATAGTCGTCAGACTCACGGTAGCGACCGCGATTGTCCGCCACGTCCACATCGAACAGGTGCAGCTTGTCATAGCGCGCCACGATCTCACCCTGATCGTCGACCAGCAACGAACAGGCGTGGGCCTTGGCCTCGGGCCGGCCCGCCGGCGGCAACGGCAACGTGCCTGCGACAATCCATAACCTGAGGTCGCGGGCGACCTGTTTCAACCAGGGCAGGATCGGCCCCTGACCAATGGCCTCGGCACGGCCGATGTCGGCCACGTCCCGCCGCCCCATGGCCGCGAAATTCTCGGGCAGCACCGCCAGCCTTGCGCCACTGGCAGCTGCCTGCTCCAACAGCACATGGGCCCGCGCCAGATTGGCGAGCACGTCGCTCTGGCTGACCATTTGAATCACGGCGATTGGCATGGTGCTTTCCTCATTGTCTGCATCCTTCCCCCTGTGGGAGCGGGCTTGCTCGCGAAAGCGGTGTGCCTGTCACATCAATGTTGATTGTGCCGGCGCTTTCGCGAGCGAGCCCGCTCCCACAGGGGTTATCGCATCGTCTGTCAGAACGGCTTGTCGAACGTGATCTTCGGCTCTTTCCACGGCCCCTTGACGTCGTATCTTACGCTGGCGAAACGGGCCACGCGGTCACCGATCAACTTGTCGATCAGGAACAGCGCCCCACCCACCGCCGGTGCGCCCACGATCAGCGCGGCGATCGGCAGGTTGTTGGTCACCGGCAGGGTCACCAGCAGCTTGGCATCGACCCGGTCAGCCACCATGTCCAACGTGCCGTTGAGCTCCAGGTTGCTTGACGGTCCTGTCAGGGTAATCGGCTCGCGGGTCACGTAGACGCCGTCGCTCGCCACCAGCAGGCCCTTGACCCGATCGTAGCTCAGGCCCTTGCCGAACAGGTCGGAGAAGTCCAGGCGCAGGCGTCGACCGATGGAGTTGAAGTTCAACAGGCCAAAAACCCGCAACGCCTGGGCACTGCCTTCGACTTCGACGAACTGCCCTTTGCTCAGTGACGCATCGAGGCTACCGGAAAAGCGCTTGGTGGCGACCCACGCCGGCGAACCGGGCCAGCGGCCATCCACATCCAGGTGGAACTCCTGACTGGTCACGCTCGGCGCAAAGCCCCAACCCTTGAGCACGTCGGCCAGGTTCTTGCCGCTGATGCGCCCCTTGTACCAACTGTTGGTGGCACCGGGCACGCCTTCCCAGCCGCCGCTGCCATTCAAGACCATGCCCCGCAGGCCCATGTCCAGGTTGTTCAGGGAAATGCCCTTGGCGGTCGGGCGCACTTTCAGCGACCAGGCGCCGATGAGGTCAGGGCCCTGGAACAGCTGGTCGATGGCGATATCCATGGCCGGGACCTTGGTCGGATCGACCGAGGCCAGCGGATCCGGGGCGTTCTCATCCGCCTGGACCGTCGGGTCCACCGGCGGCAAGCGAACATAATCCATCGCGATGCCAATCGGCGCCCCCTTGGCATCCGGGAGCGTGACATTGCCCTTGGCCTGTTGGCTGGCGAGGCGCAAGCCCCAGGCGTCCGGCTTGCGGTCGAGTTGCACCGAGGCCTGGTCCAGGGTGGTGCCCATCGCCGTCAGCTTGCCGACGTTCAGGTCGACGCTGTTGAGCAGTTGCTTGGCGCTGCCGCCCGGGTCTTGTCCAGCGTATCGGGTCACCAGCTCCTGCCAGGGACTGACATCCAGCTCCGACAGCGTCCCGCGCAGGCGCAGGCCCTTGGCGCCCGGCAACACCGCGTCGCCCGTGCCCAGCAGCAATTCACCGCGACCGTCGGCCAGTTTCCCGCTTGGCGCGGCGTAAGCGAAACGGGCCAGGTCGCCATAGGTTGCCCAATAACGCCGCTCCGGCCCTTGCAGGGTCATGCGAAACGACGTATCGCGCCCGACATCGGCCGCCATGCCGAAAGGTGCCGGCAGGTCCACCGCCACGCCCTTGAGGTTGGAATTGACCGACAACTGGCTGTCGGCGCCGTCGAGGACCACCTGCAACTGGTAAGGCACCACGCCGGATACCGGCAACGGTTGGGTGACATCCAGCCAACTGGCAAGCTTCTTGACCTCCACCTGGCCAGACGCCGTGACCCGGGTATTGAGTTCGCCGGCACGGCCCTCGGCAAAGATCTGTGCCGTCACGGGCCGGTCGAACGCCCGGGCACTGATGCCCTTGCCACTCAGGCCCTTGTTGCTGTCGAAGCGGAAATCACCCTTGAGCTGGGTCAGCTCCAGCGCCGGCTCGCTGAGCTTGAGCCGGGCCTTGTCGGTGGCGAAGTCCACCAGGATCTTCGGCTGTTCGCCCTTGACCAGCGGGATGTCGAGTTTCACGCTGCCTTGCAGATCGCCCTCGCCTTCCCACCCGGCGAACGTCTCGGCCGTGCCGATTGGCGCCGTCTGGAGAATCTTCAGTCCGTCCCCCAACCCGCCAGTGAACCCGCCGTCCA
Organism: Pseudomonas chlororaphis; assembly: GCA_001023535.1. NCBI lineage: Bacteria > Pseudomonadati > Pseudomonadota > Gammaproteobacteria > Pseudomonadales > Pseudomonadaceae > Pseudomonas > Pseudomonas chlororaphis. Next base: position 4,543,995 of record CP011020.1, read on the forward strand.
GCAACAGGTGGGAGCTCTGCCCACTGGGAACGTGGGGAATGTTCACCGAGACATCCTTGACCTGGGTGTCGAGCAATTGCCCCTGGCTGGCATAGACGCGTACGCCGCTGTCCTCGACGAAGACATCACCGCTGACCTTGCTGACCGACGGCCAGCCCGGCTGGAATGCCAGCTCGGCATCATGCACCTTGAAGAACAGGCTGATGCTGCGCGCCGCGTCCTCGGCACCGTGGTTCAGCGAGCCTTGGTACTGGAAGAACCCCTGGTCCACCGCGCCCTTGACGATGGCGGTACGCAGCCATTCATCCAGTGCCGGGCTGAGGACGGCAGGCAAGTACTTGCCGGTGTAGCGGCCGTCACCGTCCACCAGGCCGACCCGCAGGTCCATGTAGTCTTCCTGGCTGTGGTCGAAGTGCAGGCGGATCAGGAAATCGCCGGCAATCCGGCCCTCCTCGCCCAGTACCTTCAGGTACGGCGCGATCAGGGTGAAGCCTTGCTTGTCCAGCTTCCAGGTCAACCGGGCATTGGCTTGCAGGTATTGCCAGGGCTTGGCGAAGATCGGGTCCAGGTGCAGGGAAAAATCCTTGCTGTCCATGCGCAGCTCGCCGCCGCCCAGGTCGCCGCTGAGGCTGCCCGAGACGTTTCGCGCGGCCGGAGCACCGTGGTAGGCATCAAAGCCGACGGTGTCGAGGTTGGTGGCAAAGCTGATCTTCTGGTCGCCGGTGTTCTGCGGCCGGTAGTCCAGCAGCACGTTACGCAGGCTGCCGGTCACCTTGAGCCGGTCGATGACCGTGGCGACGCCTTCGGGCAATGGCGCCAGGGCATTGAGCAACGGGGTCAGCGGGGTCAGGTCGAGGCGATCGGCCTGCACATGCCAGCGCTCTTCAGCCTGTCCGGTGGCGTTGCTCTGCTGCAATTGCAGGCGCGACTCCCAACGGGTCTCGCCCAGGTTCATCGCCAGGGAATCGAACGTCGCGGTGAATCCTTGGTCGCCGCGCTGGAAATACCCGTTGAGGGCCAGGTTGTGGATCTGCACCGGCTTGCGCTCGGCATAGCCGCCCTGCAGTTGCGGCGCGTTCAGGCGCATGGCCGCGCTCTGCACGGTGCCGGCGCCCCAACTGAGCCAGAATTCGCCGCCGGCCTGGAGCCGGGCGACATTCCATTGCCCGGTCAGGCGCTTGGGCAACCACTTGGACCAGTCACTCTGCGGCAGGCTCAGGTAGGCGTCGGCCGCGCCATTCTTCCAATCGCTGGCGCGGATCCGGGTGCGCAGGTTGATTGCCACGGGTTGGCCGTCGGGCAGGGTCAGGCGTGCGTCGAGCCGCTGGCGCGTCGCGCCCGTGCGCAGGCTCAGGCCGACGTAGGTCAAGGTCAGGGGGGATTGTTCGAGGGGTTGCAGGGTGACCTGGCTGTCGAGCAGCGACAGCTTGGCCACCACCTGCATGCGCTCCAGCAATTGCTGCGGGTCGAGAGGCTGGTCGTCCTGCACCGGCAGGCCTTCCAGGGCCCACTTGCCGTCGGCGCCTTCCTTGAGGCTGATCTTCAGGCCGCTGAGCTCCAGGTGAGCAAGACGCACCTGGCGCGCCATCAGGCTCGCCCACAGGTCTGGCACCGCACGCACTTGATCCAGGTGCAGGGCATTGGGCCCCTCGCCGACCACCACATCGCGCGCGGCCAGGATCGGCGCCAGTGCGCTCCAGCTACCGTCGAGGCTGCCGATGTGCACGGGCAGGCCCAGGGCCTGGCCGGCCCGGTCCTCGACCTCGGCACGGTACTCGGCCACCAGCGGCACCAGCTCGCGCCCCAGGCTGACGTACAACGCCACCAGCACCAGCAGCAATGCACACAGGCCCAGCCCCCAGCGGGTCAGCGCAGCCAAAAAGCGTATCAGACGCTCCATGTCAGTGGCCTCCCCGGCAAAAAATGATCAAAACGGCGGACTCTCCGCTTCCCGAGCCCTTCAGAGCAGCACCACGTCGTATTGTTCCTGGGAATACATGGTTTCGACCTGAAAACGTATCGTGCGTCCGATAAAAGCCTCCAACTCGGCGACATTGCCCGATTCTTCATCGAGCAGGCGGTCCACCACTTTCTGGTTCGCCAACACTCTATAGCCGGTGGCCTGGTAGGCGCGCGCCTCCCGGAGGATTTCCCGGAAGATTTCGTAACACACGGTTTCCGGGGTCTTCAGCTTGCCCCGGCCCTGGCAACTGCTGCACGGCTCGCACAGCACCTGCTCAAGGCTTTCACGGGTGCGCTTGCGAGTCATCTGCACCAGGCCCAACTCGGTGATGCCGATGATGTTGGTCTTGGCGTGATCGCGCTCAAGCTGTTTTTCCAGGGTCCGCAGCACCTGGCGCTGATGCTCTTCATCTTCCATGTCGATGAAGTCGATGATGATGATCCCGCCCAGGTTGCGCAGGCGCAGTTGTCGGGCGATGGCGGTGGCGGCCTCCAGGTTGGTCTTGAAGATGGTCTCTTCGAGATTGCGATGGCCGACGAACGCCCCAGTGTTGACGTCGATGGTGCTCATGGCCTCGGCCGGGTCCACCACCAGGTAACCGCCGGACTTGAGCGGGACCTTGCGCTCCAGGGCCTTCTGGATTTCATCCTCGACGCCGTACAGGTCGAAGATTGGCCGCTCGCCGGGGTAATGTTCGAGGCGGTCGGCAATTTCCGGCATCAGCTCGGCGACGAACTGCGTGGTTTTCTGGAAGGTTTCCCGGGAGTCGATGCGGATTTTCTCGATCTTCGGGCTGACCAGGTCGCGCAGGGTACGCAGCGCCAGGCCCAAATCCTCGTAGATCACGCTGGGGGTGGCGATGGTCTTGATCTGCGCGGCGATCTGGTCCCAGAGCCTGCGCAGGTAGCGGATGTCCATGAGGATCTCATCGGCACCGGCCCCCTCGGCGGCGGTGCGCAGGATGAAGCCACCGGCCTCCTTGATGCCTTCCTTTTCCACGCAGTCGCTGACCACCTGCTTGAGACGTTCGCGCTCGGCTTCGTCTTCGATCTTCAGGGAAATGCCGACGTGGGCCGTGCGTGGCATGTACACCAGGTAGCGCGACGGAATCGACAACTGCGTGGTCAGGCGTGCGCCCTTGGAACCGATGGGGTCCTTGGTGACCTGCACCACCAGGCTCTGGCCTTCGTGGACCAGTGCGCTGATGGTCTCCACGGCCGGCCCCTCGCGCATGGAGATTTCCGATGCGTGGATGAACGCCGCGCGGTCCAGGCCGATGTCGACGAATGCCGCCTGCATGCCCGGCAACACCCGCACTACCTTGCCTTTGTAGATATTGCCGACAATGCCACGCTTTTGCGTGCGTTCGACGTGAACCTCTTGCAACACACCGTTTTCAACCACCGCCACGCGCGATTCCATCGGCGTGATGTTGATCAGGATCTCTTCACTCATGGCAGGGTCTCGTTCAGGCATGTTCACGATTATGGCCGCATCAAGTCAGACGACGCCCAAGGGGCGCTCCAGGGTTTGCCAACAGGGTATGCCGAAATCACCCAGCAGTTGCGCGGTTTCGCACAGCGGCAAGCCAACCACCGCAGAATAGCTGCCCTCCAGCCCGGCGACGAACACCGCCCCCAAGCCCTGGATGCCGTAGCCGCCGGCCTTGTCCCGGGGCTCACCGCTGGCCCAGTAGGCCGCCGCTTCCGGTTCTGTGATGGGACGAAACCGCACCCGACTGCGGACCACCCGGGACTCGCATCGCTGGTCGTCGAGCACGGCAATGGCGGTCAGCACTTCATGATCGCGTCCGGACAGGCTCATGAGCATCGCCTGGGCATCGGCTTGATCCCGCGGCTTGCCGAGAATCTGTCCGTCCAGCACCACCGCCGTGTCGGCGCCCAACACGCAGCCGTCCGCGCCGCTGCGCCGTCCGGCTTCGGCCTTGCCGCGCGCCAGGCGCTCGACATAGGCGGCCGGGGTTTCGTGATCCAGGGGCGTTTCATCGATGTCCGCGCTGATGGCGGTAAAGGGCACGCCGATCTGTGTGAGCAATTCACGCCGACGTGGCGAGCCTGAGGCGAGGTAAAGCGGTTTCATCAAGACATCTCCCTCTCAAAGCACGGCCATCCGAACACAAACAGCTTTTTGTGGCGAGGGCGCTTGCTCCCTCGCGACAGGGATGTAACTCATCAGAAAAAGTGTAGATATCTGACCGAATCAGTTGATCTTGAAACGCAGGCGCAGGCCACGCAAACCGAAGCTGACCCACGGCCAGAGCAGCGCGCTGACCAGGGCTGGCAACACCAGCGCCAGGGTCGGCTGACGATTGCCGGTCAAGGCGCTGAGCCATAGCTGGACCAACTGCGCCAGGCCGAAGATCACCAGGATCACCAGGCACTGCTGCCACATGGGAAACATCCGCAGGCGCTGTTGCAGGGACAGGACCAGAAAGGTGATCAAGGTCAGGATCAACGCGTTCTGCCCCAGCAGGGTGCCGTAAAGCACATCTTCGGCCAGGCCCAGGCACCAAGCAGTGACCATGCCGACCTTGTGCGGCAAGGCCAGCGCCCAGAAGGCCAGTAGCAGGGCCAGCCACAGCGGTCGCAGGATTTCCATGAACTGCGGCAGTGGCGAAACGCTGAGCAACAGGCCGATGGCAAAGGTCAGCCAGACCATCCAGCCGTTACCGGATTTACTGCTCATTCTTCTCGTGCTCCCCTGGTGGCGGGCGCAGTGGCCGGCGTGGAGGTGGCAGGCTTGGGCGCGGGCCGGGCGTGCTGCGTCGCAGGCGCATGGCTGGTCGAACGGCTGCCGTTAGCGGCAGGCGCCGTGGCCGGGGCCGCTGGGGTCGCCGGCGTCGTGGCCGCCGCAGGGGCCGCCGGGGTGGTCGGGGCGGTCGCTGGCTTGGGCACGGTGGCCGGGACAGCCGCCGGCGCCTGGGTGCCTGGCGTGGCCGAGTCCCCGCCCTGCCGGTCCTGGGCTTCCTGGGCCACCGCGGCATCGTTGGCGCGCTCTTCCGGGGTGCGATTGTCGCTGAACACCAGCAGCAGGTAGCGGCTGCGGTTCAGCGCGGCAGTCGGCACCGCGCGGACGATGGCGAACGGCTGGCCGGAATCGTGGATGACTTCCTTGACGGTCGCCACCGGATAACCGGCGGGGAAACGCTGGCCGAGACCGGAGCTGACCAGCAGGTCGCCTTCCTTGATGTCGGCGGTATCGGCCACGTGCCGCAGTTCCAGGCGTTCCGGGTTGCCGGTGCCGCTGGCAATCGCGCGCAGACCGTTGCGATTGACCTGCACCGGAATGCTGTGGGTGGTGTCAGTGAGCAACAGCACCCGGGCCGTATAAGGCATCAGTTCCACCACCTGGCCCATCAGGCCGCGGGCGTCGAGCACCGGCTGGCCGAGGAACACACCGTCGCGTTCGCCCTTGTTGATGAGGATACGGTGGGTAAAGGGGTTGGGGTCCATGCCGATCAGCTCGGCCACTTCGACCTTCTCGTTCACCAGCGCAGAGGAGTTGAGCAACTCGCGCAGCCGCACGTTCTGCTCGGTGAGGGCCGCAAGCTTCTGCATGCGCCCCTGCAACAGCAGGTTCTCGGTCTTGAGTTTTTCGTTTTCGGCGACCAGTTCGGTGCGGCTGCCAAACTGGCTGGCCACACCCTGCCACAAGCGCTGTGGCAGGTCGGTGATCCAGTAGGACTCCATCAACACCAGCGACATCTGGCTGCGCACAGGCTTGAGCAGCGTGAAGCGGGCATCGACCACCATCAGCGCGACCGACAGCACGGCCAGCACCAGCAGGCGTACGCCCAATGAGGGGCCTTTGGCGAAAAGCGGTTTAATAGGCCGCTCCTCCCAGGCAAATGTTTTCTTTATTCATACGGCATCAGACCGGCCTGGATACGAATGGCAGAAGATAAACGCCAACGGGCAGCACTGCAAAGTGCTGCCCGGGCGCGAACAACATGCACCACCGCCAGGCTTATTCGCTGGAGAGTAGGTCCATGGTGTGCTTGTCCATCATTTCCAAAGCACGGCCACCGCCGCGAGCCACGCAGGTCAGCGGGTCTTCGGCAACGATTACCGGCAAGCCGGTTTCCTGGGCCAGCAGTTTGTCGAGGTCACGCAACAGCGCGCCACCACCGGTCAGCACCAGGCCGCGCTCGGCGATGTCCGATGCCAACTCCGGCGGCGACTGCTCCAGGGCGCTTTTCACCGCTTGGACGATCGTCGCCAGGGACTCTTGCAGCGCTTCCAGGACTTCGTTGGAATTCAAGGTGAAGGCACGTGGCACGCCTTCGGCCAGGTTACGGCCGCGAACGTCGACTTCACGCACTTCGCCGCCCGGGTAGGCCGTACCGATTTCCTGCTTGATGCGCTCAGCGGTGGATTCGCCGATCAGGCTGCCGTAGTTGCGACGTACGTAGGTGATGATCGCTTCGTCGAAACGGTCGCCGCCCACACGCACGGACTCGGCGTAGACCACGCCATTGAGGGAGATCAGCGCGATCTCGGTGGTACCGCCACCGATGTCGACGACCATCGAACCACGGGCTTCTTCCACCGGCAGGCCGGCACCGATGGCAGCGGCCATTGGCTCTTCGATCAGGAACACTTCGCGGGCACCGGCACCCAGGGCCGATTCACGGATGGCCCGACGCTCCACCTGGGTGGACTTGCACGGCACGCAGATCAGCACGCGAGGGCTGGGCTGCAGGAAACTGTTTTCGTGAACTTTGTTGATGAAATACTGCAGCATCTTTTCGCAGACGCTGAAGTCGGCGATCACGCCGTCCTTCATCGGGCGAATGGCAGCGATGTTGCCCGGTGTACGGCCCAGCATGCGCTTGGCTTCCGTACCGACAGCCACGACACTTTTCTGGTTGCCGTGGGTACGGATGGCCACGACCGAGGGTTCATTCAGGACGATACCGCGCTCGCGCACGTAAATAAGGGTGTTGGCAGTGCCCAGGTCAATGGAAAGATCGCTGGAAAACATGCCACGCAGTTTCTTGAACATGGGAAAGGGACCCTAGGCAACGCGTGGGTAAAAAAGTGCGGCAAACTCTAACAACGACAGGGATTTTGGGCAAGGCGCCAATATGTTAAATTGGCCGCTTTTCTGTGCACCAAACCCTACAATCGCGGCCAATGCCCTGTTGTGATACAGGGCACTGGACCGTAGAAATGCGGTAGTGTTCCGACAATCTAACACACGGACCGACTGCGTCCGTTCTGTTTTCCACTGGAGAATCCCATGGCGCTTGAACGCTCCGACGTGGAAAAAATCGCTCATCTGGCCTGCCTGGGCCTCAATGAAGCCGATCTTCCACACATCACTTCTGCCCTGAACAGCATTCTGGGGTTGGTCGACGAGATGCAGGCGGTCAATACCGACGGTATCGAGCCGCTGGCCCACCCACTGGAAGCCAGCCAGCGCCTGCGCGCCGACGTCGTGACCGAATCCGATCATCGCGAGGCCTACCAGTCCATCGCACCAGCGGTCGAAAACGGCCTGTACCTGGTTCCGAAAGTCATCGACTAAAGGGAAAGAGCCTCTCATGCATCACATGACCCTGGCCGAGATCGCCCGCGGACTCGCCGACAAGCAGTTTTCCTCCGAAGAGCTGACCAAAGTCCTGCTGGCGCGCATCGCCCAACTCGACCCGCAGCTCAACAGTTTCATCAGCCTCACCGAAGAACTGGCCCTGAACCAGGCCGCCGCCGCCGACGCCCGGCGCGCCAAAGGCGAGAGCGGCGCGCTGCTGGGCGCACCGATCGCCCACAAGGACCTGTTCTGCACCCAAGGCATCCGCACCAGTTGCGGCTCGAAGATGCTCGACAACTTCAAGGCCCCGTACGATGCCACCGTGGTCGCCAAGCTGGCCGCCGCCGGCGCCGTGACTCTGGGCAAGACCAACATGGACGAGTTCGCCATGGGCTCGGCCAACGAGTCGAGCTACTACGGCGCGGTGAAAAACCCGTGGAACCTGGCACACGTGCCGGGCGGTTCGTCCGGCGGCTCCGCTGCCGCCGTGGCCGCGCGCCTGCTGCCGGCCGCCACGGCCACCGACACCGGTGGTTCGATTCGCCAGCCCGCGGCCTTCACCAACCTCACCGGCCTGAAGCCGACCTATGGCCGGGTGTCGCGCTGGGGCATGATTGCCTACGCGTCGAGCCTCGACCAGGGCGGCCCGCTGGCCCGCACCGCCGAAGACTGCGCGATCCTGCTGCAAGGCATGGCCGGCTTCGACCCGAACGACTCCACCAGCATCGATGAACCGGTGCCGGACTACAGCGCCAACCTCAACGGCTCCCTGCAAGGCCTGCGCATCGGCGTGCCGAAGGAGTACTTCAGCGCCGGCCTCGACCCACGCATTGCCGAGCTGATACACGACAGCGTCAAGACGCTGGAAAAACTCGGCGCGGTCGTCAAGCAGATCAGCCTGCCGAACATGCAGCATGCGATTCCCGCCTACTACGTGATCGCGCCAGCGGAAGCCTCGTCGAACCTGTCGCGTTTCGACGGCGTACGCTTCGGCCATCGCTGCGAGAACCCGGAAAACCTGATGGACCTGTACAAGCGCTCCCGTGGCGAAGGCTTCGGTGTCGAGGTGCAGCGCCGGATCATGGTCGGGGCCTACGCCCTGTCTGCCGGCTACTACGATGCCTACTACCTCAAGGCGCAGAAGATCCGTCGGCTGGTGAAGAACGACTTCATGGCCGCCTTCAACGAGGTCGACGTCATCCTCGGCCCAACCACGCCGAACCCGGCCTGGAAACTCGGCGCCAAAGACAGCGACCCGGTGGCCGCCTATCTGGAAGACGTCTACACCATCACCGCCAACCTCGCCGGTTTGCCGGGCCTGTCCATGCCGGCCGGCTTCGTCGATGGCCTGCCGGTGGGCGTGCAGTTGCTCGCGCCGTATTTCCAGGAAGGCCGCCTGTTGAACGTTGCCCACCAGTATCAGTTACACACTGACTGGCACACCCGCACCCCTCAGGGGTTTTGAAACTGCTGCGCTCGGTAATGCTGCGTTGAAAACTGGTTCGAAATGCTCATTGACTACTGTCAACTCCGCTTTCTCACCAGTTTTCGCCTTGCCTTACCTTCGCTCGCGACGTTTCAAAATCCCCTGATAAGACTTCTGAGGAGAAACACATGCAATGGGAAGTCGTGATCGGGCTGGAGATTCATACCCAGCTCACCACCCGGTCGAAAATCTTTTCCGGCAGCGCTACCACTTTCGGTTCCGAGCCCAACACCCAGGCCAGCCTGGTGGACCTGGGCATGCCCGGCGTGCTGCCGGTGCTCAACGCCGAAGCGGTGCGCATGGCGGTAATGTTCGGCCTGGCGATTGACGCCGAGATCGGCCAGCACAACGTGTTCGCCCGCAAGAACTACTTCTATCCGGACCTGCCCAAGGGCTACCAGATCAGCCAGATGGAACTGCCGATCGTGGGCAAGGGCCACCTGGACATCGCCCTGGAAGACGGCACGGTCAAGCGCGTCGGCATCACCCGGGCGCACCTGGAAGAAGACGCCGGCAAGAGCCTGCACGAAGAATTCAACGGCGCCACCGGCATCGACCTGAACCGCGCCGGCACGCCGCTTCTGGAAATCGTCTCCGAACCGGACATGCGCAGCGCCAAGGAAGCCGTGGCCTACGTCAAGGCGATCCACGCGCTGGTACGTTACCTGGGCATCTGCGACGGCAACATGGCCGAAGGTTCGCTGCGCTGCGACTGCAACGTGTCGATCCGTCCCAAGGGCCAGGCCGAGTTCGGCACCCGCTGCGAGATCAAGAACGTCAACTCGTTCCGCTTCATCGAGAAGGCGATCAACAGCGAGATCCAGCGCCAGATCGAACTGATCGAGGACGGCGGCAAGGTCATCCAGCAGACCCGCCTGTACGACCCGAACAAGGACGAAACCCGTCCGATGCGCAGCAAGGAAGAAGCCAACGACTACCGTTACTTCCCCGACCCGGACCTGCTGCCGGTGGTCATCGAGGACACCTTCCTCAATGACGTGCGCGCCACCCTGCCGGAACTGCCACCGCAAAAACGCGAGCGTTTCCAGGCGCAGTTCGGGCTGTCGAGCTACGACGCCAACGTCCTGGCCACCAGCCGCGAACAGGCCGACTACTTCGAGAAAGTCGTGAGTATCGGCGGCGACGCCAAACTGGCGGCCAACTGGGTGATGGTCGAGCTGGGCAGCCTGCTGAACAAGCAGGGCCTGGAGATCGACGAGTCGCCGGTGTCGGCCGAGCAACTGGGCGGCATGCTGTTGCGGATCAAGGACAACACCATTTCCGGCAAGATCGCCAAGATGGTGTTCGAGGCCATGGCCAATGGTGAGGGCAGCGCCGACGAGATCATCGACAAGCGCGGCTTGAAGCAGGTCACCGACACCGGGGCGATCAGCGCCGTGCTCGATGAAATGCTCGCGGCCAATGCCGAGCAGGTCGAACAGTACCGCGCGGCAGACGAAGCCAAGCGCGGCAAGATGTTCGGCTTCTTCGTCGGCCAGGCCATGAAAGCCTCCAAGGGCAAGGCCAACCCGCAACAGGTCAACGAATTGCTCAAAAGCAAGCTCGAGGGTTGACCGCCATGGAGCCAGTCCGCAAGTCTGGCTCATTCCCCTGTGGCGAGGGAGCTTGCTCCCGCTGGGGCGCGCAGCGCCCCCCGGCTTTCTGTTGCCAGAGTCGGGGGGCTGCTGCGCAGCCCAGCGGGAGCAAGCTCCCTCGCCACAATAAATTTACAACCACACTGATGTGGAAAACCTTTCGATGAAGCGTCTCCTCGGCGCCTGCGCCCTGCTGTCCCTGCTGGCCGGTTGCGCCAGCCAGAGCGGGACAGTTGATCCACACGGCTACGACCAGACTGGCGTCGCTTCTTATTACGGTGCCAGGCACCACGGCAAACGCACCGCCAGCGGCGAGCGTTTCGACCAGCACGGCCTGACCGCCGCCCATCGCCAGTTGCCATTCGGCACACGGGTGAAAATCACCAACCTGGGCAACAATGACAGCGTCGTGGTCCGCATCAACGACCGTGGCCCGTATACTCGGGGACGCTTGATCGACGTGTCTCGCGAAGCAGCCGAGCAACTGGGCATGTTACGCACCGGCACCGCGCGGGTACGCGTGCAAGCCCTCGACGACTGATAGACGGAGCCCGGCCATTTCCCTACTCGCCGCTTTATCGCTGCTCAGCCTGATCGAACTGTTCGGCGGCCTGCTGTTGCTGATTGTCGGCGCCGAGTTGCTGGTGCGCGCCGCCGTCGGCGTGGCGGCACGCTTGCAGGTGCGCCCGCTGATCATCGGCCTGACCGTTGTTGCCCTGGGCAGCAGCGCGCCACAGATGGCCGTGAGCCTGCAAGCGACCTTGGCGCAAAACGCCGACATCGCCGTGGGCAGCGTGATCGGCAGCAGCATCTTCAACATCCTCGTCACCCTGGGGCTGTCGGCGCTGATCATGCCGTTGCGCGTCTCGCGCCAACTGGTGCGCCTGGACATCCCGTTGATGATCGGCGCCAGCCTGCTGGTGTTCGTGCTGGCCTTGAACGAAGAACTGACCCGCCTGGACGGGACATTGTTGCTGGCGGCCCTGGCGGTGTACCTCGGCCTACTGCTGCGCCAGTCACGGCACTCCATGCGCCCCCACGCGGCGAGCGTCGACGCGGCGCAGGTGTCCTGGCCCAGGAGCCTGACGATGATCGTGCTCGGCTTGGCGATGCTGATCTACGCCGGGCACCTGCTGCTGGGCGCGGCAGTGACGGTGGCGACGGACCTGGGCTTGTCTGAACGCATCATCGGCCTGACCATCGTCGCCGTCGGCACCTCGCTGCCGGAACTCGCCACCTCGCTGATCGCGGCCCTGCGCGGCCAGCGCGACATTGCGGTGGGCAACGTGATCGGCAGCAACCTGTTCAACCTGCTGGGGGTGCTGGGGGTGACCGCCCTCGTCGCGCCCACGCCGCTTTCGGTTTCGCCGAACGCCCTGGACTTCGACCTGCCGGTGATGCTCGGTGTGGCGGTGCTGTGCCTGCCGGTGTTCTATTCCGGGTACCGGGTCACCCGCGCCGAAGGCCTGCTGCTGCTGGGCCTGTACCTGGTCTATGGGCTGCACGTGGTGTCATTCACCACCGGCATGCCCCTGGCCGGCCGACTGGAACGGCTGATGCTGTTCTATGTGCTGCCCACCTTGCTCGCGTTCTTGCTGTTCACTTTCGTGCGCGCCTGGCGCCGCCAACACCACAAGAGGGATTTGCCATGACCGACATTCCGAAGACCGGCCTCGACATGCGTCGCCAGGTCATGGGCGACGCGTTCGTCGACCGCGCCCTGGGCAACGCCACCGACTTCACCCAGCCGTTGCAGGACTTCGTCAACGAACACGCCTGGGGCAGCGTCTGGCGTCGCGAAGGCCTGCCGCTGAAAACCCGCAGCCTGATCACCCTCGCCGCCCTCACCGCCCTCAAGTGCCCACAGGAATTGAAAGGCCACGTGCGCGGCGCGCTGAACAATGGCTGCACGGTGGAAGAGATCCGCGAGGCACTGCTGCATTGCGCGGTGTACGCCGGCGTGCCGGCGGCGATCGATGCGTTTCGGGCGGCGCAGGAAGTGATCGAGGCGTATCAGAAGCCGGAGTAAAGCGCGGGATTTTCCGTGAATGGACCGGCCTCTTCGCGGGCAAGCCCGCTCCCACATTCGACCGCATTCCTTCTGAAGAAGCCCGATCACTGTGGGAGCGGGCTTGCCCGCGAAGAGGCTCCAGAGAACACCAGAAGCCCAAGCCTAGATCCACCCACCCCACTGCAACACAAAAATCCCGATGTTGGTGGTGATCGCCGCCATCAAGGTGGTGATGACGATGATCGCCGCCGCCAGTTCATGGTTGCCATCGGCCGCACGGGCCATGACGAAGCTCGCGGCGGCAGTGGGGCTGCCGAAGTACAGAAACAGGATCCCCAGCTCCGCGCCGCGAAAGCCCCAGACCCAGGCGCCCAGGGTGGTCAGCAGCGGCAGGCCGACCATCTTCACCAGGCTCGAACTCATGGCCATCTTGCCGCTCTTGCGCAGTGCTGCCAGCGACAGCGTGCCACCGATGCAGATCAGCGCCAGGGGCAAGGTCATCTGCGCCAGGTATTTGCCTGATGTCTCGAGCCAGTTCGGCAGACCGATCTGCCAATAGGCGAACGGCGCGGCGACGATCACGCTGATGATCAGCGGGTTGCTGAACACGCTTTTGCAGATGCTCCACGGGTCCGACTTGATCACCGGGCTGTAGACCGCCAGCACGATGGTCGACAGGGTGTTGTAGAACAGGATCACCAGCGCCGCGAGAATCGCCCCCAGGGAAATCCCGTAGTCGCCATACATGCTCGCCGCCAGCGCCAGGCCGATCACCCCGTTGTTGCCGCGAAACGCGCCCTGGGTGTAGATGCCGCGGTCTTCCCGCGGGCACCGCCAGATCGCCCAACCCCAGGCCATGGCGAAACTCACCAGGGTGGCGACGGAAAAGTAGATCAGCAGATCAGGTTGCAACGCGGCGTGCAGGTCGGCATGGAGGATGCCAAGGAACAACAGCGCCGGCATGGTGACGTTGAACACCAGGGACGAGGCGATGTGGATGAAGTTGTCGTTGATCCAGTCGATGCGCTTGAGCACCACCCCCAGAAACAGCATGGCAAACACCGGCGCGGTGATGTTCAGGGTTTCGAGGAAAATTGCCAGCATGCCGGGGACCTTTCGAGGGGGGTGTCGTTAGGTGGCTAATGATAAGCCACTCGCGGCACCGGCGTCTGGAGATTCCTGTGGGAGCGGGCTTGCTCGCGAAGACGCCGGCACATCCAACATCGATGCAAGCTTAACCACCGCCTTCGCGAGCAAGCTCGCTCCCACACTTGATCGTGGATGGTCACAGCGTTTGTGTCCGCCACCAAAACCCTGTGGGAGCGAGCTTGCTCGCGAAAGCGTTAGTTCAGTCGACACCCATGTCGCATGTACTGCCGTCTTCGCGGGCAATCCCGCCCCTACATGATGAACGCCGGCTCAGGTAATCGGCGCAGGGTTGAACAGGGTGATGTCGTTGAACAGTTTGTGCTGTTCTGCCCAGGTCTTTTTCTTGCCGCTGGCCACGTCCAGGTAGTAGTGGAACAGCTCCCAACCCAGCTCCTCGATCGAGGCACGACCGGTGGCGATGCGCCCGGCGTCGATGTCGATCAGGTCCGGCCAGCGCTGGGCCAGCTCGGTGCGGGTCGAGACCTTCACCACCGGCGCCATGGCCAGGCCGTACGGGGTGCCACGGCCGGTGGTGAACACGTGCAGGTTCATCCCCGCCGCCAGTTGCAGCGTGCCGCAGACAAAGTCACTGGCCGGTGTGGCGCAGAAGATCAGGCCTTTTTGCTTGAACCGCTCGCCCGGGCCGAGCACGCCGTTGATCGCGCTGCTGCCGGACTTGACGATCGAGCCCAGGGATTTTTCGACAATGTTCGACAACCCGCCCTTCTTGTTGCCCGGCGTGGTGTTGGCGCTGCGGTCCGCCTCGCCCTTGGCCAGGTAACGGTCGTACCAGTCCATTTCCCGCACCAGTTCCTGGGCGACTTCCCGGGTTTGCGCCCGAGAGGTCAGCAGGTAGATCGCATCGCGCACTTCGGTGACTTCGGAAAACATCACCGTCGCCCCGGCGCGCAGCAACAGATCCGAGGCATAGCCCAGGGCCGGGTTGGCGGTGATGCCGGAAAACGCATCGCTGCCACCGCACTGCATGCCCAAGATCAACTCCGACGCCGGCACGGTTTCGCGACGGCGCTGGTCGAGCTTCTTCAGGCGGGTTTCGGCCAGGTCCATGATCTGCTCGATCATTTCCGTGAAGCCGTGGCTGGAGTCCTGCAAGCGATACAACCACGGCTCGCTGAGGTCCACCGAGCTGTCGTTGTCGTGCATCACCTGCCCGGCCTGCAATTTCTCGCAGCCCAGGCTGATGACCAACGCCTCGCCCCCCAGGTTCGGGTTGCGCGCCAGGTTACGCACGGTGCGGATCGGGATGTACGCGTCGGTGGCGGTGATTGCCACGCCGCAGCCGTAGCTGTGGGTCAGCGCCACCACGTCGTCGACGTTCGGGTACTTGGGCAGCAACTCGTCCTTGATGCGCTTGACCGCGTGGTCCAGCACCCCGGTCACGCACTGCACCGTGGTGGTGATGCCCAGGATGTTGCGCGTGCCCACGGTACCGTCGGCGTTGCGATAGCCTTCGAAGGTATAGCCCTCGAGCGGTGCATCGGCCGCCGGCACGTCGGTGGACAGCGGCAGGCTGTCCAGCGGCGGCGCGGTGGGCATGCGCAGCTGGTCTTCCTTGACCCAGCTGCCACGGGGGATCGGTTGCAGCGCGTAGCCGATGACCTGGCCGTAGCGAATCACCTCGCCACCCTCAGGGATGTCCTGCAGGGTGACCTTGTGGCTCTGCGGCACGAAGTCCACGGTGACCAGGCCGTCCGGGAATTCGGTCCCGGCCGGTACGCCCTGGTCATTGACGACGATCACGACGTTGTCCCGCTCATGCAGGCGGATGTAACGTGGCGAATCGGCATGTTCAATCAATTGCATTGACGCCGCTCCTTCAGGATTTAGCTTCGGACAGACTGGAGACGTCGGCATCCTTGGCCGTAGGTTCCTTGAGTACGACGCGCTTGATCGGCCCGACGATGACCAGGTAGCTGAACACCGCCACCAGGGCATTGCAACCGACGAATACCAGCGCCCACTTGAACGAACCGGTGGCACTGATGATGTAGCCGATGACGATTGGCGTGGTGATCGAAGCCAGGTTGCCGAAGGTGTTGAACAAGCCACCACTGAGGCCGGCGATCTGTTTCGGCGAGGTGTCGGACACCACGGCCCAGCCCAGTGCGCCCACGCCTTTACCGAAGAATGCCAGGGCCATGAAGCCCACCACCATCCATTCGATCTCGACGTAGTTGCAGGCCACGATGCTGCTGGACACCAGCAGGCCGGCGATGATCGGCGCCTTGCGGGCGAAGGTCAGCGAGTGGCCCTTGCGCAGCAGGTAGTCGGAGATCACCCCGCCCAGCACGCCGCCGATGAAACCACAGATTGCCGGCAAGGACGCGATGAAACCGGCCTTGAGGATGGTCATGCCACGTTCCTGCACCAGGTACACCGGGAACCAGGTCAGGAAGAAGTAGGTGATGCCGTTGATGCAGTATTGGCCCAGGTACACGCCGAGCATCATGCGGTTGGTGAGCAGTTGGCGGATGTAGTCCCACTTCGGACCGTCACCCTTGGCTTTCTTGCCCTTGTCCTGGTCCATGTCGACCATCGCGCCGTTGGCGGCGATGTGATTGAACTCGGCTTCGTTGATCATCGGGTGCTGGCGCGGGCTGTAGATCACCTTCAGCCAGATCAGCGAGAACACGATGCCGATGATGCCCATCACGATGAACACGTGCTGCCAGCCGAAGCGGTAGACGATCCAACCCATCAGCGGAGCGAACAACACGGTGGCGAAGTACTGCGCCGAGTTGAAGATCGCCGAGGCGGTGCCGCGTTCTGCGGTGGGGAACCACGCGGCGACGATACGGGCGTTGCCCGGGAAGGACGGCGCTTCGGCCAGACCCACCAGAAAGCGCAGCATGAACAGGGCAACCACGGCCGTGGACATGCCGAATTCACCCACATAGCCTTGCAGCACGGTGAACAACGACCAGGTGAAAATACTCAGGGCGTAGATTTTTTTCGACCCGAACCGGTCGAGCAGCCAGCCGCCAGGAATCTGCCCGGCCACGTAGGCCCAGCCGAAAGCGGAGAAGATGTAACCGAGGGTGACGGCATCGATGCCGAGGTCTTTTTGCAGGCTGGAGCCTGCGATGGCGATGGTGGCACGGTCGGCGTAGTTGATCGTTGTCACCACAAACAGCATGAGCAGGATCAAATAGCGGACGTGTGTCGGCTTGGTCGCTTGCATGTAAAAGTACTCCCACTATTTATTTTTATGCGGGTCAGCAGATTGTACGGCCAGGCTGGATCACCAGCCCGGCCGGTGTTGCAGTTACGATCCGATGTAAGAGGTCTTCACCACTGTGTAGAACTCTTGCGCGTAGCGACCTTGCTCACGCGAACCATAGGACGAACCCTTACGCCCGCCGAACGGCACGTGATAATCCACGCCGGCGGTCGGCAGGTTGACCATCACCATGCCCGCCTGGGAATGGCGCTTGAAGTGGTTGGCATACTTCAGCGATGTGGTGGCGATACCGGCCGACAGGCCGAACTCGGTGTCGTTGGCCATCGCCAGCGCCGCCTCGTAGTCCGCCACGCGCACGACGTTGGCCACCGGGCCGAAGATCTCTTCGCGGCTGATGCGCATCGACGCTTCGCTGTCGCTGAACAAGGTCGGCGCCAGGAAGTAGCCTTCGGTGTCGCACGTCACCAGGCCGCCACCGCTGACCAGCCGCGCACCTTCGCTCTGGCCGATGTCGATGTACTTCAAGTCCTGGTCGAGTTGAGCTTGGGAAACCACCGGGCCGATGTCGGTGCCGGCCTTCAACGCATGGCCGACCTTGATCGACTGCATGCGCTCGGCCATCGCCGCGACGAACTTGTCGTGGATACCGGCGGTGACGATCAGGCGGCTGGAAGCCGTGCAACGCTGGCCGGTGGAGTAGAACGCGCTCTGCACCGCCAGCTCGACGGCCTGCTTGAGGTCGGCGTCGTCGAGGATGATCTGCGGGTTCTTGCCGCCCATTTCCAACTGCACCTTGGCCTGGCGCGACACGCAGTTGACGGCGATCTGCCGCCCCACGCCCACGGAGCCGGTGAAGCTGATGCCGTCGACTTTAGGGCTGTTGACCAGCACTTCACCGACGACGCGGCCGCTGCCCATCACCAGGTTGAACACGCCGGCCGGGAAACCGGCGCGGGAAATGATTTCCGCCAGAGCCCAGGCGCAACCCGGTACCAGTTCGGCGGGCTTGATCACCACGCAGTTGCCGTAGGCCAGGGCCGGGGCGATTTTCCAAGCCGGGATGGCGATCGGGAAGTTCCACGGGGTGATCAGGCCGACCACACCCAGGGCTTCGCGGGTCACTTCGACGTTGACGCCCGGGCGCACCGACGGCACGTAGTCGCCGGACAGGCGCAGGCATTCACCGGCGAAGAATTTGAAAATGTTGCCGGCGCGGGTCACTTCGCCGATGGCTTCGGGCAGGGTCTTGCCCTCTTCGCGAGCCAGCAGTTGGCCGAGCTCTTCGCGGCGGGCGAGGATCTCGCTGCCGACTTTGTCCAGCGCATCGTGACGCGCCTGAATGCCCGAGGTCGACCAGGTCGGAAAGGCGGCGCGGGCCGCTTCGATGGCGGCGTTGACTTGCGCTGCGTCAGCCTTGGCGTATTCACCGATGACATCGGACAAATCGGACGGGTTGATGTTGGTGCAATAGTCGGCACCGGCTACCCACTGACCGTTGATGTAGTTATCGAAACGCTTTGCATCAGTCACGGATGCTCTCCTCACAAAAAGCCTTACGCAAAAAGCCGCTGATTGCTCAGCGGCTTTGTCGGGTCTGTTACTGCTTGCCTTGCTTGTCGATCAGCGCGGCCAGGGCTTCGTATTCTTCCGGCAGCAGGTCGGTCAGCGGCGTGCGCACAGGACCGGCGTCATAGCCAACGATCTTCGCGCCGGCCTTGACGATGCTCACGGCATAACCGGCCTTGCGGTTGCGGATGTCCAGGTATGGCAGGAAGAAGTCATCGATGATCTTGCCAACGGTGTCGTGATCGTCGCGGGCAATGGCGTGGTAGAAGTCCATCGCGGTTTTCGGGATGAAGTTGAACACCGCCGAGGAGTAGACCGGCACGCCCAGGGCCTTGTAGGCCGCGGCGTAGACTTCTGCGGTCGGCAGGCCGCCCAGGTAGCTGAAGCGATCGCCGAGGCGACGACGGATCGACACCATCAGTTCGATGTCGCCCAGGCCGTCCTTGTAGCCGATCAGGTTCGGGCAACGCTCGGCCAGTTGTTCCAGCTGGTTGGCGTTCAAGCGGCAGACGTTGCGGTTGTAGACCACCACGCCGATCTTCACCGATTTGCACACGGCTTCAACGTGGGCGGCAACGCCGTCCTGGCTGGCTTCGGTCAGGTAGTGCGGCAGCAGCAACAGGCCCTTGGCGCCCAGACGCTCGGCTTCTTGAGCGTATTCGATGGCCTGGCGGGTGGCACCGCCGACACCGGCCAGGATTGGCACGCTGGTCGCGCAGGTATCGACGGCGGTCTTGATGACTTGCGAATACTCGCTGGCGGCCAGGGAGAAGAATTCACCGGTGCCACCGGCTGCGAACAAGGCAGAGGCGCCGTACGGGGCCAGCCACTCGAGGCGCTTGATGTAGCTGTCGCGATTGAAATCGCCTTGGGCAGTGAAATCGGTGACCGGGAAAGACAGCAGGCCAGACGAGAGGATGGACTTCAGTTCTTGTGGATTCATTATTCGAACACCCTGGGACGCAATGTATGTATGAGAGAGTTAAGCTTCGGCCAGAAGTTGTAGGTCATCGTACAACTTAAATAACCTGCGTCAACTGCATTTCGTCATCGAAGGGTAAAAAAGCCTGATGGACCGTTCGTCAGCACTGTCGACTCTGCCAGTAGGCGGCCTTTTGGGAAGCAGGCATAACCGGCAGGTGGCCGTGCCATACCCACGAACGCCCTGACATCTCGAAGGACCCTGCCGAACGGCCATTCGCAACCCGCAGTCCTGGCTCCTTCCTGTAGGTTTCACATGGCCTTATTGCCGTGAGCCGCCCGTGCGCGATGGTCACGGCCGACCTCACCGGGAGCGACACCATGACGACGACATTCGAGAAACCCACGCTCAAGGATTTTCCAGCCGCCTCGGCCAGCGGGGAGGCGACGGTGAGCCTGTCGAAGGCGGGCAAGGCACTGACCGTGCAGATCCCGGACTCGGATATCTCACCCTACTCGTCCGTACACCTGACCCTGGGTGCGGCCTCCAAGCCGCCGGAATGGACGGGCAATCTCGAACCCATGATGGTCAACAAGACACCCGAGACGCACCCGGATGACTTCGAGGTGGCGGAACTGCGCAAGGGCGTAACCCTGACAGTGCCCGGCGACACACTGAAGGCATTCAGCGGCCGATTGGTTGAACTGCGCTACACGTTTACCTACGAGAGTGGCGGGGCCGATACGTCCAAGCCACTGAACGTGCGATTCAAGGCATAAAACCAACATCCAAATCACCACCGCCCCCTGTGGCGAGGGAGCTCGCTCCCGCTGGGCTGCGCAACAGACCCGCTCGGTGGGTGCTGCGCCCCCAAGCGGGAGCAAGCTCCCTCGCCACGGGAATTTGGGTTGTCTGGGGATGGGATGCCGTCAGACGTTCACGTCACTGAACGTGCGATTCAAGGCATAAAACCAACATCCAAATCACCACCGCCCCCTGTGGAGAGGGAGCTCGCTCCCGCTGGGCTGCGCAGCAGACCCTCTCGGTGAGTGCTGCGCCCCCAAGCGGGAGCAAGCTCCCTCGCCACGGGTATTTGGGTTGTCTGGGGGATGGGGATGCCGTCAGACGTTCACGTCACTGAATGTGCAGCTCAAGGCATAAAACCAACATCCAAATTCACCACCGCCCCTTGTGGCGAGGGAGCTTGCTCCCGCTGGGCTGCGCAGCAGACCCGCTCGGTGGGTGCTGCGCCCCCAAGCGGGAGCAAGCTCCCTCGCCACGGGAATTTGGGTTGTCTGGGGATACTTTCGGCCCCGGGGGGAGCCCTGCCCTTCTAGCCCTGGGCTTGCGCCTCTTCATGGGCTTGGCGCAGGCGCTCACGGCTGTTGGTCAGGTGCAGGCGCATGGCGGCGCGGGCGGCGTCGGAGTCCTGGCGGGCGATGGCTTCATAGATTTCCTCGTGCTCGCGGCTCAGGCGGTCCATGTAGTGCTGCTGGTCGTCGTGGGCCAGGCGCGCCGAGTTCAGCCGGGTGCGCGGGATGATGCTGGTGCCCAGGTGGGTCATGATGTCGGTGAAGTAGCGGTTGCCGGTGGACAGGGCGATTTCCAGGTGGAAGGCGAAGTCCGAGGCCACCGCGTCGCTGGCATGGGCCGCGCTTTCCTTCAACGCGTCGAGGGCGGCGCGCATGGTCGCCAGTTGCTCGGCGCTGCGGCGTTGCGCGGCCAGGCCGGCGGATTCCACCTCCAGGCTGATGCGCAATTCCAGGACCGCCAGCACGTCACGCAAAGTGACCACCGTGGCCGGGTCGATACGAAAGCCGCTCGGGCTCGGCGTGTCCAGCACGAAGGTGCCGATGCCATGGCGGGTTTCCACCTGGCCGGCGGCCTGCAACCGGGAAATCGCCTCGCGCACCACGGTGCGGCTGACACCATGGGCTTCCATGATCGCCGACTCGGTGGGCAATTTATCGCCACGCTTGAGCAGACCGTCGCGAATCTGCTCGGTCAGCACCGTCACCAGCTCCTGCGCCAGGCTGCGGCGCTTGCGGGGAAGGCGGGGTATGTCGATCGGGTTTTCCATGGGGCTCATGTCTCGGCAAGCGGCTGAATGCGCATCATGATAGCGCAACGTGGTTGTACGATCACTTTTGGTGCGACGAGGCCAATCTATTGAACAGTCTGGCAAACCGAGTTGCCATCCATTGCGAGCAGGCTCGCTCCCACATTGGAGCAGTTGCGTACATTAGCATCCGGCTCACCACAAAACCCCTGTGGGAGCGAGCTTGCTCGCGATGGCGGTGGGTCAGCCACATCAATATCAACTGATCCATCGCTATCGCGAGCAAGCTCGCTCCCACAGATTTTGAGTGTTTATGCTGTCACGACATGCTCCATCAGTTGGCCATTTTCAATACGCACATGTCGCGGATGGAAACGTTTCAAACTGCTTCGATGCCCGACGCTGACGATGCTCAGCCCTGGTAACTGGTCGATCAACGCCTGGTACAGCGTTGCCTCGTCCTCTTCATCCATCGCCGACGTCGCTTCGTCCATGTACAGCCATTGCGGTGCGTACAGCAATGCACGGGCGAAGGCCAGGCGTTGCTGCTCGCCCGGGGACAGCATGCGTTGCCAGTGATCGCTTTCGTCCAGGCGCGCGATCAGGTGCGGCAAACGGCAGGTTTCCAGCACCTGTGCATAACGTTCGTCGGGGTAGACGTCGCCGGCCTGTGGATAACTCAAGACCTCACGCAGGCTGCCAATGGGCAGGTAAGGCTTTTGCGGCAGGAACAGGTAGCGCGCCGAAGGCAGCAGAATGTTGCCATGCCCGGCCGGCCACAGATGGCCCATCGCGCGGAACAAGGTGGATTTGCCACTGCCTGAACGACCGCTGAGCATCACCCGCTCACCCGGCGCCACCGTCATGTCGGCGTTGCTGAGCAGATGCCGACCGTCAGCCAGGTCCAGTCCCAGGTTGTGCACTTTCAGCACGTTGCCCTGGCTCTGCACATCGATAGCCGGTACGCGTTCCTCGTTGTCGCTCATGGCCTGGCGGAAACTCAGCAGACGATCGCAGGTGGCGCGCCACGCGGCGAGGTCGGCGTAGGCACTGATGAACCAGCTGAAATTCTCCTGCACGCTGCCGAAGGCCGAGTTGATCTGCATGAGCTCGCCCAGCTGGATCTTGCCGGCGAAATAACGCGGTGCCGCGACGATGAACGGGAAGATGATCGCGATCTGGCCGTAGCCGGAGGTGAAGAAGGTCAAGCGCTTGGACACCCGCATGATGTCCCAGAAGTTGTGCCAGACCAGCCCGAAACGTCCGCTCAAACGACGATTCTCATTCGGCTCGCCGTTGTACAACGCAATGCTCTCGGCGTTCTCGCGCACCCGCACCATGGAAAAACGCAGGTCGGCTTCGAAGCGTTGCTGGTTGTTGTTCAGGCCGATCAGCCGGCGACCGATCAGGTGCGTCAGCCAACTGCCCACCGCGGCATAGATCAGCGCGGCCCAGAACATATAGCCGGGGATGGTGTAGCCGAACACTTCGATGCTGCCCGACACGCCCCACAGGATGATCGAGAACGACACCAGGCTGACCACGGTACGCAGCAGCCCCAACCCCAGGCCCAGGGTATTGGTGGTGAAGCTGTTGAGGTCTTCGGAAATCCGCTGGTCGGGGTTGTCGGTATAGCCGCCCTGCTCCAGGCGGTAGTAATTCTTGTGGCTGAGCCAGCGGGCGAAATGCTGCTCGGTGAGCCAGGCCCGCCAGCGGATGGTGAGCATCTGCGTGAGGTACAAGCGGTACACCGCCCCGAGGATCGCCACCGCCGCGATGCCGCAGAAGTACAGGATCAATTGCCAGAACGCCGCACTGTTCTTCTCTTGCAGGGCGTTGTAGAAATCCTTGTACCAACTGTTGATCCACACCGAAATCGCCACGCTGAACAGCGACAGCGCGATGACGGCAATCAATAACGTCCAGGCCTTGCCCTTCTCCTCACTGCGCCAGTACGGCGTGGTCATTTGCCAGACACGGCGGAAAAACTGCCCGCGCACCGCGTCATTGACCGCGGAATATTCAGCGTTCTGATTCATGGTTAAGGCTCGATAGAAAAAAGAACAGACTCGGGCCGATCATAGTGCAACGGCCCGATTGACCGCGAGGGTGTGGACACCATCTGTTCAGCGCAGGTTCAGCGACGCACGGGGCGCTTCTGCAATTTGCGCTGCAAGGTCCGCCGGTGCATGCCCAGGGCGCGGGCGGTGGCGGAAATATTGCCTTCGTGCTCGGTCAGCACCCGCTGGATGTGCTCCCATTGCAGGCGATCGACCGACATGGGGTTTTCCGGTACCAGGGTGTCGAGGTCGGCATGTTCGGACAGCAGCGCCGCCAACACATCGTCAGCGTCCGCCGGCTTGCACAGGTAATTGCAGGCGCCGCGCTTGATGGCCTCGACCGCGGTGGCGATGCTCGAATAGCCGGTGAGGATCACCACGCGCATCTCCGGGTCCAGCTCCAGCAACTTGGGTAGCAGCACCAGGCCCGAATCGCCGTCCATCTTCAGGTCGAGGGCGGCGTAGTCCGGCAAGTCGGCCTGGGCGAGGGCCAGGCCTTCTTCGGCGGAACCGGCCGTGCTCACGCGAAAGCCGCGGCGGGACATGGCCCGTGCCATGACGCGGGTGAAGGTGGCGTCGTCATCGACCAGCAACAGGTGCGGCAGCTCTTCGCCGTCGACTTGGATCTCGTCACTCATGTTTCGTCTCCTCGGTCGGCATGGGGCAGGCGCAGCTCGGTGAGCGTGCCGCCGCTCTCATGGGGGTAGAGTTTCACCGAGCCGCCGGCGCGTGTCACGCTGGCTTTGCTCAAAAACAGGCCCAGGCCCAGGCCTTTGCCCTTGGTGGTGTAGAACGGTTTGCCGATCTGCTCGGCGATGGCCAGCGGCACGCCCGCGCCGTGGTCTCGAATGCTGATGGTCAAATCGAAGGCATTCCAGTCCAGCGTCACTTCCATGCCTTCGGGGCAGGCATCGGCGGCGTTGTTCAACAGGTTCAGCAGTGCCTGGGTCAGGTCCGGCGGTGGCGCCATGCGCGGCACTGGCCCCTGGCCCAGACGTTGGAAGCGATAACTGGCTTCGGGGCGCATCAGGTGCCAGCGGTTCAAGGCTTCGTCGAGCCAATCGGTGACATCCTGCATGTCGATGGCCAACCGACGATTGGCCTCGGCGGCCCGCACCAGGTATTGCAGGGTTTCCTTGCAGAGCTTGACCTGGTCCTGCAGGACGCTGAGGTCGTCCTGCAATGCGGGATCAGGGTGATCCTGCTGCATTTCCTTGAGCAGCACGCTCATGGTCGCCAACGGCGTGCCCAACTCGTGGGCGGCACCGGCGGCCTGGGTCGCCACGGCCAGCAACTGCTCGTCCCGCAGGCCCTCTTCACGACGAATGGCCCGCAGCTCTTCCTGGCGCCGCAACTCCTCGGCCATGCGCGCGGCAAAAAACGTGATGACCGCCGCGGCCAGGGCAAAGCTCAGCCACATGCCATAGATCTGCAGGTTTTCCCGGGCGATGGGGAAGGTTTCCAGGGGATAGAAGCGCACCAGCAGCAAGGTGTACAACGCCAGGGCGATGCCGGAAAGAATCAGCGAAAATCGCCATGGCAGCGTCACGGCGGCGATGGTCAACGGCACCAGGTAATAAGACACGAAAGGGTTGGTGGAGCCGCCGGAGAAGTACAACAGCGCGCTGTGGATGAACAGGTCGCCGGCCAGTTGCACGGCGTATTCCAGCTCGGTCACCGGCCACGAGGCACGCAAGCGAACCGCCGTCAGCGCACACAGCACCGAGGAGCAGACCAGCGTGATCGCCAGTTGCAGCCAGGGCAACGGCAGCAGGTCGAACCAGTAGGCGAGCCCCACCGAACCAGCCTGGGCAGCCAGGACCAGAATGCGGATGAACGTCAGGCGCCAGAGATTCTGGCGAGAGGCAGAAGTCAGTTGCAAAGGGGCGAGCATGAGCTCTCCTGATGAGTGCTCCAGGCGAATCGCACGGAGTATAACCAACGCACGGGTTGCGCAGACAAGTGTGCGGCAAAGCGCCACAGCCTCTGAGTGCGACGCATCCCCGCTGGGCTGCGAAGCAGACCTAAAACAGGCCCCTGCGCTATGTCAGATGGACCGAGTTGCTGGTCTTGGGGTTGCTGCGCAACCCAACGGGGATAAATCCCCTCGCCACAAGAGTGCTTCATTGGCCTCATGCATCTGTATAGAAGTTGTAACTGTGCGAACCGGATCGCAGCAGCTAGAGTCTTATCGTTCACGCAGGCCCGGACCTCATCCCTGCGCATCATCCCAAGGAGCTTTCATGCACACGTTCAGTCGCCACGTCGCCCTGCTCGCCCTCAGCCTCGGCACGGTCGCCAGCCTGCCGGCCCTGGCCGCCGATGAGCTGCACTACAACCAGATCTCGCTGCGCGCCGAAGCCAGCCAGGAAGTGGCCCGCGACCTGATGATCGTCACCCTCTACACCGAGGAACAGAACACCGACCCGGCCAAGCTCGCCGCCGCCGTCAGCACCACGCTGAACAAAGCCATCGGCCAGGCCAAGCAGGTCAAGGACATCACCCTGCGCCAGGGCAGCCGCAACAGCTACCCGATCTACGACAACAAGGGCGGGAAGATCACCGGCTGGCGTGAGCGCGCCGAACTGCGCCTGGAAAGCGCCGACTTCGCCGCCCTGTCCAAACTCACCGGCGAGTTGCTCACCGACATGAAGATGGGCGGCATGGACTTCGCCATCTCCACCGCCACCCGCCAAAGCAGCGAAGACGCCCTGCTCAAGGACGCCGTCAACGCCTTCAAGGCCCGCGCCCAACTGGCCACCGAGGCCCTGGGCGGCAAGGGCTACAAAATCGTCAGCCTGAACCTCAACAGCAACGGTTATCCACAACCCTACCTGCGCGCGCCGATGATGATGAAAGGCGCCTCCATGGACGCGGAATCCGTGACGCCTGAGGTGGAAGCGGGCACCAGCCAGGTGAGCATGACGGCGGATGGGGCGATTGAGGTTTTGATGCAGTGATGCAGGACTGACAGAGATATCCAGCCCAGTGACACACTTTGTGGCGAGGGGATTTATCCCCGCTGGGCTGTGTAGCAGACCCAAAGGCAGCGACCTCAATTAATCTGACACACCGAGGTATCAGGTTGGGGGCTGCTGCGCAGCCCAGCGGGGATAAATCCCCTCGCCACAGGATAGTGCCCGCACTTTATCAGGTGACACTTCCTTGCTACGCCTCGACCGGCCGGGCCGGCGCCTCAAGCTGGTCCAGCGCCTTGTCCACCAGCAACTGGCACAACTCCACCAACTGCTGAATCCCCAACGCCACACTGCGCCGCGTGCCGTCCACTTCGAAGGCCAGGTCCTCGGCCATGGCCTTGACCGAGGCCAACGTTTCGCTGGTGCTGGCCAGCAGCGTATCGGTGTCGGCCTTGGCGGTGACCGAGAACAGGCTGTCGATGCGCGAGTCGGAGGGGGCGTCCCCTGAGGGTTCTGGATTGAGGTAATGGTTCAGTGCACGCTCGGCGGCGGCGCGGTCTTTGAGGAGGTCTTCGAGGGCGTCGAAGCCGCAAAGGGGTGTGGTTTTATTGAGGGGTGGGTCGGGAACTGACTTATCCATGTGCTCGTACCTATTTAGTGATGAGGGCCATCACTCGCCGTTTCTCACTCGGCAAAGTGGTGGCAGCTATGTGCAGGGTGAGAAATCCGAGAATAGGTACTCGGCCAGACCGAGGTCTGCCCGCACACAGCCGCCATAACGCATCTACCGGCAGCGGATAAGCTGGCGGCAATTATATGCAGGTCTGAACGCTGTATGCCTATTAGTCGGGTTTCTCACGCCCGGCCGCTGTTTCCCAGCGGCATAGAAAAGACTAGAGACCCCACTTCCGACGGACAACCTGAAAAACTCGTGAGACGTTTCGTTTCGGGGCAGGCGATCCGTCCGACATTACAGAGTGATCTCTACTCATCCACACGTGGCGAGGGAGCTTGCTCCCGCTGGGCTGCGAAGCAGCCCCGAACCGGACACTTCGCAGAGAAGTCCTTGAGGATCCGACCCGCTAAAGAAATCCCCATGCACTCAATCGTCGAGCCCCCTTTTAAACTCAGACCGCCATCGCGAGCAGGCGCACCCACAATGGATCGGGTTACAACCGCAGAGGATTGGTCGGCTGTCAGGCCGTCTTCGCGAGCAAGCCCGCTCCCACAGGATTCAGGTACAACCGGAAAAGTCAGGCCGCCTCGCTTTTGCTTTGGCTTTTGATCTGGACGCCCCATTAACCACAAGGGCCGAACGCAGGCATTGCGTAGTGGGCAACCCGGCATGGATGCCGGGTTAGCCGCGCTGGGTCATGGATGACCCTTCGCGGCGGGCCCACGGAGCAATGCCGGAGTGAGGGAACACCGAGCGTAAGCGAGGTGCCCAGTGGTGGGGCAAGAGCGTTTTGCTTACTTTTGCGCTCTATCAAAAGTAAGCCGCCGTCAGGGCGGAACCCTAAGCCGCCGTTACCACAGCAATGGATATGTACACAAAAATCCCGGCCGACTGCCAGGCCGCCATCGCGAGCAAGCTCGCTCCCACAATAGAAGCGGAGCACCGCCCAAATCCCGGGCCTATACCCAAACCCACCAGTCCCCCACACTTTTGGCTATTTCCCCCACCCCGCCCCAACCGCTACCCTTCGGAAAATCGTCATCACCGCCAAGGGATTTCATGGACCGGACTACCTTCAAACCACTTCTACTCACCCTCGCCCTGATCAGCGGCGCGCCCATGGCCCAGGCCGCCACCACCCTGGTCTACTGCTCCGAAGCCAGTCCCGCCGGGTTCGATCCCAGCCAATACACCAGCGGCACCGACTTCGATGCCTCGGCCGAAACCGTCTTCAACCGCCTCACCCAATTCAAGCGCGGCGGCACCGAAGTCGAGCCAGGGCTGGCGACAAGCTGGGACGTCTCCACCGACGGCCTGGCCTACACCTTTCACCTGCGTAACGGCGTGAAATTCCACACCACCGACTATTTCACCCCCACCCGCGACTTCAACGCCGACGACGTGCTGTTCACCTTCCAACGCCTGCTCGACCCCCAGCACCCGTTCCGCCAGGCCTACCCCACCGAGTCGCCGTACTTCACCGACATGGGCCTGAACACCACGATCAAAAGCGTCGAGAAAGTCGACGAACACACCGTGCGCTTCAACCTGAACAACGTCGATGCCGCCTTCGTACAGAACCTGGCGATGAGCTTCGCCTCCGTGCAGTCCGCCGAATACGCCGCGCAGTTGCTCAAGGAAGGCAAGGCCGGCGACCTCAACCAGAAGCCCGTCGGCACCGGCCCGTTCGTGTTCAAGCGCTACCAGAAGGATTCGCAGATCCGCTACGCCGCCAATACAGCGTACTGGAAGCCCGAGGACGTGAAGCTCGACAACCTGATCTTCTCGATCACCCCCGACGCCGCCGTGCGCCTGCAGAAGCTCAAGAAGAACGAGTGCCAGGTCAGCGGCTATCCACGCCCGGCCGACATCGAGGTGATGGAGCAGGACCCGAACCTGCAGGTGCTCAAGCAACCGGGTTTCAACCTCGGTTTCCTGGCCTACAACGTGACCCACCCGCCCCTGGACCAGCTCAAGGTTCGCCAGGCCCTGGACATGGCCATCGACAAGCCGGCGATCATCAAGGCCGTGTACCAGAGCGCCGGCCAACTGGCGCAGAACGCCCTGCCGCCGGCGCAATGGTCGTTCGACCCGAGCATCCAGGATGCGCCCCACGACGTGACTAAAGCCCGGGCGCTCCTTAAGGAAGCCGGGGTTGCGCCGGGTACTACCATCAATTTGTGGGCGATGACGGTGCAGCGCGCGTCCAACCCCAATGCACGGATGTCGGCACAGATGATCCAGCAGGATTGGGCCAAGATCGGGATCAAGGCGAACATCGTCAGCTACGAATGGGGCGAGTACATCAAGCGTGCAAAAAATGGCGAACATGACGCAATGATCTACGGCTGGACCGGCGACAACGGCGACCCGGACAACTGGCTGGGCGTGCTCTACAGCTGCGCGGCGGTCAAGGGCAGCAACTACGCCAAGTGGTGCGACCCCGCTTATGACCGGTTGATCCAGCAGGCCAAGGTCTCCACCGACCGCCAGCAACGCATCGACCTGTACCGCCAGGCGCAGAAGATCCTCAAGCAACAGGTGCCGATCACACCCATCGCCAACTCCACGGTCTTCCAGCCAATAAACAGGAAAGTGGTGGATTTCAAACTCAGTCCATTTGGGCTTACACCCTTCTACGGCGTGGGTTTGACGAAGTGATACCCGCCCCAAACCGGTGCGAAACGGCGTCGCGACGCACCGGCGAGGGGCGCGTTTGACGCCAAAAAAACGCCCGCAAACGGTCAACTGCGTCAGAAGTTACACGAATGCGACATTAAGGTACGTTCGTGCCACTGTTTCAGACTTGCGACCGCTCTGGATCTTGCATTGGGTATGGGGCCTGCATAAGTATCCGCAGGACGACTCACGAGGTCGCCCTCTAATCCAAAAATGACAACAAATCATGAGGCCAACATGCTTAAACACGCGGTCATTCCGTTTTTAGTCGGCGCAAGCCTATTAGCCAGCGCACCCTTCGCCCAAGCCGCGACTAACCTGGTGTTCTGCTCCGAAGGGAGCCCAGCCGGTTTTGACCCTGGTCAGTACACCACCGGAACCGACTTCGACGCCTCTGCTGAAACCATGTTCAACCGCCTGACCCAGTTCGAGCGCGGCGGCACCGCCGTGATTCCTGGCCTGGCGACCAAGTGGGATATTTCCGAAGACGGCCTGACCTACACCTTCCACCTGCGTGAAGGCGTCAAGTTCCATACCACCCCGTACTTCAAGCCGACCCGCGAATTCAACGCCGACGACGTGTTGTTCACCTTCAACCGGATGATCAACAAGGACGACCCGTTCCGTAAGGCGTACCCGACCGAATTCCCGTACTTCACCGACATGGGGATGGACACCAACATCACCCAGATCGATAAAGTCGACGACCACACCGTCAAGTTCACCCTCAAGGATGTGGACGCCGCGTTCATCCAGAACATGGCCATGAGCTTCGCCTCGATCCAGTCCGCCGAGTACGCCGCGCAGCTGCTCAAGGAAGGCAAGGCCAGCGACATCAACCAGAAGCCTGTCGGCACTGGTCCGTTCGTGTTCAAGAGCTACCAGAAAGACTCCAACATCCGCTACACCGGCAACAAGGACTACTGGAAGCCTGAAGATGTGAAGATCGACAACCTGATCTTCGCCATCACCACCGACCCATCGGTGCGTATCCAGAAGCTGAAGAAGAACGAGTGCCAGGTCACCCTCTTCCCACGCCCAGCCGACCTCAAGGCCCTGAAAGACGACAAGGCCCTGAAGATGCCCGACCAGGCCGGCTTCAACCTCGGCTACATCGCCTACAACGTGATGGACAAGATCAAGGGCAGCAACGAGCCGAACGTGCTCGCTGACCTGAAGGTCCGCCAGGCACTGGACATGGCGGTCAACAAGCCACAGATCATCGACTCGGTCTACCAGGGCGCCGGCCAGCTGGCGGTCAACGCCATGCCACCGACCCAGTGGTCCTACGACACCACCATCAAGGACGCCAAGTACGACCCTGAGAAAGCCAAGGCGCTGCTCAAGGAAGCCGGCGTCAAGGAAGGCACCAACATCACCCTGTGGGCGATGCCGGTCCAGCGTCCGTACAACCCGAACGCCAAGCTGATGGCCGAGATGCTGCAGTCCGACTGGAAGAAGATCGGCCTGAACGTCAACATCGTCAGCTACGAATGGGGCGAGTACATCAAGCGTTCCAAGGGCGGCGAGAACCAGGCGATGATCATCGGCTGGAGCGGTGACAACGGTGACCCGGACAACTGGCTCAACGTGCTGTTCGGCTGCGACTCGCTGGCCGGCAACAACTTCTCCAAATGGTGCGACAAGAAATTCGACGGTCTGGTCAAGGAAGCCAAGCGCACCACCGACCAGGCCAAGCGCACCGAACTGTACAAACAGGCACAACACGTCCTCAAGGATGCCGTGCCGATGACACCTATCGCCCACTCGACGGTGTATCAACCCATGCGCGCCAACGTGCAGGACTTCAAGATCAGCCCCTTTGGCTTGAATTCCTTCTACGGCGTCAGCGTCAGCAAATAAAGCGATCTGTGGCGAGGGAGCTTGCTCCCGCTGGGCCGGCCCGACGCTTCGGGCGTAACGGCCCCTTTTTAAAAGCGCAATGGCGGTGCACCCGCGACGTCATTGCGAGCGGAGCCAGCGCCCACGCCACACCGCTTTATGCCGAGACCCGGGAAATCGCCTACATCCAAAAGCACTGCGTACCACAGCAGATGGTTTAGGACGTGTCGCCTTTTCCCACAAGTCTTTCAGGCATTACGCATTTACCAGCACGTCCACGACTCCTACCGTCGGGGCTGGTCGGCTTGCGGATCCTGCGGCATTGCATCGCAATGGAATGAGCTCAGTGCTCCGGCTACGTCCCTGGAAGGACACCGGTCCACTGATAAACACCCCGAACGAGAGAGGGAGCGTCATGCGCCATACCTTGGTTTTATCCGCATTGCTGGCCGCGACATCCGCGGCGCAGGCCGCCGAAGGCAGCCTGGTGTTCTGTTCCGAAGGCAGCCCTGCCGGTTTCGACACCGCGCAGTACACCACCGCCACCGATAACGATGCCGCCGAACCGTTGTACAACCGCCTGGCCGAGTTTGAAAAAGGCGCGACCAACGTCGTACCTGGCCTTGCGACCCGATGGGATATTTCCGAAGACGGCCTGACGTACACCTTCCACCTGCGCGAAGGCGTGAAGTTCCATACCACCGACTACTTCACCCCGACCCGGGACTTCAACGCCGACGACGTGTTGTTCACCTTCAACCGCATGCTCGACCCCCAGCACCCGTTCCGCAAGGCCTACCCCACCGAGTTCCCGTACTTCAACGGGATGAGCCTGAACAAGAACATCGCCAAGGTCGAGAAAACCGGGCCGTTGACCGTGGTCATGACGCTCAACAGCGTCGACGCCGCGTTCATCCAGAACATCGCCATGAGTTTTGCCGCAATCCTGTCGGCCGAGTACGCCGACCAGTTGCTCAAGAGCGGCAAGCCGAGCGACATCAACCAGAAGCCGATCGGCACCGGGCCGTTCGAGTTCAAGAGTTACCAGAAAGATTCCAACATCCGCTACGTCGCCAACACACAATACTGGGCGCCGGAGCGGGTCAAGTTGAAGAACCTGATCTTCTCCATCAACACCGACCCTTCGGTGCGGGTGCAGAAGCTCAAGGCCAACGAGTGCCAGGTCACCCTGCATCCACGCCCGGCCGATGTACCGGCGCTGAAGAACGACCCCAAGCTGCAACTGATCGAGAAGCCCGGCTTCAACCTCGGCTACATCGCCTACAACACCCGCCACAAACCGTTCGACCAGGTCGAGGTGCGGCGTGCGCTGGACATGGCGGTGAACAAGCAAGGCATCCTCAATGCCGTGTACCAGGGTGCGGGGCAACTGGCGGTCAACGCCATGCCGCCGACCCAGTGGTCCTACGACGACACCATCAAGGACGCCGCCTACGACCCGGAAAAAGCCAAGGAGTTGCTCAAGGCCGCCGGGGTCAAGGAAGGCACCGAGATCACCCTCTGGGCCATGCCCGTGCAACGCCCCTACAACCCCAACGCCAAACTGATGGCCGAGATGCTCCAGGCCGACTGGGCGAAGATCGGCCTGAAGGTGAAGATCGTCAGCTACGAATGGGGCGAGTACATCAAGCGCACCAAGAACGGCGAGCACGACGTCAGCCTGATCGGCTGGACCGGCGACAACGGTGACCCCGACAACTGGCTGGGCACGCTGTACAGCTGCGACGCCATTGGCGGCAACAACTACTCCATGTGGTGTGACCAGGATTACGACAAACTGATCAAGCAGGCCAAGGTCGTCACCGACCGTGAGCAGCGCACCGTGCTCTACAAACAGGCCCAGCAGTTGCTCAAGCAGCAAGTGCCGATCACCCCTGTTGCCCACTCGACGGTCAACCAGCCGCTGAGTGCCAAAGTCGAAGGGTTCAAGGTCAGCCCCTTCGGTCGCAACGTGTTCTCGGGCGTCAGCCTGAACCCATAACCGATTAGCCATGCCACGAGGGCCCCCACGGGGGCTCTTGCGCAGGCGTCTTGCCTGAATTCGTCGATTTGGCGTCATGCAAACGTTTGCCAGGCATGAATGAGCTGTAAACCCAAGCCGTATCACCCAAAAAGACCGGCATAAATAAAGAAAGAAAAAAGGAGCTTCACCCATGAAATTGAGCAGCACCGCGTTACTGGCCCTGGCCATCAGCAGCGTGACCGCGACGGCGTATGCCGAGTCGCAAAGCCAGGCGGTCACCCCGGTGACCCTCAAGACCAGCAGTGAACAAAGCGAAGCCAAGGGGTTCATCGATGGGCAATCAGTGACCGGGTCGACCCGTAACTGGTACGCCAACGAGCAATTCAAGCGGGGGGCGAAACTCACCTATCGCAAGAACGGCGAAGCCCGTGAAACCGACCGCCGTATCAACTGGTTGCAAGGCACCATCATCAAGTACAACTCGGGCTTCACCGAAGGCACCGTCGGCTTCAGCACCGAACTGGCCGCCTACAACGCCATCGCCCTGGACCAGGATCGCAAGGACCTGGCCTCCAACAATGGCGGCGCACCGACCACCCGTCCGGGCGCCGGCAACAACCGTACCCTGACCCGCGAAGGCGGCGACGCCGTCGGCCAGTGGAGCAAACTGGGCCTGGCCAACGTCAAGGCCCGCGTGTCGAACACCACCCTGACCGCCGGCCGCCAGAACTTCAGCAGCCCGATGGTCGACGTGATCGGCAACCGTGCCCTGCCCTCCAGCTTCCAGGGCGTGAGCCTGCACAGCGAGGAGTTCGAGAACCTCGGCTTCGACATCGCCACCTTCGACCGCAACTCGCCACGTACCGAAGAGAGCCTGCGCAAGTTCCGCTCCGAATACGGCGACAGCAGCGTTGAAACCGATCACGTCAACACCGCCGGTATCACCTACCAGCCTCTGGCCAGCCTGAAGACCAGCCTCTGGGCGACCCAGGCCGAAGACATGTGGAACCAGTACTACTTCGGCGCCACCCATGAACTGGGCGACAGCTCGGTGCTGAGCCTGACCACCGGCCTGAACTACTACAAGACCGTGGACTCGGGCAAAAGCAAACTGGGCGATATCGACAACGACACCTACTCCCTGTCGTTCGGCCTGACCCACCAGGCCCACAGCCTGACGTTCTCGTACCAGGAAGTGAACGGCAACGAGTACTTCGACTACCTGCATGAAACCAACGGCATCTACCTGGCCAACTCCCTGCTGTCGGACTTCAACGGCCCGAACGAGAAGTCCTTCCAGATCGCCTATGGCCTGAACATGGCTGAATACGGCGTGCCAGGCCTGAAGTTCAACATCTACCAGGCCCGCGGCTGGGGCATCGACGGCACCCACTACAACAGCACCGGCTACAGCGATGTGAAAGCGATGGACGGCGAGCACCACTACGAATACGGCGTCGGTGCTTCCTACGCCGTACAGAGTGGCCCGCTCAAGGCCACCGCGATCCGGGCGACCTACACTGCACACCGGGCCAGCGAAAACCAGGCCGACGGCAGCCTCAACGAGTTCCGCCTGGTGACCACCATCCCGTTCAACATTCTCTAACGCTCCACCGGACGGTCGACTCACGAGGTCGGCCGTCCGGCTTTTGCCATTAACCGATTGCAGAGGATTGACGATGAACATGATTCCCCTACGTGCAGCCATCGCCGCCGCGCTGCTGAGCGTCGCCGTCGGCGCCACGGCCAAGCCCCTGGTGGTTTGCACAGAAGCCAGCCCGGAAGGCTTCGACATGGTCCAGTACACGACTGCAGTCACAGGCGACGCGGTGTCCGAAACCATCTTCAATCGTCTGGTGGGCTTCAAGCCCGGCACTACCGAAGTGATTCCCTCGCTGGCAGATACCTGGGAAATCAGTGACGACGGCCTGACGTACACCTTCCACCTGCGCAAAGGCGTCAAGTTCCACACCACGGACTACTTCAAGCCGACCCGCGACATGAACGCCGACGACGTGGTCTGGAGCTTCCAGCGCCAACTGGACCCCAATCACCCGTGGCACAAACTGTCGAGCGTGGGCTTCCCCTACTTTGAAAGCATGGGCTTCAGGGAACTGCTGAAGAATGTCGAGAAGGTCGACGAGCACACGGTCAAGTTCACCCTGACCCGCCGCGAAGCACCGTTCCTGGCCGACATCGCCATGGCCTTCTCTTCGATCTACCCGGCCGAATACGCCGACCAATTGCTCAAGGCCGGCAAGACCGGCGACCTCAACAGCAAGCCAATCGGCACCGGCCCGTTCGTCTTCCAGCGCTACAACAAGGACGCTCAGGTTCGCTTCAAGGCCAACCCGGACTACTTCCTCGGCAAGCCGCCGGCGGACGCGCTGGTATTGGCCATCGCCACCGACAATAACGTGCGCATGCAGAAGCTCAAGACCAACGAGTGCCAGGTCGCGCTGTACCCCAAGCCCGATGACATCCCGAACATCAAGAAAGACCCGAACCTGAAGGTCACCGAGCTGGACGCGATGACCGTGTCCTACGTGGCCATGAACACCAGCCACAAGTACATGAGCGACGTGCGGGTGCGCCAGGCCATCGACCTGGCCTTCGACAAGGAAGCCTACGTCAATGCGCTGTTCGGCAAGGGCAACGCCACCGTGGCGGTCAACCCGTACCCACCGACCCTGCTAGGCTTCAACCATGAGTTGAAGAACCCGCCTCGTGACCTGGACAAGGCCCGCCAGTTGCTCAAGGAAGCCGGCGTGCCGGAAGGCACCGTGTTCACTCTGTTTACCCGCAACGGCGGCGGCCCGACCAACCCCAACCCGATGCTCGGTGCGCAGATGATGCAGGCGGACCTGGCGAAGGTCGGGATCAAGGTCGACATTCGCGTGATGGAATGGGGCGAAATGCTCAAGCGCGCGAAAAACGGCGAGCACGACATGGTTTCCGCCGGATGGGCGGGCGACAACGGCGACCCGGATAACTTCCTGACGCCTATGCTCAGTTGCGAGGCGGCCAAGAACGGCGAAAACTATGCACGCTGGTGCAACGAGAAATTCCAGGCACTGATCGATCAGGCCCGCGCCTCGGTGAACCCTGAGGAGCGCATCAAGCTCTATGAACAGGCCCAGGTGATTTTCAACCAGGACCAGCCATGGATCAGCATGGCCCACACCCGGATGTTCACGGCAATGCGCAACAACGTAGAGGGCTATGTGATTAGCCCGCTCACCACCAACAACTTCGCCACTACCCAGGTGAAGTAGATAAGAAAACGCCCGGCATCGCTTACCAAGCGGCGCCGGGCACGCCTAACCGGCTGATGAGGTACACCTTAAGATGTTTAGTTTTATTGCCCGCCGACTGGGATTACTGATCCCCACGTTCTTCGGCATCACCCTGCTGACCTTCGCGTTGATTCGCATGATCCCCGGCGACCCCGTGGAAGTGATGATGGGCGAACGTCGGGTCGATCCCGAAATGCATGCTCAGGCAATGGAACGCCTTGGCCTCAACAAGCCGCTGTATGCCCAGTACCTGGACTACATCGGCAAATTGGCCCACGGCGACCTCGGCGAATCGCTGCGCACCCGTGAAAGCGTATGGACCGAGTTCAGCTCCCTGTTTCCCGCGACCCTGGAACTGTCCATGGCCGCCCTGTTGTTCGCCGGTATCCTGGGCCTGCTGGCCGGGGTGATCGCGGCACTCAAGCGAGGGTCCCTGTTCGACCACGGGGTGATGGGCATCTCCCTGGCGGGTTATTCGATGCCGATCTTCTGGTGGGGCCTGATCCTGATCATGTTCTTCTCGGTGAGCCTGGGCTGGACCCCGGTGTCGGGCCGGATCGACTTGCTCTACGACATCGAGCCCAAAACCGGCTTCATGCTGATCGACACCCTGCTCGCCGATGAGCCGGGCGCCTTCCTCGATGCCCTGCACCACCTGATCCTGCCGGCCATCGTGCTGGGCACCATCCCGCTGGCGGTGATCGCCCGCATGACCCGCTCCTCGATGCTCGAAGTGCTGCGCGAGGACTACATCCGCACCGCCAAGGCCAAAGGCCTGTCGCCGTCGCGGGTGGTGTTCGTGCATGGCCTGCGCAACGCACTGATCCCGGTGCTGACCGTGGTCGGCCTGCAAGTCGGCACCCTGCTGGCCGGTGCGGTGCTGACCGAAACGATCTTCTCCTGGCCGGGTATCGGCAAGTGGCTGATCGAAGCCATCGGCGCCCGGGACTATCCCGTGGTGCAGAACGGCATCCTGTTAATCGCCTGCCTGGTGATTCTGGTCAACTTCGTCGTGGACATCCTCTACGGCTTTGCCAACCCACGCATCCGTCACCAGCGCTGAGATCAAATCCATGAGTACTCCAACTCCTTCGGTAGCAGTCGATCAAAGCCTGCTGTACCCGTCCCCGTACAAAGAATTCTGGCAGGCGTTTTCCCGTAACAAGGGCGCCGTGGCCGGGCTGCTGTTCATGATCCTGATCGTGTTCTGTGCGATCTTCGCGCCCTGGGTCGCACCCCATGACCCGAGCGAGCAGTACCGCGACTTCCTGCTGACGCCGCCGGCCTGGCTCGAAGGCGGCCAGATGCAGTTCCTGCTCGGCACCGACGAACTGGGCCGCGACCTGCTCTCGCGCCTGATCCAGGGCTCGCGCCTGTCGCTGCTGATCGGCTTGTCGTCGGTGGTGATGTCGCTGATCCCGGGCATCCTGCTGGGCCTGTTCGCCGGGTTCTTCCCGCGCATCCTCGGCCCGACCATCATGCGCCTGATGGACATCATGCTGGCCCTGCCTTCGCTGCTGCTGGCCGTGGCGATCGTCGCCATCCTCGGCCCAGGCCTGATCAACACCGTGATCGCTATCGCCATCGTGTCGCTGCCGTCCTATGTGCGCCTGACCCGCGCAGCGGTGATGGGTGAACTGAACCGCGACTACGTGACCGCTGCCCGCCTGGCCGGTGCCGGCCTGCCGCGCCTGATGTTCATCACCGTGCTGCCCAACTGCATGGCGCCGCTGATCGTGCAGGCGACCTTGAGCTTTTCCTCGGCGATCCTCGACGCCGCCGCCCTGGGCTTCCTCGGTCTCGGCGTCCAGCCGCCGACTCCGGAGTGGGGCACCATGCTGGCCTCGGCCCGCGACTACATCGAACGCGCCTGGTGGGTGGTGAGCCTGCCTGGCCTGACCATTTTGCTCAGCGTGCTGGCAATCAACCTGATGGGCGACGGGCTGCGCGATGCGCTGGACCCGAAACTCAAGAATGCCGCCTGAGGAGATTCCCATGTCACTGTTAGAAATCAAGAATCTCAACGTCCGCTTCGGCGACGCCACGGCCGTGCCGGTGGTCGACGGCCTGGACCTGAGCGTGGAAAAAGGCGAAGTGCTGGCGATCGTCGGCGAGTCGGGCTCGGGTAAATCCGTGACCATGATGGCGCTGATGGGCCTGATCGAGCACCCCGGCATCGTCACCGCCGACGCGCTGAACTTCGACGGCAAGAACATGCTCAAGCTGAGCGCTCGCCAGCGTCGGCAGATCGTCGGCAAGGACCTGGCAATGGTCTTCCAGGACCCGATGACCGCGCTCAACCCCAGCTACACCGTGGGCTTCCAGATCGAAGAAGTGCTGCGCCTGCACCTGAAAATGTCCGGCAAGGCTGCCCGCAAGCGTGCCATCGAGTTGCTGGAAAAAGTCGAGATCCCCGGCGCCGCCAGCCGCATGGACGCCTACCCTCATCAGTTGTCCGGTGGCATGAGCCAACGCGTGGCAATCGCCATGGCCATTGCCGGCGAGCCAAAGCTGCTGATCGCCGACGAACCGACCACCGCCCTGGACGTGACCATCCAGGCGCAGATCATGGACCTGCTGCTGGCCCTGCAAAAAGAGCAGGACATGGGCCTGGTGCTGATCACCCACGACCTCGCCGTGGTGGCCGAGACCGCCCAGCGCGTGTGCGTGATGTACGCCGGCCAGGCCGTGGAAGTGGGCAAGGTGCCGGAGCTGTTCGACATCCCGGCACACCCCTACAGCGAAGCATTGCTGGCGGCGATTCCCGAGCACAGCATGGGCGCCGAGCGGCTGGCGACATTGCCAGGCATCGTTCCCGGCCGCTACGACCGCCCGCAAGGCTGCCTGCTGTCGCCGCGCTGCCCCTACGTGCAGGAAAACTGCCGCCAACAACGCCCGGCCCTTGACCCGAAAACCGCCAGCCTCGCCCGCTGCTTCTACCCGTTGAACCAGGAGGTGGCGTGATGGCCGTCGTACTTACCGCCCGTGACCTGACCCGTCATTACGAAGTGTCCCGTGGCATGTTCAAGGGCCATGCGACCGTGCGCGCCCTCAACGGTGTGTCGTTCGAACTCGAGGCCGGCAAGACCCTGGCCGTGGTGGGCGAATCCGGTTGCGGCAAATCCACCCTCGCCCGGGCCCTGACGTTGATCGAAGAGCCGTCCTCTGGCTCCCTGAAGATCGCTGGCCAGGAAGTGGCCGGCGCCAACAAGGCCGAGCGCAAGCAGTTGCGCAAAGACGTGCAGATGGTGTTCCAGAGCCCGTACGCGTCGCTCAACCCTCGGCAGAAAGTCGGCGACCAACTGGCCGAGCCGCTGCTCATCAACACCAGCTTGTCGGCCACCGAGCGTCGGGAAAAAGTCCAGGCCATGATGAAGCAGGTGGGTCTGCGCCCCGAGCACTACCAGCGCTACCCGCACATGTTCTCCGGCGGCCAGCGCCAGCGCATCGCCCTGGCCCGCGCCATGATGCTGCAACCCAAGGTGCTGGTGGCGGACGAACCGACCTCGGCGCTGGACGTCTCGATCCAGGCCCAGGTGCTGAACCTGTTCATGGACCTGCAGCAGGAGTTCAACACCGCCTACGTGTTCATCTCCCACAACCTGGCAGTGGTCCAGCACGTGGCCGATGACGTGATGGTGATGTACCTCGGTCGTCCGGTGGAAATGGGGCCCAACGAAAACATCTACAGCCGCCCGCTGCACCCGTACACCCAGGCGCTGCTGTCGGCCACCCCGACCATCCACCCGGACCCGAACAAGCCCAAGATCAAGATCGTCGGCGAACTGCCCAACCCGCTCAACCCACCGCCCGGCTGCGCCTTCCACAAGCGCTGCCCGTATGCCACCGAGCGCTGCAAGACCGAAGAACCGGCCCTGCGTCCGCTCGATAACCGGCTGGTGGCGTGTCACTACGCCGAGCAGTTCCTCGAAGGTGCGGCGTAAGGCTGAAAGGCTGCAAAGCACTTAAGGCAGAAAAACACTTGTGGCGAGGGAGCTTGCTCCCGCTGGGCCGCGAAGCGGACCCTCTCTTGGGCCTTCTGCGCCCAAAGCGCCGGGCCGGTCCAGCGGGAGCAAGCTCCCTCGCCACAGAAGTAAATCTTCGCCTTGAGTAGTGCACCTTGCATGAAAAAACCCTCCAGCCCCGACTGAGTCTCAGTTTGGGCTGGCGGGGTTTTCTTTTTTCGGGAACGCCCATACAACGTTGCATGACAACCGCCATACCGGCTCACTCGTGCCGTGCTTCACCACTAAACTGCGAGAACCATGAATATCCAAAGGAGCAAGACATTGAACAAGGAACTTCCAACAGACTTTGAGCACTTCGTCGAGATACTGACGCGCTTGAGCAACAAGAACGGCTTGACCCTGGGCCGGCTAAATCGCCAGGAACTGGCGGTAATACTTTTGTACATCAGCTGCGCGCTCAAGCCCGGCGAACGCTATAGCGAACGTGAAGCCACCGCGCGGCTGGATCAATGGGAAACCCAATACGCCCCCATGCTGCGAAGCGATGTGGTGGAGCTGCGGCGTACGCTGATTGATGGCAACTATTGGATGCGAGAACCCGAAGGACGCGGTTATGAACTCGACGCGACCATTGTCGGCCATCCGTTGTTCATCCGGCTCGGTGAGGAGCGTCTGGAAAGGCGCATAGCCGAACAACTGTTAGCGGCTGCCCGCGCCCGCGAAGAACGCAAGAGAGCGGCGTTGCAAGGTTCCCCCCGCTAAGCGTGTGACAAAGGATCAGGGAGGGGAGCTGGCGTTCTCCTCCCCGGATCGCACCTATTGCACTCTGACAAACACGGCCTGCTCGGCAAGCGAACTCTGCGCATCCGCAGTGTGAAGCTCGGGAGCCCATCGGACAAAATTGCTCAGCACCCGTCCCTGCCCGTTACCGGGCAGCAGCAGGTGCATGTAAAGCCCGCTATCAGACGAAGGGGCGACAACATTATCGGCGAACACGCGAAGGACCGGCTGACATAAAACGATGCCGCAAGCCCCCAACCGTGAATTGCGCGACAGCAGATAGTTGTCGTGACTGTCGAGTAGTGGGGTCTGGGCAAGTAATGTCGCGACGCGGTCATACAGCGCAGTCTCGCTGCAACGGTCGACATCATCGATCGCAATCAGTCGGGAGCCTTCCTTGACGACGTGTTGCCAAACAAATCGACTGCCCTGAAGAATGCTCGAAGCGTGCTTCAAAAAGGCCACGATCCAGCCGACGTCCGGATCGCTGCCATTGACGATACCCTCGGGCCAGCTCAGCGCTGTTTGCGTCTGCTCCCCCGTGTGCACCAGCATTGCCCCGATATTCTGCGGATCCAGCCACGCGGCCACGGCCCGCAAGCGTGCTTCAGCAGCCTTGAAGTGCGTCGCCGATTCCATTGATAACCTGGACTGCGGCACGGCAGGACTTTGCGCCGGCAAATGGGCACTGAACCTGAAGCGGTCGACGATTGAGGCAGGCAACTCAACCTCATCGCCATGCAACAGCTGATGCTTGACTGCCGCATTGAAGCCGTCCAGATACCCGAGGATATTACTCTGCTCCATTCCCTGGCGATGCAAATAAAACAGACTCCATTGCTCAAAGCCGAACTGTGGCAACCACGTGGAGTTTTGTGCGGTAAGAAAAAACCGCTCGGTAATGGATGCAGCCAGTTCGCTGTCCATCGTATCGTGCGCCCAGTCGAAGCCCGACCCGGTGATGCCATACTTCTCCCGATCATTCCAGATGGGTGTCAGCGGGTCGCAATACCACACCTGCGCTCGGAAGGTGTCCGGCCGAAAGGTTTCGATGAAGTCCAGGCTCTCTTGCACCGTGTCGATGGTTTCCCCTGGAAAGCCAATGATGAACGAGGCGTGCGTCGCAATGCCCACCGAGCGGAATGCACTAATGGCCTGTTCATAGTTCTTGCGACGTGACGTCTTGCGCATCAATGCAAGCATCTTATCGGAGGCAGACTCGATCCCCAGAAAAACGCCTTCGCACCCTGCGCGCGCCATCAGTTCGATGGTTTCCGGGTCGCCCTGATCAGAGCGATAGAAGGAGTTCCACTTAAAGTTGTACTGGTTGTCGATCATCATCTGCATGATTTCTCGGAAGCGCTGCTTGGGCACATTGAATGTGTCATCCAGGAACGTCAGCGTATCCACGGTGCCGATCGCCTTCACCGCGTCCAGTTCGCGTTCTACATCGCGGGTGGACAAGTAGCGGTACTTACCGGCCCGCTGGGGAAAACCGCAGAATGCACAGGAGTATGGGCACGACTTAGCTGTACGCGTGGACAAAAAACGTCCGATGCCGCGCGGTTCGAACAACTTGTAATTGACGAAGTTTTCCTTCAGCTCGTTGTATTCCGGCTCATCCGCACCGAACACCCACGTATCACCGTCCCATACCGCCGTGCGGCTCAAGCCGATGACTGAACGGTTCTGGTTGAGTGCCTCCAGTACCTGGCGAAGTGTGTCCTCCCCTTCATTGCTGTTGATATAGATATCACAACCAAGAACACTCAAGTAGTCACCGAGCAGCTCGCGATCATGGGCCTTGAACAGACCGCTGATATAGGGCCCGCCGATGATGATCTGCACCTCAGGGGCAAAGGAGCGCACAAAGTCCACAATCTCCTGCACCGGATGGGGCATGACATAGAGGGTCGTGGTGATGACCACCGCGTTGATCGTCCCGGATGTCAGTTTTTGCGCCAGAACGTCCTTCTCTTTCTGAAAAAGGTTGACGTAGTCAAAGGCAATACCGTGCTTGTCTAGATAGGTCCCCAACACCATCACAACCGGCCATAGAAAGTCGGCATTGTTCAGGTCCAGGTCAGCTAGCCCCTGCAATTCACGCGTCTTGTTCAGCACGCCCAATGCATGAAACCGCGAACCCTCATAATTGACAAACGCCAAGCGCAGATCCCGTTTCGCTGCCGCTTCAGGTGCAAGTTGATCGAGCATCTGACAGTAGTCGTCAAACGAGAAATCATTGAAGCCGATGATCATGCTTTTTTTAATGGGCATCGGGTCATTCCTCCCTGGAATGGAACGAGCAAATACTCGCGTTTCTACTGCTTGATGGCTTCAGCCGTGGGACGTGGCCCAACGTCGCGTGTCCGGAATGAAGTCCGCGATGTTGGTATAGGCCCCAGCCTCCATACATTTGTCGACGAATAGTTGGCCCACCACAAGATCCAGGACACCCAACCCAAATGGCGAGAAAATCAGCGGACGCGAACGGTTGATCAAGCGCGGGTTCTTCAGGACTTGCGCGAGCGTGCCGTGCACAAATGAGCGATCGCCGTACTTCTGTTCCGCCAGATGGGGGGAAGTATTGGCTTTCATACAATGTTCCACATCATCGAATAGGTTGAACGCATGCCAGATGATGTCCGGGCTGATATCGCGTAG
Organism: Pseudomonas chlororaphis; assembly: GCA_001023535.1. Lineage (NCBI taxonomy): Bacteria > Pseudomonadati > Pseudomonadota > Gammaproteobacteria > Pseudomonadales > Pseudomonadaceae > Pseudomonas > Pseudomonas chlororaphis. Next base: position 4,588,368 of record CP011020.1, read on the forward strand.
CGAGACATTCAGAATGATCTGTCCCGGCGCAAAGACATCGTCTCCCGATACATAAGGCGTGCCTGCGTTGGTGGCGAAAACAACGATATCGGCAGCATTGATAGCAGACTTCCAGTTCTCGACAAAACGCGCTTCCTGGCCTGTCCCGGCCTCTATGTGATGACGAAGCTCAGCGGCCGCCCCCGCGTCCAGATCACAGACATTTACCTGACCGAACCTCCAGCCATCGGCCATGAAAAAATCAAAGATTGCGCGGGAAATCACCCCGGCGCCGACGAATGTAATTTTTACCGCCTTCTTCGGATCCGCCACCAGCGCCCTTGCAGCGAGCACTGCAGACGCCGCGGTTCTGGCCGCACTGATTTGCGAGGCTTCAAGGCATGCCACCGGGTAACCCGTTTCGTAATCGTTGAGCAACAGGACGGCCGAGGCACGCTGTAGATTTTGCTCAATGTTCTTCGGATAACTGGCAATCCACTTGATGCCAGAAATGGGCGTGTCGTTGGCAATGGCAGCCGGCAAAGCGATGATCCGATCCGATTGGCGTTCTTCAAATCTCAGGAAATAACTGTCGGGGTTGTTGGTCAGGCCGGCATCGTGCTGCAAGTAGGTTTCTTCGACCAGACGCAGAATGTCCTCGCGCAACGAAGGCATCAGATTGGCGATCTGCGCGCCGGAAACGACGGTCAATGCATGGGACGACAGGTGTAGGGAGTCTTTCATGGAAGGTCTCATTGAATGGCATCGTGTTGTAAAACCTCTGTGTCGCGAGCGCTTCCTTCGGCCTCCAGGAGACTGAATTGATCTAACGTTTCGTTCAGCAGATGTTTTAGTTTCAGCATGTTTTCAGGCGAGATTCTGTCGGCCTGGTACTGCAGCTTGATAAAGCAATGATCAGTCGTGACAGGTACCCACAAAAATAGCGGCCACGGCTGATAGTCGGGTAGCTGGACCTGGGAGACAGCGACACCTTCAAGATCCCAACTTTCAAACGGGCTTTCGGCACCGATATGAACAGGCAGGCTTTGTCTGATTTCGGATTCGGCCATGATTTCACCGATAGAAAGACCGACACTGTCGAAGGTTTCGTAGAGTGAGTCGGCGACATTAAGGATGTGAGCCTGCAACGACAATTTCGAGTCAACGCGTATTCGCAATGGAATGCGCGCTGACAAGTAGGCGACGACAGTCTGCGTGCCTTCCATCCAACGCGGCGTCACATTGGTCTGGATCAAGAAATCGTCCGTCGCGCAAAAATGTGCGAGAGCGATAGACGCCGCCGCGGTGTAAACCACAAAAGGCGTTACATCCAACGTATTACAAAGTCGGTTGATGGCCCCATGAATCTCCACACCGGGGGTCATTACATCGAAGATCGACTTGGCTTGCGCGCTCTCGCCGATGAGCAAACCCGGAATCAGCGGGATCTTCGCGTCCTTGAGATAGTGTCGCCAGAACAGCGCCTGACGCTGATGCTCATCCTGCTCCAACGGCGTTGCCAGCGTTTCATGATCGAAAGTGAGCGGCTCCAGCAACGGTTCCGGCGCGGCGGATATCAAACCGTTGTAGGCGGTCGCCAGATCGTCGAGGATGACCTCCAGCGACCATGAGTCGACAACGATGTGGTGAATGATCAGTGCAAACAGGCAACGATCCTGCCCGAGCTTTTTCAGATAGGCCCTGAACGGTATATCCACCTTCAGATCGAGCGGCCGTCGGCACAAGTTCTCGATACAGTCTTCCAGTCTGGACAACTCGAACGGTTCACCATCGACGCTCAGTACGTCAGTTACCTCGGTTGCGGGAAACCGTCGAGGGCCTTCTTCCGTTTCGTAGAAGTGGGACCGCAGTTGTTCGTGACGATTGACCACCGCGTCCACTGCTCGGCTGAACTGCGCGATGTTCAATGGCCCGTCCAGTACAAACCCAATGCTCACGCAGGCCGTTTCCGCGAGGTCGTAGGCGCTGGACGCGCTCCAATAATAGCGTTGGTATGGGTTCAGTCCTTTGCCCGCCATTACCTACCCCTCCATCAGACAGGCCATTTTTGCCAGTGTCGGAGCGCCAAACACGCGCTTGAGATTGATTTGAATACCACTGCGTTTCATCAGCGCGACGAGACGCATCGCCAAGAGGGAGTTACCACCCAACGCAAAGAAATTCGCCTCACGGTTTTCAATCGGACGCCCTAGAATCTGTGCCCAGATCAGCGCCAGGGTTTCTTCCTGAGGGGTCATTGCCTCCGGGGCCCCGCCCTCCTCCACCAAGTCGCCCAACTGCGCGATCAACGCTGCCCGATCGACTTTACCCGCCGGATTGCGCGGCAGTTCATTCAGAACGACGATCCGCGCAGGCATGAAGTAAGCGGGCAACTCGGCGCTGATCCGGGCCCTCAGCTCAGGCTCCAGCCGCCCATCGTCAGCCTTGTCAGACGGCGTCACAAAAAGCGAGATCCTCACGCCCGAAGTGCCGGCATCGACGCAACAAGCGTGGCAGCTTCTAATCAGCCGCGAAGCCATGGCACAGGCCTCGATCTCGGCCAGCTCGACACGGTTTCCGTTGATCTTAACCAGATCGTCCTTGCGTCCCTCGAACAGGATGCCTGCGTTCACATCGCGCCTGGCGAAATCCCCGGTTCGAAAGCTCAAGCTGTCGTCGCCGGCCAAGCCACGGATAAACCGCGCATCGCTCAGGTCCGGATTGCCCAGATAGCCCAAGGCAACACTCACTCCGCTGATGTAGATCTCGCCGAGTTCGCCATCCGGAACGTCCTCCAGCGCTTCGTCAAGGAGGCGTACCGTGACGTTGGAGATCGCTTGGCCAATATCCGCCGGAGAGGTGTCGAGAGAGCACAACTTCACCGTTGTAGCGACCGTCGCCTCAGAAGGCCCATAGGCATTGATCAAACGGATCTTGCTCGCCCAGTTGACAATGACTTCCTTGTTGCACCTCTCGCCGGCCACGATCAATGTACTCAGGCTGATCGGTAACTCGGACGGCAGCAACGACACCAGTGACGGAGGCAACGTGGCGACATCGATGCGACGATTGCACAGCAGGTTTTGCAGATTGTCGAAATCTCGCAGCTCGTGGTCAGCCACGGCAACCAGACAGCCACCTGCAAACAGGGTCATGGTGATTTCGGCAATGATCGCGTCGAAACAGACCGGGGAAAACATCAGCACCCGACTGCCCTGCGTAATGCCATATGTCAGCGCATGATGGGCAAGGTTAGGGATGCCCCGGTGCGAAACCATCACCCCTTTCGGTTGCCCAGTAGAGCCCGAAGTGAAAATGATGTACGCCAGGTCTTGTGGTGCTATCCGCGGTTGTTCGAAGTGCAGGGACTGCGCCGTATCCCGAGCCTGGCCGAGGGTCACGACCTTTTCAGCGACCAGGGCAGGATTGTTGTCAACGATGTACCCATCAGGGACCAGAACCAGCTTCGCATTGGCAGCGTCCAGCTGTACGGACAAGCGGGCTGGGGCGGCGTCCAGGTCCATGAGGATGAACGCTGCGCCACTCTTCATGACACCTAGCAAGGCCACCAATAGATCCTTGCCGCGCGGACAACCGATGACCACTACCGCGCCTGCACCAATCGCGTTGTGTGCCAGGTAGGCCGCGATTCGCTGACTGTCGGTGTCCACTTCGCCATAGGTATACAGAACACCGCCATCATCTATGGCGGGTTCTCCTTTGAAATCGTGACTAACGCGGGCCCACTGATCGAGAAATATCTGTGTTTGCGCAGCGCCGCTCGGGGGGAATTGAAGTTGTGACAAGCTAGGTTCCTTCTGCTCTGAGAAAACATCAACCAACGCACCGCCGAGACTCAACCCACCATCGCGTGTTGATACATCTGGCTACCAAAGTTGGCGTCACACCACTTATCCGAGTAGATCGTTTCGAGATACCGCTCACCCATATCGGGGCTGATCACGACAACTTCGTCGCCCGCCGGAATCTGTTTCCTCAGGCGCTTGACCGCAACCAGTACGGTCCCCGTGGACCCCCCGAGTAGCAGTCCGTAGTCCAGCGCAACACTGCGACACATGCGGATCGTCTCGACCTCATCAACGAACTCGATATGCTCGACTAGATCCCGCTCGAGAATTTCCGGGCGCCGACTCGTCCCCAAACCGGGAATGAGCCTCTTCTTGGGCACCTCCTGAAAGTTGATCGAACCCACGGTATCGACGGCAATCAGTTTTACCTCTGGCGCTTTTTCACGCAGATATCGCGCGCAGCCGATAAGCGTCCCGGTGGTACCGGCACCGACAAACAACCATTTGCAGTTGGGGTGCTGCTGCAGGATTTCCGGCGCAGTCCGGTTGTAGTGCGCCAGTGGGTTGGCCGGGTTGGCGTACTGGTTGGTCCAGAAATACCTCGGATCCTGACGGATCATTTCCTGAATCAGCGCAATGCGCGCCCCGAGAAAACCGCCATTTCGGTCGCGGGTGTCACAGACAATGACTTCGGCGCCGTAAGCCTTCATCAGGTTGACACTGACCTGATTGACGTTGGTATCGGTTATGCAGGTAAACGGATAACCGCGCTGCGCACAAATCATCGATAACGCAACACCGAGGTTTCCCGAGCTGGACTCGATTACTTTTCGTCCGGGCGAAAGTAGGCCCAGACGCTCACTTTCTTCGATCAGCGATATTGCAGTCTTGAGTTTTATCGACCCGGCCGGATTCAACCCTTCTATCTTCAGGTAGACCGGCACGTCGCCAATGAAGTTAGCCAGCTTGTGATACTGATTCGCACTGTAAATTTGCATCATGCTCAAGGTATCCATTTCCAAGAGAAGATATTTGACGCGAATGGAAAACAATCCTTTGTTGAAGATCGACCATTTGCGCAACGCAGAACTTTTCGGGGTTGAAATTGAGTTCGATCAGAAAATCATCTGCCGGAACCAGACCGAGAACCAAAGGAAACTCCGACTTCTCGATCCACTGCAGATTACTGAGGCGGTAGCGATCACCGACCGGCAAGTTGTCCTGAAGCTCGAAGTTTTCGACCACGAGAACGGTATTGAACAACGCCTCCAGACCAAGTCCGGTAGCACTCCGGAAATGACTCATCGAGACATGCCCTTCGTCCTGCAGGGCTGCACTGCTGCGCTGCAACTGCCGAAGGGCCTCGGCGGCGAACGGCGCCTGTGCATCGACCTTGCACGGGACGATGGAAGTCATCAGCCCGATGATGTCTTGGGAGCCCTCAAGGTCGACAGGCCGTCCCGAAATAGCCCAGCCGAAGATGGGTGTGAAGCTCTGGGTGTTATCGGCCAGGATCTGTGCCCAGATACGCTGGAAGAGAACCGCAACGGTCACACCCAGCCCGGCGCAGAATCGCTCGATGCAACCCGAAAGGTCACGTCCGAGGGTAAACCGGTAGACGTTGTGATCTGCACGCGAGGACGGCTGATAGGCAACCGGACTGGTAAACAGACTGGGCTTTGCGTCCGCCAGATAATGTCGCCAGAACGGACGATTTTCCCGCGCCTGCTGACTGGCCAGCCACTCGATGTAGTCACGATAGACGGGACCGAAGACCGCCTCGGGCTGCACACCGCGGATCATCTGGTCGTAGATGGCAAACAGCTCTTTGATGACCTTGGCCACACACCAGCCGTCCAGAAGGATGTGATGGTAGGTCCAGATCAATTTGTGCGCCTGCAAACCATCGGACAGCAACGTGAAGCGAGTCAAAGCAGGCGTTGCAAGATCAAAGATCCGTGAACGATCATCATGCATCAGGCGTTCATATTGCGCCGGATCACCGTTACCCGCGATGATCTGCCAACTGCAAGTTGCCTTCTGCAGCACATATTGCACCGGTCCCGCCACCGCATCCCAGAAGAACCCCGTGCGCAGGATCGGATGACGCTCGGCCAGCACCTGCCACGCCGCATCCAGCACACTGATGTCGACGTCACCATTAATGTCCATGACGTACTGCAGTGTATAGGTGTCGTCACCGCTCATCAGGTGCTGGAACAGGATTCCCTCCTGTGTCGGTGACAACGGATAGATATCCGCCGGTACGGCGCCGACGCCTGCAATCAGCGACTGCAACTCATCGTCCGTCAGATCGACATCCGGATAGTCGCCGGGCACCCGCACCACGGCGCCCGCCGTGCCATGCTCGATGATCTGCGCCAATGCATCGACGTAGCGCGTCGCAAGATCCTCGGCCTCTTGCGGGGACAGGATTCCGTCGTCGTAATACCAGTCGATTTCAAATCGACCCTGGGCAATCCTTGCCTCGATCTCCAGTGCATGTTGGCGTCCGTTGCGCGGGTCCACCGACACCTGATCGAGGAGACTCAGGACCTGGGCAGACGGCATCCACGCATCCGGGTCAACAAATGACACGTTGTCCCATTGCCCGAGATAGTTGAACTGCACCATGGGCTCGGCAGCAGGAATCACCCGGGACTCATTGAACAGATAACGCAGCAGACCATACCCTATACCTCGTTGCGGGATATCCGCGAGTGTACGTTTGGTCGCCTGAATCAAACTTCCAAGCCCCTCTTGGGGATCATTCAGGCATACCGGGAACACAGAGGTGAACCAGCCTACCGTGCGGGACACGTCGACACCTTCCAGGACGCTTTCACGGCCATGTCCTTCGAGGTTGATCGCAATGTCCGGTCTCGCCCGCCAGCCGGAAAACGCCCGGACCAGCGCGGAGATCAGAATGTCATTGATATGGGTGTTGTAAGCCGCAGGTACCTCCCGGATCAAGGCGCTGGTCGCCGCGCAGCTCAACCCCCGGGACAACATTGCGGTGCGACCCGATGGTCGCCGGTTCAGGTCAAAAGGTATCGCAGCGGGAATTGCCTCGATGACCCGCGACCAGTAGGCGGTCTGCGACAGGACATCGTTCTTGAATGCCTGGCCGTGACTCGCAAGCTGCTGCGCCCAGACGCGAAACGGGGTGACCTGCGCAGGAACCGTGCTGCCGGCATAGAGGCGCAGATAATCCTCGACGAGGATTCGCAGGGACACCGCATCGATCACGAGGTGATGCGCCACCAGCACCAGTAGATTGGTGTCGGGATCCGGGGTGCGAAACAGCACCGCGCGAAACAGATCGCCCTGCTCGAGGTCGAGACCGGACAGAGACTCGTCCAGCACCGCCCGGATATGCTCCGTCGATTGATCGATCGATGCAGCGAGTTGCGCTGTTCTGCAACTCGACTGCGCATCGACGGGATTGGCCGGAATAGTCTGGTCGTATCCATCGCCGATCTTGAACTGCGCACTCAATATCGGATAGCGCTCCAGTATCTTGTGAGTGATCGCGACAAGGGTATCGGCCGCGACGGGACGGTGAATCTCGACCGCCGTGCCGAGACACCAATGGGCAGGGTTGACTAGCTGCTGTTCGGCGAACCAGCGCTGTACAGGCACTAGTGCGGTTGCACCGGTCGGCGGATGAATTTCTCCACGGGCGGTACAGTGCAGCGGCCGCACTGCCTGGGCGATTTCGGACAGTGATCGACTGGCAAAGATGCTGTCGAGATCAATTGTCATCCCATCGCTTCTCAAACGAGCGATGAGTTGCAACGCACCGATCGAGTCTCCGCCCGAAGAGAAGAAATTCTGCTGCAGGGCAATCGTGTCATCGCCGATGATTGCACGCGCCACAGCCAGCACCATCGTGTCGAAGGACGTGTGCTGCGAAGACGTCGGGTATTGATCTTTCGGAGCCGAAGTTTCGTCACTGACCATGGGCACACCTTGCCAGCCCCGCCACTCTTGCAGCGGGCGATGTGCTTCACAGATATAGGTCAGTGCACTCAGGAAATGTTCGCACAGCGCCTCTGCTCGCTCCTCGGAGACATATTCAGGATCGCGAATGAAATCCACAGTGATGGCATCTGCGCCGCTAAGGACTTCAACGGCAAAGGCAAACTCGGTGAGGTCAGTCACCTGCGTGAGTTCGACCGTGACGCCGGGGGCCTCAAGCACAGCCCAATCCGCCAACGTCTCGACGTTCAGCACCGTATCAAAAGCGCCGTTGGCAAAACGCGAACGCGTGCTGGCCAACGCCTCGTTCATGGATATCGATTCGAAGCGAAGCAGCTCGGCGATGCGCCTACTGACCGCCTGCAGGCTGACCTCGGGGCTCTGCGTCGCCGCCAGTGCCAAGGGAATCGGCAAGGTATTGGCGTACATCCCGATATCATCCAGCCCAACCCCGGTGTCGGCACGCCCCGAGACAATCATTCCAAATAATTGGTGCTGCCCGCCATTTATTGCATTGAGTGCCATCCCCCAGGCCGTTGCCGCAACAGCGGCAATCGTGACCCCGGCACGACCACACAGCCCCGTGATGCCCTGCTCAAGCGTCGCGGGCAGTCGTCTGTTGAAGACTCGATGTTCGACCGGTTTCAAGGACGGCTCAGCAAGCTTGTCAGCTACGCAGACCGGCACATGGAAGGGTTCCAGGAGATCCGACCAGAGTTGCTGATCCTCCCGTTGCAAGTGGAATTTTTCCTGGCCGGCGATATAGGTTGAAAATGCATCCTGCGCCACCGGCGCTCCCGAGAATACTTCGCTCATCAGCGCAAAGATCGATGCACCATCGAGCACGAGATGGTGGGCACTGAGGATAAATTGATAATCGTGGCCCCCCAAATGGAACAGATGCACCCGATAGAGCGCCGGCTGATCCAGCTCGAAACCGGTCTGTTTGTCCTGAACGAGGAAGTCTTCCAGATGCTTGCGCTGGTGCTCGTCGTAAAGGTGCAGAAGACTGGTCCGAGTCCATCGTAGTGGAGCGTCTTCGACAACGACACGCACCGGTTGGCCCGTCGGCGCGAGAACAAACGCGCTGCGCAGCAACTCATGGTGTTGATGTGCCTTGCGCCATCCGTCTTCCAGCACGGCACCGCCATCAGGCAGCAGCATGCGGAACGAATACTGCAGCACGTAAGTCGTGCGATGACGGGTTCGCAGCGACTGAACGTAGATGCCCTTCTGCGCCGGCGAAATCTGCTTGAAGGATGTCGAATCGCCCTTCGCTTGTTGCGGATCCAACTGTGTAACGCCCACCCTCGCTGCGGTACCGGCCACCGCGTTTTGGGTTCTGGCTATCTTGAGCAGCCCGATCGTGGTTGGATGCCGGAAGATGTCCCCGAGTGTGAAGGCATATCCGTGGGCCTTCGCCCGTGCAATGAACTGCAAGGCGAGAATCGAATCAGCCCCCTGCTTGAAAAAATCGTCGGCGGGTCGCAACGCCGGGTTACGCAGCAATTCACGCCAGGTCTCAAGTAGCGCCTCTGCGCCGACAGTTGCAGTTGTCGCAACGCTCTGTACGGTGTCAGGCGCCGTTGTTTCATTAGCGATGGCCGTGAGCTTTTTCTTATCGATCTTGCCATTGGACGTTTGGGGAAGAGACGACTGAACCCGAAACTCGGATGGAATCATGTGTTCCGGCAAGACGTCGTGCAGGTCGAGACGCAGCCTATCAAGATCGGTTGCGGTGCCCTCCTGCTCGACGATGAAAGCCGTCAGGAAGGCACGAGTGCGCGAAGTGTTGAGTACCACTGCCGCCTGTTTGATGTAAGCCAGTCGCAGGATGCCGAATTCGACTTCACTCAGCTCGATCCGGTGACCTCGGACCTTGACCTGATCATCGGCCCGACCGTGATAGTGAAAGACACCCTCACCATCACAACTGACGAGGTCGCCGGTCTTGTAGGCTCGGCGACCATCGACAATGACAAACGCCTTGGCAGTCAGGTCGGGGTGACCGATATAGCCGAGCCCCACCGCAACCCCTTCAACGTAGAGTTCGCCGACTTCACCTACGGGCAAAGCTACCAGGTCAGCATCGCGTACCACCAGCCGAACACCGCGTACCGCTCGCCCGATCGGGATCGCCTGGTCAGCCACAGGCATCCGGGTAATAACCTGGTGAGTGACGTCGTCACTGCATTCAGTCGGCCCGTAGGCATTGACCAAAGGGACGTGAGGCTTGGTCGTCAACCAACGTCGGGCAAGTGAAACGGGCAGCACCTCGCCCGTAGCGACGAGGCAGCTCAAACGGTCGAAGCGTGCGTTTTGGGCATCTACGCAAATCGCATCCAGAATGGCCAACAGATGACTCGGCACCACTTGCAGGATATCGATTTCGTCGAGCTCGATCCGTGCCCCCAGACGATCCAGGTCAAGAAACTCCGAACGGGTCAGGATTGCCGTACGCCCGCCGCAGATGAGCGGCGCCAGGAACTGCCAGACGGAAATGTCGAAACTCTGTGGCGCTGTTTGCGCCACGTTGGGCGCCTTGTGCATGCCCAGATCTTCGACTTTGGCCAGCAGATGATTGAGCATTCCACCGTGATGGACCATCACCCCCTTGGGCATCCCTGTCGAGCCAGAGGTGAAAATCACATAAGCGAGACTGTCGTCCTCCAGTATGCAGCGCTCGAGCGGCGCCCCGTCCTTAAGGCCTTCGAGCCGGACCGGCATTGTCAGAAGGCCAATACCGTCGATCTGTAACTGGGCGTCGTCTTCCGCTATCAGCCATCGGCAACTGCATTGCTCCAGCATATAGGCCCGCCGATCCAGCGGCAGAGTACGATCCAGAGGGAGATAAGCGGCCCCTACCTTGAACAGGCCAATCATCGAAATCAGAAATCCGAGTCCCCTTTCCAGACCGATAGCGACAATATCGCCCGGCCTGACAGATGCGGCGATCAGCATGCGGGCGAAGCCGTCGGATATTTCGTCAAGATCGCGATAGCTCAGACGGTTGCAGCCATCCGAAGCTGCAATGGCGCCAGGCGCCCGCCGAACCTGATCGGCGAATACATTCAGAAAATTGTCCATATCATTCCATGTTTATGGTCTAAATTTCGATGCTTCTTGTGTCAGGCACCTTCTCGAAGGTATTTCTTGACCCCCCAATGCCAAAGCAATCTCGACAACAACAAGAAGGCCAGGGTGGCCAGAACAGCGCCCGCCAATGACCGCCCCGTCGTCAACCCCATCGCTGATTGTGCGGGCACTTCCATGATGAAAAAGACAGGTACTACGGTCATGATCACGACTTGGATCCACTCCGGGTACGCGCTGGACGGAAACCGACCGGTAGTCAAAAACATGAATAGCAGGTGGGAAATGTTGCCGGTCTTCTTGGTCCAAAACGCCAGGCTCGCGATACTGAACCAGACCGAGTAAACCAGCGCACATGCCAGTGTCAGGAACACGAAGAAAGCGCCCAGCGTCTGCAACGTCAATTGTCCCTGCGCATGGCTACCGCCCAGCATCAATCCCAGCCCCAGCAGGGCGCCGAAGATATGCCACAGGCGTAGCTGCCCAAAAGCCAGGATAGTTTGAAGGTCAACCGGCTTGGACAAGTAAGTATCAATGGACTTGTTGATAATCAACTTCGAGGCAGCCTCGCAGTTAGGCAACACCAACATTTGTACAAAGGAGCGAATAAAAATGAATGCCCCATACAGCACAATCGACTGCTGCTTGTTCCAGCCACCAATTGTCTCGACATTTCCAAAGAAAATCTCGATCACGACATAAACGGACAATCCCAGCAAAGCAGTGTTCAGCAGGCTGACAAAGACCGGAACACGATCCTTCATATTCGCCTGCAACCTTGCAGTTAGAAGCGCCTTGACTGCGCCTAATGTCTTCATTACCCAAACACCGAATAACGCTTAACACCTTTGGCCCAGACAAAATGAGCCAACAACGAGAACGCAACGACCAGCACTATCTGAAACAGCAATCCGTTGATCAGTTGCTCGACGGTCAGCTCCCCCATAATGATTCGTATTGGAAAACTAATAATATAAGGGAACGGTGACCACTCAAGTATCGACTGCATCCATTCGGGATAAAGTGTCAAGGGTGCGAGAACACCACCAAACAGAGTAAGCATGTAAGTCAATACCAGATCAAAGGTACTTGCCTGATCGGACCAGAAAGCCGCAAGCCCGCCAATGAAATACAACAAGTAATTTATGGCAAACCCAAGCATTACCCCGAGCAGTGCGGGGAGAAGATAGCTCAGGTGTAAATATTGACCCGCTTCAGAAAACAGGAATACGCCGACCACCAGAAAAAACACTGGAATAACCCTGACCATCGCTGAAGCCAGCTCGCTCAAAAAATAATACAGCGCAATGTTGAATGGCCTTAACAGGAGACTGCCGATATCGCCCGAATGGATGTCGTTCTCCACTTCCTCAGCAGCCGTACTAGAGACTATTTCGCCAACTAGAAACACTAGCGCAAAGTAAGCCGCAAACCTTAATGGTGTGAAACCTTCCAGTGCGGCATCTTTTGCAATACCCATCCAGATGACCATCATGAACAACGGCACCAAAGACGCGAGCACCAATACGAACAACTCTGCGCGATGTGCAATTTTGCGACGAATGGCCGTGCGCGCCACCCCTGCGACTTTCACTGCAAACCGGCTCATGCGACACGCTCCCCGGAAGCACCCGGGACCTTTTTCCGGGTATCGGACTGAGAGGCCACGAACAGCTTCAACAGCGCCTCTTCGATCGGCGGATCACCAATGGAAATGTCGATGACCGGCTGCTCGGCCAGAACCCGCGAACAAACGGCCACGACCTCGGCAGCCGGGACCAGCATTTCATGCACAAAGCCGTCCGTGGAACGCACCAGACCATATCTGCCCAGCGCTGAAGCCACGATATTTTCGGATAGCTCCACAGTGATGATGCGGTGATCCGACATGCGTTTACGCAATGACTCCAGGGTGTCATCAAAGGATATTTTGCCATCGGAAACCACAACGACTCGCTCACACAGGGCCTCAATATCCTGCATGTAATGCGACGTTAGCAGTACGCTTACATTGCGCTCGCGACTATAGTCCCGAATAAACGAACGAACTATCTTCTGCACACCGACATCAAGCCCAATGGTAGGCTCATCGAGAAAAAGAACCTTGGGATCATGAAGTAATGACGCAACCAGCTCACACTTCATTTTCTCGCCAAGCGATAAGGTACGCACTGGCGCCTTGGCCAACTTCGACACCTGAAGCAACTCATCCAAATAACCATAAGTCTTTTTGAACTGCGCATCAGGAATTTCAAATATCTTCTGATTCAGCCGAAAGGTTTCCATGGCCGGCAAGTCCCAGATCAACTGTTGACGCTGCCCCATGATCAGCGAGATGGACTTGAGAAATTCCTTATTCCGCAGTTGAGGCTTCCGACCCAGAACCGATATTTTTCCGGCAGTCGGGTAGAGTAACCCCGACAGCATTTTCAATGTAGTGGTTTTACCTGCGCCATTCGGGCCGAGAAAGCCCACGACCTCACCCTGCTTGACGGTGAAGGAAATATCGTCAACCGCTGTTTTTTCAGAAGCCTTGGGAGATACAAGGTCTGTCAACCAACCAAACGCCCTTTCTGAGCGCTCTTTTATTCGATAAGTCTTGGACAAATTTCTTACACTGATGCTATCCATCGCGACTGAGACCTTGAAAAAAATGAGCTATCCATTGCGCATATCGTTTCGACGTCGAGAAATATCACGCAATAATCCATACCATCAAGAAACATCATTGTAAATTTAATTTTTAAATATCGATTTCTAATTGATCATTGCGTAGACCAGCATGGGATCAACGCGCTGCCACGATAATGGCTTAATGAAATCAGCCCTGACAAAACAGCCCCCTGGTTCGCGGTTTTTCCTTTGTCGATGTTTGCCGACGGCTTAAAACTAATCGCTTGTGACTTCAACGTCGAGAGCAAAGCGTTTGGTCATGAAAAAGAAGAATGGAGCTACGAGTGACGGAGAAAAGCGTTACAGAAAAAACCTACAAATGTCTTCGGCCCGCTGCTAAAACTCCGCAGTTTCGGGTGCAATCCGTCAAGGCAGAAGGGCGTTATTTTGCCGGTGATTTACGACTGCCTGTCGCCATCGCCATCGTCGGTATCCGATTCATCAGCTGCGCAGTCCAGCGGGAGCAAGCTCCCTCGCCACAGGGGTAAGTCCTTGCCTTGGATAATGCGCCCTGCATAAAAAAAACCCTCCAGCCCCGAACTGAGTATCGGTTTGGGCTGGAGGGGTTTTCCTTTAGGTCAGCAGTCTACGTCTGGCTGCGCCTTCCACAAGCGCTGCCCGTATGCCACCGAGCGCTGCAAGACTGAAGAACCGGCCTTGCGCCCGCTCGATAACCGCCTGGTAGCGTGCCACTACGCCGAGCAGTTCCTCGACGGCGCGGCGTAACGATCAGTTCGCGTCTCCTGTGGCGAGGGGATAAATCCCCTCGCCACAATTTTTCTGAGCGGTGAAAGCTACGTCTGGCTGTCGCCCTCGTCGCCTTCATCACCGTCGTCAGTGTCCGGCTGGTCGATGGTCGAATCGTCATCGTCCTGATCGCCGGGCTCCTGGGTCGCGGCCAGCATCATGTCGCCCTGGCCAACCTGCCCGTTCCAGGCGTGTTGTTCGTGCTGGTCGCACTCCGCCCAAGCCGCCGACGAACCGAGGGACAACATCACCAACACCTTCAACAAAAACATCATGCGCAGCAGTGTGTTCATAGCCGATTCCTTCTTTCGCGGATGAAGCCAAGGCCTGACGGCTCAAGAAAATCCAATGCTGAACAGACCGGTTCACCCATTAGGACGCTCAGAGATGGCCAGAAATGCCGTCGATGGGCAGATTGGTTTCGAATAACGCTTATCTCGTCCAGTTATGACCCCTGCCCTTGTGAGAGCGGGCTTGCTCGCGAAAGCGGTCTATCCGCCAACATCCCTCTTGAATGACACACCGCCTTCGCGAGCAAGCTCGCTCCCACAGGGGCCCTGGCCCGGCATACGGGCAATAAAAAACCCCGCTGCGTTCACAGCGGGGTTTGGGTGGCAGGCCTTGACGCTTAGTGGTGCTCGCGCGTCGCTCGGAATTTCACATCCGGCCAGCGCTCTTCCATCAACGCCAGGTTGACCCGGGTCGGCGCCAGGTAGGTCAGGTGGCCACCGCCGTCCAGCGCGAGGTTTTCCACAGCCTTGTTGGAGAACTCCTCGAGCTTTTTCTTATCGCTGCAATCCACCCAGCGGGCGGAATAGACGGTGATCGGCTCGTAGGAGCACTCGACCTTGTATTCCTCCTTCAGGCGGCTGGCGACGACGTCGAACTGCAGCACGCCGACCGCGCCGAGGATGATGTCGTTGCTGCGCTCCGGGAAGAACACCTGGGTGGCGCCTTCTTCGGCCAGTTGCTGGAGACCCTGGCGCAGTTGCTTGGACTTGAGCGGGTCTTTCAGGCGTACGCGGCGGAACAGTTCCGGGGCGAAGTGCGGGATCCCGGTGAAGCCCAGGGCTTCGCCTTCGGTGAAGGTGTCGCCGATCTGAATGGTGCCGTGGTTGTGCAAGCCGATGATGTCACCGGCGAAGGCCTCTTCCAGTTGCTCGCGCTCCGAGGAGAAGAAGGTCAGGGCGTCGCCGATGCGCACGTCCTTGCCGGTGCGCACGTGGCGCATCTTCATGCCTTTTTCGTACTTGCCGGAGCAAATGCGCATGAACGCGATGCGGTCGCGGTGCTTGGGGTCCATGTTCGCCTGGATCTTGAACACGAAGCCTGTGAACTTCTCTTCCACCGGCTCGACGGTGCGCTCGTTGGCGACCCGTGCCAGCGGGCGCGGGGCCCAGTCGACCACGGCGTCGAGGACATGGTCGACCCCGAAGTTGCCCAGGGCGGTGCCGAAGAACACCGGCGTCATCTGGCCGTCGATGAATGCCTGCTGGTCGAACTCGTGGCAGGCGCCCTGCACCAGCTCCAGTTGCTCGATGAAGCGCTCGTACTCGTCGCCCAGGTGGGCGCGGGCCTCGTCGGAGTCGAGCTTCTCGATGATCCGGGTTTCGGTGCGCTCATGCCCGTGGCCGGCGGTGTAGACGATGATGTAGTCGCCCGCCAGGTGGTACACGCCCTTGAAATCGCGGTAGCAGCCGATCGGCCAGGTGATGGGCGCGGCCTTGATCTTGAGAACCGCTTCGATCTCGTCGAGCAGTTCGATCGGGTCGCGGATGTCACGATCGAGTTTGTTGATGAAGCTGACGATCGGCGTGTCCCGCAGGCGGCAGACGTCCATCAGCGCGATGGTCCGTGGCTCGACGCCCTTACCGCCGTCGAGGACCATCAGCGCCGAGTCCACGGCCGTCAGGGTGCGGTAGGTGTCTTCGGAGAAGTCTTCGTGGCCTGGGGTGTCGAGCAGGTTGATCATGTGATCGCGATACGGGAACTGCATGACCGACGTGGTAATGGAGATACCCCGTTGTTTTTCCATTTCCATCCAGTCGGAGGTGGCATGGCGGTCGGACTTGCGCGACTTCACCGTGCCGGCGACCGCAATCGCCTTGCCCATCAGCAAAAGTTTTTCGGTGATGGTGGTCTTACCGGCATCGGGGTGGGAAATAATGGCGAAAGTGCGGCGTTTCGCGACTTCGGCGGCCTGTTTGGTCATGGGAAATCGCCTGGCTGGTGACAAAAAAGGGCGGCGATTATAGCTCAACTTGTGCCAGGAACCGAACCGTTGAGCGCATCCCTGTGGGCCCGATCTTTCCCGACCTGGGAACCTTTTGCCCGGCGCAGACGTCCACCCCCTGCGACAGCTTTTCGTCAGGGCCTGGAAAATCAGCAAGTTAGCCTGACGAAGCTGCGCCCATGGCTCCCGTGACATGCCGCTGGCCGGCATCGACAAGAGCTGCTCCCCGCGAACGCTTTCCCGGCCGCCAATGAAGGTACGCCGCCCGGGAACGCGTGCGCCGACTGAAAGACAAAGGAGTCCGCCTGTGGCTATCCGCTATGGCAAAGGGCTGATGGGAGGTGCGGTCGTCGTCGCCCTCCTGGCCCTGTTGGTCCACTGGATCGGCATCGATACGATCCAGCACTACCGCGACGATTTGCTGTTCTACCTGCAAGCCCACTTGATGCTGGTGCTCGCTTCCATGCTCGCGGCCCTGATCGTGGGCATCCCCGCCGGCATCGCCCTCAGCCGCCCAGGCATGGTCGGGCGCGCCGAACGCTTCATGCAAGTGTTCAACATCGGCAACACCGTTCCGCCCCTGGCCGTGCTGGCCATCGCCCTGGGCATCCTCGGCATCGGCAGCGGGCCCGCGATCTTCGCCCTGTTCCTCGCCTCGCTGCTGCCGATCGTGCGCAACACCTATGAAGGCCTGAAGAACGTCCAGGGCTCCCTCAAGGAAGCCGCCGTCGGCATCGGCATGACCCCACGCCAGGTGCTGTGGAAGGTCGAGTTGCCCAATGCCGTGCCCATCATCGTCGGTGGCGTGCGCGTGGCCCTGGCGATCAACGTCGGCACCGCCCCATTGGCGTTCCTGATCGGTGCCAACAGCCTCGGCAGCCTGATCTTCCCCGGCATCGCCTTGAACAACCAGCCGCAGTTGTTGCTCGGCGCGGCCTGCACCGCCCTGCTGGCGCTGCTGCTCGACGGCCTGGTGACACTGGCCAGCCGACTCTGGCTGGAGCGCGGTTTGCGGCGTCCTGAAGCCGCTGGATAAAGGAATCATCATGAAGAAGTTGAGCTTGATACTGGGCTGCGCCCTGCTGCTGGCCGGGTTCGCCCAAGCGGCGGAAAAACCGGTGATCCGCCTTGGCGCGCGCGTGTTCACCGAACAGACGCTGTTGGCGGAAATCACCGCGCAATACCTGCGCAGCAAAGGCTACGACGCGCAGATCACCGGCGGCCTGGGCAGCAACCTGGCCCGCAGCGCCCATGAAACCGGACAACTGGACCTGCTCTGGGAGTACACCGGTGTGTCGCTGGTGGCCTACAACCACGTCACGGAAAAACTCGACAGCGCCCAGTCCTACGCCCGGGTAAAAGAACTCGACGCGAAAAAAGGCCTGGCGTGGCTGGCACCGTCGAAGTTCAGCAACACCTACGCCCTGGCCCTGCCGGAAAAAATCGCTCGCCAGTACCCGCAGATCAACAACATCAGCCAGTTGAACACGGTGTTGCAGGCCGAATCGCAGGAGAACCACCTGGTGGCGCTGGACACCGAGTTCGCCAACCGCTCCGATGGCCTGGCAGGCATGGTCGAGCAGTACGGCATGAACCTGACCCGCAAGAACATCCGCCAGATGGACGCCGGGCTGGTCTACACCGCCCTGCGCAATGGCCAGGTGTTCGCCGGCCTGGTGTACACCACTGACGGGCGGCTGAACGCGTTCAAGTTGAAGTTGCTCGAAGACGACAAGCACTACTTCCCCGACTACACCGCCGCGCCGGTGGTGCGCCAGGCATTCCTCGACGCCCACCCGCAACTGGCCGAGCAACTCAAGCCCCTGGCCGCGCTGTTCGACGACGAAACCATGCGCCAACTCAACGCCCGGGTCGACGTCGACCACCAAAGCCCTTCCACCGTTGCCGCCGATTTCCTGCGCCAGCACCCCATCCCCTGAGGAGGAAAAGCCATGGAACTGTTGAACGCCTTTTCCCATCTCGATTGGCAGCAAGTGATGCACCTGACCTGGCAGCACGTCACGCTGGTGGGCATCGCCGTGAGCCTGGCGATTTTCATCGGTGTGCCCCTGGGCATTTTCATGACCCGCTTCCCGGCGCTGGCCGGTCCGTTGCAAGCCAGCGCGACGGTGCTGCTGACGATCCCGTCGATTGCACTGTTCGGCCTGTTGTTGCCGTTTTACTCCAAGTTCGGCCAGGGCCTGGGGCCGATGCCGGCGATCACCGCCGTGTTCCTGTATTCCCTGTTGCCGATCATGCGCAACACCTACCTGGCCCTCACGGGTGTCGAACCCGGCATCCGTGAAGCCGCCCGCGGCATCGGCATGACCTTCGGCCAGCGCCTGCGCATGGTCGAGTTGCCCATCGCCGTGCCGGTGATCCTGGCTGGCGTGCGCACCGCCGTGGTCATGAACATCGGCGTCATGACCATCGCCGCCACCATCGGGGCCGGTGGCCTGGGCGTGCTCATCCTCGCTTCCATCAGCCGCAGCGACATGTCGATGCTGATCGTCGGCGCCGTACTGGTCAGCCTCCTGGCCATCTTCGCCGACCTGCTCCTGCAATGGCTGCAACGCTCGCTGACTCCAAAAGGACTCCTCAAATGATCGAACTTCAAAACCTCAGCAAAACCTTCAAGAGCAACGGCAAGGATGTGAAGGCCGTGGACTCGGTGAACCTGACCGTCAATGAAGGCGAGATCTGCGTGTTCCTCGGGCCATCGGGGTGTGGCAAGAGCACCACGCTGAAGATGATCAACCGCCTGATCCCGCCCACCTCGGGCAAGGTGCTGATCAACGGCGAAGACACCACCGGGCTCGACGAGGTGACCCTGCGCCGCAACATCGGCTATGTGATCCAGCAGATCGGCCTGTTCCCGAACATGACCATCGAGGAAAACATCGTGGTGGTGCCCAAGCTGCTCGGCTGGGACAAGCAGAAATGCCACGACCGTGCCCGCGAGCTGATGAGCATGATCAAGCTCGAACCCAAGCAGTACCTGCACCGCTACCCACGGGAACTGTCGGGCGGCCAGCAACAGCGGATCGGCGTGATCCGCGCCCTGGCGGCCGATGCGCCGTTGCTGCTGATGGACGAGCCCTTCGGCGCGGTGGACCCGATCAACCGCGAGATGATCCAGAACGAGTTCTTCGAGATGCAACGGGCGCTGAACAAGACCGTGATCATGGTCAGCCACGACATCGACGAAGCCATCAAGCTGGGCGACAAGATCGCGATTTTCCGCGCCGGCAAGCTGATCCAGTGCGATCACCCTGACACGCTGCTGGCGCACCCGGCCGATGACTTTGTCAGCAACTTCGTTGGCCAGGACAGCACCCTCAAGCGACTGCTGCTGGTCAAGGCCGAGGACGCGGCCGACAACGCCCCGTCGGTGAGCCCGGAAACCCCGGTGGCCGAGGCGCTGGAATTGATGGACGAACATGACCGGCGCCACGTGGTGGTGACCTGCGCCCAGAACAAGGCGCTGGGCTATGTGCGCCGCCGTGACCTGCACCGCCAGACCGGTACTTGCGCACAGTTCCTGCGCGAGTTCAACGCCACGGCGGCCTACGACGAACACTTGCGGATCCTGCTGTCGCGCATGTACGAGTTCAACCGCTCGTGGCTGCCGGTGATGGACGCCGAACGGGTCTTCCTCGGCGAGGTGACCCAGGAATCCATCGCCGAATACCTGAGCTCCGGACGCTCGCGTGGCGGCAAGACCAGCATCGTGTCGCCGGCCGAAGTGGCAGCCGGCTGAGCGTTACAGCGAAACCCTGAGGACCCGGGAAAACAGCCACTGCGGGCTCAGGTTGGTGAAGACCGAGTAGTTGATCAACACCGTTCTTCCTCGGTTTTGCGCCACCCAGGCCGGGTCGAGCACGAAGCGATTGGCCTGGCCGGCGGTGACGAGTTGGCTGCCCGTATCGAGGATGCTCTGTCCCATGGCCCGTACGCGTAGCGTCGAGCCCGCTGGGGCGGGTGAATAGATGATCACCGTGCCGGCCGAGTAACCGGGCGCTGGAAGGTCCAGGGCCTGGGGATCAACGGCCAGGTACAACACGGCGGACGTCTGGGTTTCGCCGACGCCACCTTTCTTGACGGTGTAGCTCACCGGCACCGTCAGCCCGACGCTGTCGACCACTTCGGGACGGGGAATCAACACCTGCTTGTCGGCAGGCAGGTCACCATAACGCACCGGCGGGCTGCTGTACGGCACCCGCCCTCGCCACTGCACGCTTACCGTATCGGCAGCCTCCAGGCCACTGAGCGGCAATTGCACGGCGAGGTAATCGTCCCGGTAGATATTCTTGATACTCAAGCGCTCGCCCGTGGCTGAACTGTAGGCCTTGGGCACGCCGGGCGCGCCCCACGCGGTGGCCGGCACCACCGGGTTGATCGCCTGGTCGGCACTGACGTATTGAAAGCTGAAATGCTCCTTCGGACCGGGCGGCAGTGTCACCCGGACAATGGGGACGACCAGCCCCTGGGTCCGTTCGAAGTATTTCTTCTGGTCGGTCCTGGCGGCCTCCAGATCGTTGGAGCCCGAGATCCAGAAAAACGCCTGGATGGGCAACGGGGTCGGATTTTTTTCCGGCCACGCCTCGATTCGAAGTTCGTTGTGGTTCTTGAAGTTGAAATCGGCGCCACCGGCCTCGAGTTCAACGTCCTTTCGCACTTGCAAGCCGGCATTGAAGTTGGCGGTGGCTTGCTCATTCAACCCATCGTTGACCATCCACGCACAACTGGCGGGGTTGCCGTAGGCCACCTTGCGAAAATGCGCCAGCCAGGCTTTGGCGGTGAAAATATTCTGTTCATTGCAGGGCTTGCTCTGTGGGTAGACGAACTGCGTGATGCTGTCCCGGCAACCGTAGGCCCCTGGCTTGCTGCGGTAGAGGGTGGCGCCGTCGTAAGGAAAATAACAGATGACCGAAGGCTTGGCCTTACCCGGCGGCGTCTGAAGGATGGGGTAAAAGATATAGCCATGCTTGGCGTCGTTGGTGCCCCAAGGCGCTGCGCCGAACCGGGCATCGGCGCGCAGGTAGGAAAACGAAACGGCCCCGGTCGTCCTGGAAAACTCGCTATGGTCCCAAGGGTCGAAGTTGCCCGCGTAGGTCGTGCGTGCCACCACCCCCGAGCATAGAAAGGCCGGTGCCGTCGGCGAACCGCAGTTGAGCGCTGTATCGTAGTAACGGCGGGTCAAGTCGGCGGCCGTCTCTTCGCCCGATTGCAGGGCCGCGCCCGTGAGCGTTTCAGCAAGGGACTGCAACGAGATAATCATGCAACCCGTCAAAAAGAACAGCTTTACCGATTTTTTGCGGCTGAGATTCGCCATGCTCGTCACCTGGAAGGCCGGTCATCACCCGGGCCGGGCCGTCTGCCCCTCACAGAGGCGGGTCAGACAGCCTGGCCCCTGCGTTCAATGCGGATTACATCTGTTGTCACCCGGCAACTTCATGATCACGTCATGGGGCACGTAGGGACGGGCGGGCTCAATGCTCCAGGTGGGCTTGTTCTCGGCGATGTCCGGAGAGTCGAGGTGGCAAGCCAGTTGGCGGCGCATGCTGCTGCCCATGTTGTCGAAATTCCAATCCTTGCGATTCGGATCGAGCGCTGCGGCCTTGATCGCCAACTCGGCCAACACCACATTGGTTTTCCCGACACCGGCTTTTCTGCCACACGCCGTGGGCGTGATCTTGAGCGAGGAGATCGTTCCCAGCACCGGTTCTACATAGTTGTTATCCCACTCGAGTTTTTCGATGTAGTTATCACAAGAACGGCTGTCCGCGGGGGCGGGTATCTGTTGATCGACCGGATAGTAGGCAAACTTCGCGTCTTCGCCGATAGAACGAGGAAATTGAACCTTGATGATCGGCTTCCAGGCATTACCCTGCTCCACCCAACGGCGTTGGTCATCACGGGCGAAGTCGCGGGCGGTGAACGCCCGGGTCGTTCTGTCGATGTAATCCACGCCACTTTCATAAATGAACGCGGCGATGGGAAGTTCCAGGCGCGTGGCTTTTGCTGAATCGCTGTCACTGGCGACAGGCGCGTCGAACTTCTTGCGGTCCTGGCTGCTCCAGTCCCTGTTCCAGTACTTGTTATCCGGCCAGGTTTCGATCCGCAACTCGGACTGGGTGTTTATCGCATCGCCCTGCTCCTCCGGGTCCTTGGCCAGCACCTTGCGAGCCTCGACAAAGGTGTTCAATGCGTCGGCCTTGTTATAGCTGCCGAAGTAATCCCGGGTCGTATCGAAACCGCATTGGAAGCGGTGGGCTTTCGTCACCTCGGGGTCCTGGGTCTGGCGATCGTAGTGTTCCATCCAGGCCTTGGGGTTGCTGATGCTCAGCTTCTGGCAGTAGTCCTCGACGACGCCCAGGGTATTGCCATTCTCCTGGTAATCACCGCAACCGTTGTTGTTCCGATAATTGGTCCAGGAGTCGATGACAAACGCGCAGAGCACCTTGATCTTGAACTGGGTCTTGTCGTCCACGAAATCATTGGGCGTCAGCGCAAAGCCGTTGTAGCGGAGCATTCCCAGCCCGTTGAACTCAACGTCCTTCCTCAAGTAGGAAACCGATGTGCCACCGGCCGAAAGACCGCTTCCGCCGGCTTCAACGCTGTGTGAAAACGGACTGGCATCCCAGGGCAAGTAACTTTGTTTACTGGCGATCCCGCGAAGTATCAGACCTGAACAATCGGACGCCAACCTGCCGCTGCCACAATCGCGAGCAGTCAAGCGATACCAGTACTCCATCAACTTCGCCGTGTCCGTTCCCGGGTCGGCCTGTGACAAGCCGCAACTGGTGAAGAGTCCGATCATTAAAGAAGCGTTCAAGATGACCCGATACTTGCGCATGTCCCTCTCCTGGAGTTCTCTACATCGCAAAATCCGCAGTGATTCAAGGCACAATTCAATACGCCGCGCGCCGGATATAAGCCGGTATCCGCAGCATTAAAATCATGAAGAACGACTGTCTGGATTTGAGTATTCGGTAATCTTGGGCGAGCGCCTACTGTCAGAAGTGACAGTCAATCGAGGTTAATTAAACGTTTTCCTCATAACAGGCGGGTCATTGATCAACAAATGAGCTACGCCTGTCCCTGTAGCCAGGAGCCTGCTCCCGCTCGGTTGCGTAATGACCACCTTTTGGGGCCGCTATGCACCTCAGCGCGAGTAAGCGCGCTCGCCCCACACAGACCCCAAACCTCGAACCTGTATCGCAGCGAGCGCCGTCATTGACCGATCCAGGGGAACATCAATCTGTCATGCAGGTCGGTTACATCAGGAGCTGTCGCCGCCCGCACGACGGATGTGTGCAAAAACGCGACATTTTTAGTTGATCTCAGGCCCCTCACGCCCTAAAGTTCGCGCCGAACGTCCATGCTGGAAACGATCCATCCGGCTCAAGTACTGACGACGAGACAGCAAGGCCAAGGGCATCCCTAGATCCAGGTCGTTTGAGAGCGTAGCGAGCGCAGGCAAGACAAGGCGGGAAGAGGCGAGGAAGCGGAGTTTACTGATTGTAAATGAGCATTCCGAGCCTCTTTCCAACGCAGTATTGCCAAGCGCAGTAGCTCTCAAACGACCTGGATGGCCTTTTTGCTTTCGGCGGCAATGCCTTGGGAAGTAGGCGAACCAAAGTGGGGATACGGAGGACGTTCACGAAGGCTACCCGGCCTTCACACCCATTGATCCTGATGTTTGCCAGTAGGAGTCCCAAGTATGTCGATCCAGGTCGAAGATTATTTCGCGCGCGAAACTTTCCAGAAGATGAAAGCGTTCGCCGACAAGCAGGAAACCCCGTTCGTGGTGATCGACACCGCGATGATTGCCCAGGCCTACGACGACTTGCGCGCCGGTTTCGAGTTCGCCAAGGTCTACTACGCCGTGAAGGCCAACCCGGCGGTGGAAATCATCGACCTGCTCAAGGAAAAAGGCTCGAACTTCGACATCGCCTCGATCTATGAGCTGGACAAGGTCCTGAGCCGCGGCGTCACGCCAGACCAGATCAGCTACGGCAACACCATCAAGAAATCCAAGGACATCCGCTACTTCTACGAGAAGGGCGTGCGCCTGTATGCCACCGACTCCGAAGCCGACCTGCGCAACATCGCCAAGGCCGCGCCGGGCTCGAAAGTCTATGTGCGCATCCTCACCGAAGGCTCGACCACGGCTGACTGGCCGCTGTCGCGCAAATTCGGCTGCCAGACCGACATGGCCATGGACCTGCTGATCCTGGCCCGCGACCTGGGCCTGGTGCCCTACGGCATTTCGTTCCACGTCGGCTCGCAACAGCGCGACATCAGCGTCTGGGACGCCGCGATCGCCAAGGTCAAGGTCATCTTCGAGCGTCTCAAGGAAGAAGACGGCATCGTGCTCAAGCTGATCAACATGGGCGGTGGCTTCCCGGCCAACTACATCACCCGCACCAACAGCCTGGAAACCTACGCCGAAGAAATCATTCGCTTCCTCAAGGAAGACTTCGGCGACGACCTGCCGGAAATCATCCTGGAACCGGGCCGTTCGTTGATTGCCAACGCCGGCATCCTGGTCAGCGAAGTGGTGCTAGTGGCGCGTAAATCGCGCACCGCCGTCGAGCGTTGGGTGTACACCGACGTGGGCAAGTTCTCCGGCCTGATCGAAACCATGGACGAAGCCATCAAGTTCCCGATCTGGACCGAGAAGAAAGGCGAGATGGAAGAAGTGGTCATCGCCGGCCCGACCTGCGACAGCGCCGACATCATGTACGAGAACTACAAGTATGGCTTGCCGCTGAACCTGGCCATCGGTGATCGCCTGTACTGGCTGTCGACCGGTGCCTACACCACCAGCTACAGCGCGGTGGAATTCAATGGCTTCCCGCCGCTGAAATCCTTCTACGTATAAATCGACGCCCGTCAGAACGTTCCCACGCACCTGCGTGGGAACGGTCAATCACCCCGCCTCCACTCGCAACGGCATCGCTCGCAAGGCGTGGGCCATCGCCCTCAATTGCGCCAGCGGATAGGCCAACTGAGCGAACGAAGCCCTTGCCCGGCGCAGACTCTGCTGTCGATCATGGGTTTGCAGTTCGAGCTTCACCTGGGTCAGGAAATACCCCAGGCGATGGCACAGGTCGGCAATGTTGTTCGCCGCCGACGTCGAACGCACATAGAGCCCGTTCAACGCCCTCAGGTGTGCTTGCGCCAATGCCTTGCGCTGCGCCTGGGAATGCTGCGCACCCGCATCGTACTGCATGCCGGGCAGGCTGATCCGCCCCAAGGCGTAGTAGACCTCGATCTTGGGCACCGGCCCATGACAGGCACAGAGCCTGAGCGTCAACGAATCGATGAAACGCACGAACAGACTGTGGATGGTCTGTGAGACGCTCACAATCAACGCCTTGAGGCGAGCACCCGCGGCCGCACATTCATCCAGCCGCCGACAGAGGTTGTCGATCAGCTGCATGACGCTGGCGGTGCGATTGCTCCCCTGTGCACCGACGTTGACCGGCGAGAAGCGCGACGGGTCGAGGTCGCCGAGCAACGGGGGATCGGTCACCAGCATGGCATCCCGGGCCACCTGCTCGAACTCTGCCACGAAGGTGGCGGTTTTCTCGACCAGCCGATGCACCATGAAACCCAACGACGGGACCACACAGACAATCGCGTTCCAACGGTTTTCATTGTCCGTCGCGGCGCGGGTCAGTGCCTGCGCATCGGGGGGCGTCAGCAACACATGCCCCGAGCGGCGGAACAGACCGGAGAACTGCTCGATTTCCGCCAGACTGCACGGCAGGTCGCTCAGAAAACCGATGTATTCGCCCAACGCCGAGAAGTGTTTCTCGTCCAACAGAAAATCGACCATGATCCCTCCCCGCCGTGGGCGTCATCCATGCAGCGCCAAGGGCAAGGCCAGCGGCGCCAGGAACGCCATGAACCGCTGCGCCTGGTGGATCAGGTCGAGGCTGCGCTGCTCTTGCTCCAGGTAGGCATTGGCCTCGATCAACCGGGCGAACGAGCGGTAAGCCGCGACCACGCCCTGGTACTGGCCCACATAGCGCTGGCGCTCATCGTCGATGCCATGAATGACCCGGATGAACTGGACCTTGCCCTTCAGGGCGTTGAGCTGGCTGTGGAGCTTGTCGATATCGGCGTCCAGCGCCTGGATTTTCCCGGCCAACTGGTCGCGTGCGCGCACCAGGTCGAGGAAGCGAACCCCTTCGCCGACCTGCACCAGGGTCTTCTTGAGCTGCTCGATCGCCTGCATGACCAACTGCACTTCCGGTGGCGCGATACCGAGTTTCGTCATGTGCTCCAGGGTCAGCACCAGGTCGTTGCCAATCGCTTCGATACCACCCGTCTTGAGCAGGCCGATGGCGTCGCTGGCCAGGCCACGGGCCTTTTGACGCTCGGCCCGCTCGTCTTCCAGACGTTTGAGGCCAGCCTCGACGCGGTGTTGTTCGCGTTCCATGTCTTCGACGAAGCCCAAGCTCAGGCGTCGGTCGAACACGTCGCGGATGGTCGACAACTGATCGCTGAGCTGCCGGGTGGACTGCGTCACGCAGCGACTCATCTGCGCCAGCTCCCCGGCGCGGTCCGCCTCGATGTCCTGGACATCCTGCTCGTCCAAGGCGCTTGCCAGCTCCTTGTCCAGCGCCTGCAAGCGACGCACCCGGCCTTCGAGGGCCATCCGGGTGCTCAGCGCCACCTCTTTGAGCACATCACTGCTGTTGTCCACGCCGAGCACCAGGGCATCGAACCGCTGGTGCAGTTGCGGCAGGTAATTCCAGCGAATGAACAGCACGCGGGATTGAATGGCGCCGTCCCTCATGAGCCGGTTGCTGTCGGCCAGGATGCCGGTATCGACCGTCGGGTAATCGGTGCTCGGCAGCATGGCAAACGCGGCGCGTGTCCTGATGCCATAGACACGCTCGTATTCCTCGTCGGCTTCCTTGAACACCGCGATCAGGGCATCCGCATCGTGCTCGATCTGCTTCCACGGCGAGGCCACTGCCCGGAAGGCCTGCATGAACAGGCGCAGCCTGAGGGCATCAGTGATCTTGGCCACCGCATCCTGGGAGGACTGGATGTAAAGGTGCATGACATTCCAGACGTGCATCAGGTTCTGCGTGGCGATGTCGGCGTCGATCGCCACCAGTTCAAGGCCTTGCAGGTCATGTTTGACCCGGCTCAGGGAACCCAGGGTCTGGTGTTTGCCCCGCAGCTCTTCAATGGCCGCTTCCTGCTCCTGGTACAGGCGGTTTCGTTCGGCGCGGATGTTTTCGGCCTCCACCCCCAGGTAAATGGCCAGCGCCAGGCCGATCAGGTTCATGCCCGTGGCCGCACCGAGGGACCGCTCCACGGCATTGGCGTATTCGGTATTTTTCTCTTCGATGCGCAAGGCCCGGTCATCGACCTGTCGCTTGAGCATCTCGACTTCGGCCGGCAACAACGTACTGCCGATCAAGCTGAGGCGTAGTTTGATCTCCGGCAGGATGTGCTGGCGCAAGTCATAGCCAAAGTAATCCAGTGCCAACTTGATGCTTTTAACGACCTTGAGATTATCCCCCACTTTCTTGTAGATCTGATCCAGGTAGTAACCGATGTCTTCCACCGTACCCGGCGGCAAGTCAATACCGGGAAACTTACCCCCCAGCTCCAACTCCAGTTGTTTTAGCTGTTCCAGGGTTTCAATATTATTTTTATCCAGTAACCGGGCGGCCCGGACATCGTCATAGACTTCCTCCATGGACCTTTCGTAAATGGCCATGCTGGCGGCAAACAACTTCAGTTGGCTGCCGGTCAGCATGATCGATTCACGCAGGGGCGACCAGCGGCGGGCGTGGGTACGGGTGGCGCGGAAGGTCTTGACGAAGTCGTCGACGCGCAGCCCCGCCCCGCCCCCGGCAGGATCACCGAAGTTCAGGTAATCCTTCACATCGGCCACGTGATAGGGCAGCGCCAGGGCAGCCGACTCATACTTTCTCAGGTCGATGATCTGTTTCTTGGTCAGCAACAGGCCCTTGCCACGGGACTCGCCTTCCTGGGTCGGTGCCGAGGCGTTGGACAGCGTCTTCGGCGCCAATTGCGCAAACAGGGTGATCTCTTCGGACGAAGCATCTTCAAGTGCCTCGCTCCACACAGCATGGGTATTCATAATTAATCCTTTAATTATCGATTGACCGACAACCATTAACTAAACGCTGCCGAACGAAGTACAAGTTACATACAGCCGCTCGGACACTAGTCGATCGAAGCAAATGAAGTCAAAGCGCGAAAACAATGCAAACATTAGCGGATACTACAAACCCGCCAACCGCTTATAGCAAGCGACGACATTCAAGTATGAATAGATAAATAACCCGTTCGGCTATTACGCAACGGCACCTTGATCCAATACCGCGATACGCGCCTGATAGGCCTCGACCAAAGGCTGCAACACCGGCATCTGTGCCCGGGCCAAGGTGTGCACCGCCACCCGCAGGAAATTGAGATTGCCGCCCTCCAGGGCGCGCCGCAGCCAGGCCAGTCCTTCGTCGACCCGGTGGCCGGCCAGCAACACGCAGCCATGGCTGAACTGCCCGCGAAAATCACCGCCTTCGGCTGAACGTCGATACCACTGGGCCGCGGCAACCGGGTCCGCTGGACAGGCACGCCCCTCTTCCAGGTAACGGCCCAGCAGGTTCATCGACTTCGCGTGCCCCTGTTCGGCGGCACGACGGTACAGACGCAGCGCCTGGCCTTGGTCCTCAGGTACACCACGCCCGGTCGCCAACAGGTTGGCGTAGTTGTACATCGCCCAGTCCAGGCCTGCCTCGGCGGCCTGGCGATAATGCCTGGCGGCGATCGACGCATCGGCGGTGCAGCCCCAGCCGTGTTCATGACAGCGCCCGAGCATGTTGCGCGCCATCAGGTGCCCGCGCCCGGCGGCAATACTGAACCAGCGCAGGGCCAGCGGCCCATCGCGGCTGATGCCCTGGCCGTCGAGCAGGATCTGCCCGAGCAGGGCCTGGGCTTCGAGCACCCCCTCACGGGCGGCGACCAGGATCGCCTGGGCGGCCCGCGCCGGGCTTTCGTCGAGCATGGTCGTGAGCGCATCAGTGTCGAGCACTTCCTGGCGGCGCAGACGAAAGTCCGTCACTTACACCTCGACCCAGCGGCGCAGCAGGTTGTGATAAGTGCCGGTCAGGCGAATCAACGAGGGGTGATCGGGCATGTCCTGGGTCAGTTGCTGGATCGCGCCGTCCATTTCAAACAGCAGCGCCCGCTGGCTGTCTTCGCGCACCAGGCTTTGGGTCCAGAAGAACGAGGCATAACGTGCGCCGCGAGTGACCGGGGTGACCTTGTGCAGGCTGGTGCCCGGGTACAGCACCATGTCCCCGGCCGGCAACTTGACCCGCTGGGTGCCATAGGTGTCCTGGATTTCCAGTTCGCCGCCGTCATAGTCCTGCGGATCGCTGAAGAACAACGTGGCCGACAGGTCGGTGCGCACCCGCTCGGCACTGCCCTTGGGCTGGCGCACCGCGTTGTCGATATGAAAATCGAAATTGCCGCCCGCCGTGTAGCAGTTCACCAGGGGCGGGAACACCTTGTGCGGCAGCGCGGCCGACATGAACAACGGGTTTTTCCACAGCCGGTCCAGCATCGCGGCACCGATCTCCTTGGCCAGCGGATGGCCCTCGGGCAACTGCAGGTTGTGCTTGGCCTTGGCCGACTGGAAGCCCGCCGTGACCTTGCCGTCCGCCCACTCGGCCTGCTCCAGCGCCTCGCGGATGCGCTGCACTTCATCAGGAGAAAACACGCTGGGAATGTGCAGCAACATGGCATTTGGACCTGTGGATAAAACGGGGTGCCAATGGTAGTGATTCTTATTGGCTGTGCACAACCCCCGTCGATGTCGCACTGGAGCACCCGTAAAGGCAAATTGTAAAGAATGTAAATTCCTCTCAAATAGCAATATTTCGCAATTGATACAAAACCCTGTTTACCCTATATTCCGCGGCCTCGAATCCTTGGGGGAAGGAATTTTTCATGTCGCGTCAACCCACACCATCACCGGTCAACTCACCTCGCCTGTTGGCGTCGGCCATCGGCGTCGCCCTCAGTGCAACGTCCGCGACGCACGTGGCCCAGGCCGCGCAGGACACCGATGAGAACGCTCCGCGCAACGCCATCGCCCTGGACGCCACCCGCATCACCGGCCAGGGCCTGGACGCGACGTCCTATCAGGTCGAAAAAGCCTCTTCCCCGAAATACACCGCGCCGCTGGTGGACACGCCACGCTCGGTCACCGTCATCCCGCAGCAGGTGCTCAAGGACACGGGGGCACTGAACATGCAGGACGCGTTGCGCACCGTGCCCGGCATCACCTTCGGTGCCGGTGAAGGGGGCAACCCTCAGGGCGACCGTCCGTTCATCCGCGGTTTCGATGCCCAGGGCGACACCTACCTCGACGGCGTGCGCGACACCGGTTCGCAGAGCCGCGAGATCTTCGCCGTGGAATCGATTGAAGTGAGCAAGGGCCCGAACTCCGCCGTCGGCGGGCGCGGTGCCGCAGGCGGAACAATCAATCTGGTCAGCAAGAAAGCGCACCTGGGCGACAGCCTCGACGGCGGCTTCACCTGGGGCTCGGACCAGACCCAGCGCTACACCCTGGACGGCAACTATCAGTTCAGCGACACCGCCGCCGGCCGTCTCAACCTGATGAGCCATGAAAGCAATGTCGCCGGCCGCGACAAGGTCGACTACGACCGCTGGGGCATCGCGCCGTCGCTGGCGTTCGGCCTGGGCACCGATACCCGGGTCAACCTCGATTACTACCACCTGGAAAGCAACGACCTGCCAGACTCGGGCATCCCCTACACCGTACCGGCCTCGGGCCGCACGGCCGACCGCACCAAAGCCAACCCGGACAAGCCCAACGACGGCGGCGACAGCAGCAACTTCTACGGCCTCACCGACCGGGACTTTCGCAAGACCCGCACCGACACGGCCACCTTCGCCATCGAGCACGATTTGAGCGACGCGCTGACGCTCAAGAACACCCTGCGCCACGGTTCGAGCATGCAGGACTACATCCTGACCCAGCCTGACGACAGCAAGGGCAACGTCAACAACGGCACGGTCTGGCGCCGGGCCAATAGCCGCGTGAGCAACGTCGACACCACCACCAACCAGACCGACCTGTTCGGTGACTTCTACGTCGCCGGCTTCAAGAACAGTTTCTCCACCGGGATCGAGCTGAGCCGCGAGAAAGGTGAAAAGTCTTCCTACACCGTCAACACCGACACGGTGCCGGGGACCACGGCAGCGAACACCAACTGCACGCCGTCGATGGTCGGCGCGTCGAGCGGCTACAACTGCACTTCGCTCTCCAACCCGAATCCCAATGACCCGTGGAACGGCACGATTGCACGCAACTACGCCGGCACCGACACCACCAGCGTCACCCGCGCGCTCTATGTGTTCGATACCCTGGAGCTGTCGCCGCAATGGCTGGTGAACATGGGCTTGCGCTACGACCATTTCGACACGAAGTACAAGACCTACAACGCCGCTGGCACCACCACGTCCAAGGGCGATGACACCAGCGAGTTCATCACCGGCCAGTTCGGCCTGGTCTGGAAACCGGCGGACAACGGCAGTCTCTACGCCTCGTACGCCACATCGGCCACACCGCCAGGCAACATGGTCGGCGAAGGCACCGAAGGCAATCCGTTGGGCGGCACGCCGGACCGCAGCGGCAACCTGCTGGCCAGCGACATGGAACCGGAAACCACCAAGAACTACGAGATCGGCACCAAGTGGGACCTGCTCGACGCCCGCCTCTCGCTGACCGCGGCGATCTTCCGCACGGAGAAAGACAACGCCCGGGTCCAGGTCGACACCACCACGTACGAGAACGCCGGCAAGACCCGCGTCGACGGCCTCGAACTGTCGGCCAGCGGCAAGATCACCGATAAGTGGCAGGTCTTCGCGGGCTACAGCTACCTGGACAGCGAGCAAGTCGATGGCGGCCCGATGAGCACCACCGACGGAAACGAACTGCCGAACACGCCAAAGAACAGCGCCAGCATCTGGACCACCTACGCGCTCACCTCGAAGCTGACCATTGGCGGCGGCGCGTTCTATGTCGACGACGTGTTCGGCAACGTGGCGAATACCACCCAGGTCGACGCCTACGTGCGTTACGACGCGATGGCCAACTACAAGGTCAACAAGCACCTGGACCTGCAGCTCAACGTGCAGAACCTGACCGACGAAACCTACTACGACAAAGCGTTCTCGACCCACTTCGCCAACCAGGCGGCCGGGCGCACCGCGTTGCTGAGTACCAACTTCCACTTCTGATAGGAGCCAGGAACCCGGCTCAATGGTCAGCCTGAGGAGCTGTGGGAGCGGGCTTGCTCGCGAAGACGGCGAGTCAGTCGACGAACAGGTTGCCTGACACTGCGCCTTCGCGAGCAAGCCCGCTCCCACAAGATGACCATTCGCTCCACGCATAAAAGCCCCACTCATCCGCATGAGTGGGGCTTTTATGCGTGTTTATGAATGGTTCTCGATAACACACGGCATAATGCGCGCCGTGATGAACAGTAATGAATGAACGAGGCGGCGACGTGTTGAAGAAAACCCTGTTCCAGTTGCACTGGTTTTTCGGCATCAGTGCCGGGCTGGTCCTGGCGTTGATGGGCATCACCGGGGCGATGGTGTCGTTCCAGGACGAGATCCTGCGGGCATTGAACCCCCAGGTGCTGACAGTCGAGAAACAACCGGCCGGCGTGCTGCCCCCCGCCGAGTTGGTGGAACAGATCGAAGCCGCGTCCGGCAAGACCGTCGCCATGCTCTGGGTCGAGACCGACAACGGCAACGCCGCGCGGGTGATCTTCACCGCGCCGCCCGGGGAAAAGCGCGGGGCCATGCGCTATTTCAACCCCTACACCGCCCAGTTCATGGGTGACGTGGTAGGCCAGGATTTTTTCGGCCTGATGCTCAAGTTGCACCGCGTGTTGACCCTCGACGAAGTGGGCCGGCAAATCACCGGCGCCTGCACGTTGATCCTGGTGTTCTTCTGCCTGTCGGGCCTGTACCTGCGCTGGCCACGCCAATGGCGCAACTGGCGCGCCTGGCTGACCCTCGACTGGGCCAAGAAAGGTCGCAGCTTCAATTGGGACCTGCACTCGGTGGCCGGTACCTGGTGCCTGCTGTTCTATCTGCTGGCGGCCCTGACCGGGCTGACCTGGTCCTACGACTGGTACAACAAAGGCGTGACCCGCCTGTTCTCCGATGCCCCCCAGGAAGAACGCGCGCGCAATCGCGGCCCGGCGCCTGAGGGCCCGCCGCCGGTGGCCGACTACCGCGCCATGTGGAGCAGCATCTACAGCGCGGCCGGCCCGGACTTGTCCGCCTACAACGTGCGCATGCCGCCCGTGGCCGGGCAACCGGCCACGGTGTTCTATCTGCTGAAGAGTTCGCCCCATGACCGGGCCCTGAACCAGCTCATGCTCGACCCGGCCACCGGCGCCATCAGCCGGCACAGCCGCTACAGCGACAAGAGCTTCAAGGCGCAATTGCTCACCAGCGTCTATGCGTTGCATGTTGGCAGCTATTTCGGCCTGGTCGGGCGGATTCTGGTGACGGTCGCCGCCCTCGCCATGCCGCTATTCTTCATCACCGGCTGGTTGTTGTACCTGGACCGGCGCCGCAAGCAGCGCCAGGTCCGGCAGGCTCGCCAGGAACTGGTTACCCAGCCGGGCGCCGGGCCGGCCTGGCTGATCGGCTTCGCCAGCCAGAGCGGCTTCGCCGAGCAGTTGGCCTGGCAGACCGCCGGCCAGCTCCAGGCCGCCGGGTTGCCGGTCAAGGTCCAGGCCCTGGCCGGGGTCAGCGAGCAGGACCTGAGCAACGCCACCCACGCGCTGTTCGTCGTCAGCACGTTCGGTGACGGCGAAGGGCCGGACAGTGCCCGCGGTTTCGAACGCAAGGTACTGGGCCGCGCCCTGAGCCTGGAACGCCTGCAGTACTCGGTGCTGGGCCTGGGCGATCGCCAGTATGAACACTTCTGCGGCTTCGCCCGGCGCTTGCACGCCTGGCTGTCGGCCTATGGCGGCAAGACGCTGTTCGCCCCGGTGGAAGTCGACAGCGGCGATCCGTACGCTCTGCGCCACTGGCAGCAACAGTTGGCCGACTTGACCGGCCAGGCGCCCGCCGACACCTGGCAAGCGCCCGCCTTCGAGCCATGGACGCTGAGCCAACGCACCCTGCTCAACCCCGACAGCAGCGGCGCGGGCGTGTACCTGCTGGGCCTCACGGCGCCCGGCCCGAGCAGTTGGCTGGCCGGTGACCTGGTGCACGTGCTGCCGCGCAATGACCCGTGGGCCATCGAGCACTTCCTCGACGGCCTCGGCATCGCCGGCCACGCCCGCGTCCAGCTCGATGGTTTGACTCAGACGCTCGAACAAGCCCTGGCCACCCGCCATCTGCCGGAAAACCGCGCCCACCTGGTGGGCCTGCACGCCCAGGCACTGGTGGATGCCCTGGCACCGCTGGCGATGCGTGAGTACTCCATCGCCTCGATCCCGGCCGACGGCGTGCTGGAGCTGATCGTGCGCCAGGAGCGTCACGCCGACGGCAGCCTGGGCATCGGTTCCGGCTGGCTCACTGAACATGCGCCGCTGGGCAGCGCCATCAGCCTGCGGGTACACCGCAACAGCAGCTTCCACCTGCCGCCCCAGGGCGTGCCGATGATCCTGCTCGGCAACGGCACCGGCCTGGCCGGCCTGCGCAGCCTGCTCAAGGCCCGCGTCGCCGAAGGCATGCAGCGCAACTGGCTGCTGTTTGGCGAGCGCCAGCGCGAACATGATTTCCACTGCCGCGATGAGTTGCAGGAATGGGTCACCTCGGGCGACCTGGAACACCTGGACCTGGCGTTCTCTCGGGACCAGCCGGAGAAAATCTACGTCCAGGACCGGTTGCGCGAATCCACCGCACGGCTCAAGCAATGGCTGGCCGACGGCGCGGTGATCTACGTCTGCGGCAGCTTGCAAGGCATGGCATCGGGCGTGGACCAGGTGCTCAACGAGGCGCTGGGACGTGAGGCCGTGGAGCAACTGATCGAACAGGGACGCTATCGGCGGGACGTCTACTGACCGCCCAGGCAACACGATCCCCTGTGGGAGCGAGCTCGCTCGCGAAAGCGGTGTGTCAGTTGATAGATGCATGACTGACACGACGCATTCGCGAGCAAGCCCGCTCCCACAGGGAATCCCGGTCAGCCTTGGGTCAAACCGGCTCCAACTTCTTCTCGAACACCGCCACCCCTTCCAGATCCCGCAACACCACGCTCATCGCCCCGCTCTGTCCGTCGATGTTCACCTCGCCAAAGAACTGGTAGCCGGCAAACGGCGAGGCGTTCTGGGCGGGGGGCGCCTTCTGGAACACCACTTCGGGGCCGAAGGTCTTGTCCAGGGCGTTGGGGCCGAAGCTGCCGGCGTTCAACGGCCCGGCGACGAATTCCCAGAACGGCACGAAATCCTGGAACGCCGCCTGTTCCGGGTGATAATGATGGGCCGCGCAATAATGGACATCGGCGGTGAGCCAGACGTAGTTGCGCACCTGATGCTTGCGCAGGTAGCCGAGCAGTTCGGCGATTTCCACTTCCCGGCCCTGGGCCTGCCCCGGGTCACCGTTGGCCACCGCTTCCCAGCGCGGCACGCCGGGGCTGACCTCGCCATCAGGCACGCCGAGGCCGATGGGCATGTCGGCGGCGATGACCTTCCATTGGGCCCGGGACTGCTTCAATTCGCGCTTGAGCCAATTCAACTGCTCGCGCCCGAGGAACGGCTTGGCCGCGCCGAGGTTGGCGTCGTTGGCTTCGCGGTAGCTGCGCATGTCGAGTACGAACACATCCAGCATCGGCCCGTAGCCGAGCTTGCGATAGATCCGCCCACCGTTATCGGCCTTCTGCAGGCGCATCGGCGCGTACTCCAGCCAGGCCTGCCGCGCACGCCCCACCAGGCTGTGGATATCCTTGGTCTGGTAGCGCTCGTCCAGTTGCTTGCCGGGCGACCAGTTGTTGACCACTTCGTGGTCGTCCCACTGCCAGATCTGCGGCACCTCGGCGTTGAAGCGCCGCACGTTTTCATCCATCAGGTTGTAGCGGTAGTTGCCGCGATATTCATCCAGGGTCTCGGCGACCTTGCTCTTGGCTTCAGTGGTGAGATTGCGCCAGACGCGGCCACCTTCGGTGGTGATTTGCGCCGGCACCGGACCGTCGGCGTAGATGGTGTCGCCGCTGTGGATGAAGAAGTCCGGCAGGCGCAGGCGCATGGCTTCGTAGATGCGCATGCCGCCGATGTCGGGGTTGATGCCAAAGCCCTGGCCGACGGTGTCACCGCTCCAGACAAAGCGAATGTTGCGTTTGAACTGCGGCGCGCTGCGCAGATGGCCGAACCAGGGCTCGCTGGCGACGCCGCTCTGGGCATCTTCAAAGCGCACCCGGTAGAAAATCGCCTGGTCGGGCGGCAAGCCGGTGAGCTCGACCCGAGCGGTGAAGTCGCTGCGGCGGTCGGCCAATGGCGAAACCACCCGCCGCGGATTACGAAATTGGCTGCGGGTGTCCCACTCCACCACCATCCGCGCCGGGCGGTCGCTGCGGCTCCAGATCATCGCCCGATCGCCCTGCAAATCGCCGGACTGCACACCGTCGGTCAGCACCGGGCGATCCTTGACCGAAGCCATCACCACCGGCGCCAACCCCGGCAACAATAATCCTGCGCCCACGGCCTGTATCACACGACGCCGGTCCCGGTCGAATTCGCTCATGGTGTTCTCCCTTGAATTAGGGAGACTTAAGCATGGGTGTGTGAATCGGGTGTGACAGGTTTTATAAACACGCCATAACCCCCTGTGGGAGCGAGCTTGCTCGCGATAGCGGTGTGTCAGATGACATCATCGTCAACTGACACACCGCTATCGCGAGCAAGCTCGCTCCCACAGGGGGGGTTCAGTCTTCTGGAACGTAATCAGGCCTTGGCCGGCTCCAACG
Organism: Pseudomonas chlororaphis; assembly: GCA_001023535.1. Lineage (NCBI taxonomy): Bacteria > Pseudomonadati > Pseudomonadota > Gammaproteobacteria > Pseudomonadales > Pseudomonadaceae > Pseudomonas > Pseudomonas chlororaphis. Next base: position 4,625,911 of record CP011020.1, read on the forward strand.
CCATCTCCACTGCTTCAGGCCGCTTGAGCAGCGCATACGCCACGCCGGTCACCAGGCTCCCCGCCACGATCGCCAGCAAATACAACAGCGCATGGTTGATGGCGTTGGGGATCAGCATCACGAACAGTCCACCGTGGGGCGCCATGAGCTTGCAGCCGAAGTACATCGACAGCGCACCGGTCAACGCACCACCGGCGATGCTGGCCGGGATCACCCGCAGCGGGTCCTTGGCGGCGAACGGGATCGCACCTTCGGAGATGAAGCACAGCCCCAATACCAGCGCCGCCTTGCCGGCCTCGCGCTCGGTCTGGGCGAACTTGCGGCGGGCGATGAAGGTGGCGATGCCCAGGCCAATCGGCGGCACCATCCCGGCGGCCATGGTCGCGGCCATCGGCGCATAGCTTTGCGATGCCAGCAGGCCCACCGAGAACGCATAGGCGGCCTTGTTGATCGGCCCGCCGAGATCGATGCACATCATCGCGCCCAGCAGCACGCCCAACAGAATGGCGTTGGTGGTGCCCATGCTGTCGAGGAAATGGGTCAAGCCTTCGAGCATGCCCGCCACCGGCTTGCCGACCACGTAAATCATCACCAGGCCGGTGAACAGGCTCGCCAGCAGCGGAATGATCAGGATCGGCTTGAGCGCTTCCAGGCTCTGGGGCAAGCGTGCGTAGCGGTTGATCGCCTGGGCCGCGTAACCGGCCAGGAAACCGGCGATGATCCCGCCAATGAAGCCGGCGCCCAGGGTACTCGCCAGCATCCCGCCGATCATCCCGGGCGCAAGGCCCGGACGGTCGGCGATGGAATAGGCGATGTAGCCGGCCAGTAACGGCACCATCAACTTGAAGGCGGTGTCGCCACCAATCTGCATCAGCGCGGCGGCCAGCGTGCCAGGTTCCTTGAAGGCCGTGATGCCGAACACGAACGACAACGCAATCAACAAACCACCCGCCACCACCATCGGCAGCATGAACGACACGCCGGTCAGCAAATGTTTGTAGACCCCGGTCTTCTCCGACTTGGCCGGGCCGGCGGCGCTGCTCGAAACGCTTTCCTGGCGGCCTTCGACCAAGGCCTTGTTCAGCGTGGCTTCAGCCTGTTTCAGGGCAATGCCAGTGCCGCAACGGTAGATTTTCTTGCCGGCGAAACGCTCGGTGGCGACTTCGATGTCAGTGGCCAGCAGCACCACATCGGCCTCGGCAATGGCTTCGGCGCTCAACGGATTGCGCGCGCCCACCGAGCCCTGGGTTTCCACTTGCAGGTCATAACCGAGCTTCTTCGCGGCCTGCTGCAACGCCTCGGCGGCCATGAAGGTGTGGGCAACGCCCGTCGGGCACGCGGTGATGGCGACCAGGCGCGGCGCCCGTTCGGCCGAAGCGCCCGGCGCCTCTTCCGCCACCTGCGACTCGACCAGCACCTGGGCTTCTTCGGCGCCGCGCCGTAATAGCGAATCGACGTCTTGCAGGGCCTGGGCCGGAGTGCTGCGGAACAGGCGCTTGCCGACGAACCGCGACAGGTCCACCGGTCCGGTGGCCACCAGCAAGACCCATTCGGCCGCTTCGAGGGTTGCCGCCGACAATTGGCGCTCCGGATGAGCCGCGTCATGCACCTCGACGCTGGTGCTCCACCCTTGGCGCTGCGCCGCCGCATCCAGCAGGCGGGCGCACAACACACTGGTGACCATGCCGTTCGGGCAGGCCGTCACAATGGCTAATTTCATCTCGCGAACCCTCTTATTGTTCTGTCAGGGGGCGCACGCGCACACCCTGTTCAAGCGACGCCAGCAGCGCGGTGTCGCGAATGCCGAAACCGATCTGCGTGACCGCCATGGCCGCGATGGCGGTGGCGGTGCGCAGGGTCTGCTCCGGGGCTTGCGCACCCAGCAGGCCGTGCAGCATGCCGGCCAGCAGCGAGTCCCCGGCGCCCACCGTGCTGGCGACGCTGACCTTGGGCGGCGTGGCATGCAGGGCCGAGCCGACGCTGAACCAGTTCACGCCATCGGCACCGTGGGAAATCACCACATGGTCGATGCCCTGGGCATGCAGGCGCTGCGCCGCTTGCGCCTGGGCCCGCTCACTCACCACCTCGCACCCCAGCGCATCGGCCAGTTCCTCGGTGTTCGGTTTGATCAGCCACGGCCCCGCCGCCAGCGCAACGCGCAAGGCCTCGCCACTGGTGTCGAGTGCGACGTTCAGGCCGAGTTCCTTCAAACGTGTGATCAAGGCCTGCAACCACTGCGGGCTGACACCGCGGGGCAAGCTGCCTGCCACCACCACCGCGTCATGGCCAGGGGCAATGTGTTCCAGCCGATCGAGCAACGCTTGCTGCGCGGCGACGTCGACCACAGGTCCGGGACCGTTCAGGTCGGTGATGCGTCCGTCCTGTTCGGCCAACTTGATGTTGCTGCGGGTTTCACCCGGCACGCGAATAAAGGCGTCGGCAAAACCGCGCTGGGTGAACAGCGTCTCGAACGCCTGGGCATTGTCCTGGCCGAGAAAGCCGCTGACCGTCAGCGTGTGGCCGAGATCGGCCAGCACCTGGGCCACGTTCACGCCCTTGCCGGCGGCATGGGTGTGCATGCCGTCGCTGCGGTTGACCTGGCCCGGTTCCAGGCGCGCCAGTTCCACCGTGAGGTCGAGCGCCGGGTTGAGGGTCAGGGTAAGAATCTTCGCCATTACAGCGCCTCCACTAATGCGCGCACATCATCGGCGCTGCCCACGGCCAATGCCTCCTGGGCCAGGGTTTGAATGTGCGCAAGGCTCAGCTCGCGCACACGTGCCTTGACCTCGGCGATGCTGCGGGCCGAAACGCTCAACTCGTCCACGCCCAGGCCCACCAGCACCGGCACCGCCAGCGGATCAGCCGCCAGCTCGCCGCACACGCCGACCCACTTGCCCTGGGCATGGGCGGCGCGCACGGTGATGTCGATCAGTTGCAGCACCGCCGGGTGCAAGCCATCGGCCTGGGCCGACAAGGTCGGGTGACCACGGTCGATGGCCAGGGTGTATTGGGTCAGGTCGTTGGTGCCGACGCTGAAGAAGTCGACCTCCTTGGCGAGCACCGGCGCCAGCAATGCGGCGGACGGGACTTCGATCATGATCCCCAGTTGCAGGTCCGCCACCGGGATTTCCTGGCGCAGGCGTTCGGTCATGGCCCGGGCCTGGCGCCATTCGTCGACGCTGCCCACCATCGGGAACATGATCCGCAACGGACGATCGTCGGCCGAGCGCAGCAAGGCCCGCAGTTGCGCTTCCATGACCTGCGGGCGCTGCAAGGTCAGGCGAATGCCGCGCACGCCGAGGAACGGGTTTTCTTCTTTCGCGATCGGCCAGTACGACAGTGGTTTGTCGCCGCCGACATCAAGGGTGCGCACTACCAGCGGCCGGCCGGCCAGGCCATCGAGGACCTTGCGGTACTCGGCTTCCTGGGTCGCTTCGTCCGGCGCCTGGGTGTGGGCCATAAAGATCAGTTCGGTGCGCAACAGCCCGATGCCTTCGGCGCCCTGCTCCACCGCGCTGCCGACACCGGCGCTTTCACCAATGTTGGCGAACACTTCCACGGCGTGGCCATCGCGGGTCAACGCCGGCTGGTGACGCTGCTCGGCGGCCAGCTTGAGGCGCTGCTCGCGGGTGTCGCGTTCCTCCTTGGCCCGTTGCAGGGTGGCGGCGTCGGGCTCCACGTGCAGGCGACCGCGCTGGCCGTCGAGCAACAACGAGGTGCCCGGCGCCAGCAACAACACCGCCTCACCGGCCCCCACCAACGCGGGAATGCCCAAGGCGCGGGCGACGATGGCGCTGTGGGCCGTGGCGCCGCCGCGGGCGGTCAGGATCCCCGCCACCCGGCTCGGGTCCAGGCGCGCCACGTCGGATGGGCCAACTTCGTCCATCACCAGGATGTAGGGTTGCTCGGGTTCGTTCGGGGTTTCGACGCCACACAACTGCGCCAACACACGGCGGCCCACGTCGCGCAGGTCGGCGGCGCGCTCGGCGAGCAAGGCGTCCTGCAAGGCTTCCTGTTCTTTCGCGGCGGCTTCGATCACGCCCATCCAGGCGGCTTGCGCACTCTCGCCCAACTTCAAGCGGGTGTCGACTTCGTCCGTCAGCTCCGGGTCGTCGAGCATTTCCTGGTGGGTGATGAAGATCTCGCGAATGGCCTTGGCCTTGGCGCGCTCGATCAACCCCTCGATGTCGCGGCGCACCTGGCCCAGTGCGTTTTGCAGGCGCTCACGCTCGATGGCCGCCGATTCACCGCGCAGCGGATAATCGATGGCTTGCAGCACCTGGATGTGGGCCGGGCCGATGGCAATACCCGGCGCCGCCGGCACGGCCTGGATCAGGCTGCCGGCTTCGGGCGCCAGCACCACGGTCGCGACGTCGGCCATCGGGCTTTGCTCGGGCATCGTTGCTGGCGGCAGCGGCTCGACCTCCTCGCCCAGGCCTTCCTCGACGGCCGCCAGCAAGGCCGGCAACGCATCGGCGGCAATGCCTGGCTCGGCCACGAACTCCAGGACCTGGCCGCGCCGGGCCCCCAGGCTCAACAACTTGCTCAGGCTCTTGACCGACACGGCGCTGTCCTGGCCGTCGGCGATGCGCACGCGGATTTCGCCGTCGAAGCTTTTCGCCAACTGGGCGAGGATCTTCGCCGGGCGCGCGTGCAAGCCGTGGGCATTGGCCAGGCCGATGCGTGCGCTGGGCCAGTCGGCAGGCAGTTCACCGCCGAGCACTTCCAGCACCTTGCGGCTGCTGGTGGCGCGACCCAATTCGTGACCACGACCTTCGATCAGCAGCGCGCAGAGCCGCTCCAGCAAGCTCTGATGGGCCTCGCCGAGACTGGCGAGGCAGAACAGGCCGCTCAACGGCTGGCCCAGGTAACGGATGGGCTTGTCCGGAGTCACGAAGGCCAGGCCCGGACGCTTGACCGTCTGCTCGCTGTGCAACCACCACAGACCATCGCCCAGGGGCAGCGCCTCGACCTGTTGCAGCACACCGGCGAAGCCATTGCTCACGCAATCGGCCTGGCGCAACAGACGAGCGCCGCGCCATACCAGCTCTTCGAAATCGTCGGCCGACACGCCCAGGCCGATCATCTGCGCGTCCAGGGCCAGTTCCTGCGGCGCGCCTTGCAGCAGCTTCAGCAACGCTTCGGCAGACCCGGCCCGGCGCAAGGCCTGGCCCAGGTCCGTCTCGCCAAGGGCGCGGGTCAGCAATTGCAGGAGGCGCAGGTGCTCGTCGGACTTGGCCGCGATGCCGATGGCCAGGTAGACAATCTGCCCGTCGCCCCAGTCCACGCCTTCGGGAAATTGCAGCAGGCGCACGCCGGTGGAGTAGACCAGGTCGCGGGTTTGCGGAGTGCCGTGGGGAATGGCGATACCTTGGCCAAGAAAGGTCGAGCCCTGGGCTTCGCGAGCCTGCAAGCCGGCGAGGTAGCCGTCAGCCACCAGGCCATCGGCCACCAGTTTGTCAGCAAGCAATTGCAACGCAGCGTCTTTATCCACGGCTGTCTGCGCCATGGATATCTGCTCTAGAGTGAGCTCGAGCATGCCTTCTCCTTTTTGGCGTCCGGTCGGCGCCAGGTATTGTTTTGAAAGAATCAGCTTAGCGTTGCAGGACAGCTTTTGGCGGTATCGCGGCAGTGCGGCCAAAAAATCCTGCTAGCCTTGAAAATACGCTTGCTGAAACGTTTAATCTAGAAAGATTGGCACGTTACTCGATAATCTCTCATCCTTGAAGTGCAACTTGTCGTCAGCCATCGGCAGTGACCTTCGGCACGAATCGGGTAGGATGGCCCTCATTGTCGGGTCAAACCCGGAAAAACAAGGAAAAACCGGTTGAAACTCAGTGATATCGCCCAGTTGGCCGGTGTGTCCGTGACCACCGCCAGCTATGTCATCAACGGCAAGGCCGAGCAGCAACGCATCAGCAACGCGACCGTCGAGCGGGTGCGTGCGGTGGTCGAAGAACACGGCTTCACGCCAAACCCCCAGGCCGCCGGGCTGCGCAGCCGGCATACCCGCACGCTGGGCTTCATCCTGCCCGATCTGGAAAACCCCAGTTACGCACGCATCGCCAAGTTGCTGGAACAAGGCGCCCGGGCACGGGGCTACCAGTTGCTGATCGCCAGTTCCGACGACGCACCCGACAGTGAACGGCAATTGTTGCAGCTGTTCCGCGCCCGGCGCTGCGATGCGCTGATCGTCGCCAGTTGCCTGCCGGCCGGCGACGACAGCTACCAGCAGTTGCAGGCCAAGGGCATCCCGATCATCGCCATCGACCGGGTGATGGAGCCGACGCAGTTCTGCTCGGTCATCAGCGACGACCGCCAGGCCAGCCTGCACCTGACCCGCAGTTTGCTGGAAACGAACCCTCGGCAGATCGCCCTGATCAGCGCTCGCCCCGAACTGAGCATCAGCCAGGAACGGACCGCGGGTTTTCGCGATGCACTGGCCGGCTTCGAGGGCCAGGTGCTGATCGAACATGGCGAGTCTTTCAGCCGTGAATGCGGGCGCCAGTTGATGGATGAAATGCTCGCCCGCCTGGGCCACTTGCCCGACGCGCTGATCACCACGTCCTACGTGCTGCTGCAAGGGGTGTTCGACGCCCTGCATGATTTCCCGTTGAAGTCGCGTCCGCTGCGCCTGGGCACGTTCGGCGATACGCAGTTGCTGGACTTCCTGCCGCTGCCGGTCAACGCCATGTCCCAGCAGCACCAGTTGATCGCCGAAAAAGCCCTGGAGCTGGCACTGGCGGCCATCGAGAACAACGACTACCAACCTGGCGTGCAGGCCATTGCACGGACGTTCAAGCAGCGCATTCATCAGGGCTGAGGCATGCAGCTGATCGACACCCATACCCACCTCGACTTCCCCGACTTCGACGCCGACCGCCCGGCACTGCTCGCCGAAAGCCGCGCCCTGGGCGTGCGGCAAATGGTGGTGCTGGGGGTGTATCGGGACAACTGGCAGCGGGTCTGGGACCTGGTGCAGAGCGACCCCGACCTGCACGCCGCACTGGGCCTGCACCCGGTGTACCTCGAACAGCACGGGGCCGAGGATGTCATGCACTTGCGCGACTGGCTGGCCCGCCTCGCCGGGCATCGACAATTGTGTGCGGTGGGCGAAATCGGCCTGGACTACTACCTTCAGGACCTGGACCGCGAGCGCCAGCAGGCGCTGTTCGAAGCGCAACTGAACCTGGCGGCAACCTTCGAACTGCCGGCGCTGATCCACGTACGCCGCAGCCACGCCGCCGTGATCGCCACGCTCAAGCGCCTGGCCAACCCACGGGCGGGGATCATCCACGCCTTCGCCGGCAGCCTCGAAGAGGCCCGCGAATACATCAAGCTCGGCTTCAAGCTCGGCCTGGGCGGCGCCGCAACCTGGCCCCAGGCCCTGCGCATGCATCGGGTACTGGCCCAACTGCCGCTGGAAGCGGTCGTACTGGAAACCGACTCCCCCGACATGCCGCCGGCCATGTACCCCGGCCAACGCAACACCCCGGCACACCTGCCGGCCATCTGCCAAGCCCTGGCCGAAATCATGGCAGTGCCCCCCGAACAACTGGCCAAGGCCAGCACGGCCAACGCCCGAGAATTGTTCGGCTGGTGAACTGAGCGGCGCTTGCCATAGGGCAATTGTGTACTGCTGGGAGAGATTGGTCGGTTGCCAGGCCGCTTTCGCGGGCAAGCCCGCTCCCACAGGGGATTGAGGTATAGCCGCGAGAGTTAGGCCGCCTCGCGCAGGCTTTTGATCCTGCTTTTGATCTTGGGCCCCATTAACCACAAGGGCCGAACGCAGGCATTGCGTAGTGGGCATCCCGGCATGGAGGCCGGGATAGCGGCGCTGGGCCATGGAGGGCCCTTCGCGGCGGGCCCACGGAGCAATGCCTGCGTTCGGGCACACCGAGCCTAGGCGAGGTGCCCAGTGGTGGGGCCAAGCCTTTTTTGCTTACTTTTTTTGGCGTCTGAAAAAAAGTAAGCCGCCGTAAGGGCGGAACCCTAAGCAGCCGTTACCGCAGCAACGGATATGCACTCAATCAACAAAACCCACATCACAAGACCGTCATCGCGAGCCGGCTCACCCCCACAACCACCTACACCCGAAACGCATTGATCAACTGCTTGAGCTGCACCACCTGCGCAGACAACTCACGACTGGCATCTTCCGTCTGGTGCGCCCCTTCAGCGGTACGTTCACCCGCGCGGTTGATCTCGACAATGTTCTGGTCAATGTCATGGGCCACCGCCGTCTGTTGCTCCACGGCCGCGGCGATCTGTTGGTTCTGGTCGACGATCATGCCAACCGCTCCGAGGATATTCTCCAAGGCCTGCTGGACCTTTTCCGACTGACCGACCGTGCCGTTGGCCATCTCATGGCTGGTGCCCATCGCCTTCACCGCCGCCCCCACGCCACCGTGCAGGCGGGTGATCATCGCTTCGATTTCCTCGGTCGATTGCTGGGTCCGCTTGGCCAGGGTCCGCACTTCATCGGCCACCACCGCAAAACCCCGGCCCTGTTCACCGGCCCGGGCCGCCTCGATGGCGGCGTTGAGCGCCAGCAGGTTGGTCTGCTCGGCAATGCTCTTGATGACATCCAACACCCGGCTGATGGCCTGGCTGTCGGTCGCCAGTTGATTGATCACCTGCACCGACTGATCGATCTCGCTGGCCAACCGGGCAATGCTGCCCTGCTGGGATTCCACCAGGCCGCGGCCGCTCAGGGTTTCATCGTTGACGCTATGGGCGCTGCTGACCGCTGCCGCGGCACTGCGGGCCACTTCCTGGGCCGTGGCCGACATCTGGTTCATCGCCGTCGCGACCAGTTCGATCTGGCTGCGTTGTCCGGCAACAGCCTGGTTGCTCTGGGCCGACACCGTTTCCACCTGCCCGGCCTGGCGCTCGACTTCCGCGACGGTACGCCCGACCTGTTCGATCAAGTCATGGATTTTCGCCACGGTGCCGTTGAACACCTCGCCCAACTCGCCCAGCTCGTCCTTGCTGCGGGCGACGAAATTGACCGTCATGTCCCCGGCAGCCACCTTGTCCATCATCAGGCCCAGGTGTTGAAGGGTGGTGCGGGTCGAGGCGTAGAAACCGGCGTACAGGTAGAAGATCAGCAGGAACACCGCGGCCAATGCCACGGCTTGCAACACCATGTGGCTGCGGTTCTGCTCCAGGCGATGCTGCAACTGGACCCCGAGAAAGTCCTGGGTCGCCTCATTCAGCCGGTACGTCTGCGCCATCAGGCCGCTGACCTGCTCATAGAACGCCGGCCACGGCGCATCGAGGGTATCGGCCATGACCACCTGTTCTTCGATCAGCTCACTGGCCTTCTTGAGGCTGGCCTTGCTGCCGTTGGCCTGCTCGGCCAAGGCTTGCCCGGCCGCCTGGCTGGCGCCCAGGGTGTCCTGCAGTTTCACCTCGTATTCGCCCTGGAGCTTTTCGATCTGCGCCAGCAATTCATCGAAGCGGGTACTGGACGCCGAATTGAGAAACCCCAACCCCAGCGACGAAGCCCCCAGCGCCCGGCCTTCGCCGAGGATCTGGGTGACTTTCGGGGTCATGCCGACGATCAATTCGCTGAGCTGGCGAATGTCGCTCTGGTTGTCGCGGCTCAACCCCGCCTGGCTGGCAATGATCTGGCTGAACGTCTGCGCACTGTTGAGCAGCTTGCCGATCAGCGCACTCTTGCTCTGCAAGGAGCTTTCCGCCTGCTGGGCCTTGAATGCGGCAATCATTTCGTCGCGCTTGGCATCGAAGGCGTTGACCTGCTCGGGCTCGACCGCCATCGCGGTCATGCCTTGCAGCCGCGCGAGGACCTGTTGTTCGAGGGTGCCGATCTTCGCCTCCACGTCGCCGGCCTTGCCGGACTGCCCGAGGCTGGCGTTGATCTGCACCAGGTTGTTCAGGGTTTCCAGGTCTCGGCGCAGGGCCAGGCTGCTGGCCAACAGGTCGAGGCTTTGCAGCTCCACCTGGGTGCCCTGAAACTCCCGATAGGAATCGCGTACCAGAAAAAAGTTGGTCACCAGCATCGGCACCAGGAACAACACACTGATCAGGCTGAACTTCATGCCGAAGCTCAGGCGGTTCATCAGCGCGACAGCGGGCCAGAGCAAACTCTTCACAAGGAAGCCTCCCGGGAATGTTCTTATTGTTATGGCTGGCGCACAGAGACAGCAGAAAGCCACCATTCGGGGCGCTGTCCCTATATAGCCTAAATCGGCGGGGAGATTTGTAACTTAAGGTTAACGAGTCACAGGGGACGCTGAGCACTGTGACTAGGACGCTTGTTCCCGCTCGGGCGCCAGGCGGACGCCGTCTTTGGGGAGGTGCTTCGCACCTCAGCGGGAGCAAGCTCCCTCGCCACGAAAATCATGCACCCCACATCATTTACACAGGTCAGGCCAGCACCGTCCACAATGCGAACCCGGCATACCAGAGCACCGCCGCGCGCAGCAGCAATTCCCAGAGCCGATCCAGGCTGTTGATGCCGTCCGGCCCGGCCATGGGCTTGGGGATCTCGCCGGCCACCAGGCCGACCTTGTCGATCAGGTCGGCGGCGCTGATGTTCCAGTTCAACAGTTCGTGCAACATCACCCGGCTGACCGCGACGAAGTTGCCCACCAGGGCGAAGCTCGCCGCGAGCAGCCGCACCGGCACCCAATCGAAGGCGTGGCGCAGTTGCCCGGCACGCTCGGCGACGCCGGCGTTGTGACTGTGTTCGGCGGCCAGTGCCAGCAGGCGGTAGCTGAGCGCCGCGACCGGGCCCAGCAAGAAGTACCAGAAGATCACCGCAAAAAAGCTCTGGTAGGCCTGCCACAGCAGATGCCCCTGGACCCGCTCCAGCAGTTGGTCACCGTCGTCGGCTTCAATGTCCAGGTCTCGCTTGGCCACATGGGTGGCCGCTTGCAGATCCTCGCGACGCCAGGCATCGCGAAACGGCCCGAGGTCGGCCAGCAGATCGCCGCGCCCCAGGCTGTAGATCACCACCAGCAAGTGCACCGGCAGCGCTAGCAAGCCATAGGCCACCGGCTCCAGCACCCACAGCAGCAATGCCAGCAACGCCACCGGCAGCAGCACCATCACGACCAACACCAACCACGGCCGATTGACCCAGCGCGGCCTTGCCTCAAGCTTGTTCAGCTCTTGCAGCCAACCGCCATCGCGCTGGACCCGCTGACGCAGGGCCGAGAACTTCTCGATCCACACCGCCAGCAGCAACACCAGAAAACTCATTGTCCTTCCCCTTCTGTCAGGGCCGCACGATAGCGCGCCCAGTCAAATGCCGGTCCCGGATCGGTCTTGCGTCCCGGGGCAATGTCGCTATGTCCGCAGATGCGTTGCACCGTGATCGCACTGAAAGCCGCTTGCAACTGCCGGGTCAACGCCACCAGGGCCGCGTACTGCGCGTCGGTAAAGGGCAGATCATCGGTGCCCTCCAACTCGATGCCCAAGGAAAAATCATTACAGGTCTCTCGCCCCTCGAAGCACGAGACGCCCGCATGCCACGCCCGGTCCAGGCAAGAGACAAACTGGGTGACGGCGCCGTCACGTTCGATCAAAAAATGTGCAGAGACCCGCAGGTCGGCGATACCGGCAAAGTAAGGGTGCTCCGTGACATCCAGGCGATTCTGGAAGAATTGCTGCACCTTGCCCGTCGCGAATTGAGCCGGTGGCAAGCTGATGTTGTGGATCACCAACAGGGAGATCTCGCCCTCGGGGCGCGCATTGAAGTTGGGCGAAGGGCAATGACGCACGCCCTCGCACCAACCGCTCGCGGAGTCCAACTGCATACAGGTTCCTTCGAAGACGACGGTGGATGCCGTCAGTATGCCGTGATCGGCCCGCGCTGCGCGATCACTTGCCGCGATTGAGCTGGCGCAGGTTGCCTAGCACCGATTCCAGCGCCCGGTCGAACAACAACGTGTCGTCCAACAGGCGCGCCGCCCCCCGACGAAACTCCAGGGCCAGGCTGGTGCGGCTGTGCTCCAGCACCTTGAGGCCGGTGCGGTTGACGAAGATGTACTGGCCGGTGGCCTCGATGATCGCCGCCAGCTTGCAGCGCAGGGTGTTGTCATCCTCTTCCTGGAACTCGACCCAGTTGCCCAGGCGCAGTTGATCGACCTGGATCAGCCCCACGTCATCGGCTGGCAAGCGCACCGCCGCGCTGTCCCCCGTGCCTTTATGGGCGGTGCGCAAGACGATTTTCTCCGCCACCTCGACCATGACCGGCGAATCCGCCGACGAAGCCTGCGTCTGTGCTTGCCCCATCCGCTCAAGGGCCTGGACGTGCAAGACCTCCAGTTCGCTGAAAAACTCGCTGGTGGCAAACGGGTCGAACGCCGAGCGACTCAGCCCCTCGCGCAAAGCCTTGAGCAACTCCGGTACCATCGCCAGCAAACGCAGGCCGGCATCGGGTTCGTCGTGGGGTTGGACACTCCAGATCAACCGCTCCAGGGTCAGGACGTCGGCCTGCCACTCGGCCGAATACTTGCCATGCTTGAAACAAGTCAGCAGGAGCACCTGGCTCCAGGCCTGCAGGACGAACTCCACCACGGCCTGGGGCAAGACTTTGCCCAGCATCACCTGGTTCAGCGCGCCCTCGACCCGCAAGCGTGCCAGCTCGGCCTTGGCGCGTCCTTCCTCGGCATCGCGGATGCGCTGTTCGAGCAGCTCGCTGCGGCGGCGCTCGTCACTGGTGAAGGCGAGGAAATCGGCGAGCAGTTCGGAAAAGATCGCCGGGTCATCGACGTAATCGTTCAACAGGCGTTGCACCACCTGCTCGATACGCAGGTAGAGCGCGTCGCGCTGATGATCGTCGCAATCGCCCCAGCCCATGGCCGCGGCGGCAATTTCGTTGAGCAACCGCCGGGCAGGATGGTTGCCGCGGCTGAAGAAACTCTTGTCCTGCACCGCGACCTTGAGCATCGGGATCTGCAGGCGGCCGATCAGGGCCTTGAAGGAATCCGGCAGGTTGTGGTCGTCGAGGATGAACTCGAACATCATCGAGATCAGGTTGATGACGTCTTCATCCGCGTCTTCGACCACCCGGGACTTGCCGCTGCGGACACTGACCCGCGTCAGCAACTGCTCCAGCTGGCTGCGCAGGTCGAATTCGTCCTGGACGGTGGGCGCGTACTGCTGCAAATGGGACAGCAGTCGCAGCAGGTCGCGAGTGGAGATCGGCTGGGCCGGCGCGCTGGCTTCCAGGGTCGGCGCCACGCTGCCGCGCACCTGCATCAACAGCTTCTGCAACGCCGCGAACACCTCCTGCACACTGTCATCGACCTCGGCCGACCTGGGCTTGGCCATCGCATCGGCCTTGGGCCGTGGGGGCTCGTCGAGACGATCCGACGCGCGCCGTGACGGCGCGGCCTTGAGCTCCGGCAGGATACCGGTGGCCGCCAGCAACTGGTTGGCTTCGGCGTAGAGCGGGTCGCACTCGCTGAGCACATAGCGTTCGAAAAGCTTGAGCAGGATCAGCTTGACCTTGATCCCCACGCCCAGGTTGCGCCCGGCTTGCAGGAAGTTCTCACACAGCAGCGCGGGGCTCAGGGGGTTTTGCGGGTTGCCCAGCGGCCGGGCCAGCAACGCACTGAGCCGGGCGGTCAATTGTTCGAGCGCCAGGCCATCACGCTTGAGCACCCGGGTGACCATGGCCTCGACGGCCAGGTGTCGCTCCAATTCGTCTTGAGAAAGCTGGGGCGAGGCGCTGCAAGCCTGGATGGGCGCGAGGGTGGCCTGGGTGACGTCGTATTGGGCAAGGCTGACGAAGGCCTCGAAGAACTGCTCGATGAATTCACGTTCGATGCTTTTGCGCTTCAGGCGCAGGTCGCGCATGGCTTCGAAGAACAGGTTCTGCTCGATGTCGTCGCGTGCCCGGTCGGCCATTTCAAACAGGGTGTCGTCGGCGTTATCGAACAGCCCTTGCAGGCCCACGCGCAACTGCTGCGCGGCCTTGTCGCGAACCTGAAGCAGAATCACCGGCAGGCGCGGGAGCGGCGAACGATTCGCCTGATCGGCAGATACCTTGTGTAAAGGCACTACATTCCCGTCATTGTGCATCCTGGCCTCCTGGAACGGTGGTCTTCGGCTGGCGACGTCAAAGACATGACGTCAATCGAAAGGCGGATTATCGACCAAAAGAACGGTGTCGCACCAGAGGGTGCTGTGATCCCGCTCGAAATACCGCGCATCAAGTGACCCGAGAAACGCGTAAACGTTGCGAAGACGCGACCAAATGCAGGTTTGATTAGGCGCAGTCGCCTGCCAGCGCCTTGGGTTCGTTCATGGCCTGGCCCTATAATCGGACCACTTTGTTTGTGGAGCCTGTTATGCCGAATCTACGTCTCGCCGATCTGACCGTTGAAATCGAAGCCAATGTGCGCCGTGCGTTGCTCGAAGACATCGGCAGCGGCGACATCACCGCGCAACTGATCCCCGCCGAACGCCTGGCCAAGGCCACCATCATCACCCGCGACGCCGCCGTCATCAGCGGCACGGCCTGGGTCGATGCCGTGTTCCGGCAACTGGACCCGCGCGTCGCGGTGCATTGGCAGGTGCGCGACGGCGACCGGGTGAGCCCCGACCAGGCGCTGTTCCACCTCGAAGGCCCGGCGCGCTCGCTGCTGACCGGCGAGCGCAGCGCGCTGAACTTCCTGCAGATGCTCTCGGGCGTCGCCACGCGGGCCCGCTACCTGGCCGATTTTGTCGCCGACACCCAGGTCAAGCTGCTGGACACCCGCAAAACCCTGCCCGGGCTGCGCCTGGCGCAGAAGTACGCAGTCACCTGCGGCGGCTGCCACAACCACCGCATCGGCTTGTACGACGCCTTCCTGATCAAGGAAAACCACATCGCCGCCTGCGGCGGGATCGCACAGGCCATTGCGGCCGCCCACAAGATCGCCCCGGGCAAACCGGTGGAGGTCGAAGTGGAAAGCCTGGCGGAATTGAAGGAAGCGCTGGCGGCCAATGCCGACATCATTATGCTCGACGAACTGAGCCTGGACGACATGCGTGAAGCCGTGCGCCTGAACGGCGGCAAGGCGAAGCTGGAGGCCAGCGGCGGGATCAACGAAAGCACATTGCGCCCGATTGCCGAGACCGGGGTGGACTACATCTCGATCGGAGCGATGACCAAGGATGTGAAGGCTGTGGACCTGTCGATGCGGCTCAGTCTCTGAGCAGCTTCAAGCCGCAAGCTACAAGCTGCAAGCTGCAAGCTGTTCCGTGCTTGGCTTGTAGCTTGTAGCTTGTTGCTAAACGACTAGATTATTCATCTCGCAGTACTCATCCCACTCCACTCCCAACACCTCGGCCGCCTCCTTGTGCAATGCAAGGCGCTGCGCCTCGAATTCTTCAGGTGTGCTGGTGTACTTGAGCGTCAACTCCCAAGGTTGCAGCCCCTGGGCTTCGGCCTCGTCCTCGAACGCCCATTGGAGCTGGTCTTTCTGCTCGTCAGCGCTCAGGTTCTTGATTTCTTCCAGTAACTGAGGCGTGTCCAGGGCGTATTTGCGCAGTGCTTCTTCGTGTCTGGCTTCTTGCGTCAGTTCTTTAGCGGTCATGTCGTTCTCGTTGATCGGAGGAATGGAGGATGGATCTGGATCATCAAGGATCTCTCTGCCGCAGAAAACCGTTAGAAGCCCGGTTTACCTGGCCTTCAGAACCATTCGGGGATCATCTGAAAACTGCTGGGCGATCTTCGTGCCGGGACGAATATAGGACGTTTTGCCGACGATTTACACGGCTCTTTACATCTGCCCTACAAAACATAGGCCATAAACGCGGAGATAAGCTGGGAACAACCATCAGAATTTCCAGTCATAGCGATGTGCCATGTCGGCACCTCACAAGGAACCCAGTGATGCGCAGCTTTTGCATTTTGCCTTCATTTCACGTCGGCGTTGCCACCCTGTTGCTCGGCAATATGATCCTGGCAGGCACAGCCCAAGCAGCTGTCGAAACCGACTCTGGTTACACATTGCCCTCCGATACCATTCCAGCCCTGCGCAGCTCATTCAACAAGGACTTGCTCTTCAAGACCAATATCAGCGTCGGCGTTCTGGAAGAACTGCCAAAAAATGTAAAGGCCAACACCACTGAACTGGAGGAGCAGAAACGCACCCTCACCGAGCAAGCCCGCCAGATTGAAGAACTCAAGCGCAGCGGTGGCTCGAGCTCCAGTTCGAGCAACAAGGAAATCGAAGAACTCAAGCGTACCGTCAAGGAACAGGAGCAAGACCTGCGCGACCTTGGCGAGCAGGTGGAAGACCTCAAGCGCAACAGCGGTTCCAGTTCGAACTCGAACAGCAGTGAAATCTCGACGCTTAAACGGGAGTTGAGTGATCAGGATCGGGAAATGGACCAGCTCAAACGCACGGTCGAGGAACTGAGCAGGAAGGTGAAGTAGCGAGGGTAATCGTGCCCGAGACAGGAATCGAACCTGCGACCTTCGCGTTACGAGTGCGCTGCTCTACCGACTGAGCTACACGGGCGGTGGCTAAACCTAGCATCGTCCCCTGTAGCCAGGCAACCGGCGCCGGAAGATTTTTCGACCCACAGCAAAACGCCCCGAACCAGTCGGGGCGTTTGCTTGTTCAGCGGTCAGGCGCGGGGGTGATTAAACGCCCGATGCCTTGGCTGCTGCGACGTCCTTGATGGACAGCTTGATACGGCCGCGGTTGTCCACGTCCAGCACCAGCACTTCCACTTCCTGGCCTTCCTTGAGGATGTCGGTCACTTTCTCGACGCGAGCATCGCTCAGCATGGAGATGTGAACCAGACCGTCCTTGCCCGGCAGGATGTTGACGAAGGCGCCGAAGTCGACGATGCGCTCGACCTTGCCGACGTAGATCTTGCCGATCTCGGCTTCTGCGGTAATGCCCAGGACGCGCTGGCGAGCTGCTTCTGCCGCTTCCTTGGTTTCGCCGAAGATCTTGATCGAACCGTCGTCTTCGATGTCGATCGAAGCCTTGGTTTCTTCGCAGATCGCACGAATGGTCGCGCCGCCTTTACCGATAACATCACGGATTTTGTCGGTGTCGATCTTCATCGCGATCATGGTCGGAGCGTTTTCCGACAGCTCGGTACGGGACTGACCGATGATCTGGTTCATCTGACCGAGGATGTTCAGGCGAGCTTCCAGGGCCTGGCCCAGGGCGATCTCCATGATTTCTTCGGTGATGCCCTTGATCTTGATGTCCATCTGCAGTGCGGTGACGCCTTTGGCGGTACCGGCCACTTTGAAGTCCATGTCGCCCAGGTGGTCTTCGTCACCCAGGATGTCGGTCAGGACGGCAAACTTCTCGCCTTCTTTAACCAGACCCATGGCGATACCGGCAACCGGTGCCTTCATCGGCACACCGGCGTCCATCAGGGCCAGGGAAGCGCCGCAGACCGAAGCCATCGAGCTCGAACCGTTGGACTCGGTGATTTCCGATACCACGCGAATGGTGTACGGGAACACGTCGGCAGCCGGCAGCATGGCCTGGACCGAACGACGCGCCAGGCGACCGTGACCGATTTCGCGGCGACCGGCGCCACCCATGCGACCACACTCGCCGACCGAGAACGGTGGGAAGTTGTAGTGCAGCATGAACGGGTCTTTCTTTTCGCCTTCCAGGGTGTCCAGCAGTTGCGCGTCACGGGCGGTACCCAGTGTTGCAACGACCAGGGCCTGGGTTTCGCCACGGGTGAACAGCGCCGAACCGTGGGTCTTTGGCAGCACGCCGACTTCGATGTTCAGCGGACGTACGGTGCGGGTGTCGCGACCGTCGATACGCGGCTTGCCGTTGACGATGTTTTCGCGAACGGTGCGGTATTCGATCTCACCGAAAGCGGCTTTGACTTCAGCGGCGGACGGCTGGCCTTCTTCGCCGGACAGCTTGGCGACGACCTGGTCCTTCAGCTCGCCCAGGCGCGCGTAGCGGTCAGCCTTGACGGTGATGGTGTAGGCCTGGGAGATCGCATCGCCGAATTCGGCACGGATCGCGCCCAGCAGCTCGGTGGCTTCGGCTTGCGGAGCCCAGCTCCAGGTTGGCTTGGCGGCTTCGGCGGCCAGTTCCTTGACGGCGTTGATCACCACCTGGAACTCGTCGTGGGCGAACAGGACAGCGCCCAGCATCTGGTCTTCGGTCAGTTCCTTGGCTTCGGATTCAACCATCAGCACGGCTTCGGAAGTACCGGCAACGACCATGTCCAGGCTCGAGGCCTGCAGTTGCTCGTAGGTTGGGTTCAGCAGGTAGCCGGTGCTTTCGTGGAACGCTACGCGGGCAGCGCCGATCGGGCCATCGAAAGGAATGCCGGAGATGGCCAGGGCAGCCGAGGTACCGATCATCGCAGCGATGTCCGGATCGGTCTTCTTGCTGGTGGACACGACGGTGCAGACAACCTGCACTTCGTTCATGAAGCCTTCTGGGAACAGCGGACGGATCGGGCGGTCGATCAGTCGGGAAGTCAGGGTTTCTTTCTCGGAAGGACGGCCTTCGCGCTTGAAGAAACCGCCAGGGATCTTACCGGCAGCGTAAGTCTTTTCCTGGTAGTGGACAGACAGAGGGAAGAAGCCCTTGCCTGGATCGGCTTGCTTGGCACCGACAACGGTCACCAATACGCTGACGTCGTCGTCAACGGTGACCAGCACTGCGCCGGAGGCCTGACGGGCGATACGGCCAGTCTCGAGGGTAACGGTCGACTGACCGAACTGGAATTTCTTGATTACCGGGTTCACGGTGTCCTACCTTCTTTGTGGCTCTTGGGGAACTTGTCTTCTTGCGAAATTCTTGGGCAGCGCGGGGAATCGGCCCAACCACTGTCCAGATAAAACTTGAGGCTGGAAGCCTGCCCATTGCCGACGCAAGGCGCGG
The DNA here is from genome assembly GCA_001023535.1 of Pseudomonas chlororaphis. Taxonomy (NCBI): domain Bacteria; kingdom Pseudomonadati; phylum Pseudomonadota; class Gammaproteobacteria; order Pseudomonadales; family Pseudomonadaceae; genus Pseudomonas; species Pseudomonas chlororaphis. The sequence continues at coordinate 4,644,765 of CP011020.1, forward strand.
GCAACCGACAGACAACCAACCTCATAGCGCAATCGCTGATTAGCGACGCAGGCCCAGGCGGCCGATCAAGGTGCTGTAACGATTAACGTCTTTGCCCTTGAGGTAGTCCAGCAGCTTACGACGCTGGTTTACCATGCGGATCAGACCACGACGGGAGTGGTGGTCTTTACCGTTGGCCTTGAAGTGACCTTGCAGTTTGTTGATGTTGGCGGTCAGCAGTGCAACTTGCACTTCTGGCGAACCAGTATCACCAACAGCCTGCTGGTAGTCGGTCACGATCTGAGCTTTTTCTTCAACGCTGAGTGCCATGTGGCTTTCCTCTTGTGAGGTACCGTTTCCAGGGAAACCGTACCAACAGGCCAGGGACAAATCCCTGTATCTATAAATGAGTCGTGACCGTGCCTGTTAACAGCCACACTCGCCCGCCTGCTGTTACCCAGGCGGGTTCCGGTCATTCCGACCGAATCAATCGACGCGGCGCAATGCGCCCGTCTTCGCTCACTTCACCGATACCGATGAAGCGACCGTTGTGATCCTGTACCCGGACCATGCCGAACTTCGGCGCATCCGGGGCACGTACTGGCTGGCCGTTGAGCCAGTAGAACGCACTGTGTTCCGAGAACTGCAGCAGCGGCCAATCCAGCAGACCGCTGTCCGATGGCATCAGGAAGCGGTCGACCGCTTCGTTGCCGCCTTCGGCATGCACGGCCTCGAGCTCTTCCAGCGTGACCGTCTGGGCCAGCGTGAAAGGACCGGCCTGGGTCCGCCGAAGCTCTGCCACGTACGCACCACAGCCCAATTGCTCGCCAATATCCTCGACCAGCGTGCGGATATAGGTGCCTTTGCTGCAATCCACGGCCAGCCGCGCAGTATTACCGTCGAAGGCCAGCAATTCCAAGCGCGCAATAGTAACAGAACGCGGTTCGCGCTCCACTACTTCGCCTGCACGGGCCAGTTTGTACAACGGTTGCCCATCACGCTTCAAGGCGGAGTACATCGGCGGTATCTGACTGATTTGCCCACGAAAACCTGGCAGCACAGCTTCGATATCAGCCTGACCAACGGTCACCGGACGCTCGCGCAGAACCTCACCTTCGGCATCCGCGGTGGTGGTGGTCTTGCCCAATTGCGCCAGAGTTTCATAACCCTTGTCGGAATCGAGCAGGTACTGGGAGAACTTGGTCGCCTCGCCAAAGCACAGCGGCAGCACGCCGGTGGCCAGTGGGTCGAGGCTGCCGGTGTGCCCGGCCTTCTCGGCGTTGAGCAACCAGCGAACCTTCTGCAGTGCCGCATTGGAGGTAAACCCCAGCGGCTTGTCGAGCAGGATGATGCCGCTGACGTTGCGGCGGATACGTTTGACCTGGGCCACCGATTACTCCTTGGAGTCTTCGGGTTCAGCCGCGTGCTGGCTGTCTTCAGCCACCGCGCGTTCGATCAGCGCCGACAGGTGCGCGCCCCGCACGACGCTTTCGTCGTAGTGGAAGTGCAACTGTGGAACGCTGCGCAGCTTCATTTCACGGGCCAACTGCATGCGCAGGAAACCAGCGGCGGAGTTGAGCACCTTGATGCTCTGGGCGATTTCCTCGGCACCGTCCTGGCCCATCACGGTAATGAAAATCTTCGCATGACCGACGTCACGGCTGACTTCCACTGCGGTAATGGTGACCAGGCCGACACGCGGGTCCTTGACTTCGCGGCGGATCAACTGGGCCAGCTCGCGCTGCATCTGATCGCCGATTCGTTGGGTACGGCTGTATTCTTTTGCCATGTCTTGTTACCTGTTACTGCCCTACGGGAAACCCGCAAGGTCTGAAAGCGGCAAACGCCCGGCCTGGCGAAAGCCAGACCGGGCGTTGCGTTTAGAGTCCGCCAGCGCGGCAGCGCATGTTCATGCGGCTGCCCGTTGCGGCTCTTGAAGTACGCGAGTCAGAGGCTGCGAGCAACCTGGACCTTCTCGAAGACTTCGATCTTGTCGCCGACCTTGACGTCGTTGTAGCTCTTGACGCCAATACCGCACTCCATGCCGGCACGGACTTCGGAAGCGTCATCCTTGAAGCGACGCAGCGATTCCAGCTCGCCTTCGAAGATCACGATGTCTTCACGCAGTACACGGATCGGACGGTTACGGTGAACGACACCCTCGATCACCATGCAACCGGCGATGGCACCAAACTTCGGCGAACGGAACACGTCGCGAACTTCGGCCACGCCCAGGATGTTCTCCCGCACGTCGCTGCCCAGCATACCGGTCAGGGCTTTCTTGACGTCTTCGATGATGTCGTAGATCACGTTGTAGTAACGCATATCCAGACCTTCCTGCTCGACGATCTTGCGCGCGCCGGCATCGGCACGCACGTTGAAGCCGAACAGTACCGCGTTGGAAGCCAGGGCCAGGTTGGCATCGGACTCGGTGATACCACCGACACCGCCGCCGACCACGCGCACTTGCACTTCGTCGTTGCCCAGGCCGTTGAGAGCGCCTTGCAAGGCTTCCAGGGAACCACGGACGTCGGATTTGAGGACGATGTTGAGCGTCTTCTTCTCTTCCTGGCCCATGTTCTCGAAGATGTTTTCCAGCTTGCCGGCATGTGCGCGAGCCAGTTTGACTTCGCGGAACTTGCCTTGACGGAACAGCGCGACTTCACGGGCCTTCTTCTCGTCAGCCACAACGCTCATCTCGTCGCCAGCGTCCGGGGTGCCGTCCAGGCCGAGGATCTCGACCGGGATAGCCGGACCGGCTTCCTTGATGGGCTTGCCGTTCTCGTCGAGCATGGCGCGCACGCGGCCATAGTTCGAACCAACCAGCACCATGTCGCCCTGACGCAGCGTACCGTCCTGAACCAGGACCGTCGCCACCGGACCGCGGCCCTTGTCCAGGCGCGATTCAACTACCACACCACGGCCAGGGGCCGATGGAGTGGCGGTCAGTTCGAGCACTTCGGCCTGCAGCAATACCGCTTCGAGCAATTCGTCGACGCCGGTACCCATCTTCGCCGAAACCGGTACGAACGGGGTGTCGCCGCCCCACTCTTCGGAGGTCACGCCGTGAGCCGACAATTCGCTACGGATGCGATCCAGGTCAGCACCCGGCTTGTCGATCTTGTTCACCGCAACCACCAGCGGTACGCCAGCAGCCTGGGCATGCTGAACGGCTTCGATGGTTTGCGGCATCACGCCGTCGTCCGCCGCGACCACCAGGATCACGATGTCGGTCGCCTTGGCACCACGGGCACGCATTGCGGTAAACGCGGCGTGACCCGGGGTGTCGAGGAAGGTGACCATGCCGCGTTCGGTTTCAACGTGGTACGCACCGATGTGCTGGGTGATGCCGCCGGCTTCGCCCGCAGCTACCTTGGCACGACGGATGTAGTCGAGCAGCGAGGTCTTACCGTGGTCAACGTGACCCATGACAGTCACGACCGGCGCACGTGGAACCGCTTCACCTTCGAACTTCAGGGACTCGGCCAGGGAATCTTCCAGGGCGGTGTCGCTGACCAGGGTCACTTTGTGGCCCAGTTCTTCAGCAACCAGCTGGGCAGTTTCCTGGTCCAGTACCTGGTTGATGGTGGCCGGGGTACCCAGCTTGAACATGAACTTGATGATTTCAGCAGCCTTGACCGACATCTGCTGGGCCAGGTCGCCCACGGTGATGGTCTCGCCGATCTTCACTTCACGCACGACAGGGCCGGTCGGGCTCTGGAAACCGTGGGCGTTGCGTTTCTTCAGCTTGGCCTTGCCGCGACCGCCGCGACGGAAGCCATCGCTTTCTTCGTCGGTGGTACGTGGCGCAACACGAGGTGCCGGCGCCTTTTCCTTGACCGAGGCACGGTGAGGCGCGTTCTTGCGCTCGCCATCACCACCGCCACCGCCACGACGGTTGTCGTCGGCACGTGGTTTGTCGGGACGACGCTGTTCGTCGCGCTTGCGGGTATCGGCCGCAGGTGCTGGAGCAGGCGCAACGACCGGCGCGCTTTCACGCACAGGTTCGGCCGCCGGGGCAGGTGCCGCAACGGCTTCGACCGGCTCCGGTTGCGCAGCAGCAGGCTGGCGACGCGCTTCTTCTTCGGCGCGACGCTTGGCTTCTTCTTCAGCCTTCTGGCGGGCAGCATTTTCTACTGCGCGACGTTCTTCCAGCTCGCGCTTGCGCTCGGCTTCGATTTCTTCCGGGCTACGCTGTACGAAGACTTTCTTCTTGCGTACTTCGACACTGATGCTTTTGCTACCGGCAACACGCAGGGTGCTGGTGGTCTTACGCTGCAGAGTGATCTTGCGTGGTTCTTCCACTTTAGCCTTGTGACTGCTCTTCAAGTGAGTCAGCAGGGATTGCTTCTCACTGTCGGTCACATGTTCCTCGGCGGCGGTGTGCGGCAGACCTGCCTCACGCATCTGCTGCAACAGGCGCTCTACCGGTGTTTTGACCTCATCGGCCAGTTGTTTCACCGTGACTTGCGTCATGCACTTCTCTCCTCAGGCCGCGCCTATTACTCGAACCAGTGGGCTCGGGCGGCCATGATCAACTTGCCGGCACGATCATCGTCAATGCCGTCGATGTCGAGCAGGTCGTCAATAGACTGCTCGGCCAGGTCTTCGCGGGTAATTACGCCGCGCACCGCCAGTTCCATCGCCAAATCCTTGTCCATGCCCTCAAGCGAGAGCAGGTCTTCGGCCGGATGGGCGTCTGCCAGCTTTTCCTCAGTAGCGATGGCTTTGGTCAACAAGCGATCCTTGGCCCGAGCGCGAAGCTCGTTGACGATTTCCTCGTCAAAGCCGTCGATGTTGAGCATCTCCTCCACCGGTACGTAGGCAATCTCTTCCAGGCTGGTAAAGCCTTCATCCACCAGCACCTGTGCCAGCTCTTCATCGACTTCAAGCTCTTCGATGAAGTTGCGCAGGATGTCGCCGGTTTCAGCTTGCTGCTTAGCCTGGATGTCCGATTCGGTCATCACGTTCAGGGTCCAGCCAGTCAACTGGCTCGCCAGACGCACGTTCTGACCGCCGCGACCAATGGCCTGAGCCAGATTGTCTGCGCCAACGGCGATGTCCATGGCATGGGCATCTTCGTCGACGATAATTGCCGCCACTTCAGCAGGCGACATGGCATTGATCACGAACTGAGCCGGGTTATCGTCCCACAGGACGATGTCCACACGCTCGCCGCCCAACTCGCCGGATACGGCCTGGACACGCGAACCGCGCATGCCGATGCAGGCGCCTTGCGGGTCGATGCGCTTGTCCTTGGAGCGGACCGCGATCTTGGCGCGCGAACCCGGATCACGGGAGGCGGCCATGACTTCGATCAGGCCTTCGGCAATTTCCGGCACTTCGATGCGGAACAACTCGATCAGCATTTCCGGCGCTGTACGCGACAGGATCAGCTGCGGGCCGCGGTTCTCGGTGCGGATTTCCTTGAGCAGCGCACGCAGGCGCACGCCGACACGGAAAGTTTCGCGGGAAATGATGTCTTCACGGGCCAGCAACGCTTCGGCGTTGTTGCCCAGGTCGACGATCACGTTGTCGCGGGTAACTTTTTTCACGGTGCCGGAGATGATTTCCCCGAGGCGCTCGCGGTAAGCGTCGACCACCTGTGCACGCTCGGCCTCGCGAACCTTCTGCACGATGACCTGCTTGGCGGTCTGTGCAGCAATGCGGCCGAACTCGATGGACTCGATCTTCTCTTCGACGACATCACCGACCTTGGCGCCCGGATGCGTTTGCGCAACCTTGCTCGGCCAGGTTTCGATAGCGGGATCGTCCAGGTCGGCTTCCTCGACGACCGTCCAGCGACGGAATGTCTCGTAGGCACCCGTGTGGCGATTGATCTCCACACGCAAATCAACTTCGTCTTCAAACCGCTTCTTGGTAGCAGTGGCCAGGGCCAGCTCCAGCGCTTCAAAAATCACGTTAGCCGGTACGCCCTTTTCATTGGATACCGACTCAACAACCAGCAGTACTTCTTTGCTCATCGTACGCCTCGCCTTTCGCAAGCCATTGGATCCGCGGGATCCGCAGTATCTGGCACGTATCAGTCAAAACTGGGAATAATGTTGGCCTTGTCGATCATATCGATCGGCAACAGGAACTCATGGTCATCTACCTGCACCACGACATCCTGTTCTTCTATACCGCGCAGAAGGCCTTGGAAGTTGCGTCGACCTTCGAAAGGCGAACGCAGCCTGATCTTCACTTGTTCACCGGCAAACGAAGCAAACTGTTCAAGGGTGAACAGCGGGCGTTCCATGCCAGGCGAGGAAACTTCAAGGGTATATTCGGAGGCGATTGGATCTTCAACATCCAGTACACCGCTGATCTGACGGCTGACGATGGCGCAATCGTCCACCAACACGCCGCCTTCCTTATCGATATAAACGCGCAACAGTGAGTGGCGACCTTGAGCCGAAAACTCAATACCCCAGCATTCATAGCCAAGGGCCACGACCACCGGGGCCAACAAGGCCTGCAACTGTTCTAGCTTGCTCGACACCTGAACCCCCTCGTGCATGTTTGTGCATGCTGTGCAAATAAAAAAAAATGGGCGAATCGCCCATCCCTGAAACGCCGTCAAGCAACGGCGCTATAAAGTGTCCAGCTAACAAAAAGCCCCTTGGAAGGGGCCTCTGAAACTGGTTGCGGGAGCCGGATTTGAACCGACGACCTTCGGGTTATGAGCCCGACGAGCTACCAGACTGCTCCATCCCGCGACAAAGCTGGGGCGGAAGTATACGACCGATCCATTACAGGGTCAATGTAACCCTTCCACCGACAAGAAAGCCCGCAATTGCGGGCTCTCCTGATAATTGGTACCGAGAAGGGGACTCGAACCCCTACACCCTATGGGCACAACCACCTCAAGGTTGCGTGTCTACCAATTCCACCACCTCGGCAATACAGCGTTTGAAACCTTCTTACTTCTGCTCTTGAGCTGGAGGCACGTCAGTCGCCGGATTGGCCGACTTTTGCTCTTGAAGCACCGGGACATCATCAGAAGCCGGTTGTTGCTTAGGTGTCTCCAGTACCGCTGGGTTTGGCAAACCTACTTGAGTCAGCTCATGAGCTTTCTCTTTAGCAAAGTAACCTAACCCCAAGCTGGTCATGAAGAAACCGGCGGCAAGTATAGCAGTAAACTTACTAAGAAAGGTAGAGGAACCTTGGCTTCCGAACACAGTATTTGAAGCACCTGCACCGAAAGACGCGCCAGCATCCGCACCTTTACCCTGCTGCAGCAATACGAGGGCTACTACACCCAGTGCACCCAGCAGATGAAAAACGACTACGACTGTTTCCAGCATTTTTTCAGTTTCCCGCGGCGCGACAGATCGCACCGAACTCATCTGCATTCAGGGACGCTCCACCAATGAGCCCCCCATCGATATCCGGCATGCCGAACAGTTCGACCGCATTGGCCGCCTTCACGCTGCCGCCGTATAGAAGTCGCGCACCTCGCGCCACTTCAGAATTCTCTGCCGCCAACTGCGCACGGATGGCTGCGTGCACATCCTGCGCCTGTTGCGGCGAAGCCGTCAGCCCGGTGCCAATGGCCCAGACTGGCTCGTAAGCGATGACTGCCTTTGCAAAAGCGCCGACACCCAGGTCTTCGATGATGCTGCCCAGCTGACGCCCGACAACTTCAAGAGTCTTGCCGGCTTCACGCTGCTCGAGGGTTTCCCCTACACACAACACCGGAGTCAGACCACACGCCTGGGCCGCTGCAAACTTGCGAATCAGGGTCTTATCCTGCTCGCCCATGATCAGGCGACGCTCGGAGTGTCCGACCAGGACCAGGGTACAACCTGCATCCACCAGCTGACTCGGCGCAACCTCACCGGTCAACGCACCTTGCATGGATTCCACCGCAGAGTTCTGCGCGCCGACCGAAATCGACTTGCCTTTCAAGCCATCAATCACTTGATTGATATACAAGCAAGGCGGGAATACCGCGACGTCAACACCGCTTGGCAAGGCCAGATGACGAAGGCCATTGATCAGCTCAGCGACGCTGGCGCGGGTACCGTGCATCTTCCAGTTACCAGCTACCATAGGGCGACGCATGCTGTACCTCGTCGGTCAAAGTGGGCGCAGATGTTACCCAACCGATTCATGACTGGCAAGCCGAATTCAGGCAGAAACTTCAGTAACCAGTTTTGCCAGCTCTTCGGCATAGCCTCGAACCTGTGCTTCGTCCTCGCCCTCGACCATGACACGCACCAAAGGCTCTGTACCGGACTTGCGCAGCAACACCCGCCCACGCCCCGCCATCGCCTGTGTCACGCGCTCGCTGGCCTGCTTGACCGTCGCGTGCTCGATCGGATTGGCGCCACCACCGAAACGCACGTTGATCAGCACCTGCGGACACTTGCGCAACGCCTGGCGCGACTGTGCGAGCCCTTCATCCCGCGCCTTGAGTGCCATCAGCACCTGCAAGGCCGCGATGATCGCATCACCGGTGGTGGTGTGATCGAAGCACACGATGTGCCCGGAATTCTCGCCACCGATCACCCAGTTGCGTTCCAGCAGCTCCGAGATCACATAACGATCGCCCACGTTGGCCCGCACGAACGGGATATCCAGGTCCGCCAGCGCCAGTTCGAGGCCGAGATTGCTCATCAATGTACCGACGACGCCGCCCTGCAGCTTGCCGCGCCCGTGCAGGTCGCGGGCGATGATGAACAACAACTCGTCACCATCGACCACCGTACCGGTGTGATCGACCATCAGTACCCGGTCACCATCGCCGTCGAAGGCGATACCGAGATCAGCCTGCTCGGCCAGCACCGCAGCCTGCAACGCCTCGGTATGGGTGGAACCACAGTTGTGGTTGATGTTCAGCCCATTGGGCTGGGCGGAAAGCACCACCACTTCAGCACCCAACTCTCGGAATACACTCGGCGCGACTTTATAGGTGGCCCCGTGAGCGCAGTCGACGATGATTTTCAGGCCGGCAAAACTGGTGCCGGTCGGCACACTGCCTTTACAGAATTCGATGTAGCGACCCGATGCGTCGTTAATCCGCGACACCTTACCGATCTTGCTCGACTCAACCACCGTCATCGGTGTGTCCAACAGTTCTTCGATCATCAGCTCGATGTCATCCGGCAACTTGGTGCCCTGGCCGGAGAAGAACTTGATGCCGTTATCGTCATGCGGGTTGTGCGAAGCACTGATCACGATCCCGGCCTGCGCCTGGAACGTACGCGTCAGGTAGGCGATGGCTGGCGTCGGCATCGGCCCCAGCAGCATCACATCGGCACCCGCCGAGGTCAGGCCAGCTTCGAGCGCCGATTCGAACATGTAGCCGGAAATACGCGTGTCCTTGCCAACCAACACCTTGCAGGCGCCCATCTTGCGGAACGCCATGCCGGCAGCCCAGCCGAGCTTGAGCATGAAATCCGGAGTAATCGGATATTCGCCGACCCGACCACGAATACCGTCGGTGCCAAAATATTTTTTGCTCATAAGTGCTCCGTCATTCTTATTCGGCTGAATCCACAGCTGCGATCATCCGTACAACATCCATCGTTTCGGCCACGTCATGGACGCGCAATATGCGCGCGCCCTTGGTCAGGGCCAAGGCAGCCAGTGCAAGACCGCCATACAGGCGCTCTCCCACCGGACGCCCCAATGCATTGCCTATCATGCTCTTTCGCGAAACCCCAACCAACAGGGGCCGCCCGAGCGCGTGCAATGCCTGCATATGCTTGAACAGGCTCAGATTGTGATCCAGTGTCTTGGCAAAGCCAAACCCGGGATCAAGGATGATTTTCTCGGCAGGGATGCCCACGGCGGCGCATTGGCTCATGCGCTGGGCCAGGAACTCACTCACCTCGCGGGCCACATCATCATAATGCGGGTCGTTCTGCATGGTGCCGGGCTCGCCGAGCATATGCATCAGGCAAACCGGCAGGCCGGTGGCCGCCGCCGCATCCAGGGCGCCATCGCGCTGCAGCGACCGCACATCGTTGATCAGGCCAGCGCCCAACCGCGCCGTCTCACGCATGACCGCCGGCGTGGACGTATCGACCGAGATAATGACATCGAGCTCACGGTGGATGCGCTCGACAATCGGCGCCACTCGCTCCAGCTCCTCGGTAGGCGAGACAGCCCGCGCACCCGGCCGGGTCGATTCGCCGCCCACATCGATCAGCGTGGCGCCCGCAAGCACCATTGCCTCGGAATGGCGCAACGCAGCATCGAGCTGGCTGAATCGCCCACCATCGGAAAAGGAATCAGGGGTGACATTGAGGATGCCCATGACATGCGCCTGGGCCAAATCAAGAACCCGGTTGCCGCAAGGCAACCGGGTCGAGGACTGAACAGAAGTCATTTCACGCCTTATACATCAGCAGCCGGACCGCCAATCGGTGTTTCCGGACGCTCGCCCTGGACCGCCGGCGGCGTACCGGAAGTACCGGTGCCTCCCGACCAGTCTCGTGGCTCACGAGGCACGCGCCCCGCCATGATGTCATCGATCTGCTCGGCATCGATGGTTTCGTACTTCATCAGTGCATCGGCCATGGCGTCGAGCTTGTCACGGTTGTCCGTGAGAATCTGCTTGGCGGTGCCGTAGCACTGATCGATGATGCTGCGCACTTCGGAGTCGATCAGCTTGGCCGTCTCGCCGGAAAAGCTTGCATGCTGGCCACTGCCACCACGGCCGAGGAACACTTCGCCCTCTTCTTCAGCGTACATCAGCGGCCCCAGCTTCTCGGAAAGCCCCCACTTGGTCACCATGTTCCGGGCAATCTGGCTGGCACGCATGATGTCGTTGGAGGCGCCAGTGGTCACACCGTCAAAACCCAATGTCATCTCTTCGGCGATACGACCGCCGTACAGCGAACAGATCTGGCTGATCAGCGCCCGCTTGGACAGGCTGTAACGATCTTCTTCCGGCAGGAACATGGTCACGCCCAGGGCACGACCACGGGGAATGATCGAGACCTTATAGACCGGGTCATGCTCGGGCACCACACGACCGACGATGGCGTGACCCGCCTCGTGGTAGGCCGTGTTCTGCTTTTCCTTCTCGGACATGACCATGGATTTGCGCTCTGCGCCCATCATGATCTTGTCCTTGGCCAGTTCGAATTCCTTCATTTCCACCAGGCGCTTGCCGGAACGAGCGGCAAACAGCGAGGCCTCGTTGACCAGGTTGGCCAGGTCGGCACCGGAGAAGCCAGGCGTACCACGGGCGATGACGGCCGGAGCGACATCGTCACCCATCGGCACCTTGCGCATATGGACCTTGAGAATCTGCTCACGACCACGAATGTCCGGCAACCCCACCACGACCTGACGGTCGAAGCGACCTGGACGCAACAGCGCAGGGTCCAGCACGTCGGGACGGTTGGTGGCGGCAATCACGATGATGCCATCGTTCATTTCGAAACCGTCCATCTCCACCAGCAACTGGTTGAGGGTCTGTTCGCGCTCGTCGTGACCGCCGCCCATGCCGGCGCCACGATGGCGACCGACCGCGTCGATTTCGTCGATGAAGATGATGCACGGCGCATGCTTCTTGGCCTGCTCGAACATGTCACGGACACGGCTTGCACCGACACCCACGAACATTTCCACGAAGTCGGAACCGGAAATCGTGAAGAACGGCACCTTGGCCTCGCCGGCAATCGCCTTGGCGAGCAGGGTCTTACCGGTACCTGGCGGGCCCACCATCAGCACGCCACGCGGGATACGGCCGCCCAGGCGTTGGAACTTGCCCGGGTCGCGCAGGAATTCGACCAGCTCGCCAACCTCTTCCTTGGCTTCATCGCAACCGGCGACGTCGGCCAGGGTGGTTTTCACCTGGTCTTCGGACAGCAGCCGGGCCTTGCTCTTGCCGAAGCTCATCGGCCCGCCCTTGCCACCGCCACCACCCTGCATCTGGCGCATGAAGAACATGAACACGGCGATGATCACCAGGATCGGGAAGCTGGCGACCAGCAGCTGGGTCCAGATGCTTTGCTGTTCAGGCTGCTTGCCTTCGACCACGACATGGTTGTCCACCAGGTCGCCGATCAGGCCATTGTCCTGGATCGCCGGACGAATGGTCTTGAAGCTGTCGCCGTCGGTGCGCTTGCCGGTAATCACATAGCCATCAACGGCTACGCGCTCGACCTTGCCATCCTTGACCTGCTGGATGAAGTCGGAATAGTTGAGGGTCTGCGGCTCGTTAGGGCTGGAGAAGTTGTTCATCACGGTCACAAGGACAGCGGCGATGATCAACCACAGGATCAGATTCTTTGCCATATCGTTCAATTAACTACCCTCTGAAGCAAGCTCCGCTACTGGCGCGCGCTTCGCATGATATTCACCGGCCTAACTTACTACATTACCTACGACTCTGGCAGGCGCCGTCTGTAACCCTTTGTGAAACTTTGACCGCATCATTTTCGTTACGCGGCGTTTTCAACGCGAGACAAAAAAATCTATCGCCCCAGTCAGAGACGCTCATCGCTGGCAGCGCCTTCGATACCGCGAAACCCCCGCGCCAGCAGGTACTGCTCGCGCGAACGGTCACGGGACGACAATGGTTTGCGCATTTGCACCTTGTCGAACAACTTGCGTATGCCCTTGTGGTATTCATCGAAGCCTTCACCCTGGAAGACCTTGATCAAAAAATCACCACCCGGACGCAGAACCCGCCCGGCAAGATCCAGGGCCAGCTCGCTGAGGAACATTGCACGAGGCATGTCGACAGCCGCCAATCCACTCATATTGGGGGCCATATCGGAAATCACAAGGTCAACCTCGGTATTTCCGACGGCCTCCAGGATTTTTGCCAATACGGCGTCTTCGGTAAAATCGCCCTGAATGAAGGTCACGTCAGGGATGCCGTCCATTTCCAGGATGTCGGAGGCGATCAACCGCCCCTGGCCACCAATCAGACGACTGGTCACCTGGGACCAGCCGCCCGGCGCCGCGCCGAGGTCGATCACGGTCATGCCGGGACGGATCAGGCGATCCTTTTCCTGGATCTCCAGCAATTTATAGCTGGCACGAGAGCGATAGCCGTCCTTTTGCGCCATTTTGACGTACGGATCGTTGAAATGCTCTTTGAGCCAGTTCTGGCTAGTCTTGGAACGGGCCACGGGCCACCTCTAAAAATAAAACGGGTCGTGATTAAGTGGGCGGTCCCGGACTCGCTCGGGTAAACTGGCCGCCGCTTTTTTACAAGATCAGACGCAGGGGTCAGATTATGCCGCTCACTCAAGAGCAGAAGAAACAATACAAATCCATTGGCCACCATCTGAAACCGGTTTTGACTGTGGCTGACAACGGTTTGACTGAAGGTGTACTCGCCGAGCTGGAACGCGCACTGGGTGATCATGAGCTGATCAAGATCAAGCTCAATATCCTCGACCGCGAAGCCCGCCTGGCTGCCGTTGCTGAACTGTGCAAGACCGGCAAGGCCGACCTGGTGCAGGTCATCGGCAAGATGGCACTGATTTATCGCAAGAACTTCAGCGTCAACAAGCAACTGTCGAACGTTCACCGCTTCAAGTGATGCCAAGGCTCAAGGGTGTGCTTCGCGCACCCTGCCGCTCCACCCGGGAACCGGTTGCAGCACCAGCACCAAACCGGAAAACCCCAGCACCAGGTAACTGAAGACCTGCCACTGGCTTGCATCCGGCCAGCCAAGCCGCACGGCAAAGAACATCCCGCACGCGTACAAGGCCATGAGCAGCAATTGCCCACGAATGTCGCGCCATAGGCTGGCAAGGCCCTCGGCCTGAACCAGCACCAAAGCCTGAACCGTCACGCACACTGCACAAAAACCCACCAGCAGTGCCGTCAGCATACTCGCGATTTCATCGATGAGCAGCGGTGCCAGGCCGATTCGGCCCAGCACCGGCAGCAAACCGATGTGCAACAACCACACGCCGCCCACCCACAACATCTGGGCAAGCTGCCAGATCATGGCGCCGGCACGTAGCGGGCGCCTTCGCTCAGACGTGACGGACTTCGACAATCTCATACTCGATGACACCGCCAGGTGTCTTCACCGCCACCACATCGCCCTCTTCCTTGGCAATCAAGGCGCGGGCAATAGGCGAACCGACAGAGATCTTGCCGAGTTTGATGTCAGCCTCATCCTCACCCACGATCTGGTAGGTAACGCTTTCATCCGTCTCGACGTTGGCGATTTCCACGGTGGTGCCGAAGATCACCTTGCCGGTGTGAGGAATGGTCGTGACGTCGATGATCACCGCATTTTGCAGGCGACCCTCGATATCGCGAACCCGCGCCTCGACCATGCCCTGCTCTTCACGGGCGGCATGGTACTCGGCGTTTTCCTTCAGATCCCCCAGCTCACGCGCTTCACCAATGGCCTGACTCAAGCGCGGGCGCTCGACCTTGGTCAGGTGAGCGTGTTCTTCTTCCAGGGCCTTGGCGCCCTGAACGGTCATCGGGTACTTGGTTATGCTCATGCCTTCAATCCTGCATGTAGATCCTGCAAGCGGCGCACGGTCTTCTCGGGACCGAACTTGAGCGCTTCGCAGATCGCTTCGCCCGCAGCAATGGTCGTGGTGCAGTAGATCTTGTGCTGCAGGGCGTTGCGACGAATGGAGTAGGAATCGGCGATCGACTGGCGACCCTCGGTGGTGTTGATGATCAGCGTGACTTCGTCATTCTTGATCATGTCGACCACGTGCGGACGGCCCTCGGTCACCTTGTTCACGCGGCGCACTTTCAGGCCTGCCGCCTCGATCAGCTTGGCAGTACCGGCAGTGGCGACCACTTCGAAGCCCAAGTTGATCAGATCACGGGCCACGCCTGCAACCAGTGGCTTGTCGTCATCACGCACGCTGATGAACGCCGTACCACCGGTCGGCAGCACTTCGCTGGCGCCCATCTGGGCCTTGGCGAAGGCTTCGCCGAAGGTGTCACCGACGCCCATCACTTCACCGGTGGATTTCATTTCCGGGCCGAGGATCGGGTCGACACCTGGGAACTTGGCGAACGGGAACACCGCCTCTTTCACGCTGTAGAAATTCGGGATGATTTCCTTGGTGAAGCCCAGTTCCTTCAGGGTTTTGCCAGCCATGACACGCGCGGCGATCATGGCCAGGGAAACACCGATGCACTTGGAGACGAACGGCACGGTACGCGAAGCGCGCGGGTTGACCTCGATGACGTAGATGTCTTCGCCCTGAAGCGCCAACTGCACGTTCATCAAGCCGACAACACCCAGTTCCAGGGCCATTTTCTTGACCTGCTCGCGCATCTCGTCCTGGATGTGGGCCGGCAGCGAGTAAGGCGGCAGCGAGCACGCGGAGTCACCGGAGTGAACACCGGCCTGCTCGATGTGCTGCATGATCGCGCCAATCACCACGTCCTTGCCGTCGCAGACCGCATCCACGTCCATTTCGATGGCGCAGTTGAGGAAGTGGTCCAGCAGCACCGGGCTATCGTTGGACACCTGGACCGCTTCGCGCAGGTAGCGCTTGAGTTCTTCTTCCTGGTAGACGATTTCCATCGCACGGCCGCCCAATACGTAGGACGGACGCACCACCAGCGGGTAGCCGATCTTGGCGGCGGCACGAATCGCTTCGTCTTCGCTGCGCACGGTGGCGTTTGGCGGCTGGCGCAGGTTCAGGCGCTCGACCATCTGCTGGAAGCGCTCACGGTCTTCGGCGCGGTCGATCGCGTCCGGGCTGGTGCCGATGATCGGTACGCCGGCGGCTTCCAGGGCACGCGCCAGTTTCAGCGGGGTCTGGCCGCCGTACTGGACGATGACGCCCTTGGGCTTCTCGACGCGGACGATTTCCAGCACGTCTTCCAGGGTCACTGGCTCGAAGTACAGGCGGTCGGAGGTGTCGTAGTCGGTGGAGACGGTTTCCGGGTTGCAGTTGACCATGATGGTCTCGTACCCGTCATCGCGCAGGGCCAGTGCAGCGTGCACGCAGCAATAGTCGAACTCGATGCCCTGGCCGATCCGGTTAGGACCACCGCCCAGGATCATGATCTTGTCGCGGGTCGAAGGCGCGGCTTCGCACTCTTCTTCGTACGTGGAATACAGGTACGCGGTATCGGTGGCGAACTCGGCCGCGCAGGTGTCGACGCGCTTGTAGACCGGGAAAACTTCCAGCTTGTGGCGATGGGCGCGCAGGCTCTTCTCGGTCACGCCGAGCAGCTTGGCCAGGCGCTGGTCCGAGAAGCCCTTGCGCTTGAGGCGGAACATCATGTCGCGGTCGATGCTGGACATGCCCAGGGTCTTGACCTTTTCTTCGTCCTTGATCAGGTCTTCGATCTGCACCAGGAACCAAGGGTCGATCATGTTCATGCCGAAGATCTGCTCGACGGTCATGCCGGCACGGAAGGCATCGGCCACGTACCAGATGCGCTCGGCGCCTGGCACGGTCAGCTCGCGCTTGAGCTCGCTCATGCTGTCCGGATGGCTCAGGTCCAGCTTCGGATCGAGGCCGCAGACACCGACTTCCAGGCCGCGAAGGGCTTTCTGCAGGGATTCCTGGAAGGTACGGCCAATCGCCATGACTTCACCGACCGACTTCATCTGGGTGGTCAGGCGGGCATCGGCCTTGGCGAACTTCTCGAAGGCAAAGCGCGGCAGCTTGGTGACGACGTAGTCGATGGACGGTTCGAAGGACGCCGGGGTCTTGCCACCGGTGATGTCGTTCGACAGCTCGTCGAGGGTGTAGCCCACGGCCAGCTTGGCCGCGACCTTGGCAATCGGGAAGCCCGTGGCTTTCGAGGCCAGGGCCGACGAGCGGGATACCCGCGGGTTCATTTCGATGACCACCATGCGGCCGGTGTCCGGGCAGATGCCGAACTGGACGTTGGAGCCGCCGGTTTCCACGCCGATCTCACGCAGCACCGCCAGGGAGGCGTTACGCAGGATCTGGTATTCCTTGTCCGTCAGGGTCTGGGCCGGCGCGACGGTGATCGAGTCACCGGTGTGCACGCCCATCGGGTCGAAGTTCTCGATGGAGCAGACGATGATGCAGTTGTCCTTTTTGTCGCGGACCACTTCCATCTCGTACTCTTTCCAGCCGATCAGCGATTCGTCGATCAGCAGTTCCTTGGTCGGCGACAAGTCCAGGCCACGGGCGCAGATTTCTTCGAACTCTTCACGGTTGTAGGCGATACCGCCACCGGTGCCGCCCATGGTGAAGGACGGACGGATGATGCAAGGGAAGCCGAGCTTCTCGAGAACCGCGTTGGCCTCTTCCATGCTGTGGGCGATGCCCGAGCGAGGGCACTCCAGGCCGATGGCCTTCATTGCCTTGTCGAAGCGCGAACGGTCTTCGGCCTTGTCGATGGTGTCGGCGTTGGCACCGATCATTTCCACACCGAATTTTTCCAGGACGCCTTCGCGCTCCAGGTCCAGGGCGCAGTTCAGCGCGGTCTGGCCACCCATGGTCGGCAACAGGGCGTCAGGACGCTCTTTCTCGATGATCTTGGCGACGGTCTGCCATTTGATCGGCTCGATGTAGGTGGCGTCGGCCATGGCCGGGTCGGTCATGATGGTGGCCGGGTTGGAGTTCACCAGGATGACGCGGTAGCCCTCTTCGCGCAGGGCCTTGCAGGCCTGGGCGCCGGAGTAGTCGAACTCGCAGGCCTGGCCGATCACGATCGGGCCAGCGCCGAGAATCAGGATGCTTTTTATGTCTGTACGTTTTGGCATGGGTTTGTCACTCAAATCCGCAGGTCAGTCGGCTAGGCCGTCGAACAATCTTTGAAGCGCCCAAGGGGGCCGCCGCGCTCGGGGCCGCCCTCAGGCTTCGCGCGGTCAGCGTCGCTTGGCCATCTCGTTGATGAAGCGATCGAACAGCGGAGCCACGTCGTTCGGGCCCGGGCTCGCTTCAGGGTGGCCCTGGAAGCTGAACGCGCTCTTGTCGGTACGCTCGATGCCTTGCAGCGTGCCGTCGAACAGCGACTTGTGAATCGCCCGCACGTTGGCCGGCAGGGTCGCTTCGTCCACGGCGAAACCGTGGTTCTGGCTGGTGATCATGACGACACCGGTATCCAGGTCCTGCACCGGGTGGTTGGCACCGTGGTGGCCATGACCCATCTTCACGGTCTTGGCGCCCGAGGCGAGGGCCAGCAGTTGATGGCCCAGGCAGATGCCGAATACCGGGATTTCGGTTTCCAGCACTTGCCGGATCGCCTGGATCGCGTAGTCGCAAGGCTCGGGGTCGCCCGGGCCGTTGGACAGGAACACGCCGTCGGGCTTGAGGGCCAGGACGTCGGCGGCCGGGGTTTGTGCCGGCACCACGGTCACGCGGCAACCGCGCTCGACCAGCATGCGCAGGATGTTCAGCTTGACGCCGTAGTCGTAGGCCACCACGTGATACGGCAGCTCGGACGCTTCGATCGTTGGGTGGCTGTCGGTCTTCAGGCTCCAGACCGAGGAACGCCACTCGTACTGCGTCTTGGTGCTGACGACTTTCGCCAGGTCCATGCCCTTGAGGCCCGGGAACCCTTGGGCGGCAGCGATGGCGGCTTCTTCGGAGATATTGTCGCCGGCCATGATGCAGCCGTTTTGCGCGCCCTTCTCCCGCAGGATACGGGTCAGACGGCGAGTGTCGATACCGGCGATCGCCACGACGTTGTTGGCTTTCAGGTAATCGGACAGGGACATCGTGTTACGCCAGTTGCTCGCTACCAGCGGCAGGTCACGGATGACCAGGCCGGCGGACCAGACACGATCGGACTCGGCATCTTCCGGCGTGGTACCGGTGTTGCCGATGTGCGGGTAAGTCAGGGTAACGATTTGCTGGGCGTAGGAAGGATCGGTAAGAATTTCCTGATAGCCGGTCATTGCGGTGTTAAACACCACCTCACCAACGGTCTGACCGTCGGCTCCAATGGCTTCGCCGCGAAAAATGCTGCCATCAGCAAGGGCGAGTATGGCTGGCTTAGTCAAGAAGACCTCCCGTAAATAAAGCCTGAAAGGGCGATCGCAGGTTGTAAAAAAGCGGAGTGACGTATGGACACGTCACCCCGCTTCTTCACTGAATTATTCTGCGCGCTTTTAGTGGACACACTAAAGCTGTAGCTTACAGAAAAAGGCTTTTTTGGTCCACCGCTAATGAGCCTTAAAGGCAGGGGAATGCGACAGGCCGTCGCGAAGCGGTGCAAAACGGGGCTCAGTATAACGTGAACCCCGCTTTCTTTGGCATCAACGCAGGTCGAGAACGTCCTGCATATCGTACAAACCAGGCTCGCGGCCATCCAGCCACAGTGCGGCACGTACGGCGCCCTTGGCAAAGGTCATCCGGCTCGAAGCCTTGTGGGTGATTTCCAGGCGCTCGCCCTCGGTGGCGAACAGCACCGTGTGATCACCCACCACATCGCCACCGCGCACCGTGGCAAAACCGATGGTGTCGCGCTGGCGAGCGCCGGTATGCCCCTCGCGTCCGTACACGGCCACCTGTTGCAGGTCGCGCCCCAGCGCATCAGCAATCACCTCACCCATGCGCAAGGCCGTTCCCGAAGGCGCGTCGATCTTGTGCCGGTGATGCGCCTCGATGATTTCGATATCCGCATCGTCACCCAGGACCCGGGCTGCCATGTCCAGCAGCTTGAGCGACAGGTTCACGCCCACGCTGAAGTTCGCCGCGAACACGATCGCAATGTCCTTGCCCGCCTCGGCCAGCAACTGCTTTTGCGCAGCGTCCAGCCCGGTGGTGCCGATCACCATGGCCTTGCCGTGCTTACGGCAGATGGCCAGGTTCTTCAGCATCACGTCTGGCAGCGTGAAGTCGATCAGCACATCGAACTCGTCGAGCACCTTTTCCAGGCCGCCAGACATCGGCACGCCAATGCGCCCAAGCGAAGCCAACTCACCCGCGTCCGCGCCCACCAGCGTGCTGTCGGGCCGCACGATGGCCGCCGTCAGGCCGGAGAGCGGCGAGCGCTGCTGCACCGCTTCGACCAACGCCTTGCCCATGCGCCCCGCAGCGCCCATCACAGCTATACGTCGCATGCGACCTCCTTACAGATCGCCGAAGAAGCGCTTCACGCCTTCGAACCAACCGGTGGTTTTCGGGGAGTGGCTGTTGTCACCCTCCAGCGAACTGCGGAACTCCTCCAGCAACTCACGCTGGCGCCGACTCAGGTTGACCGGCGTCTCCACCGCGACGCGGCACATCAGGTCGCCAGCGCCACCGCCGCGCACGGGCGCAACACCTTTGCCGCGGATCCGGAATTGCTTGCCGGTTTGCGTACCCTCGGGAATCTTCAACTTGACGCGACCGTCGAGGGTCGGGATCTCGAGCTCGCCACCCAAGGCCGCATCGACGAAGCTGATAGGCACTTCGCAGAACAGATGCTTGCCGTCGCGCTGGAAGATCGCGTGCTCGCGCACATTGATCACCACGTACAGGTCGCCGGTCGGGCCGCCCTGGGCACCCGCCTCGCCTTCGCCGGACAGACGAATGCGGTCACCGGTATCGACACCGGCCGGCACCTTGACCGACAGCGTCTTGTACTCTTCGACACGCCCTTCGCCGTGGCAGGAGTCGCACGGATCGGAAATGATCTTGCCCTGGCCATGGCAGCGCGGGCAGGTCTGCTGCACCGAGAAGAAGCCCTGTTGCATGCGAACCTGGCCGATGCCACCGCAGGTCGGGCACGTGACGGGCGAGGAACCCTTCTTGGCACCCGAGCCGTCGCACGGCTTGCAATTGACCAGCGTCGGCACGCGGATGTTGACGGTGGTACCGCGCACCGCTTCTTCCAGGTTCAGCTCCAGGGTGTAGCGCAGATCGCTGCCACGCTGGGCGCCGCCACGGGCACCGCCGCGACCGCCACCAAAGAAGTCACTGAACACGTCACCGAAAATGTCGGAGAAGTTCTGGCCGCCAAACCCGGCACCGCCGCCCCCCATGCTCGGGTCGACACCAGCATGACCATACTGGTCGTAGGCCGCGCGCTTGCTGGAGTCGGACAGGACTTCGTAAGCCTCGTTGGCTTCCTTGAACAGTTCCTCGGACGCCTTGTCATCGGGATTACGATCCGGGTGGTGCTTCATCGCCAGACGACGATAGGCCTTTTTCAGCTCTGCCTCGCTGGCCCCCCGCTCAACACCCAATACTTCGTAATAGTCACGCTTTGCCATTAGTCTTTGCACTCTTATAGGACGTTCGGCAAACCTCTCCTGAACCTTGCCAAACTCGTTGAGCCCTCCCCGCAAAGGCCCAGGCCCAACCACGTCGATTCAACGATCCTGGTCTCAAGCTCTGCATGAAAAGCGCCTGCGCGCCCCTTCATGCAAACCCACATCTTTCAGCCAGGGAACCGGCCAAAACGCGGTGTCACTTGCCCGGAAAGCAGGAGCATTCCCGTTCACACCGCCAGCGTCCGAGCACTGTCGCACGCTGTAAAAATTCATTGGCTCCAGACACGCCAACGCGGGAGCAAGCCCCCGCGCGGCGACATCCTACCAGCCACCGCACAAATGCAGTCAACCGGCCGACCAACAAGCGATTACTTGTGGTCTTTCACTTCTTCGAACTCGGCGTCCACGACGTCGTCGGCTTTTTCGGCCGATTCGCCCTGTGCCGCCGCGCCTTCGGCAGGTTGAGCCTGCTCGGCGTACATCTTCTGGGCCACTGGCGCGGAGACCTTGGACAGCTCTTCGATCTTCGCTTCGATGGCCGCCTTGTCGTCGCCTTTCACAGCGGCTTCCAGGGCAACCACGGCAGCTTCGATCGCAGTCTTCTCTTCCGCGGTCACTTTGTCACCGGCGTCAGCGATCATCTTGCGAGTCGAGTGCACCAGGGCATCACCCTGGTTACGGGCGCTGGCCAGCTCTTCGAACTTGCGGTCTTCCTCGGCGTTGACTTCAGCATCGCGAACCATCTGCTGAATTTCTTCCTCGGACAGGCCGGAGTTGGCCTTGATCACGATGGACTGGGTCTTGCCGGTGGCCTTGTCTTTCGCGCCGACGTGCAGGATGCCGTTGGCGTCGATGTCGAAGGTCACTTCGATTTGTGGCACGCCACGTGGTGCTGGTGGAATCTCGGCCAGGTCGAACTTGCCCAGGGACTTGTTCTGGGCGGCTTGCTTGCGCTCACCTTGCAGCACGTGAATGGTCACGGCGCTCTGGTTGTCGTCGGCCGTCGAGAACACCTGGGATTTCTTGGTAGGAATCGTGGTGTTCTTCTCGATCAGCGCAGTCATCACGCCACCCATGGTTTCGATACCCAGGGTCAGCGGGCTGACGTCGAGCAGCAGGACGTCCTTCACGTCACCGGCCAGAACGGCGCCCTGGATCGCAGCACCCATGGCAACGGCTTCGTCCGGGTTCACGTCTTTACGTGCTTCCTTGCCGAAGAAATCGGTCACCAGCTTCTGGACCAGTGGCATACGGGTCTGACCGCCCACCAGGATCACGTCGTTGATCGAGCCGACGTCGATACCGGCATCTTTCATGGCGATGCGGCAAGGTTCGATGGTGCGTTGAACCAGGTCTTCCACCAGCGCTTCGAGCTTGGCGCGGGAGATCTTCACGTTCAAGTGCTTAGGACCGGTGGCATCTGCGGTGATGTACGGCAGGTTCACGTCGGTCGACTGGCTCGAGGACAGTTCGATCTTGGCTTTTTCAGCGGCTTCTTTCAGACGCTGCATCGCCAGCGGGTCACCCTTGAGGTTCATGCCGCTTTCTTTCTTGAACTCGTCGACGAGGTAGTCGATCAGGCGGATGTCGAAGTCTTCACCACCCAGGAACGTGTCACCGTTGGTTGCCAGTACTTCGAACTGGTGCTCGCCATCGACTTCGGCGATTTCGATCACGGAAACGTCGAAAGTACCACCACCCAGGTCATAGACGATCACGGTGTGGTCGCCCTTGGCCTTGTCCATGCCGTAGGCCAGCGCCGCAGCGGTCGGTTCGTTGATGATACGTTTTACATCCAGGCCCGCGATGCGGCCGGCGTCCTTGGTGGCCTGACGCTGGCTGTCGTTGAAGTAGGCAGGCACGGTAATAACGGCTTCGGTCACCGCTTCGCCGAGGTAGTCTTCGGCGGTTTTCTTCATCTTCTTCAGGATTTCAGCCGAAATCTGTGGCGGTGCCATTTTCTGGCCGTTCACTTCGACCCAGGCGTCGCCATTGTCAGCCTTGGCGATTTTGTAAGGCACCATCTTGATGTCTTTCTGAACAACTTCTTCGTCGAACTTGCGACCGATCAGACGCTTCACCGCGTACAGGGTGTTATGCGGATTGGTCACGGCCTGACGCTTGGCCGACTGGCCAACCAGAATTTCGCCATCGTTGGCGTACGCGATGATCGACGGCGTGGTACGCGCGCCTTCGGCGTTCTCAATCACCTTGGCCTTGCCGTTTTCCAGCACGGAGACGCACGAGTTGGTGGTCCCCAGGTCGATACCGATAATCTTGCCCATGTTAACTCTCCCGGAACTTGGATTTGGTTGCCGCAGCAGTGGTGGCTAACTGCGGTAGCACTTAAACGCTTGACTTATAGATGGGGCCGTTACGACCGTTTTCAAGCCTGCTCATCAATAGAAGGCGAAACCGGAGCTGGCGCCTTGCTGACCACGACCATGGCCGGGCGCAGCAGGCGACCGTTGAGCAGATAGCCCTTCTGGAACACCTTCAGGACACTGTTTGGCTCGACGTCGGCACTTTCCTGCATCGCCATGGCCTGGTGATGCTCGGCGTTGAAGGGTTCGCCGTGCGGGTCGATGGCTTCCAGCTGATAACGCTTGAGGGTGTCCTGGAACATTTTCAGGGTCAGCTCGATGCCTTCGCGCATCGGACGGATGTTTTCGTCGTCCGGGCTGGACAGCTCCAGGCCGCGCTCCAGGCTGTCGATGATCGGCAGCAGGTCGCCGGCGAAACGCTCCAGGGCGAATTTGTGGGCTTTTTCCACATCCTGCTCGGCGCGACGGCGGACATTCTGCAGGTCGGCTGCCACACGCAACGCCTGATCCTGCGCGCCGGCCAATTGCTCTTCGAGCACTTGTACACGTGCTGCCAGATCATCACCCGAATCCTGGGGAGCCTGATTGGCGTCTAGATTTTGCGTATCCTGCGTCTGTTCGTCAGCCATAGATTTCTCCTTTCAATTTCGTCCGCGAGCTCGACTCGCGCTTCTGCCCCGGTATATGGGGCCAGGTTTTTCAGCTTCAAGGGCTTGCCGACGAATTAACCTTACAAAAAACAGCTGCATATCCATTCCAGCCAGCGCTAAGAAATGCTTCCGCTCAAGCAAATCGAGCTAAGCGAAGGCATTGTCAGGCCAAAACAAAACACTGTATAAATAACCAGACCTAAAGCCTGGGAGCGGCCTTATGCTGGTGCACCTGTCCGTACACAACTACGCCATCGTCGAACACCTCGACCTCGAACTCGATCGAGGCATGAGCGTGATCACCGGTGAAACCGGTGCCGGCAAATCGATCATGCTCGACGCCCTGGGCCTGACGCTGGGCGATCGCGCCGACAACGGCGTGGTGCGTCCCGGCGCGGACAAGGCCGACATCCTGGCGACCTTCGACCTGGTCGACATCCCCGAAGCCAGTGCCTGGCTGGCCGAGCGCGACCTGGACACCGACGGCCTGTGCATCTTGCGCCGGGTCATCACGGCGGAAGGCCGCTCGCGAGGCTACATCAACGGCACGCCCTGCCCACTGGGCGACCTCAAGGCCCTGGGCGAACTGCTGATCGACATCCATAGCCAGCACGAACACCAATCCCTGCTCAAGACCGACACCCATCGACGCCTGCTCGACGAGTACGCCGGTGCCACCGACCTGGCGCGCCAGGTTCAACTGGCGGCCCAGCGCTGGCGACAAACGCGCCAGGAACTGGACCGACTGTCCAACTCCGGCGACGAACAACGGGCGCGCCACCAACTGCTGAGCTATCAGCTCGAGGAGCTGGAAAACCTGGCCCTGGGCGAAAATGAACTGGAAGAGCTGGAGCAGGAACACAAGAACCTGACCAACGCCGAAGCCCTGCTGGGCATCTGCCGCCAGGTCGTGGAGCAGTGCAGCGAAAGCGATTCGGGAAACGTGCTCAATGCGCTGACCGCCAGCCTGAATCGACTCACCAGCGTGAACAACTCGGTCGGAGCCCTGAACGAAGCGACCAACCTGCTGACGAGTGCACAGATTCAGGTCGAGGAAGCCGTCGGGGAACTGAACCGCTTCCTCGACCACTTCGATGCCGACCCAGCGCGCCTGCAATACCTGGAAGAGCGGCTGGATACCATCTATACCCTGGCACGCAAGCATCGCGTCCAGCCGACCGACGTCGTCGAACTTCAGCAACGCCTGCTGGAGGAACTGGAAACCCTGAACGCCAACGATGAGTCCATCGAGCGCCTGGGGGAGGAACTGGCATCCTACGCCCGTCATTACCAGGAAAAGGCCAAGGAGCTCAGCGCACTTCGGCAGCAGGCCGCCACCGGGCTGGCCAGCGCCGTGGAACAGGAAATCCAGCGCCTGGGCATGCCCGGGGGCCGCTTCACCATCGAGCTGAAACCCAACGCCAGCGATGAACTCCAGCCCAACGGATTGGAGCAAGTGGAATTGCTGGTCAGCGCCAACCCCGGGCAACCGCTCAAGGCCCTGGCAAAAGTCGCCTCGGGCGGTGAGTTGTCACGGATCAGCCTGGCCATCCAGGTCATCACGGCGCAGACCTCGCGCGTGCCGACACTGGTCTTCGACGAAGTGGACGTGGGCATCGGCGGCCCGACGGCGGAGATTGTCGGCCAGTTGCTGCGCCGACTGGGGGAGCGCGGTCAGGTGCTGACCGTCACTCACTTGCCCCAAGTGGCCGCCCAAGGGCACCAGCATCTATTTGTGCATAAGGTGCGCGGCGAGGATGCCACCCGAACGGCCGTGTCCAAGCTCAACAAGAGCGAGCGCGTGGAGGAAGTGGCTCGAATGCTGGGAGGGATCGACCTCACCAAGGAATCCCTGGCCCACGCGAAAAAAATGGTCATCGCCGCAAAAACCTGACATACGACCGATAAAAGCCACAAAGCAAGAAGGCGACCCTGGGGTCGCCTTCTATCGTTTTGGGAGCCGTGGCTCACGCAACGTGCTTACTTCTTTTTGCGCACGTGCAGGACGAGATGGTGGTCGATCAACTCGAAGCCATACTCCTCAGCAATTGCCTTTTGCAGCTTTTCGATTTCCGGGCTGACGAATTCGATGACCTCACGGGTTTCCACGTTCACCATGTGATCGTGATGCTCCCCGTCAGCCAATTCGAAGACCGCATGACCGCCATCGAAATTGTGACGAGCCACAAGACCCGCTGCCTCGAATTGAGTCAGGACACGGTAAACCGTGGCCAGACCAACGTCCTCGCCAGCTTCCATAAGCGCCTTGTAGACGTCTTCGGCACTCATGTGGCGTTGCTCGGCAGAATCGAGCATTTGTAGAATCTTGACCCGTGGCAGGGTCACTTTGAGGCCGGCTTTGCGTAGTTCGCTATTTTCAACCATGGTCAGCTTTCTCGCGATGCTGCTTCGCAGCTTCTCTTAATGCGGGTATGATCGGCGTTTACGTTGTCCCAGCCAAGATAGTGGAAGTCGCCCACCGATGCAAAACACCAAGCTCTTGCTAACCAGTTTCACCTTCGTGGGACTGCTCGCACTCGCCGGTTGTTCATTCCCCGGGGTTTACAAAATCGACATCCAGCAGGGCAATGTCGTCACGCAGGACATGATAGACCAGTTACGCCCGGGAATGACCCGCCGGCAAGTACGGTTTATCATGGGCAACCCCCTGCTCGCCGACACGTTCCATGCCGATCGCTGGGATTATCTGTACAGCTTGCAGCCAGGTGGCGGTGAGCGCCAACAGGAACGCATCAGCGTTATCTTCAATGGCAATGACCAACTCGTCAGCCTGTCGGGCGACTTCATGCCCGGTGTGAGCCGCGACGAGGCCATCATGGGCAAGGACAGCGGCACGACCGTTACCGATCCGACCCAGAACGCCGAAAAGCCGAAACCGGAAAAACCGGCCAAGCCAGGATCGCTGCTGGACCAGATCCAGAAGGATGTGGACAACGTCGAGACCGTACCCGTCCCGACGCCAGAACCGCTGGACACCTCGCCGCAATAATCGGCGACATGAAAAAACCCGGCATGCCGGGTTTTTTATTGCCTCGATTCGACGGACTACTGCTCGGACTGGCGCGCTTGCGCTGCCTTGAGGGCACGCAGGCGACGAATCTCCTTCGGATCCGCCAACAGCGGCCGGTAGATTTCCAGGCGATCGGCGGCTTGCACCAGCTGGTTCTCGGGATCGGCAACCACCTTGCCAAAGATCCCGACCGGGCAGGTCGCCAGATCGAGTTCAGGGAAGGCTTCGGCTACCCCGGAGGCCGTCAACGCCGCGCGCAGGCTCGTACCTTCCGGCACCGCGAATGCGCGCAAGAACTGGCGCTCCAAGCACGCGTACACCACTTCGACTTCAATCAACGCTTGAGCTCTGCGTTCTGCTTGGCACGCTGGCAGAACGCATCGACCAGGGTGTTGGCCGCCTGGTTGAACAGCGGCCCCAGCGTCGCCCGCACCAGTGGACCGGCGTAATCGAAGGACAAGTCCAGGCTGATCTTGCAGGCCTTGTCGCCCAGAGGCTTGAACACCCAGACGCCGTGGAGCTGGTTGAACGGCCCCTCCTCCAGATTCATTTCAATGGACTGCCCCGGCACCAGGGTGTTGCGCGTAACAAAGCGCTGGCTCAACCCACCCTTGGCAATATCGAGACTGGCGCGCATGTGGGTGCCGGAGCTCTCCAGCACCTCGGCGGACGAGCACCACGGCAGGAACTGTGGATAACTGGCCACATCGTTGACCAGGTCGTACAGCGCCTGCGCCGGGTAAGGCAGCAAGGCCGAGCGTTGAATATGTGTCGTCATGTAAGCGTCACTTCCACAGCTGGGCGGCAAACACTACGAGAATGCCGATGGGCGCCACGTAGCGCATCAAGAACAGGCTCAAGGCAAACAATACAGGGCTGCGCAGCGACAATTCATCACGCACCGCCTCACGCCCCATGACCCATCCTGCAAACACCACGAAACACAAACCGCCCAATGGCAGCATGATCCGTGATGTGAAGAAATCAATCACGCCGAAGAAATCCAGTCCTCCGGTTGCTCCCCACTGGTAGAGATGGAACAAGCCGCCTTCGTTCACGAAAAACTTCGCCTGTTTCCATATATTGAAGGAAAACACCGTGCCCAGGCCTACGAACCAGCAGGTGAAAGCCAGCCAGAAGGTGACCCAGGCGCGACCGATTCGAGTCCGTTCCACCAGGTAAGCCACCATGGGTTCCAGCAGGGAAATCGCCGAACTCCAGGCCGCGATGGCCACCAGCACGAAAAACACCACGCCCATGACTTGGCCGAACGCCATGCTACCGAAGGCAAAGGGCAGGCTGACGAACATCAACCCCGGTCCTTCGCTGGGGTTGAGGCCGGCGGCGAACACAATCGGAAACAAAGCCACGCCCGCCATCAGCGACACGAAGGTGTCCAGCAGCGCGACACCGACGACGGTGCGGGTAAGCGAAGCGTTCTTGGGCATGTAGGCGCCGTAGATCATGATCGAGCCGACCCCCACGCTCAGCGAGAAGAACGCGTGCCCCATGGCCGGCAGCAAGCCATCCAGGACTTTCTCCGGCTTGAAATCGAACATGAAGTGCAGGCCTTCCATGAAGTGCCCGGTGGTCATGCTGTAGCCCAGCAGCACCAGGATCATCACGAACAGCAGCGGCATCATGATTCGCAAGCTGCGCTCAAGCCCGGCCACCACGCCTTTGGCGATCACCACCGCCGACAGCACCATGAAGATCGTATGCCAGAGGGTCAACCGCCAGGGATCATCGATGACCTTGCCGAAATACGCTCCGACCTGGTCAGGCGCGACGCCCTGGAAATCGCCGCGGCCCATGTCGATGATGTAGTCCAGCGACCAGCCGCCGACCACGCTATAGAAAGACAGGATCAACAAGGCCGTGATCATTCCGGCGAAGGCGCCCCACGACCACTTGGTCGAGTGCCCGGCTTCCACCGCGAGCACCTTCAAGGCATTGGCCGGACTTTGCCGGGCGCGGCGACCGATCAGGGTCTCGGCGAGCATGACCGGCGCGCCGATGAGTGCGATGCACGCCAGGAACATCAATACGAAGGCGCCGCCACCGTAGACCCCGACCATGTACGGAAACTTCCAGATACTACCCAGCCCCACCGCAGAACCGGTCGCAGCGAGTATGAAGACCCAGCGGCTAGCCCAACTGCCGTGGACAGAAACCTTGTCTGTCGACATCGTGATCACGCCCAAGCGTTCAAAAAAGAGGCCGCATTGTCCGGGATTCACTCAAGGTGCTCAAGCATGCAGGTTCACCGTAGCCGACACGCACGCAACTGCCTATAATGCCGCCCCTATGGCTAAACAGAAGAAACACCCCACAGGGACCATCGCGCAAAATAAAAAGGCGCGACACGACTACTTCATCGAACAACGTTTCGAGGCTGGCATGGTCCTGGCCGGCTGGGAAGTAAAGAGCCTGCGCGCCGGCAAGGCGCAACTGGTGGACAGCTACGTACTGCTCAAGGACGGCGAAGCCTGGCTGCTGGGCAGTCACATCACCCCGCTGACCACGGCCAGCACCCACGTGATTGCCGACCCGGTACGCTCGCGCAAGCTGCTGCTCAACAAGCGCGAGCTGGAAAAGCTCTTCGCCTCCGTGCAGCAGAAAGGCTACACCTGCGTCTGTACGTCGCTGTACTGGAGCAAGCACCTGATCAAGTGCGAGATTGCGCTGGGCAAGGGCAAGAAGGAATACGACAAGCGCGATACCGAACGCGAGCGCGACGCCGGGCGTGAACTGCAGCGTGCGGTGCGCAACAAGGGCAAGGAAGACTAGCCCTCGGAAAATCGAATGTGGGAGCTTGCTCGCGATAACGGCGGGTCAGTCAACATCGATGTTGATTGAAAGTACGCCATCGCGAGCAAGCTCGCTCCCACAGGATCGAATCTAAATCCCCTTGCGCCGCTCTGCCCGCGCCACTCGCTGCACTTCCTGGCGCACCTCTTCCAAGACTTCCTGCACGTACAGAATATGCCGGCTGGACACTTCCCGCGCCTGCTCGGCGTGCCCGTCCATGATTGCCTGGTACAGCTCGCGGTGCTGGCTGATCAGCATGTCGCGGGTTTCGCTGCGCTGCTTGTACATGCCGCCGATGTTGGTCACCACATTGCGCTTGAGCAGGTCGAACAAGCCACGGATGGTGTGCAGCAAGACCGCGTTATGGCTGGCTTCGGCGATCGCCAGGTGGAAGCGCGCATCCGCCGCCCCCTCCTCCGCCCGACTCACCTCTTCGTGCCGCGAATAACAATCCTGCAATTCTTCGAAGGCTGCCGTCAGGCGTTCGCGATCGACATCCGTGGCCCGCTGTGCGGCGTAATAGGCACAGGACGCTTCCAGGGTGTGACGAAATTCCAGCAGGTCCCGCTGCGCATCGGGGTTGCTTTCCAACAATTGCAACAACGGGTCACTGAACGTCGAGCCCAGTGACTCCACGACGTAGTTACCGCCCCCCTGGCGACTGACCAGCAAGCCCTTGGCCGCCAGCTTCTGGATCGCCTCGCGCAACGAAGGCCGTGACACACCGAACTGTTCGGCCAGGGTCCGCTCGGCCGGCAGCCGCTCGCCAGACTTCAACGTGCCCTCAAGGATCATGCCTTCAAGCCGCTCGACAATATCGTCAGACAAACGGCGCTGACGAATCTGATCAAACCCCATAACTCCACTCTCCACGATCCCGACCGCTCGCCGGGCTCTCTATTCTGGCCCATCCGGGCCACGGCCACACCCACCAGACGCCATTTGCACACGCAGATCAGATGCGATCTGCACCGCTTATTCGACGAAAGTTTCCAAGCGGCAAATTGACACACGACAACCAAGGCTTTTACCCTAGCCAACAGCGATTGTAAATTGGTATTACCAATTATCCAGTTTCGCTGATCAGTGCCTGACCAACAACAATTAGGGGCCCACCCACTATGCAAACCTGGCAACAGCTCTACAGCCCGCTCGGCAGCCTCGGCTTGTCCGCACTCGCGGCCGTCATTCCCATCGTGTTTTTCTTCCTGGCCCTGGCGGTGTTTCGCCTCAAGGGACACGTGGCCGGCAGCATCACGCTGGCCCTGGCGATTGCCGTGGCGATATTTGCCTTCAACATGCCCGCCGACATGGCCTTCGCCGCCGCCGGATATGGCTTTGCCTACGGCCTGTGGCCCATCGCCTGGATCATCGTGGCCGCCGTGTTCCTGTACAAACTGACGGTCAAGAGCGGTCAGTTCGAGGTCATCCGCAGCTCGGTGCTGTCGATTACCGACGACCAACGCCTGCAAGTGCTGCTGAT
Organism: Pseudomonas chlororaphis; assembly: GCA_001023535.1. Lineage (NCBI taxonomy): Bacteria > Pseudomonadati > Pseudomonadota > Gammaproteobacteria > Pseudomonadales > Pseudomonadaceae > Pseudomonas > Pseudomonas chlororaphis. Next base: position 4,676,140 of record CP011020.1, read on the forward strand.
CGGCTTCTGCTTCGGGGCCTTCCTGGAAGGCGCCGCCGGTTTCGGCGCACCCGTCGCGATCACCGCCGCGCTGCTGGTCGGCCTGGGGTTCAATCCGCTGTATGCCGCCGGCCTGTGCCTGATCGCCAACACCGCCCCAGTCGCGTTTGGCGCGCTGGGTATTCCGATCATCGTGGCCGGCCAGGTCACCGGGATCGACGCCTTCAAGATCGGCGCCATGACCGGTCGCCAACTGCCGTTGCTGTCGCTGTTCGTGCCGTTCTGGCTGGTGTTCATGATGGACGGCCTGCGCGGCGTGCGGGAAACCTGGCCAGCCGCACTGGTGGCCGGCCTGAGCTTTGCCGTCACCCAGTACTTCACCTCCAACTTCATTGGCCCGGAACTGCCGGACATCACTTCGGCACTCGCCAGCCTGATCGCCCTGACCCTGTTCCTGAAGGTCTGGCAGCCCAAGCGCACCGCGGGCGCCCAGATTGCCGGCGCCACGTCTGGCGCAACGGTCACCGCCAGCGTGGGTGGTTTCGGCCAACCGCGCAGCACCGTGGCTTCGCCCTACAGCCTGGGGGAAATCATCAAGGCCTGGTCGCCCTTCCTGATCCTCACCGTGCTGGTCACGATCTGGACCCTGAAACCGTTCAAGGCGATGTTCGCCGCGGGCGGCTCGATGTACGGCTGGGTGTTCAACTTTGCCATCCCGCACCTGGACCAGATGGTGATCAAGGTCGCGCCGATCGTGATCAACCCCACCGCCATTCCGGCCGTGTTCAAGCTCGACCCGATTTCCGCCACCGGCACGGCGATTTTCTTCTCCGCGCTGATCTCGATGCTGGTGTTGAAAATCAACCTCAAAACTGGTCTTACCACTTTTAAAGAGACCCTTTTCGAGCTGCGCTGGCCGATCCTGTCCATCGGCATGGTCCTGGCGTTTGCCTTCGTCACCAACTATTCGGGCATGTCGTCGACCATGGCCCTGGTACTGGCCGGCACAGGCGCGGCGTTCCCGTTCTTCTCGCCGTTCCTCGGTTGGCTGGGGGTGTTCCTGACCGGCTCCGACACCTCGTCCAATGCGCTGTTCAGCTCCCTGCAAGCCACCACCGCGCACCAACTCGGCGTCAACGACACCTTGCTGGTGGCCGCCAACACCAGCGGCGGCGTGACCGGCAAGATGATCTCGCCGCAATCGATCGCCGTGGCCTGTGCCGCGACCGGACTGGTGGGCAAGGAATCGGATCTGTTCCGGTTCACCCTCAAACACAGCCTATTCTTTGCAACGATCGTCGGCCTGATCACCTTGGCCCAGGCCTACTGGTTTACCGGCATGCTGGTGCACTGAGTACCACACGCCGCAGAGAAAAAACCGACGCCGGAATAGCCGCCGGCGTTCGCTATTGATCACCGGGTCTGCAAGGCTGCTGAAAGATTTGCTCTCTATATTCAGCGGCCTCAGCGGACGGATAACCGGGACCACCCGGAGACACGCCTGATGAGCGAGCTTTTTTACAACGCTGTGCCAAACGCGACCCGTGTCGCCCCGCCACTGCCTGAACCGCGGCAATACCCCAGCGTGAAACCGCAACGGGTCTACCTGTTCGGCACCTGCGTGGTGGACCTGTTCTACCCCGAAGCCGGGATGGATGCGATCCACCTGCTGGAACGCGAAGGGATCCGGGTGGAATACCCGCAAGGACAGAGTTGCTGCGGGCAACCGGCCTACACCTCGGGTTACACCGAGCAGGCACGCACCGTGGCGCGGGCACAACTGGCGCTGTTTGCCGAAGATTATCCGGTGGTCGTGCCGTCGGGCTCCTGCGCGGGCATGTTGCGCGAGCACTACAGCGACCTGTTCAAGGACGAACCCGACACGCTTGAACAAGTCCGGGCCCTGGCCGCCCGGACCTACGAGTTGGCCGAGTTCCTGTTGTTCGTCTGTCAGGTGCAGCTGAAGGATGGCGGCGAGCCGGTGAAGGTGGCGCTGCACACTTCGTGCTCGGCGCGGCGGGAAATGAACACCCACCTGCACGGCCGCGCCCTGTTGGCGCAGCTGCACAACGTGGAACGCGTGGAGCACAGCCATGAAAGTGAATGCTGTGGGTTCGGTGGGACATTCAGCGTGCGCCTGCCGGATATTTCCGGGGCGATGGTGGCCGACAAGACCCGGGCGCTGAAGGAATCCGGCGCACATAAGATCGTCAGTGCCGATTGCGGCTGCTTGATGAACATCAACGGTGCGTTGGAAAAGCAGCAGGAGGCGCTACGCGGGCAGCATCTGGCGAGTTTCCTCTGGCAGCGAACCGGAGGTGCCGCATGAGCACGCCGACGCTGATCCCCACTGTAGAGGTGCAGGAAGATTTTCGCGCCCGAGCCCACAAGGCGCTGGGCGACACGCAACTGCGAAACAACTTTCGCAGCGCGATGGATTCACTGATGACCAAGCGGGCAACGTCCTTCAGCGATGCCCACGAAAGAGAACACCTTCGGGTGCTGGGCAATGCCGTCCGCGCCCGTGCGTTATCCAAGTTGCCCGACCTGCTCGAACAACTTGAAACCAACCTGACCCGCAACGGTGTGAACGTGCACTGGGCGGAAACGGTGGACGAAGCCAACGGCATCGTCCTCTCGATCATCCGCGCTCACGAGGCGCGGCAAGTGATCAAGGGCAAATCGATGGTCAGCGAAGAGATGGAAATGAACCATGTCCTCGCGGCTCAAGGCATTGAATGCCTGGAATCGGACATGGGCGAGTTCATCGTCCAGCTCGATCACGAGAAGCCTTCACACATCATTATGCCGGCGATCCACAAGAATGCCGGTCAGGTCGCGTCCTTGTTCCACGACAAACTCGGCGTGGAGTACACCAAGGACGTCGACCAACTCATTCAGATCGGTCGCAAGGTGTTGCGGCAGAAATTCTTCGAAGCCGATATCGGCGTGTCGGGCGTCAACTTCGCCGTCGCCGAAACCGGCACGCTGCTGCTGGTGGAAAACGAAGGAAACGGACGGATGTCCACCACCGTGCCACCGGTGCACATCGCCGTGACCGGCATCGAAAAAGTGGTGGAGAACCTGCGCGATGTCGTGCCATTGCTCTCGCTGCTGACTCGCTCGGCCCTCGGCCAACCGATCACCACCTACGTCAACATGATCTCCGGCCCACGCAAGGCCGAGGAACTGGACGGCCCCCAGGAAGTTCACCTGGTGCTGCTGGACAACGGTCGCAGCCAGGCCTTTGCCGACAGTGAATTGCGCCAGACCCTGAACTGCATCCGCTGCGGCGCCTGTATGAATCATTGCCCGGTGTACACCCGAATCGGCGGCCACGCCTATGGGGAGGTGTACCCGGGGCCTATCGGAAAAATCATCACGCCACACATGGTCGGCCTGGCCAAGGTGCCCGATCACCCCAGCGCCTCATCACTCTGCGGTGCCTGTGGAGAAGTGTGCCCGGTGAAGATTCCGATCCCGGCCCTGCTGCGGCGCCTGCGCGAAGAAAACGTCAAGGCACCGGACAGCCCGCATCAAGTGATGCGTGGCCAGGGCAGCAAATACTCGCCCAAGGAACGCTTCATCTGGAATGCCTGGGCCTGGCTCAACAGCTCGCCACGCCTGTATCGGCTGTTCGGCTTCCTTGCCACGCGCCTGCGCGCCCTCACGCCGCGCAACGTTGGCCCCTGGACGCAAAACCACAGCGCCCCCCAACCCGCCGCCCGCTCATTGCATGACCTGGCCCGCGAACACCTGAACCGCCCGGGAGACCGTCGATGAGCGCCAAGGAAAACATCCTCGCCAAGTTGCGTAAAAGCCTGACCGGCACCACGCCCGTGGCCGACAACTTCGATGTCGACCTGGTGACGCAGACCTACCGTTATGCGCCCGAAGAACGCATCCCGCAGTTGCGCAAGTTGATGGAAGCGGTGCACACCGAAATCCACCTGACCCGTGCCGAAGACTGGCCGGCGTTGCTCGCCCAACTGCTGCGCGACCGCCAACTGCCAAGCCTGCTGATTGCCCCGACGACACCCCACGGGAAAAAAATCATGCAGTACTGGGCGAATCATCCGGACCTGCCGACCCTCAAGGCCTACGACCGGCCGATAGAAGAATGGAAAGCCGAGCTGTTCAACGAGACGCCCGCCAGCCTGACCGGAACCCTCGGCGCCATCGCCGCCACCGGCAGCCTGATCCTTTGGCCAACGCGGGAAGAGCCACGCCTGATGAGCCTGGTGCCGCCGGTGCATTTCGCCTTGCTCAAGGCCAGCGAGATCCACAACAACTTCTATGAAGTGCAGCAGGCATTCGAATGGGCCCAAGGCATGCCCACCAATGCCCTGCTGGTGTCGGGCCCATCGAAAACCGCCGACATCGAACAGGTGCTGGCCTACGGCGCCCACGGTCCGAAGGACCTGGTGGTGTTGATCCTGGAGGACCAATGACGCTTCCGGCTGCTTTCCTACACGACGTCCACCAACTGATCCCAGCCAAGCGCCGATTCGACGATCCGCTGTCGACCCTGGCCTTCGGCACCGACGCCAGTTTCTACCGGCTGATTCCGAAACTGGTGGTGCGGGTCGAAACCGAAGATGAAGTGGTCGCCCTGCTGCAACTGGCCCAGCGCGACCAGGTTCCGGTCACCTTCCGCGCGGCCGGCACCAGCCTGTCCGGCCAGGCCATCAGCGACTCGGTGCTGATCGTGTTGGGGGATAACTGGAACGCCCGGGAGATTCGCGGGCAAGGCACGCAGATCCGCTTGCAACCGGGCGTGATCGGTGCCCAGGCCAACGCCTGGCTGGCACCGTTCGGGCGCAAGATCGGCCCCGATCCGGCCTCGATCAACGCCTGCAAGATTGGCGGCATCGTCGCCAACAACGCCAGCGGCATGTGCTGCGGCACGGCGCAAAACACCTATCACACCCTGGCCGGCATTCGCCTGGTACTGGCCGATGGCACCCGCCTCGACACCGAGGACGCCGCCAGCGTCGCGGCGTTTCGCAACAGCCACGCAGACCTGTTGGAGCGCCTGGCGACCCTGGGCCGCGAGACCCGCGACAACAACGAATTGGCTGCCCGAATTCGCCACAAGTACCGTCTGAAAAATACCACTGGGCTGTCGCTCAACGCGCTGGTGGATTTTGACGAGCCTGTGGATATCTTGAGCCACCTGCTGGTGGGCTCAGAAGGCACCCTGGGTTTCATCAGCGCGGTGACCTACAACACCGTGATCGACCATCCGCACAAAGCCTCGGCGCTGATAGTGTTCCCTGACGTGGAAACCTGCTGCAACGCCGTCACCGTGCTGAAAAGCCAGCCGGTGTCGGCCGTGGAACTGCTCGACCGCCGCAGCCTGCGCTCGGTGCAGGACAAGCCGGGCATGCCGGATTTCGTACAGCATCTGTCGACGAATGCCTGCGCCCTGCTGATCGAATCCCGCGCGGCGTCTTCATCCCTGCTGCAAGAGCAACTCGCCCGGATTATGGCCTCGTTGGCCAGTTTCCCGGTGGAAAAACAAGTCGACTTTACCGAAGACCCACGGGAAAACGCCCGGCTCTGGGCCATCCGCAAAGACACCTTCCCGGCGGTGGGCGCAGTCCGCAAGACCGGCACCACGGTGATCATCGAAGACGTGACCTTCCCGGTGGAGCAACTCGCCATCGGTGTGAACCGCCTGATCGAACTCTTCGACAAACATCACTACGACGAAGCGATCCTTTTCGGACATGCACTGGAAGGCAATCTGCACTTCGTCTTCACCCAAGGCTTCAACAGCGCCGACGAAATCGCACGCTACCAGGCGTTCATGGACGACGTCGCGCAACTGGTGGCCGTGGAGTTCGGCGGTTCGCTGAAAGCCGAACACGGCACCGGCCGCAACATGGCGCCCTTCGTCGAGCTGGAATGGGGCAGCGATGCCTATCAACTGATGTGGCAGCTCAAGCGCCTGCTCGACCCCCAGGGGATTCTCAACCCGGACGTGGTGCTCAGCGAAGACCCAAAGATCCATCTCAAGCACCTCAAACCGCTGCCCGCCGCCGACGAGCTCGTGGACAAGTGCATCGAGTGCGGCTTCTGCGAACCGGTCTGCCCCTCCAAAGACCTGACCTTGAGCCCGCGCCAACGCATCGTGATCTGGCGCGACATCCAGGCCAAACAACGGGCCGGCACCGACACCACCGAGCTGGAACAGGCCTATCAATACCAGGGCATCGACACCTGCGCGGCCACCGGCTTGTGTGCTCAACGCTGCCCCGTAGGCATCAACACCGGTGAGCTGGTGAAAAAGCTGCGCAGCCGAGAAGCCACGCGCACGAAAACCGCCAACTGGATCGAAGGAAACTTCGCCACCACACTGCAAGGCCTGCGCTTCACCCTGCACGTCGCCAACGGCGCACGCATGCTGCTGGGGGCGCCGCGCCTGGCGAAACTCTCGGCAACGGTGTCACGGCTGTCCAAGGGCCAGGTGCCGCAGTGGACCAACGCCATGCCCCAGCCGGAAAAAGCCATCCGCTTCAGCCCTGCCGTGGCGGACGAACGCCCGCGCGTGGTCTACCTGGCGGCCTGCGTGTCACGCGTCATGGGCCCGGCGGCAGGGGACAAAGAACAGGCCTCGCTGTACGACAAGACCCGCAGCCTGCTGGAAAAAGCCGGCTATCAAGTCGTCATTCCCGACAATCAGGACAACCTGTGCTGCGGCCAACCCTTTGCCTCCAAAGGCTACGCCGAACAAGCCGACCACAAGCGCCAGGAACTGATCGCCGCCCTGCTGCACGCCAGCCGCGGCGGGCTCGATCCGATCTACTGCGACACCAGCCCCTGCACCTTGCGATTGGTCCAGGACCTTGGCGAAACACGCCTGGACCTGTACGACCCGGTGCGCTTCATCCGCACGCACTTGATGGATCGCCTGGACTTCACCCCGCAAGAAGCCCCGATCGCCGTGCACGTCACGTGCAGCACCCAGCACCTGGGCGAAAGCCAGGCACTGATCGACCTGGCGCGCAAATGCAGCAAACACGTGGTCATTCCCGAAGGCATTCATTGTTGCGGCTTTGCCGGCGACAAAGGCTTCACCACACCGGAGCTCAACGCCCACTCACTGCGCACACTCAAGGACGCCGTCCAGCATTGCAGCGAAGGCATCTCCACCAGCCGCACCTGCGAGATCGGCCTGACACAACACGGCACCATCGACTACCACGGACTGGTCTACCTGGTGGATCGGGTGACTCAAGCCAGGGCCACCTGAAGAAAAATAGAACCCTTCAGCGCGACGGTAGTCCACAGAACAAGCCCCAAACGTTGGGGCTTTTCCTACATTCGGTTGTCCGTCTGACGGCCAGCGAAGTCTGGATCCTCAGTTCAAGGAGATACATATGAAACGTTCTGCGCTGTTAGGTCTATTCATTACTGCCTCGATGATGGCCTCCGCTTCGTTCGCCGCCGATAAGCCGGACAGCCTGTGCGAAGCCAATATCCAAACCATCAACAATGCCAAGACACAGTACCAATCCTCGGCCGATCTCAATGACCGTGTGACACGCAGCGTAACAAGGGCACAAGAGCTCAAAGCGCAAGGCAAAATTGACGAATGCGTTGCTGAAACCCAGCAAACCATCCTGGAAATCAGACAAGCCTCCGACGGCACCAACAAGTGATCGGTGGGCAAGGCCAACCTCCGGGTTGGCCTCAGCCCCAGATTGGCGTACACTGCAAACGCCTGTCGCTTCAGCAGTTTCACGAAGCGACAGGTTCGGGGCCGTTTAGGATTCGACGCCGGTTGCGAAACTTTAGGTGCATGCCGAGTTGGTAACAGAACTCGTAAATCCACTGTTGCAACTTCTATAGTTGCCAATGACGAAAACTACGGCCAGGAATTCGCTATCGCTGCGTAAGCAGCCTTAGATCCTGAGCTTCTGGTACCTTCGGGTCCAGCAATCATTAGGGGATGTCTGTAAACCCAAAGTGATTGTCATATAGAACAGAATCGCCGTGCAGTACGTTGTGGACGAAGCGGCTAAAACTTACACAACTCGCCCAAAGCACCCTGCCCGTCGGGTCGCTGAGGGTTAACTTAATAGACACGGCTACGCATGTAGTACCGACAGCGGAGTACTGGCGGACGGGGGTTCAAATCCCCCCGGCTCCACCAAATGATCAAAAAAAGACGTCCACGGACGTCTTTTTTTGTGCCTGAAACCCAGGAAATACGCGGCCTCCAGCGCTTTTGCGGTCTTTTGAGAGTTTTTGAGTTCCAACCGTTCGGGTATTCCAGGCGGTATTCCACCTCACCCGGTGCTAATCTTTGGAATACCGAATCAGTGCCTGAGGAGAATCTCATGCCTGCTCAAAACCTCCGCCTCTCCGATCGACAGCTCAAGGGAGTCAAACCCGCGTCCAAGGATTATGTCCTCACAGACGGTGACGGTTTGCAGCTCCGCGTCCGTAGCAACGGGTCGTTGCTGTGGAATTTCAACTACCGCGAACCGGTGACCAAAAAGCGCATCAACATCGGCTTCGGGACCTACCCCGAATTGTCACTGGCGAACGCACGGAAGATGGCAGTGGAAGCCCGCGAGTTACTCGCACAGGGCATCGATCCGAAGGTGCAGCGCAACATGCTGAACGAAGCCAAGCGCGCAGAAACGGAACACACCTTCGAGAATGTGGCCACCGCCTGGTTCGAGCTTAAGAAAGACTCGGTCACCCCGGCCTATGCCGAGGACATTTGGCGGTCGCTTACGCTGCATTTGCTCCCCGACTTAAGGACGACACCACTGGCGAAAATCACCGCGCCAATGGTGATTGGATTGCTTCGTCCGATTGAAGCGAAAGGCAGCCTGGAGACGGTCAAGCGTCTCAGCCAGCGGCTAAACGAGATCATGACCTACGGCGTGAACTCCGGCCTGATCTTCGCCAACCCGCTCAGCGGCATCAGGGCAGTATTCAAGAAGCCCAAGAAAGAGAACATGGCTGCGCTTCCGCCAGAAGAGCTCCCGGAGCTCATGCTGGAGATCGCGAACGCCAGTATCAAACGCACTACCCGCTGCCTGATCGAATGGCAGTTGCACACGATGACTCGCCCCGCCGAGGCGGCGACCACACGCTGGGCAGACATCGACTTTGAAAGGCGTGTCTGGACTATCCCACCGGAGCGGATGAAGAAGCGCCGCCCACACGCCATCCCGCTGAGTGATCATGCTGTCGCACTGTTGGAGTCATTGAAGACACACAGCGGACATCGCGAATACGTCTTCCCGGCCGATAGAAATCCACGCACCCATGCCAATAGCCAGACGGCCAACATGGCGTTGAAACGTATGGGGTTCCAGGATCGGTTGGTCAGCCACGGCATGCGCTCGATGGCTAGCACCATATTGAATGAACATGGCTGGGATCCTGAGCTCATCGAGGTAGCCCTGGCGCATGTCGACAAGGATGAGGTGCGCAGCGCCTACAACCGAGCCGACTACATTGAGCGCCGACGCCCGATGATGGCGTGGTGGAGTGAGTACATCCAGAAAGCCGCCACCGGCAGCCTGCTCGCCTCAGCGTACGGCCAAGTCAGAGACAAGAACGTGGTGCCGATTCGCTAGCGATGTACAGGTGCAAGAATTGCTGCAATAACTGAACGTTCAAGATTCGGGGCAAGCAGCCTCGCTTATCCGCTTCTCAGCGCGGGTCCATCCAAACAGGGCTGCAAAGCCGCCCTGTTTGGATGGACCTCACTTTGAAAAGCTAAAAGCCAAAACGATGTCCAGGATTTACCACGGAATTCCACCGGTGGATAACCGTTCTTCAAGTCCAAAGTGGCGCTGAATTTCGAACCTTGACCGTGTTTATCCACAAGCGTAGAACTGGCCGTGCAAGCGCTGTCGATGACAGCAACCCAGGTGGCCCGAACCTTGAAGGTCACGCCGCTCCCGCGGTGGTTCTCCCCCCCAAATGGCGATTCGCGTCCGGCAGCTCGCCCGGTCACCTCCCCGGTGATGGATGCCTACTTCAGATCATGGCCCTCGTGTGCCAACGACACTTCCTACTTCGCTGCCCTGCAGCAACCTATCCGCTTGGCCAAATCTTGCGCCAACCTGCGCCCGTCTCTTTCTACTGGAAAGAGACGGGCGCTCCTACCACTGCTGCAGCCCATATAGAACGGGGCTTTGCCGCAACTCTCCTCGTGACAATCGGCGTGACAAACGCCGATGTCACCAGCAACAGCGCTACAGATGATGGTGCCGCAGACCAGGGAATGGACTGCACCTGACTGACAGTCAGGCATGCCCCGGTCATCGCACCGCTGCGTTCACCCGACTCAGGATCTTCAGGCGCTGGTCTCGTCAGCCAGTGCTGCCTCCACCCGCCCACCGGTAACGGTGCTCAGGAGGCCAGATCATGAGATGCCCTTGCTCCCGGTCGTAAGGAGCCGCCAGTCCCGCGCTAGAGGACACCCCACAGGCCGCAGGGGCCTTGATCCCTGATAACACTCAGCATTCTTGGCGGGATGACGTGGGGCGAAAGTCTGAGACCAGGTGAAGAGGTGATCGACATGGCATTGATAGGTAGGCGGAATGGCCGCAATTTCGGCTACGGCAGGCAGTTGAGCTACGCAGGACCGCAGGCGCTGAAAGGCATGTTCGGCGGAGGCCATTACGGCACGGTCAAGGCGCACTGTGATCGGTGGCAGGCATTCGTGAAGTGGTGCCGCTCCGAACAGGGGCCCGGCATTAATGATGCGCGGCAGATTAATCGGAAGGTGTTGGCCGACTATGCGGCGTATCTGCGCGACGTTGTAGCGCGCGGTGAGCTCGCCATCAGCACTGCACAAAACCGGCTATCCAGCGTTAACAGGACCATGGCCGCGCTTCGCGGTGATCAGTACGTGAAGCTGCCAAGTCCGAGCAAGGCGTTAGGTATGCAGCGCAACGGGGTTCGACAATCAGTGCCGCAAGGCCAGAATCGCGAACAGGTGAAACAGATCGTCGATGCGCTTTGCAGCCAACATCAACTGCGGGCCGCTGCGATCGTTCTATTGGCGCGAGCCACCGGCATGCGCTTGCGTGAAGCCATCTTGGGTGACCTGCCACGGCTAAGCCGTGAGGCTACTGACCTAGGAAGGATAAACATTCAGGATGGCACCAAAGGAGGCCGCGCCGGCGCCTCGGCGCCCCGTTGGATTGCGGTGGATGTCGATGTTCGAGATGCACTTGAGTTTGCACGGCAGGTATTGCCTGCAGGTAGCCGCAACCTGATTGCGCCAAACGAAAGCTACCTGAACGTTCTGCAGGAAATCGTCCGCCCAGCGCGGGACATCCTACATGCAGGCAATCTCAAAGGTTTTCATGAGCTGCGGGCGGCGTACGCATGTGATCGCTACGAGCAAATCACCCAACACTTCGCGCCTATCAACGGCGGCCGATGCTGCCAGGTAAATAGGCACCTTGATCGTGTGGCCCGGAGTCAAATCAGCTATGAGCTGGGGCACGGTCGGATCGATGTGGTCGCTACCTACATTGGAGGACGGACATGAGCAAGCCATTCGATATGGAGCTGTTCTTGGCTGGAGTGCTGACCGGATCGCACGCGACGCAGCAGCGCCATTTACGGCAAGCAACGCTTATCCAAGCTGAAATTGCAGATCGCTGGCAGCGAGAAACACCTTGGGCTTGGCAGAGAAAGCATGTGGTTTGGTTTCTTGAACATCGCCTAGATCGACACAGCGAGGCGACGCGGTACTACTACCTGCTGACCATACGACTGCTTTCTCGTCGATTAGAAAAACCATGGGTTGGCCAATGGTCTCGCTGATTGCCGAGTCGGACATGCTTCGGATAAGCATAACGTCTATTTTCATATACCTAGGTGGCCGTTTACGCACCTAACGTACGCAATAGCATACGTTACCTGGCCAGTGCGAATACCGATTCTGTGGGCATTGGCGCCACCTCTGGCTGAGGCGCTGAAAGAAAGCTGGTCGTATAGGCTTCAAATAATGTTTTTAGCCGAAAACAGAGGCGATGGTCGATCACGGGCCTGCGGCATAGCACGGAGGGGACTCGACTCTGCTGCATGAAGGGTATCAAAAAAACTGCCACCGGCCCGGAGGGATGTGGCATTGTGGCCTTTTGACACTCTCTACTGGCTTCGCGGCGTTAATAGCCGAGACGGCCACTTTCAATTGCATGGAAGACTGCTGTGACTATCCTGGAATACTTGGATTCTGCTGAAGAAAAGTTAAGAAAATGTCAGCTGGAAGCTGTTCGCAGCTTTGTCAGATATGCCGAAGAAAACGACACTGAGAGGGGCTTCCTGATCAACTTACCCACGGGCGCCGGGAAAACAGGTGTTATCTCTCTCATATCGCATCTATCAGATGCGCTGAAAGTTCTTGTGATATGCCATCGAAAAGCTGTGAAAGATCAGCTTTTCCGAGAGATCTCAAGAAAATTTTTCCGGAGTACGATTGGCGACCAAGAGCTTGAGCTTAAAAAAACCTTTCGTGACTCTGATTTTGATCAGGGTGATGGAGTCTACATCACCAGCTTCCAGAAACTGACGAGGTTGGGTGAGGATGAACTAAAAAACGTCCAAGACGACTTTGATCTGATCATTGTAGACGAAGGACACTCTGAGCCATCTCCAGTTTGGCGTGAAATAATACGTCAGTCCTCAGCAATGAAAGTGGTGGTCACTGCAACACCTTATCGCAATGACTTATTTGAGCTAAATGTAAGCACCGACCATTTTTATGTTTTTACGTTTAAAGAGGCCATCGAGGATGGGGTCATTATGGAGCCCCAGTACAAGCAGATCGAAGGGGAAGCGGAGTTACTTGCAGGTATCATAGACTATCTCGATACGAACAAGAACGTGAAGTGTATCGTGAAGTGCAAGAGCCTTGAGGAGATACAAAAATATCATGACCTCCTTTCTCAATCATTCACCACGGCAAGCGTGCATGAGCGATTGGAAATCGACGAGGCGCAAAATAAGTTCAAGCGAGTTGGCCGAGCGCTTAAAGTCGAAGGGCTGCGGGTGATCATTCACCAGCACAAGCTTGATGAAGGAGTTGATATTCCTGAGGCTAAGCTGCTGATCCTCACCTATGAGTTGGGGAGTGGGCGCGAACTGGTCCAGGCCGTAGGTCGGATCGTACGCCGCTATGGGGATGTTCAACCACTAGTGGTCGACTTAAGCCGGGGCGCGAATGAGGGCATGTGGGAAGGATACAAACAATTCGATGACTACCTTGCCAATGGCGGCGCATCAGAATTTGTTAGCTCCCTGAGCACAAGTTATCTGATTGAATCTTTTCTCGAAAGTTTCCCGAGGTACAGCTATTTTGACGGAAAATTCAAAGAGAGGGTAAATCTCAACACCATAGACCCGGAAGATGATCTAAAGATTCCTTATGTGTCGGTGTGCTTTGTTCAGAAAGAAAATGATTTTTCTCTGCCTTTACTTATGGATCGCCTGTATTGGGAGTTGCATGGTTCTGGCTCACTAGTCAAGGCCTATGACGAGGTTCTTGATTTACGGGTCATGATCTATGTTGAGTTCAATAGCTCAAAATTCTTTACAGGCAAGCTTTTCTTCGAGCCGAAGCTGCACGTCATTGTTGTAAAGGAAATTGACTCAGGCGTAGCTATCTTCGATAGCGGCGGTGGGCGCTATTACAATCAGGAACAATATCGGCTCGGTGATGCCATTCATATTGACAAATTGACTGCGTTGGCTGCAAAAACAGCAATTCACCAAATCAAAGAAACCCACGCGCGTGCAATCGGCCAGGCGGTACGCCGCCCGGAGTCCGTGGCGCTGAAGGGGCAGAACCTCGATGGCGGACGCGGCAGTCAGAGCAATTCTCGTTATGCATTAACTATGGTAAAGGTCGATAACATTGGTCTGGATGGCAAAAGAGACAGCAGCTATTACATTGGCGCAAGGTCAGGAAGGGTCGTAGATCAAAAAGAATCTAATTTTACCCTTCAAGATGTTTCTCAATGGGTCGACGCGATTGGCGAATGTATCAATGCCGGAGGTAATGCTGGGCGTCTGATAAAGTCCTACGCACAACCGATCACCGAAAAGCCGACCTCAGAAATCCTGTCCGTGCTACTGGACTTTACGGATCTTGAGGGCCCGGTACAAACTGCTAACGGGGTAATCTATCCTGATTTCATTTATGCTGACTATCAACAAGGGATAACTATCGACGCGCAGGGTGATCTGATAGAACTTGCGCTGGAGTATTTGGATAATGACGGTTATTTCGAGGTCTCTCTATCTGGGGCTTCCGAAGACAGAGCTGATATCGAGTGGGTCGTCGAGTATCTGAATACAGGACACAAGTTGAAAGTATTGTATGAAGACGGCGTAACTTATTTGGCAGGGGCTTTTTACAGATTAGCCTTGCCCTATGAGCGTGGAATTTCTGCCGAGGACAGCTTCGCAGGCAATGCCCTCTTTCCACTAGATGCACTGAAAGCTCCCGATCTCAGAGAGAAGGGGCACACCCGTGATCATAAGTATCATCGCACCACCCGAGATTTTTTTGATACGGATTCGATTTTTCACCTGATCGACCTACTGAAGGGTTACGGAGACCCAGCAACTCCACTTGGATCGCTCGGCCCCTTCACGACATATATCCCTGGCTGCGATATTGTACTGTGCTGCGACATGGGAGTTGAGCCCGCTGATTTTATTTTGTCTTCGCCAGATAAGTTATGCTTCGTTCATGTCAAGTGCGGTGATGCCCTAAATCCAGGCTCTTCAGCTGGTGCTATTGCAGAGGTGGGTAGTCAGGCAATAAAAAATATTCACATGTTGGTTTCGGGCCGTAAGAGCGTAAAGCCTGGGAACTATTTTACATGGAAGCAATCTTGGCCCTCTGATGATGCAGAGTTTCCGCTAGACACCCGTTATCGGTTAGTGGACGGAGTTATTAATCATCCTGCCCCGGATGACGATTCACTTTCTGACAAAGTCTGGGATGTTATCTGCAAGCGAAGAGTATCGATGAAATGTAAGAAGGAGATTTGGATTGTCGCTGGCAACTCCTTCTCCACTAAACATTTCATAAAAAGCATGGAAAACCCACTAGCTTGTCCGGCCACTAGTATTCAGGCGTATCAACTGATTGAGGACTGGTTGAGTACTGCGGATGAACTTGATGTAGATCTCAAGATCTTCACATCTCCATAGGTTCACTCCTTCAAGGTTAAACAGTAATTAACCCCCCCAAAGTATTGGGGGGGATTGCCTACGTTTGGATAACCGAGTCAGTACAGGGGCAGCTTGTGATCGGGGGGTACGTCATCTACGCATGCTGGCTAATGTTTCACATCACTTGTAGCCCTCTGGTGAAATTTTGGGCAACTCACATTCAGCCCACAATCCAAGAAATAGTTCACTAAAAAGCGACAGACCCCAGCTGTGAATTCGCAGTCACCCTCTGCGGATTCACACTCATCGATGGCGAACACTGGCAAGCAATCCGGCCGGCAACCAACAGGTGAGAAAAAACACAAAAAAATCTGCGAACACAGCAAAAACTCTTACAATCCAAGGCCAGTTTTCCTACACATTTTCCCCACCGATTCCCAAAGAGATAACCCCGTGAGTGACTCAGACAGCTCATCCGCGCCACTGGTTGACGTAGTGAAGCTTGCCGCATCCCTCCAGCGGTTCGCAGATGATCGCGACTGGCAGCAGTTCCACTCTCCCAAAAATCTCATCCTGGCTCTCACTGGCGAGGTCGGCGAGCTGTGCGAGATTTTCCAATGGATGAGCGATGCCGACTCGATCTCTGCCGCAACAGATCCCGAAATCGGCCAAGCCGTCATGGACGAACTGGCGGACGTACTGATGTACCTGGTTCGCCTGAGCAGCGTGCTCGGCATTGACCTCAACGAGGCGGTGACACGGAAACTCGCCTCGAATGGCCAGAAGTACCCCGTGGCTAAAGCCAGAAGCAGCAGCAAAAAGTACGACCGACTCTGACCACCCCGTATCTAAGGACAACCCGTGATCGTTTACGCTGCGACCAAACAGCAATTTCTTAAAGACAACGATAACGATGACATCGAGGAGGTGATCCTCAGGCATTACAAGGAAGCTACCGGCAAGAACGTTGGCACCTCGGAAATCAGGTCGTGGCAAGGGTCCCTAACATATATGGCCAAGGTCCTTAGAGATGAGGGCCTGCCGAGTGATGCAGGCCTGGCCATTGAATTGCACATTCCGCAGTCGTCGAAGCGAATCGACTTTCTACTCACCGGTCGCGACGAAAACCAGGCAAAAAAGGCCGTACTGATCGAGCTGAAGCAATGGAGTAAGGCCAACGCCACAACCAAGGATGCCATCGTCAAAACGGCATTGGGTGGCGGCCTCATTGAGACCATTCACCCGTCCTATCAGGTGTGGTCATATGCAGCGCTGTTGGAAGGCTTCAACGAGGCGGTGTATGACAAAAGCATCGAAATCCGCCCGTGTGCCTACCTCCATAACTACGTCAGCGACGGCATCATAGATTCAGCTCACTACGAGCCCCACATCAGCAAGGCTCCCCTGTTTCTGAAAGGCCCGGAAGAGCTCAGTAAACTCAGAAGCTTTCTGAAAAAGCATATAAGTCATGGCGACAACAAAGAGGTTCTTTACGAGCTGTCCGAAGGAAAAATTCGCCCGTCCAAGGCGCTAGCCGAAGCGCTCGGGGGGTTGATGAAAGGCAAACCCGAGTTCGTATTGATTGACGATCAGAAAGCAATTTTTGAGTCGGCGCTGGCGGCGGCAAGCGAGGCCTCGGACCAAGCACCCAAGGTGATGATCATCGAAGGTGGACCGGGCACCGGGAAAACTGTTCTCGCTATCAATCTGCTGGTGAAACTCACCGAATTGAAGCTGATGAGCAAATACGTCTCCAAGAATGCTGCCCCACGCAAGGTCTACGAAAGCAAACTGGTTGGCACCATCAAGCGCAGCCATTTCTCGAATTTCTTTTCAGGCTCTGGGGCATTCATCGACACTGAGCCCAACACATTCGATGCGCTTATCGTGGACGAAGCTCACCGGCTGAATGAGAAAAGCGGGCTTTACGGAAACCTTGGGGAGAACCAGATCAAAGAGCTGATTGACTCAGCGAAATGCTCAATTTTCTTCATTGATGAAGACCAGCGTGTAACCTTGAGCGATATCGGCAGCAAGCAGGCTATACGCGCCTTTGCAAAAGCCAAGGGTGCTGTGGTGGAAGAACACGTGCTGTCTTCGCAGTTTCGCTGCAGTGGTTCTGACGGTTACCTGGCATGGCTGGATGACACGCTAGGCATTCGCACGACGGCAAATCCGACGCTTGAGACTCAAGAGTACGAGTTTAAGGTGTTCGACTCACCTCAGGCGATGCATGAAGCAATCAACGAGAAAAACCATGGAAACAAAGCTCGTGTGGTCGCGGGCTATTGCTGGCCATGGTTGAGCAAGAAAGACCCCGCCGCTGCTGATATCGTCATTGGTGACTACAAACGCCAATGGAACCTGGATCAGGATGGCAGCCTATGGATCATCGCTGAGAACTCCATCGAGCAGGTTGGCTGCATTCATACCTGCCAAGGTTTGGAAGTCGACTACATCGGGGTGATTATCGGGCCAGATCTAGTCGTACGTGACGGTCAGGTAGTGACATCCCCGGATGAGCGCGACAAGCACGATAAATCGATTCGCGGGTGGAAAAAAATGATGAAAGAGCAGCCTACCCTCGCGAAAAGTGAAACAGACCTGATCATCAAAAATACGTACCGAACCCTGATGACACGCGGGATGAAGGGTTGCTACCTGTACTGCACCGACAAAGAGACTGCGCAGTACTTCGAGAGTCGGCTTAGCCAGCACAGTAATCATTGACGGTATCGTTGTCAGGAGCTCCTGTACGTGCGAGTGGGGACATCGTACGCGCAGGGGCAACAATCAACAGCACGACCATTTGCTTGATAGATTTGGCCCCGATTCGCTTTTGGGGGCGGTTCACAAAAGCACCGTCCATCGGAATCCAGACCACGCTGCGTTCCAACTGGTATTCCAAGCAAGTTGACCAATAAATTATTAACTAGAAAAAACAGATAGATACCGACTTGTTTCAAATTACCCCGGCTCAGAAATCAATGCGCCTCACGTCATCAAGCTGCTCAGGCAGGCTCCTCGGATGAGAATGTACTCAAGATAGAATTTCGACCGGTTCGTTGGCGTACTTCGGATACCTCCTCTACTACTTGGCGAACGGCGATTAGTCGACCAATCTACTCAGCAGCCGGTGCCCGTCAACCGTCACCTCCACCATCGCCGACAGCATGACGCTGTCCGCGCCGTCTTGGGTGAGGACGGTCCAAAAATCAGGCGGCTGGTACCGCACCCCGAAGGCGCCAGCCTTCGCGATCACATAAACATTCAGCACCTGCCCGGGTTGCATGGGGGTGTCATCGTTAACGTTGCCCTTGTAACCCAGCACCTGAGGCTTCTGAACCCGCGCCTGCCCCATGGCGTAGCCCGCCAATTCATGAATCGCGACCGCCTGGTTGGCATCAAGCACCTGTTGAATGGCCTGGCCCACATTGAACAGCCGCTCGCCAGCACGAACCTGATCAACGCCGCTGCGCAATGCGCTACGGGCTGTTGCCAATAACTGACGCTGCTGTTCGGTCGCGTTGGGGGTGGCGAATGTCCATACCTGGGCGACATGGGCCTGGGCCGATGCGGCAATCAACTCAACTTTTACTAAGGCTGCGGTCGGGAACGGCGTATCAGTAGGCAGTGCGTTACCCACTTGGTTATTCACCGAAACCGGCACCGCCGCCGTATAGCCTTTGTAGCCCACCAGCATTGGCAGCCAACCGTAACGTTCGAATTGCTTCAACACATAATCTTGAATCGCCGCACCGCTGCCGCCTTCTCGGATCATGGGTTTGACCTGGAGTAACAAGTCACTGGCCAAAGGTGCGAGCCGCGCCTCCTCAGCAAGAATTGTCGCGCTATCCAATTGAGTGATGCCAATCGCACGGGCGCTATTAGCGTTGGTGTAGTGCTCAAGCGACGACTCTATGGCGAAAACATTCATGCAATAGAGCAACAGCAGTATCCCAATACTTCTCAACACTTAGCTCCTTGGCTAGACGGCTCTGAAAAATGTATTTTCCGAGACAATTGTAAGGGCTCGCCCGCTCTGCAATACCGTTGTGTGGCGTCGACCGGTTGAATCCGTAACCTAAAGCAGCCCTTCAGGACGGTCCTGCACGGGACTATGATTGGATTTTTTGGCGATCTGTCGCTCTCAGTGTCCTGAAGAGTAAAACTCGCCGTCATCACCTTGTACTCATCGCCAAAACTTCCACCAAGGACGAGCTCGTTCCTCATCCATCGTTGTGCTTGCCTGCCTGTAAACAGCAGTTGCGATCGCATGAGTCTGCGCCGCCATCTCATCTAACCAATCTTGAGGCCCGATCCAATGATCGTGAACTGCCTCCAGAAACTCTCGATCCAAAGGCAGCTCGGAGGCATCGCCAACGACCGTGCTGAAAGCCTCGCATTTTGGACACCATTCCGTGGTCTCAGTAAACCGTGTCACATCAGAAGCAGGAAATACCGCATAGCAACCAAAGCAAGCGCAATCGTTGCTAATGAGGATTTCTGCCTGATTGCGGTTCGCATGATCATGCGCGCTGTAAGTGTCGGGCATTCATACCTCCATCGTAGTGCGTCAGATTAGTTGAGCAGCGATCACAAGGCAGTGAGGCGATTAAACTGCTCTACCGAAGGAAATCCTAATGTCCTATAGCGAGGTGGATAGCCAGCTTCTGTAGTCGGATCAAGGAGATCAAATTTTCCTCAAGGGTTCACGGACGACGGTGCGCGTATCGCGCTTTGCCCATCGCTACTTCACTACAGTGCGAGGTGCCGAAGGCGGCACATCAGCTAGCGGGAGCCGGCTCATTAATCCCAGCTCAGAAAACGTATATCCAGCAAAGAAACATTTACGATGATCAGTGCAAGCAGGCCAAAGCCCTATGCATGGGCTACGTCATCATTTTGCACAGAGCCGTTACTTAGCTTTGACAGGGTGGTAGGCACCGGCGGCAGGAGGAATCTCTTCCAGAGAATTGACCCCAGTGCAGCGTTCTGAAGACCGTATTGCTCGACAAATTATCAGCCGTGAGCTCGGGCATGAGAGAGCACAAATCACTGCGACCTAACGAAACGGAATACTTGTGAGGTACCTGATACGGCACTAGCGTCCTTTATCCCTGCACACCAGCAGCCACTTGCAAGCTGGTAACCGTGTTGAACAAAGCAATCTACCGCGCCTCGTCGACGTGCGACGACAGCCCTGGCCAACTCACCCGATGCCTAATGCGACGCCACATAAACCGACGCCCCCACCGGCGCCGGCAACGCATACGTCGCCTTCATCCACTGCACCTCGGCCTGAGGCGTTCGCCCAAACAGGCGCTTGAACTCACGGCTGAATTGCGAGGCGCTTTCGTAGCCCACGCTGAACGCCGCCGCCCTGGCGTTCATGGCGTTGCGCAGCATCAGCAGGCGTGCCTGGTGCAGGCGTGTCGACTTGAGGTATTGCATGGGCGAGGCGTCTGTCACGCTGCGAAAGTGCAGGTGGAAGTTGGGCACGCTCATGTTGGCTTCGCGGGCGAGAGTCTCGACATCCAGGCGCTCTGGGTAGCTGCTGTGGATCTTGCGGATCGCGCGGGTGATCTGGCCGAAGTGGCCCTGGCGACTCAGCGCCGCACGCATCGAGCCGCCCTGCTCGCCGGTGAGAATGCGGTAGTAGATTTCCCGCACCAGCGCTGGCCCGAGGATGTGCGCGTCACCCGGTGTGCTCATGGCTTCAAGAAAGCGCAGCGTCGAGGCGCACAAGTCCTCGTCCATGGGCGAGGCGTACATGCCCTTGGGCGGGGCATCGCTCGGGCCGAGGGCTTCGTCGACCTGCAACATCAACTCGCTCGCCAGCTGCAGGTCCAGGCGCATATACACCGCCAGCATGGGCTGCGCCTCGCTGGCGTCGGTCTCCATGGTGAACGGCACGGGAACGGACACCACCAGGTAGTGCCGGGCGTCGTAGACATAGACGTCATCCCCCAGGTAACCGCGCTTGCGCCCCTGGCACAGGATGACGATGCCGGGGTCATACAAGACCGGCGTGCGGCTCAATGGCCGGTTCGAACGCAGGAAACGCACGTCCTCCAGGGCGCTGAGGTTGTAGCCTTCCACCGGCGCTAGCCGCTCCATCAACGTCACCATGCGCGCGGTGCGCGGATCAGCCTCGGTCATCCACTTCTCCTTGCGCGGGTCGCTCAGCCGTCGGTCGAACGGGTCAGCGCCTCCCACTGATCGATCTCACTGGCCGCACGACTGAGCTTGTCGCGCACCAGGTTCAAGGCGTCGCTGCCCAGCAGCAAGTGGGCAGGCGGGGTCGGGCTGGCGATCACCTGCAACATCGCCCGCGCCGCTTTGTGCGGGTCGCCGAGTTGCCTGCCGCTCTTCTCCTGGCGCGCCTGGCGAACCGGGTCAAAACTGGCATCGTAGTCGGCAATGCTGCGCGGGGTGCGCTGCATCGAACGACCGGCCCAGTCCGTTCGAAACGAACCGGGCGCGACGGCCGTCACGAAGATGTTGAACGGTTGCAACTCCTTGCTCAGGGTATCGGAGATCCCCTCCAGGGCGAACTTACTTCCGCAGTAGTAGGCGATGCCTGGCATGGTGATGGTGCCCCCCATCGACGTGATGTTGAGGATATGCCCGGCGCGGCGCTGGCGGAAATACGGCAGGAACGCCTTGGTCACCGCCACGGCACCAAACACATTGACGTCGAACTGACGCCGCATCTCTTCCAGCGGCGACTCTTCGAGAATGCCTTCGTGGCCATAGCCGGCATTATTGACCAGCACATCGACCGGGCCGTGAGCGGCTTCTGTGGCGGCGACCACGCTGTCGATCCGGGCGAAGTCGGTGACATCCAAAAGAACGCCGTGGGCCCGCTCGGCAGACAGTTGCTCGAAAGCCTGCAAGGCCGCCTCGCTGCGCACGGTGCCAATGACCCGGTGCCCGGCCGCCAGGGCTTCCTGGGCCAAGGCGTTCCCGAAGCCACTGCTGACGCCGGTGATGAACAGGGTTTTTATACCATTCATGACGAACTCCCATCGGTTGGTGTCCGCCATGGTAGCCATCGGCAGGCGTGTCACCTATGCCGATTTGCCTTGCAGCATTGCCTATTCCTATCAGGCAAAGAACACCGTGGCGAATGCCATGGCCGGCAAATTTGCCTTGGTGTCTGATGCCCGAAAACAATGCGATTCAATATCAACTATGTAGTTTCCGGATGCTGATGCGCAGCAACGACACACGGGGTGAAGCCCTCCCCGCCACCCAAACCACCTCCACATCCACGCTTCCCGACAAAATGGTTGCTCTCTTAGTGACGTCACGGCAGACTTCAAATCGATAAACAGGTGAAGAAATACTGTTTAACTCCTGGGAAAAGCGCCGATGCTTCCCCTTTTTGACCCGTTGGATCTGAAGCCTCAATAGATCTGTAGCGATCGACCCCTCCCCAAAAAAAGTGGGCGGACACGGAATATGGATAATCTGAGCGGGTTGATTGCCTTTGTGCGGGCAGCGGAAAATCAAAGCTTTACCTTGGCGGGCAGGGCACTGGGCATCTCGTCTTCTGCCGTGGGTAAAAGTGTCAGCCGTCTTGAAGAGCGGATTGGCGTGCGCTTGTTCCATCGCAGTACCCGACAGATCAGTCTGACCAGCGAAGGCTTGGACTTTTTTGGTCGCTGCCGGACCTTGCTTCAGCAATTGCAGGATGCCGAGGCTGCGCTTTCCCATTCCAAGACCCGTCCCAGGGGGCGTCTGCGGATCAGTTTGCCCGCCGTGGGCTATCGGCTGATCTCAGGAATGTTGCGCGAGTTTTACCAGCGCTATCCCGAAATCGAACTGGACCTGGACTTCAGCGATCGACTGGTCGATGTGGTCGACGAAGCCTTTGATGCGGTGATCCGAAGCGGCGAGTTGCCCGATTCCAGCCTCGCGGCGAAAAGAATCTGCACCTTCCGGTTTGTTTTGTGTGCAGCGCCCGACTACCTACAGCGCTACAGCACGGCAAAGAACGTCGAGGATCTCCAGCATTACAAGGGGATCGCCTACAAATTCCCCTCCAACGGCAAGCTTCAGCCGTGGTGGCTGAAGGTCAATGGCGACACCATCAAGATCAGCCTGGAAACCACCGTGGTCATGAACAGTGTGGAAGCGGTCCTGGCAGCCTGCCGTAATGGCTTGGGCCTGGCCTATCTGCCTGACTTCGTCATCCAGGAGTACCTGGCCAGCCATGAACTGATCAGGGTATTGCCCGAATTGAGCCTGGAGGGGGACTTCTGGATTGTCTGGTCGCCAAGCCGCCTGCTGTCCCCCAAGACCCGCGCGTTCATTGATTTTCTCGGTGAAACACAGCTGATAAGCAGCCCTGAAGGTGGCTGATCGCTCCTTCAGGGCACGCCGCACTCAATCGATCAGCAGCTTTTTGAAACGCGTCGAATATTGGATGGCGTTCACCGACTTCAAGCGTACCGGTACCTTGTAGGCGTCCATCAGCCGCCGGGCAAAGTGCCGGATATCGCGCAGCACCGTTGCCGTCGAGTCTCCGTAGTCGCTGTCGAGGACGATGTGCGCGGCGACGAACTGGCCGGTCAAGCCGTTGGCCTCACCGTACGCCTTGCAATCACGTACCTGTGGATGACGAAGGAGCACGGATTCGACTTCCGCCGGGTAGACCTTCTCGCCTCCGACGTTAATGATTTCCTTGCTGCGACCGAGGATTTTCAGGTAACCGTCGGCATTGACCTCCACCAGGTCGCCGGTTTTGAACCAGCCGTCTTCGGTGAAGCTGTCCATTGAGTGGTTCAGATAGCCCATGACTTGCGTCGCACTGCGCAGCCAGAGCTCGCCGTCGACGATCTTGTGCTCACTTGATCCTTCTTGAAAGCGCATGTACAGACTATCGGACGACAACGAACTGGTGTTGATGATACCTGTTTCGCTGGTACCGAATGTCTGCAAGAACTTCACCCTGGGCAGGCGCTCACGCAGTTTGAGCAACAAGCTCTCCGGCATCGGCTCCGTGCCATAGGTGATCATGCGCAAACTGCTGAGGTTGTAGGTATCGAACACTTGGTTGATCAGCATCAGGTTCAAGAAAGTGGGTGAAGTCGGCAGCACGGTAATGCGGTGCTTTTCAATCAGGCTGGCAACGGTGTCCGGCGTTTTGCTGGCGGCGATCGTGGCCGTTCCGCCAATGGAAAGAATGTTCAACAGCGTATTGATGCCACCAATATGATCGAACAACAGGAACAGAAAGATATCGAGACGACGCGATCGCTTATCGGCAAACTCACCCACTAATCGGTCGAGGTCGTGCAACATCGCCTTGGGTTTGCCAGTGGTGCCGCTGCTGAACAGAATCAGGCCCGCATGCGCCTGTTTTTTAAGCTCACCGATCATGGGGTTTTGCGGAGCTTGGGCAACGGTACAAGCCCGGATCTGGCGGGCTTCGATATCAATCACGAACTCGGGGTTTGCCGCCGCCTGCTTATTTTGAATTTCCGCCGGGTTTTCAGCGGTGTTCAGGGCAATAATGTTGCCGTTCTGGTACAGCGCCAGGAACAGCGCGATGCCTGTGAACGAAAAGTCCCCATTCATGAAAACCACCGCTTGCCTGGCCACGCCATGACCGGCGAGCCA
Source organism: Pseudomonas chlororaphis (assembly GCA_001023535.1). Classification (NCBI taxonomy): domain Bacteria; kingdom Pseudomonadati; phylum Pseudomonadota; class Gammaproteobacteria; order Pseudomonadales; family Pseudomonadaceae; genus Pseudomonas; species Pseudomonas chlororaphis. The sequence continues at coordinate 4,700,923 of CP011020.1, forward strand.
CTCCAATTGGACACCGATTTCGTCGTTCAACTGGGCATATGTGTAGGACTGTTCAGGGTCATTCAGAAAGATCTGATTCGAAAACTGCGCAAATCCGTTTATCAGCGGTTTAAAGATCATGGCTTTTTTCCCTTGATTGAAATGGCATCAGAAACGCACGGGCAGTTCGTCGGGGCGGCGCAGCACCGTACCGTTGATCCAGCGGATCGACGTCGGGTCACAGGCCAGTTCCAGGTCGGGTAACGCCTGTACAAGGGTCGACAGCACCGTGGCTATTTCCAGGCGTGCCAGGGCCGGCCCCATGCAGCTGTGGATGCCATGGCCAAATTGCATATGCGCAGCCTTGTCCTGACGCTCGGGATTGATCAGCAAAGGAGCGTTGAACACACTGGGGTCGCGGTTGGCGAGGAACACGTTGGCATACACCGTCGTATTCGCGGCAATCACACCGCGGCTGGTTTGCAGAGCCTGGGTGGTCATCCGCGGGAACGCCGATAGCTTGCCAATGGGAATCAATCGAATGAGCTCTTCGATCAACTGCGGTGCGCGATCGGGGTTTTCGCGCAGGTACCGCCACAGCGACGGCGCGCACAACAAGGTGTAGAGACTTTTAGTCATGACGCTCAAGGCGTTATGGTCGCCCCCCAACAGAATCCCCAGCAGCACCCCGACAAATTCCCGATCGCTCAGCGGGTCTTCCAAGGTGTGGCGCTGGTCGACATATTGGCGAATAAATCCGTCCGGATGTGCCTCCCGGCGGCCCTGCACAAAGTCCAGCATGTAATCGAAACTGGCTTTGACCGCCACCTCGATGCCCACGATATCGTCCGGCGGAGCCGATTGAATCATCTGGCTCCAAGGCCGGAACAGCAGCCGGTCTTCTTCGGGAATGCCCAGGATGTGACACACCGTCGATGACGTCAGCCGCTCCAGCACCGAAGCAAAAAGGTCCGGCGGCGTCCCCCCTTGGCGCATCTGCTCGATGCTCTCGACGGTTACCGTGGTCACATGCTGGCGCACACTCTCCAGGCCACGTTTGCTGAAAGCCCGCGTAACCGTCGCGCGCGAACGCATGTGGGCCGGGTTGTCCAGGTTGAGCAACAGTTCCGGTTGAGTCGGGCCAGGGAGAAAAGTCGGGCCGTCTTCGATGTTGCACAGGGTTCGACTGATGCTCGGGTCAGCCAGAAATGCCTTGCAGTCGGCGTACCCGGTCAGATGAATGGCGACGTGCCCGCTGGGCAACTTGATCTGCGGCAATTGATCCTGCCAGCCCACGGCCTGGTAATAGGGTGCGGCATCGAGGTTGGGGATATCCAGCACGCTGGGATGGACGCGCATGTTCATCGGGCACCTGCCTGTGCACGGGGTTGTGCCTCGCCGATGAGCGCACGCACGGCTTGCTGGGTCTGGTGGCTGTCGACAAACAGAATGGCGTGCCAGCCGGCGGCTCGCGCGGCTTCGCAGTTTTCCTCGACATCGTCGATCAGCACGCAGCCGGCGGCCGGTACACCGATCCGATCGGCGGCCAGGGCAAAAATCTTCGGGTCAGGCTTGCGCAGTTTGACCTTGCAGGAATCGACGATGCTGTCCGCGACATCATCCAGGCCCACCATGCGCCGCCAAGGTGTCTCCCACTCCACGACGTTGTTGGTGAGGATGCACGCCTTGAGGCCAGCGGCTTTCACTTCATGGAAAAGCTCAAACATGTGCTCGTTGACGCTGTGCGGGGAAAACCACTGCTCGCCATGGTTATCGAAATCGCAACGGCTCAAATCGATTCCCGGATACAGCTCGGACAATGCCTTGCTCATGCCCTGCCCCCATTCGACCTGGGTCATCATGGCCAGCTCGATGGGCGCCTGGAACTGCACATTCAGCGGCTTGGCCACGGCGTGCATGGCGGCCTCCATCTGAATGCGGCTGATGCCGGTATTTTGCTGATAGACGCGGTACAACTCGTCGATGGAAGGCGACAACACACCACCGAAGTCGAACCAGATTGCTTGGATAGTCATGGGATCTTTCCTTGATTGTCAGCTCAGTTAGGGAAGGCGGGTACTGTTACGGGCGCGATAATGTGGGCATCGCGCAGGGATAAACGGGCCGTTCCGATGGACAACCCGACGCCAAAGCCACAGGCAATCAGGTTGTCCTGCCGTAAATCCTCGCGGCCGTGCCGCTTGCAGATCATCAGCGGGATCGACGAAGGACCGGTATTGCCCACGTCGGCCACTTCGATGGGGACCTTGGAGGACGCGACACCCAGTTTTTTGGCCAAATAATCGAGCATGAACTTGTTCGCCTGATGCAGCAGGAAGAACGGCACACGTTCAGGGTCGATACCTTGGTCGCGAATGAAGGCGTTGATCGCCGACGGCACTTTCTCCAGGGCAAAGTTCATCACTTGGCCACCGTCCATGTGCAGCCCTGCGGCCTGTACCCGGCTGGTGGCGCTGGGCGTGTAGTCCAGAGTCGTGTTGAGGTATTGCGCGCCAGCGCCATCGGTCGTGAATGCAAATCCGAGCGTCTGATCGCCGTCCTCCAGCAGCGTGCACGTCGCTGCATCGCCGAAGACAAGCCGCACGTGCCGGTCTTCAGGGTTGAGCAGTTTGCTGATCACATCGCCGGTACACACCAGCACCCTGCGGCAACCGCCGGCCTTGATCAGCATGGCCGCCTGAAAGAGGCCATAGATGTAGCCGGAACAACCGAAGTTGAGGTCGAAAGCCGCGAGCGCGTTTCCCAACCCCAAGCGATCCGCCAGCAAGGCACTGCTGGCCGGCATCAGGCTATCGGGCGTCTGCGTGACGAGCACCAGGCCATCGATGCTGGCGGGGTCGATGTCCGCGGCATTGAACAACGCCTGGGCAGCCGCAGCGCAGAGGTCCACCGTCGACAAGCGGTTAGCCACCCTCACTTGATGGATGCCGGTGCTCTTGGCGATTCGCTGCACCTCTTTTTCACCAAACAACGTGGCGAAATCGTCCAGGGTCATGACGTCTTCAGGGATGGCAGCCGATAGCGCGCGGATGGACACTCCATCGATGGCCGCGTTCACGAAGGCTCACCGACACGAACGTGCGCCGCATCGGCCTGGATGGCGTCGAACAGTTCTCCAATGGTTTCCACCTCATCGAGCAGGGCCGGACTCAAGGCAAAACCAAACTGGTCATTCAACACCCCCAGCAGCGTGACCTTGGTCAACGAGTCCCAATTGCTCAGGGGATGCAGCAATACATCGGCTTGAAGTTCCGATTCGCGCAGTTCCAGGAGTTCTGCGAGTTCTTTCTTGATGGCGTCCAGGTTCATGGTGAAGTCCTTTTGCAGGAGAGCTGAGTTAGAGGCCGCCGAGATACACGACTTGGCCGGTAATGAAATGGCTGCGCGAAGACAGGAAAAAGTCCGTCACATTGGTCACGTCGTCGAACGTGCCGAAGCGCTTCAGCGACTGCTGCGCCAGCAGGTCCTTCATTTTTTGTGCGGGGATGACCCGCGTCAGATCGGTATCGATCGGCGTGGGGCCCAGCGCATTAACGGTGATGCCAAAACTGGCCAGCTCCTTGGCCATTACACAGGTCAGGGTCTCCACAGCGGCTTTGGACGCGGCGTACAGCGCCTCTCCTTCCAGCTTCAGCGGCTTGGCCACCGTGGAAAAATTCACAATGCGTCCCTGACGCCCGGCGCGCATGAGCTTTGCCGCTTCCCGGCTGAGCAGGAATGTGCCCAGCACATTGGTTTGCATGATGTTTTGCGCGGTTTTGTAGGGCGTCAGCAGCGAGTGATTCATGCTGGCGATGCCGGCATTGTTGATCAGGTGATCAAGCCGGCCGCAGGTGCCACGCACGTGTTTCATCAGCTCGCCGATGGCCTGCTCATCGGCCACGTCCGCAATAAAGTGGTCGTAGCTTGAATGGGTAAGATCGCTGGATGAACGGCTGCAGCCGATTACGCGATGCCCCTGAGCAAGGTAATACTCGGCCAGATGCCTGCCGATCCCCTTGCGTGTCCCCGTGATAAGCGTGACAGGCTTTTTATCGTCCATGGGGCACCTGAGCATTCAGTTCAAGAATGTAATTGGCGAAGGTGCTTACCGACTGGAACGGACTGCGCTTGGGGGACATGGCGCTGTCGTTGACCAGCGTCATCTTGACCCCCAGCTGTTCCTCAAGCATCTGCTCGACGTCAATCACAATGGACACCAGGCTCATCGAATCGAGGACACCGCCGGCACCGTAGAGGGCGGTGTCTTCGCCTTGTTCCAGGCTGATGGGCTGGGCGAGACTGTGGTTTTCATTTTCAATCGCATTATAAATAATGCTGAGAACTTGCTCTTTCATAGGGACTCTCTCAAAAGTGGATCAGGCGAGACGCTTGACGAATTGATGAAGAAGTTGCGCTTCCTTGAGTTGAAAGTAGCGCGAGTCGATCACCGATAATTCAAAGCCAAGCACCACCAGGCACTGGTTTTGTTGTTTGAACTCAAGGCGGCAGCCAAAACGAAAATTCGAGGCGCCCGAGCGGCGCAGCTCCACCGGAATACACAGGATTTCGGTGTGTATCGGCAGCAGAAAGTCCCGATACGTAACATCCATTTTGTTGGTCACAAAGTTGACTTTGCCTTTGGCCGCCGGGGTTACGTAATAGGCCTCTGCAACGGCGATGGTCATTTGGCGTGCAGCCTCGATGACCATCATTCCAGAAACATGCTGGCCGGTCAGATGATCGCTTAGTTCAGCATTGGCATCATCGATCATTAACGAAGCAGAATAAGTGCCATTACCATTTTCCCAAGGCGCGGAGATGGCAATGTTATGACTCTTCAATTTGTGCGTAGCACTTGAAGAGGCGCGCGGGGGATGCTCCACCGGAAGGATATTCAATGTCGGCGCCAACGCCTCCTTGAATCCGTACAGCGTGTTTAGTTGCTCATCGGTAACACCCTGACCAACATGTAAGGTCAACTTTTCGCTTTCAGCGAGTTGAGCAACCATTTCTTCGGCCGCTGTCACCGATATAAATAGATTATCGCTGCACTGACTTTTTATCCTATCTCCCACTACGACGTAATGTCTGGGCGGTTCCTGCTGATGTGAACTAAGCGGGGAAAATCCAGAAAACGGGCACGAAGAAACGCTGCTTGAGACACTGAGCTCTTCCATTTTTTTCACCTTTATAGGCTTACAGAATCCAGGTATTGGGATGAAACAGGCTGAAGTGTCACCGGACTGACAGGCTCGGTAATCATTCGGGTGATGGCAGGCACATGCTGGGTGAGGAAAAAATGGTTCCCCTCAAAGAACTCCAGCCGAATAGAATCTTGACTATGCTCCTTCCAGGCCATCACATCCTGAACCGGTGCAAAGGGATCCTGGCTACCGCCTAAAACCGTCATGGGAAGGCCCAACGGCTCGCCCGGAAGGTGCCGGTATGAGGCTGCCGCCTGGAAATCCTTGATCAAGGAAGGCAGCATGCGGTGCTTGGCTGCCGAATCCTTGAACATGAAATCCGGAATAATTCCAAACTTGGCAACCGTTTTAAGGAATACCTCTTCTGAATCGTCTAGTGTTACCTGTGCGCAGTTAAAGAGGTGCGGCGCACGGCAGGCAGCTACCACTAACTTGATCAAATGCGGGCCAAATTCATGCTGGCGACGAGCAACCTCATACGCAACAATGGCCCCCAGGCTGTAACCAAAAACAATGACCTCGCGCGCCGCCAGGTTGTCGATCAGCGCAATGACTTCATTTGCCATGGCCTCGACAGTACCGGGTGCCTGCGTGACATCTTTTTGATAGCGACGTTTATAAGTGACACCCGTCACCGGCATGTCAGTACCCACGGCACGTCGCAACGCTTCAAACGACAAGCCGCTGCCCCCGGCGAACGGTATGAACACACACACTTTTTCAGAGTCGATGAGCATCATCGAAGACTCCTTGTTTGAGAGATCAAAAAAAGCTCAGGAAACTAATGTTCGTCCCTGACTGTTCTGCCAAGTTGGAGTCTGCCTGGTTTTCCGAAAAAACCGTTTACTGCGAGCAATTGTATTTCAGAGTATTTCAAAGCGGTTGAGCGTTTTCGGCTCAACTGTCTGAACTATAAGTTCAATATCCGCGCATATTAAAAAGCCATTACAGGAGATGGCGAACGGACGGGTAAAAACATGACAGGAATTTTAAGGGGAGGGAGGTATCACGAAGAACAGCAGATAGCTGTATTGATGCGAGCACCCATACAACTAATCAGTACAAGGAAGGAATAACAAGTTACGAACGTGGACGACCGGTCACTCAATGGCTATACGACCGAAAGTTGTTTGGAGCGCGGCCTTAGGATCGCCAGCAAGGCGACCATTGCCAATACGGCGCACAATAATCCCAGAGTGGCGCATCCGGTCCATCCGAATCGCAGCCAAAGATACCCACCCAAGGCACTGCCAAATGCCCCACCACAAAAATTGCAGACCATGTACACGGTGTTCAAGCGGCTTCGGCTTTCCGGGCTCAGAGAAAAAATCCGTGTCTGGTTGGCCACCTGCCCCAGCTGCAAGGCAAAGCTGAGCAGGTTGGCGCACGCCAGCAGCACAATGAACAGATTGGCCCAGGCCATCGATAAGACGAAGCTCAGGCAACACAGCGCAATAGAAGCGAGGCTGATAGCGACCGTGCCAAACCGTTCACACAGTTTGCCAGCCGCCGGCGTCAGCAACGTGGCGAGGGCGCCCCACAGACTGAACAGGCCGACCTCCGTGGCATTCATGTTGTGGGGTGGCCCCATTAGCTTGAAAGCGATGACCGACCAGAACGCACTGAAGGCGGCAAACACGGCGGCGCCCAAGGCGCAAGACAGGCGCAGCAACGGTTCATGCCAGAAAAGGTGCAGCATCGAACTCAGGAGTCGGCCATAGGCAACCGGTATTCCGGGCGCATGACGCTGAGGCAGAATCCTCGGCAGAACCAGCGCGCACAGGGCCATGACGCAAGCCGCCACCCAATACACCGAGTGCCAGCCAAGGTGATCGGCCAACCATCCAGCAATGGCCCTGGACAGCAGGATTCCGATGACCAAACCCGTTTGTATCCAGGCAATGACGCGACTGCGTTCGCCGGCAGTGGCCAGACCTGCCAGATAAGGGAGCAGTACCTGCGGAATGCAGGTACCCATGCAGATCAGGAAGCTGACGCCCGCCAGGAACGAAAGTTGGGTGGCTTGGCTGGCCAGCAATAGCATGGCCGCGGTCCACGCGAGCAGCACGCGGCACAGTCGCAAGGGCGCCACCCTGTCGCCCAACGGGACGATCAGCAATATCCCCAGCGCATAGCCCATCTGCGATGCCGTGGCGATCCAACTGGTCTGCCCCGCGTCAATGCTCATCGCACCGGCAAACACCGGCAGCAGTGCTTGGTTAAAGTAAACGTTGGCCACCGACAAGCCGCACAATGCGGCAATGCCCGCCAAAATCAGCGGCGTAAAGTGTGTGTTGGACGACATTACCCATAACTCCAAAGCAGTTTTCAGCTATCCGATGAAAATCGCACGGCATCGGTCGTGGACTCGGTACCGACTTCGCTTTGGCGTCCCAAAAACAGAAAGACCACAGTGGCAGTGAGCAAGGTGAAGATCGCCAGCAGTTGCAGCAAGGTCTTGAAGCCTGCGGTGTAGGCCAAGCGCAGCATCGTCAAGGGGATCTGGCTGGCGCTGGTGCTGGCGTGCTGGAGATCGCCCATGACCAGCCGTTGCGCGATCGTTGAATAATCAGCGACAGGCAGCCTGACCGAGGCATTGAGGCTCAGGTGGTGCGCGACCAGCGCCGTCAGCACGGCGACAGTGATTGCCAGGGCGACGCCTTCGCTGGCCACTCGTGTCGTGTTGAAGATACCGGCGGCCATCCCGGCTCGTTCCTTGGGGATCACGCTGACCGACAAGCCATCCATCAGGCCCCAGGGCAGTCCTGTGCCGATCCCGGTCAGCAACATGGCCGCGAGGATCTGCCCGTGTTCGCCGGCCGGGATCACGCTGAGCCAGTAGAGCCCCACCGCGGCGATCACGAAACCAATGGCGCACAGCACGCCCGCGGACAACCAGCGGGTCAGCGACGCGGCGATCATGGGGATCACCAGCATCGGGGCGGACAGGGCCAACATCATTAACCCCGCTTCAAAGGCACTGGCCCCCTCCACACCGATAAACCGAAACGGCAGCAGTACGATCAAGACGATGTAGCAATAGCAGGTGCCGATCGGCAGGATCTGTACGCCGACAAAACGCGGAAACAGGAACAAGCCCAGTTCCAGCATCGGATGCTTCGCCCGATTTTCAACAATGATGAACAGCAGCAAGAAGACCGCCGCCGCGCCAAACAGGGCCTGGATGACCGGCGAACCCCAGCCCTGCTCCGGCGCCAGGATCACTGCCGTGGTGAAGGCCACCAACAGGCCGGAAAACGTCAGCACGCCGGGCGTATCCAAGCGCTGAGCCTGCGGGTCGCGGCTTTCGCGCATTTTGGGCAGCGCAAAGATCAAGGAAAGAATGGCGAGCAAGGCGGTGCAAAGAAAAATGCTGCGCCAGCCCATGGACTCGATCAGCAAACCCGATACCAACGGGCCGAAGGCCAGGCCAACGCCAAACGTGGTGCCCAGCAGGCTGAACGCACGTGTCCTGGCATGTCCGTCGAACTCTTGGGCCAGGGCCGCCGAACCGCTGGCCAACGCAGCCGCCGCGGCGATGCCTTGTACGCCACGCAAGAGGTCCAGCCAGATCATGTCGGGCACCACCGCCAACAGGATCGACACCAACGCAAACAGCGCGATACCGCACATGAACACCAGCTTACGCCCATAGAGGTCGGCGAGCGTGCCGGCCGCCATCAACAGGCTGCCAAAACTGAGCATGAAGGCGTTGGTGATCCAGGCCAGTTCGGTGGGATGGGCATCGAAGGTCTGACCAATGAACGGCGTGGCCACTGCCCCGCCGGTAAAGCTCATGGGCAATACCAGGGCTGCCAGGCAAATGGCAGCCAGGATGGAATACCGGCCCCGGGTCGGCAGCGGTTCGGTAGCTGAGTTCATGACGTCATTCCCTGCATATCTTTGAAGTATCCGTGCTGTCCAGGCTAAGGCGCGCGATCGTTTCGTACACTCTAGTTAGGATACAATCGAAGATAAACGGGCTTTTATTCCACTTATAATGAACTAAAAGGATGTAATCGATTCGTGGACAGTCTCAGTGGCGTGACCTCTTTCGTAAAAACCGCCGAGGCGCTGAGTTTTATCAGTGCCGCCAGGGCGTTGGGGATTTCCGCCTCCGCCGTGGGCAAGAACGTGGCCAAACTGGAGGCCTCGTTGAATGTGCGGCTGCTGCACCGCAGCACGCGCAAAGTCAGCCTGACAGCCGAAGGACAGCTGTTCTATGAACGCTGCCGAAAGATCCTCGACGACCTTGAAGACGCCCAGGCGATGCTGTCCCACGCCACGCAGGAGCCCCGCGGAAAGCTGCGCGTGAGCCTGCCCACCATTGGCTATCGCTTTCTGTTGCCGCACATGACGCGGTTCCGCAAGACCTATCCGGACATCGAGCTGGAGCTGGACTTCAACGATCAATTGGTGGATGTGATCGATGAGGGCTTTGACGTGGTGATTCGCAGCGGCGGCCAGGCCGACTCGAAGTTGATGGCGCGAAAGCTGGGGCCTTTCAAGTTTGTCCTGTGCGCGTCACCCGATTACTTGCAACGCAAGGGACGGCCCACCGCGATCAGCGACCTCGAACACCACGAGTGCTTGCGTTATCGATTTGTCACGACGGGCAAAATAATGGACTGGAGCATGTCTGCCGCCCCGGAGTTCGTGCAGTTGCGCCTGCCCACCGCCCTGACGCTGAACAACATGGAGGCCATGTTGATGGCCGTGGTGGATGGGCACGGAATCGCCTTTGTCCCGGACTTCCTGGCGCGCGAAGCCATCGCCCAAGGTCGCCTGGAAACGCTGCTCGATGGTCACAGCGAAGACCAGGGGCAATTCTGGGCACTGTGGCCGTCCAGTCGTCATCTTTCGCCAAAAATCCGCGTATTCGTAGACTTCGCCGCCGAGCACCTGTTTGCCAATCCACCGCTGGAGGGCCCGGGCACAGCTCGCTCGTGAAGCCTTGCCTGCTCCTAGCAGCCCGAGAACACCGTGGCGAACGCCAAAAGCCGGCAAATTTGCTCTGGCGTCTGCCGCCTGAATATAATGCGATTCATTATCAATTATGTAGTTTCCGGGATGCTGATGCGCAGCAACGACACACTGGGTGATGCCGATCTCGCGCTGCTCTACCGCAGCCACCATTCGTGGTTGCATGGCTGGCTGAGCCGGCGCATCGGTTGTCGCGAAAGCGCAGCAGACCTGGCGCAGGACACGTTCGTGCGTCTGCTCAAGTCCCGTCAATCCAGCCCTTTGCGCGAACCGCGCGCGTATCTGAGCAGCATCGCCCGCGGGCTGATGATCGATCGGTACCGCCGTCGCGAGCTCGAACGTGCCTACTTTGAAAGCCTCGCGCTGCTGCCTGCCCAAGAGGCTCCCTCTGAAGAAGAACGGCTGCTGATTCTCGACAGCCTCGAACGGATCGACCGCCTGCTTGACCTGCTCAAGCCGAGAGTGCGCGAGGCGTTTCTGCTCGCCCAGCTCGACGGTTTGACCTGCCTGCAAATCGCCGAAAAATTGGGGGTTTCCCGTTCTACGGTGGAACGCGACCTGGCCAAGGCCCTGCAACACTGCTATCGCTTGCGCTATGCCGACCAGTGAAGCCCGGGGGCTGGACCCGGCCGTGGTCGACCAGGCGATCCACTGGCTGGTGCGCCTGCGCTTCAACCCGGCCGATGAGCAAACCCAACGCACCTTCGAGCACTGGCTGGCCCAGCGGCCGGAGCATCGGTTGGCGTGGCAACGTGTCGAAGCGCTTGGCGATGACTTCGCCGGTATCCCGCCTGATCTGGCCCGGCACACCCTCAAGGGCACGCGCTCAGGCCTGCATCGGCGCCAGAGCCTGAAGCTGCTGGGCATGTTTGCCACGGCAGGCGGCGCGGCCTGGCTCAGCCGGGACTACACGCCGCTGCCGGCCCTGCTCGCCCAACAGCACAGCAAAACCGGCGAGCGCAAACGCGTCCAACTCGACGATGGCAGTCTTATCCAGCTCAACAGCGACAGTGCCGTCGACAGCGACTTCACCGCAGAAAGGCGTCTGGTGATTCTGCGGCGCGGCGAAATCATCGTGAACACCGGTGCGGATGCCGGCGCGGCGCAACCGCGTCCATTCTGGCTGCAGACCCGCGACGGGTTCATACGCACCCTCAATGCCCGCTTCCTGGCGCACGAGCGTGACGACGGCACCCTCCTCGCGGTGCAGTCGGGCGCCGTCACGGTGTTTCCCGGGTCCAGTCGAAGCCTGGCCAGCGACACCGTCCAAGCCGCCAACCAACGGTTGTTCACCGCCAAGGGCGTGGCTGAGTTCCAGGACAACGGCCTGGACCTATGGAGTTGGAGCGACGGCGTGATCAGCGCCCGCCACATGCGCCTCGATGATTTTATCGAGGCCTTGTCGCGCTATCGCCCCGGCGTGTTGCGCTGCGCCAAAGAAGTCTCGGGGCTGCGCGTTTCCGGCACTTTCCAGCTCGCCGATACCGATCAGGTACTGGCCTTGGTTGCGCAGTCATTGCAGTTGCGCATCGATTATCGAACCCACTATTGGGTGACCTTGAGCGCCGCCAGCTGAGTGACGTTCTCGTTGCGCAACCTTATCAAATAAAAATGAGGTGATTTCTCATTCTCGTTCGGCATGTAAGAAAGGCCGACATACAGGCCGATCTGCCGATCCCCTTTCACGGAGCGAGTAAATGAGTTCGTCCCTGGTTCCACAGCGCCTTCGACTGAATCGCGCCCTGCACGGCGCGGTCTTTGGCGTCATCGTCAGCAGCTACGCGCTACCGTCCCTGGCGCAAACCTCAAGCGTCGAGCAGCCCCACGCCGTTCACCACTGGAACATCCCTGCCGGTCCACTGGCACCGGCGCTGGATCGCTTTGCGCGTGAAGCCGGCATCAGTCTTTCCTTCGATGCGCCAAGCGTCGCGAACCGCACGACCTCGGGTGTGAGCGGCGCACTCGATACCCCTCAAGCCCTGTCGGCGCTGTTACAGGGAAGCGACATGGAGATTCAAAAGCAAGGCCCGAACGCTTACCTGCTGACGCCGCAAGCCAAGGTGGACGGCGAACTGGACGACTATCGCCTCGCCCCCATCCTCGTCAACGCCAAGGCCCGGGTCGATGGCACCGAGGACACCCAGTCGGTGGTCGCCCAGGAACTCTGGGTCGGTGGCAAGGTGGCCACCAGCATTCTCAACACGCCCGCCTCGGTTTCCGTGGTAACCGACAAGGAAATGCAGCAACGCAGCGCCAGCACCACGGAAGAATTGCTGCAGTACACGCCGGGGGTGATCACCGACTATTACGGCACTGACGACCGCAACGATTACTTCCAGATCCGCGGCTTCCAGGCCACCACCTATCGGGATGGCCTGACCCTGGGCTCGATGCGCGGTGTGCGCGAGGAACCGTTCGCCTATGAACGCGTTGAAGTGATACGCGGGGCCAACTCCACGTTGTTCGGCCCCGCCGACCCGGGCGGCTCGGTGAACTTCGTCAGCAAGAAGCCGCGCTTCGAAAAGTTCGGCCAGGGCTATGTCACCTACGGCTCTTTCGACCACGCCGAAACCGGCATCGACGTCGGCGACTCGCTGAATGAAGACAAGACCGTGGCCGGTCGCTTCACGGCAAAAATGCAAGACAGTGAGCGCGAGTACGACCACTCCCAGGACGACAACAAGTTTGTGATGGGCGGTCTGACCTGGTCACCCACCGACTTCACCTCGGCCTCGGTGATCGTGGACTACCTGAAAACCCAAAGCTCGCCCAACAGTGGCGGTTACCCGCTGGACAAGGAATACGACCGCAAGAAGTTCTACGGCGAACCCAGCTACAACTTCCACGATGTCGAACGCACCAACCTCAGCGGCACCTTCAGCCATGACTTCGACAATGGTTTCGTCTTGCGCAGCAACCTGCGCTACAGCGAGCTGACCGATGATTTCGGCTATGTGTTCCTCAGCGACTCCACCACGCGCACCGGCACCACCGTGCCTCGCTACATCTTTGGCACGGACAGCGAAGCCGAGCAACTGAACGGCAACTTGATGCTGCAATACGATGCCCGCTTCGAAAACATCGACAGCAGCACCTTGGTGGGCGTGGAGTATGGCGACTCCTCGACCGAGGAACGATCTGTCTATGCCCCAACCGGCTCCATCGACCTGGCCAACCCGGTGTTCACCGGCGTTCCACGCGGCGTAGCGCCCTATAGCAATGACAAGCTCGATACCAAGACCAAGGCCGTGTTCCTGCAACAGAACCTGTCCTTCTACGAGCGCTTTATCGTCACCGCCGGTGTGCGTAACGACTCGATGGACCTGTCCAGCACCGACATCAACCGCGTAAAAGAGTCGGACAACTTCTCCGAGACGTCCTATCGTGGCGCGCTGACCTACATCGTCAACGACGAAGTTTCCACCTACATCAGCATGGTCGAGTCGGTCTCGCCACCAACGGTGGGGGTCATTCCGAAAACCGGCAAACAATATGAGGTGGGGGTAAAATATGCGCCCATCGGCATGGACGCGTTGTTCTCGGCGGCCGTCTACGACCTGACCCAGGAAAATGTCAGCATCGCCGTGGTACTGCCCAGCGGTGTCATCGAACAACAAACCGTGGGTGAATCACGGGTCCGCGGACTGGACCTGGAAGCCAAGGCCGAGCTGACCCCCAACCTGAGCCTGGTGGGTGGTTATTCCTACATGGAGTCCGAAGTGTTGCGCGGCACGCTGTATGACGGCAGCTCACTCAAGGGCAATGAATTCGCCACGGCGCCAAAACACTCCGCATCGCTGTGGACCTACTACAACGTACCCGACACCGATGTCAGCGTTGGCCTGGGTGCACGCTATGTGGGCGCTTACTACTTCGACGCGGCCAACACCGACACCAGCGATGGCACGACACTGTTCGACGCGGCGTTCAACTACAAACTCTTCAAAGGCACCGACCTGGCGATCAACGTCAGCAACCTGCTGGATGAGCAGCATGTGGTCGGCTCAGGGACCGCGAACTACTACAACCCCGGCCGCGAAATCACCGCGAAGCTGAGTTACAACTGGTAAGTCTGCTGTTTATGGCGGTGCTCGACTTGATGCGGTCAGTTATCGAACAGGGTTCTATGGGCCCGACCAGCATCAAGGCTTGCTGCCTCACGACAACCGGTATGCGGCAACCCGTTGAGTATCCCTGCAAACGATGTAGACTCGCCTTAACGAATAACGTTAAGCATTAAGCTATGATCCGAAGCTTCAAATGCGCCGACATCCAAGCCCTTTTTGAAACCGGCAAGGCCCGGCGCTGGGCCGCTATCCTTTCAGTTGCGGAACGAAAGCTGGGGATGCTCAACGCAGCGGTCGAACTCAATGACCTCTGCTCCCCACCGGGAAACAGGCTGGAGCCGCTGCAGGGCGACAGACAGGGTCAGCACAGCATTCGGATCAATGGTCAGTACCGAATCTGTTTTGTCTGGGGCATCAATGGCCCCGAACAGGTAGAAATCGTCGATTATCACTGAGGTGAGCCATGTTTAAGAACGGCATGAGGCCTGTACATCCCGGGGAAATTCTCAAAGAAGAATACCTGGAACCACTTGGTCTTTCGGCAGCCGCGCTTGCAAGGGCTTTGCACGTTTCGGCTCCCACGATAAATGACATTGTGTTGAAGCGTCGCAGCATCAGCGCAGATGTTGCCTTGCGCTTGGCAGCCGCGTTGGATACGTCAGCGCAATTTTGGCTGAACCTGCAGATTGCCTATGATTTACGTACAGCCGAGATTGCTAAAGGTGAGCAGATCTACCGGGAAGTGGAGAAGGTTCCTCACTGCGCATAACTAAAAGTACCGCGGCGCATCAAATACCCGGGCCGCTGACGCGGGCCGGCAGCCTGGCCAGGCGATCCCACCCGTCTGCGCTGATCTGCGAGCCATTGCGCAACGACAACCTTTCCAGCGGCAACCCTTCCAGCACCGACACCATGGCCGACGTAAGCCGCGACTCCCCCGGCCCCGCCTCAAGCGTCAGATCCCGCAACGGCAGCCCGGCCAGATGGGCGACGCCGGCATCGGTCAGCCACGGGCTTTCATACAAGCCCAGGCGTTGCAACGGCAGGTTACGCAGACACGCCAGGTCGCTGTCGCGCAGGTCCAGGCCGCTGATTTCCAGTTGCTCCAACGGCAATCCCAGTTCGGTGAGCTTGCGCAACACCTTGCCATCCACGCCCTGACAGAAACTCAGACTCAATCGCTTCAGCGGCAGGCCGGCCAGTTGTTTGAGTTCCTTCCAGGTGACCTCGTTCAAGGACAGGTCGAGCGCCTCCAGCCCCAACCCTTCAAGATCGCGCAACGTCTGCGCGCTGATCCCCTGCACATCGCAGAGCCCAAGCCGCTTGAGTGGAAAACCGTGCAGTACATCGAGTCGCTCGATCATTTGCCGTGAGCCCTTGAGGTCCAGGTCGGCGAGCGGCATGCCTTCGAGCCCTTCGAAATCGTCCTCGCAAACATACGCCGCGTGAAGTGACAGTCGCTCGAGGGGCAGATCGCGAATGGCTTGGAGCGCGGCATCGCTCGCGTAGCAATCGTTCAGGCTCAATGACCGCAACGCCGTTAGCGCGCTGAGCCACGCAGGATCTTGCAGGATGGCGCTGCTGGAGCCGACGCTCAGTTGTTCCAGTGGCTGCGCGCACAGGTGCCGCATACCGGCAGAAGTCAGCGCCCCTGCACAGCCCAAGGTGAGCGAGCGCAACGAGAAAGACGACAACGCGCGAAGGCCGTCATCGGTGATGTCATCGCAGCGGTTCAACGACAACGTCTGCAACGGGCTGCCGGCCAATCGCCGAAGAAAACCGTCGTCGAAGTCCTCACCGTAGGTGTCCAGCTTCAAGTGCCGCAGACGTTCGAGCGACGGGAGGCTGGTGGCGTCATCGCTGCGGGCAAAGCCGCTGATGGCCAGGCTTTCGAGGGCGACACCCGGCAAACGCCCCCAGATGTCCGGCCCGCAACAAAACCTCGGGCCGTTAAGCACCAGTGTCCGCAACGGCAACCCAGCCAGGGCATCGAGCCACTGCGACTCGGCCTCCTCCAGCACCACCTGGTCCACCGGCAGGCCACGCAACTGCGGCAATAAAGGGCCGGGGCGATTGCAATGGGGCGTGACGTTCAACGCGGCAATCACCGCCATCGCAGCCGGGTCACACAACCCGGCCGCCACCCGCACGCCCGCCAGGGAAACCTCGGCGCCATCGAGCAGATCACGATAAAGGGAGGCACGCGCCGCCACGTCATCGGGTGCGCGGGCGAGGTGGGCGGTCAGGGCGTCGCGGTTGGGGGTTGGCACGGGCTGGAGGTCCGAAGTGAGTATTAAGGTGGCAGCCCACGCAGGTTAGCAGAGGCGCAATCCTTTATCGGCGCAATCCTGCACCGAAATGATTTCGTCAGTGAGCGCTCAACGCTGGGAAACCAGCACCGTATCAAGGCCCTGCTGTAAGCTTGCGACGACAAAATCAGGCACGGGCAGCGACTGGCCAATCAAAGCATGACATTGAGGCTCAAGCCGTATGGACACCAAGCGACTCAACGAAACCAGCAAGTTCCTGAGCTATGTTCTCAGGCATGAACCACAAGCGATCGGTTTACAACTGGACGGCGAAGGCTGGGCAGACATTGGATCGTTAATAGCCGGCGCTGCGTGTGACGGCCGATCCCTGGATATCGCCCTGATCCAAGCCGTCGTCGACAGCAGCGATAAAAAACGCTTCAGTCTCTCCGAAGATGGCTTGCGTATTGGCGCCGTACAGGGGCACTCCAACGCCAGCGTCCGCATTCAATACATAGAGAAAGAGCCACCAGCGCTTCTTTATCACGGCACTGCAACACGCTTTCTGGACTCAATCAGAGAAAAAGGCCTGATCGCTGGCTCGCGTCATCATGTGCACCTGTCACAGGACATGCCAACAGCGATCGCGGTTGGACAGCGTTACGGCAAGCCCGTAGTGCTTGAAGTTGAAGCGCTGCGAATGCATCAGCAGGGCTTCAGTTTTTTTCAAGCCGATAACGGGGTCTGGTTGACGGACCATGTGCCGGCCAACTTTCTGTCAATGTGAGTCAAGCAAAGAGGCACAAAAAAGGGTTTGATCATCGATCAAACCCTTTTTCAGTTTCTACCTCGGGTCCACCGTATCCAACGCCCGGTTTGCTAAGAGCTGGCCCAGTTCGATCAGCTGTTGCAGCCCCAACGCAAAGTGCCGTCGCGAGCCCTCCAGTTCGAATGCCAGGTCACCGGCCATGACGTTGGCAGAGGCCAGGGTTTCGCTGAGGTTGGCCAACAGACTCTCCGCATCGACGCCATCGACGATGGTGAAGAGCAGGTCCGGCGAGGGGTTCTCTGCGGGCTGGGCGGCGTTGGCGTTCAGGTAGGAATCGATAACACGTTCGGCATCGGGATCGGCGGCGATGTCCAGGTGCAGCGGTGGGACGGGTGGGTCTGGGATGAGTTTTTCCATGGGTACTCCTAACGTATGTCGGAGCCGCCACGTTCGCTGCTAAACGATTGGGTGGCAGCCATGCGCAGGTTAGCAGACCGGCACGTTAGGAAACCGGCGCACCCGAAGATGCCCTGCGCACAGCCGCCATAAGTTCGGACGATCAAGATGCCCGCGTTCATGGTGATTGCCATGCGCCTAACGTGATTTCCGAGCTGCTAAACCCGACCGCTGAATGGGCAGCGGCGAACAGAGACTAGGCACCGAAATCCGCAGGCGCAAGGGGTTGGAATTTTCTAGGAAATGTCCTGCAAGTCAATGGGAAAGGTGCCTACACAAGGCATTTCAAAATTTAGAGCACGAGCCTGCACCCACACTGGTGGGAGCAGGCTCGCGAAAGCGGTGGGTCAGTTTGTGGTGGTGTTGACTGTGCCGCCGTCTTCGCGAGCAAGCCCGCTCCCACATGGGCTTTAGGGTGAATACAGCCTTTGTGAGCACCCCAAGTCACCTGTGGGAGCGGGCTTGCCCGCGAAAGCGCTCTAGCATCCGGCATCGATATCGACTGACCCACCGTCTTCGCGAGCAAGCCCGCTCCCACAAAAAAGCGATTGTTCGGCAAGCGGATCAGGAAATCCCCTTTACCCGTATAAACTTTTCTTCACCCCATGCGCCTGCCTGATTCGGTACAGTCCCCTCGCTCATTCAAGAAACTAAGGTTTTAGCCCGCTCTCCCGCGGGCTTTTTTTTGCCTGCCCTTCAGGCCGAAGGATGAGCCCCGTCCAGGTTCGGCAAGACACGGGTCGCCATCGGCTGGGGTTTGTTCAGCACAGGTTGCTCCAGGACCCGGCGGCCGTAGAACACCAGCGCCATCAGCCAGCAGCTCAACCAGACGAAAATCCCCGCCCAGAAGGTGTGCGACATGTAGTGCCAGCCCTGCAGGACGCGTGTGGTGCCGTAGACGAACCCCAGGGTCAGTGCGCCGTACATCAACGCTTTGGAATGACGCCAGCGATAACGACGGGCGACAAAGTACAGCGCGAGCATGGTAAAGCCGCCGGAGGCATGGCCGCCGGGCCAGCAGCGGCCGTCACCGGCGACCTTCAGCAGGTCGAAATTCTGATACCACTCCTTGTGCTCGATTTTGCCGGCGTACTGGGTGGTTTCCACCGGGCAGTACACGCTGGTGTGTCCCTTGAGGTAATGAATGACCCCCGTGCTGAGGAAGAAAGCGAAGACCACATACAGGAAATCACGACGGTGCCTGTAGGCAAAACGCAGTGGCTTGCTCAGCCTGGCCTTGTCCAGCACGCGCAGCAACCCAGGGCGATTCTGCGGCTTGAGCAGCGGCCAGATGAACGACAGCAGCGCACCGATGATCGCCGCCTCGCCGGTCCAGTTCGGGATGATCCTGGCCCACTTGTGGGTGATCTGCTCGAACAGCCGTACATGTTCCAAAGGGAACACCTGGTGCACCGGGTCGTAGAAAAAATCGCTGATGGCGATGTCGATGCGGGTCATGTCGAACAGCAGGAACACCACAACGGCGCAAACCAGGGGAATTCCAAGATTGAGCCCGTAGAAACGGGAGCGAGCAGACGTCAGCATGGGCAGTCCTGATCGTGGGAAAGTTTACTTAAATGTCACCGAGCGCCAGTCAGACGCTTCGATAAAGCCGAGCAGCCGGGGCGCTTGGGGTTGGGCGGTGGAAACGAACAGCGACGCGCCATAGCCAAACGTCGAGGTCGGTTGCTTGAGCGCAGTCTCCATGGCCTGCATGCATTCGCTGTGGGTCACCAGGATCAGGTTGCGCCCGGGCACCTTGTGGGCCAGGGCGTTGCGCAGCAGGTCGTGCCGGCAATTGACCAGCCAATCGTCGCCGGCGCTGACCTTGTTGAACATGTACCCCGCCGTCTGGGCGGTGCGGGTCAATGGGCTGTTGTAGAGATCGGCGTGGTCCAGGCCCAATTGCTCGAACCGCGCTCCCAGGCCCACCGCCACGGCACGGGCGCGATCGGTGATGCCTTCGCGATCGTTCAGGCAAGCCGCCTTGGAGTGGTCGCAGCGCTCGACGTGGCGTACCAGCACGATCATTTCCCCCTTCGCCCAGCCGTCAGCCAGCGCCCGCGCACCGGCGACGTTGCCATGGGCCAGGTCCGGCAGCGTCGCCGGGCCCAGCAGCCAGAGGCTCAGCGCACTCACCAGCAGCGCCGAAGCCAGGACGACCGCGGTGTTTCGGTAACGGGCAAACCGGCTCGTATCAATCGAGCGTGTCTGGCCGAAAAGACTCAGTCTCAGTTCCACATCAAGCCGCCCCGACGGCATCCACCCAAACATTCGATGGCGCGACAGTAGAGGGGCTCACGTAGGCAAGCGGTGAAACCGATGTGAAAAAAAGCTTGGCGCAGATCCCGATCTTTCAACGAAAGCCGAAGCCCCGGAAAAAAATCTTTCAGATCCAGAGGAGGCGGCCGATACAAGCCTGCTACACATTTCTGCTGGTGCTTAACAACAACAACTCTTCCAGCCAACCGACGACAAGCAGCACAACGTTTCCTGGAGGAATTGGATGAACAGCTGGTTTGGCAACATTAGCGTCAACATGAAGCTGGGCCTGGGCTTCGGCCTGGTCCTGGTCCTGACTTGCATCCTGGCCCTGACCGGCTGGACCAGCCTGGGCGGGCTGATCGATCGCAGCAACTGGATGAGCGACATCACCCAGCTCAATGCCGGCCTGACCAAGTTGCGGGTCGCGCGCCTGCAATACATGTTGACCAACGGCGACGAAACCGCCGCACAAAATGTGCAGACCACCCTCGATGGTTTCGTGGCGCAACAGAACGCGCTGCTCAATAGCTTCAAGAGCCCTGAAAACGTCAGGCTGCTCAAGGAGCAGAGCGCGACCATCAGCGCCTACCAGGTGTCCCTGAACAAAATGCGCAGTGCCTATCGCACGGGCAACACCGCCCGCGATGCCATGGGCGCAAACGCCGAGGCCGCCTACAAGCTGATCGAGGCGATCAACACCGACGTGCAGCAAATGGCCCTGAGCGACCAGCGCTTCGAGCAGTTCCAGGCGATCACCCGCGCCAAGCAGGAATTCATGCTGGCCCGCTATGAAGTGCGCGGCTATACCGCCAACAGCAACGCCGATACCGAACGCAAGGCCGTCGCTCAACTGGACGCCGCCATCGCTTCGCTCAAGCCGCTGGATGAACATTTCGCCAGCACCCGCCAAGCTGAAATGCGCCAGTTGGAAAACGCCCTGGTCCAGTACCGCAGCGCGTTGCAGGCCTTCAAGGTCGCCACCGCCGATACAGTGCAGGCACGCAAGGAAATGACCGACCAGGGCACGGCCATCGTGAACCTGAGCGAGCAGCTGTACCAGATCCAGCTTGACCGTCGCGACGCCGAAAGCGCCCAGGCGCGTACCCTGCAGTTGGTCAGCACATTGCTGGCGTTGCTGGTGGGCATCATTGCCGCCGTGGTCATCACGCGCCAGATCACCGGGCCGTTGCGCGAAACCCTGGCCGTGGTCGAACGCATCGCCAGTGGCGATTTGTCCCACACGGTCACCGTCACCCGCCGCGACGAACTCGGCGTGCTGCAACAAGGCATCGCTCGCATGGGCGTGACCCTGCGCGACCTGATCAGCGGTATCCGCGATGGCGTGACCCAGATCGCCAGCGCCGCCGAAGAGCTGTCCGCCGTCACCGAGCAGACCAGTGCCGGCGTCAACAGCCAGAAAGTCGAGACCGACCAGGTGGCGACCGCCATGCACGAGATGACCGCCACCGTGCAGGAAGTTGCGCGTAACGCCGAGGAAGCGTCTCAAGCCGCCGCCGCGGCCGACGGCGAAGCCCGTGCCGGCGACCAGGTGGTCAGCGAAGCCATCGCCCAGATCGAGCGCTTGGCCAGCGAAGTGGTGCGCTCCACCGACGCCATGACCGTGCTGCAACAGGAAAGCGACAAGATCGGCAGCGTCATGGACGTGATCAAGGCCGTGGCCGAGCAGACTAACCTGCTGGCCCTCAACGCCGCGATCGAAGCGGCACGTGCCGGTGAAGCCGGTCGCGGCTTTGCCGTGGTGGCCGACGAAGTCCGTGGCCTGGCCCAGCGCACGCAGAAATCCACCGAGGAAATCGAAGGCCTGGTGGCCGGCCTGCAGAACGGCACGCAACAAGTGGCCGCGGTGATGAACAACAGCCGCAGCCTCACCGACAGCAGCGTGGCCCTGACCCGCAAGGCCGGCGCCTCACTGGAGAACATCACCCGCACGGTGTCGAACATCCAGTCGATGAACCAGCAGATTGCCGCCGCGGCCGAGCAACAAAGCGCCGTGGCCGAAGAGATCAGCCGCAGCATCATCAACGTGCGCGACGTCTCCGAACAGACCGCCGCCGCCAGCGAAGAAACCGCCGCCTCCAGTGTCGAGCTGGCGCGGTTGGGCAATCAGTTGCAGATGATGGTCAGTCACTTCCGCGTTTGATCAGGCACAACGCCCGGGTCCGGTGGGACACGGGCGTTTTGCGCCAGGCATCCTTCAGGCGTTCCAGGGGTTGATCACCTCAACGCCGGGGAACTCAAAGTCTCTGATATTGCGGGTTGCAATCCACGCCCCGTGAGTCCGGCAAATAGCGGCGATTTGAGCATCAGCCGTGCTTGCCGCCCTCCCCTTGGCCTCGCATGACGCAACGAGGGTCGCATACTCAACGGCAGCATGGGCATCAAAAGGCAGGATCCTGCCGGCAAAATCCTCTTCGAACATTGCCATTGCATGGGCTTCAAGCTTTTGCTTGCGCTTCCCAAAGGGTAGCCGGGCGACACCGTGAAGAATTTCCGCCACGGTAATAGCGCAAATGACCAGATCCATTGCCGGCTGCGAATCAATCCAGGCCAAGACATTGGGGTTTGGCTCTGCACGCATAAACTCTGAAATAACATTGGTATCGAGCACTATCATTCGAAAAGATCCGCCGCAGTGGCCTTTTCGTCGCGCGAGGGTAGATCCAGATCAACATCGCCCAGAGTACTGAATCTTTTTCGGATACGGCTTCCCAATCCACCTTCCGGACTCACTTTTGCCAGTGCACGCCCTAAAATCAGCCGAGCCTCCTCTTCCATGGAATGGCCGTTATGGGCCGCCGCGATACGCAATTGTTCCTTTATCTGATCGTCCAGGTTTCGAATAGTGATGCTGGCCATAGCGCTCCATGCAATCAATGAAATCATTGATTGCAGCCTAGTTTAAGAATAGCCAATTTGTCCAGCCACCCTCCACTCACCAGCCCCTCTCCTGGATTCCCGGTTAACCAAAACCCTCCCCACGCATCGCCCTTTCGTACAAATCCCCCATTCTCGTCCTACCGCCTTTTTTTGACCGCTGTTGTACGGTTTCCCCTGGACAAGCACCTTTGTGCGAACAGGAGATGAACCCTACATGGACGCAAGCAATGACTCGCTGCTGCACAAGCTCGTCGCCTTTGCCGACGACAACGACAGCGACACCGCAAAGGCTCGCTTTGCAAACGCACTGCAGCGAATGGGGCTGGCGTCGGTTTTCGATATCGTGCGCATGGGCAAGGCACCGTTCGCCCTTGAGCTGGCCAAGTACAGCGACGCGGATGCCGGGCTGGCCTATTATCGTGCGGCGAATTACGCCGGGCAAATCGCTCGCCGGTACCAAGCGCATCGTGTGTCGGCCGGGAAGGATGCCCCGGGGCGCGTGCGGCGCAGCCTGGGATCGGACTCGACGCCCGCGTCCGCCGGCTACCAGGCCCTCTTCGAGGAAAACTGGGATCAGTTCTGCAACGAAGGCGATATCGCGGCAATCGACTCACCCGTGGCGTATCTACGTGCCCTGTATCTGTTTGCCAGGCAACTGGAGAAACTACCGGCATCCGCCTCATCCGCCAGGATCACCCTGGAAGAACGCCGCCCGGACCTCAAGCACCTGATACTCGATCGACAGAGCGCATTCGCCACGCGTCCGATGCTCGACCTCATCAATGACACCCTGCGCAGCAACATCGAGGCTTACCTGAAAGAGGAAGGCAAGGACAGGGCAATCCCGCAGGTGCTGAGCAGCGAGCGCTATCCCTTTTCGCTGCCCTACAACCTGTACCATCATCAGTGTCTGCTCGGGCTGGGGGCCGGCAAGCCCGCGCTGGGCGAGCTGAACTATCGGGCCAGCCTGCAATTGCCGTTTTCACGAGGCAACTCAACCTACGGCAGCGTAACGACGTCCCCTCTCGACGCGCAAATACTGCTGTCCGGTCTCAGTCCGGAACAACAGAACCTGTTGCTCGCGCCCATTGCGTCGATCTCCAAGCCAGATCCACTGAAGAAGAACTACGGAACCCGAAACATAACGAACCTGGGTCAGCTGGAGTTTTTCAAGGAACGCACCGGCCTGACGACGGGGCAAGTGGAACAACTGTTGGCGCAAGGTAATTACACCCCTCGGTCCTCAATCAACAGCCCAGACGCCAGGCAGACCGGCTATGGCGCCAGCTACATCAACGGGCCGGAACAGACTTCCGTCCTGAGTATTGCCACCCAAGGGGAGACGCAGGTTTTCACCCATCACTCCCATGAGCGTTTCGACCGTGCGCAGCGAATGATCCGCCTGCATCGCTGGACCGCTATCCCCGTTGCCGAACTGGATACGCTGATCGTCAATGCCCAGCGCTCCGAAGGGACTAACACACTCAACGCCAACACGTTGCGCACACTGGGCGTCTACCGCTACCTGAATCAACGCCATGGCATTGCCCCTGAAGAGTTTGCCTCTTTGCTGCACGACATGCCGGTGGATGCTTGCGGCGACCGCATGCCGTTGTTCGATCAAGTGTTCAATCGCACCCGGCTGCTTGAAAGCCCCGTGTGGGAGCTCCCCCAGAGCCCTCTGACCGCCGACCGGCAAACCCTCAGCTATCTGAGCGCAGGTCTCGGACTCCCCACGACCCAGGATTCGCTGCTGTTGCTTGTGCGACAGAGCGAGACATACCTGGGCTCGCCGAAACACGACTTGCCCACGGTTTCTTCACTCTATCGCCAGGCCCGTATCGCCCGGATGCTGGGCCTGTCTCCTCTTGAATGCACCGAGCTGGCCCGGTTGTTGGGAGGAGACGACTTCTGCAAGGCACTGGTAACCGGGCGATTGCACACCTCGCAATCCACAGAGGCGGACATTCTCGACGTGTTGATGGCGCTGGAATGGGCCGTGGACTGGCTCAGGCAAAACCAGCTTGATGTACTGCAGTGGTGCCGTCTGTTCGATGAACCAGGAACGAGCTTGCCGCTGAATCAGAAGGTGGAGGAACGACTGGCGAGACTACGAGCGGACAACAACGCCAACCAGGATCCTCAGCGTCTGATTGAAACGCTGCTGCATGACATTGCGGACCTTCCGGCCGAATACGTCCTTTGCGCGACGCAAATGGCCGGTACCGACGCAAAGGCGATCGTCACGGCCATCAACACAACCCCGGGCATGATGCCGCCTGTGCTGGCAACAGTCCTTCGCATCGCCGAGGCCTTCCAGCGTCTGCACCTGGACAGCAGCACGCTGAAAACCCTGATGGATAATCCGACATGGCTGGCCTCGAAGACCTCCGTAACCCTCACACCCCACACGCTGTATCTGCTCGAACGCTTCAGCCATTGCGCCCGCCATCAGGCGCAGTCGCAAGAAAACCTGCTGCACTACCTGCAAGTGGCCAATCAGGATGGGCATTCCTCGGAAAAAGAGGCCAACAACCTGCTGGCCAACCTTTTGAACTGGAACACTGAGCAAGTGAGTCGTCTGACGGCGCAGTTGGAGCCAGGACAGGCCACCTCAATGGAAGCGGTGGATTGGATCATGCGCTGCCAGGCGTGCTGCGTCAGCACAGGACTGTCGGCAGACCTGTTGCTCCAGGCAACCTCGCTGAAAACCCAAAGTCCTGCATCGGACTGGAAAACCGTCGGCGCAGCACTGATCGCGGCCTGCCATTGACCGGCGCCCCGCTTCAACATTCAAGGATTGAATATGACCGTTGCCCTTAAGAAGCAGCTCGATGAAAGCCTGCGCGATGCGCTGTTGGCGCTTTACCTGAACAAGGTCGCGCCCGATCGGGACAGGATGAAACCCTACAAGATCAAGACCGCCCGGGACCTCTACGAATTCTGGCTGCTGGACGTACTCGTCAGCCAGGACGTGCCCACCACCCCCGTGGCCTGCGCCATTGCCAGTTTGCAGCAGTACATCAACCGCATCCTGATGAACCTGGAGCCCGGCTATGAGCCCGCCGACATCACCCCCGATCTGCGGCAAACCTGGCGCGACGAAATGCACCAGTACCCGACCTGGGCCGCCCACCAGCAGTTGCTTTACTTCCCTGCGATGTACCTCGACCCGAACCTGAGAGCCGACAAAAGCGCCAACTTCCAACAGCTGGAAAACGCCCTCAACCAGAACCAGATCCAACCCGACGCCGTTCAATCGGCGGTCATGGCGTACCTGACCCGATTCGAAGAAGTGGCCAACCTGAACATCCTCAACGGCTACATCGATGGCGAGGACTACGCCAACAGCACCTACTATTTCATCGCCAAGTCCCGCAGCGAAAACAGCTACTTCTGGCGCTCACTGAACATGGCGCAGCGGCCCCTCGCGGGTGTGCCGACACAACCACCGGGCATCACGCCCAAGCTGGACCAGCCCGCCCCATACGCCTGGTCGGACTGGGAAAAAGCCGACCTCCCCATCCCCGAGAACGCGCCCGAGCATTCGGTGCGACCGGTCTGGTTCAACAATCGGCTGTTCGTTATCTGGGCCGAATGCATTCACCAGGACCCTTCAGCCTCCAGCGCCTCTTCGCAGGACGATACAACGGCAGCGAGCAAGCACCATCCGCTGTTGCGCCTGAGCTATTGCTTCAAAAAACACGATGGAACCTGGAGTACGCCGCGGGTGGCCCTGCAAGGCCATTGGGAAGACAGTTCCCTGGGCAACAAAGGCCTTGCGGCGATCAAGACGTTGCTCGTCACGGTCGCCGTGCATTATCGCCAAGGCTCGCGCGACTCGCTGTTTCTCGCCTTGCAGGGTTATGGATCACCGGCAGCGTCAGGCCTGGCCAGCGGCAAGGAGCTTGCCTTCAGACAGACGGTCTGCATCGACAGGCACCTCAATCATGAACCGGGTCGCTCAACGGACGCGGACAACGCACAGCAACTCCTGAGCGCCGCCGCACAGCGTATCCAAGCCACAACGTCCACCAACCTCGAAATCACAGAAGTTGCCCTGCCCGGCAACCTGCCCCCCACTCTGTCGGATTTCGAAAGCGCCTATCGCGATCGCATCACGCTCACCTACACCCGGCACGACTCCAGGCTCACGTTGCAAATGGCGGCCAACATCGACATGACCAGCGCAGGGAACATGGGGTACCTGCCGCGCAACGTAATGCGCTTGAGGGTAGAGAACGCCTTCAGTCTTGAACCTCGCCTGCAAATGAACCTGCTGTTCCCTGCCCAACGCCTGCCGCAGGCGCCCTACATGCGGCTTCATGGCGGTTCGAGCCTTAATCTCAGCAAGCTCCCCGTCGCCCTCGATCGAAGCTTCACGGTGTCCTTTTCGCACACGGCTGACGTTCTGAGAGACAGCGAACACACGCCCAACATTACGCTCTCCAGCCAGACCAGCCTTGAGGGAAAATTCATCTCCACGGATGCCGTCAGACACCTGATCAAGGCCAGCCGGCGTAAGAACAGAAGCTCCTCCACCAGCGGTTCGCAAACCATGACCCTGCAGACCGAGCATGCCAAAACTTTTGACGTGGAACACGTCGCCGTGCTCTGCGATGAACCGCTGGACAAGCAATACGTCGTCTTCCGGCAACCCGCCGCCTCATTAGACCGACCGCTGACCTACGCAGACCTGAGCATCGTGGCCGAGTCCGTTCCGGCCGAGCATCTGCCGCCGTCCTTTGACTTCGAGTGGCCCGGCACCGATCCCGGCGGCGACGGCACCATCCTGCTTCTCGGGGTGGCGTTCGTCCACCCTCTCGATCCGACAAGAAAGCTCTACTCCGTCCTCCGGGCCGTCACGCTCAAACGCCCCTTGAAACGCCAGCAACCGCCCGACATTACCCAGGTCACGGCGCCCGGCTTGGGGTCCACCCAGTTCATCGATTTCGCCAAGTCCACGATCAAAACCAGTGACGCCTCCAGTCGACGGCGCTCGCCGATCCGTTTGAACACCGTGTTCGCCGCCGAACTGATCCGGCGTACCGAGGACGGCCTGGATGAACTGTTCGACTGGACGACCCAACACCTGCAGGAACCCTCGATACCCGACGACCCGAACATCGCGATGGATTTTCATGGCGCCTACGGCCGTTACTTCACCGAGCTGTTCCTCCATGTGCCATGGCTGGTCGCCCATCGCTTGAACGCCGAGCAGCGGTATGAGGAAGCCGAGCGCTGGTTGCGCTACGCCTTCGATCCGGATCGCAACCAGGATGAATGCTGGCGCAGCGTGCCGCTGGTCGATCGCGGCGTGCCGTCGTACGCCGATCAGGCGCCTCATGACCCGCACCAGATCGCCCTCAGTCATCCCGTGCACTTGTGCAAGGCGCTGTACTTCCTGTACCTGGACATCCTGATCAACCGGGGCGATGCCGCATACCGCGCCATGACACCAGACGGCCTCAGCGAAGCGAAGCTGTGGTACGTGCGTGTGCTCGACCTGCTGGGCCCGCGCCCGGCCGTTCGGCCAGTGGCGCCCTGGACGGCCCTCAGCCTGCAAACGTTGGTCGAAACACCCGACGACGACCTGCGCACCTTCGAGTACTCGCTGACCCGCCTGAACGACCACCGCGCGTTGGTCCTTCGCGAAGGCAGTACACGCTCGACCCTGCCGGCCATCGATAGCCCGTATTTGCATCTGCCGTTCAACCCGCAGTTGCTCAGAGGCTGGGACACGGCCGAGAGCCGCCTGCACAACCTGCGGCACAACCTCGACATCGCCGGCAAGCCGCTGCACCTGCCGGTCATCGCGGCGCCGCTGGACCCTCGCGCCCTCTCCAGCACCCTGGCCCTGAACCTGGCGGACAGCGCAACGACCCGCCTGCCCACCGCCGCCATTCCCCCTTACCGCTTCACGACCCTGCATAGCCACGCCCTGCAAGCGGTGGACAGCCTCAGCCAATTCGGCACCCTGTTGCTGTCGCTGATCGAACGCAAGGAAGAAGCCCAGTTGCAGGCCTTGCAGCAACAGCAAGCCTGGGACCTGGCGAAGCGCGCCGTCGACCTGCAACGCCAGGCCTTGAACATCGATCATCGTAACCGTCAGGCACTGGAGGCCACCAAAGGGATCGTCCAGGACCGAGCCCGCCATTACGGAAAACTGATGGAAGAGAACCTCAACGACTCGGAAAAACACGCCACTCAGTTCTACCTGGCCAGCGGCAGTGCCGAGCTCGCCGCCATGACCTGCCAGATCGCGGCAGGCGCCATGATGACGCTGCCCAACATCTTTGGCCTCGCCAACGGTGGCAGTCGCTGGGAAGGGCCAACGCTCGCCGCCTCGGCGGCGGCTCACAGCGCGGCCATCCTCGCCCGTACGGCAGCGGACCACTGCGAGCGTACAGCCTCGTTCAATCGTCGGTGGGACGAGTGGCGCCATGCGTACGACCAGGCCCAACTCGAACTGGAGCAGCTCGACGCCCAACTGGCGCACTTCGCCGAGCAGGAAACCGCCACCCGCCTGCAATTGCGCCTGGTCGAAGCGACCCTCGGCCAGGCCAAGGCCAACTACGATTTCCTGAGCAAGCGCTTCTCCAGGACGCAGCTGTACCAATGGCTCAACAGCCAGTTGGCCGTGGTCTATCGCCAGGCCTACGACGCAACCCTGAGCCTGTGCCTGGCCGCCGAAGCCTGTTGGCAATATGAGACCGCCGACTTCGACAGTCGCTTCATTCAACCCGGAGCGTGGCACACGACCTATCGAGGGCTCGGCGCCGGCGAGTCGCTGAAGCTGAACCTGATGAACATGCACGCCGGCTACCTGCAACGCCATGAGCGCGAGCTGGAGATCCGCAAGACGGTGTCGCTGCGACACCTGAAGGACAAGACCCCGGCCAGCCACCTGAACAAACCATGGCCGCAGATGCTGGACAACCTGAAGAAAGGCGCGTGTGAGTTCGAACTGCCTCATCAGTTGTTCGAAGACGATTACCAGGGCCAGCAACATTACCTGCGGCGCCTCAAGACCATCAGCGTGACCTTGCCGGCCGTCGTCGGTCCTTACGAAAACATTCGGGCCACGCTGACCCAGACCGCCAGCACGGTGTTCCTGTCGCCAGGTGACCGAGGCAAGGCCATGGAGAGCCGCCGCGCCAATCAGCAGATCGCCCTGTCGACAGGGATCGACGACAACGGTCTGTTTACCCTGAGCTTCAACGATGAACGCTACCTGCCGTTCGAATACACCGGTGCCATTTCCCAATGGCAGCTGACCTTCCCGAACCCCAAGGCGCAAAAAGACCTGCTGGAATCGCTGACCGACATCATCGTGCACGTGAGCTACACGGCCAGGGTCGGCGGAGGTGCGCAATGAACGAGCCCTCCGCGTTGCCGGTCACCGCCCCTTCCCTGCCCAAGGGTGGGGGCGCCATTCAAAGTATTGGCAAAGGATGGAGCCCCGTGGGCGCCCACGGTACGGCTGTCTATGAGATGGCCTTGCCCATCTCGCCGGGTCGCGGCTTTGCGCCGCCCCTGTCCTTGAACTACGCCAGTACGCTCGGCAACGGTGTGTTCGGCATCGGCTGGGGGCTGTCATTGCCCAGCGTGGCGCGACGCACCAGCCAGGGTGTGCCGGCCTACGGGCAAGACGACGAAATCATCGGGCCCACCGGGGTGGTGTGGCTGCCCGAGCGTGATGCGCAAGAGGCTGTCGCCTCGACCCGCGTCGACCACTACAACGAATTGGCGCTGGGGACGGTTTATACCGTCACCCGACACTTCCCCAGGACCGAAAACCGTTTCGACCGGATCGAGCATTGGGCTTCGCCAGGCGATACGCCGGGCTTCTGGCTGGTGCACGGTGCCGACGGCAGCCTCCACGTGTTCGGAAAGAGCCAGGCATCGCGGCGCGTCGATCCCGGGGATGCGCGCCGAGTCGGCGAATGGCTGCTGGAGGAAAGCCTGAACGCCCACGGCGAACATATCCTCTATCAATACCAGACAGACGCCACGGCCCAACGCTATTTGAGCCGGGTCAGCTATGGCAATTTCAAGGCCGACACGCAGCTCTATTCATGGACTGCGCAGCGGCTCACGGCCGTGCAATGGCACTTCGAACTGGTGTTCGACTACGGTGAACGAACCACTGCCTATACAGAAAAGCCGCCGTATGAGGGCCGGCAGTGGCCGACCCGCAGCGATCCATTTTCCAGCTTCGCCTACGGTTTTGAATTACGCACCGAACGCCTGTGTCGCCAGGTCCTGATGTTTCACCGTTTCCCCGATGAACTGGGCGCGGCCCCCGTCCTGGTGCGGCGCCTGCTGCTTGACTATCGACAGACGCCCTTGGGTTATCAGCACTTGAGCGCCGCCCACGAACAGGCGTTCGCCGAAGACAAAACCGTCGAGCGACGCCCTCCCGTCGAGTTCAGCTACAGCGCATTCAAGCTCACGCTCGACCCCCTCGCCTGGCAGCGTTTTGCGGACATGCCGGGGCTCAACGACGGCCACAGCTATCAGTTAGTGGACCTGTACGGCGAAGGCCTGTCGGGTGTGCTCCATCGAAACGAAAAAGGCTGGCATTACCGTGAACCCATGCGCGCCAAGGACAACGGCAACGAAGTGGCCTACGCGCCGTGGCGAACGCTCCCCAACCTCCCGGTAGCCGACACGGCAACATCGGTGCACCAGGCCTTGAGCGATCTCACGGGGGACGGTCGTTTGGACTGGCTCATCGCCCGGCCGCAAGTGAGCGGTTTCTTCTCCCTCGAAGCCGATCGAAGCTGGTCGGACTTCGCCACGTTCGAGGCATTTGCCCCAGAGTTCTTCAGTCCTCAAGGGCAGTTGGCCGATCTGATGGGGGACGGGCTCGGCGATCTGGCATTGATCGGCCCGCGTAGCGTTCGCCTGTACGCCAACCAACGAAAATACGGTTTTTCACCGCCATTCGAGGTCCCCCGAGAAGCGCATGAAGACGCCCTGCCCGTGTTCACCGGCTCTGCCGGCGAACTGGTGGCTTTCAGCGACGTACTGGGCAGCGGCCAGCAGCACCTGGTGCGCATTCGTCATAACGAAGTGAAGTGCTGGCACAACCTCGGACGCGGACGCTTCGGCCAAGGCCGGGTGCTGGATTTCCCCGGGTTGGCCCACGAAAGCTTCGACGCCTCGCGTATTCGCCTGGCGGACCTGGATGGCTCCGGCGCCGTCGACCTGATCTACCTGCAAGCGGATCAGGCACTGATTTTCATGAACCGCTGCGGCCAGGGCTTCGCCCTCCCGGTGGCGCTGCCCTGGCCCGAAGAGCTGCGCTACGATCCGTTGTGCCAAGTGAGCGTCGCCGACCTGCAAGGGCTTGGCTGTTCCAGTCTGATCCTGAGCTCACCGCACATGAACTCGCAACATTGGCACTACGACTTCGTCAGCGCCAAACCGTATCTGCTCACCGGCACCAACAACAACATGGGCGCCGACGACCGCATCGACTACCGCAGCTCGGCGCAGGAATGGCTGGATGAGAAACAGGAGAGAATCGCTGCTGGCAAGCCACTCACTTGCCGCCTACCCTTGGCCCTGCACCTGGTGTGCAGTCAGACCCGCCTGGACGAAACCACCGGCAACCAGCTGACCCAGGCGTTCGCCTATCGCCAAGGTTACTACGACGGCAGCGAGCGGGAATTTCGCGGTTTCGGCCTGCTGCTGCAAACCGACACTCCAGCCAGCCCCGGCGACAGCGACGCCCAGGACATCACCTCTCTGTGCCTGAAGAAAACCTGGTTTCACACCGGACGCCGAGTGGATCTGCCGCGAAACGGCTACAGCCGCGCAGACAAGCAGGCCATGGCGCTGGGCAAGACATTGCTTTGCCAATACCAACCCGAGACGCAGCGCGACCGGATCATCGCCTCGCCAGACGCGACCACCGACCTGGAAATGGCCCGCGCCCTGTGTGGCCGCTTGCTGCGCAGCGAGGTCTTCGGCGTCGATGAACGCCGCAACGCTACCCGCCTCTATACGGTCCAGGAGCACCGTTACGGGCTGCGCCTGCTGCAAGCCCCCGACAACCATCGCCGCCAGGCCCGGATGCTGCCGCTGCTGCTGGAGTCGATCACGTATCAATACGACGGCTTTGTCGATGACCCGCAATGCCGGCACACCCTGAATCTGCAACACGACCTGTACGGTGCGCAGACCCGCAGCGTGGATGTCCATTACGCCCGACGAACAACCGCGAGCGACACCCCACCATTCAACGACGCCGACCAACAGCAGTGGTGGCACGACGCTCACGACCCGGCGCAGCAGCGCTACCAACTGAACGAAACCCGCGCCGAGTTCATTCACCTGCAAACAGCCCGGCAATGGCGACTCGGCCTGCCTTATCGCCAGCGCACCCAGGCCTTGCAGCGCCCCAAGGCCCCTGAAGACGAGGGGCTCGCCCCGCGGGAC
Organism: Pseudomonas chlororaphis; assembly: GCA_001023535.1. Classification (NCBI taxonomy): domain Bacteria; kingdom Pseudomonadati; phylum Pseudomonadota; class Gammaproteobacteria; order Pseudomonadales; family Pseudomonadaceae; genus Pseudomonas; species Pseudomonas chlororaphis. Next base: position 4,734,245 of record CP011020.1, read on the forward strand.
ATCACGTTCGAAACACTCGATGACCGTGTGACAGCCACCATTTGGAACACCCAAGGCGTGCTCACAGGCCTGTCCGTGCAGCGCTATAAACAGGCGTCGAACGGAGCCATCTGGCCCGACGGCGTCGCCGACCTGCAGGCCCTGGTCGATCACCTGGAGCACGCCGAGCTGGATGAAAAGGCCCTGGAAGCCTTCCAGTCGCTGCCACAAGACGCCCGCCCTCAAGGAAAACTGCTGGAGCAAATCGGCTATCACCGAATGACCGACTTCCTGCCCGCGTCGGCGCCCGCAAGGCTCTGGTCGGTCAAGTGCGACTTCGCGAGCTACGCGCCGCTGGAAGGATTCTACAAGGTCAACGCCGTACAACCGAGCCAAAGCCAGGGGGTGACCCAGATCAGCTACGACCCGTATGCCTGCCGGGTCATCGCCTTCACGCTGCCCGATGGCTGCACCACCCAGGCTGTCCACGACTACCGCTCGCTGCAACCGGTGCGCATCACCGACCCCAACGGCAACGTCCAGGAAGCCTTGTTCGATGGGTTCGGGCAGGTCCTGGCCAGCTCTTTTCATGGCGATGAAGATGGCACGCCCGCGGGCTTCAAGCCCCTCGCCCAGTTCAAGCGCCCTTCGTTCGAGCCTGCGGCGCAGGCCGTCCGCCGGGAAAGGGAAGCCGTGCAGGGCGCCGCCACGGCCCACTATTACGCGCCCTTCAGCTGGATGGGGCGGGTATCGACGGCCGCATTGGCCGACACCGACTGGCTGGCGCGTTGCGTAGCAAGAGGGGACCTGCTTGCCGACGGGCATCTCTGCGCGTCAGCCCGAACCCGGTTGTCGTCTGGCCGAGCACTGTCCGGCGACGACCTGAAGCTCAAAGACGAACTCGAGGCCTCAAGCCGAGAGCCCGTGCATGTCGCGACCCTGGTCGCCGACCGCTACCCCGATGACCCGCAGCAACAGATCCGCATTGCCATCACCCATTTCGATGGCTTCGGTCGAACGTTGCAAAACAAACAACGGGTCGAGTCGGGCATGGCCTGTGTCGTCGACGCCAAAGGCGAACTGACCCTGGCAGATGGAAAGCCCAAGGCGCAGATCGCCGCGGTGCGCTGGCGTGTCAGCGAACGGGTGGAATACAACGGCAAGGGGTGGGTGGTGCGGGTCTATCGGCCTTACTTTGCCGATCATCATCGCCACATCAACGACGCGCCCCTGCGCCAGTGCGGTCATTTCGACCAGCATGTCCACGACCCCCTCGGACGCCTGACCCACACGTGGCTCGCCCGGCAGGATGACCTTTGCTATTTGCGCCGCCACACGCGCCACCCCTGGTACAGCGTGGACGAAGACGAGAACGACACCTTGCAGGAGGTCATGTCGACCCGCGGGGGTGCTGCATGAGCGCTCGCCTTCACCACAAGACGCCCACGATCAACGTCATCGACAACCGTGGCCTGCCCGTGCGGCAGGTGGCTTACCACCGACGCGAGGCAGACGAGCCAAGCCAGGCGCGCATCATCCGGCATCACTACGACGCGGCGGGGCGGCAGGTGGCGCAGTGGGACGCCCGGCTGTTCGCCAACGCCCCCGAAGCCAACCTGCACACCGTCTACAGCTTGTCGGGCAAGCCACTGCGGGTGAGCAGTGTCGACGCCGGATGGCGCCTGAGCCTGCCGGGCGACGCCGGGCAGGTGCTGCGCCGTTGGGACCAACGGGGAAACCAGGAGCAAACCACCTTCGACGATCAACGGCGGCCGGTCATGCGTCGCGAGCAAACGCCAGGGCAGGCGCCACGCACAGTCGAATGCCTGCGCTACGGCGACAGTTCGCCAGCGTCTGCCGCCCGTAACCTGTGTGGTGCCCTGGTCCGTCAGGATGACAGCGCCGGCACCCTGCTCACCCATGCCTACGCGCTTTGCGCCAACCCGCTGAGTCAGACCCGGCACCTGTCAGCCGACACCGCGCCCGGCGACTGGCCAGGGAACGAAAAAGACCGAGACCTGCTGCTGGAACACGGCGACGGCCACACCACACATTGGCGCTACGACGCACTCGGGCAGGTCATCGAACAAACCGATGCGGCCCGGCACCAACAGCGGTACACGTTCGATCGCGCGGGCCAGCTCAGTGCCGTGAGCCTGAAGCCCCGGGACGCCACCGTCGAAACAACCGTCGCAAGCCAACTCACCTACAACGCCTCCGGCCAGCTCGAATCCCAGGCCGCCGGCAACGGTGTCATCAGCCGCGCCGTGTTCGACCCGGCCACCGGGCGACTGACCGCCCTCAGCGCATCGCTGTCCACCCGAACCTTGCAGGACCTGCATTACACCTACGACCCGGTGGGAAACGTGCTGCGCATCGAAGACAAGGCCCAGCCGGTGCAGTACGGCAGTAACCAGCGGGTCGAAGCCACGCGCACTTTCACCTACGACAGCCTGTATCAATTGATCCGTGCGACAGGGCGTGAAACCGCAGGCCTGGCCCCGACCCTCCTCAACATTCCGATCGATGCCGGTCAGTTGTTCAATTACACCGAGCACTACACCTACGACATCGGCGGCAACCTGACCGAGCTGCGCCATGTCCGCGAGCGCAACCACTACACCCGGACGTTCAACGTCAGCCCCACCAGCAACCGCCTGCTGAGCTGGAACACCGGCCAGTCGGCGCCCGACGTCACGATGGCCTTCGATGCCAACGGCAACCAGCAGGCGCTGCTGCCCGGGCAGGCGCTGGCCTGGAACAACCGCAATCAACTCGACAGCGTGGTGCTGGTCCAGCGTGCAGACGCGCCCGACGACGTTGAGCGCTATCTCTACGACAACGGCGGCCAACGGGTGCGCAAGGTCCGCACGGTCCACACCGAGGCCATCATCCATACCCGGGAGGTGCGCTACCTGCCGGGCCTGGAAATCCACACCCGTCCCAATGAACGGCTGGAAATGATCAGCCTGCAAGCCGGCCGCTTCAGCGTGCGTTACCTGCACTGGACCGCAGGCCGACCCTCCGGCATCGCCGCCAACCCAATGCGCTACGGCCTTGGCGACCACCTGAGCTCCTGCTCACTGGAGCTCGACGCCCAAGGCGGGTTGATCAGCCAGGAAGGCTACCTGCCCTACGGAGGGACCGCCTGGTTGGCCTCGCGCTCGGCGCTGGAAGTCAGCTATCGCACCCTTCGCTATTGCGGCAAGGAGCGCGACGCCAGCGGCCTGTATTACTACGGCCAACGCTACTACGCGCCCTGGTTGCAACGCTGGATCAGCCCCGACCCGGCGGGGGCGGTCGACGGATTGAACCTGTACGCCATGGTGGCCAACAATCCGCTCAGGTTCGTCGACCATCAGGGATGGCTGAAGGATGACGTCGTCAAAGGGGTGGAGGCTGATGGGCACGCCCGGTCCCTGGCGATGATGCAGCCTCCCTCGGCCCTGCCGCCCAGGCGAATGGCCGGTGACGACCGAGAAAACGCCGCGCTCAACCTGGCCCTGCGTCCGACCCCAGGCTTGAGCAAGACAAAGCGCAAGGACCTGGTGGTTCACTCGTTTGGCGTGACCGGCGATACCCTGGACAGTAAGCCGGTGGCGCTCTACGAGTACCACAATCTCTCCGGCCCCAAATCCGGCCCGACGGGTTATCGCGGCGTGGACGCCCACTACGAAGGCAGCGCTAAAAGCGACAGTTTCTACCTGAACTTCGGCAGCTACAGGATCGGCAATACCAGCGAGTACCTGAGCGACCTGGCCGAACGCTACCGCGCCACCAAGAACGACCCGATCCACAGACTCGAAGTGGATCCCGAGTTACTCAAGCGCGAGCCCACGCTGAGCAGGACGGTCGATGCCCTGTCGGAGCTCCAGCCCAACACCCAGAACCTCATCGCCACGCATATCGAGCGCTGCAACGGCATCATCCCCGTGCGCGCCGGGGGGCCGGGGGCGCATGGGGAAGTCCGGGTACTGAACGATGTCGTCGCGCTCTATCCGGGCCAGGCCGAGCGAGTGCTTTCGGACACGTACCTGTTCACCGAAAAAATCACCGGCGTGGCTCAACCGGAACCGTTCATTGCCTGCTTCAACTGCAGCGGGATCATTCCCGAAAACGTCCATATTCCCACGCAGCGCCACCCCAGGAGCTATGAGATGTACAACGATCACGTCCAGGCAATCACACGACCTTAGCGCCTTGGCAGTTCAGGACTCAGGCACTGATCGCGTCGGTAAACACCAACCGGTTCCCGAACGGGTCGGTGACGGTCAGTTCCTGGGTCCCCCAAGGCATCGCCTGGATCTCCGGGTGAGCGTAACGGTACTGCGTGGCCCGCAATTGCTGCTGGAACGCTTGCAGTTCATCCGTCTCGATGCGCAGCGCCGAGCCCGGCGTGCAATCGCTATGGTGCTCGGACAGGTGCAACACGCACTCGCCACGGGACACTTGCAGGTAGAGCGGGAAGTTGTCGCCAAAGCGGTGTTGCCAGTCGACGGTAAAGCCCAGGAAGTCGACGTAGAACTCCATCGCCTTGGCTTCATCGAAGATCCGCAGGATCGGAGTGGTTTTACCGAAGCTCATGGGTTTGCTCCCTGGCTGAAAGGACCCAGTCTAGCTGGGTTGAACCCAGTGCTTCGGCCTTGGCGCGGGGTTCTTTAATGTCGAAGTGCCACCCCCCCTGGATAACACTGCACATTTGAAGGCTCCAACGAATCCGTGGCGAGGGAGCTTGCTCCCGCTGGACGCGCCAGCGTCCCCTGCCGTGTGATGATGTCAACACAAGCGCTGCTTCGCCCCCCAGCGGGAGCAAGCGCCCTCGCCACACTGACTCATCACCCCGCGAGACTTCCTCGCGCCAGGAACCGTCCTCCCCGGCGCCCATTCGCCTGGCCTTCGTCATAACTCAGGACGCCATTGACCCACACGCCATCAATGCCTTCGGCAGCCCGTTGCGGTTCGATGAAATCGGCGACATCACGAATGGTCTGTGGATTGAACAGCACCAGATCAGCCCAATGCCCTTCACGGATGTCCCCGCGCCCTTCCAAGCCGAAGCGCGCCGCAGAAAGACCGGTCATTTTGTGCACGGCGGTATGCAGCGGAAAAAGCCCGACGTCACGACTGAAATGTCCCAGCACCCGTGGGAAAGCGCCCCACAGGCGCGGGTGGGGAAACGGGTCTTCGGGCAATCCGTCGGAACCGACCATGGACAGCGGGTGGGCGAGGATTCGTCTTACATCACCTTCATCCATGCCGTAGTACACCGCACCCGCCGGTTGCAGGCGCTGCGCCGCGTCCAGCAGCGACACGCCCCACTCGCCGGCAATATCGGTCAGGTCGCGGCCACCCATCGACGGATGCGGCGTCGACCAGGTGATGGTGATGCGATGGGCGTCAGTCACTTGCTTGAGGTCCAGCGTCGAAGAACTCGCTGCATAGGGGTAGCAGTCACAACCGACAGGATGGTTTCGCGCGGCATTTTCCAGCGCCGCGAGCACCTGTGGACTGCGCCCCCAATTACCGGCGCCAGCGCATTTGAGGTGGGAAATGATCACTGGACTCTGCGCATGACGACCGATCTGGAACGCTTCGGCCATGGCCTCGAGCACGGGCTCGAATTCGCTGCGCAGGTGAGTGGTGTAGACCGCACCGAAGGCCTGCAGCTCTTCGGTCAGTTGCATGACTTCGTCGGTGGACGCGCAAAACGCGTTGGCGTAGGCCAGTCCGGTGGACAACCCCAGCGCGCCGTTCTCCAGGCTTTCGCGCAGTTGCCGGCGCATGGCGGCGATTTGCGGCGCGCTGGCGGTGCGCAGCAGATCGTCCATGTGATTGTTGCGCAACGCCGTGTGGCCCACCAACGCGGCAACGTTGACCGCCGGTGCAGCCGCTTCCACGGCGTCGCGATAATCGCTGAAGCGCGGGTAGGTAAACGCCGAGGCCGGGCCGAGCAGGTTCATCGGGTCGGGCGGATCGCCCCGCAGGCTCACCGGCGAGGCGCTGATGCCGCAGTTGCCGACGATCACCGTGGTCACGCCCTGGCTGAGCTTGGGCAGCATCTGCGGTTGGCGGATCACCACCGTGTCGTCATGGGTGTGCACGTCGATGAACCCCGGCGCCAGCACGCGGCCAGCGGCGTCGATGTCGACCACCGCCCGCGCCGCGCCCACGTCACCGATGCGCTCGATGCGCCCGGCGCGAATTGCGACATCGGCGTCGTAGCCAGGGGTGTCGCGGCCATCGATGACGTGCGCGTTGCGGATAAGCGTGTCGTACAGCATGTCAGTCTCCCAGCGGCAGGTCGTCGTCGCCGCCACGGTAGTCGTCCAGCGCGAGTTTGACTCGCCGCAGGCGCTCTTGATTGTCTTCGGGGTGGGCCAGGGCAAGCTCGGTGGCGAGCACGTCGATGGCCAGCAGCATGCCGTAGCGCGCTGCCGTGGGTTTGTAGATGAACGAGGTTTCGGCGCCTTGCAGGGGCAGCACCCCATCGGCCAGTTGGGCCAGCGGCGAGTCGGCTCGGGTAATGGCCAGGATCGGCGCGCCATAGCCGCGGGCCAGTTCAACGGCATCGAGCAGTTCCGGGGTGATGCCGGTGAGCGAGCAGGCGATGACCAGATGGGCTTCGCTGAGCGAGGTGGCGGTGATGCGCATCATCACCGGATCGCGGCACGCGGCAATCGGGTAGCCGAAACGCACCAGGCGCACCTGCAACTCTTCGCAACACAGCGCCGACCAGCCGCCGAGCCCGAACGCATGGATCATCCGCGCCTTGCCCAGCATCCGCACGGCATCGGCGAACCGCGTTTCTTCGAATGCCGAGAGGTGCTGGCGCAACGTGGACTCGATGTCGCCGACAATCTGCCCATAGAACGCCGATTGCTCAGGCGCGCCCGCCGGGTCGAGAAACCGGCTGCCGACACCGCTGGCCTGGGCCAGTTGCAGGCGCAGGTCCCGCAGGTCGCGACAACCGACGCTACGGGCAAACCGTGACAGCGTGGCGCTGCTGACGTCGGCGCGCCGGGCCAGTTCGTCCAGGCTGGCGGAGGCGGCAAAGCCGACGTCGTCGAGCATCAGCCGGGCGATTCGGCCTTCGCCGGCACTGAAGGAATCCTGGCGAGCGCGGATCTGGTAGAGGATGTCCATGGGGGCTCCTGTGTGGGTGCGTAACGCTCAGAGCAAACGCGCAAGCCCGAGGGTCAGGCCGAAGGCGACCAGGGAAATCAGGGTTTCGAGCACCGTCCAGGTCTTGAAGGTCTGGGCAACGGTCATATTGAAGTATTCCTTGATCAGCCAGAAGCCGCCGTCATTCACGTGGGAAAAGATAACCGACCCGGCCCCGGTGGCCAGCACCAGCAGCTCGGGGTGCGGGTAGCCGAGGCTGATCGCCACGGGCGCGACGATACCCGAGGCCGTGGTCATCGCCACCGTGGCCGACCCCGTGGCGACGCGCATCAAGGCCGCGAACAGCCAGCCCATGACCAGTGGCGACAACTGGAACGCCTGGGCCAGGCCGACGATCTGCTGGGTGACCCCGGCGTCCACCAGGATCCGGTTCAAGCCGCCGCCGGCGCCCACCAGCAAGGTGATGCTCGCCGTCGGTGCCAGGCATTCGTTGGTGAATTTGAGGATCGATTCGCGGTTGAAGCCCTGGGCCAGGCCGAGGGTCCAGAAACTGAGGAGGGTCGCCAGCAGCAAGGCAATCACCGAGTTGCCAATGAACAGCAGGAACTGGTTGAAACCGCTGCCCGGCGTGGAAATCAGGTTGGCCCAACCGCCGATCAGCATCAGGATCACCGGCAGCAGGATCGTCCCCAGGGTGATGCCGAACCCCGGCAACCGGGCGCGGGGTTCGCGGTCGAGAAACTGCCGCTCCAGCGGGTTTTCCGCCGGCAACGGGATGCGCGGCACGATGAATTTCGCATAGAGCGGCCCGGCGATGATCGCGGTGGGGATGCCAATCAGGATCGCATACAGCAGGGTCTGTCCCACGGAGGCCTGGAACGCCTGCACCGCCAGCATCGCCGCCGGATGCGGCGGCACCAGGGCATGGACCACCGAAAGCCCGGCAACCATCGGCAACCCCACCATCAGGATCGACACCCCCACGCGCCGGGCGATGGTGAAGGCAATGGGCACCAGCAGCACGAAACCGACTTCGAAGAACAACGGCAGCCCCACCAGGAAGGCGATGCACACCATCGCCCAATGGGCGTTGCGCTCGCCGAAGCGTTCGATCAGCGTCTGCGCCAGCCGCTCCGCCCCGCCGGACTCGGCCATCATTTTGCCGAGCATCGTGCCCAGGGCCACCACCAGCGCAATGTGCCCCAGCGTCTTGCCGACTCCGGCCTCATAGGCCCCCACCACGCCCGACGGCGGCATCCCCGCCAGCAACGCCAGGCCGATGGACACCAGCGTGATCACGATGAACGGATTGAGCCGGTAACGGGCGATCAGCACGATCAGCGCAATGATGGCGATGGCCGCATAGACCAGCAGCCAGTATCCGAAAGCAGGGGCCATGCGGTACTCCTTGAACAGGGTCACGTCGAGTTGTGAAACTCATAAATCATTTCAAGGAGAATTCTTCAAACATTCTGAAAGTCATTTTCGTGCACAGACAAGAAGTGTCGCCCAGGGACATCGCCCGGCAGGCCTGATGAAAATCCGCTGTGAAACTTTCATTCCTGTGCAAGCAGCGCCGGCGCCCTCAGGTTCACTGTTCTTGCGCCCGGCAATTGCGTACCATCCGCCCCTGTTTTTGCACCACGTCCCCCGGCCGCCGAGCCTCAATCGGTGCCCTGTCAGGTAAATCATGAAACCAGCACGCCCTCGCGCCGACGTCCTCGCCGGCCTCACCACGTCTTTCGCCTTGCTTCCCGAATGCATCGCCTTCGCCCTGGTTGCTCACCTCAATCCACTGATGGGGCTCTACGGCGCGTTCATCCTCTGCACCCTCACCGCCCTGTTCGGCGGGCGTCCGGGCATGGTGTCCGGCGCGGCGGGGTCGATGGCCGTGGTGATTGTCGCCCTGGTGGTGCAGCACGGCGTGCAGTACCTGCTGGCCACCGTGCTATTGGGCGGGGTGATCATGATGGCGTTTGGGCTGTTGCGGCTGGGCAAGCTGGTGCGCATGGTGCCGCACCCGGTGATGCTCGGTTTCGTCAACGGCCTGGCGATCGTGATCGCACTGGCCCAGCTGGAACACTTCAAGAGTGGCGGCACCTGGCTGAGCGGTACAGCGCTGTACCTGATGGCGGGCCTGGTGGCACTGACCATGGCCATCGTCTACCTGTTGCCGCGCCTGACCCGCAGCGTACCACCGGCCCTGGTGGCGATCCTGGGTGTCGGCCTGGCGGTCTACCTGCTCGGCCTGCCCACCCGCACCCTGGGCGACATGGCCCACATCGCCGGCGGTTTGCCAAGCCTCGCCTGGCCGGACATTCCCTGGAACCTTCAAACCCTGCAGATCATCGCCCCCTACGCCGTGATCATGGCCATGGTAGGCCTACTGGAAACCCTGCTGACACTGAACATGACCGACGAAATCACCGAGAGCCGCGGTTACCCGGACCGTGAATGCGTGGCCCTGGGCGCCTCGAACATCGTCTCGGGCCTGTTCGGCGGCATGGGCGGTTGCGCGATGATCGGCCAGACGGTGATCAACCTCAGCTCCGGCGGACGCGGGCGCCTGTCGGGCGTGGTGGCCGGGGTGATGGTGTTGCTGTTCGTGTTGTTCCTGTCACCGCTGATCGAGCGCATCCCGCTCGCCGCGCTGGTGGGCGTGATGTTCGTGGTGTCGCAGCAGACGTTTGCCTGGGCCTCGCTGCGGGTGCTCAACAAGGTGCCGGTCAACGATGTGCTGGTGATCATCGCGGTGACCCTCATCACCGTGTTCACCGACCTGGCCGTCGCCGTGCTCTGCGGCATCATCATCGCCGCGCTGAACTTTGCCTGGCAGCAAGCGCGGGAGTTGTACGCCGACACGCACCTGGAAGCCGACGGCAGCAAGCTCTACCGCCTGCACGGCACCTTGTTCTTCGCCTCGACCACACCGTTCCTCAACCAGTTCGACCCGGCCAACGACCCGGCCCAGGTCACCCTGGACTGCCGCCACCTGCGCTTCGTCGACTACTCGGCCATCGCCGCGCTCATGACCCTGCGCGAGCGCTACAGCAAGGCCGGCAAGCACCTGCGGGTGTTCCACCTCTCCGAGCGATGCAAGCAGATGCTCAAGCGCGCGGATGCGCATCACGACTGAGCATCAAGCTTCCCACAAACCCTTGTGGGAGCGAGCTTGCTCGCGAAGGCGCCGACCCAGCCAACCTCGATGTCGACCGGCACACCGCTTCGCGAGCACGCTCGCTCCCACAAGCAGGGGATCGTTCACACCATCTCGTTGCGTATCCACTCCACCACCGACGTCCGCTTCGGCACCCAGCCCAGCAGTTCACGAGCATTGCGGCCACGCACGCGGCTGTTGGAGCCCAGGCCGTAGTTGGCCATTTCGTAGCCCCATTCGGCCTCGGCCTCGGCCAATGGCCAGTCCTGTGGCTGCCCGAGGCCAAGGGCCTGGGCCATGGCGGTGGTCATGTCGATGAACGAGGCCTCGCCGCTTTCGACGAAGTAGAACGTGCCCGGCACATTGCGGCTCAGGGCCAGTGTGTACAACTGGACCACGTCTTCGATGTGCACGTTGGACCAGATGTTCTGCCCCGGCCCGACATGCCGCACCACCCCGCTCTTGCGCGCTTGCTTGAGCAAGCGAGGCAATTGCACGCTGTCGCGCCTGACGCCCAGGCTGTGGCCGTAGATCAGGGTGTTGCAGATCACCGCCGAATTCACGCCCTGCCTGGCGGCGTCCAGCACCAGCGTATCGATCGCGACACGCGCGGCCTTGTCGGCAGTGGGCTGCGGCAAGTGGTTTTCCTGGTAGATCTCATCGCTGTGATGCCCGCCCGAAGCGTCGCCGACAATGCTCGAACCGCTGGTGTGCAGCAGCACCTTGTTCGAGCCCTTGAGCCCGTCGATCAAGGCTTCGACCGCCCCGCGGTGGTCACTGCTGGCGGCGTTGATCACCGCGTCGGCGGCACGGGCCTGCTCGGCCAGCAGCGCGCTGTCGTCAAGGGTGCCGATCACCGGCTCGATGCCCAGCGCAGTCAGTTCGCTCGCCTGCTCGGCGTTGCGCACCAACCCGGTGACTCGATGCCCGGCGCGAACCAAACCGGTGGCGATGGAACCGCCGATGAAACCGGCGGCGCCGGTGATGAATACGTTCATGTCAAACTCCTTGGCCAGATAAGTGATGGGACGAGTATCGAGGACGGCTGCCGGGGGAAACAGACCGCCTTGCCCAAATCACTCTTGTCCTGGAGTCACGAATCGCCCTTGAATTCCCGCGAGGCGTAGTCGGCGAGCTTGCCTTGGATGAAATCGAGAAAGCACTGGATCCGCAACGCCAGTTGGGAGTTGCGGTAGTACACCGCATGAATCGGCTGGCGGTAGCCGCTGTTGGCCTCCGCCAGCAGCACCTTCAACCGGCCGGTACGGATGTCGTCACGGGTCATGAAGTCCGACAGGCAGGCAATGCCCTGGCCTTCCAGCGCCAGGTGCCGCACTGTTTCGCCACTGGAAGCGCTGATGAGCGGCTGGATCGGCCAGCGGTCGCCGTGCACATGGCGCAACGGCCACCGGTTGAGCCCTTCGTTCTGGGCAAATCCCAGCAACGCATGCTCCGCCAGTTCAGCGACGCTGGCGGGAGTACCGTGTCGCTTCAGGTAAGCCGGGCTCGCCAGGATGTGCAGCGGGCTGCAACCCAGCGAGCGGGCGTGCAGCGTCGAGTCGGTGAGGGTGCCGATGCGAATGGCGACGTCGGTGCTTTGCTCCAGCAAATCGATGATCAAGTCATTGCTGTTGAGTTCAAGCTGGATGTCCGGGTAAAGGCTGCGGAACTCTTCGATGTGAGGGACGATGGCGTGGAGCATGAACGGCGACGCGGCGTTGATCCGCAAGCGCCCGGCGGGGTTTTTCTGGCGCGACGACAGACGCTCTTCCAGTTCGTCCATCTGGTCGAGAATGCCCTTGGCCTGCTCGAAGAAATACTTGCCCTCCTCCGTCAGATCCATGCGCCGCGTGGTGCGGTTGATCAGCGTGGTCTCGAGCTTGGCTTCCAGGCGCGACAACGTGCGGCTGACCGCCGACGGCGTTTGCCCGACCTGCTCGGCGGCGGCGGAAATCGACCCGCACTCGATGACGCAGACGAAGATCTGCAGTTCGTCGGATCTGGCTTTCACGTATCCCCCTGTCGACTGAGCTGTTGTGGCAAGGATCTATCTGTGGCGAGGGGATTTATCCCCTCGCCACAGGCAAATCCATTGCCACAGGATAGTAACGGGATGCGTAGGGAAAGGAAGGTCAAGCCTTCAGACCGAACACCTCAACCAGATGCTGCTCATACCGCGCCACATCCGCCTCGATGTTCGGGCGCTTCATCACGTCCACGCACAGGAACGTCGGCAGCGCGGTCATGCCGAGGAACTGATTGGCCTTGTGGAAGGGGAAATACACCGCGTCCACACCTTTGGCCTCGAAGAAGTCGGTGGGGTCGTCGAAGGCCTGTTGCGGGGCGTTCCAGGTCAGGGACAACAGGTATTGTTTGCCTTGTATCAGGCCACCGCTGCCGTACTTCTGAGAGGCGTCGGAGCGGGTTCGACCGTCGCTGGCATAAAGGCTGCCATGGCCCTCGGTGAAGACTTCGTCGATGTATTTTTTCACGGTCCACGGCGCGCCCATCCACCAGCCGGGCATCTGGTAGATGATCACGTCGGCCCAGAGGAACTTGGCCACCTCTTCCTGGATGTCGTAGCCGCCGTCGATGAACGTGGTCTTCACATCCAGGCCGCCACGGTCCAGCACGCTGAGCGCCGTGTCGTGAAGGGTGGCGTTGTAGCGACCATCGGAGTGGGCGAATTGTTTGCCGCCGTTGAGCAACAGGACTTTTTTCATGGAGCGCCTCATTCGGGTTCCACGGCACCGCCTCGAAGGCTGCCGAAGGAGAAGGTTGAAAATGATGGCGGCAGACTACCGAGGCACCTCGCGCGGAATAAGCCCCGCACCGGCAAAACTGATTTGACGCAAACGCACGAATCAACCACAGATTGTTGCCTTAGACTCCTGCACCGAAATTCATTCCAGGAGCCACGCGATGAGCGAGCAACACGCTTTCATCCTTCACGCCAAGACCCGCCCGGAAAAAGCCGACGCCTTCGAAGCACTGTTTCGCGCCTATGTCGAACCGAGCCGCGCCGAACCCGGCTGCATCGAATACCACATGCTGCGGGACCAGCAGGACCCCACGCTGTTTATCTTCTACGAGGTGTGGGCCTCCCAGGCACACCTGGACGTGCACTCGAACCTGCCGCACATGCAGCAATTCTTCGCGCAGCGCATGGATTACCTGGAGCGCGACTTCGAGATCCGTCGCATCGACATGCTCAGCCCATCCTCGGCTAGCCGCTGATCAGCAGATGGCCGCCGAGCACCCCGAGGCCCACGAAGAACACACGCTTGAACAACACGGCGTTGATCCGCTGGCGCAACCATTGCCCCAGCCACATGCCCAGCAGCGCCGGCAACAACGCCAGCAATGAAGCGCTCATCTCACCCACGCCCAGGGCGTCGCGCCAGAACAGGCCGGCGGCCAGGGCCAGGGTCGAGACCGTGAACGACAGGCCCAGGGCCTGCACCAGCTCATCCTTGTCCAAGCCCAAGGCTTGCAGATAAGGCACCGCCGGAATCACGAACACCCCGGTGGCGCTGGTGATGACGCCGGTGATCATTCCGCACAGCGGGCCGAGCCACGGCTCGACACCAGCCCCCACCCGCAGCGTCGGCAGCAACAGCCCGGCCAGTGCATACAGCAACAAGGCTCCGCCCAAGGCACGCACGACCCACGCCCCGCCCGTCATGCCGATCCACAGCGTACCGAGCCCGGTGCCCAGGCCTATCGCCAGGAGCAACGGCCACAATCGCCGGATCAACGCTCGCAGGTGCCCACCAAACGCCAGTTGCCAGACGTTGGTCAGGGTCGCCGGAATGACCAGCAGCGCCGCAGCCTGCGTCGGCGCCATAGCCAGCCCGAGCAAGCCCATGGAAAGGGTCGGCAAGCCGAGGCCGATGACGCCCTTGAGGGTGCCAGCCAGCAAGAAGGTGACCATGACCAATAAAGAAAGGGCCGGACCAAGGTTCTGATAGAAAGCGATGAGTGTGTTCATGGGGCCATGGTGAGCCCTGGAGGACAGGTTTTAAATCTGCCATATACTGAGGCAGCCTCTCTTCGCGCAAGAGGCTGAAAACCTTGTGGGGTGCCACTGGCGCCTTCGCGAGCAAGCCCGCTCCCCACTGCGGAACGCATTTCAAACGGTGGGAGCGTGCTTGCCCGCGAAGGCGGCATACCCAACACCGCAGTATTCGAGACAGGACCCCTTCCATGCACTTCGACCTCACCGACCTGCGCCTCTACCTGAACACCCTCGACACCGGCAACATCACCGCCGGTGCGGCTCGTAGCCATTTGTCGCTGGCGGCGGCCAGTGCTCGCGTCCGGGCCATGGAGGCGTCCCTGGGCATCGACCTGCTCGAACGCGGCCGGCGCGGCGTGACGCCGACTCCCGCAGGCAAAGCCCTGGCCCAGCATGCCCGAGTCTTGCTGCAACAGGCCGAACGCCTGCAACAAGACCTGGCCGAATACGCCAAGGGCGTCAAAGGCCGGGTGCGGTTGCTGTGCAATACCAGCGCCATGACCGAATACCTGCCCGAGCTGTTGGCCGATTTTCTCCAGGCCCATCTCAACCTCGACATTGACCTGCAGGAATTGCCCAGCTCACGGATCACCCATGCGCTGCGCCAAGGCGCGGCAGACCTCGGGATCGTTTCCGACGCAGTGGACACCGATGGCCTTCAGACCTGGCCTTTTCGGGACGATCCGCTGGTATTGATCCTACCGACCGGACACCCCCTGGCTGACGGTCGCGCCGTACGTTTCAGCGAGACCCTCAGCCACGATTATGTCGGCCTGAATGCATCCAGCGCCCTGGCGATCCACCTGGAAGAGCAGGCACTGCACATCGGCTCACGCATGCAAGTGCGCATTCGCGTCGATGGTTTCGACGGGATGATTCGTATGGTGGCCCATGGTGCAGGCATTGCCATCGTGCCGAAGGCGGCCATCGACCGGCGCCCACCCGAGCCTTCGTATCAATGCCTCCCGCTGCAAGAGCCCTGGGCGCACCGGGCGCTGTTGCTGTGTGCCCGCGACTTCGACGCTTTGCCCGCCTATGCCAGGGCCCTGGCGCGGCATCTGGCCGGTTGAAGCGCGGTTCTGGACAACCCGGTGTCGAACACAGGCATCTTTGCATTCATGCCTCGCGTTAGGGTGCCGGTTCTCTTCCGCCCCTTTTCGGAGCTCACATGACCGCACCCATCACCGTCCTGCGCGACACCCATCCGCTGCCCGTACTCGACGCCTGCAAATGGGAAAAACTTGAAGGCGACCCGCACACCGTCAACCTCAACGCCTACACCAGCGAAGACGGCAGCAAGATCATGGGCACCTGGATCTGCACCCCCGGCAAATGGCGGGTGGATTATGTGAAGTGGGAATACTGCCATTTCCAGGAAGGCTACTGCGTCATCACCCCCGACGGCATGGCGCCGATCCACCTGCGTGCCGGTGACATCTTTGTGGTCGAGCCCGGCATGAAAGGCACCTGGGAAGTGGTCGAGACCGTGCGCAAATACTTCGTCTTTGCCTGAAGCAAAAAAGCGAGGAACCACCCGACGTGGTCCCTCGCAAAGTACTGACTGCCTACCCACCTTTCCCCGTGGCGAGGGAGCTTGCTCCCGCTGGGCAGCGCAGCGGCCCTTTGCTTTAAGCGGTTGCTGCGCAACCGAGCGGGAGCAAGCTCCCTCGCCACGAAAGTCGTCTCTAACTGTCGTGACGGCGTTACTGCGGCTTGCGATAGCTGTTAACGATCGCTGAAAAATCCTTGCCGCCCTCGCCGCGCTGGCTCATCGCCTGGTACAACTGCTGCGCCACCGCCCCCAGCACCACCGGCTGATGGGCTTGTCGCGCGGCCTCGGTGGCCAGGCCCAGGTCCTTGAGCATCAGGTCGGCGCCAAAGCCACCGGTGTAACCCCGGGACGCCGGCGCGGTTTCGATCACGCCCGGCCATGGGTTGTAAGTGTCCGAGCTCCAGCAACGGCCCGTCGAACTGTTGATGATGCCGGCCAGCACCTGGGTGTCGATGCCCAAGGCGTCGCCCAGGGCCATGGCTTCGCTGAGGCCGACCATGGAAATCCCCAGCAGCAGGTTGTTGCAGATCTTGGCGATCTGCCCCGTGCCGACGTCGCCGCAATGCACGATGTTGCGGCCCATCTGCGCCAGCACCGGTTGCAGGGTCGCGAACAGTTCTGTGCTCGCGCCCACCATGAACGTCAGCGTGCCGGCCGCCGCGCCACCGGTGCCACCCGAGACCGGTGCGTCGGCCATCGCCACGCCCTGCTTGGCGGCAGCGGCGGCGACCTCGCGGGCGGTCTGCGGATCGATGGTGCTGCAATCCACCGCGGGCGTGCCGGCGGCGATCCCGGCCAGTACGCCGTCTTCACCCAGCCAGACACTGCGCACATGAGCCGCGGCCGGCAACATGGTGATCACCAGTCCAGCCCCTTGGGCCGCATCGCGCGGCGAGGCGCTGATCGTGCCGCCCAACGCCGCCAGCTCGGCCAATACCGTCTGGTTCAGGTCGAACAGGTTCAACGAATGGCCGGCCTTGAGCAGGTTGCGCGCCATCGGGGCGCCCATGTTGCCAAGGCCGATAAATGCGATGTTCATGTCCGGCTCCTTAACGCAGGTTGATGGTGGTGTTCACGCCGTCATTGACGCTGTCATCATCGAACCAGCGCGCGGTAACGGTCTTGGTCTGAGTGTAGAACTGCACCACTTGTTTGCCGTACGGGCCGAGGTCGCCGAGTTTCGAACCCCGCGAACCGGTGAAGCTGAAGAACGGCACCGGCACTGGGATCGGGATGTTGATCCCCACCTGGCCGACGTCGATCTCACTCTGAAACTTGCGGGCCGCCGCGCCGCTCTGGGTGAACAGGCCCGTGCCGTTGCCAAACGGGTTGGCGTTGACCAGGGCAATCGCCTGGTCGAGGGTGTCGACTTCCAGCACCACCAGCACCGGCCCGAAGATTTCCTCGGTGTAGATGCGCATGTCGGTGGTCACCCCGGAAAACAGGGTCGGCCCGACGAAATTGCCCTGCTCGAACCCCGGCACGCGAATGTCACGGCCGTCGAGTTCCAGCTTCGCCCCTTGCTGCACGCCGCTCTCGATCAACTCGAGGATCCGTGCCTTGGCCCGCTTGGAAATCACCGGCCCCACGTCCGTGCCCGGCTCACTGCCGGCGTTGACCTTGAGTTTTTGCGCCAGTGCCTTCAACTCCGGCAACCACTGCCTGGCCGCGCCCACCATCACCACCACCGAGGTGGCCATGCAGCGCTGGCCCGCCGCGCCGAAACCGGCGCCGACCAGGGCATTGAGGGTTTGCTCGCGGTTGGCGTCCGGCAGCACCACCGCGTGGTTCTTGGCGCCCATCATCGATTGCACGCGCTTGCCATGGCGGCCCGCCAGGTCATACACATGGGTGCCGACCGCAGTCGAGCCGACGAAGGACACCGCCTGGATGTCCCGGTGGGTGCAGAGCGCATCCACCACGTCCTTGCCGCCGTGCACCACATTGAGCACGCCCGCCGGCACACCGGCCTCGATCGCCAGCTCCACCAACAGCATGGTCGACAGCGGATCCTGTTCCGAGGGCTTGAGCACGAAGGTGTTGCCGCAGGCGATGGCCATCGGAAACATCCATAGCGGGATCATCGCCGGGAAGTTGAACGGCGTAATGCCCGCGCACACCCCGATCGGTTGGCGCAGGGTGTAGGTGTCGACGCCACCGGCGACGTTCTCGGCGAACTCGCCCATTTGCAGGGTGCCGATGGAGCAGGCGTGCTCGACCACTTCCAGGCCACGGAAAATGTCACCCTCGGCGTCAGCGATGGTCTTGCCCTGCTCGGCGCTGAGCACGGCGGCGATACGCTTGGAGTGTTCGCGGATCAACGCCTGGAGCTTGAGCATGATGCGCATGCGTGCCCCGATGGGCGTCAGCTTCCAGGTCTGGAACGCGTGCTGGGCAGCGGCGATGGCGGCATCGACTTCCGCCGCCGTGGCAAAGGGGACTTTCGCCAGCACCTGCTGGGTGGCCGGGTTGACGATGTCGTGCCATTCGCTGGACTGGGATTCAACCCACTCGCCATCGATCAGCAGTTTGACGGTTTGCAGGGTGGTATCGCTGGGGGTAAGGGAAACATTCATGCTGGCCTCCGGGATTGTTCTTATAGAGAGCGCTGCTTCAGCAGGAACCAGGGCGTACAGACACCTTGGTGATAAGACCGTTTTTGGAGTATAGATGTGCAAACTTCTAATAAGAACGCACATAAAAACCGGTCCATCATGCAAAAAAACCTCACCTCCCTGGGCTCGCTGAACTGGGACGACCTCAAGTTTTTCCTCGAAGTGGCCCGCACCCGCAAGGCCAGCACCGCAGCCAAGCGCCTGGCCGTCGACTACACCACGGTGTCGCGACGCATCAGTTCGCTGGAGGCATCTTTAGGCACGCTGCTGTTCGAGAAATCCCGGACCAACGGTTTTGTCCTGACCGCCGAAGGCCAGCGCCTGCTGGGTTACGCCGAATCGATCGAAAGCACCCTGCACATGGCGTGCGAGCAGGTGTCCGGCTCTGGCGTCGCGCTGTCCGGCCACGTGCGCATGGGCTGCACCGAAGGTTTCGGCAGCTTCTTCATCACCCCGCAACTGAGCCATTTTGTCGACGCCTACCCGGCCATCTCGGTGGACATCCTGCCGCTGCCGCACTTCATCAGCCTCTCCAAGCGCGAAGCCGACATCGTCATCGCCCTCGAACGCCCGGAACACGGCCCGTATGTGTGCTGCAAACTCTGCGACTACCGGCTCCAGCTCTATGCCACCCAGCCCTACCTCGACAACCACCCGCCCATCCAGCGCCCGGCCGACTTGAGCAGGCATTCGTTCATCAGCTACGTGGATGACCTGGCCTTCAGCTCCGAACTGCTCTACCTGGCCAACGTACTCCCCGGCGCCAACGCCCACCTGCGCAGCACCAGCGTGATCGCCCAGTTCGTGGCCGCGCAACAAGGCCGGTCGCTGGCGATCCTGCCGTGCTTCCTCGCCGCCCAGGACCCGCGCCTGCTGCCGGTGCTGCCGGATGAGATCACCGTCACCCGGCAGTTCTGGATGTACTGCCGCGAGGACCTGCGCAAGCTCAAACGGATTACGTTGCTGTGGGATTACATCCGCGAGGTGACGGAGCGCAATCAGGCGTTGTTGATGGGCGAGAGTCGGGAGATGGTGTTCGCCGATTAATCGGCGATGACCACGATGGCGACGCGACGGTTCTCGGTGCGCCCGCTGGCCGTGTCGTTGGAGGCGACCGGCTTGCTGCTGCCGAGGCCGCGCAGTTGGATGTTTTCCTCGCGCATGCCGACACTTGCCAGCACCGTGCCGACGCTGCTGGCCCGACGCTTCGACAGTTGTTCGTTGTAGGCTTGCGAGCCCGATGCATCGGTATGGCCATCCACCCGTACCCGCGCAATACCGGCGCCCAACAGTGCCTTGCCGATGCGCTCGACGATTTCGGTGCTGGCCGGGTTGAGCTTTTCCACGTCGCTGCCGAACAGCACCTTGCCCGACAGGCCAAAGGCCCAGCCTTCGTCAGTCAGTTCGAACCCCTGTTGCTTGAGGACGGCAACCTGGGCCGGGCTCAAGCCTTTCTGCGGTGCGGTCTGGCAGCCGGTCAGGGCCAGGGCGGCGATCAACACGAACGCGGCGAACCGCCTCAAGGGAAGTTGAAAAAGTACACGCACGAATCAGCTCCTGGTTTGAAAGTCAGTGACAGGGTGCTCCGCCCCCGCCATGTGTTGCCCACCTCGGGCGAGGCGTTTGGCCTGGTACATCGCCGCATCGGCGGCATGAAGCAGTGCGCCGGGGGTGGCGCCATGATCGGGGTAAACGGCAATGCCGACACTGAGGGAAGTCAGGACCGACGCATCTCCGGGTAATTGAATCGGCAGTTCCATGCAGGCGATGATCTTTTCGGCAATTCGCTCGGCGTCCTCGGCATCGTGCAGGGGAGCCAGCAACACGGCGAATTCGTCGCCGCCCAGGCGCGCCACCAGGTCATCCTCACGCAACTGCGCCCGAACGCGGGTCGCCACCGCCGTCAGCACCGCGTCACCGGCGGCGTGGCCGAAATTGTCATTGATGCCCTTGAACCGGTCGCTGTCCAGGTACAGCACCGCCAACTGCTCGTCGAGTTTGCTGGCGTTGCGCAAGGCGCGGATCAGCCGGCCTTCGAAGAACGCCCGGTTGGGCAACCCGGTCAGGCTGTCGTGGCTGGCCTGGTGAGCCAGGGTTTCGTTCTCGCTTTGCAGATGGGTCTGCCAGGACTCAAGCTCGTCGAGCAGCGCATTGAAGTCGTTGCCCAGGTTGTCCAGCTCGGCGATGGCGGCCGGCGGCACTCGTCGGTCCATGGCCCGCTCGCTACGCGCCGCGTGCGCCACTTCGGCGAGGCTGCGCAGGGGCCCGGTGATCGCCCGCAACTGGCGCCGCGCCAGGTACAGTGCCACCCCGGCACTCACCGCTGTACAGACGATAATTCCCGCCAGACCGCTGAGCAAAAAACGCAACAGGCTGCCACCGTGCCCCGCCAATTGGATCCTGCCAATGTTCTGCCCCTGGTGGACGATCGGCAGGCTGATGGGTTTTTCAAGAAACGCCTTGGCGATGTGCATTTCCAGTTCAGACAACAATCCGGTGTCCGGTCGTTGCCAGCGCGCCAGCAGGCGACCGTGCTCATTGAAGACCTGGGCTTCGGCCACTTCTTCGGTGGTCGCAATCAGCGCCAGCGCCTCGGTGGCCGCGGCCGAGTCATCGAACACCACCGCCGCCTCCACGGTGTAGTTGATCGAGCGGGCGATCAGGTGCAGGTTGTGATCGGCGTAGACCCGCAGCGCAAGCACCCCAAGCAGGGTCAAGGAGACGCTGGCCATGGCCACGGCCACCAGCGCGACGATCAAATGACCTCGACCGATGACCGAGCCCAGGGTCGGGCGGATCCGTGTCGGGGCCGGGCTCATGGGCTTGCCGGCCGGCGGCGGGACAACTGCAGGACACTCGGATGGATGCGCACGCCGCTGCGCGCCACCGAGTCGAGGTTGACCTCGAACGAGACCTGATCATCGCCGACCCTCAGGCAGAACAGGCTACCAACCGTGCACTGGTCACCGCCTTCGCTGATGCTCAGCACGGGTTTATCGATCAACGAGGCGAACAGCCGCGAGCGCTCATCGTCGGTCAGCCGACCAATGTAGAGGGCGTTGCAATCGGTGGCGATGCGAGGGCTGTCGGCCAGCAAGCGCTGCACGATCACTGGCCGGCCGGTGGCCTGGGTAGTGCCGTTGATCAGGTCGTCGGTGTACTGGGTCGGCCCGACGATGCACAACGCCAATTGCGTAGGCTCCACAGGCCAACGGGCGTAGCTGAGGATGCCCAGGACCACCTGCGTCACGGATTCGGCCCGCAGCTCGGCCTTGCTCGGCGACACTTGTTCCTCGGCCATCACGACAGGCGGCAACAGGCACAGGAGACTGGCGAGCACGTAATGCCTCCAGCTTCCGTAGCGCATTGCCTCCCGAACAGCCAAAACCATGGCGAGTCTCTATCCGTTACAGTAAATGTCGGAACGATAGCACAGTGCCAAAAAGCCAGCGAGAAGCCGTTCTACAGTGACTTGCGACAGAAAAGCGTCAAAACAACGTCAGCCCCCTTTCGCACTAACAGCAGATCAGTCCGTCTCCCGCTCCAGTTCCAGCATCAAACCGCTCAAGCGCTTGACCTTGCGTCGCACCGCCTCCTCGAATACCCCCGCACGCGGTTCGATCAGGCTGAACCACTGCTTGGCTCGGGTAATGGCGGTGTACACCAGTTCCTTGGTCAATACCGGGTTCAGCGCATCCGGGAGGATCAGCGCGGTGTGGGTGAACTCCGAGCCCTGTGACTTGTGTACGGTCATGGCGTAGACGGTTTCCACATCGTTCAGGCGACTGGGCAACACGAAGCGCACGCCCCCCTCGCCGTCGTTGCGCAGGAAGGCCACCCGCAAGACCTGCTTGCCGGCATCGGGCCCGGCACGCTCGGGCAATTTGAGGGCGATTCCGATATCACCGTTCATCAACCCCAAGCCATAGTCATTGCGGGTCATCAACACCGGGCGTCCTTCATACCACTGGTGATCGCTCTCGATCAGGCGAGCCTTGAGCAACGCGGCGGTGACCCGCTGGTTCAAGCCGTCAACGCCCCATGGGCCCTTGCGCACGGCGCAGAGCAACTGGAAGGCGTCGAACGCCGACAGGACGTCCCGGGCCCAATCGGCCCAGCAGCTGTCCGCCAACGGGCGATCCGGGGCCGGGCGACGCTCGCGCAACACGTTCAGGTAGTGCCGGTAGCCCTGTGGCCCGCCGGCATGGCCTTCGAGCGCCAGACGCTCGAGCTTGCCATCGTGCTCCCCCGTCAACGCCAGGGAAAACAGGTCGGCATACTGGCCGCCCACCAATGACTGACGAGCTTTTTCAGGCTGCTGCTGATTGACCTGGCGAGCCATCTGGCCGATCCCGCTGCCTTCGCCGAAACGCCGTGAATGCCTGAGCATGACCACTTGCTGCGCCAGGGGATGAGAACCGTCCAGGTCCTGCTGCAAGTCGCTGGCCGCAAGGTTTTCGCCGCTGACCGACTCAAGCCAGGCGCGGGTCCGGGGGCTATACCAGCCGTCCTCGGCGTCCCGGCACAAATCCCCCAGCACGGCCCCTGCTTCAACCGAGGCCAACTGATCCTTGTCCCCCAGCAACACCAATCGCGCCTGGGGCGGCAGCGCATCCAGCAAGTTGGCCATCATCTCCAGGTCGATCATGGACGCTTCATCGACCACCAGCAGGTCCAGCGGCAGCCGGTTACCGCCATGGTGACGGAAATGCCGGGTGCCGGGACGACTGCCCAGCAAACGGTGGACCGTGGTCACATCACAGGGAATGCGTTCGCGTACCGCGTCAGCCACGTCCAGGGTGCGGACCTGCTGGCTGATGGACTCGGTCAGGCGCGCCGCGGCCTTGCCGGTCGGGGCGGCCAGGCGGATCCGCAGCGGCTTCCCCGCCTCGACGGCCGGTGCCTGCAACAAGGCCAGCAAGCGCACGACCGTGGTGGTCTTGCCCGTGCCGGGCCCTCCCGTCACGATGCTGAAGGCACCGCGGGTCGCCAGGGCACAGGCCAGTTTCTGCCAATCGATCGGGCCCGCCGCATGGGCCGGCCCAAACAGCCCGTCCAGACGCTCGCGCAGGTCGTCGGGCGCGGCTTCCTGCTCAGCGAGCCGTTGCCGCAATGCCTCGTCGATACGGCGCTCGTAGCCCCAGTAGCGGCGCAGGTAAAGCCGTTTGCCGGACAACACCAACGGCCGTTGCCGGGCTTCTTCATGCTCATCGACCGCCAGCGCCACCAGTCGACTGGCCGCCAGCACCTTGCACCAATGGGCCCCGTCCAGTGTGCGCAGTATCTGCGAGGGCAGCAGCATGGCCCCGGCCTGCGCATCGCCCTCGGGAGGCAGCGACAGTGCGAAGTCCGGTTCCTTGAGGGTTTCAAACAGGTCCAGGCAAACGTGCCCGTGGCCCAATTGGTGACTGGTGAGGGCGGCGGCGAGCAGGACCAGCGGATCGTCATCCGGCGCCAATTCATGGAGGAATGCGACGAAGGCCTTGTCCAGGGCACGCAACCAGCCTCGCTCGACCCAGCGCGTCAGCAGCAACAGCAGATCATCTGCCCGGCTTAAAGGGGCCAGGTCGACCAGGCGCTCGTCGTCGGCCGGCGTGGGTAGCAGGTCGGCAAAGGAACGGCTCATAGCAATTCTCCCTGTACCCACGCGGGCTCGGCCTTGGGTTCGGGCGCGCCCTGGAACAGGCGGTCGAGCTGTTCGATCAAGGCCCGTGGCGGCCTGGTGAAATACACGCCACGGCTGGCCGAGCGGGTCCCGCGTAGGAACAGGTACAGCGCGCCACCGACGTGCCGGTCATAGTCATAGTCGGGTAACCGCGCCTTGAGCTGTCGGTGCAGGGCCAACAGGTACAGCACGTATTGCAGGTCATAGCGGTTATCCAGGATCGATTGCTCCATGGCCTGTGCGGTGTAGGCCGTGTCATCGACACCCAGCCAGTTGGACTTGTAGTCGGCCACGTAATACCGACCACCGTGCTCGAACGTCAAATCGATGAAACCCTTGAACATGCCGTTGAGCAACACCGGCTCCGCCGCGACACGGGCGACGCCGCCATGGGTGAATCGGCAGACCAACTGGTCGAGCTTTTGCACGTCGACCTTATGGCTGGCGAACCAGAACTCCATCTCTACCTGGAACTGGGCCAGGTGTTCGAGCACCACCGGCGCCTGGCCATCGCCGACAGGCAAAGGCGTCTTGACCACGTGCTGCAGCCAATCGCTCAGCGTGGCGATCCAGCCCTTCCAGCCTCGGCGATTGCAGCGTCGTGCCACCGCATCCTCGATAACCGCGGGTGCAGGAGAAAAGCCCTCTCCGGCCACCCACTCCAGCAGGCCGTGAAGGAAAGTGCCCGGGTTGGGACCCCGAGGAAAGCGGTGGATATCGCCGCCCACGGCGTTGGCCTCTCTGGGGGCTTGCGGGTCCAGACGCTCATCGTCGAACAGTTTCTGGGCCTGCGGATTTTCTGGCGCGGCATCGCTGCCTTCGCTCATCACTTCGCCAATGCGCAACGCGCTGTAGGAGGCGATCCACCAATGCTCGCTGGCTTTGCGCACGGGCACCAGGGGTTCGAGCAACACCGCCTCGTTGCGGGGCGGGTGATAGCGCTCGTCGGTGGCCTGGGGCATTTCCTGGCAACTGACTGCATCGCTGCCTTGTTGCAGGTCCTCCAGCCAGCGCCTCAACCCGACCGATTCGGCCAGCGGGCTGCCACCGCCCAACAGATAGCCCAGCGCAGAGAGGTGCAGGATCGAGCGGCTGTTGCTGCCCCGCTTGAGATCGGCGACGCCCAGCCAGCAGGCATGTTGCGCCCGCGTGAGCGCCACGTAGAGAAGCCGCAGGTCCTCGGCCAACCGCTCGTCATCGGCCTTGGCAATCAATTCGGCCGTGGGCTGGAGACTGATCTGCGCCCTGCCGGCTTCGTCGTGGTAATGCAACGGCAATCGACTGCCATCCACCGGTTTCGTCGAGCAGATGAAAGGCAGGAAGACCAACGGATATTCGAGGCCCTTGGACTTGTGGATCGTGACCACCTTGACCAGTTGCTCATCGCTTTCCAACCGCAGGATCTGTTCTTCTCCGGCCTGCCCGGACAACGCCAGGTGTTCGGATAAATGCCGGATCAGGGCCTGTTCGCCATCCAGTTCGCCAGCCGCCTGCTGCAACAGCTCGCTCAGATGCAACAGGTTCGTCAGCACCCGCTCCCCATCGCTGCGCGCCATCAGCGCCTGGGGCAACTCAAAATCATGCAGCAGGCGCCGCAACATCGGCAGCACGCCCTGGGTACGCCAGACGGTGCGATAGCCACGGAATTGCATGACCCGGGCTTCCCAGGCCAACTCGTCCTGATTGAGGCGCTCCAGTTCGGTCAACGGCAGGTTCAACGTGATGCTGGCCAGCGCTGCCCGCAGCGGTCGCTCCACATCCGGCTCGGCGCAGGCCTTGAGCCAGGTCAGCAGGTCCCGTGCTTCCTGCGAAGCGAAGACCGAGTCCTTGTCCGACAGATAGACACTGCGCACACCCCGGGCGGACAACTGATCTCGCACGGCCTGTGCTTCCTTGCCGTCGCGCACCAGGATGGCGATGTCCGCCGGGCGCAATCCGCGGAGGGTCTCGTCATCGCCCCTGAAGCCGTCGCGCCCCGCCTGGCCGCCGTTGAGCAACGCGGTGATCTGGCTGGCGCAGGCAGCCGCCATGTGCTGCCGGTACACCGCACCGGAAACCGGTTGATCCGAAGGCAACTGCCAGACGTTCAGGGCGGCGACAGTGTGCCCGGCGATCTGCAAGGATTCCTTGCGGCCCTGGGACTCGACGGCCAGGAATGGCACCGGGTTCTCGCCCGAGCGCTCACGAAACAGAAAAGCCCCGCGGCCCTCCCGCCGAGCTTCGGCATTCAGGAAAATGTGGTTGACCGCGCCCACCATGGCATGACTCGAGCGGAAGTTCGTGCCCAACGTGTGCAATCGGCCAGCGGTGGCCTCGCGAGCACGCAGGTAGGTGTAGATGTCGGCCCCGCGAAAGGCATAGATCGCCTGTTTCGGATCGCCGATCAGGAACAGCCCGGTTTCTGGATTGTTCTCTTCGATGCGATAGATACTCTCGAAGATCCGGTACTGAACCGGATCCGTGTCCTGGAATTCATCGATCAGCGCCACCGGAAACTGCTCGCGAATCAGACTCGCCAGGCGCTCACCGCCGTCGGCCTGCAACGCTGCATCGAGACGCAGCAGCATGTCGTCGAAGCCCATCTCCGCCCGACGACGCTTCTCGGACTCGAAGCGCGCACCGACCCATTGCGCGGCATGTTGCAGCACGGCAGCATCGGGTGTGGGCAATGCGTCCAGGCTGGCCTTGAGGCCGGCCATGGCATCCAGTCCGGGGTGGCTGGGCACTTCGCCCTTCCAGGCTTCCGCCATCCCCTCGGGCGTCAGCCGGGTGAAGCCACTGCCAATGTCCAACAGCTCGAGGCTTTCGTCCTCGACCCAGGCCGTGATCTTCTGAAACCATGGTTCGAAATAACGCGCCTGCATCTTGCGCCCATCGACGCTCTTGCTGGCGACGCCCTGCTGGCAGATCTGTAGCAACTCCACGGCCCATTGACGCCAGGGCGCCTTGAGATCAAGCAAGGCGGCACTGCGCTCCTGCAAGGACGCGGCGATGAGTTCGGCCGGTTCGGTCCCGTCACCGTTATCCCGTTCGCTGGAAAACAACCCTCGCACACGTGGCAGCAGCGCAGCCGGGCTTCCCCAGTGGCTACGCACCCAATTCAATGCATCGCCCTGCATCGAGTAGCAGAACAACCGCCAATAATCGCGCAGCACTTCGCCAAGCAATTCGCTGTGATCGGTTTCCAGGGTCTGGGTAAATAGACTGCCACTGTCGAACGCATGCTCTCGCAACATCCGCTGGCACCAGCTATGGATGGTGGAGACGGCCGCTTCATCCATCCACTGCGCGGCAATGTCCAAACGGTTCGCGCAGCCCGGCCATTGCCCGGCGTCGAACTCATCACGCAGTTCGGCGATCAATGCATCCGGGGCGGGAATTTCGTCACGAAAGAAACGCGCCGCTTCGGCGAGACGAGTGCGGATCCGTTCGCGCAGCTCCTTGGTGGCGGCGTCGGTAAACGTCACCACCAGGATTTGCGGTGGAAGCAATTCACGGCCAAACCCGCTGGCAGGGCCACCGTGCCCGAGCACCAGGCGCAGGTACAGCGCCGAGATGGTAAAGGTCTTGCCGGTACCGGCGCTGGCTTCGATCAGTTGGCTGCCACGTAGCGGAAACGCCAGGGCCAGCGGTGTTTGCCGACTCATGGACGCACCTGCTCGCCGGCCGATGAAACCCATGGCGCCTGGAGCAATGGCCGGTAAAGCGCGTCGCACCAATCGGGAAAGGTTTCGTCGGCCATCAGCGCATCGAAGTCCGGGAACTGGCGAGCCAGGGCTGGGCTTTCCCGTCGCTCGCCTTCAGAGGTCTGCCCGTCGCCTTCATAGGCTTTTCGCGCAGCCGCTTCAGCCTTGGGCACCTCGCTCTGGCCAAGCCAGGCAAAGGCCGTCTTCACTGCAATGGGCAGCGGCTGGCGCATACCGGCCTGCCAGGCTTGCAACAGGTCGCCCAACAGCCGTTGCGCCACAGGCGCCTCGAAAGGAGCCAGCAACAAGCTGTCATCACTGGCCACCAACGCTGTCGTCAGCGACAGGCCATTGGCACAGGCCACAAGATGGTTGACCCACGGACGTATCAGGCGATGCCATTTACGCGTCTTGGAGGCGCCAATGCCGTTGGGTATCGCCGTGATCGCGAGGACCTCGCCGTCGCCTCGCTGATGCAGGCCGCTGAGCCACCCTTCGACGCTCACACCTTGCGACTGCACACTGACCTGCACGGCGCTGGTCAGCGGCGTGGGCCATAGCGCCAGGAGTTGTTGGTAACGCTGGAGCAGGTCCGGCAAGGGCTCGATCAACTCGCGTTGCATGCACTCACCGAAGCCGGCCATCGGCAACAGGCCGCTGTTCTGAAGCCGCCTGGCGTGAGCGCTCAGGGCAAGATCCGGTTGGTCCAGGCGCATCAGCGCGGCCTCCAGCAAACTGTCGCTCAGGCTGTAGCGTTGCAGGGCGTCGAGCACGAAGGGTTCGTCGTCGGCCAGGGGGGCTTCGATGGCCTCGAAGAATACTTTCAGCCGCTGGCTGAAGAAATGGCGGACCGGATTGCGCAGGAAATCCTGCAGTTGGCCGAGGCCCAAGGGCTCGTCCTGGATGTAGGGCTCCAACACCTGGGGCTTGCCGGTGTGGTCCGGGGCATCGTGAAGCATTCGCCATTCGCTGGCATAGCTGAACAGCGCATCACCGCGATGAAAATAACGCGCACTGAATGGTTGCAGCGGATGTTCCTGGGTCAGTGCGTCGAGCAGCGTTTCGCGGTCGTCGACCAACCGCCACCCGCTGGCCAGATGATCACGCAACTGGCCGATCAATACCGAGGCGGGGCGCTCGCTGTTGTCACGGATGCTGCGGCCCACCCAACTGATGTACAGTTTTTCCCGAGCCGAAAGCAGCGCCTCCAGCAGCAGGTAACGATCATCCTCACGTCGGGAGCGATCGCCGGGACGATAGTCGCTGCCCATGAGGTCGAAATCCAGGGGTGGCTGGGCGCGCGGGTAGTCACCATCGTTCATGCCCAACAGGCACACCAGCTTGAAGGGAATCGCCCGCATCGGCATCAAGGTACAGAAATTGACCGCGCCGGCCAGAAAGCGTTGGGACAGTCGGCCTTGATCCAGCCCGGCCAGCCAGGCTTCACGTACGACCGTCAGCGGCATTTCGTCCAACAGGCCAACCGATTCACAGGTTTCCAGCCAGGTTTCACGCAGGTCTTCGAGTTGGGCCAGCAGGTAGTCGTCGTGTTCGTTGCTCGCCTGGAAAAACAGCTGTAGGAGGTCGTGCAGGCGCGCTCCCCATTCCTGTGGAGAGGCCGGCTGGGTGAGTGCCTGATGAGCGACCTCCAGTGCGTCCAGTAAAGCCACAAGCGGACCGATCAAGGCTGCGTCCAGGCCGCCAATCTCATCGTAGGGCTCGATGCCTTCGTAAGCATCCGAGCGACCGACAGCATACCCCAGCAACATCCGGCGCAGCCCGAATCGCCAGCTATTCTGCTCAAGCTCCGCCGGTAAACCCAACCCGGCGCGATGCTCGGCGTTCATGCCCCAGCGGATACCAGCCCCTTCGATCCAAAGGTGCAACGTCGGCAGGTCGGCCTCATCGATACCGAACCGTTCACGCAACGCCGGGACGTCGAGCAAATCGAGGATTTCGCTGACGGGGAAACGACTGTCAGGCAGCTTGAGCAAATGTTCCACGGCGATCAGCAGCGGATCGCGTCCGCGCTGCCCCTGATCCGTCAACGTGAAGGGAATGAAGCGAGGGTCGGTTCGATCCAGTTGGCCGAACACCGCGCGAATGTGCGGCGCGTAGCTGTCGATGTCAGGAACCATGACGATGATGTCCCGGGGACGCAGGGTCGGATCCGCGCTGAAATGAGCCAGCAACTGGTCATGGAGAATCTCGACTTCGCGCTGGGCACTGTGGGCAACATGGAAGCGAATCGAACCATCTTGCGCCGTATCGACAGCCGGCCAATGTTCGCGGGTTTCGTTGAGGGGGCGCAGTTCGAGGATGTCATCCTGCAACTGGCCAAGCAGCGTCGTGGGATTCGCTTCACTGAACAGGTCGATACGCCCGTCGCGAAATACCGAGCGATAGCTGTTGGGATCATCGTAGCTGTCGAGCAGGTTGATATAGTCACGCCCCTGCTTGCCCCAGGCAGCCAGGAGCGGGTGGGCGTGCTGATGCAGGGTTTGCGGATCGAGGGCGACGGGCATGCCGCTCTTGCGGGCCTGGCGCTTGTATTGATGCCGCAGCAGGTCCTTGTCGGCCACGATGTCCGTCCAGTGGTGGCGGCACGGGTTGTGGACGCACAGCAAGACCTGGCTGAACCGGGAAAGCCCGGCGAGCGCCTCGAGCGCCTGGGCGGGCAACGACGAAATGCCAAAGACGATGACCCGCGCCGGCAGACCGTGGGGCGCCGTCTCCAGGCTGTTGATGCGTTCAATGTAGCGCTGGTGAACGCCGGCCCGGCTCTGCGCCATACCGGCCTCCCCCACGTCTACCAACAAGGCTCGCCACAGTTCGGCCTGCCAGCAATTTTCCGGTGCAAGGGGTTTGATTTCCCCTCGGACGTTTCGCGTCTGGTGTCGACCGTCAGCCCAGTCTTCCAGCCAGTCGGCGCGGTATACCTGGTATTGGTCGAACAGGTCGGCAAGGCGTTCGGACAATTGATAGCGCTTGCGCAGATCGGTGTCGTGGGTAAGGAAACGACGCAACGGTTCGAAATGAGGTTGCTCGATCAATTGCGGCAGCAAGCGCATCAGGCGCCAGGTTAACGGTGACTTGTCGAGCAAGGATTTGGCCGGAATCTCGTCACGCCCCAGGACGGTTCGGTAGAGCTGCCACATGAAGCTGCCGGGCAGTTGCACATCAATGGCAGCGGCGATACCGCAACCACCCGTATCGTCATCCTCCGGGTCCTCAGCCAAGGCCAGCTTGAGCCATTGGGCAATGCCGTTGCTCTGTACCAGGGCTATTTCATTTTCAAGAGGAGCCAACGGATAACGCCGCATCAGGCTGATCACCAGGCTGCGCAATTCATCCAGGCGATTCCCGTGAACCACCATGAACGCTGGGCTGAGGGACGTTGCGTCCGGCATGAAAGGCATCCTTGAAAATGCAAAAAGCTAGGGCAGAACCTTAGCACTGTCGGGGGGCTGTGACAGCCGCCCGCTTTCCGAGCTTGTTGTCAGAGTTTTCCTGCGGGCAAAACAAAACCCCAACTGCTTTCGCAATTGGGGTTTCGGAATTTAATCTTGACGATGACCTACTCTCACATGGGGAAACCCCACACTACCATCGGCGATGCATCGTTTCACTGCTGAGTTCGGGATGGGATCAGGTGGTTCCAATGCTCTATGGTCGTCAAGAAATTCTTKAGCCAGCGCGCTTTTCAGCGTTCCAGCAAATCGGGTATGTGATCAGGTGTGAGCCGCAAACTTTCGGTTCGTTTCGTCTTCACCACACCGCAATCTGGCTTTCTAAGCGCAAATTGCTTGGGTGTTATATGGTCAAGCCTCACGGGCAATTAGTACAGGTTAGCTCAACGCCTCACAGCGCTTACACACCCTGCCTATCAACGTCGTAGTCTTCGACGGCCCTTCAGGGAGCTCAAGGCTCCAGTGAGATCTCATCTTGAGGCAAGTTTCCCGCTTAGATGCTTTCAGCGGTTATCTTTTCCGAACATAGCTACCCGGCAATGCCACTGGCGTGACAACCGGAACACCAGAGGTTCGTCCACTCCGGTCCTCTCGTACTAGGAGCAGCCCCTCTCAAATCTCAAACGTCCACGGCAGATAGGGACCGAACTGTCTCACGACGTTCTAAACCCAGCTCGCGTACCACTTTAAATGGCGAACAGCCATACCCTTGGGACCGGCTTCAGCCCCAGGATGTGATGAGCCGACATCGAGGTGCCAAACACCGCCGTCGATATGAACTCTTGGGCGGTATCAGCCTGTTATCCCCGGAGTACCTTTTATCCGTTGAGCGATGGCCCTTCCATACAGAACCACCGGATCACTAAGACCTACTTTCGTACCTGCTCGACGTGTCTGTCTCGCAGTCAAGCGCGCTTTTGCCTTTATACTCTACGACCGATTTCCGACCGGTCTGAGCGCACCTTCGTACTCCTCCGTTACTCTTTAGGAGGAGACCGCCCCAGTCAAACTACCCACCATACACTGTCCTCGATCCGGATAACGGACCTGAGTTAGAACCTCAAAGTTGCCAGGGTGGTATTTCAAGGATGGCTCCAC
The DNA here is from genome assembly GCA_001023535.1 of Pseudomonas chlororaphis. Taxonomy (NCBI): domain Bacteria; kingdom Pseudomonadati; phylum Pseudomonadota; class Gammaproteobacteria; order Pseudomonadales; family Pseudomonadaceae; genus Pseudomonas; species Pseudomonas chlororaphis. The sequence continues at coordinate 4,766,607 of CP011020.1, forward strand.
GCAGACTGGCGTCCACGCTTCAAAGCCTCCCACCTATCCTACACAAGCAAATTCAAAGTCCAGTGCAAAGCTATAGTAAAGGTTCACGGGGTCTTTCCGTCTAGCCGCGGATACACTGCATCTTCACAGCGATTTCAATTTCACTGAGTCTCGGGTGGAGACAGCGCCGCCATCGTTACGCCATTCGTGCAGGTCGGAACTTACCCGACAAGGAATTTCGCTACCTTAGGACCGTTATAGTTACGGCCGCCGTTTACCGGGGCTTCGATCAAGAGCTTCGCGTTAGCTAACCCCATCAATTAACCTTCCGGCACCGGGCAGGCGTCACACCCTATACGTCCACTTTCGTGTTTGCAGAGTGCTGTGTTTTTAATAAACAGTCGCAGCGGCCTGGTATCTTCGACCGGCGTGGGCTTACGCAGCAAGTGCTTCACCCTCACCGGCGCACCTTCTCCCGAAGTTACGGTGCCATTTTGCCTAGTTCCTTCACCCGAGTTCTCTCAAGCGCCTTGGTATTCTCTACCCAACCACCTGTGTCGGTTTGGGGTACGGTTCCTGGTTATCTGAAGCTTAGAAGCTTTTCTTGGAAGCATGGCATCAACCACTTCGTCGCCTAAAGGCAACTCGTCATCAGCTCTCGGCCTTGAAACCCCGGATTTACCTAAGATTTCAGCCTACCACCTTAAACTTGGACAACCAACGCCAAGCTGGCCTAGCCTTCTCCGTCCCTCCATCGCAATAACCAGAAGTACAGGAATATTAACCTGTTTTCCATCGACTACGCTTTTCAGCCTCGCCTTAGGGACCGACTAACCCTGCGTCGATTAACGTTGCGCAGGAAACCTTGGTCTTTCGGCGTGGGTGTTTTTCACACCCATTGTCGTTACTCATGTC